>JBMORW010000021.1:0-301826 GCA_049322695.1 Bacillota bacterium | reverse complement strand
CCCCCTCGCTGTTTTCTCGCAAATTCAACGATAAGGGTTATTTGGTTTGTTGGCAAGTGTCTTTTTTAGCTTTTTAACTCTGCACTTTTAGGCGGCTACACTGTGTACTTTTATTATGCTATATACAGATAGTGTCCTGTATGGTAGGCAGACCTGAAAAAATTGATGATGTTTATCTTATAGATGGATCATCATTAAGTGTGTTTTTGAGCCGAAGGATGCCTAGTATTGTAACAGAATCAGGTAGAGTAGAGATAAGTAGTAGCAGTTATAATTGGATACTTAAAGGAGGAATAACAACTCATAAATTTATAAGCTTTTTAAATAATCCAACACCAGTTCAATTTGGTAAAAGTAGAATAAAGCAGACTTACCAAGATATCCCTATAGACGATAAGGTAGTTACAAGGGTTTATTTAGGTGAGGAGATTGATAACTTCTATAGTATTCCGAATGATAAGGTGGAAGAATATATTAGCAAAATCACAGAAAAGACTGTGAAACTACTTAATAAGAAATGATAGTTTGAGAGTATTAGTTCAAATGGAGCTACAAAAGACTTCTATTATTATAATGCTTTCTTAGATTGTTGGATGCATGAGGATAATTGAATAAGAAGTATAGATATTGTATAATGTTGGTAAATGCAAGTAAAACAAATATTAGCATACACCGAATGTATATTGGGGGGAACATAGATGCAAGGAAAGAATATTAATGGATATGAGATAATTGAATTTATTGGAAAAGGTCAATTTGGCACTGTATACAAGTGTAAGAGTTCGGAACATATTTATGCCATCAAAATATTCAACCTTGATTATGTATACTCTGAATTTAGGCAAAATGGTAATGATAATCGCATTACAAGGGAGATAGCTGCTTTAAAGAAGGTTGACCATGAAAATGTAATAAGGCTTATCGACGATGGAGTATTCGAAGACAATAATCAGTTTTACGTTTATGTTGTCATGGAATACTTGAATGGTATTGATCTACAAAAGTATTTTTTAAGAAACAATCTGGATTATAACGCTATTGAAGCAATTTTTGTTCAAATACTTGAAGGTCTAGATGCTGTTCATAAGAATAATATTGTACATAGAGATTTGAAACCTCAGAATATATTTATAACAGAGGACAATAAGATTAAGCTACTCGACTTTGGGTTATCTAAACTAATTGATTATACATCTATTACAAATACCGGAGACTCAATTGGGAGTCCTGTATATATGTCTCCTGAGCAGATACGGGATAGTAAGAATATAGACTTTAGATCAGATTATTATGCTTTGGGTGTAATCCTGTTCGAATTGATAACAAAGACATACCCATATGGTGAAATTGTTTCAAGAGAGCAATTGTTTTATAAAATAATTCATGAACCGCCTTTGTCAGTATTACAGTTTGCACCTTCAACTCCAAATTGTCTTGATAACTTGATATTAACTTTATTGAGGAAGTTGAACTATCAACGTCCAAACAATAAGGAAGAGATACTAAAGTATTTAATATTAACACAGCCTGAGGCTTCCTGTGATATCTCTGCTGATTTTGATCCGAATTTTTACCTAAGAGTATGGAACGAGAAGTCTGTACTAGAGGGGTATTACAATGATGGATATGAGGTAGAGAACGTTGTATTTCCTATTAATCATCAAAAACTACAGAAAAATCTACTAAAGCATATAAAAGACAACAGTGTTAATTTCATTATTGATCCTGCTACCATGCGTCTTGCATATGATACATTTGTTGATGTTAAGGGTTTAGTTGAGCTACCTTATGCTCCACAGGGATATACTCGACTTGAATTAGAGAACTTCATTGAACTGGACCAAAAGAAAGAATATGTTAAACTGGTAGTAGAAGAGCAGCTAAAGCATAATCCGAGTTATATTGTATCACCTTTCCATGTAAGTAATAACTCGAATCTTATAACGATTAAGAACGCTAATATTGAAACATGGTTTTCGTTAGATGTAAAACTCATGAAAGAGACCAAGGATTACCTTATAGCCAATAATATAGATAAGAAACTAGTTGGGGGCTTCTGTATTAAAGCAGATATACTGACTGCAACAACAGAGAAAGAGTACTTTTTGAATGTATTAAGTGGACTACCATGTGATATGTATTGGTTATACGTAGATTGCATTAATTATGATATTGGTGCTGCACAGGTATACCATTATATATCGACATTACTTGAACTGCAAAAGTCGACAAAAAAGCCTGTCATTGCTGGTAGAGTTGGAACCATAGGACTTTTGTTGCTCGCTTTTGGATTATATGCCTTCGAGTCAGGCGCTGGTAGGTTTGAGACTTTCTATGAAGATTTGTATAAAGAAGCTACAGATGCCTATAATATGTACGTAATGTATTATGTTCCAGAACTTATGAAAAATGTACCAGTTGAAAGAAAGAATCCAGCTAAGATTATTAGCATATTAAAGACTAAGTGTGGAATAGATTTAAAGTGTAATTGTCCATATTGTGAAGGAAAACAACCAGATGAATTGATCGATGATGCTAATAGTAAGAGACATTTCATATATAGACGCCAAGAAGAAATTGATATATTGAGGTCAATGAGTGTACCTCAAAGATTAGACTATATTGAGGAAAGAATTAAGAATGCTATTGCATACTATAAAGAGTTAACGCCTATATTTAAAGAAAGTGACTATAGTTACCTGAAGACATGGCAGAGAGTAATTCCAGATCTGCGAAAGATTTATCAATTGTAAAGAGGTGCTGGATGTGAAGGAATCAGAATTAGTTAGTGTTATGAACAGACATTTGAAGGATAACGGATTATTATATGCAAATGAAATACGTATGGGAATTGGGATTCCTGATATTATGGTAGGATGTCATGTCCCTGAGGAGCATGAGAACATCATGGATTACTATGCTCTAAAATTATATTATTTAATAGTGGATAACAACATTAAAAGCATCAGTGAAGCGGCTGAAAAATCAGTTTTGACAAAAAACCATTTATTAAGATGTATTCGCATACTAGCAGATAGTAAGATCATAAAAGTTATAGATGAAAGAATCACTGTAACTAAAAGGATAGATGATAACAATCTTGGAGTAAACGTTTCTATTGAAGTAAAAATCAAGGATTGGAAAGGTGGACTTGTCCAAGCACAAAGGTATTTATGTTTCTCTGACTATTCGTATGTAGCTCTCCCAGAGAACACTGTTAAGTCAGTTGATATAGATAAGTTTACTGAAAGTGGGATTGGTTTACTTGGCGTTGCCGATGACTGTATTTATGAAGTAATAAAGCCTTTTAAGTCAACAGAATGCGATCATCTGTTTAAGTATATTTCAATATCTACAATGTTGGAAAAGAATGAAGATATTGTTATTAGTTCCAATTCAGATGATAGAATATTTTCGGTAATATAGAATAGAGAGATTAATATGGTAGGAAGGCGATTAAACCGTTCTGCTCACTTTTAGACTATTGTGGCTTTAGGCGAGGAGACTCGGGAGAGAGAAAAGAAAATGCAAGTGTATGCTGGGTATCAATAGCTGCTATTGTAATATTTACAACCATACTTAGATACTTTAGTGTACACATGACCGATGAAATGTGGAAGGGGATGATGCCTGTGGCAAATATTATTATGGAAACATTATGGGCTATCGGAACCAGCATAAGTGCTGCATTTATCTTTCTCTTGGCCTAAGTCCATAATATCAAGCAGGAAAGCGGTTAGACTGTCCTGCTTACCCCAACATTATGACGATAAGAGTAGAGGGGGTTTGTACATACGAACCGGTAAGGTTTGCCTCCACCAAATATAATATTAGAGTTACATACATACAGAAAGGCTGTGAATAGCATATATTCACAGCCTTTTCATATTTTGTACTTTTTACAAATCTAACATATGCTTCGACAAAACTAGACAATATTTTTCAAAGGCGAAATGAGTTTTTAGTCGAAACATACCAGCAGTTTACTCACTCGAACAAATAAAATAACTGGATAACTTTGGAGCCTGGCACTTATTACTCTCTCCTTTTTTCGACATGATAGAAGATTGTCCTTCTATTAATAGTATTGCTTTAAATAAAAATGTAAGAGAAGGACTATGAATGATACAGAAGAATGGGGGAGAGGCAAATATGCGTGCAAATTACTCGGTGTGAAGGGGTTAGTGTCACGATCATAACTCAGAGAATAAGTACCCGGCACTTTTAATTAGTTTGTTTTATATACACCCTGATACTCAGGCTTTAGCATTTGTGCAATTTTCCTCATTGCTGTATTTAAACATTCTTCATCCCAATTATCACAGCTATTATTTTTCTTCTCCAACTGAAAAGGCTGCCCTATATTTACTCTCACAGCTGCATGCTGAAGAGCTTCCTTACCCATGTCATTTTGGTTGATTGGCAGTAGTAGCTCTGTTCCCTCAAGTGCTATCGGAACTATATCGGCTTTGGATAGCCTTGCCAATAGCAGAAATCCCTTTCTGCCCTTTATCATTGAGCCGGATCTGCTTCTAGTCCCTTCAGGGAATATCAAGATAGACTCTCCCATACTCAATACAGCCAGAGCCTTACGGATTGCATTTCTATCGGCTGAACTTGGGTTTATGGGGATATGCTTAACTGTTTTCAGGAACACTGCTGTAAGGGGATTTGCATTCAGCTTAACACCTGCCATGAAGGTGACATTATTTTTCTTAAGTATCTTATTGAGAACAATTCCGTCAACATTACTCAAATGATTTGCAATAAATATTGTTGGCTTGCCTATCCGCTGGGACAGGATTTCATTTCCTGTTATCTCCAGCTTTGCATATTTATTAAGAATATATTCAGATGCTTTGCTGCCAATATATCGAATAATACTATCCGGGAGTATGTTTATAATTGGTGCCAGTACACGTATAGATTTCATAAATACCTCGTATAAACTAGATTTATAGCTTGTGATATTACCGCTATACTACTTTTTATTCTAGCAAATACTAAATAATATTGGAAGTGTAGTAGAAGAATGCTTCAACTCAGCCCAGCGGGTTTGATACCTAAAACACTAAGTGTCTGCCTTTTTGCACGCTTATGTTTATATTATGTTTAAGCAAAAGAGGTAATCAGCTTTATGCTTAAAGCTTTCAAAGCTAATAATAAGTTTGAAAGAAAGAGGACATATTGATATAATTAACATTGCCAGATATTGTATAAGATGCACAATAATCACGCCGTACTGGCATGTTATATAAAATTGGGCTTTAGAATATACAAAACATATTATGCTGAAATAAGTAACAATGTTGTCGTGAGTACGAGATGTTATTCACATTATTATGCAGGACAAACTGTCCATGGTGCTTTAAGTAAAAACTGATATTCTATGCTATTACATATGCAAAAGAGTTAGGGTATGAAAAAGTGTATCTTGTTAGTGACCATATAAGTTTATATGAAAAATATGGGTTTGAGAAGGTTGATGAAAAGGAAGCACCTTGGGGAGCGATGGAATCAATTTATATGCACCTGACTTAAGCAGAAAGCACTATTGTATGAGAAAATGAAGATATGGAGGGGTGGTAAAATGGCTATAATAACACCGAACTTTAATTTTACAGGTCGCTGTGAAGAAGCAATCGCACTGTATCAAAGGGCTTTTGATGCAGAAGTTGGTTGTCTATTGCGGTATTCTGATGCTAATAAGTCTGATTGGGATAGAAAGCTAACACCAGAACAAGAAAAATATATTTATCATGCAGAGCTTTTTATTGGTGATCAAAGGATAATGATGTGCGATAATATGGAGGTTAGTCTAGCTAAAAGTACGGCCCTTTCTTTGACTGTCACATTTGATACAAAGGAGGAAGTGAAACGGGCATATGAAGTTTTGCGGGAAGACAGTGAGACAATTTATCAGATGCAGAGCACGACATATAGTTCTTGTATGGTTGTATTTATCGACAAGTTTGGCTTCCGATGGGGATTGATGACGGAACAAACAGAAAGATAAAATCCATAAACATAAGTTGTGGTGTGCGGGCACCTGTAAGCTGGCAAGCTTCGTAAATGAGAGCTTTAGGGGTAATATAATACAGTAAAGAGCGCGTTCATACGCCATTGTATAATATCTTCATTTGAAGGCGATGTATATGACAGAGAGTTTTATTTATATTCACGAGAAGAAATAGAACAATACTCGTCAGGTATGTTTAGTGAAGTAAATGAAATACTTATAGAAGAGGAATCAAAATGTAAGGGTCAAGCTTCCAAAATCAAGTGCCAGACACCATAATCAATCAGTTATTTAAGTTGCTTTCGCTCGTGACAGAATTATTTTATGCTATAGCATTTGCTTAATAAAAAGATTGACTTTTCAGATAAGTTATAATAAAATAAGTAGAAATAAATATATGGTAAAACGTTGAATAAGAAGAGTAAGCATATTTGAGAATCACAGAGAATTGGGGCTGATGAGAACCCAATATTTTAGAATATGCTGAATGGGCTTATGAGTTGGAGCTGAAATTTGAAGTAGGCAACACGGCTTTCTCCCGTTATAGAGAATAGGATATCGGATATCAGTAATATGTCCCGTATCTGAAAAGTGGGCGACTCAGGTTATGAGTTTAGCCAATTGAGGTGGCACCGCAGTATGAAAACTGTCCTCTATATGTGTATATGCACGTATAGAGGATTTTTTATTTTAGCAGAATAGTAAGCCCTCAAATCAATGCTCTACCATAATTATTAAATTATTAGGAGGTAAACTATATGAAAAACAATAACGGGTATTTTGGTCAATTTGGCGGAGCATTTGTACCGGAACAGCTAAAGGAGGTACTTAAGGAAGTAGAAGACAGCTTCTATAAGTATATTTCAGAGCCTGATTTTATTGAAGAGCTGAATTATTACTATAAGCAGTATGTCGGTAGAGAGAATCCCCTATATTTTGCTGAAAGATTGACCAAAGAGCTGGGTGGAGCAAAGCTTTATTTAAAGCGCGAGGATTTGAACCATACCGGAGCTCATAAAATCAATAATGCTATCGGCCAAGCACTTTTAGCGAAGAGAATGGGAAAAAAAAGAATCATTGCAGAAACGGGAGCAGGTCAGCATGGTGTAGCCACAGCAACTGTATGTGCTCTGTTTGGAATGGAATGCACTATTTATATGGGAGAAATAGACACTAAAAGGCAAGAACTGAATGTATTCAGGATGGAGCTTCTGGGAGCCAAGGTAGTTCCTGTTACAAGAGGCACTGCTACCCTGAAGGATGCTGTTGACGCTGCCCTTGAGGATTTTATACAGAATGCCGATGAAACCTTCTATTTGTTAGGGTCTGCAGTAGGGCCGCACCCATATCCGACTATGGTCAGAGAATTCCAAAGCATAATAGGAAAAGAAGCCAGAAAACAGATAATGAAGCAGGAAGGCAGACTGCCGGATTATCTGGTTGCTGCAGTTGGCGGCGGCAGCAACGCAATAGGTCTTTTTCATCCTTTCGTAGAAGATGAAAATGTAAAGATAATTGGGGTTGAGCCGGGAGGAAAAGGGCTTCACACCAAGGAGCATGCAGCTTCTATATCAATGGGAAGTGTAGGCATAATACATGGCTTTAAATGCTATACTCTTCAGGATGAAAATGGTGAACCATTACCGGTGCATTCTATAGCAGCAGGATTGGATTATCCGGGTGTTGGACCGGAGCACAGCTATTATAAGGATAGCAAAAGAGCGGATTATGTAAGCGTTACTGATGATGAAGCCTTGGAAGCCTTTTTTATGTTGTCAAGGACAGAAGGTATAATTCCGGCGCTGGAAAGCGCTCATGCTGTAGCTTATGGAACAAAGCTTGCAAAGCAATTGTCAAAGGACAAGTTAATTGTAATAAACCTTTCCGGTCGCGGAGATAAGGATGTAAAGCAGGTAAAGGAAATGATGGAATGAAGGATATGTAAGAGATTGTCAGAGGTTGATGCATAACTTATTAAAACCAGTTGTGTATCAACCTCTTTTATGCAAAAAACTCGTTAAATACGCTGTTTAATATTAAGTATATTATATAATTATGGCAATTATGGTGTAAGGCACGCCTGTTTGACTGTTATTTACAATAACAATATAAGTAACTGACTATACGTCGTGCCTGGCACTGACAGCGACTGATACTTTCGTATGGAAAGTTAACTTGACATTCCGGATAAATATAGTATACTATATCTATGGAAAGCAAACTTTCCATAGAGAGGTGTGAAAATGTGAAAAACCGATTAGAAGAAATACGGAGGCAACATGGTATAAAACAGGAAGAATTAGCAGCAGCTCTTGAAGTATCGAGACAAACCATCGGTTCACTCGAGAACGGTCGTTATAATCCGTCTATAACTCTGGCGTTCAAGATTGCCAGATATTTCAATATGAGCATTGAGGAAATTTTTTTATATGAGGAGGATTTAAAATGAAAAAAAGTATCCATTATATTATGGCTATAACTGGATTGTTGCTGATGGGAATAGGCTTATACTTTGTCAAAACAGCTGTCGGACTGCAAGGTATTATAAAGGCCATACCATATATTAGTGTCGGATTAGGGTGTGGGATTTTTGGTCATGGTATTGGAGAGATAATAAGTCACAGATTAATGAAAAATCATCCTGATATAAAGAAGCAAATAGAAATTGATAAAATGGATGAGCGAAATATTGTAATAGGTAATCGTGCAAAGGCAAAGGCTTATGATATAATGATTTATGTATTTAGTTCTTTAATGCTTGCTTTTGTATTAATGGACATTGATTTAATAGTTATTCTTCTTCTAGTTTTTGCATATCTCTTTGTAGTAGGATATGGAATTTATTATCGCTGCAAATATGAAAAAGAGATGTAGCATAAGAAAATGAATATAAATAGGTCTCTTCAACATGGTAATTATATAAAAACATTAAAATAAGGAGGAAATAATAATGACAGAAACAGCCAATATAGTTGCTTGGACCCTTATATCCGAAATTCCGATTCCTAAGGATGTAGATGACTTACTGGTAGAGGGTGAGGTAGCAGTTGCTGCATACAAAACATTGCGGGACAGTGCCATTTTTACGAATAAAAGACTTATTGTAAGGGATGCACAGGGCTTGACTGGTAAAAAGGTAGAAATATACTCCTTACCATACTCTTCTATAAATATGTGGTCTACTGAAAATGCCGGAAGCTTCTTGGATTTTAATGCGGAGGTAGAGCTCTGGACCCGAGCAGGACATATCAAAATCAACTTGAATAAAGGTGTGGATATCAGAAAGTTTGACAGACTGATTGCAAATGCATTATTGAAATAAAGTATTAGGTGCCAGGCTATGAAGCAATGCAGTAAATTAGCTTACAGGTCTGACACCTATTTGCTTTCTATAAGCATACTCCTGATTTTCTTTGCCATATCGATTATTCTAATGTAATCATAGTTGCCCAAAATAACTATGTATAGCTTATTCTCAGGATCAAGCATATAAATAGAGCGATAGCCATGTATACCTCCATCCTGGTAAACATAATCAATTTTATCATTTGATTTGCAAAGCATGAAACCAAATCCATGATATAGATTATCTCGAACGAAAACATGTCGCACAAACAATTCATATTTTAAATACTCACTTAGCAGCGTTCCGTTTAGCAAAGCCTTGCACCAGATATACAAATCTTCAACAGTAGAATAGAGATTACCTGTACCAACTGCAATTGATGAATCCCTTGTTTTACAGTTGATTAATTGGGCTTCATGCCTGGAATAACCATAAGCCTTATTCTTCAATATCTGCTCTCTGTAAAGACTGCCTGTATCCCTCATGTTTAAAGGGTTGAAAATCTCATCTTTAATAAATTGATCATAGCTCTTTCCTGAGACTTTTTCGATAATATAAGTAAGCAGTAAATAGCCTGAATTACAATACTGAAACTTTGTGCCTGGTTCGAAATCTGGAGGCATATGCTTAAATCTGGAGATTAAGTCTTCCAGTGTATTATGTTTATTTGCCAGCTCCTCATATTCAGCATGGTTGTTTATATTTGCAATGCCGGAAGTATGAGTGATCAGATGAAGGATATTTATTTTGTTTCCGTCAGGATAATCTGGAATAAAGAAGTTTAAAGAATCATTAAGATTTATAAGTTTTTTTGTGGCAAGAATCATGATAGCCATTGCAGTTATTGATTTTGTTATGGAGGCTATACAGAACTTGAAGCTATATGAGTTGGGCACATCAAGCTCATAGTTAGCCATTCCATAACCCTTTTTCAGAAGTACAGTATTATCTTCAGCAAGCAAAACAGAACCGCTAAAAGCTTGAGCTGAAAATAAATCCTTTATATATCTGTCTATCAATGAAATTCTATCACTCATAAGCTATCTCCTCAAAAACTTACTTCCTGATTCATAGTTTAGGTGTCAGGTAAATTGCTCTGGTTAATGCTAAACAATATTATGCTGATACTTGCATAGCTTGACCAAGTTTCGCAGCAGTATGGCATTTGTGACAACGCCTACTCCTGACGGTACGGGAGTTATAAATGAGATTTTATCCTTCACATCATTGAAATCCACATCTCCGCAGAGAGTTCCATGTTCATCGAAATTTATGCCGCAATCTATTATTACTGCACCATCCTTTATAAAGCTTCTATTCACGAATTTTGCTTTTCCTACTGCAGATACCAGAATATCCGCCTCACTTGCTTTTTTAGGCAGATTTTCTGTCTTTGAGTGACATATAGTAACTGTGGCATTTTCGTCACTTAGTAGAAAGGACGCAGGCTTTCCGACTATATTGCTCCGTCCTAATACTGCAACATTTTTCCCCTTCAAGGAGGTCACTGTCTTCAGTATTTCAACAACTGCTTCTGCTGTACAAGGTTTCACCAGCGGATTACCCTGATACAGTCTTCCTATGTTGACAAATGTTACACAATCAGTATCTTTTGCTGGATCGATGGAGTTAAAAATAAGATCTCTGTTGAGAGAGTTTGGAATATTGCTTAAAAAAAGCACGCCATGTATAAGGTTTGTACATCTGTCACGGATATTTTGATTTATTTCCAAAATTGAATCCTCTGAAATGGTTGAACTAAAATCCAATTCTATAAGCTTTATGCCAACTTGCTCACAATTTTTTCGTACTATTTTTAAGTAGCTTTCGTCATCCTTCATGCTGCCAATCTGTATAGTAGCCAAAGTAGGCTTTATACCCAGCTTCTTAAGCTCCGTCACCTCGTTTTTTACATCCTGCTTTATTCTATCTGCTATTGCTTTACAGCTAATTATTTCCATCAACTACTCACACCCCAAAATTAACATTCAATACAATTATAGCATTCTAGTTTTTGATGCAAAAGATAAAATAATAACCAGGCTTTAGAAAAGTATTGTTCTCAACAGGAGATAGCTGAAATAAATAGAATATATAATAATACGCTAAAAATTGGATTGACATATGAACTTCTGTGAAAGCATAAATAAAGGTTTGATAATAGTTTGAGGGGGTATTAACGTGAGCAACACTTTGAAAAGGAAAATTGATGCTGTTTTTTCTAAATGGAAGCAAGGTGTTTGTCCTGGGGGACAAGTTGCAGTAAGGCAGAGGGGGGAAATTATCTATAGTAGTAATTTTGGTTATGCCGATATTGAACATAAAATTCCGGTAACAGATGACACGGTATTTCATGTGGCTTCTGTATCAAAGCAGATTACAGTCATGTGTATACTGCTGCTGCATGAGGAGGGCAGACTATCAATAAAAGATGATATCAGGAAATATATTCCTGAGCTGATTCAGTTTAGCGAGCCTGTAACAATATGCAGTATGATGAGTAATGTGAGCGGTATAAGGGATCAATGGGAACTGCTGATGCTGAGTGGCGTAAGAATAGCAGATACAATAACACAAAAGGATGCATTGAATATCATCAGCAAACAGAAATCTCTCAATTTTGAACCATTATCCCAATATCTTTACAGCAACTCGAATTTTACAATGCTTGCTGAGGTAATTGAAAGAGTATCAGGCAGAATGCTAAATGAATTTGCAGCAGAAAAGATATTTAATCCGCTTGGGATGAAACATACCACATATAAAGACAGTTACTGGAAGGTTATACATGACAGGGCAAACTCCTACTATGATAACGGCACCGGTGAATTTATCAATTGTGTACTCAATTATGGTACGTATGGTGCAACTTCTCTAAATACAACAGCTATTGATTTTTTAAAATGGATGGATAATTATAAAAATCCAATAATATGTAACAAGGCTACCCTTGAAAGGATGTTTTCAGTTCCTACACTGAAGGAGGGGGCAAAAAGCAATTATGCAGGAGGTCTTTTTACAGGAGAGCACAGAGGACATAAGTATATTGAGCATGGCGGTGCTGATGCAGCCTTTAGAAGTCAGATCATGCGTTTCACAGAAGATGATATTGATATAGTAATATTTTCAAATACGCAGAATATTTTACTTAAGCAGGCAGCATTCTCAATTGCTGATATTATTTTAGGCTGTGATAAAGATTCAGATGCAGTGTCAGAGTACTATGCTGAGAGTTTTGATATATCTTATGCTTCAGGGTACTATGCAGCATATATACCTGATCTGGTTATGCAGCTTCTGGAGATATTTTTAGTAGATGAAAAGCCCTGTATAGCAACTCAGTATGGAGTGGCACCATTAGTCCATATATCAGGCAACCTATATAAAATAAGTCATCTGCATTCAGAAGTATATTTTGGTGAGAAACCTGTTATAAAGGTGGGAGAGAATTTCATACCCCTTAGAAGGCTCTACCCCTATAAACCTACTCCAGAAAAAATGTCAATGTATGTAGGAAGATATGAAAGCGATGAACTGGATACCTTCTATAATATTATTGACGAAAAAGGTGTCATGAATATTGTTCATTCAAGAAATGGCAGTCATACTCTCTTTGAGATAGAAAAGAATATGTTTTTGGCTGTCAATGAAATAACATTTTTGGTTGAATTTATAGAAGAATCAGGGAAAGTAAGCGGTCTTTTGCTGACATCAGGGAGAGTTAAATCGATATTGTTCTCAAAGACAGTTAAGGAAAAGTGAACAGAATGTAAGAGCTTATGTATAGTAAAACACCCTCTGTTATATTTACAGAGGGTGTAGTTGATAGAGAAGCATGGTATAAGGTTGAGTATATCATGCAGGCGGTTAAGCTATTTATTTTGATTGCCTTCATGCAGACTGTATTGTTCAAAATTATCTGTCTTGCTTACTACCATATAGATTATACTGCTTTTTTTCGTATCACTGAATAATGATAAAGTATGGCTGCCTTTTGCATAGACCCTAAGTTGCACCTCTTTACCCTCTAGATAGACATATTTCTCTTCCAGCAGTATTCCATAATCATCGGGAACGAACTCTTTTTTATACAGAGTATCCGGAGCTGCCAGAATTTTTATTCCGACTACACTATAGGTTTTTGGCTCTGTTATTTGAGCTGCTTCTGTCAATTTGGGGGCTGCTTGTTCTTCCGGCTGTTCAGTAATCGAAGACTGTTCGGAATCAGTTGGCTCTGATTGCTCTTGGGCTTCTTCAGTCAGCTGTTCTGTCTCTTCTATATTGCTTAGAAAGAAGTTTATCTTATACGTGCTGTATTCGATGGTTTTTGATGTATCTGCCGAAACGAATATTCTATCAGGATTTCCTAAAAGAGCTGTAAGTTCATCTTGTGAAAATCTCAAAAATCCCGGATAATAGACCTTCCCGTTTTTAAAATAACCTTTAAAAGCAGTATTGCCATTTTCGTCATAGAGTGTACCCAAGCCCTCCGGTTTGCCTTTAACGAACTCACCTTCATATATAAGCTTCTCTGAAGTATCGTAAAGTTTTCCGTTTTGGCTGAATACACCTTCCTTAAAAGCACCTTCATATATTTTGGCACCATCCATATTATATAAAACACCGCTGCCGCAGTAATATCCGTTTAAGAACTCACCAGAGTATTTGACTGACTGATTAGGATAGCTTTCAACTCCTGTCCCTGAATATCTTCCGTTTTCAAAGCTGCCTTCATAAAGCTTATTGTAATTGGTATCATACAATATTCCCATTCCTGAGTACACTCCATTTTTAAAGTCACCTTGGTATATAAGGTTTTTTTCTCTATTGTGAAGCTTTCCAAAACCAGTGTACTCATTATTGCTGAACTTACCTTCATATACAAGGCTACCGTTATTATCAAAGAGCTTTCCTTGCCCGTCAAAGCTTCCGTTTTTAAAATCGCCCTGATAGATTAGTACTGACGCTTCGTTGTACAGCTTACCAAGCCCATTATATTCACCGTTTAAAAAGTCTCCTTCGTATTTTATATTTCCGTTTTTGTGGAAGGTTTGTCCTTTACCGCTGAAATCGTTTCTATCAAAGCTTCCTTTGTAGTATAGTCTCCCATCTTCAGTGTAAAGGCTTCCTTCGCCGGTGTACAAGCCATCCTTAATCGAGCCTTCATATTTTAAATTGCCATTATCATAGTATACGCGTCCGTCTCCACTGAAGTTATTTTTATCTGAAGCAGAGAACACGGGTAAAGCTCTACCCTTCATATCAAGATATAATTTCAATCCACCTGTGATTAACACCAAAAAAAGACATAGAACAACTAAGATTACTTTTTTCAGAACGAAATGCTTTCTTATTTTTACATAATCCTTTTTTGAACTTGGCTTTGCCTTAAGGATTTTTTTAGCTGTTAGTGCCAGAGAATAGAAAAACTTATGCGGCAGCTTTTTAATACTTCGAACTTTGGAAAGAAGCTTAGACTTATATGGAATGAAGACAGATCTGAGAAACCTTTCAAACATACGTACTAAAACATCCAACATATTGAATTACCTCTCTTTGCCTCCAAATTAAAGATTGCAGGCGCGTTATGGCATAATATGTATTATTATGTTAATTATTGAACTTATACAATTTGTTACATTATACTACATAAATATGAGATTTATCAATATATTTAAAAAAATGTAATTATTTGTACAATTTTGCTTGTGCTGCGTTTCTTCATGTAGTATACTTTCGTTAATAGTACATAATGGTAACGGTGTAATTTATTAGGGTGGGTGTTGGAATGAACAGAAAGTACAAAAACCTGATTGCCGCCTGCATTTTAATACTGATTTTAGCTATATACTTATTGATGAACAGTATGATTTTTTGGGATGTATATCACTTATACTCAACAAAATCCAGCTTGATAGAAAATATTGAAAACCTAATAAAGAACATTATAGACGGAGAGGTCGAATTAAACAGTGTTTCTTATATCACTGAAGACAATGACAAAAATCTTTACATTGTAGACAATTACGGAAAAACCATATACAAAGCTGATTATGAAGGTAGAATCAAGTTTAGCATAATCGTGAAGCAGGATATTGAGAGAACATTTTGCAGCAGCCTTACAGTTGATAAGCTGGGTAATGTTTTTCTTTTGAATACCGTATTGGACTCTGACGGGTTATATGTAGACGGAGAAAGAATAGATATGTATTCTGCCCAGGGTGATTTCATAAAGGAAGTTTACAGCATCAGTTATGAAAATGGCAATAAACCTATGCGTACAGGCAGAATAAAGGATTTGAAAGCAGATAGTAATTATCTGCGTTTTTGCTTTACTGCTGACAAGCAAACAGTTGATTTTAAAAAAATAGATATAGAGAAGAATTTTGCAGAGACCATCTACAGCTTAAAGCTTAACGAAAACATGCATATACATAAAATTTTATTAGCAGAAAATAATCGTATATTCTTTTCTACAAAAAGCGGACAAGTATATGAAGCAAATAGAAATGGCCAATCCTTACCGTTATACTCAGGCAGCAGCCGGTATAACGACAAACTTTCCCTTCTGTCACATTTTCAGTATTTTAACAACGAAATCTACTTTATTGATCTATTTGAACCGGGGATTATGAAGCTTAATCCATCCGGCTCAAAGACAGTGTCTGTATTCTCACAGCATTCAGAAGCACATGACTCTTTCTTCTCAAAAGAATCAAACAGCTTGAAAGGTTTGCATGTTACACAGGAAGGAAAGATAATAACTTTTTCTGAAAGAAAGGTTTTTGTACTGAGTAATGACGGAAACATTGAAAAAAGTATAAGCAGCTTACAGATACCTGCAAGAAAAATAAAGGCTATATGGGTAAATGGGCTTGTGTTGTTGCTGATAATAGCTGTGCTGATTGATTTACTGAGGATAATCTATGTACATTTTATGAGGAGAAAGCTTTCTTTGATATTGAAAGAGATATTAATATTCATACCTATTGTTGTGATTGTTACAGGTTTCTTAATATACAGGATAGATAACAGGCTTAGTATCCAAATTGAAAGTGAAATGAATAAAAAGTTGAACATAATGGCATTGACTGCTCCCAAATTTATCAATGGTGACAGGCTGCAAAGGATAAATTCTCCAGAAGATTGCTTGGGTACGGACTATAATGAGGCAGTGAAAAATATTGCACAGGTGTTTACTTCCAATGAGGACTCGCTTAATGACGGCTTATATAATGTTATCTACAGACTAAAAAATGGAAAAGTATATTATATAATGGACAATGATGACGGAAGACTGTTTTATGAGCCCTTGAGTACTGAAACCGAGAACTATAATGAAATAACAGAAAAAGTTGTACACAGAGGAGAACAGTACTACAGCGAAGCAGTGCATGACAGTTCCGGAGTATGGATATTTGTTATGGCACCAATCAAAAATTCAGCTGGAGAGATAGTCGGAATATATGAAACAGGTATGGACTACACCAGCTACAAAATCAAAGAGAATATAAGACTGACAGAAAATCTTAAAGATATTGTCATAGCATCAGCAGTAAATATTATGGCTTTCTTGATAATCACCTTCTATGTTCTTTCTACAATAAAGACTCTAAGAAAAGGAGTTGACGAGATTGCCGCAGGTAACTGGAATACAGTGGTTGAAGTAAGATCAAACGATGAGATTGCAAGCCTTTGTGAAGGATTCAATACTATGGCTCAATTTATCAGAGATTCTATTTCAGAGATAATGAAGATGAATAAGGCGTATTTCTATTTTGTACCGCAGCAATATCTGCAACTCTTAAATAAGGATAGCATTTGTGATATCAGGCTCGGCGACAGTATGAAGAGGGATATGAGCATCATGTATTCATGCATAAGGCCTTTTCAACAACTGTTACAGAATAATACATCCGAAGAAAATTTCAATATGATTAACTCATACTTGAGCAGCTTTGGTCCTTTCATCAGGGATAATAAAGGCATCGTGGAAAAGTACCTGGGAATGGATATTTTGGCGTTATTTCCAAGAAATGCAAATGACGGACTTAATGCTGCTATAAATATGACACGGGAACTTGCCAGTTATAATAAGAATCGCACGGATTCAGGCCAGACACCATTAGAAATGGGTATAGGAATTTACCATGGGCCTTTAATGGTAGGGATAATCGGAGAAGAGAAAAGACTTGAGGGAACAGTTATATCTGATCATGGCAACACCTCTGAGTTATTGGCCAGACTGACTGAGAAGATGGGTGCCCAGATCATAATAACTGAAAACACTCTCACAAGCTTGGAAGGAACATCTAACTATGCTTATAGGAGCCTTGGTCTTGTTGCTTTGCCTGGAAAGGCAGAAAGAGTTCCTGTTTATGATGTTTATGAAAGTGATAATGAAGTCATAAGGGAGTTGAAGGAAAAAACTAAAGAAGTGTTCGAGGAAGGGATAGAGCTGTTTCAAAAGGGTCTTTTCTATGAGTCAAGGAGTAAGTTTGTGGAAGTAATAAAGCAAAATGACTGTGATAAAGCAGCAAAGGTATATTTCTACTTGAGCGATGATTATTACAGAAAGGGTTTACCTGAAAATTGGGATGGAAGTCTTAGTATATAGTATATCCAAGGAGGAGGCAAGTATGGACAATATTATCGGACTGTGCGATTCCATTAAAAATGAATCACCTAATCTTGATCCAATTTTAGATTTGGATAGAGCTATCAATGAGATTGCGGCCCTCATTAAGTGTAATGAACTGATCGCTGCAGAAGAGCTGTTAAAGGATATATTTTCAAAGGAAGAGTTGTATTCCTGTGGTAACCTAATGAATTTTAAGGATAGGCTTTTTTCATTTAGTGAGCCTATCGAGGAAGAGTTTCTAATCTATAAATATAAAATTGATGTGGAACTGAAGCGCGAGTCCAGGATAAGAACAGAGCTGTTCCTTATGTATGCTTATATAATGATTGAGAAAAAAGAATATGATGAAGCATTAAGATTTATTGAGAAAGGTATTTCATATAATCCTGTCAACACATCGCTGTTGTTTGAAAAGGCTGAAGTATATAAGATAAAAGGTCAATGGGATATATTTAAGGATATTACGGATCAGTGTTATGAATACGCGTATAAATGTAAGCAGCTGGCAAGAGTATACAGAAATTATGGCTACATGTTTGCCGAAAATGGAGACTTTGAAGGAGCGGCTTGTGCTTATATTGTAAGTTTGGTTTATGAGGATAGCGATACAGCCAGGAATGAGCTGGAATACATATCAACGAAAATTTCAGAAAGTATCGATGCGGATTATTATATAGATAATGCGGAAAGTATTTTTGAGGAAAGAAGCATAAGGCTTGGACCCAATAAAGACATTTGTGAACTGGCATACACATATGCAAGAAACTTTGAGGATTTAGAGAATCACCCTGCAGCTTTATACTATTATAAAAGATTATATGAGCTGACTGATAATGAGGAAGCAAAAGAAAAATGCGAGAAGATTGAAAAACTGGTTTTTAACATTGATTAGTTCGGTGGTGTAGATATGGATTTATATGTAGGAACACTTTCAATTATGAAATGCACCTTTGGATCATTCCCTGCTCCATTGTTAGTTATTCCATATAATGGAGTATATGGGTATAAGGTGCTTCCGATGGCGACAATCAACGACCATATACCATATTTTAACATATTGCCCTTTGGAATGTGCATGTGCCCCGGAAATCCTATGTTTATTGCTGCTACTGCTGCAGCAGCAGGCGTACCTACACCGGTGCCCTGCATACCAAATACTCCTTTTCCATGGTTTCCGGGTGAGCCCAGGGTCAGAATCGGCTTTGCTCCGGCACTGACTTATGGCTCAACACTGTGCTGCATGTGGGGAGGGATGATTAAGTTTCTTCTTCCGGTTCCTTTCAATGTGATCAATTTAATGTGATTAAATTTGTGTAATTCTTTAAGAGAAGGAGGGATATCTTGGGTAACGTAACTACATCGGAAAAAAGAAGTAATAGCAGCTTGAAGCATAGCAATAATAATGCCGGTAGAAAAGCTTCTGCAGCTAAGGGAAGTGACAAAAGTACAAATGAAATAACTAAGCTCCAGAGTACGGTTGGAAACAGAGCAGTTTCTGAAATGATGAAAGGCAGTATGAACAGTAATATGTCTTCTCCTACAGAGATGAGACTGCCGCAAAACGTAATGAGCAAAATGGAACAGTCTTTTGGAACAAACTTTTCTAATGTAAAAATACACGAAGATCCAAAAGCGCTAAGTATGGGTGCCAGGGCGTATACACAAGGGAACAACATTTTCTTCGCACCAGGACAGTTTTTACCGCAAACCCAAAGGGGTCAGAGCTTGATAGGCCATGAACTATCTCATGTGGTGCAACAGAGAGAAGGCAGAGTAAGTAAGTCCTCCGGAGGCTCTCCGATAAATATGGACAGGCACCTTGAAAGCAGTGCTGATAAAGCAGGGGAGAGAGCAGCGTCCGGAAGACATGCCGACACGGGCAGAACTTCGGCAATATCATCAAACAGCACCAGCAGTGCTGTACAGATGAAGTCAATTGACAGCAATAATGCACCTATTCAGGCGAGCTTTTTTGGTTCCATAGGAGGATTTGCTAAAAAAGCTTTTTCCGGGATCAAGAGCTTTGGAGGTAAAGCGTTAAATTTTGGAATGAAAGCAGGGAAAAGCTTTGTAGCCAATGGCGGACTGCAGCTGCTTGCCGGCATGTATTTGAATAAGAAGGCTGGAGGCGGCGCGATGCAAGGCTTTATGGCTAATGGAGGAATGGATGTTGCTTCCGGGATGCTAGGAGGTCCTAATAACAGTACAGGTGGCGGACAAGCAGCAGGAGGACAAGCAGCAGGAGGACAAGCAGCAGGAGGACAGCAAGCTGGAGGCGGAGATCCTCTTGTCGGTTTGGCAGGGCTATTAGGCACCTTGCTTGGTGGAGGACAGAAAGGGAACGAAGCAGTTGTAGAACAGGGAGGCGCAGGAAGTGATTCTCATCTGGCGAAAAAGCCTGTATTAGAGTAGCCAGTTGTGGTGTACTCCGATGTCAATAATCTTTTCCCTGTGAGACGGAGGTTGCATTGATGTCACAGGAATACTTGGACCATTACCTCAGTGGTTGGGAATATTTCACTGATGAACTGAAAATATTGGACATAAGACTGTATCTTCAAATCATTATAGAAAAGAAATCGCAGTCACAAGAGCTTTTTGAGCAATTAAAAGGTTTAGTTCTAACTGAAGAGGAAATACTAAGGCTTTTAAATATGGATGCTTTGACAATTAAGAGTGATCCTCAGATAGATGAGTTGAGAGAAAGGCTTGAAATACTTGAAAGCCTCGTAGCTAAGAAAAAGGAAGCTACTCTTGGCAGAGGGATATTGATTTCTCTTCCATATTTCTCAAAAACACTCAAGCTTTCATACTTTGAGGAAAAGTGTATAATATTATGTCTTGCTCTAGAACTGGACAGAAAGTATGAAAAGGTTTACGGATTCTTACAGGATGATATTACTTGCAAAAGACCTGTTGTTGATATGGCTATGAAGCTTTTCTGCAGCAGCCGAGAGGAACGGTTAAAAGCGCGTTTGTATTTTCAGTCCGACAGCAAGCTTACCCGATTTTTTCTGGATAAGGAGGATGAGGAAGAATCACGAAAACCTCTGCTTTCAAAAATAATGAAGCTTGATAAGAGAGTAACAGCTATAATTTTGGGATTGCTGGAAACTGATACGGATATGTTCCCGTACATGGAAATATTAAAGCCTGACCAGAGGCTGGATGAACTGATTATACATAAGGATATACATAGAAAAATATGCGTTTATGCAGAACAGAATCGAATCAGCAAAAGGAACGGCTCGGTTTTCTATCTCTGGGGCAATAAAGGTTCAGGGCGAGAATTGCAGGTAAAGCATTACTGTAATTTTTTCAAAAAGATATTGATAATTGCTGATTTAAAGCAGATATCACATGAAGACGGGTATGAAGGAATAATTGATCAAGTCTTCAGAGAAGCAATGTTTCTGCAGGCAGTTGTATGTTTTGCGAGTTTTGATGTCTTAATTGAAGATGAAGATGTTAGTTACAAAAAAGTCAGCTTTTTATTAAAAAGAATAGATGTTTTTGACGGAGATGTATTCATACTGTCAAGTAAGAACTGGAAAATAAAGAAGCCATTGGAGAATCATACTTTTACTGCAATAGAACTGGGACTGCCGGAAGGACTGGAGAGAATAAAGCTCTGGGAAAGCTACGGCAGGAGCTACAAGTTTGACGATACTGTTGTTTTCAATAATATCTCAAATAAGTTCAACTTTACCCCCGGTCAAATTAAGAATGCATTATTAAACGCAAAAAATCTGGCTGAATGGGAGAGAGGCAGCTGTGAGATAGGAAATGCAGAGCTTACTAAAGCTTGTTATCTACAGGTGAATCACAAGCTGGAAAAGAAAGCTCATTTAATTCAACCCAAGTATGCATGGGAGGATTTGGTTCTTCCGGAGGATGTTAAGCAGCAGCTTAGAAATGCTGTCAATCAAGTAAAATACCGCCATATAGTATATGGAGAATGGGGTTTTGATAAAAAACTGCCCTATGGTAAAGGATTGAGCATGCTGTTTTCCGGCCCTCCGGGGACAGGAAAGACGATGGCAGCACAAGTCATCGCCAATGAATTGACTTTGGAAATATACAAAATAGATCTATCCCAAATAATCAGCAAATATATTGGAGAAACAGAAAAAAACCTGAACATGATATTTACTGAGGCAAAGCATAGTAATGCAATACTGTTCTTTGATGAAACAGATGCTTTGTTTGGTAAAAGATCGGAAGTAAAAGATTCTCATGATAAGTACGCAAATATAGAAACTGCTTATTTGCTACAGAGGATGGAGGAGTATGACGGCATTTCAATAATGGCTACAAATTATCTTCAGAACATAGACGAAGCATTTATGAGAAGAATCAATTACATTATTAAGTTCCCGTTCCCGGATGCAAAGTATAGGGAGCTGCTATGGAGAAGTATGTACACAAAGGAGACGCCACTCAGTAAAGATATAGATTTCAAGTACCTGGGAGAAAAATTCCTGATAGCAGGCGGCAATATCAAAAACATAGTATTGGCTTCCGCTTTCCTTGCTGCAGAGAATGGTGAGGCGGTAAGCATGAAGCATATTGTGAATGCTGCTAAGTATGAGCTTGAAAAAAGCGGAAAAATACTTTTAAAAGAAGACATTGGTGAGTATTATAGACTACTGGAAACAAAAAACGGATGATTGTAAAGTTCTTATACAAAATTTACTTTAGGATGATGATAATGGGCAGATATACTGTTATTTCTGATGTGGGAAGTACACTTATCAATTTACTGAGAGAAAATATGGTGCCCGAGCCGGTTCTTCAGCCTGAAATGATTGGGCTTGCTTCTCCCGCTGATAAAGGCGATTATAGGCTAACACTGTTTCTATATAACATTGTGGAAAGCGGGGATTTCAGGAATAACCAGTTGCAGGTAACTGAGTCAGGCTTGTTGCAGTACCCTCCTTTATCGCTGAATCTGTATTATATGTTAACAGCTCATTCCAGTTCTGAACTGAACTCCAGAGCATTGGATGAGCATCGCATTCTTGGAAAAGCCATGCAAGTATTGTTTGATAATTCAATTGTAAGAGGGTCACAGCTTCAAGGGACCTTGCGAGAAAAGAATGAAGAACTGAAGATTGTAGTGGACAATATTCCTGTTGACATTCTTGTTAAAATATGGAATTTCCCCAATATTCCTTATAAGCTTTCAGTCAGTTATCTGGTAGGACCTGTGTACCTTGACTCCACACGTA
This sequence comes from Bacillota bacterium, assembly GCA_049322695.1. Classification (GTDB taxonomy): domain Bacteria; phylum Bacillota; class Clostridia; order Lutisporales; family Lutisporaceae; genus CALGKJ01. The sequence goes on along the minus strand of JBMORW010000021.1, from coordinate 278,589 downwards.
CGAAAGAAGCAAAACGAGTTATGGAAATCAATGCGAAATAGAGGTAAAAGTAATGAATGAATATTCAAAGATATTCTTCAAGTGTGAGGTAAATCTGGTAGTCTGTATCCTGGACGATTATACTTCAAAACCAATAGCAGGCAAAAATGTTAGTGTTTATATTGAAGGCATAAAGCAAAAACCAGTAAATAAGAAAGGTTGTTTCGTATTTATCAATCTTGAAAATGGCGTTTATAAATTGAAAATTGACTCTGAGCATTATTATAACGAAGTCATAGAAATAGACACAGTAAAGCTTAAAAGCGATGATTCTGTTTTGTATGTAAGACTTAGACCAATGCCAAGTTACCCTTTTGACGCAGGAGCCGGTCTTTTAAGAATGAAGTTCATAGATACAGAAGATAAACCAATTAAGAATACACAGGTAAATGCTTTTATTGTTTCAAAGGAGAATTATAGAGCTAAGATAGTGCAAAAAAAGGTAAAAAAAGGGGATGAAAAGTTACCTTTAATATGTGCCGGAGGATACCTTACTCATGGTGAAACATTATATATTGCAGATGAAGATAAATCCGAAGAATGCACAATCGAAGCTTATGATAACTATGACGAAGGGATCATAAAGCTTCGGCAGCCGCTAAATTATGAGCATGCTCAGGGGACGCTGCTTATGCCCGCAGTAATAACATTCACTGATGACAGAGGAGAAGCAGTCATATATTTTAAGAACTTTTCCATCAGGATGTTTGAAATCCGGATAAACATGGAATATAGGGGAAAAAGTTTATCAATAAATTATACGGTTGAGGAAGGAAAGTCCATTTATTTAGGTCATATAAAGTTATAAACCAAAATTATATATAAATAATGAAAGGAGGAACTGGTTTCAGAAAATAATAGTTGGTAAATTATTTGTTTGAGACCGGGTAATTATGGCAGAATATTTATCTCCAGGCGTATATGTAGAGGAATTTGACAGTGGTGGACAACCACTTTCAGGAGCGAGTACAAGTACAGCAGGTTTTATCGGAGTAGCAGAAAAAGGTTCTGTAGAAGGAATTCCAACACTGATAACAAGCTTTGCCGACTTCCAAAGGAATTTTGGCTCTTATCTGCTGGAAAACAAGTTTGGTGAATACCGCTATCTGGCTTATGCAGTTGAAAACTTTTTCATTAATGGAGGTTCAAGGTGTTTCGTTATGAGAGTTGTTCCGGGGGATGCAAAGCCATCGACTAATTCCGGGAAAAAGGGCAGAGATGAAGAAACCCTGGAAATCAGTGCTAAGAATCCGGGGACTTGGGGAGACAAAATCAGAATAAGCATAACTCCTGCAAGTAAAGCGAAGACCCAGATTTATGAAATCCTTGCTGAAGGTCAGTATAAGGTAAAGAACTCAGCAGGCTTCAACCCCGGTGATATAGTTGCATTCTTTGATGGCAGCGATAATCAATACAGGAAGGTAATAAGCTCGCAGGATAATATTATTGAGCTTGATAAACCTCTGGAAGGGGAAGATATAAAAGATAACAATCTGCTTCCTGTAAAGGTAATGACAACATGTGAGGTTAATGTTCAGGTTATTTGCCTAGATGAGAAGGAAGAGTTTGAAAAAGTTTCACTTAACCCGGCAGCCTCAAATTATATTGAAAAGGTTATTGTTCGTTCTAATTTAATAACTTTGAAGCATAAGAATACCGATAGTGATGGCACACCGTTTGAAGTTATTTCAGGTGAGAAGGAAGAAGTAAAAACATATACAATTGCACTGTCAGGAGGAAACGACGGAACCATTACAAGCCTTTCAGCTTCAGATTATATAGGAATGGATAAGGGACCCGGAAAGAGAACAGGAATACAGTCCTTTATAGATAATGATGAAGTTGCCATAATGGCAGTACCGGGAGTAACAGACCCTAATGTTCAGTTAAGTCTGGTTGCTCATTGCGAGAATCTGAAAAGCCGTTTTGCTATTCTTGATATTCCGAGGGATAAGAAAAAGGTTTCAGATGTACTCAATCACAGGAACATAATTGACAGCAGCTATTGTGCTATGTACAATCCTTGGCTGCAAGTATTTGATCCCCTTGATAAGAGAAACATATTCATACCCCCTTCAGGCTCAATAGCCGGTATATATTCTAGAACAGACTCCGTCAGAGGAGTGCATAAAGCACCGGCCAATGAAGTGGTACGCGGATGTGTAGGTCTTGACTGTCAGTACAATAAAGGAGAGCAGGACACCCTTAACCCCAATGGTGTAAACGTTATAAGATTCTTTACCGGCCAAGGAATAAGGGTGTGGGGAGCCAGGACATGCTCCTCTAATGGATTATGGAAATATGTCAATGTAAGAAGATTATTCATATTCCTTGAGGAGTCAATAAAGAGGGGGACAAGCTGGGTAGTATTTGAGCCCAATGATGAGCAGCTTTGGGCAAGGGTACACAGAACAATAGATGCGTTCCTGACAAGGGTATGGAGAGATGGTGCACTAATGGGAACCACTGCTTCAGAGGCGTTTTACATAGAAATCGGCAGAAGTACCATGACACAGGATGATATAGATAACGGACGCTTAATATGCGTTATAGGAATAGCTCCTGTGAAGCCAGCTGAGTTTGTTATATTCAGGATAACTCAGAAGACTAACGAGCAGTAATAAAATGTTTTTGAGAGGAGAGTATAAATATGCCTGGTGAGCGTAGAGATCCGTACAGAAATTTTAGATTCAGGGTTGAAATCGAAGGAATTCAGCAAGCGGGTTTTAGAGAAGTATCCGGCTTCGATGCATCCCTGGATGTAGTGGAATATCGTGAAGGAAATGAAATTATTACCCCGCGTAAACTGCCCGGACTGGTTAAATACAGCAATATAACACTCAAATGGGGAGTTACAGACTCCATGGATATGTATAAATGGATTGAGGACTGTATCTCAGGAAATGTAGAAAGAAAAACCGTAACTATAATAGCCATTGATGAGGAAGGTGGGGATGTTGCTACGTGGCAGGTGATTGAAGCATGGCCCACAAAATACTCAGCTGCAGATTTCAATGCTACAGCATCTGAGGTAGCAATAGAAACTCTTGAGCTTGCTCATGAAGGTATGACAAGAACTCAATAGAGCATTAACTTAAGCTTACGGTATTTAGACAAGAATTTATTGGAAGTAGATATACAGGTTATATGTGAGCCATTATTCTTATATAGATACTCAGGTGTTTACTGAGTATTGCTGACATATAACCTGTATATGATATCCTGCACAGAAAGAATACTAAAAAAATACGGGAGGAATATAAATGTCATTTCAAACGGAATTTGAATTCACTTTACCGCGTGGATATATAGATGAGAACGGAAACCTGCATAAAAACGGAGTAATGCGTTTGGCTACAGCAGCTGATGAGATTTTACCAATGCGCGATCCCAGAGTCCAGCAAAATCCGGGATATCTTACAATCATACTATTGTCCCGCGTCATAACAAAGCTAGGAGACCTTAGAGCTATCGATACAAAAGTCATAGAAAAGCTTTTTACAGCTGATCTTACTTTTCTTCAAGGCTTATATGGAGAGATAAACGAGTCAGGTAATGCAAGAATAAAGGCAAGATGTCCTAAATGTGAAAATGAGTTTGAGGTTGATATGGGTTTTTTGGAGGGCTAGAAAGGACAGTGATAGGATACCCGATAGATAAGATATATGAAGAAGCAGCATTTATTGCTTATTATTTCAAATGGTCACAGAATGAGATAATGTCCATGGAGCACCGGGATAGAAGAAGATGGTGTGAAGAGATCTCTAAAATAAATCGCAAATTAAATGATGAACCGGAAAATATCTTTGATGTATTTAAAAAGAGGTGAAGCTGCTGTGGGGAATAGTATGAACTCTGCTAAATATGATGTAACAGGCGTATTTAGATTCTTAGTGGAGATTGACGGACTGTTAGTGGGAGGATTTACTCGTGTTTCAGGACTCGAAGTTGAAACAGAAGAAGAGGAGTATCAGGAAGGCGGTCTTAATGAATACACACACCATCTTCCTGTCAGAACTAAGTATCCGCGGCTTATATTGAGAAGGGGCTATGCAAGCTCTAATGACCTTTGGGACTGGCATGAACAGGTTGCTTCCGGGAGAACCGTCAGAAAAAATGGTTCTATAATACTTTTAGATGCAAGAGGCCATGAAATATGCAGGTGGAATTTTTTTGATGCATATCCTGTTAAATGGACCGGTCCGGAGTTAGATTCCGAAAGCAGCAGAATCGCTATCGAAACTTTGGAGATTGTTCATAACGGATTAAAGTCAATAGCGAATAAGAGTTGAGGGATAATATGATTTCTATTAAACCCATGAAACCTTTAATAAAAACAAACATTCTATTTAATCAGGTTTTTAGCTTACATATAATCGGCAAATATACATTAATGAGAAGCAGCTTTTTTGAAGATGTACCATTGGTTTTTTTAAGATTAGCGGATTATGAGCGAAATGGTGATGGCATATCACAGCTTCTGATGGATGTAAGGCTGCAGATTTCCATGCTCAAAAGTATGCATGAGCAGGTTCCGGAAACTCGAAAAGCTTCCATGTACTATCTGGAAAAAACACTCATAAATCAAGAAAACATTTTAAACATATATAATAAAGCCTTTAAGGACATTTCTAATTATAAATCAACTGCTTTTTTTAATGATTCTTCAAAGGTATATAGAAGTTCACAGCATGTATATAGAGATAGGTTGAAGGACGCTGATGACGAAAATATCGGGGTATCTGCGCAGTTGAAGCCCGTGGAAATAACAGATTACAGCAAATCTTCACCTGACCTGTTTATATACAGATTTTTTCACAGGGATAACATTCGCAGCAATAATGAGTTGAAGATCACCAGGGAGTATTATAGAGGCAGAGAAGCCAAGAGCATCATCGGTTCTGCAGATAGAATAATGCTTAACAGGGCAGAAGTGCGTATGTTAAACCAAGTTACACTTAAGCAAGAAAGACTTTGGAACAGGTTGTACCGGCATATCCAACCATACGGAAGGTTGCCGATATACGGAAAGATGTACGAAGCACCTATAAGTATAACGGACAGGAGTACTTTGATACACAATGAGGTCAGGCATAAAAAGGAAAGTACAGAGAAGCTGTATGAAGCAAGTAACAATACACTGATATATAATGAGCAGTACAGAGATAAAGAAATAGTCAGCAAAGAGTCGGAGAAGCATAGAGAGATAAGGCTGGAAAGAGAATACTATAGTAACAGAGTATCAGATATCAGAAGAGAGCTATACAATATAATAGGATTTGCAAAAAGAATGGTTTTCAAGGATATAAGCAGCATAGGAAGCCTAATTACCTATAAGCAGGAAGAAGTATTGAGCAGATTTTATAAAGATATTGACATCTACAGAAAGTCTCCAGTATACGTAAGGATTCACGAAGCATTTATAAGTATAACGGACAGGAGTGCTGCGATACGCAGTGAGGTCAGGCATAAAAAGGAAAGTACAGAGAAGCTGTATGAAGCAAGTAACAATACACTGATATATAACGAGCAGTACAGAGTTAAAGAAATAGCCAGCAAAGATTCGGAGAATCCGAGAGAAGCCAGGTATTACAGAGAATACTACAGCGATAGAGTATTTAATGTCAGAAGTAAACTGAATAATGTTCGAGAGATTATCAAAAAAATTGAACGCAGGTACAATAAATATAAGAACCTCTATTACGAAAGTGTGACCGGCAGCAATGAGCAGAACAGCTTCATAGAATACAATACCAGTCAGGTATTCAAATATAAAAAGGATTATTATAGGGATTTGGAGTCCTATGTCAGCAGAGAGTACAATAATATCAGAGAGCATACTGAAAGTTCGGTATTGAAGGATATAGTAAATATTATGAATCATATCACTCACAAGAAAGAGGAGATATGGGGGAGGGTGCTCTATGGAAAAGAGCAAGGCAGTAAACAGCAAGCATACGTCATAAAGCATTTATTCCCTGGTGCAGTTTGGTATAGATATATCCTTTCACATGAGAATTATAAACAGAAGATTTCTAGAGAAGTGAAGTGTTATGAAACAAGCAAAAATATGATGGTGCACAGTGAACGTCATTTTAGTAAGGAAAACAACAGCTTTCCAGCAAAGGCATCAGCTGCAGTGCAGCTATCAAAGACAGAGAAAATGCAAACTTATACAAATGTAAGTAATCTTATTACCGAACATAAAGAATATTTCGGACAAGCACATGTTCTGCATGGAAGATATGACATTACAAAAAGAGTGTTTAATATCTTAGCAGCAGCACAAATGCTTGCAGCAAATAAAAGAATTGGCGCAGCTGAGAAAACAGATTCCAATCAATCTAAAGTAATGAAAGCATTTTCTGGCACAGGTGCAGTATATAGAAAATCCTATTTAAAGAGGACCAATATTAATCAGTATGATACTAATATTATGAAAAGCAGTACCAGGAAAAATATTACAGCGATTGAAAACCTGGAGGAAAAACAAAAAATCATTAACCATGTAAATAAGCACCCTTTGGTAATCGACAGCGAGGATTTACAGCATGATAAACGTGATTATGGTATGATGCCGCCAAGTTTGAACTATCTTACAAACAAAGCAAGCCAAGCAGGTGGTGGAAATGCTAATGCAACTAAACAGCAACAGCAGCATGTACAGACACATGTTGATATAGATATGCCAAAAAATGAAGAAATAAGTATTTCCAGAAGTCAGATGGAAAAGATTGTTGATAAGGTGTATAAAGAGTTAGAAAAAAAGATACAGTTTGAAAGGCACAGAAGAGGTCTGTAGCAATAAGGTTATTGCCGGTTTTGCAGCCGGCGCAGCAGTTTATAATTGAAAGGGATGAGAAAGAGAGATGCCGCTTAAAAAAGCTATGATTATTGCTGAAAGAGCAAATTCAACAGACAGAATAGAGGTACTGTTCAATCCTAATCAATATGCAATTGAAACAAGCAATGTTTTCTCATGGAAAACTGTGCCCGGGCTCTCTTCTCCTATTGGGCAGTTTATTAGTGGAGAATCATCGCACCTGGTCATGGAGTTGTATTTCAACACTTATGAAAAAAAAGAGGATGTACGAAAGTATACATCGAAAATTACCAAGCTTATGGAGATAGACAAGGATTTGCATTCGCCGCCTATATGCAGGTTTGTTTGGGGATCATTGGATTTTAAAGGGTATATATTAAAGGTTACCCAGAAATTCACGATGTTTCTTGATTCTGGGATTCCTGTAAGAGCCATATTGGGTGTGACCTTCCGCTCCTATGAGGATATTAATGAGCAGACGCAAAGCAGCACTTTAAGTTCCATCAACAGTACCAGACAAAGAATACTTAAGCAGGGAGAGAATTTGTGGGCAATTGCTGAGCAGGAGTATGGGGATTCGGGATTGTGGAGAAAGATAGCAGCTGCCAATAATATCGATGATCCATTAAATTTAGAGGCAGGCCAAAGCTTGGTCATACCTCCGGCGGAGGATTAGTATGGCTGCACTGAAATTAGGTGGCAAATCTTACGATATTAAAGAGCTTCAAAAAAAGTATAACAATTTCCTCACGCCTGCTTTTAAGGTGATAGTTGATGGGAAAGACCTGCTTAAACATGGTATGGCAATTACCAATGTTACAATAGATACGACTTATCAATCAGCTGCAGACAGCTTTTCTATAGAGATTGGCAATGCATTTGACCCGTCTATAAGAGATTTCAAATGGAAGGATATTATTCAGCTGGGAGCCTATGTTGAAGTAATGATGGGCTATGGAGAGAAGCTAGAGCCTTTGTTTTACGGTTTGGTAACAATGCTGGAATACGATTACTCTTCATACGATCTGCCAACTATGATTGTCAAGGGATTTGACCAATCCTTTATTATGATGAGAGGGAAAAAGTCACGTACATGGAAGAAAAAAAGATACTGTGATGTTGTCAGGGAGATTGGAGCAAAATATCTGCCCAACCTATATGTTGATGATACAGCAGTATTGCATAATGTAATAGAACAATATGAAAGGTCTGATTTCAGTTTTATAAATGAAATAGCATTAAAATGCAATTACGATTTTTTTGTTGTGGGTAATTCATTATATTTCAGAAATGCTGTAAAAAATATAGAACCTGTTGTTACTCTCACATGGGGCAAAACCCTTCACAGCTTTACGACTCAGGTAAACCTTAGCGAGCAGGTTAATAAAGTAATACTGCGTGGATTTGATAAAACAAATTACAGTAAAGTGATCCAGGGAGTAGCTGAAAGAGTTGATAAGATAGGTGTCAATACAAAAACAGGAAGAGATATTATTAGGTCAGTGGCAGAAGATATGACTACCATGCATGTATACAGGAACGTTGAATCAAAAGAAGATGCTGATAACAAAGCTCAGGCAATATTGAACAAGAACTCCATGAGCTTTATTTCAGGGAGGGGTCAATGCATCGGTATCCCTGAAATCAGAGCGGGAGAATACATAAAAATAGACGGTATAGGCTTAAAGTCAAACTTTATTTATTATATTAAAGAAGCTGTTCACACGATTAACAGTAATGGATATACTACAGGCTTCAGTATAGGAGGAAATGCAATATGAGTTTTTATCAAGCATTAACAGGCAATTCGCTTAGACAGGATGAACTCATTAATGGAGTGCTTATCGGCATAGTTACAAATAATAATGATCCGGAAAACCTTGGCCGTGTAAAGCTAAAGATTACTGTCAGAGAAAGTGAGGGTGAAACTAACTGGGCTCCGATTGCCACCATGATGGCGGGACCCGGAACGGGAAGCTATTTTATTCCCGATGTTGGAGATAAAGTGCTTGTAGCTTTTTTGCTTGGAGATATTGAATGTCCTTACGTTGTCGGTATGCTTTGGGATAGGGAGAATGTACCTCCTGAACAGGGAAATATGGGAAACAATATAAAAAAGATAACTTCAAGAAGCGGACATCAGGTTATTATGGATGATTCCGTACCCGGGCAGGTTGTTATACATACTTCAGGAGGACAGGCCATTGTCATGGACGACTCTACTCAGAGCATAATGCTTACTGCCGGCGGAAGTGCAATACAGATTGATCCTACGGGAGTTACTATAAATGGAGCGCAGTTTAATGTTCAAGCTACAATGATGAATCTTAACGCCATGATGGTAAATATCCAGGGATTGTTAACCAATATTCAGGGTTTGATTCTTGGACTTAACTAACAGTAAATCTCTTAGGGGCCATGCTGTTATAATTTTATGAAGTCAACTGATTTCACAGAGGGAAGTGATTAAATTGACAAAGAGCTTTTTGGGCAGAGGATGGAAGTTTCCTGTTGAGGTGGATCAGACAACAGGGAAGATAAAGGAATCTGAATATGAAGATGATATTAAAGAATCAATAAAAATAATACTTGGCACTTCAAAAGGCGAGAGAATAATGAGATCAGACTTTGGCTGTGATATACACGACTTTATTTTTGGGGAAACAGATGCCACTACTTTGAAAATGATGGAGTCCAAGGTAAAGGAAGCATTAAAGCTATGGGAGCCAAGGGTGGATGAAATAGAGATTCATGCTGCCTTTGATAAAGAAGATGCCGGAAGGATATTGATTAATATCAGCTATCATATAACAAACACAAATAACACCTTTAATCTTGTTTATCCGTTTAATGTCAGCGAGGGAATAAGATGATTGCAATATAGGCAAGTAGAAATAATTTTTTTGAGGTGGAATATGCTGCTACCTGAGATTGATTCAAGAAAACCGGAAGATATATTGAATGAAGTAAAGCGAATGGTGCCGTTTTATACGCCTGAGTGGGTATATGACCAGGATAATCCCGATATGGGGGCAGCTTTGCTTTTACTCTATGTGCAGATGCTTTATGGGAATATTAATAAGCTAAATATGGTACCGTTAAAAAACCATGCAGCATTTGCAAATTTGCTGAATACTAAAGTCATGCCTTCTACTCCTGCACAGACATTTATTACCTTTAAGCTGAGTGAAGGAGCAAAAGAGCCTGTGTTTGTAAAGAAAGGCACACAGGTTTATGCTAAGGACGAGGTTAAAGATGAGCAGATCATATTTGAAACAGTGAATAATCTGCTGGTAACACCTGCTGTGCTTAGTTGTATTTATAATATCAGTAAAAAACATGATAAGATTAATGCAGTTCTTTTGAAAGACGCTTTGAAAGCAGAAGGCGAAGGAAATATAGAAGTAGCATTGTTTGATTTTGCAGCCGGGGAAAATCTCCAGGAACACAGCTTATATTTAGGATATACTGATTTGTTGAACATAAAATCGCCAACTGTTATAGAAATACAGATTCAGAATTCTGCGAAGCATTATAAAGAAAACATAATTGCTAAGATTTTATCTGATGCAAATTATGTTGAATGGATGTATTTTTCGAAGAGTGCCTGGAAGAGCTTTGATATAATCGGGTGCGAAAATAATAGAGTCAAGCTTTTTAAACCCGGTGCTGAGCCTATAGATTGCAGTGAAATCAACGGAGAAACCAGTAGATGGATAAAGTGTCGCTATAAGCTGATGGATGAAAGTACCGAGCAGGTTAGTAAGGAATTAGAATTTGATGGAGTAGACGTAAGTGTGAAGCATTGCGATAATAATGGCAAAGATGGAATGCTTCCAGACAGGGTGCTGCTTAATGATGTTCAAATGGATCCCAAAGGCTTCTATCCTTTTGGAGACCTTTTTAATATGTATAATACTTTTTACTTTTCAAGCCAGGAAGCATTCACCAAAAAGAATTCTGCAATAAGTATTAAGTTTAATCTCAAATTTATTGAAAATAGAATGCAGGGTAATGAAAGTTCCGAGGTAAACTGGAAAGTCATTATGAAGGAGCAAGATTTCCCGAAAAGTAATGTGACTAAAGTATCTGTTTTTTCGGTGGCTTGGGAATATTGGAACGGGAAAAGCTGGATTAAGCTGTTTAACAGTAAGGAGTATGAGGAAATCTTTTACTCTGAAGAGGAGGGCGCTAGAGAAGTGTTGTTTGAATGTCCTTCTGACATGGCAGAGACTGCTGTTAACAATGAAAATAATTATTGGATAAGAGCAAGGGTTATAAGTATAAAGAACTTGTTTTCCATGGGTATGATTTATAACTCGCCTTATATCGAAAATTTAACAATAAACTATGATTTTGGAGGTAAATGCTTCCATCCCGAAAAATGTCTTGTATATAACAATGCAGAGTTTTTAAATGGCTTACCGTATCTTGAAAGTGAAGGTACAGCCTTAAGACCATTTTGCAGTCACGACACAAAATATCCGGGCTTCTGTATTGGTTTTGACAATCCGCCTGTGAAAGGTCCAATAAGCATATATCTTTCACTGAAACCCAGGAAGACAGAGGATTATCAAACACCTGCAATAAAATGGGAATATCTCAGCAAAACGGAATATGGAGCTATATGGAACGATTTGAGAGTTTCAGACAGAACCAACTCGCTTAAAGAAAGCGGTACAGTTGTTTTTGCCGGTCCCCATGATATTGGACTTTGTTCAATGTTTGGAAAGGAGAAATATTGGATAAGGGCTTTAAATACTGATGGCAGGTATGATGTTGATCCCCCTTTATGTCATATTCCGGTTATTGATGGAATCCATATGAATACGGTAGAGGCAATTCAGCAGGAAAGTATAGAAGGTGAAATGCTGCAGCGCACAGGTAAAGCAGGTAAAGAAGAGTATGTGCTCGCAAGAACGCCGATTATTTCGGAGGAGATATGGATTGATGAGACCGGGAGCTTATCACAATCAGCTTTATCTGATATTCAGAATAATAAAAGCATTGAAACCAATATTATCAGAGACAGTGAAAACAATCCGATTAGATCCTGGATTAAGTGGCAATGCGTGGAAGATTTTTCAGAATCAGCCTATAATGACAGACATTATGTAATAGACAGAACTACCGGGCTGGTCATATTTGGTGATGGGAAAAACGGAATGATGCAGCCCTCATCAGGGATGAATACAATAAAAGCCAATTATAAGGTAGGCGGAGGTAAAAGGGGTAATTTGCCTTCTAACATGATAACAGAGCTTCAATACCCCATTGGATTTATTGAAAGGATCTATAATGTTAAAGCTTCTGATGGTGGATGCGAAAATGAAACAGTAGCTGAAGCCTTAAAAAGAAGTACAGAGATTATAAAGCACAGGAACAGGGCTGTTACTGCGGATGATTTTGAATGTTTGGCAAGACAGGCATCCAGAAACATAGCAAAAGTCAAATGCCTTGCGAACTTTAACGAGAAAGCTGAGAAGGAAGCGGGTTGTATTACAATTGTAATAGTACCAAAGGATGATAGGGAAAACCTTCCTGCTTTTTCAAAATTGAAGAATCAAGTAGAGAGATATCTTTCAGAGAGAGCATCCAACACAGTCAGCTTTATGCAAAAAATAAAGGTCATTCGGTCCGTATTCCTGGAAATACATGTGTCCGCAGTCCTTGAAGTAAACAGTATTGACGACATATTTCCTATTGAAAAGGAAGCAGTAGAGCGAATCAATAAATTTCTTGACCCATTTGAAGGAAATTATGACGGTAAAGGGTGGCAAATCGGACAGGGCATTCACGAGTCAGTATTCTACCCGCTTCTCAAGTCTATTAATGCAGTCAGGAATGTTGTAAGAATATCATTATCTGTTTACAAAGCAGACGGCTATACAAAGGATGAAATAAGAGCAAGTGATATTGAGACAATACCTCACTGCCTGATAACGAATGGCAGTCATAATATAACAGTAAAAACAGTAATAAAATGATAGGAGGGGTAGTATGCTTCCTCTACCCAATTTGGATGATAAAACATTTGAACAGATACTGGAAGAAGCTAAAAGGCTTATACCTTTATACTTGCCCCGGTGGACTGACCAGAACTATCATGACCCGGGAATTACATTCCTGGAGTTATTTGCATGGCTGACAGAGATTCAGCAATATCACTTGAACAGAATTCCTATAAAAAATGAGCTGAAATTTTTGAAGCTTTTGGGCTGTCCTCCCAAAAGTAAAGAACAAGCTAAAACAAGCGTAAAAGTCAAGGGTACAGACAGAAAGTATAAGCTGCTAAAGGGAACAAAGCTGTTGGCAGGTGATATCGTTTTTGAAATGAATGAAGCAATGACTTACATGCCTGTTGATATAAGCAGGATCATTGTGCAGACGGATAAGGAGTTCATAGACAATACACTTACCAATCAATACCCTGGAGTGTATTATTACGCATTTGGAAGAGATGCAAAAAAGGACAGTCGGCTGTTTATAGGATTTGACAGAGAGCTTCCCAAGGGAGAAGAAATAAGAATTGATTTTAAGTTTGCTGATGATTACCAGATTAAGCAGGGCGAATTTTCAGAAGACAAGGCAATAATTTATCCTTCTTCAGAATTGTCCTGCAAGTATTTCGGTATACATGGCAATAGTACGGGATGGAGAGATATAGATATTTGCAGGGATGATACTATCAGCTTCGCCTGCAGCGGTTTTATAGTTTTTAAGCTTGATGATGCTATGGAGCCTATGAGAATCACGGCAGATGACAAGGAAAGGTACTGGATTTGCATATCTGTCAGCAAGGAAGGCTTTGAATTAAAGCCCAAAATTGATAAGATCGAGACTAATATAGTTAGAGTAATACAGCAAAACACCTTAAGCAAGGTTGCGGAACTAAGCTCCAGCGGTGAACCGCGGCAAGCATTTGAGTTGGATGATTATTTAGATTTTTATGGGAACAACAATGTTCAGGTAAGAGATAATGACGGTAACTGGATATACTGGACAAGAATAGAAAATATAGAAGCTGCAGGCCCTTTGGATAAAGTGTTTTCTGTTGCCAAGAATGAGGAAGACACTAAGGTAACAATCAAGTTTGGGGATGGTATCAGAGGAATGATACCTGCAAGGTCTGCGGGAGGTGTACGTGTTATATCATATATGCCGCAGCTGGAAGTCTTAAGAATGATAGGCACAAGCAACGGGCTGCCGAAGCAAAGCTTTAACATAGGAATAAATAACATTATAAAGGATGATTTTATAATTCAGATAAGCACCAAGGTTAATGGTGAAGATGTATGGAGTGATTGGATAAGGGTTGATGATTTTGATGCATCAAGTCAAACAGACTTACACTATATCCTTGATGAAACCAGCGGGAGAATAGTATTTGGAGATAATGAAAACGGTATGGTCCCCCCCCCTGCTAAACATGAGAATATCTGCATTATTTCATGCAGAACCGGAGAAGGAAGCAAGGGGAACATTAAGGAGAACAGTATTGAAGGAATTATCATTCCAGGATTGGAAAGGGATGTACTTAAAGTAACAAATTATTATGGAGCATTAGGCGGAAATGATAATGAAACAATAGAGCAGGCGAAGGCCAGAATGCTAAAGGAACTAAAACATCCTTATAGAGCGGTTACCTCTGCTGATTATGAGAAGATTGCTCTTAGAACTCCTGGCTTAAGGGTGGCAAAGGCGAAGGCTATTCCTCTTTATGAACCGGGTATGCAGAACTATCCGCACACCAAAGCAGAAGGAAAGGTAGCAGTTGTTGTACTGCCTTATAGCGAAGATATAAAGCCTATGCCCAGTGAAGGCTTCTTAAAAACAGTGAAAAGCTATTTGGACAGACACAGGCTGATAACAACAGAGGTTTATGTGATTCCACCGGAATACATAAGGGTGTCTGTGATAGCTACTGTAATTGTAGAGTCAAAAATGACAGTGAATCAATATGAAATAATGAAGGTATTGAACAGAATACTGAATCCTATTGACAGCACAGGGTGGGATTTCGGAAGGACTGTTTACAAAAGTGATATTTACGAAGCAATCAATGAAATTAAGGGTGTGGAATATATAAGGGATTTATGGATAAATGTAGAAGGCAGCAGGATTAAGAAAACTATCACGGGTGATGTTGAGATACCGCCATATGGCCTTGTTTACTCAGGAATCCACGAAATAGAAGTTTTGGATAAAAAGGATATTTAATATGAAAAATACATTACTGAAAAGAGGTGATATGAATGAACAATGAATCTTTTTATTTTTCACTTAACAGTAAGAATCTGTCAGAAAGCTCAGAAGCACACAATCTCAAATTCACATGTGAAAATGTCAGCTTAGAGGATTACGAGAATTATATAATAGATTCTACAATTCAAAAGGAAAGAATAAGTGGAATTGACAGAATACAAAACATGGTTACGGATAGTAACGGGCTTCTATATATATTGGATGATTGCGCTAATATATGGCAATATGATTATCGGAGAAATCAAAAGGAACTCATCATTAAGCAAGGAAATGGATGGTTTGCCAATGAGGCTAGGCTTTCATATTGTGAAGGTATTATCTATATTGCAGATATGAGTTCTCAGAATAGGATTACAGCTTTTTCGATAAATGAAGGCAGTCTGCTGTGGACTGTAAATGAAATTGATGGGCTGCCACTATTTCCTTTAGATATAGCAACAGATGAATACAATAACCTATATGCTCTGGTACCCCTCAGCTTAGCAAAGATTTCTGAGCAGGAGTATACAGTCCGGGAAGATGGAGTCCTTGGAATAGTTAGAATAAATGAACATGGTGAAGGAGTAGAAATTTGCAGATACGAAGCATTAAAGCTGTTTGCTGGCAAAAAGACTGCACAGCTTAAAAATATTTTTTGCCTAGAGACTTCGGGCAAGGGAGAAATATTTGTTTTAAGTTCTCAAGCAAAGGAAATATATACTTTTAATCAGGACGGAATGCTTCAAAGCCGTTATAATCTGAAAGAACCTGCATTTCCTTCCGATTTGGCGGTTGATATCAATAATAGTATTCTTGTCAGTGATATGCAGGTTATAAACGATAAAGGCAATTACAGCAGTTCTATTTTCAGGTATGATAAAGCAGGCAGCCCCGGAGGACATATCACAGGGATTACATCCGGTATTTCTCATATCATTCTGGATAAGAACAACAACATTTTTGCTTTGGATAAGACAGGAAGCACAATTACAGTTCTTATGCTGAAAAAGCAAATGAAAGAAAGCGGCATATACAAATCAACATATGGTACATTAATTACCTGCTCCCTTGACAGTACAACCGATGAAACAAACTGGCACAAGTATGTATTGGATGCATATATACCTGAAGGCACACAGCTGAAGGTATCCTATTTTGCAAGGGATAGTAAAGTACTGACAATTGATAACAATAAGGTAGATATAGATGATTTCATAAAGGATAGTACTATAACCTTTGAACATAAACTTTTGATTTTGGATAGGTATTGGACCAAACCACAGATAAGTCCTCAAAACTCATTAATAAACGAATCAAATGGCCGATATTTGTGGCTTAAGATAGAATTTTCAGGAAGTAAGGAAAACACACCTTTATTAAATAGAATTCGAATTTATAATCCGAGAATATCTTACCTGAGATATTTACCGCTTGTTTATCAAGAAAATAATGAAAGCAGAGATTTTCTTGAGAGGTATTTATCCATTTTTGAAACTCTTTTTTCCGCCGTGAATGAAGAAATTGTCAATATTTCAAGATATTTTGATGTGGATTATGTATCAGGTTCGTTTTTGAAGTGGTTGGCTGGTTGGGTGGAAATTGCAGCCGGTGATGAATGGGAAGATGATAAGCTGAGAGAGCTGATTAAGAATGCTGTTGATATCTATAAGAGAAGAGGTACGGCAGGCAGTCTTGAAAAAATAATAGAAATATTTACGGGGGAAAAACCGATTATTATTGAAAGCTTTATGCTTGATAAAATGATAAAGGAACCTGATATCAGAGAAATGTTTTCAAAATTGTATGGTATGGAGAACAACTCTTTTTGTGTATTAATCAGATCTCAAGCAATTAAAGGCGTAAAACAGCAAGCTGAAATTGAAAGGATTATTGATCGTGAAAAGCCGGCCTTTACTGAAGCAAAGCTTATAATACTTCCATCCCATGTTAGATTGGACATGCATTCATACCTTGGTTTGAATTCATATTTATCAGAGGTCTCACTGCTTCATCTGAACGGTAAATCAGTAATCTCAAATGATACTGCAATCATAGACTAAAGCAGGATAGAGACCTGTACAGACAGTGAAAACAGTACATTAACTTAGCAAGTATTTTTAACTAGGAGGGTTTTATAATATGAAGAACTCACGGCTTTTTCCTTTTGAAAGGAATCGTTATTTTTACGGAAAACTTTTTACAGTACGTGATTTTGAAACGGAACAGCGCTATTTTAATGATAAACGGCGTATGTTAAACAAGTTTGTTGTTGGAAGCGGTATTGTCAGCGGACTTCAGGTTGTCGCTATTGATGAAAAGACGGTTTCTATTGAACCCGGAATAGCAATTGACAGCTTAGGAAGAGAAATAGTAGTCCCATTTCCTATAACCCAAAAGCTGTCTTTAGTTGAAGGGTTTCCAAACAATGAATATTCAAACAATATTTATTTATGCATTGCCTATGACGAAAAAGGAAAAGAGCTTGTACACTCAGTTTCAGGCTCAACTGAGGAATCCGGCGATGTAAATGAGTATAACAGGATTAATGAGAGTTATAAGATTTTTATCAAAGAAGAAGCGCCGGATACGACAGCGGGCGGGCTATCAGGGTTAATAGAGAATACTTCATTGATTTATAATGATAATAAGGTAAAAATATGGCAAATAACTCCTAAGTATGTAACTGACAGCGGTAAGTTTGATATTGTTATAAAAATAGAAAAGATAATGCAGGTAAATGATATTGAGTTCAGTTATGAGCTTTGTCTTGAAAATATTACCGGCTTGGATGGAAAAGACAGCATCAGAGTAAGCTTTAATGAAGCTGACCATTGTGCTTCAGGTCAATACACTGTAAAATATTCAGCAAGAGTAAAAGACACTGCAGATAAGTCAGGAAAAGTATTTCTTAAAGGAGACAGTTTCAATATAAAAATTGGAGATATGTTGTCTCGAGTATCTACACAA
Organism: Bacillota bacterium; assembly: GCA_049322695.1. Lineage (GTDB taxonomy): Bacteria > Bacillota > Clostridia > Lutisporales > Lutisporaceae > CALGKJ01. Next base: position 260,516 of record JBMORW010000021.1, on the reverse strand, counting down.
TTCATAAACGAAGTAAGAATCATACCTGAATCAGTTAAAGCTGAAATCGTCAAGGGTTACTTCTGCAAAGGCCTGGATGAACATATGAACAATGCTGCCGAAACATGTATACATCTCGCCAAAATAAGCCTTATTAAGGTTAGTTCTGTTTTTGTTATTGAAAAAGTGCTGCCTGTTCCTTTTGACGAGTATATATACAGTATACCTTTATTGAGTAAACTTGTTATGACTTATGAGCAGGGCAGGGACGACATATTCACCGCAAGAGCCTCTGCGGCATACATAAGCAGTAAGGAGCAGCCTTCTGCAGAGGTGGTTTATGACGATAATAAAAAGGAGTTTGACTTTAAGTTCAAGCTACCTGAATGCAGAATTGAAAACAATACGAGTATTTCAACAGGAATAGTAGATATTACTGCAGATGGTAAATTCAAGGCGAGCAAATCCTATTTTTCAGAAGAAATTGAACACAAGCTTGGAGCAGGACCTGTAGCGGTAGTACTTGGTCTGGAAGAGCAGGAGGAGGATGCAGATACTCTAGCATTACAGAGTAATAAATGCATATACTACGGCAGCTATGATATATTTGAAAAGTCTCCTTATGAGGCTTCGAAGCCTCAGGTTTCCATGGCTTCAGTGGTCTATCCTCAAAAAGGAACCTTTAGAGTTGGTATAAAATTAGAGAATCCGACGAATGAATCGCATATAAGAATAAGATGGCTGGTATACAAAGTCAGTAATACGTAAAAGCCTGGCACGGAACTATACGGCGGCATAATTTTAAACGCAGGATTTGAATATTCTTTCAATAAACCCTCTATTAATACAACAGAGGGTTTATTGTTTTTCGGGAAAAATTAAAAAGCATGATCTATTATAACAGCTATATTATGTGATAGTATGAAAGATGCGAAATTATTGTATTACATAGTAGGACTTATGATATCGACAAAAACAGACATTGTTCAACAAAGGTGAAAAGTAATTTTAGTCGAAATAGATATAGGAAAATCATTGTCAGGCAGCAATAAATAATAAATGTTGTTGGTAAGAAGCTGCTAGACAGCCAAATATGCAATTTGTTAAAAGAGGTGTACACAATGCCCGTAATAGGAATAGATCTCGGAACAACAAATAGTCTTGTTGCTTATTGGACCAAAAACGGTCCTAAGATAATTCCCAATGTATTAGGATCAAATCTAACTCCTTCGGTAGTAAGTGTTGGTGAAAACGGAGGAATTTTCGTTGGACAGGTAGCAAAAGAACGTTTGATTACTTATCCGAATATGACTGCGGCAGCTTTTAAAAGATACATGGGAACAGAAAAAACATATCAATTGGGTAAGTATTCTTTCACACCCGAAGAACTGTCGTCTTTCGTTGTAAGAGCTTTAAAAGCAGATGCTGAGGCATATTTTAATGAAGAAGTAAATGAGGCAATTATAAGCGTGCCTGCTTATTTTAATGACATGCAGCGTAAAGCAACGAAGCGGGCAGCTGAACTGGCCGGACTGAAGGTTGAGAGATTAATAAGTGAGCCTACTGCAGCCGCAATTTCATATGGCTTACATCAGGAAAAATCCGAAACTAAGTTTCTCATATTTGACCTGGGTGGAGGTACTTTTGACGTTTCTATACTAGAATTATATGAGGGGGTTATGGAAGTCAAGTCCATAGCCGGAGACAATTTTCTCGGTGGAGAAGATTTTACAAACCTATTAGCGGCTCATTTTATAGAATCTAATGCACTAAAGCAAATGGAGTTAGACTCAAAGGGAAGCTCTGCTTTATTCAAGCAAGCAGAATTATGTAAATACAGCCTTACAAATAATTATACCGGGAAAATGAGTATCATTCATAGCGATTCATTTTATGAGCAGGAAATAAGCCGCGATGATTTTGAAAAACTGGTAAATCCTCTTCTGTTAAGACTTAGACAGCCTATAGAGCGCGCTCTCAGGGATGCAAAGCTTTCACCTGGAGATCTTGATGCAGTAATTCTTATTGGTGGGGCAACAAGAATGCCAATAATCAGATCAACTGTCACTAAAATGTTTGGCAGGCTTCCATATGCCAATATAAATCCTGACGAAGCAGTTGCACTGGGAGCTGCTATACAGGCAGCTCTTAAAGAAAGGAATGAAGCATTAAGTGAAGTAATACTTACGGACGTGTGTCCATATACTTTAGGAACAAATGTAGCAAAGCTTGTAGGGAGCGGATATCATGAAAGTGGATATTTCTTACCGATAATAGAACGTAACTCTCCTATACCTGTGAGCAGAGTAGAGAGACTTTACACTATTAAGGATGGGCAGACGGCAGTCCACGTAGAAGTATACCAGGGTGAAAGCAGAAAGGTTGAAAACAATATCAAACTTGGCGAGTTAAATATAAATGTTCCACCTGCACCGGCAGGAGAACAGGCAATAGATGTAAGATATACCTATGATATAAATGGAATTCTTGAGGTTGAAGTCACTACAGTTAATACGGGGAGTAAAAGAAGAATAGTCATTGAAAAAAGTCCCGGAAGCATGAGTGAAAAAGAAATAGAAGAACGTCTCAAAGTGCTTCAGGATCTTAAGATTCATCCCAGGGATAGAACAGAGAATATGCTTATTCTTGCCAGGGGTGAGCGTATGTATGAAGAGTCTCTAGGTGAAATGAGAAACTATATATCAGAGCTCCTTCAGTATTTTGACAGCATTCTGTCGACGCAGGATAACAGGAGAATTAAAAAAGCAGCCGACGAAGTGAGGGACAAGCTTGATGAGATAGAAAGGCGGAATGGTTATTAATGGACAAGTGGGATATCTTAGGTATAGAGCCTACAGAAGATATTTCAAAAATTAAAAAGGCATATGCAAGGAAGCTTAAGATATTTCACCCCGAAGATGACCCTGGGGGTTTTCAGAAGTTGAGAGAGGCATATGACAGTGCACTTCAGTATTCACAATGGATAAAGGAGAATGCAGCAGCTAAGGATATTCTTCAAGACATTGAAAAAGACGCTTCATCTGGCAAAATTTACATATGTGCAGACAGTGCTTATATGGATGCAAAGCGAAAAATGCAAGAAGAAAACGAGGAATTTTTTATTCGTGTTGAGAGCTTATACAATGACTTTTTTAGTAGAATAAACCTTGAAAATTGGATATCACTTCTAGATTGTGACGCTATCTGGGATCTAAGCAACAGGGCTGAACTAAGCAATAGGATGCTGGAGTTTTTGACTACCCACCGTTTTTTACCTAAGCATATTTGGAAGTTTTTAGATGAGAATTTTAATTGGAATGAGCAGGAGAATCCTTTTTTGGCTGAATATTGTGATATCATTAAATATATGAAACAGCAGATAAAATCTGGCCTTAGCTATGATTATTTTGAGAATGAAGAAGGTATCGACTTTGAGACCTATTTGGATTATCGTGAAATGGCTTATACTTCATTTTATAAAAGAGACATAAATGCAGCTAAACTGTACATAAACAATGCAAAGGCAATATATGAAAAAGACTATGAGCTGTTAAGGCTGGAAGGTGAGTTATACGTCCGAACAGGGGATTATTTTAGTGCACTTGAAACAGCTGAGCAGCTTATAAATATTAATCCATATGAAAAGAATGCATTACTGATAAAAGCACAAATAGATTTTCAGGAAGGACATTACCAACAAGTTATTAAAAGCTGTGCTGATATACAACCAGATACCATTGATAATCCTGAAGTAATTCTTTTTATAGCTAAAAGCTACTTCAAATTAGGCGATTACGAAAATGCTAAAGTATATTTTGCTTTATATGACAATTATAGACCTTTTGATTCACACATAAAAAAGTATATTGCAATTGTAAATTTGAATATCAGAAGGAAGCTTCTAATTAATATTCTCAAACAACCTAAAAACAAACTTTTAAGACATAGATTTAAAGAAATCAATGTTGAGTTAAAAAAACAAAAAAAGAGCTTTACTGAGGGGGAAAAGGTTGCTGTTTTTTCTGGACACATATTATTGAGAAGTATATCTATTATTTTGCTTGTCAGTCTATTGACAGCTACATTTCTTTCTTTAAGGGTACTCAATAATAGTAAAGAGCCACTTGATAAGCTTGATACAGTAGAGGTAATGAGTACTGATAATGTTTTTGAACTTTATCCGAAGATAAATAGAATCAAAATTGACATATTAAGCGCCAAAATCCTTGATCTTTACTGCGTTTGGGAGAATGGCAGTGAGAGTGCACCAGCTATTCTATATTCTCCCAGGATTAATAAAAAAAATAGCTTTGTTTATATAGGTATTCATAATGGAAAAGCAGTGATTATGGCATGTAAAAAAAGAATACCTATAGAAAATCCGGCGGCGTTAAGCTTTACTGGTACAATAAAAAAGCTTTCATCTGTAAACTTTATAAATGTTTACTTGGCAATTCGTGAAAAATCATTTAGCTTTAGACCTGATACAGAATTTTTCATTGAGATAGATGATCATAATTATAGAGTTTATAAGGATAGACCGGATGTAATAATATATATTTTAACTTTTACCTTAATATTTATTGCTGTTATCATTACTTTGAAAGCGCTAATGGATATAGGCGCAGTCTTACATTTTAAGAGAAGCTTTACAGACAAATAATTAAAAAGTATTATATGAAGAGTATTGGTTAACATTATTCCCAAGGGTACAATATGGATAGACGCCCTTTGGAGTATGAAGTATTATATGTCAATAAAAGGATATTTCTTATATAAGTCGAATAATATAATAATTACTGCCATAATGCAAAACTATGCAGTATAGGCTTGTTATCTGCATTCCTTATTTACTATCGTGAAATCATAGCTGAGCATGCTAAGCAAGGCTGGAGATTAGTTCAGATAGTGTCTAGGGGTTATGATACAGACGGTCAGCCATGGGAGTTTGTAGCTATCTTTGAAAAGGAGGTTGGAGATTAGGAATGGACAATACAAGATTGATGGAAATCAGAAATAATCTGGCTTCTCTGCCTATATTACAGCAGCGCTTAAATAAGCTTGACACCGAAATACGGAATAGTGAAGAAAGCGTTCAACTTCTGCTGGAGAAGTACAAGAAAGAAATGCTGGATGTAGAGCACCTGGAAAAGGGCTCATTATCTGCAACAATTTTTAAGTTGATTGGAATGTATGAAGGCAAGTTGACTAAGGAAGCAGAAGAAATGCTGAGTTCCAAAATGGAATATGATAAAGCAGCTGCAAGGGTAAAAGAGCTGTATAATGAGAGAAATGAGCTTACAGATAGGATAACAATACTCAATCAGGAAAAGAGCATGTTCGAGACTGAAATAAAAAAGCGTGAAGAACTGATCAAAAGCAGAATAGCAAGTGAGGCATTTGTAAAGCTTAAACAGCTTGAGTCAGAGCAAGAACTGTTATCAGTACAGATGGTTGAAACAAATGAAGCAATAAAGGCAGCAAAGAGGGTAATACATACATCAGGTAATGTAATTAAACACCTTGAAAGTGCAGAGAACTGGGCTACATTTGATATATGGACCAGAGGCGGTATATTCAGTCATATGGCAAAGTATAATCATATAGATGAGGCTCAGTCTGAAAGTAACAGACTGCTCTCGCAGTTGAAGGATTTACATAAAGAGCTGGCAGATGTACAGTTCTTGGGTTTTGAAGGTTTTGCAGGCATTGACTCCGGAACGAGAGTAATTGATTTTTGGTTTGATAATATTTTTACCGATCTGAATGTGAGAAGCAGGATTCGTGAAGATAATGAGACAATGAGAAGACTAAGAAGTGAAATTATTTTAATAATAGAAAAACTGGAAAACAACAAGGCTAAGCTGTATAACGATATGAATGATATTGAGAAAAGAAAAAAAGATTTGATTATTTCACAATAGATAAAAAAGCAATAAGGTTATTAGAGTTATAGCCTTATTGCTTTTTATTAATACAGTATTAGCTATTCTAGACAATCTAATATGACTTTTGCACATTCTGCTGCTCCGTTTTCTCTGGAGATGTTTTTAGCAAGCTCCTTCGCATTCAAAGCAATTTTGTCTTGAAGTGCAAAGTTTATTGCTTCGGAGAGTTTGTCTGATGTAAGGCTCTTAGCTGGAATAGGCTTAGAGCCAACTCCCAGGTCATATGCTCTATGTGCCCATGCAAACTGGTCATTTGAGAATGGGATAATGATGCTGGGAACGCCTGCTTTGAAGCCTGCTGCTGAAGTGCCTGCCCCTCCATGATGACATACAGCTGAAACCTTATCAAACAGCCATGAATGAGGGATGCTGTCAATTGCATATATATAGCTCGGAAGATTAGTGAATTTACCCATTCCGCAGATTATTCCGCGTTTTCCACACATAAACAGAGCAGCTTTTATCAGCTTTACCATTTTGTCCTTATCATCATCATTAAAGACACTACCAAAACCAAAATATACGGGTTTGTCTCCGGAATTCAAGAAATCTGCCAGTTCTTTGGAAGGAATATAGTCATTCTGCTCTTCCAAAAACCAGTAACCATACTGATGGATGTTAACGTTCCAGTCACCGGGTCTTCTAAAAACATGATTGCTGCAGGATATGACAGCCGGGCTCTTACTGTCTGTATGACGTTCATAGGGAGTCCCGAAGTTGTCCGGTAATTTACCGAACTGTTTCATCCAAAAGCCTTTGACAGAAGCCTTGGAAGCCAGCCATAACATGCCCTGTAGCATAGAGTGGCTTATGGAGTTTAAAAAAGGATTTGGCTTTGTTCTACCGTACAATATTATTGAAGGCCGCTCTCTGGTTTTATGCAGAGGAAAGGGTGAAGCCAATACACAGGGTATGCCCAATTTTACTGCCGCAAAATACCCCAGTGTCATCCCGGGATGATAGACAATCATTTCGCTTCCTTCACATGCTGCATAAAACTCATTTGAGATGCTTGTACCGTATTTCTTCATTTTATTGAAGACCAGAAGCATTTTTAAAGGGTTATCTGCAGTTTGTGCCTCCCTTAACATCATTTTATCAACCTTGAGGGTTTCAAAGTCAGCTTGTATTGCATAAAAATCTATACTGTAGCTGCGAACAAAGCTCTCAAATTCCCGCATTCCAGCTATTCGGACTTCTTTTCCAAGCCTTTTCAGTTCTGATGCCAGTGCAATGTAGGGTTGAAAATCACCGCGGGAGCCTGAACAAAGTATCGTAATCATTTTTACCTCTCCTCTACAATTATCCAACAACATGTTGTATAATTAGATTGTATTTTGATTTATATTGACTATCAACCAGCAATATATTGTGAAGTGTCGGATTGGGGAGATGTAAATGAAGAAAAAGTCTGAAATAACAGCACAAACCAAGCAGAATCTCATAGATGCTTTTTGGGCTTTGTATTGTGAAAAAAGAATAGAGAAAATAACTGTAAAGGAGATAGCACAGAAAGCAGGATATAATAGAAGTACTTTTTATGAATACTTCATTGATGTATATGCCGTGCTTGAGCATATTGAGCAATCCCTGATGCCTGCGCTGGATGAACTGCCTCCAATAGCTTTTTCGGGAAAAAACATTGGCATGCAGCTGGATATGTTTATGAAGCTTTATGAACAGAACAGCAAATACTATTCAGTTTTGCTCGGAGATAATGGGGACCCCTCTTTTGCAGGTAAGCTTAAAAAATCAACAAAGCCGCTGCTTATGCAGTTATTTTTGGATGGCTGTGGGTTAGATTCTGTAGAGCTTGACTTTGTACTGGAATATGTTCTTTCAGGAATGATTGGCATCATGAGCTATTGGTTTAAGTTGGATAAGGTTTTACCTGCAGAGGATTTGATTGCATTGATTCATGATTTTATGGACAATGGTATCACAAAGAGGCTGAAGCGGGTTTAATTTTGCAAGTAAGTAAAAATATGACAATATGCTGTCATATAAATATGGTACAATACTCTTGTAAAGCAATGAGTTAAACCAAGGAGAGTATATGTATGCACTATAAAGAAGCCAAAACTTTACTGTCTCAGCACAATGGCATGAATATATACCGAGGCTGCACTCACGGATGTATATACTGCGACAGCAGGAGCAAGTGCTATAATATGGAGCATAAATTTGAGGATATCGAGGTAAAGATAAATGCTCCGCAATTGCTTGAGCAGGCACTGCGTAGAAAACGTAAAAAGTGCATAATTGGTACCGGTGCGATGTGCGATCCTTATATGCACCTTGAAGCAAAGATGGGGTATACTCGAAAGTGTATTGAGATTATTGACAGATATGGTTTTGGCCTGAGCATCCAGACAAAATCTGATCTTATACTGCGTGATCTGGAGCTGCTGAAAAGTATAAACAACAAATCCAAATGTGTAGTTCAGATGACTCTTACAACCTACGATGAGGATTTATGCAAAATTGTTGAGCCTTATGTATCTACAACCAGAGGTCGATTTGATGCCTTAAAAATTATGAATGAAAATGGTATTCCAACTGTTGTTTGGCTTGGTCCCATATTGCCCTTTATCAATGATACTGAAGCAAATCTAAGAGGGGTTTTGGATTATTGCATCAAGGCAAAGGTGTACGGTATTATTTGCTTTGGAATGGGATTGACTCTGAGAGAAGGAAACAGAGAATACTTTTATTCAAAGCTGGATAAGTACTTTCCGGGGCTTAAGCAAAAATATCACAAGAAGTACGGCTACAGCTATGAAATCGGAAGTGACAACAACAAAAAGCTTATGGATATCTTCTACAGCGAATGCAAAAAGCACGGTATAGTTTGCAGCAATAATGAGCTGTTCAAATATCTGCATACCTTCGAAAATAAACAGGAAGCAGAACAGTTAAGTCTCTTTTGATATGAAAATGCATAATATTTAGGATAAGCTTATGCGTTAATTTATATTTTCTAATAAAGGTGGATAAGGCAGTGAATTTTATTACAAACTTTTTAAAGGGAGCAGTTATAGGAATAGGTGCTATCATTCCCGGAGTCAGTGGAGGATCGCTGGCCGTGATATTCGGATTATATGAGAAAATTACTTATGCAATAGCAAATTTTCATAAGGATTTTAGGAAGAATCTACTTTACTTCTTGCCAGTAGCTTTTGGAGGAGCCACAGGGGTGTTGATTTTCAGCAGAATTATGGAATATTTATTAAAATACCATGATGTTGAAGTTAAATACCTTTTTATAGGATTGATGGCAGGGACTTTTCCGCATGTTTTTAAGCAAGCTAATAAACAGGGATTCAGGAAGGCATACTTCTTTACTTTTATATTGGCACTGGCAATGACGATTTTGCTTACTGTACTTGAGAACAGTGCAGTCAGTATAATACCGGATAGAAGATCTGGTATTACTGAACTTGCTGCATATGGTGCAATTATAGGATTTGGCACTATTGCCCCCGGAATAAGCGCTTCTTTTATACTAATGTATTTAGGAGTATATGACATGTTGCTGAGGTCTATTTCTAATCTGGAGTTTTCAATACTGATACCTACAGGTATAGGATTTATTGTCAGTATAGTACTGTTTTCAAAGCTTATGGTATTTCTTTTCAGGAGAGCTTATGGTTATACCTACTATGTTATACTTGGCTTTGTCGTCGGTTCAACTATGATTATTTTCCCTGGCTTTGATTTTACGTTCAGATATTTAATGTGTGCATTGATTTTCGTATTGGGTTTTCTAGCTTCATCGAGCTTAATTAAATATTCAGAAAGGACATGATTTGCTGTAATTATGACATATAGCAGACCTTTGTGCTATTGACGAAATTAATAAGCTGTGGTATTTTATATTTATTAAAGGGGAGTAGCAATAATTATAAAGTCAACAACCGGCATTATACTGCCTGGCTTTATATCCCTGTGAAGGTAGCAAGACCTTTAACGTACTTAAATAAATGAAGTACGTTAAAGGCCTTTTTTATATACTTACAACTGTAGGATTTTCTATGCAGACAAAGGCGCATGTTTGTCAATACGTTTTTTAGCTTATCCAGGTAATTATCTGATAGAATTGCAGAGCTGTGATTTATCTAAAAATTTCAACTAAAGCTCAGTTTTGTAAAGGGAGTGAGTTTTGATTGGTATAATATATTAAGAAAAGCAAGAAAATGAGTATAAGAGAGACCTGAATAAAGAAAATATAGAGTACAGGGAAAAAAGATATTATGATTCCATTGCACTCATATTACTATAAAAAAGGAGACATAATTATGATAGAGTTTCATAGAAAAACAAGTTCCGAAGCCTTGCAGATTCTGAACACCACCGAAAGAGGATTAGATAAAAGTGAAGTAGATAAACGTAGAAGCAGCATGGGCTATAATGAGTTGATGGAAAAGCACAAAAAAAGTGCAGTTCAAGTTTTTTTTGAGCAGTTCAAGGATTTTTTGGTGATAATTTTGATTGCTGCAGCTGCTGTTTCTGCATTTCTTGGAAAGCTTGAGAGTACTCTTGTTATTATTTTTGTTGTATTGGTTAATGCTGCATTAGGTACGGCACAGCATGTGAAGGCAGAGCAAGCCTTAGACAGTCTGAAGGCACTTTCATCACCTACGGCGAAGGTGCTTAGAGACGGTGAAAAAGTGGAGATACCTTCAAGAGAATTAATCGTTGGTGATATTCTTCACATAGATGCAGGTGACTATATCAGTGCAGATGGAAGAATACTTGAAACATACAGCCTCCAAGTAAATGAAAGCTCGCTGACAGGAGAAGCAGTCAGTGTAATAAAAACCACTGATGCCATCAACGAGGAGCATGTTGCTATTGGTGACAGAAAAAATATGGTGTTCTCGGGCAGCTTTGCTACATATGGCAGGGCTGTAGTGTTGGTAACAGCAATAGGAATGGATACTGAAATAGGTAAAATAGCAAATCTGCTGGAAAATGCACAGGAAAAGAAAACCCCCCTTCAGATAAACCTTGATGCTTTTGGAAGAAAACTTGCATTTATTATACTTGGAATATCAGCCTTTATTTTTGCATTAGATATGTTCAGAGGAAAGGCGCTGATTGATTCCGTTATGTTTGCAGTATCTCTTGCTGTTGCTGCTATTCCTGAGGCACTAAGCTCCATAGTAACTATAGTATTGGCTCTGGGGACACAAAAAATGGCTAAACAGAATGCTATTGTCCGCAAGCTGCATTCAGTTGAAAGCCTGGGCAGTATTTCTGTAATATGCTCGGACAAAACGGGAACCCTGACGCAGAATAAGATGACTGTACAGAAGGTATATATTGACGGCAAGATTTTGGATTTTGATCAGCTGGACTATAATACCGAACTGGAAAAAAAGCTTGTACTTATGTCGCTATTATGCAATGATGCTGTCACCATTGAAAATAGGGAAATGGGTGATCCGACCGAAATAGCTTTGGTAAATCTAGGCAGTATATATGGAATTGATGAGCTGGATGCAAGAAGAGATTATCCAAGATTGGGAGAGATACCATTTGATTCCGACAGGAAATTAATGAGTACAGTTCATATGCTGCAGGGAAAAACCATAATGATTACAAAGGGTGCGCTGGATGTATTGATGGATAGATCTGCTTCGATACAAAAATCCAACGGCCTGCAACCATTAACAGAGGTGGATAAGAGAGCTATTGTTGAGACGAACAGGAGCTTTTCACAGAATGGACTCCGAGTGCTGGCATTTGCTTATAAAGAAATACAAAAGGATATGCAAATCACTCTTGAAGATGAAAATAACCTGAGCTTTATTGGACTTATTGCTATGATGGACCCTCCAAGAAAAGAATCTGAAGGAGCAGTAGCCGACTGCATAAGAGCAGGGATAAAACCCGTGATGATAACAGGGGATCATAGAATAACTGCTTCGGCGATAGCTAAGCAAATAGGAATACTGACAAATGAATCAGAAGCTATAGATGGAAAAGAACTGGATACTCTAAGTGATGATGAGCTCAAAGAGAGAATTGAAAACATCTCCGTATATGCCAGGGTATCACCGGAGCATAAGATCAGAATAGTAAAAGCATGGCAGGACAAAGGTAATGTAGTGGCTATGACAGGAGATGGTGTCAATGACGCACCTGCATTGAAGCAGGCCGATATAGGAATAGCTATGGGCATTACAGGCACAGAAGTTGCTAAGGATGCAGCATCAATGGTATTGGCTGATGATAATTTTTCAACCATAGTAAGAGCAGTGTCCAACGGAAGAAGCATTTATGAAAACATCAAAAACTCTATAAGATTTTTATTATCAGGAAATACAGCGGGTATATTATCCGTGCTGTATGCTTCCGTATCAGGCTTACCGGTTCCCTTTGCTCCTGTACATCTGCTGTTTATAAACCTTGTGACTGACAGTCTTCCGGCAATTGCCATCGGGCTTGAAGCCCACAATGAAAACATAATGAAGCAAAAACCCAGAAGCATAAATGCACCAATACTTGATAAAGCCTTTGGCATCGAAGTGCTGATTGAAGGAGCTTTAATAGCAATCGGAACTATGACGGCATTCTATATAGGGATGTCTTCTGGAAAGCCCATGGCAGCAAGTACAATGGCTTTCGCAGCACTGTGTCTTTCAAGGCTGTTTCACAGCTTCAACTCAAGATCCAGAGATTCTATATTTAGAATAGGACTATTTACAAACAAGTATCTGCTGCTGTCTGTTGTAATGGGCATTGGATTGTTAATGCTTGTACTGACCGCTGAACCAGTTATGAATGTGTTCGAAGTAATGCCGCTGTCGATTAATCAATACCTTACAGTCTTTATTATATCATTAATGCCCTTAGTCATAGTGCAAATATACAGATTGATATTCAGGAAATAAGTGTGTAATTGCAATGTTTGACGATATAATATATAATGAAAATAGTTATAGGGGAGTAGCTGTAAGCTGTAAAGCCAACAACCGGCGTTCAATAGCCTGGCTTTATGCTCCGTAAGGAAAGCAAGACCTTTAACATACTCAACTGTGGTTGGATGTTAAAGGCTTTTTTTACAAACATCAGTGAGCTATAGGAGGTAAAAATGATTGATAAGCTTTTTAACGGTAAAAAGATAGTTCATACGGCACTGGATGCTGCATGGCTGAGAAATAAGGCTATTGCAGAGAATATAGCAAATGTAAATACACCCGGATATAAAAGAACAATAGTTACCTTTGAAGAACAGCTCAATAATGCTATTCAGACAATTGAACCAAAAAATAACAAACCGGAATCTGAGCGGGAATCAAATAACAGAGCCAATAATGCAAATGTAAGCATCAAGGTAGAGAAGGATCACTCAAGCTCTATGAGAAGAGACGGAAACAACGTAGATATAGATGTAGAAATGGCAGAAAACGCCAAGAATACAATTAAGTACAATGCACTGCTAAAAAGAGCAGGATATAGCAGCCTAAGGGTGGTATTAACAGATACGAAGTAGTTAATACAGCTGGAATTATGTAAAAATAATAGCGGTTTATAATTAATATATTGATATTTCAGTAAAGGTCTGTGGAGATTTTGCCATAGACCTTTCAGCATTTATACACGCTATTTGTATTCTGTAATATTAATTATTGACATATGTCATAAATGGAGCATAATAAAATTGAAAGTGACATATGTCAAAAACCATAGGAGGTGAATCAGATGCCTAGGCCAAAAAAATGGAGAAAGGTGTGCTGCCTGCCTGAAAACAATCAATTCGGACCCCTTGATGCTCTTGTAAATAAAGAAGAACATATCAATATGACTGTTGATGAATACGAAGCCATAAGACTTATTGATTTGGAGGGCTTTACACAGGAGGAATGTGCAAGTCAGATGAATATTGCCAGGACAACTGTTCAGGGGATTTACGAAGAGGCAAGAAGAAAACTTGCCGAATTTTTGGTTTACGGTAAGGTTTTGAGGATTGAAGAAGGCGAATACCAGCTCTGCGGCGGTCATGGAAAAGCTTGCGGCAGAGGTGGCTGTCACAGGCATAGACGGGGCAGGAGCTTTTTGGAGTAAGAGAATTCAGGTGAGTAGAGATTTTCCAAGAGAAATTAATGATTGATAAAGGTATGATTGAGCTGGTGGATGAAAAACACTTTGAAGGCTTAGCTGACATGCTGGAGGGAAATGGAATAATGTGGACTTCATAGCGAATGCGGACATTAATAGTTTGTATCAGCTTACAGTGCTGTAAAACAAGAACTGCCAATATATTTCTTATATTGGCAGTTCTTGTTTTGTATTTGAATGTGCAAATTGGCAGTTCTGATAGAGCTGTCTGAAGGAAAAATACACTTGACAAAGGAAGGAAATAGTAATATTATGATATTAACAAAATGATAATAACACAATATAAATAACAAGTTGCAGGTGATTATGATGGAAAATACGAAAATGCTAAACCGACAAGGGCTCTCAGAGGAACAGTTTTTATCCGCATATGATGCAAGTAAGTTTGACAGGCCGTCAGTAACTGTTGATATGCTGGTTTTTACTGTGACAGATGAAGAAAAAAGAAATTACAGAAGGCTTCCTGAGAAAGTAATTAGACTTCTGCTGATTAAAAGGGGTGATCATCCTTATATAGGACAGTGGGCTCTTCCCGGGGGATTTGTCAATATCGGCGAAAGTCTTGATGAAGCTGCTTTGCGGGAGTTAAAGGAAGAAACCAATATAGATGACATATACATGGAGCAGCTTTATACCTGGGGAGATATGGGCAGGGACCCTCGTACCAGAGTAATAAGTGTTTCATATATGTCATTGGTTGATAGCTCTACACTTGATATAAAAGCCAGTGACGATGCAGACGACGCAAAATGGTTTACTGTATCCTGCAAGCTGTTTCAGGAGCAGAAAACAGTAATCGAAAAAGGTTATATCCAGCAGAGGCTTTTTAGGTTAAGTCTGATAAATGATGAGGATGAGCTTTTTGCTGTTGTAAAGATTATAAAAAAAGTGGAAGGAAAGGCAGCAAGAATTGAAAGACAGGTTGTGGAATCAAAGGGCATAGCTTTTGACCACGCTAAGATTATAGAATACGGAATAGAGAGGCTCCGCAGTAAAATAGAGTATACGGATATAGCCTTCAATCTCATGCCTGAGCTGTTTACTCTTACAGAGCTTCAACAGGTATATGAGGTTATACTTGATAAAGAACTGCTAAAGGCAAATTTTAGAAGAAAGATATCCGATATGGTCATAGAAACCAATGAATATACTAAGGATGCGGGACACAGGCCCTCAAAGCTTTTTAAGTACAACCCGAACTGGATCAATATTACTGAGTGAAGGGAGAAATATTTATGAGAATGATGAGTAAGGAAGACTTTCTGAAAAGAAGCTCCAACACCCTAAAGGGATTATATGATATGCTGCAAAAGCTTCCTGTAATAGGGCTGGATGAGTTGCATAAGGAGAAGACTGTGCTTGTAATAATTGATATGGTAAACGGCTTTGCCAGAGAAGGAGCGCTTAAGAGTCCAAGGATAGAAGCCATTATTTCAGAAATTGCAAAATTATCCGTTGCATGTGACAAGCTGCAGATACGTAAGCTGGCTTTTGCAGATTGCCATACAGATTTGTCTCCTGAGTTTGATGCCTATCCGCAACACTGTATTAAGGATACTCTGGAGGCTGAAATGGTTGATGAGCTTAAAAAAATAGGAGGATATACACTAGTTCCCAAAAACTCCACAAACGGCTTTCTGGAGGAAGAATTTCAGAATTGGCTTACGAAGAACAGACATATTGATACATTCATAATAGCAGGAGACTGCACGGATATTTGCATACAACAGTACGCAACAACTCTGAAAAGCTGGTTTAATATGCAGAACAAAAAATCCAGGATAATAGTTCCTGCCAATATGGTTGAGACCTATGATTTTGGATTACATGATGCAGAGCTTGTTAATGTAATGGCACTGTATAATATGATGACCAACGGAGTTGAGATTGTTAAAGAAATAAAACAACTATAGAGAGGTTGTGCTGGTATGAATAAGACTAATTTAACAATGCTGACTGATTTTTATGAGTTGACTATGGCATACGGATATTTGAAGAATGGCTTGAAGGATATGGTTGCATATTTCGATATGTTTTTCAGAAAGGTGCCGGATAATGGCGGTTTCGCAATTATGGCAGGTGTTGAGCAGTTAATTAGTTATTTAAAGAATCTCAGATTTAGTGCAGAGGACATTGAGTATCTTCGGAGTAAAAAGCTCTTTAGCGAAGAGTTTCTGGAATATCTGATTAATTTTGAATTCAGCTGTGATGTATGGGTAATACCGGAGGGGACGCCTATATTTCCATACGAGCCTTTGGTAATAGTAAGGGGACCTGTTATAGAGGCTCAGCTTGTAGAAACAATGGTATTGCTGACAATAAACCATCAAAGTCTTATAGCAACCAAGGCAAATCGCATAGTAAGAGCCGCGCAGGGGAGAGCTGTGCTGGAGTTTGGCTCAAGAAGAGCTCATGGATATGACGGGGCTATATATGGAGCCAGAGCTGCATATATAGGCGGCTGTATCGGGACAGCATGCACAATAGCAGAGCGGGAGTTTGGAATTCCAGTCGGAGGTACCATGGCTCACAGCTGGATCCAGCTTTTTCCCACTGAGCTTGAGGCATTTCGCGCCTATGCAAGAACATACCCTGCTAACTGCACTTTGCTGGTAGATACTTATAATGTGCTGAAATCCGGTGTTCCTAATGCAATAAGAGTGTTCAGGGAAGAAATATTGGCAAGAGGATACAGACCGAAGGGAATAAGGATAGACAGCGGTGATATAACATATCTGTCCAAGGAAGCAAGAAAGATGCTGGATGAAGCCGGTTTTCAGGACTGCAGAATAGTTGCTTCAAACTCACTGGATGAGTTTATAATAAGAGACATACTTATTCAAGGTGCACAGGTTGACGTTTTCGGTGTCGGAGAACGCCTTATTACTTCCAAATCTGAGCCAATATTTGGGGGAGTATACAAGCTGGTGGCAGTTGAGAATAATGGGGAGATAACCCCAAAGATTAAGCTTAGTGAAAATGTAGGTAAAATAACCAATCCTGGATTTAAGCAGGTTTGGAGGCTCTATGACAGAGGGACGGGAAAAGCAATTGCAGATGTTTTGACAACCACAGATGAGTTTATTGATGATGATACTCCATATGAGCTGTTTGATCCTGAATATACCTGGAAAAGGAAGACAGTAAGCAATTTTTATGCAAGAAGGCTTTTAGTGAAGATTTTCGATGAGGGAAAATGTATTTATGAGAGTCCTAGTCTGGAGGGAATTAAGCAGTATTGCAGAGAACAGGTCAGCACTTTGTGGGATGAGGTTAAAAGATTTGAAAACCCTCACAAGTATTATGTAGATTTATCAAAACCGTTATGGGATATGAAAGAACAACTGTTGCAGGAATACTCAGTACAATAAAAGGAGGGTATTTGATGACAGACAGGTTTAAAATAATAAAGGGAGATATAACAATGCTTCGTGCAGATGTGATAGTCAACGCAGCCAATAACACGCTGCTTGGCGGAGGAGGTGTGGATGGAGCAATTCACAGAACGGCAGGACCGGAGCTTCTGGAAGAATGCAGGCAGCTTCGCGGCTGTAAGACCGGTGAAGCTAAAATAACAAGAGGTTATAAGCTGCCGGCAAGGTGGGTCATTCATACGGTAGGTCCTGTATGGCAAGGAGGAATCAACGGCGAGGATGAGCTTTTAGCAGCATGCTATAGAAATTCTTTGGTACTCGCTGTAAAAAATGGTGCAAAGACCATTGCATTTCCCTCTATAAGTACGGGGGCTTACAGGTTTCCTGTAGAAAGAGCTGCGGTTATTGCGGTGGAAGAAATACTGAAATTTTTAAAGACAGATTTGAGTATAGAAAAAGTGCTTATGGTTTGCTTTGGTGATGATGCTTTAAAAGCCTATAGCAATGCTCTTGATACAGTCAAGCAGCAGGAAGAAATTAAGTAAAGGATATAATAATCAGGCCCTCAAAATCCATGTAATGTAACATTGATTTTGAGGGCTTAGTTGTTTTCTTTATTTTCTTCTCCTGCAGCTTTTTCTAATTACCAGTTCGCTTGGGATAAGCACTTTTTTAGCTACTGTACGTTCTTTATATATTCTTTCCTGCAATAGCTCTATGGCTGTAACTGCCATGGTAGCCAGATGTACCCTGACTGTTGTAAGGGGTGGTATGAGATATTTTGCTGAGGCAAGATCATTAAAGCCAATTATGCTTATATCATTAGGAACATTTACCTTTGCTTCGTGCAGGGCTCTTAGGGCACCTGTTGCCATAGTATCATTTGCAATAAAAAATGCTGT
The DNA here is from genome assembly GCA_049322695.1 of Bacillota bacterium. Taxonomy (GTDB): domain Bacteria; phylum Bacillota; class Clostridia; order Lutisporales; family Lutisporaceae; genus CALGKJ01. The sequence goes on along the minus strand of JBMORW010000021.1, from coordinate 242,186 downwards.
AGGCATTTTTCCGGATTTTATTGCCTGCTTGATAAGACTATAGCCTTCATCAAAGCTGATGCGGCTGCCAATATATATGTAGTCCGGATTGTAAAGATTATAGCCTTGGATTGTATCGATGAATACTTTTTTTCTGTTGTCAACTGTTACCTCCTTATGATCGCCCACCACAGTCCCTCCAATAAAGCCTATCTCGGTGTGATTAAGCTCTTCCACAAGATATTGGATGGCCTCAGTGACACCCAGTCTAACATTGATGGTAACCGAGTCAAACCTTTTCTCGTGTGGTGAAGAATCCAGGAAAACTATGTTTTTAGAATAGGTGGTCAGGTCTTCTATTTCATCATCGGAGAATTTTCCTATGGCAATAATTCCGTCTATGGAAGCAAGCTTGGCTGTGTTATATCTTCCATTTATTTTAGTTATTTTAAACATATCAATGCTGGCTAGAGCGCATTCCTTTTCAATGGTTGTCATAAGGTACAGATAGTAAGGATCATCCAAAAGCTCCAGCTCAGAATACCAATCTACTACTCCAAAGCTGAGTCTTCTGGTATCCACGGTATTGCTCTTTCTTTCCCTTATTGTCTTATAATCAAGCTCTTCGGCAATTTCCAAAATTCTCATCCTTGTTTCCGGAGAAACTGAAAGTGTTGTATCGTGATTAAGCACTCTAGATACTGTTGCAAGAGAAACCCCGGCTTTTTCAGCTATTTCTTTTATTGTTGCCATACCGATTTCCTTTCAGGTTTATTTATTAATGAGTATCATATAACTATTATAAATGTTTTTGGCATATTTTCAAACTTTATTTAGTAAAATTTTATCAAGTGATTGCATATCGAGCTTGCAAATGAAACTCTTATTTTGAGTGTATTTATAAGCGAAATGAACAAATTGTATACCTTGATAAGTTACTAAAGTAAAATTTTAGTTAAAAACAAGTAAAATTTTGTTGACTTTTGCTAATGTTTTTTTTACTATTATATTAACAGTAATCTTCTGAAAGTTCAACAAACAGTCAGAAGCATTATCACCAAATATAGAGGGGGATTAGAAGTGAAAAGAGTATTATCTTTACTGCTTGTACTGGTTCTTATGTTTACTATGGCGGCATGTGCCAAAAAGGAAGAGCCTGCCGGACAGGCCGAACCTACAAAGGCAGCAGAGCAGACCTCAGCCGGTAACTCGGGGAAAATAACAATTTGGGCATGGGACCCTAACTTCAACATAGCAATAATGAATGAAGCTAAAGCAAGATATCAAAAGGATAACCCCAATGTGGAAATAGAAATAGTAGACATAGCTAAAGGAGATTTGGAGCAAAAGCTTCATACAAATCTGGCTTCAGGTGTTAAGGAAGGCTTGCCGGATATAGTTCTGATTGAAGACTATAATGCACAAAAGTACCTTCAGTCATATCCGGGCTCTTTTGCTGATTTGACACAGAAGATTGATTATAAGAATTTTGTAAGCTACAAGGTAGGACTAATGACACTGAGCGGAAAGGTATACGGAGTTCCCTTTGATACAGGTGCAAGCGGCTTCTATTACAGAAGCGATTACCTGGAGCAGGCAGGCTACAAGCACGAGGACCTTGTCAATATAACATGGGATAAGTTCATTGAGATAGGCAAAAAGGTTAAAGAAACGACAGGCAAGAGCATGTTGGGCTTTGGTATGGATGATGGCGGGCTTATGAGAGTAATGCTTCAATCAACAGGTCAATGGTATTTTGATAATAACGGAAATATTAACCTTGCAAACAATGATGCATTAAAAGCAGCTGTAAATACCTATAAAAAAATAGTAGATTCAGGTATAATAAAGCCAACAAGCGGATGGAATGAGTGGGTAGCTGCATTTAACAGCGGAGATACAGCATCAGTTATAACAGGTGTATGGATAACCGGATCAATAAAGGCTGAAGCAAGCCAGTCAGGTAAATGGAGGGTAGCACCAACTCCTCGTTTGGATTTACCCGGAGCGGTTAATGCATCCAACCTTGGCGGTTCAAGCTGGTATGTGTTAGAAAGCTCCAAAACCAAGGACATAGCAATAGATTTCCTGAATAAGATATATGCAGGGGACGATGATTTCTATCAGAAGATACTTATCGACAGAGGTGCTGTTGGTTCATATATTCCTGCTCAGGAAGGGGCATCATACTCTGCAGAGGACCCATTCTTCGGGGGACAAAAGGTTTACACGGATTTCTCGACTTGGATGAAAAATATTCCTTCAATAAACTATGGCCTGTATACATATGAAGCAGATGCAGCTATTTTCGGTGTAATGCAGGATGTTTATTCAGGAGCTCTATCTGTTGAGGATGCCTTGAAGAAGGCTGAAGAACAGCTGAAGAACCAGATTCAATAATATAAAGTGTTGTACTGAAAACAGCAGCAGCATGTAAATCAAGAGGAATAATACTAGACGGGCTGTAGAGCTCAAAATTGTATTATTCCTCTTTTTGAGAAGAGGTGGAACATTATATGGCAGTTGGCTCCAGAGGAAAATCCTTTGAAAAGGTACAGAACCGATATGGATGGTTTTTTGTATCCTTTGCACTTATACTACTGACAATCTTTATGCTTTATCCAATAATAAACTCACTCTATTTATCAACTATGTCTTCTAAAGGGATAGTACAGAAGTTTGTAGGCTTGGATAATTATGCCAGGCTGTTCAAGGATCAAGTGTTTCTGCAGGCTTTAAAAAACACATTTGTTTTCCTGATTGTTCAGGTGCCTATAATGCTTTTTCTTGCACTGGCACTGGCAGCAGTTCTGAATGACAAGACTATAAAGCTCAGGGGAGTTTTCAGAACGGCTGTATTTCTTCCTGCAGTAACTTCCTTGGTTGCTTACACAGTATTATTTAAGATGATGTTCAGTCTGGATGGATTTATTAATACAGCACTTCTAAATCTTAATATAATAAAAGATCCTATACCTTGGCTGATGGATCCATTTTGGGCTAAAGTAACGGTAATCATTGCAATGACCTGGAGATGGACCGGCTATAATATGGTCTTTTATCTGTCGGCACTGCAGAATGTGCCTGAGGAAATCTATGAGGCTGCAGACATTGATGGAGCTAACAAGCTGCAGCAGTTTTTCTATATAACCATACCTATGCTTAAGCCAATTATAGTATTTACCACTATTCTCTCAACCATAGGTACATTGCAGTTGTTTGATGAGCCTATGAATCTTTCTCAGGGAGGGGTAACGGCATCAAGCATCGGACCGGGCAATTCTCTTCTGACTCTGTCAGTATACATTTATAACCTTTGCTTCAAGTATATGCCAAATTTCGGATATGCTGCTACGGTATCTTATGTAATAGTATTCCTGGTAGCTATACTGACCGTTATTCAATTCAGATTGGCAGGTGAGAAAAATGAAGCTAAGTAGATTCATATTCAGAGCGTTAATTTACTTATTTCTGATTATCGCAGCAATAGTATCACTTTTTCCCTTTTACTGGATGCTGGCAGGATCTACAAACAATGCAATAGACGTTATTAAGGGGAAAATGACCTTCGGAGGGCAGCTAATAAACAATCTGAGGATACTGTTTACCAGCTATAACATGTCCGGAGTACTTTTCAACTCCTTAAAGGTTTCTCTGATAACTGTTGCTGGTACTTTGATAGTAACCTCTATGGCTGCATACGGCTTCGAAATTTTCAGATCAAAGGCCAGGGAAAAAGCTTACGGAGCAGTATTGCTGTCAATGATGGTTCCCTTTGCAGCGCTTATGATACCTCTTTTTAAGCTTATTGTCAGGTTTGGACTTTTAAATAAGCATAGTGCACTTATTCTGACTTCCATAGCCTCTGTGTTTATACTGTTTTTCTTCAGACAAAGCTTTAAGTCCTTTCCAAAAGAAATTATACAGGCTGCCAGGGTGGATGGGGCAGGTGAAATAAGGATATTCTTCTCTATAGTCATGCCGACTATGAAATCTACTTATGCAGCTGCTGCCATTTATGCATTTATGACCAGCTGGAATGCATACCTTTGGCCTTTGATAGTGCTGCAGAGCGACAAGCAGAAGACAGTTACACTGCTCATATCCTCACTATCCTCGGCATATTTTCCCGAGTATGGAGTTATTATGACAGCAATTGTACTTGCAACTCTTCCCATGATAATAATATTCTTTACGCTGCAGAATTACTTTGTTCAAGGTATGACTGGCTCTGTAAAGCAATGATTGAGGTGTGATATGAGAAAGGTTATAGCCATAAACAACAACTGGTATTACAAAATGAACTATGAAGCAGGAGATGAAGCAAAAAACAGCTTAGATGGATTTGAACCTGTACTGCTTCCTCATACAAATATCGAGCTTCCTTACAATTATTTTGATGAAAAGGCCTTTGCAATCGTATCGTGCTATAAGCACCCTGTCACTTTATCTCATGAATTAAAGGGTAAACGTGTATTAATAAGATTTGAAGGAATAATGTCATATGCCAGGGTGTATTTAAACGGAATATTTCTGGGCGAGCATAAGGGAGGATACACTCCCTTCTCAATCAGGATTGATGAGGCTTATAACTGGAAGCAGGAAACTAACATACTTACTGTAATAGCGGATTCTACAGAAAGGGAGGATATACCACCCTTTGGAGGGCAAATAGATTATCTGACCTATGGAGGTATTTATCGTGAGGTCAGCATGCTGGTGATTGATGATATTTACATAGAAAATATTAAGATTGAAACAGATGCAGTATTGGAGTCTCTAAAGAAGGTAAGATTGAAAATATATCTAAAAAACCCGGACAAGCATGCCGCAGACATTGTCTTTCGTATTTCCATTAGAGAAAAAGAAGGTACAGACATTTATAAAGACAGCTTCAAAGCAGCTTTATCAAAAGAATCTGATATATACTGCTTTGAGATTGACGGTTTGGAGGATATTAAGCTTTGGGATGTGGATTCACCTAATCTCTATGAGCTGACTGCAGAGTTTGAAGCAAAAGACATGTCTGACAGCTGCACGGAAGTGTTCGGATTCCGTAAGGCGGAGTTTACTCCAGATGGCTTCTATCTGAATGGCAGACGTTTGAAGCTCATAGGGCTAAACAGACACCAGTCCTTCCCTTATGTCGGATATGCTATGCCAAAACGTGTTCAGGAGAAGGATGCTGAAATATTGAAGAAGGATCTTCACCTGAATATTGTTCGCACCTCCCACTATCCTCAGTCCAAGCATTTTCTCAATAGATGTGATGAGCTGGGGCTTCTGGTATTTGAAGAAATACCCGGCTGGCAGCATATAGGAGATGAGCAGTGGAAAGAAGTGGCTAAGAGTAACATAATAGAAATGATAGAAAGAGACTGGAACCATCCTTCAATCATCCTATGGGGTGTAAGAATAAATGAGTCAAAGGACGATGATGATTTTTACGCTGCTACCAACAGGATTGCTCGCAATCTGGATGCTACAAGGCAGACAGCGGGGGTAAGATGTATTGCCAACAGCAATTTGCTGGAGGATGTATATACCTTTAATGACTTCATACATGGTGAATCAGAGCTTGCACTTAGAAATCAGCAGGCTGTTACTGGGCTGGACCAAAAGGTGCCTTATATGGTTACTGAGTACAACGGTCATATGTATCCCACAAAGCGGTTTGATAATGAGGAGAGACAGATGGAGCATTCTTTAAGACATTTGAGAGTTCAAAATGCAGCCTTTAAGGATGACAGCATTTCCGGTGCCATTGGCTGGTGTGCCTTTGACTATAATACACACAAGGATTTTGGTTCAGGAGATAGAATCTGTTATCATGGAGTTATGGATATGTTCCGAATCCACAAGTTTGCAGCCTATGTATATAAATCACAGGTTTCTCCGGAAACAGAGCCTGTATTAGAGCCTGTAACCTATTGGGCAAGAGGTGAAAGAAGCATAGGTGGAATAATCCCGCTTATCATATTTACAAATTGTGACTACATTGAATTCCAATATGGTGAAAATGGAACTAAAAAGAGAGCATATCCAAACAGGAAAGCTTATGAAGCAATGCCATATCCACCGATAGTTATTGACTATTCTATTATTAAGCCAGAAGAGGTAGGAGCCTGGGGTATGGTATGGGAGGACGCTCATATATACGGGTATTACAAGGGGGAAAGAGTAATCCATAAGAGACTCTGTAAAAACCCGCTGCCTTCAGAGCTTTATGTTGAAGCAGACGATGCTTGCCTGAATGCATCTCAGAAGGATGCCACACGGATTGTTGTGAAGCTTTTAGACCAGTACGGCAATCTTCTTCCTTTTATGGATGAAATAATCAGTATAGATATTAAAGGTCCCTTGAAGCTTCAAGGTCCTGATACGCTGGTGCTGAAGGGCGGGACTGCCGCATTCTGGATTGAAACTTATAATCAGGCCGGTGATGCTGAGATATGCATTAAATCAGCTAGTACCGGGGAGAAAAAGGTCAAAATAAGCATAAAATAAGAAACCAATATACTGCTTGGAGGAAAAGTATGGAAAACATTGATTTATCTAAAGATAAAAAGCTTCCGGTCAGCATCAAATGGTGCTATGCTCTAGGCCAGCTTGGGTGGTCAATCCTGTCGGGACTTGTTCAGGTATGGCTTGTTTGGTTTTACAATGCTCCTGATAATGTTCCTATTCCGGAGATGATACCAAAGGGTGCTGTGCTTGGCTTTCTTACTATTATAGGATTGATTACCATGGCAGGACGGTTTTTGGATGCCATAACTGACCCATGGATTGCTTCCATGAGTGATAGGAGCAAAAACCCAAAGGGAAGACGTATTCCTTTTATGAGAAATGCAATAATACCTTTTACACTGCTTACCGTGTTGATTTTCTTTGTGCCTAATCAGACAGTATCTCCTTTAAACATCATATGGCTGACAATTTCTTTATTATCTTATTATGTGTTTTACACAATGTATGTTGCTCCATATTTTGCTTTAACATCTGAGCTTGGATACACGGAAAAGGACAGAATGGATTTGTCAACTTATATTGCCCTGACCTGGTTTCTCGGATACATAATAGCAAGCAGCGCTTCCTTTATATGGCCGATATTTGTTAATAACGGAATGTCGCTTGCAGCCTCCATAAGGTTATCCATAATCATACTATCAGGCATAGGCTTTGCATTCATGCTGGTACCAGTACTGACTATTTCTGAAAGAAAATATGTAACAGCAAAGCCTGTGCCTGCTGATTTCAAGAAAGCATTGAAGTCAACCTTCAAAAATAGGAACTTTCTTATATTTGAGATTTTCTTTTTGGCTTATGGCATTGCAATCACTATTTTCCAGACAGGAAATGTTTACTATGTGACAGTTTTATTGGGATTGGATGAGACCTGGGTAACAATTATAACTGCCTTAACAGGTATATTAGCCTTTATATTGTATCCTTCAGTAAACCTCTTTGCTAATAGACTGGGCAAAAAGAAATTGTGCTTTTTTGCAATGATTATGCTGGTTACCGCATACCTATATTGCTCATTCTTAGGATTAATGCCATTTTCACCACAGCTTCAGGCTGTAGTTTTCATACTTCTTGCAGGAATTGGCTTTGCTGTATTCGGAATACTGCCTAATGCAATAGTTGCCAATATCGCCAGGAATGATGGAGATAGGACGGGTGAATACAAGGAGGGCATGTTTTTTTCGGTCCAAACCTTTATGAATAAGATAGGTCAGATGATTGCCATGGTATTATTCGGTTCTATATTACTGTTTGGCAAGGAGCCTGGCAATGACCTTGGCATCAGACTCACTGGGGTCATCGCTGCAATAATTGGATTGCTTGCATTAATGCTGTTTACAAAATATGAGGATGAATAGAGATAAATATGATTTTTGAAAGAGGGAGAACAATGCTTGCCAATATGAAGGTTCACTTACACTATTTTTGCGGAAACAGGAAAAAAACAGTATGCTTCTCTGAAAAGTTTTCAGATGAGGATTTCAGAGCGGATGTGCAGTTAGAAAAGGATGTCAGCATATGCAGTCTGAAGGTTTCTATAATTCCAAACAGTTCATTGACAATTGATAAGCTTTACATTGAGTGGGATTTTAGATTTAACAAAGAACAAAGCATATTTGCAAACGGTTATCAATCCTGGACTGACAGCAGGGAGTTCTTTGCAGATGAAAGGATAAAAGGCTTTTCCATACTGGCAGAGCCATTTAAGAAAAAGTATAAGTTTGACAAATACGGCGACTACACTTTTCGAAGGTATGCAGGAAAACGTGGAGAATTTCACGGGTACACCTACAGCTACATAAGAAATGGCGATAAAATCAGCTTAATTGGATCTCTGTCCGAAAGAAGCGGCTTTACAATAATAGAGGAGCAGGTAAATAGTAACAGGATAATAATCAGTAAGGATTGTGAAGGGCTAGTAATAGAAGATTGCTATGTACCTTTTGAAATAGTTTGGATTGAAGGGAATGATGACGAGGTTTTTGACAACTATTTTAAGCTCATGAATATTCCAAAGCCATCATCAAGGCCTATGAGCGGATGGACCAGCTGGTACAATTATTATCAGAACATTGATGAGACAATAATATTGGAAAACCTGCAGAATTTTGTGAAGTATAATAAGAAAATAGATATATTCCAGATAGATGACGGGTATCAGAGAGCAGTTGGAGATTGGCTGCTGACAGATAATAAAAAGTTCCCCAATGGAATGAAGCATATAGCAGATTCCATAAAGGCTCAAGGCTATAAGGCAGGTATTTGGCTGGCACCCTTTGTTTGTGAAAAGAACTCCAAGATATATGAAGAAAAGCGAAATTGGATTTTAAAGGATGGAAAGGGCAGACCGACATTTGCAGGAAGCAACTGGAGCGGGTTTTTTGCTTTGGATTTTTATAATGAAGAGGTCAGGAAATATATTAAGGAAGTATTCGATGTAATTCTGCATCAATGGGGCTATGATATGCTGAAGCTGGACTTTTTATATGCTGTATGTATTTTGCCGAGAAGGAATAAAACCAGGGGTCAGATAATGACTGAGGCAATGGAGTTCTTGCGCGAATGTGCCGGAGATAAGCTCCTGTTAGGCTGTGGGGTGCCTCTCGGACCAGCCTTCGGCCTGGTGGATTACTGCAGAATTGGCTGCGATGTGAGTCTTGACTGGGATGATAAACCTTATATGAAGCTTTTTCACAGAGAAAGAATCTCCACAAAAAACGCCATAGGAAATGCAATTGGCAGAAGGCACCTGGATGGCAGAGCCTTTTATAATGATCCGGATGTTTTCTTACTGAGAGATGATAATATTACTCTGACAGATAATGAAAAGCATACATTATATGAAGTGAACAGGATATTCGGAAGCTTGCTATTCACTTCTGACAATTTGGAGAAGTATAACAGTACAAAGCATAAAATGTTTGACAATATAATAGATAAAAAGGATATCAGCATAAATCAGGTAAAGAACTATAGAAAGGGGATAATAGAAGTCTATTTCAGGGAAGCTGATAAAAATTTCATTGCCTTGATAAATATTGGGAACTCAGAAACTGCCCATAAAATAAAGTATACTGTTTATAAAGAAGCTACACTCAGTAATCAAGGGGTGGAAGGTGCAATAGACACCATACATCTGGAGCCACATGCAGTAAGGATATTTCAGGTTGTCTGAAATATAACATCTTGTTTATAAAAATCCTTTATATATATATACAGAATGAGAAAAAAGAATAAGCAGCAGGGAAGTGATATCAATAATCACATACTTGCTGCTTTGCTTTTCTTTTTATACAGTTCTGCTAAACGTGACTTAGTATCAGAAAGATTATATTGATATCCAGACAAAAGCAGGTGAAACTCAACAAAGGTTTTAAACGGTTTAAGTCGAAATAAATATTCGAGAAAAGAAGCAGGCTTGGGTACTGTTTGAACACAATAAGTAAGCAGGGAGAATGTATCTATGGTTACGGAAAAAGACTGGATAAATAGCAGCAATAACAATATAGAGGAGGTGTTTTGCATGCCATGGCCTACACATAAAGTTACAGCAGGCGGATATGTACTTAATATACAAGGTTTTGAGTAAAGCGGTAAAGAAGTCACTATCAGATGCTTGGCAGGTATATATTTTAGCGTTGATTCTTCATTTATTTTTCAAACATGACATAAGGCTGTCAGGATATATATGATTTAATAAATGTATAAAACTCGAGAGGGGCTGAAGAATAATGACCCATGAAGATAAAATGAAGCTACTTATAGATGAAAAATACCCTTTGGCTGCCAAGTATGATCCTGAGTGGATATATGAAAACAAAATGGGCGGGCAATGCCTTTGGCTTGTGGAGTCATTGTCACGTATTATGACATTGAAGCCAGGAATGAGAGTACTGGATATGGGCTGCGGTAAAGCTCTGACTTCGATTTTTCTGGCCAAAGAATTTGGTGTTACAGTTTTTGCAAACGACTATTGGATCAACCCTGATGAAAACTGGAACAGAATATGTGAAGCAGGGGTAAAGGATCTGGTATTCCCATTTCGTGGGGAAGCTCATAATCTTCCCTATGCAGCTAATTTTTTTGATGCCATAGTTTGCATAAACTCTTTTCAATTTTATGGAACGGCAGATACATATCTGAGCGACTATATGGCTCACTTATTAAGACCTGACGGAGAATTCGGTCTTGTAATATGGGGACCAGATAAAGAGTTTGGAGGGAAAGTTCCCGATTATTTGGAAAAAGGCTGGTGGCCTGACTTTTACTATTTCCATTCACTGGACTGGTGGCGCTGGCACTTTGAAAAAACAAAGCTGTTTGAAGTTATTACAGGCGATGATATGGATGGTGACGGCAAGCGCATTACAGTGCAATGGGCAAAGGTCATGGATAAATATGATGAGCTGCACAATAATGATATAATGAGATGGAACCGCATGGTTGCAAGAAGAAATTCCGCACAGGCGGAAGATTTCAGAGTGTAGATACTTACAGGACATTTTAGAACTGATAACGGAGGTATGGCTATAATGGAAACCAAAGTATATTTTATCAGACATGCAGAGCCTGATATTTCAGTTAAGGAAGACCTGATACGCCCATTATCCCGAAAGGGATATGAAGACACAAGGAGAGTTACGGAAGCATTAGCTGATAAGGGTATATCTGTCATATATTCAAGCCCCTATAAGAGATCCATAGATACAATCAAACACTTTGCCGACATGAACTGCCTTGAGATAAATACAATACATGATTTCCGTGAGAGGTGTATAGGTGAGTGGGTTGAGGATTTCAAGACATTTACTCAAAAACAGTGGGAGGATTTTGAGTACAAGCTGTCAGCAGGAGAATGCCTGAGAGAGGTACAGGAAAGGAATATATCAGCTCTTCATGAGGTATTAAAGGACAACATAGGGAGAAGCATTGCCATAGCTACTCATGGGACAGCCCTCAGTACAATTATCAACTACTACAATCCTGATTTTAGATACAACGGGTTTCGGTCTATTATAGACAAAATGCCGTGTATAGTATACTTCAGATTTGATGGCATGGAGTTTATCTCAGCGGAAGAATTGGAAGTATAGCATTAACCAGTGTACAGCTTTAGTTTTTTTCAGCAGTACAACGGAAACTTTATACAGAAATCCAGTTTCCTTTTTCCTGAGAATGTGGTAGAATTACCATAACATAGATATAGTATATAAAATGCTACCTTTATATATTACTGTTTAAGGGGGAAGGAATATTGAGAAACAGGATAAAACTACTATTGGGAGTGATATTGGCGATAATTACTGTAGCAGCAGTGATTTTTACCATTAGCAGACTGCAGCCTGCACAAGCTGCAAGCAAGCCCATCGATATTGCAGAAATAAAAGAGGTTGACGGAATGCTGCAAATATGTGAAGGCGTTTTTGCTGTATATGACGACAGCTACAAAGTAAACGTGGCACTGATAGTGTCTGGGAAGGAAGCAGCTATAGTAGATACAGGCTACGCTGAAAGAAATATTGAATGTGTTAAGGAGTATATAGATAATAACAGTCTGAAGCTTAAGAGTATTTTTATTACTCATCATCATTTCGATCACATTGAAAAGCTGAGTTATTTTAAGACGGATGATACGGAGGTATATGATTATAAAAACACTGAGAATGGTCAGATAATAAAGCTGGGGAAGAACAAGCTAAAAATAGTTGATACCTTTGGTCATAATAAGGACCAGCATATAAGCATTGAAATAATGGATAAGCATATATTGATAGCCGGAGATGTTCTTTCAAGTAATGAACCGCCAATTATCAGTGCGGGTAAGTGGCTTGATGTTTATAAATCGACATTGAATATGATTAAGGGTGACGACTATGCACTTATAATACCGGGACATGGGCATATAGAAGAGCCTGAAGCAATGGTAAATAAACAGCTGGAATATTTGGATAATCTTGAAAAGAAAATTACTGAAATGCTAAAAAATAATGCTGATAAAAAAGAAGTTCTGTCGATTACTTTTGAAGACTGTATGCCAAATATGGAGAAGCTCGATATGGATCAGTGCACAGTTATACACAAGAATAATCTTAATGTACTATATAAATATTTTGTATTGCAAAAAAGCAATAGCTGAAGGAAGAATGCTGTGATAAATCAAATCACAGCATTCTTTTCTGAACTGTATAGTTTAAGAAGCTTCTTCAAATACTAGATTATATTTCAGCTGGATAGGAGAAGTGATAATATTAATATCAGCAAAGAGTTTAAAAGAGTAGGAACACACGATGGACGGTTTCACGCAGATGAAGTTATGGCAACTGCGATTCTTAAGCTGCTATATGATATAGAGGTTGTCAGAACCAGAGATTTAAGTATACTTGGCAATCTTGACATTGTTTATGATGTTGGTGACGGCGAATTCGATCATCACAATATTAAGCTTGAGTATCGTGAAAATGGTACGCCATATGCAGCCTGCGGATTAATATGGAGAAAATTCGGAAGAGAGGCTATACAATTAAAATGTCCTCAGCTGTCACCTGATAAGACAGTTGAGGTCTTCCGGCATATTGACCTGGGAATCCTGCAGGAAATCGTTTTTGAAACTCTCTTCTGATTATGAATGCTTTTTGGGCCTCATTGAGATTGTCCATTCCATTAACTGCACATAAAAAGATTTACCAAGGTTATACTTGGTGGATATAAGCCCAAAAAGCTTGACGACAGAATACTTGTGCCCACTCACGGCACTAACCAAAGAAGGGATATACTTGAAATACTCTTTTTACTTAAATTTAAACGGTTGTGAAAACTCAGATGTGTTTCCTTTGGAATCAGTAGCTGTTGCAGTAATATTAAGCCCTTTGAGCCTGTTTACACCACTTAGTACAAACCTGCCTGTATCATCACATAAGGCAGTACCTTCATAGAACTGACCTTCATTATCCATATCGGAAAACACCTCTATAATGCATCCGGGTTGAGCTGTTCCTTGTATTTCGCCCGAATGGACTGAGGTTATGACAGGGGCCGGAATATTACCGTTTGATTCTTCAGCCAGTAGTATACCTTTAACCTGATTACCCTTTATAGAATTAATACGGATAGTATTTCCGGCAAACCTTTCAATAAAAACATTTACACCATTAAGGCTGTTACACTGTATGTAATTGTGACTGGAATTCTGTGTTTTTATGCCATTGTACTGAAAGTCATTCCCCTCAGGATAAAGTGTATCAATATAATTCCCGCTGACAAAACAGTAATCACCCCGTAGAACAATACCTCCCAAATCTCTCCAGACTCTTATGGTGTTCCCTTCTTCAGGCGTAGTACCACCAACAATCAAGTGGGAAGCTTCACTATATATTGAGCAAAAAACCTGAGATTTCTCTTTTCCGGGCTTGTTTACCGAGATATGATTTCCTATTATCAAGGTATTTTCAGCCTCACTGGACAGATAGAGATAATTATTGATGACATTTCGGTCTTCAGGGTTGGTTCCTCCAATTCTGTTATAGTTGGTTCCGCAAAAGCCTATATTTACATCGCATTCCTTATTATGCATTTCCTTGGTTCCTGTTATATCAACTCCTATATTGTTGCCCACTGCCGTATTATAATCGCTGCCGTTATCGAACATGAAAAGCCCCCTGGTTCCATTGCAGCATATCAGGTTTTGCTTGAATAAATTATTATAAGCTCCCATTTCACTGCCAACTCCAGATAATTTATTACCCAGATCCTTTGTTCCTGTTATATCTGTTCCTACAAAATTGCCCATAACAGTATTGCTGTGTGTCTGCGAGCCAATTATATCAATACCGCCATCATTTGCACTTACAAGGTTTCTGTAATTTCCGGTTCCTCCGATTATGTTTTTTGAAGCCCCATGAGAAACAAATATCCCCCAGCTTAAATTTCCCATAGGTTTAGTTCCGCTTATATCAGTTCCTATATTATTTCCGACGATAATATTGTTTTCTGCAGTACCGCCGGATACCCAAATTCCATATCCCCCATTTTTACTTATTATGTTGCCTTCACCACATAGTCCCCTGCCTTTTGTTCTATCACCGCCTATAATGCAGTTACTTCCAGTAACAACAATTCCGCTCTGGGGAAAGTTGTAAATCTGCAGGCCTTTTACAATCAACCCGTCACCCCATGATATAAGTGCATTACCTTCCATTCCGGAGCTATCCCTTTTTAATTTGCTTCCATCAAGTATTACTCCTGCGTTGCTGGCATCAATAGTAATATTATTCTGCTTTATAGCCGGAAGTCCACTGTTTAAAACTATAGCGGCAGGCTTTATGGGAGAAAACACTTTAGTGTTAAAAACGATTTTACTTCCATCCCTGGCATTTTCAATGCACCATCTTAATGACCCTTCTCCTGAATCATGAGTATTTGTTACAGTGTAAATTTTTATACTTTTACGTTTTCTGCTTTGTTCAAGCATACCATTGTCTTTAAGGCTTGATTGATCTATGGAAAGGGCAAGGTTTACGTTCTTTTTTTGAGTATGAAGGCTGTTATCGGAAACTGACCTGTTATAATCATACACACTTTTTGCAGGTGTTTCATTTACAGGGTTTGCCCCCTTTTCATTAATGTTGAATATAAGGGCACTGTTTGTTGCATCCGAAACAAATATATTTTTACCTGATATAAATATATCCTTAGTGAAACCTGGTGTATTATACTCACCATTTTTAGTCATATTAGAAGGCTTTGACATGTCTATTGAAATCAGCCCCAGGTGTCCATCGGCAATAATACCGCTGTTTTTATATATGGCAATTGTCGAAAGCTTTCCGGATGTCACATATGACCCCAGGTTTGCCGGATTATTCGGTTCACTGATATCTATAATGTGAAGTTCGTTCGAACTGTCTGCAATGTATGCTTTCCCGTCATTAATGACTACATTGTTAACGTAATTGTAATTATTATATTTCAACTCACCAATAATACTGGGATTGCAGGAATTTGATACATCAATTATTTTAATACCTGCATTTTCACAGCCTAGATAAGCAATATTTCCTGTCACATCAATACTTGATGAATGTGCAATTCCAAACTCTTCAATTTTGAGTCTGCCTTTCTCGATTAGATTTAATGGATTGGCTGCATCTATAATGATCAGGCCATATTCGTCCGCAACGTACAGCATGCTGCCTTTAAGTGTCATTCCTCTATAAGGAGCGGAATCCTGCCTTTTTGGTTTGTAGTACCCTGCACAGAACGGGTGATAAGGATTTGATACATCCAGAGTGAGTATTGCATCATCTGTTGAAACGATAGCATACTTTCCGTACATAATGACATTTCTTGTGTAACTCCTGGTGTCATAATAGCCTATCTGTACAGGATTGCGTGGGTCTGAAACATCCTCAATAAAAAATCCATACCTACCTGCAGCTACATACGCGTATTTTCTGGCTACTGAAATACTTGATACATATCCTGCCGGGCCTTCATTATTGATTCTAAAAACATCAGCTGCAACTGTTTTTTTCGAAATTCCATCCGGTAGTTCAAAAATAAATTTTGAAAGAATAATACTGAAGTCACGCATTGTCATTTCGTCAGTCTTCTTTAACTCCATCCGTGTGTTGAAAAGTATTCTTTCATACGGGTCGGGGAAGCTCTTATCGGATGAAGCTCTGTGAATACCCTTTAAAAGCATTGTAAGCGCTTCGGAATATAGAATCGTATCATTCGGTCTGAAAAGAGAATTTTTGTCGGACTCCAGAATATTATTGTTTATAGCGGCAGCGATATATGGATATGCAGGATTATCAGCGGGTATATCCTTAAACATATTTTTGCCCTTTTTAAGGCTTTCTCCCTTACTGTATCCCAGTGATATCATAAGCATTTTTACAGCATGAGCCCTTATCATAGGATCATCAGGTCTGAATGTACCATCATCATAAAAGGATACAGCACCTAAATAATACAGCCTTCCTATTTCCTTCAAACATTCGGTATCACTTATTACGTCCTGCGGCAGGTTTGCAGGAATAGGCACAGAATAGCTGTAGAAGGACATCATTGAAGGCTCTTTATGCATTGTAACGTCAACCTTGAGAACTCCCCAGTTTCTGTCGGCAATATAAACCTTATTATCTGCGATAGCCAGTTTTCCGGCGTGACCCCTGTAAACTTCAAAGCTTTCTTTTTCCGTAGGCATGTAAGGATTACTGACATTGATTACCCTTAGACCCTTGAATGCATCTGCTATATAGACGGATTTATCGTCTGCTTTAATTCCAAAAGCCTGACCAGGCGTTTTATAGTATCCAATTTCTGCAGGAGTTGCAGGATTTTCAACATTAATTACTCTCATGCCTTCCCAGCCGTCAGCAATGTATGCAATGTTATCTGAAACTGAAACTCCGTAGGCATATCCAGGTGTATTTAAATATCCAAGCTCCTTTGGTGCTGAAGGTGATGCTATATCGGCAATCAGCAAACCTGCTCCGGCGGCAGCAATGTACGCATAGCTGCCTGCAATGTCCACATCGAATGCATAACTGGTGCTGAAAGTATTGCTGACAACCTCCGGTTTGTTCACATCCTTGACATCTATTACTGTAAGACCATATGGTCCGTCTGCCAGATAAACATAGTCGTCTGCTATTTTTAGGCCTTCTGCATAGCCTGGTGAATCCCAGCAGCTTATCTCAACAGGCTTTTGAGGGTCTGAAATATCAACTATCCTTAGTCCAGCTCCACCACATGCTATATATGCATAGCTGTCTTTTAAAACAATATCCCTTATCAAATGAGGAAATGGCATGGTAGATCCCACCTGCCGTAAAGAGCCGCTGTTGGAATCCCTCAAAACTACCATCCTCATTCCAATTCCGGCATAAATATAGTCTCCCTGTACTGCTAAAGCCTGCGTTACACCGCCAATCTGTCCGAGCAGATCGAAACCTATTTTATCAGATTGAGCATTTAAAGGAGTTATGAATAGTGTAGTTAATAACATTGAAATAGTTAATACTATTGTTAAAAATATACGCATATTAGTTTACCTCCAAAAATTTACTTTTGGTCATACTCTCAGTAGCTTATATTGGAATTTTTCACCAATATCATGAAGTGCCTATCAAACACTATAATATTAAATATTTTATAGTAAATATGTAAAATTATTCTATATTTAATATTAGCATATAAAATGTGTTTTGAAAATCTTTTGAAACGTCACACATAGGTGAAACATCAAAATATGTTACTGTACATATGGTGTAAGAACAGCTTCAACTAATATAAAGCCGACACGTGAACCTCCTATATGTCGGCAAAAAGCTGCTCAGCAAAACCAACCCAAAATGTCGGCGACACTTTTGTAAACACTAACCTAATATTCTGAGCAGGCGCTCGGCTAAATTATTGTCTATCGGAATATTTATGTCATGTAAGAGCAAAAGATGTGCTTCTCTGAACTCCCGTAACCTCTCTTTTGGATTGAGCCAATCTTTGTAATATTTGCTGGCAGTTCGTGCATGATGCCCCGTTGGATTTCCATGCCACATCCACAAGACCGTTATCAGCCAAGGCATATAATGCTTCTGTTACAGTGATTCCATAAACACCACCTAAAACCTCCGTGAGTTTTTAGTATTACATAATCCTTTCTGGCTTTCCCTTTGATGACGGTACATATATGATGGTTTACCGAGGAGATCTAAGCAGCAAATACAAGGATTATGTACCTGTGACACACAGCTGCTTCTATGGGCTGTATCGGACAACGGCATTGATTTTGTAAGCAAAGGTATTGCCGTAGAAAGTAGAAGCAATAAGCTGCAGGGATTAGCGGCAGGTCCGGAGCTTATTAAATGGAAGGATGGAAGTATAAGGCTCTATTTCTGGGGTTATCAGGGCATTTGCTACAGTACTTATGAAAATGGCAGCTTTAGTGAACCAATATATGAGAGCATAAGTTCTGATAAATTTGATACAAGCAGCGGCGATTTCATAATAGAATTTGATGAGACTGGAGAAATAAGCGATTATGACAGTGCCTTTCCAGAGACGCCTATGAGCGATCCTGCAATAGTCAGAATTGATGACGTGTGGTACTTATATTATGGTTATAATGAAGAAGGCATTTATATGCAACAATGAAAGAGTAATACTGATGTAAGAGGCTGTGAACTGAAACACGGCCTCTGTCTTTATTGTATAGTTAAAGAAGCTTCTTCAAATACTAGATTATATTTCAGCTGGATAGGAGAAGTGATAATATTAATATCAGCAAAGAGTTTAAAAGAGTAGGAACACACGATGGACGGTTTCACGCAGATGAAGTTATGGCAACTGCGATTCTTAAGCTGCTATATGATATAGAGGTTGTCAGAACCAGAGATTTAAGTATACTTGGCAATCTTGACATTGTTTATGATGTTGGTGACGGCGAATTCGATCATCACAATATTAAGCTTGAGTATCGTGAAAATGGTACGCCATATGCAGCCTGCGGATTAATATGGAGAAAATTCGGAAGAGAGGCTATACAATTAAAATGTCCTCAGCTGTCACCTGATGAGACAGTTGAGGTCTTCCAGCATATTGACCTGGGAATCCTGCAGGGGATTGATGCGTGTGATAATGGAGTCAGAACCACTATAAACATAATTCCAACCATGAACATAACATCTATTATATCCGGCTTTAATCCTTCTTGGGATATTGATGAAAAGTACAATGACAGCTCCTTCAAGGAAGCTGTCGAGCTTGCTTACACTGTGCTTGAAAACTCATTGAAGGAGCAAGCTGCAGCAGTTAAAGCCAAAGCGCTGATAGAAGAGGCTTATAGAAAGAGAGAGAGACCTGAGATATTGGTTCTTGACAAGCCATATCCATGGTCTGCCATTTTGCATGAGATAGATAACAATAAGGAAGTACTATATGTAGTTTTTCCGAGAGATAATGAATATCTCATACAGGCAGTGAGAGGAAGCGGCTACAGAGGTAATAGAAAGAGCCTGCCAAAGGCCTGGGGAGGAAAACGTGAGCAGGAGCTTTGCAGCATAATAGGCATTTCCGATGCTATATTCTGCCATCCGGCAAGGTTTATAGCAGGAGCTAGATCCTTTGAAAGCATAATGAAAATGGCTGAAATTGCGGTAAATGAGCCTGCTGATACAGTTAGGAAGGGCATTTTGCATGACTTCAGGAAAATACTTTTCCGCAGGTATACTTTCAACAAATGAAAGAAGTTATTAGACGGTGAATGTCTGAACATTCATCGTCTTTTTTATTATAAATGCGTAATTTTCTTAGCAAAATATGATGCGCTTCAGCTGCATTTGCGCAGCTGTTAGCTGGAATAATTTCACACTTAAGAATTTGTATTTGCTGCCTGCCATAAAATATAATGTAATGTTATGCCGGAGAGGAGTGTGATGAATAAATACCGGTGAATAAGAATTGCAGATTATGGAAAATATTGGACTGCAGATTCTTATTATATTGCGGGAGGGAAGCAGTAAATGAAACTTAAGCCCAAGACAGTATTTATGTTAATTATTACACTAGTACTGATACTTGCACAATTAACTCCGGTTTTTGCCTATTTTCCTGATACCGGAGGACATTGGGCTGAAGATGATATTAGAGCGGCATATGAAGAAAGAATAGCGCTTGGCTATCCGGATAAATCCTTCAGGCCGGATGACGCTGCAAAAAGGTCGGAATTCTGTGCCTTCTTCAACAGGGCATTTGGCTTCAGAAAAGTATCTGCAGTCAGTTTTCCTGATGTTCCTGTATCAGAGTGGTATCATAGAATAGCCAACATTGCAGTTACTGCGGGATATATTAGCCCCAATGAGGATGGAAGCTTCAGGCCTGATGGTGAAGTCAGTCGTAAACAGGCCGCAGCTATAGCAGCGGGGATACTTAAGCTTGATTTAAGTGCGGATATAAGCTATGTATCAGCGGTTGAAGATGTTCAGAAGCTGTCTGATGCTGAAAAGGGAGCAATAGGCGCACTACTTAGGAACAGGCTGATGGAATTGGATGAAAAGGGTTTTTTTGAGCCTGAAAGGCCGATAACAAGAGCTGAAACCATTATATTGCTCAGAGGGCTTTTGAAGGCTAAGTATACTAGTAAGGCATCAATATATTATTTGCATTTCGGAACAGATACACTGAGCATAAGGCTTACTAAAAATGTTCCTGATTTGAGAACTGAAGATTATGTGCTTGAAGCTCAGCTGGATAATGAAAAATATGAGTTTGCTGATTTGGAATTCGATGCTGAACGAAACAATTTTAAGTTCAAGCCTATCCAGCGCAAAGAACTTCCTCAGAGCTTGGTAATAACAGTATCGGCAGCAGTGAATTCTACCAAAATCAAAGGCAGTAAGACTATTTATGTTACAATTCCTCCACTGCCTATAATTACACGAGAAGACAGCTCGGTAGAAGAAACTGAAGATTATGCTTCAAACTATACAGAGCTTGATCCGACTCCAATCCCTACTCCTGTACCCACGCCGGAGCCTACGCCGGAGCCTTCAATAGCATATATTGATTCTATTGATGAATTCATATATGTCGGTGACGAGTATTCGCTTCCTGATACAGTATATGCAGTTATGAGTGATGAAAGCAGCAGAGAGGTTGAGGTGGTGTGGGATCCAAGTGAAGCAGACAGCAGCGAGCCTGGAGTATTTACTTTTACAGGAAATGTAGAAGGATATGAGGGTGATGTAATACTGACTCTGACAGTAATGGAGTATGAAGAAGGAACAGCATCGGTGTCCGGTTATGCGCTATATGAGGATCAGATAGCTCAAAACGGTATAATAGTAAAGGTGGAAATAGGAGACGGAGTGCTGGCTGCTGAGACTGAAACCAATGGTCATTTTACTATAAACGACATACCTGTGTATGGTGAAGGCAGCACTTATACAATAACAGCCTATGCCGCAGATGAAGAAATGGGATATGAGCCTGCAAGCGTGGTTATTACTTTAACAGCTGGTGAAATACTGCATTTGGACGAATTTATGATTTTAAGAAGAAGTTCAGATATAACAGGTGAAGTCAATGAAATCACCGAATAAGACGGTGAGACTGGAAATGCTGATGAGGACTCCGCAGAAGAGGGAATGAATAATAGAAATATGCACTATGGGATTATATTATTAACCATAGTGTATTTTTCGTCTTTAGGATTAGAAAAGTTCTTATGAAGAGAGGGTTATCCTAATGCGAACATGCAAAAAATAAACTCTTGCTGCTATGATATGCTGAAAATAGTGTGCATAATACTATTGGCAACAGGTGTTTTGGGATACTCGTGGATAAGAAATGAATATACAGCCTTTAACAAAGAGTCCGATAAGCTTAGAAACGACTATATTGGTATGTATAAAAGAACTATACAGAACGAAGTCAGCAGGCAGATAGAGTATGCCAGGTATATGATGGTTCAGACCTAAAGGATACTGAAAGAAGATGTTAAGAACAGGACCAATGAAGCTTAGAACTTAACAATGAACATTTATAGCAAATATAAAGATAGTAAGAGTAAAGATGAGATAAGGACATTTATAACAGATGCATTAAGAAGCGTCCGCTTCAATAACGGAAGAGGATATTATTTTATTTATTCACTGGAAGGGGATGTAATACTATATCCGATTCTTCCCGAAAGTGAAGGAGCAAACCTGATTGATCTGAAGGATGCAGCAGGTAATTATTCAATACGGGATGAAATAGAGCTCTTTTACAGATATGGCGAAGGATTCATCAGGGGTTACTGGACAAAGCCTGATTCAAAGGAGAAAATGGCCAGTGAGAAAATAACATTTGCAAAGAAATTTGAACCATATGACTGGTATGCTGGTACAGGAGAATACATTGAATATGTTATCAAAGATATACAAAATGCAGTTCTTAAATCAATAAGGCAGCTCGTTATGGAGATAATAGAGAAGACTTTTTTTATTGTTAATTATGTCGGAGTTGAAATTGCAAACGATGTATACAGGGACTTGGTCGGGAAGAATCTTTGGGATATGACGGATATCAGCGGAAGAAAAGTGATACAGGAGGAGATACAAATTGCTAAGCAGCACAGGGGCGGAGGATACATAACTTACTATTGGAATAAACCGGATAATGAGGTTTTTGAAAAATTAACCTTTATCAGAGGTATAGATGAATGGGGATGGGCAATAGGTACAGGCGTGAACTGGATGAAATAGAGAATATAATAGAGCAGAAAAGGACTCAGATGAAAAAGGATGTTAGCGAAAAAATCAGATATATTTTGGTGCTGTTATTTATTTTACTTGCTGCAGCATTAGGGTTAACTAAGTATTTCATGGCGAAAAATAAAAGAAGTATGGAGGTATTTTTAAGCTTTCTAAAAAATGCATCCAATAATTATGTAAAAATCGATCTCAAGAAAATACATTACTCTGAGTTCTTTGATATAAGTCATGAAATAAGAACACCAATGAATGGCATTATGGGCATGACGGACTTGATACTGTTGACGGATGTAAGCGAAGAACAGAGCAATTATCTCAACCTTATCAAGCAATCTGCTAATTCTCTTTTAAGGATTATAAACGATATACTTGATTATTCTAAAATTGAGGCAGGTAAAGTGGCCATAGAGAACAGTATCTTTAATATCAGTGAAGTTGTCAACGATGTTGTGCTTCTTTTTGATATTAGTGCAAGGCAAAAAGGATTGAGTATGTTTACCAGCATAGCTGATAACATTCCAAACAGGCTGTATGGAGACCATGTAAGACTTAGACAGGTTCTGTCAAACCTGATAGGGAATGCTGTGAAATTTACAAACAAAGGCAGCATTAAAATAACTGTCAGAAGTGAGACTTTGGAGGACAGCCGGATAAAACTTTTATTTATAATTAAGGATACGGGTATAGGAATCAGTAAGGATAAGCAATCCCAACTATTCGAAAGATTCAATCAGATGGACTTAGCTATAAGAAGGAGTATCAGGGCACAGGTCTCGGACTGGCAATATCAAAGAAGCTTGTAGAGCTATTGGATGGAGAGATTTGGCTGGAAAGCGACAAAAACAAAGGCTGCGAGTTCTATTTTACTGTAATTATGAAAAAAGAATCTGATGCCGAGGAAATCAAGAATGAATCGTGTGACAGCAGAAAAAATGCTGAAGCTGAGTCTGAAGCATGCAAGAGAGTACTGGTTGTAGATGATGATGAACTAAATAGATTTTATATTTCAAGACTGTCGATGAAGCACAATACAGATGCGATGACTGCAGATAGCGGTGCTGAAGCGCTTAAAATGCTGAGCAGCCATACCTTTGACCTTATATTGATGGATATACAGATGCATATGCTTGATGGGCTTGAAACTACAAAAAAAATAAGAGAACTCGAAAAAACAGCCTTAAAGAATGTTCCTATAATTGCTATGACAGCATATCCATTAACGGGAGAAATAGAAAATTCTATTAATCAGGGTATGGATGATTGTATATAGAAGCCCATAGATATCAACATATTCAGAAATATGCTTGATAAATGGCTTAACAAATGACTTAACAAATGACCTCAAAGCAGTCAGTATAAAGCATTTATCAAAAAACATTTCGACAATTAATATTAATGTACATGTCGCATAGGGATGTACATTAATTTTTTTTTGCTGTTTTGCTGTCGAAAAATGTGTTCTGCATATTTCTATAAGAAAAAAATGTCTAAAAAAAGATTTTTTTGGCTATAGATGTTGAACGATTATTACATAAACAGAGAGGATTCCCGGAATGATTGGAGAATAGTAATATATAATGAATATTCATTATATAATTGCTGTAAGAGCCTGCAGGTATTATTCAGCTATAAAATTGTAACACAAAAATTGGAAGCAGGTGAGATATGATATACATACTAACTGGTATTTCTGCCTTTATTTTTCTGTTTTTATTTGATGTATATACAATAAGAGGATGGATATATAGAAAGTATATTTGTGGCTGTATTGGAGCAGCGCTGATATTATTTTCCGCAATTATGCTGGCAATAGTATCAAAAAAAGCGGTGCTTCCATTATCATTGCGGCTTACAGCCATTGTGCTATGTATTCTCTCGGTTTTTTTACTTGTTTACTCATTATTTATAGAGCTGCCATTTAAAACAACCTATGCACAAAAAAAACACAGCAGCATCTTGATAGATACTGGTACATATGCATTATGCAGACATCCCGGCGTATTGTGGTTTGCTTTTATATTTTTCTTTTACTACTTCGCTACAGGGGCAGAACTGGTAATAGCAGGAGGTCTGATATGGACAAGCCTTGACGTTCTGCACGTATATCTGCAGGAAAAGCTGTTTTTCTTAAAAATGTTTCCAAGCTATGCTGACTATATGAGCTATACACCAATGCTGATTCCTACAAAAAGCAGCATAGAAAGATGTATATTGACCCTGCAAAAACGGAGGAATGAGGATGACAAGACTGGAAGAAATGCTAAAGCATAAAGAGTATGATAAGATATGGAAAAAATATTGCGGTTTTCTGGATTTAAGCCTTGAGGAGTTCATGAGAATTCAGGATAGACTTTTGATGGAGCAGATTGAACTGTTATCACGTTGTGAGCTAGGAAGACGGCTTATGGGAAAGTGTAAGCCTGCATCTGTAAAGGAGTTCAGGGAAAGCGTTCCATTGACCACTTATGAGGATTATGCAGACATTTTACTTTATAAAAATGAAGAAGCTCTTCCTGCAAAGCCAATATATTGGATCAAAACTACCTGGAAGGGAGGTACACATGAAACTAAACTTGCCCCCTATACAGAGAGCATGATTGAGGAGCATACAAAATCATTTATCGCAAGTCTGCTGCTTGCAACAAGCCCTAAAAGAGGGGTTTTTACACTAAGGGAAAATGACAGATTTCTTTATGGTATGGCCCCCTTGCCATACTTGACAGGTTTGGCGCCTTATGGAGTAAGAAATGAAATAAATTTTGAATATCTGCCTTCCATCAAGGAAGCCGAGCACCTCAGTTTCGAAGACAGAAACAAAGTGGGCTTTGAATTGGCTTTAGAAAGGGGTGTTGATCTTTTCTTTGGATTATCCAGTGTACTTGTAAAGATAGGTGAGGAATTTGCAAAGGGTTCTACAAGCTCCGGTCAAAAAGTAAAGCCCAAGAACCTGAAGATGGCATATAGATTGGCAAAAGCCTATGTAAAACAAAGAATTAAAAAGGAGACAATACTCCCTAAGGATATCTGGGATTTTAAGGGAATACTGTGCGCAGGAACTGATACCCATGCTTTCAAGGAAAAAATCGAATATTATTGGGGTAAGAGGCCTTTAGAGATATATGGAGGAACGGAAATAGCCACAGTGGCAACAGAAACCTGGGGAGACAGTGGTTTAACCTTCTTCCCTGATGTAAATTTCCTGGAGTTCATACCTGAAAAGGAATCGTTGAGAAGCATGCAAGATAAGAGCTACATACCGAAGACATTGCTTATCAATGAGATAAAAGCCTCTGAAAGATATGAGCTTGTAATTACCAAGTTCAGGGGGGGCGCATTTGTCAGATACAGAGTTGGTGACATAATAGAGTGCTTGTCCTTAAAAAATGAGTCAAACAGAATCGATTTGCCTCAAATACGCTTTGTAGACCGCATATCAAATGTTATAGACCTGGCAGGCTTTACAAGAATTACAAAGGCTACGCTGGATAAAGCAATACACACGGGTGTCATCTCAATAAAGGACTGGGTAGCATGCAAGCAGTATGAAAATAAGGAGCCGGTACTTCATTTGTATCTGGAGCCTGAGGACAGAAAGCTGGATGCTGGCTCGGTAAAACATTTGATACATGAGAATCTGAAAAACCTGGATACTGATTACAGAGATCTGCAGACGCTTTTAGGCAAGGATCCGCTTAGGGTTACTTTACTGCCGTCAGGTACCTTCAACAGGTTTAAGCTTGTAAACAGCAGTATTGCAAAAATCAATCCCGGAAAAAGCTGCATTGAAACACTTATAAGCATGGCTGAATAATGGTTTGAGGTGATAGTTTGGAACCATTCTCATATTTGATTCTTATTCCTTTTGTATCCTTTTTGTGTTACTGTATATTGCTGGTAATACTTCTGGGATCACAAAAGAACAGAATAACTAAGTATTATACCCTATATGTGGGAGCAATGATAGTATGGAGCTTCTGTTCATTCATTATGAAGACTGACTTTCCGCCCAGTGCTCTTTTCTGGAACAGAATTCTTTGCATTGGTATGATATGCATGCCTGTTTTGTTCTATCATTTCACACTTGTGCTTACTGAGACTACCAATCAGAGAAATAAGCTTTTGTTAGGCTATGTTTCCGCATGTATTCTTTTGGTAAGCAACTTTTTCGGAATGATTACCAAACATGCGTATGCTGAAAACAACGTGTTTTATTATACACTGGGCCCTGCAGCATCGTTTTTGGCAGTCTGGAGCATATTCTATATGATACTGGCTTTTATCAATATACTGGATAAGGTTAAGAAGGGTACAATTCCATTTATACGAGTTAAGTACATATTGTACGGGCTTGTACTTGTGATTGCGGGCGGGCTGCTCAATCTGCTCCCCAGCTTGGGTAAATATCCACTGGACATAGTATTGAACACAATAAATGCTCTTTTCATTGCATATTCAATATACAGATATCGTTTTCTTGAAATTAAGCTCATAGTAAAGCAGGGTATTGCTTATTCAGTATATACTCTTGCACTTACTGGAGTATACATAATTGCCATTATAGCTGTTCAGCAGATATTAAGTGCTCTTATAGGAAATACTACAATAACGATGACATTTGCAATAGCGGTAATGCTAGCTATACTGTTTCACCCTATAAAGAATTCACTTCAGCATTTAATAGACAGGTTGTTTTATAAGGACATGCTTAGTCATAAAACATTATTAAGGGATTTCAGCAGCATAATTAATAATGTACTTGACCTGAAAGAGCTTACAGATACTCTCATACAGTCTATAGAAAGAGGATTGCAGCCCAAAAGGGTTTTGCTGGTATTAAGAGAAAATAAGAATGATTATGGTATCTTTTATACTTCAATGAAAGAAAACCGGATACAGGAAATCAAGTTTAAAAGTGATCATCCTATTGTCAGGTGGTTCATGCTTCCAAAATCAATTTTAACTATGGATGACATGCATAGTCTGCCTTTTTTTGCAGGCTTGTGGAGTGATGAAAAAAAACGTCTTATTGAACTGAACACAGAGATGATAGTACCTATAAGATTGAGAGAGCAATTGATAGGATTCATCATTTTGTCAGAGAAAAAGGGCGGGGAGTCATATTCTCAGGAAGAAATTGATTTGCTTTTTACCCTGGCTAATAATGCAGCAGTAGTAATAGATAACGCCAAGATGTATGAAGAGGTCAAGCATCAGGCTATAACTGACGGTTTGACAAAGCTGTACAACCACAGGCATTTTCATGAACTGCTCAGTGAATATGTGTATGAAAGGAAGTACGATGTATTTTCCATAGCAATGATAGATGTTGACTTATTTAAACTGTATAACGATTTATATGGACATTCTGCAGGCGATAGAGCTTTGGTAAGGATTTCTGAAATTTTGAAAGAAGCTGTAGGAAATAACGACATAATAGCGAGATATGGAGGAGAGGAGTTTGCAATTATTTTCCCTAATATTGAAGGCAGCGATTCATTAAGAGCTGTTGAAACCATAAGAAAGGCAGTGGAACACAGCTTTCTATCAACAGAGGATGGAAGTGAGTTTTTGACTGTAAGCATAGGGGTGGCAAGCTATCCTGGTGACGGAAGCTCCGGAGAAGAGGTCTTGGAATGTGCGGACAAGGCTATGTATGCTGCTAAATGGAGCGGCAGAAATCAATGTGTATTATATTCTAGGATGGAAGAAGGCTGTTTCAGCATAAACAGCCAGAATGAAACTGAAAAGATGCAAAACAGCATAAAGACGGCATATTTTTCTACAGTATATGCTTTAGCAGCTACTATAGATGCCAAGGACCATTATACATTCGGGCACTCGGAGAATGTATCCAGCTATGCAGTGACTTTGGCAATAGCAGCCGGGTTTGATGACGAGAAGATTGATATTGTACGGAATGCAGGCTTGCTGCATGACATAGGCAAGATAGGAATTCCTGAGTATATACTTACAAAAAATGAAACTTTGACACGGCATGAATATGAAATAATGAAAAGACATGTTGAAATATCCATATCCATAATAAAGCATATTCCCAGCTTAATTAAGGTTATACCGGCAATAATGAGTCATCATGAGCAATATGACGGTAAGGGCTATCCCAGAGGTGTAAAGGGGGAAGGAATACCTATAGAAGGTCGCTGCTTAAGCATTGTTGATGCCTTTGATGCAATGACTACAGATAGACCTTACCGTAAAGCTCTCAGCATAGATGAAGCTCTTGAAGAGTTAAGAAGGTGCAGTGGAACTCAGTTTGATCCTGTACTTACTGAAACCTTCATAAAGCTGTTTGAAGACGGAGCAATTCATGTGGCATAGTAAAGAAATGTATAAGAGCCTGTACCAACAGGCTCTTATTATTGGTTTTTATAGTAATTCAGAGTGTCTATCATTTCTTTATCCAGTGTGATACCGGCTCTGGTGTATCTTGAATATCTATTTTCCAGCTCTTTTATCTGCTTGGCTCTGACACTTTCAAACTGAGCTGTGGCAGCTGCGAAGACGGGGTTATTCAGCAGTCTTTTTCTTATTTCCTTTGTAAAAGGACAGTATCTATACAGCATATCCCGTGTTTGTTTATTAAGCCGTATTACTCCATCAGACTCATACTTGATCCACAGCATATAATCA
Organism: Bacillota bacterium; assembly: GCA_049322695.1. Lineage (GTDB taxonomy): Bacteria > Bacillota > Clostridia > Lutisporales > Lutisporaceae > CALGKJ01. The sequence goes on along the minus strand of JBMORW010000021.1, from coordinate 212,775 downwards.
GCAGTGAATATGTCTCTGGAAATACCTCTATGCTTTTTGATCTGATTCTTAAGCTTTTCCTTGCTCTCTTCGGTCATTTCCTTGTTCTTTTTATAGAATTGCAGATAATCCATATACTCAGAGGTCAGGGATTTTATGCTTATATCGTTCCATACCACACCCATCATGGTTTTACACAGCTCCCATCTGAAGTTGCCGATTAACGTGATTATCATGTCATCAATGTTTTCTTCAGTAAATACTGGAATTATGAAGCGTCCGGGCGTGTTTCTTATTCTTCCGCTGATATCCTGCCACATTACTGCATTAGGACCATAAGCTGGCATAAGAATTATATCGGGCATTACTGACTGCATTACAAACTCCTTCTCAATGCCCTTACTCATGTTGAAATAGGACAGTTCCCTGTAAAATGCAGAGAAATCAATAGAAAGAGCTTTGTTTACAGAATTCATGATCATATCCGGTGTAACCAGGGCTTTGTTCAGATCCTTAGAAATCAGCTGGTCATGCAATATAGGGAAATAAGTAGATGTATTTCTGTTGCAGAGCTTGTGATTTGTCCTGAACATATTGCCAATCTCAAAGTTGAGTCTTGCATCCTTATTACTGTCGTAAGCAGCTTTCTCCTTATCCGATACTGTACCATTCTTTCGCATCTCTCTGAATACGTCAAAATAGTCCATGGAAAATTCATTAACGGATGGATTTCTTTCCTTCTCATATATTAACTGAAGCCAGTCCTTCATATGAAAAACTGAAGCATAAGCTTTATTGATATAGCTGTCACAGCACTGGTATAAAGCTTCAATATTATTAGGGCTGAGAAGCTTCTCATCCATGTATGAGAAATTGAGGAACATTTGAATCAGCTTTCTATCGCATTTTTCTATTAGAGCTCGCTTTAAGACAGACTCATAGATTTCAAAATATATGGGAGTTATATCGTTTCTTATACTTTTTGCCTCTTCGCTGTCAGACAGCTTATCCTTCAAGTCTCTGAAAGCCTTGATTAGGCTTATAAAATATTCACCTCTGGATCTGGATATATCTGAATAATCCAATATTTTCGCTACGCTGTTTCTTAACTCCTCAAAAATATCCTCCTGCATAATTTTCACTGGAGCAGCAGTTTTTTCAGGTAACGGCTTGATGCTTTTCTGCCTGAGAGTCTCTATAACTGTGCTGGTTCTGCTGTGGAGCTTGTCCAGATTAATGGGAAGCTCGTGTTTATATTCTTCCCTGTATATATTAACAATGCTTTCAACTCTATCAGCCATGTATTTTATAGTATCAGCCAAATCAGAGCAATCGTAAATGCTGTCGCCTGCACCCGAGCTTGCAGCCAGAAATTCTCCCAGTAAACAGCATGAGTCATCCGAATACATTAAGTATATATTTTTATTGGCTTCCGACAGTGCAGCCTTTATTTTTTGCTGAATATCACATAGAAGCTCAGACAGCTGTATGCAGTTATATCTGGCAATGACAAAATCTGAATTGAGAAAACGCTTTTGGAGCTCAGGAGCTAACTGATGCAGATGCCTATAGTAATCCATTTTTTCTGTATCTATTTTGCTGCTTGGAGTGTAAGCACGCTTTGTATGGTTTGTGTTAATAGACTGAATACTAAAGCTGCTGAAGAGCTTGATTTTCTCTTCGTCTGATGCCTTAAGGTCAGTATGTTTATCCTACAGCGTACATAAAGCAGGCTCATATGAAAAGCCATGTTTTTCTTTTAGTACCCAAAAAAAGCTGGATAAATTGTCTATCAGGCTCTTCTGCTCATTGACAAACTCTTCAAGCTTTAATAGTGAGGCATAGGACAGCTCTATAATACTGTAAATCGAGTTTATGACATAGGCTGCATAATCGTTTTTGGAAGCAAACAGCTCCTTTATATGGCTTATATCATTAATTACATAAGCGTACAAGACTGAGTCAGCAGATGCTAGATAGCTAAAGGAATGCTTTTTCCTTAGAGCTAAGTCATTGACCCCTATAAATAGGTTTTTATCAAGACTGAAAAGCCGATAGCTTTTTGGCAGTATCTCATTTTCTTGCTGCAGAATAGGGTTTGATGCATGCTGTTCTGATGAAATATATACATCTATCCTTCCTTTTGCAAGAATACTTATTGAGCTTACATTCTGCGCTTCAACGAAAATCATATCGTCTTTTTTTACAGAGAAGCTTCCGTCATTGCTAAGGTTCATACTCATTATACCACCAGCCTTTGATAAATGTTGACTCAGCAAATCATCTGAGAAAACCTGCTTTTTAACATTAGCTTTAGAAATATATTAATATTATCCACTTAATTGAAAAAATTGTAAAGTATCTGTCGAATATGTCTAATCATTGATAAAAATACAATGCAACTGTATAAAAATTCTTTTAAATATAATAAATATTATGTTTTTTAGTGCTTTTTCCCATAATACAAAAGGATTAATGTATTAAATGTAGAATATAGAAATGCTGGTAATTGTATGCTATGATACATATTTATCCAGTGTTGGCAGTATAAGGGGGAAAAGTGCTGACAATAAATCGAATAGGGGGAAAGAAATGTATAACAATGCACACAAAACTGAATTATCGGCAGATGAAAAACACAGAGCAGTGAAATGCTTTGAAGAGATAATGGATCAGCTGCCGGCGTTTTTTGAAGAGGAGATTTCTTTTACATTAACAGACAGAGAAAGGTTCGTGAAGTTCGTAGAAAGCAAGAATATGGCTGCCTTCGCCAAGGTTGGAGAAGTAATACCCAAGGGAGAGCTGCTTAGAGAAGTTATGGAGACAGGCAAGTCGAAATCATTTATTGTTGATAATTACAACAATATTATGAGCATAAAGGTTGTAGCTATACCACTTAAGGATGAAAACGGGAAGGTTGTAGGGGCTGTATCATATGGCAAGAGTCTGGAAAACAGCTCGAAAGTATCAAGGATGTCAGCAGAGCTGTCAGATTCCACTGCAGCCATACTTAAAATGGCTACACATATTAATGACGATATTGAGTGTATACGAGCGCTGAATAAAAGCATAGTAGAAGAGGCAAAGGTTACATCCAACTATTGCAACAAGACGGACGAAATTATCGGTTTTATAAAAAATATAGCTAATCAGACCAATATGCTTGGACTTAATGCAGCCATAGAAGCAGCTAGAGCCGGTGAGTTTGGCAAGGGCTTCAGCGTGGTTGCAGCAGAAATCAGAAAGATGTCTGATTCAAGTGTCAGCTCCATAGTGGAAATCAATAGTATATTGAAAAGTATAAAGGATTCAGTAAAAGAAGTAGAAAATAATATTGAAGCATCTATGGACTCCTCCCATAAGCAGGAAAAGCTGCTTACTCAGATTGTGGAGGCAGTAAAGGAGTTGAATAAAGGGGCGGAGATTCTTGCGGAGCTTGCACGTAAAATATAATGATAAGAAATATAGCATACAACGGTATGCTTTATTTCTTTTACATTCATCAGTAGTTGTAAAAGAGATGAGAAGTGCTGTTATAACTAACTGGCTGTAGTAGAAGCAAAATGTAAAAGCTTGTCTTAAAATTACATTTATAATATAATTTTCGTATAGTCATATTTATTAGTCTTTGTAAATTTCACTGTTATATATGAAATACTGGTTTTCACTCATATGAAGATAATGGGGGACTACAAATGAGAAAAAAGAAGGAAGAGGCTTCTTCCCTATACCGAATAATATTAGTAGATGATGATCAAGGAATTATTGATTCACTGACAACAATAGTCAGAAGAATAGGATACAGTTCTGTTGGCTTTACAAACCCTTTAGAGGCAATCGAATGCTTGAAGCACGAGCATTTTGATTTGCTTATACTGGATTACTTAATGGAGCCTATTCATGGTGATGAAGTTATCAGAAGGATCAGAGAGTTCAACAGTGATATTTACATACTGTTGCTGACCGGACACAGAGATATAGCTCCCCCGTTGGAAACAATAAGAAGCCTTGATATACAGGGCTATTGTGAGAAAAGTGATAAGTTCGGACAGTTAATACTTCTTATAGAATCCGGCATAAAAGCAGTTGAGCAAATGCGTATGATAAAGGAATACAAGGATGGATTGAATAAGATGGTAGGTATCCTTCCTGAGATATTCCAGCTCAAGCCTATTCCGAAATTGATGGAGAGCGTTTTAGCAGGTGTATCGGTGCTGGACCGCTGTAAAAACGTTTTTATAATGGTTGACAATATTATTGAGAGTAATGATTCCATTAAGAGAATGAGCATATATAAAGGAACAGGAAAGTTTGAAGTAGCATCTGAAAAAATAATACCAATGCTTGACCTTGATCTAATGGAGCTTATAGGTGACTCCAGAGCATCCCATGATACAGTAATATCAGGCAATAAAGCTGTGTTTCCGCTTACCAGTGAAGCAGGGAATACCATGGGTGTTTTACTTATAGAAGATTTTTCGACAGATTATACTCTCAAGCTTATTGAAATATACTCCAAGCAAGCCTCGTCTGCTATAAGCAATGCATTTTTGCATGATATAGTGAACATGAAGAATGAAGAGCTTACTAAAACCTATGACAATCTTAAAAGCATGTATATTGATACCGTAGAAGCTTTGAGATTAGCCGTAGATGCAAGAGATGTGTACACCAGAGGTCATTCAGACAGAGTTGCTATCTATGCCGTGAAAATAGGGGAAGCCTTTGGCCTTGAAGGATATCAGCTGGAACTATTGAGGCTTGGCGGGATATTTCACGATATAGGAAAAATAGGTACTGCGGATGATATACTGTTTAAGACTGAGAAGCTTGACAGTGCTGAGTATGATGAAATCAAGAAGCACCCCATAAGAGGAGCCCGCATATTATCGGCAGTAAGCATGTTTAGTGGTGTGGTACCAATAATCGAAAGCCACCATGAGAGAATCGACGGCAGAGGTTATCCCTTTGGACTGACGGGTGATGAAATACCTTTTCATGCTAGGATACTGTCTGTAGCTGATGCCTTTGATGCAATGACTTCCAACAGATTGTACAGAACCAGCATGGGTGTAGATGAGGCAGTGCAGCAGCTTCGAACTGCTTCAGGAACTCAGTTTGACAAAGCTGTTGTTGAAAAATTCATTGAACTGCTGCAATCTTCTGATGATATAATACAGCAGATAAGTTAACAGAAAAAATACTTGGGGGAAGTAAATTGAGAAAAATTTTAAGAGAAAGCCATCAGAACTACAATATAGCGGTGCTTGATGATGAAATTGGAATAATTGATTCCATTTCGGTCATTCTCAAGCATTCCGGATATTTGTTCAAGGGCTTTACAAATCAGCGCGAAGCAATAGAAAGCATCAGAAATGACGGCTGTGATCTGCTTATACTGGACTATATGATGGACGGAATGCACGGAGATATGGTTGTGGAGGAAGTTAGAAAGTTCAATAAAGAAATCTATATTCTTCTGTTGACCGGTCACAGGGATATTGCACCTCCCATGGAAACACTAAGAAAGCTTGATATCCAGGGTTACTGTGAAAAAAGTGACAGATTTGATCAGCTGATACTGCTGATAGAATCGGCAATAAAGTCCATTGCTCAGTTAAAGACTATAAAGAAGTATAGAGACGGATTCAGTAAAATTTTAAGTGCAGTACCTCAAATATACCAGCTGCAGCCTGTGGCTATCATACTTGAAAACATACTTGAGGGTATACTGAATATTGTGGATGGGAAAAATGCTTTTATACTTATAGATGATACTAGCATTGTCAACAGCCGCGGCAGTGGAAGTATTTTTAGAGGTATAGGAAAATACAGAGTTGATCTGGACATGTTTATGTCCATGCTGGACCACTCATTGATGGAGCAAATAGGCTATGTGAGGACTAACGGCATGACTATCCTCCATGAAAACAGCTACATACTACCGATGTACAGCGATAACCAGCATATAGTTGGTGTAATGTATGTAGACGGAGGAAAGTCAGAAGAAGAAAAAAAGCTGCTGGAGGTATATTCCAGACAAGCCGCATCCGCTATAAATAATGCCTTCTTGCATTCACTGGTCAATATGAAAAATGAAGAACTTGAAAAGACCTATGATGAGCTCAGAAACAGGTACATAGATATAATAGAGGCGTTAAGGCTGGCTGTAGATGCAAAAGACAGTAAAACCTTGGGGCATTCTGACAGAGTTGCACAGTATTCACTTAGAATAGGAGAAGCAATGGGCATCGCAGAAGAAGAGCTGGAACATTTAAGACTAGGCGGGATGTTCCATGACATAGGTAAAATTGGTACGTCTGATAATATTCTTTCTAAGCCTGAAATAGAAAATGATATATATCAGGAGGAAATGATTGTACATACTATTAAAGGTTCCCACATACTTTCTGCAGTATCAATGTTTAAGGAAGTAGTGCCAATAATTAAATATCACCATGAAAGAATGGATGGAAAGGGCTATCCTGATGGTCTTGAAGGTGAGGGTATTCCTCTGTTGGCAAGAATAGTTGCAGTTGCTGATACCTTGGATGATATAATTGTTAAAAAATATTATGGAAAAAGCTTTGAAATAGATAATGTTATTGAAGAGCTGCTTCGTGTTGTCGGTACCAAACTGGACCCTCTTATAGTTGACGTATTAATAAGAGAGTTAAAAGAGAAGCCGGAGTTTATTAAGAGTTCATAAATCGGGATTGCTTAAAAGCAATCCCTTTATAATTATATAGTAAAAGTATATAATAAAGTAAATACATAAATTTACAAAAATACCAGCAGAATAAAGTTGAATACATAGCACTCAAGAGCACTTCCAGGGAGCTCTCGCAGATAACAAGGAGGAATGCAGATGAGCAAAATGAAAAAGATAGAAAACAAATATTTTATTAATAATCTATTTAGAAACTTGTCCGAAAGTGAAAGAATAATAGTTGACGTAGAATATGAAAAATCAGCAATTAAAGCCATAATGGCATTTAACTCCAAAAAAGGGAATGAACCTCTTATTGAGTTTGATGGTATCCCCGATTTTTCCGGTTATGATACTATACATATAAGCTTTTATTATCAGGATTTATTTTTTTCCTTTGAATCTAAGCTGATTAGCTGTATTGGTAATACTTGCAAATTGGAAGTACCGGAAATAGTTTTTACAGGCTACAAACGAGCAATACCAAGGTATATGCTTAGTGAAGAAGAACAAGGCTGTGCTTATGTCCGTATGAATGATGCACGGTATAAAATAATTGATATAAGTGTAAATGGCATCTCTATTTTAGCAGAAGAAAAGCGGCTGAAAAGGGAAGAAATAATCCAGGATGCTTTTATATATTTAGGATATGATATCCATTGTAATACAGACCTGTTTGTTAAATATTGCAATAGTGACTCTGACGGAAGATTCATATATGGTTTAAGTATATCGAGCAAAGACTGGGAGGCGTACTTAAAAATATATAATTATATCTTTAAAAGACTTTTTCCAAAACTTGTCTGTTTGTGTGATCTTTCTGAAGAAGAGCTGGTAAGCCTATATAAAAGAGCGGTTTTCTATGATACTGCTTTTGATGAGTATAAGGAAGAAGAATGTAGAAAAAGAATTAAATTGCTAAGGACAATAGCCAATAAGCCTGTTTTTGGTGCCGGCTATGCCTATAATAAAAATGATAAGCTGCTTTCGATGGGATCTGTATTAAGAATATACTCCAAGACATTTCTGGGTCAGCATGTAGCAGTTGTGCCCGAAGCCTTTTTAGGTCCAAAGGTTAGCACTAATACATATTTGGGGCTGGCAAACTATATGCTGAGTCATAGGGCTTTTGAATATTATATAAACTACATAGTAAATGATATTTCATGGCATAATGATATATTCAGCAATATTGATTCAATCATTAACGATGGCAGGGCATTTAAGTACAGCATACTTAAGCTTTATGAAGGCAATGTGGACAAACTGCTTTCAAGACCTGAGCATAGCGAAGATGTTCAACATTACAGATGCGAGGAGATATCTGACGTTGACGAGTTTGTTTCATATTGCCGAGATTCTTTAATATCTCTTGAGTCAGAATGCTATGAATATAACAACAAAATGCTGGACTTGAAAGAAATAAAAGAAATATATGCTTCTAATGGGTTTTATATGTCCAGAAGTCTGTGGAAGGTTTATGACCAGGATAAAACTAATGCTTTTTGCGTTGCCGAGATATATACTGAGGAGCTTGAAGCAATAAATATTGTAAATAACTGCAGGGTTTACTTTACTTCTAATGAGCCTGATAAAAAGAAAATACTGAAAACACTCTTGGCCCAATTAGCAAAATACTATAAATTACATGGTATCAATCGTTTCAGTGTTTTACTTGACTGTGTCGTGAATGACGAGAAGGAGTTGAACTCTGAAGGGTTTGTGTACAATTGCAATATTGGAAGAGTAATGATGAACAGACACGGTCTTATTGAATATAAAAAACTGCTGAAGAATAATTTTTTGAATTTTACTAAATATTACCGTCTGACTCATCCTCAGCTTGCAATATGGTATACAGAAAAACTGTTTAAGGGGACAAGCCTGGGAAATAACTGCTTTGTTGTAAGAATCAACGGAAGTATTGATAATGATATTCTTGAAAAGGCAATAAACCTTGTAGTTGAGAAGCATGATGCGTTAAGGCTGAGAATTAGGGAAATATTGGGTGAACCCAGACAATACATAGCACGACATAAATATAAGAAGATTGATTATATTGATTTCAGCAGCTCAGGCGGTGAAAAGGGTCTAGAAGCCTGGTGTGAAGAGAACATAAAAGTTTGCTTTGATTTAATAAAAAAAGATTTAATCTACTTTGCCATTTTTAGGTTAAATGAGCATGAAAGTGGTTTCTACGTAAAAATCCATCACCTGCTGACTGATGCTTGGACAATGACAATGGTGGTCAGTGAAGTGATGGAATATTATTCAAAGCTGATTAAAGGAGAAAAAATAACCAAAGCAATTGCTCCTTCTTATACCGAATTCATATGGAGTGAAGATGATTATAAGAAATCTGATAGGTTTAATGCACAAAGGGAGTACTGGGCTGAACGGTTTGCCACTGTTCCGGAGTTTACAGGCTTTAAACCTCATGATAAAATTTCCGGTACAGCTAATGCCTTAAGAAAAACCTTTACCTTATCGCGACAGCTTACATCAGACATAAACGATTACTGCAGTCAGACAAAGAATTCTGTTTTTGCACTGTTTATGGCTGTTTTGACTGTTTATATTAATAAAATAACCTCAAAAAAAGATATTGTAATAGGGACACCCGTGCTAAACAGATCTAATGCCAGGGAGAAGAAAATGGCGGGTATGTTTATAAGCACTGTTCCCATAAGAGCCTTAGTAGATTCAGAAGAAGCTTTTGATAAATATGTCTCCAGAATATCCAAGGAATGGACGATACAGTTAAGACATCAGAAATACCCTTATGATTTAATACTTAAGGATTTCAGAGAGAGGCATATGACTACAGATAATCTATTTGATGTATCACTTTCTTTCCAAAATGCCAGGTTTGATAAATCTGAAAGCATTTTGGACTATGAGGTGTATTGGCAATTTAATGGTGAACAGGCAGATTCATTGGATATTCATATAAGCGATAGAGAAGATGAAGGACAATACACCATTGATTTTGACTATCTGACAGATTTGTTTACAGAACATGAAATACAGCGTATGTATGAAGGAATGGCTGAGATTTTATACGATGCAATCAGTAATCCGCACAAAAGAATAAAAGAGCTTAATATGTTGGGTAAGGAAGAGAAAGATAGGCTTTTGCATGAGTTCAATAATACACATTCGTATTTTCCCAGGGAAAAAACAATAGATGCTCAGTTCAGAGAACAGGCTGCATGTACTCCCGATAAAACTGCCGTTGTTTATAAGAACACAAGTATTACATATGAAGAACTGGATAAAAGATCGGATCAACTTGCAGTTGTATTGATTAACAATGGCATATGCCCGGAAAAGATCGTAGGAGTTATGCTTGATCGGTCAGTGGAGCTAGTTGTTGCTTTATTAGCAGTATTAAAGTCAGGAGGAGTATATTTACCTCTTGATCCTACATATCCGCCCAAAAGAGTAGAATATATGCTGGAAGACAGTGGTGCTTCCATTTTACTGACAAATTATGGTTTGGTTAAAGATATCAGCTTTAGCGGAGAAATTATCGATATTGATAAATTGAATAGCAACACCAATGAAATAGTGTACTTCGAATCAAAACATAACAGTAATAATCTTGCTTACATAATATATACCTCAGGGTCAACCGGAAAGCCTAAGGGAGTTATGCTGGAGCATAAAGGTTTAATAAATCTTATACAGTTTTTTAAATCTGAATTGAATATTTCAGAGTGTGACAGAATATTGCAGTTTGCAAGCAGCTCCTTTGACGCATCAATTTGGGAGATATTTATGGCAATTGCAACGGGAGCAACATTGTATATTGCGGAAAAGGAGACCATTAATAATTTTTTCAGGCTTAAGGATTTTATAGTTGATAACAGATTAACTGTAGTAACCTTACCTCCTACTTATCTTGCAAATATTGAGCCTGACGGGATTAGTGACCTTAGATATCTGATTACTGCAGGATCTTCCATATCAATGGAGTTGTTCAATAAATGGAAATCAACAGCAAGCTATATTAATGCTTATGGCCCTACAGAGACTACAATTTGTGCTACAGTATGGATTCATGAGAAAGCTGAGGGAAGCTATGATTCTGTACCTATTGGCAAGCCAATTCCAAATACAAAGGTATATATACTTAACGAAAATAATGAACTGCTTCCTATTGGTATACCGGGTGAACTGTGTGTATCAGGAGAAACTCTTGCCAGAGGTTACCTGAATAAGCCAGAACTGACAGATGAAAAATTCATCCAAAGTCCTTTTGAAGAAGGAGAACGGCTCTATAAAACAGGTGATCTGGCTATGTGGCTGCCTGATGGTAATATTGAATTTTTAGGCAGGATAGATCACCAGGTTAAAATAAGAGGTTACAGAATTGAACTGGCTGAGATTGAGAATCAGGTTTTAAGCTTTGATGAAATCAGAGAAGCAGCTATTGTGGTTTATGAGGATACAGGTAAAAGTAAATACATGTGTGCATACTTTACTTCCAACACAATTATAGATATTGATGAGCTTAAAAAGCACATGTTGAAGGAACTGCCTGAGTATATGATTCCTTCCTGCTTTATGCAGATAGATAGCATGCCTTTGACTCACAACGGAAAGATAGACAGAAACCGGCTGCCAAAGCCCAAGCTACAGAAAGTTCTAGGTGCAGAAAAGCCAGTAAATGAAATAGAAGAAAGACTGGTTGCTATTTGGAAGGAAATACTGAACTTTGATAGCATATCAGTTTGTTCAAGCTTCTTTGAACTTGGAGGGGACTCACTCAAAGTAATTTCTCTTGTCTCGAAAATACATAGAGAGTTTTCTGTTGAGATGCAGGTCGGTGATATTTTTCAGCTAAAATCCATACGAGAAATATCTAAAGCAATTGAGTCTATGAACAAGAGCATTTATCTTAGAATAGAAAAAGGAGAGCAAAGAGTCTTTTATCCGTTATCATCGGCACAGAAAAGAATGTATATGATAAATCAGATAGAATCCGAGGGAATAAGCTATAATATGCCCGGTATGCTTACCTTTAAAGGTATACTTGATATGGACAGGCTTAAAGCTGCATTGCATAAGGTGTTTGACAGACATGATATTCTGAAGACATCCTTCCATATTTTAGATGGAGAAGCTATACAAAAGATAAACAGAGATGCAGAGCTCGAAATAAGATGTATTGACTGTAAAGAGGAAGAAGTATTTGAAATAACTCAGGAATTCATTAAGCCCTTTGATTTGAGTAAAGCACCGCTTATAAGGTTTAAAATGCTAAAGCTTTCGCATGAAAAGCATATTCTTTTGTTTGATATCCATCATATTGTTTTTGATGGGATTTCCTTTAATGTGTTTATTAAAGAGATTATTGACCTGTATAAAGGAAATGAAGTAGAGAAATTAACTATCCAATATGGTGATTATGCACTGTGGCAGAATAAAGAGCTTGTGTCTGATTCGATGTTAAGACAGAAAGAGTACTGGCTGGAACAGCTCTCAGGAGAGCTTCCCATTCTCGATATGCCGATGGATTATGTAAGACAGTCTACTCAGAGCTTTGAAGGAGACAGAATATACTTTGAAGCTGATAAAGAATTGACGCAAAAGCTGATAAGCCTTGCCGCAGATACAGACTCAACACTTTATATTGTGCTTCTTTCTGCATATTACGTACTATTGTCTAAATACACTTCACAGGAGGATATTATTATAGGTACGCCTGTTGGAGGAAGGTCTCACGCAGACTTGGAAAGACTTATAGGTGTTTTTGTTAACACTTTGGCTCTGAGGAACTATCCTGTATCCGGCAAGAGGTTTATTGATTTTCTTGATGAAGTTAAGCGCAATACCCTGAAAGCTTTTGGAAATCAGGATTATCAGTTTGAGGAGCTTATAAGCAAGCTGGACATTAAAAGGGATTTAAGCAGAAATCCCCTTTTTGATACTGTATTCTCATTACAGAATATTGGAGTACGCAGCTTTGATATGGATGACATAAAGATAACCCTACAAGGCTTAGACTCCAAAATATCCAAGTTCGACTTTTCTCTTCAGGCGGAAGAAAATAATGGTTTAATCAGGTTTGAGCTTGAATACTGCACAAAGCTTTTCAACAGGAAGACAATGGAGAGATTGGCGGGACATATGATTAACATACTGAAACAAGTGGTTGAAAAACCTGAGCTTCAGCTTTCAGAAATTGATATGCTGTCAGTGGATGAGAAAAGGATACTGATACATGACTTTAACAATACTGCCAGACCATTTCCTTCAGAAAAGACCATACATGAGCTTTTTGAAGAGCAGGTAGTCAGGAAACCGGATGCAATAGCTGTGATATTTGAAGACAGGCAGCTAACCTATGCTGAATTGAACAGTAAGTCAAACAGGCTTGCAAGGACCTTGAGGAACAATGGTGTTAATGCTGATACTATAGTGGGTATCATGGTAAATCGTTCTTTGGAAATGATTATTGCTTTGCTTGCTGTTCTGAAATCAGGAGGAGCCTATCTGCCCATTGATCCTGATTATCCTTATGGTAGAATAGAGCATATGCTTAGTGACAGTAAGGCAAAGCTGCTGCTGACTATGAAAGGGTTGTCAAAAGGAATAGATTTTACTGGTCAAATAATAGAGTTGGATGATGAAACATCATATTCAGCTGAAGAGAGTAATTTAGAGATTATAAATACTTCAAAGAATCTTGCTTATCTAATATATACATCGGGTTCTACAGGAAAGCCCAAAGCTGTAATGATCGAGCATAAAGCAGTTGTAAACTTCATTATGGGTATAGCAGATATAATTGACTTTGCTCAAGGGAAGACAATTCTGTCTGTAACAACCATTTCCTTCGATATATTTGTATTGGAGACATTACTTTCATTTGCTAAAGGTCTTAAGGTTATTATTGCAAGCGAGCTAGCTCAGAGAGACGGAAAGCTGCTTCTGGAGCTGATAACAAAGCATAAAGTAGATATGCTTCAAACAACTCCATCAAGAATGCAGCTGCTTTTAAACGAAAGCTATAGTTTGGATGTACTAGGTCGGTTGAAGGAGCTCATGCTGGGTGGAGAGCCGCTGCCTGATAAATTACTACAGGAACTAAAAAGCTTGCCCAGTACCAGTATATATAATATGTATGGACCAACTGAAACAACAGTGTGGTCATTGGTAAAGGATATGACCTGCTCGGATGATATTACTATAGGCAAACCAATTGCAAATACCCAAGTGTATATTTTGAGTAAGGATAATATGCTTCAGCCTATTGGAGTACCGGGAGAACTGTGTATAGCAGGTGAAGGTCTTGCCAGAGGTTATTACGACAGATTTGAGCTTAATAATGAGAAGTTTGTTGATAACTTATATGATTCATACAAAAAAATGTATAAAACAGGTGATTTGGTTAAGTGGCTTGATAATGGCGAGATAGTATATATAAGCAGAAGGGATGAGCAGGTAAAGGTACGAGGATATAGAATAGAGCTGGGTGAGGTAGAAAGCCAGCTGCTTAAGCATGATGCCATAAGCGAGTGTGCAGTATCAGTAAGAACCATTGATGGCATTAAACATCTATGCGCTTATTTAGTATGTGATGGAAGCCTGTCTGTGAGAGATATAAGGGAACACCTGCTGAAGGAAATGCCGGAATATATGGTACCTTCATACTTCACGTTTATTGAAAAAATGCCGCATACACCTAATGGTAAAATTGATAAGAGGGCTTTACCGGAACCCGTTGTAGGCATCCATAATACAGGGGGTTATATAGCACCTTCAAATGAAGTTGAAAAAAAACTTACAGAAATATGGAGTGAAGTATTGGGTGTTGAGAGAGTAAGTACGGGTGATAACTTTTTTGAACTGGGTGGCAGCTCACTTACGGTCATAAAAGTTTTATCAGCCTTATACAACTATGACTGGGATTTAAAGATACAGGATTTCTATAAGTTTAAAACCCTTAAAGAAATTGCTGATAAAATAGTTATATCATCTTGCGAAAAAGCAAAGAGTGAAGTAGCAATCTCCAAAGAGTACAGCTCAGTTGACAAAGTAGATGTAGATGCTGTAATCACACTGAAAAGGATAAGTTTTGGCAGTATACTGCTAACAGGAGTAACAGGTTTTTTGGGTATACATACATTGGACAACTTAATTAGTAATACTGATGCCAATATATATTGCCTTATTAGAGGAAAAAATCAGACTGATGTAGAATTTAAATTAAAAGAGCAGTTGGAGTTCTATTTTAAGGGCAGGTATATTGAACAGATTGGAAATAGAATATTTGCAGTCGTTGGAGATGTATCTGAGCCAAAACTCGGGCTTTCAGATACAGTGTATGAACAACTTGGACATAACGTAGATGCAGTTATACATACTGCCGCCCTTGTGAAGCATTACGGTGAATATACTGACTTTGAAGCAGTGAATGTTAACGGCACTAAGGAGTTAATACAGTTTGCTCATAAATATGGTATCAGAATGCTGCATGTATCGACAATGAGTGTTTCGGGAATAGAACTGATTGATAAAGATAGAAATGCAGTGTTTACAGAGAATGATTTCTTCATTGGTCAGAATTACGCAGACAATGTTTATGTGAGAAGTAAGTTTGAAGCTGAAAATATATTCTTGGATGCTGTTAAGAACGGTCTAAAGGGAGTCATAGTCAGAGTGGGTAATCTCACGGGAAGGTTTTCAGATGGTAAATTCCAGAAAAACATAAGAGATAACATGTTTTATAGCATCTTGAAATCAATAATAGAGTTAAGAGCTATTCCTGACATACTTTATTCTGAAGGACTTGAGTTTACACCGGTGGATTGCTGTGCTTCAGCATTACTGAAAATACTTGAGATCGAGAGTTCATACAGCCGTATTTTCCATTTGTATAACCATAGGTGTTTAAACTTGGATGATATGCTGATCATGCTAAAAAATATGGGATTAGTCATAAGAAAGCTGGATTACAATGCTTTCAGTGATTATATATTAAAAATATCCGATGATAATCCAGCAAAAGCTTTACTTGCTGGAATGCTTAATGAGTTTGGTCTTAACAGCAGTAAGAGTATAAGTAATGGCAGGATAAGAATAAGCAGCAATATATCAGTTGCTTATCTGAGCAAATTAGGATTTCAATGGCCGGAAATTACAGGTGAATATCTTGAAAAGATATTGAGATACATAATAGATTAGAGCATTCTGTTATAGCTGTAAATATTATTTGTGTTAAGGAGGTTATAAAGCATGAGAGAAAGTAGAAATGGGATTATAGAGGATTTCATTAAAAAGAAGACCAAGTTGACTCTGATATTAATATATAACATTGTTACAATAGTTGTGTTGGCAATATTCTATCCGTTAATTCCAATTCTAATGGGTTATGCCCCTAACTTCATTGAATCTACTATCGCATTGGGTTCAAGCTACAATCTTCAGTACATAGTAGTAATTCTGTTTACAGTTATTATAGGAACCATATATCTTTTGTTTGCACTTAAGGGTATGGGCAGATGGAGTACAATGATAGGCGATATTGATAAATATGCTGATAAAATTAAAGCTATTAGAAGAAAATGTATTAATCTTCCGTATTTGCTATATTTTATTCAGCTCACTTTCATCAACGTCCCTGTAATTATTGCAGCAATAATAATCAGTATCATGAACAATATGCCAATAGTGCTTGCAGTGAAGGTAATAACAGTAATATTCTCCTTGTTTTCGTTAGCAGCAGTATTCTCATATGCATTTGCAAAAAAACTGTTTACAAAAATACTTTTCAAAACCTTTAGGGGTGAAAAGCTGGAAGGAAAAAGAATTAACCTGAGGACCAAAATATTTATTCAGGTTATACCTATGCTTATAGTTGCTATACTGTTTACAGGGACATTGGGTTATTCCAGGCTGATTGAGGAAAAGGGCGAGGTTGTATTCAACATTTATCATCAGGAACTGCAGAATAAGTTCAGCGAAATTGATACAGTTAAGGATGAAAATCATATTTTTGATATATTGATGGATATAAAATTAAAAGATATTTATACAGACTATTTTGTAGTAAAGCCTGATGGCAGTATTATTACTTCAAGCGGAGTTGCTCCTACAAAAACCTTTATTTACTACATAAATAACCCCTATAATGATATAAGAATATATGGAGATACAAACGAAGTACAGGGCGCTTTGATAAAAGTCAAAGGAATAAATGGCGAATACATAGCGGGTATCAGGTTCCAGCTTTCTTCAGACACGACTGTTTTATACTTCCTGTTTGGACTTTTCGCATTGTTGATTGTTAATGTTTTTGTGTTAATGTATTTTTCCAAAACACTTTCCGGAGAAATATCACTTGTTGCAGAGAGTTTAACCGAAATCGCTGAAGGCGAAAAAGTTGATCTTGACAGAAAAATTGCAGTTACATCAAACGATGAAATCGGAGATCTTATAGTAGCTTTTAATAAAATACTTGATAGAGAGAAGGAGCATCTAAAAGAAGTAGAGGAAAAACATGAAATAATGATGGAACAGGAAAGACTGGCTTCACTAGGTCAGCTGATGGGTGGTATTGCTCATAACATGAGAACGCCTATTATGTCTATATCAGGTGCTATAGAAGGTCTTAAGGAGCTGATAAATGAATATAGCGCTGCAATAGATGACCCTCAGGTAATGAAGGAGGACCACAAGGAAATCGCAAAGGAAATGCTGGAGTGGACAGATAAAATGCGCCCATATTGCTCGTACATGTCTGATATAATAACTGCCATTAGAGGCCAGACACTTCAGTCAAGCAGTGACGCAGCATTAAGCTTTACTCTGGGAGATTTGCTAAAACGTGTAGATATATTGATGTCTCATGAGTTGAAGAAATATCACTGTGAATTGAAAACCAGCTTTATGATAGATATGAAAACGGAGATCAGAGGAGAAATGAGTGCACTTGTTCAAATACTGAATAACTTAGTATTGAACGCTATAGATTCTTATGATGGAGAAGGAGGAGATATAACCCTCAATGTTAAGGTGGAAAATGGCAGAGCAGTGTTTGAAGTAAAGGATCACGGTAAGGGTATACCAGAAAATTTACAGGGCAAGATATTTAAGCAGATGATAACTACAAAAGGTAAGAGCGGAACCGGATTGGGATTGTATATGTCTAATTCCAGCCTGAAAGCCAGATTTGGAGGTAAGATGTGGTTTGAATCTGAAGAAGGCAGAGGAACCAGCTTTTATATATCGGTACCTATAAAAGAATAAGCTGTACTCCAGACCAATAAGTACTGCACCGCATGCAGTACTTTTCATTTTTGATGTAATGACAACATATCACTTGTTATATACGCTTAATTTTAATATAATTATTGAGTAAAATGACAATATTATAGATATCAGTCATATATAGAAAGGTGTAGATTAATATGGTAAAGGGCTTGCATGTACACTTTATGGGCATTGGGGGCAGTGGAATGGCTCCTGTTGCTATGATAGCGAAAAGTATGGGCTATAGGGTATCGGGCTGTGATATGTCAGCAAGCGGCTATTACTGCGGTACATTGCTTGAAAACGGTGTTGATATATGTGTGGGTCACAGCGAGGAGCATCTGCAGGGCGTAGATATTCTTGCCGTAACTCCCGCTATATTTGATCTGAATCCAAGTCATCCTGAAATTGTTGAAGCAGGTAAAAAGAATATATTAATGACATGGCAGCAGTTTCTGGGTGAATATATTCAAAAAGACAAATATGTGGTTGCAGTAGCAGGCACTCACGGAAAATCAACAACAACAGTACTTTTAGGTGCGGCTCTTGAACATGGAGGTTTGGATCCCTATGTAGAGGCAGGAACTGTTTATAAACCTTGGGGAGGAGGTTTTAGAATAGGGGGATCGGAGTATTTTGTTTGTGAAGCAGATGAGTTCAATAATAATTTTCATCATTTCAGACCTTCTATGGCAGTAATCAACAATATAGAAATGGATCATCCAGAATTCTTTAAGGATTTTCAGCAGGTAAAGGATTCGTTTAAGGTTTTCGTCAGGAATATGAAGCATCCCGGTACTTTGATAGTCAATGAAGAAAGTCAGGGCATACGAGAGATGCTGGTTGAGCTTGAAGATTATTTGACAGACAACAATATTAAGGTCATAGGATATTACATGAACAATAGTTTTGAGTATCCCTTCTATAAAGAATACAAGGGTAATATCCTCAGTAGTAATACAAACAATACAGTTTACCTGGTAAGTACAGGGAACTGGGGCGAAGAGTTTGAACTGGGGATAACCGGCATCCATAATATATCTAATTCATTGGGCGTCATTGCTGCTGCAATTGAGCTTGGTATGAAAACTGAAGCCGTAAAGGCTGCATTAAAAGGCTTTAGGGGTATAGGAAGACGCAGTGAGTTTATAGGAGAAGTGAATGGAGTAAGGTACTTTGATGATTACGCGCATCATCCTACTGCTGTATCAGTGATGCTGGACTCTTTTAGAGCAAGCTACCGTAACAGTACCTTATGGGCGATAATGGAGCCTCATCAGATATCCAGAATAAGGCTGTTCTTCAATGAATTTTCCGATGCATTGGGGAAAGCTGATAGAGTGGTAATAACTAAGACATATGTAGGCAGAGAGAAGTATAAGAATATTGAGCCTATAGACATGGGATTAATGGCTGAAAAGATAGGTTCCAAGGCTATACATTTAGAGGACTTTGAAGAGGTGGCCAAATTATTAAAGGCAGAAACAAAACCCGGTGATGTAGTCGTAATTTTTGGAGCCGGAGAGTCATATAAATTGACTAGAATGTTGATTAATAAATAGCATATTTGAAGATATAGCGTATGTAAAATATTTACTGTACCGGTACACATATGATTTTTACAATTGTTTGAAGCAGTTGTGTGGGTTATATTCTAAGTGTACCGTATTTTTATTTTTAAGGGGTGTTTTTATGAAACATGTATTAAAATGTACCGGTTATGATGTGTTTGATATTGATATAGTCAAGGGGACCGGCTGCTATTTATATGATGCTGATGCCAAAGAATATGTGGATTTTGAAGCGGGTGTGTGGTGCACGGCATTAGGTCACAGCAATCTGAGGATAAATAATGCAATTAAGGAACAACTGGATAATATATTGCATCTGGGATATAAGTATAATAATACAATAGTGGAAGGAGCAGCAGAAAAGGTATTGGAGTTAATCGGCTTTAAGGATGGAAAAAGTGTATTCTTATCCTCAGGCAGTGAAGCGGTTGAATTTGGCGTCCAGGCAATAAGGCGAATAACTCAAAAACCGCTGATGCTGACTCTGTCGGGAGCTTATCTTGCTGCATTTGGCTCTGCTGGAAGAAAAACCGAAAGTGAATGGGTTATATTTGATTGGACAAACTGTGAAAGCTGCTCGCAACCGGAGGATGATTGCATGAGCTGTAAGTGTCTGAAGGAGCTTTCCCTTGAAGATATCGGAGGAATAGTATTCGAGCCAGGAAATTCATCAGGGCTTATAAAGCTGCCTCCCCAAAAGCTTGTTAATACTTTAGGAAAGCTAATAAAAAGCAATAACGGCATATTAATGGTAAATGAAGTTACTACAGGATTTGGACGAACGGGGAAATGGTTTGGTTTTCAATACTATGATATAGAGCCTGATATAGTTGCCATGGGTAAATCCATAGGAAACGGCTATCCGGTCAGCACAGTTGCATTTACCAAAGACATTGCACTGCTGTTAGAAAGACACGGCTTCAGATATGCACAATCACACCAAAATGACGCATTAGGCTGCAAAGTCATATCTGAGGTCATAGATATTATCAAAGAAGACAATCTCATTGAGAAAGGCAATAATAAAGGAGTATTCTTCAAAGCATTACTGGATAAGCTGGCTGTAGAGAACATCTGCATTAAGGAGGTAAGAGGAAGAGGGTTAATGCTTGGACTTGAGTTTGACAGCAATATGAGCAGCTCTTATTCAGCCTTGGTGCATCGCAAGTTGTTTGAAAACGGCTACTTTGTAGGATATAATGCAACAGCTAACATACTTAGGTTTTACCCTTCGCTTATAATAGAGGAAAATGATATAGAAAGAATGGTAAACTGTCTTGAGGGCATAATTAAGGTATAGTGTAGTAAAAACATATTTTTAGAAAATTTTAGTGATAGTGAAGAACTTTTTTGTTTTACTGCGTATATATAATGTGAAGTTGACAAAATAATAAAATGCAGTGTTATGGCAATATTATATGTTTAAGTTGATTTTTTTGGGGTAAATTGCTAATATAGTACTGTGAGTAAGGAGTAACAGATATGGAAATAATTAACTTTTTAGGTGAACTTTTATCACAGATAAATATAATAATAGAGCAAATTGTGAGAAGCGGCGGAAATTGGGCATACCTGATTATGTTTCTTGTACTTTTTGCAGGCGCTGCATGTGTTTTGACAGCCCCCTTGTTGCCCAGTGTTTCTTTGATTTTTGTAGTAACTTCTTTATGTGTAGCAGGTTTATTGAATCCTTTTGCTGCCTATCTGGTACTGGTAATGGCAATTATACTTGGCGACTTGACCGGGTATTTTTTAGGCAAACTAATAGGAGACAAACTTCTTGTAAATAATAAACTGCCTTTTATTAAGCCCTCTCATATAAAAAGTACACGAAAGCTTTACGAGGGAGCTGATTTTCTGACATTTGTTCTAGCACGCTTTACCCCGTTAATCGGCTCCTTTGCGCAGATGGTAGCCGGTGCAGTGAACTTCAAGCTGGATGCCTTTCTACTGAATAACATAATAAGCGGAGTGATATGGTTCACTTTGCACTTTGTTGCAGGGATGATATTGGCATACATACCCGGACTTAAAGACAACTTTGTCATTATGTTCTTGATAGTGCCGATACTCTCTTTCCTGGCAAGCTCATACTACATTGTAAAAAAAAGTTTACAAATGGCTGCACTAAAAAACTCTAGTCAATTAAACACCAAATAAAGCTTATGCAAAAAGAGTCTGCTACCGCAGGCTTTTTTATTGTAATAAAATTGATTTTGGCTTATCTGTAAATCTGATATAATATAAAGATAAATACTATTAAATAAGGAATGAAGGAATAAAATGGAAGTCAGAATAGATGCAAATGCAAATGCAAATATAAGATACAAGGCTATTACTTTACAGTTTATGGCAGCAGTTTTATGGAGCTTTGGGGGTCCATTGATTAAGCTGGTAGATCTTCATCCGGTAGCCATCGCAGGAATAAGAAGCTTCATTGCTGTGTTTGTAATATCATTTTTTTTAAAGGGCTCAGCTTTTAAATTGACAAAAATAAAGATATTTGGAGCGATTTCTTATGCAGCGATGGTACTGCTTTATGTTGCTGCAACAAAAGCTACTACGGCAGCAAATGCAATACTGCTTCAATATTCTGCGCCTATATACATCGCAATATTTGGAAGCTGGCTGCTAAAGGAGAAAGCAAGGCTCAGAGATTGGATTACTATCCTTTTTGTTATAGCAGGAATGGTTCTGTTCTTTATGGATGATATATCCGGAGGAGGAGTTCTTGGTAATATACTTGCAATACTTAGCGGTGTAGCTATGGCATTTAATACGATGCTCATGAGAAAACAGAAGGATGCAGATCCTCTGGAAAATGTGTTTTGGGGCAGCATATTAACCATAGTATTTAGTATACCCTTTGTATTTCAGCAAGCGCCCAGCACAAAAAGCTGGATAGGTCTTTTACTGCTTGGAGTGTTTCAGCTTGGATTCTCTTTTGTTCTATACTCAAAAGCAATAAAGAATATCACGGCCCTGGAGTCCACTTTCATATCCTTAGTTGAACCTTTGCTGAATCCTGTTTTTGTGTTCCTTATGGTGGGAGAGTTTCCTGGAGGTATGGCAGTGCTTGGCGGAATAGTTGTTTTAACGGCGGTCACTATAAGCTGTATCAAACCAAAAAGAGAGCCTCTTACTGAAAATTCGGATAAAAATTCAATATAAAAAATGGGTTGTCCTAAGCTTAATCTTGAGACAACCCATTTTAATTTACTTTGTACTTAAGCTGGGATGTACAGGTGGTTTTACCATGAATGTCATTACTGCAGCTACTATTGACAATACAGCTGACAGCAGGAAGGAGCTCTTGAAGCCAAGTGAAGCGGCTACAATAGGCCCTACTATAGCGGCAATACCATATGCCTGCATAACAATTCCATAGTTAACTCCAAGATTCTTTGTTCCATAATAATCGGCAGTTATTGAGGGATATACTGCCAGGAAGCCTCCAAAGCTCATTGCAATAGCAGCGATACAAGTAAAGAATATTGCAAAGTTCATCGTTACTGTACTCATAACAATCATTGCAACAGCTGTCATAACGTACATTATAAAGAAGGATTTCACTCTTCCCAGCTTGTCCGAAATCATGCCCCAACCAAGTCTGCCGCCTGCATTGAACAAAGCTATCATAGCAACGGCATTTGCAGCAGTTTCCGGGGTCAGCTTTACCAGCTCTGTGCCGATATCCTTAGCTAGGCCGATAACCATTAGACCGCTGATACAGCCGAAGAAGAACATGATCCATATAAAATAGAATTGTACTGTGCTGATCATTTCCTTAGTACCAAAATCAACAGCTTTTGCCGAACCTGCCTTAGCCGCTGTTTTTTCTGGAGCCTTAAGCAGCTGAGCCCCTAAAACTATTAATACACCATAGATTATACCAAGATACAGAAAGGTTTCCGAAACACCTTTTGCTTCTATAAGCTTCAGTATTACGGATTTGAAAATTAAACTTCCTGAACCAAATGCACCTACTGCAATACCTGTTATAAAGCCCTTTTTATCCGGGAACCATTTTACACAGGTTGCAAGAGGGCAGACATATGCTGTTCCAACGCCTATACCTCCGATTACTCCGTAGAATATGTATAATTCTACCAATGAGTCAGCAGTACTGGATAACAGCAAGCCTGTGCATAACAATATGCCTCCAACTGTTGCCACCCATCTTGGACCAATTTTGTCCTGAAGCTTGCCTGCAAAAATTGTTGCTAAAGCAAACATTGCTATAGTTATTGAAAAAGTAAGAACTACCTGGGAGGTTTCCCAACCGAATTTGTCTGATAAAGGCTTGTTGAAGAGGCTCCATGCATATACTGCACCAAGGCAAATCTGTATAAGTACGGCACCCAGCACTACCAGCCATCTGTTTGTTTGTTTCATTTCTTACTGCAATCCTCCTAAAAAATAAAATTAATGCAACGCAGTTAATTATACCATTTGGCTTTTCTTTTTAAAATAGGAACTTTGCCTGTAAGAACAGCTGATTTTAGCTGTTTTCCATAATATAGCACATGGGTTGTTTAATAATAATGAAAATTTGCATAAATACTAGCTCGGATTAGTTTGAAAGGAATAATATCCCATAGAGTCCATAAGCTTATTTATTACTGCAGATAATTTATATTACTATGCTTTGCCTAAAACTGCACAATATACAAAATTGAAGGTGCAGTCATACTGAAACAGCCTGTATGTATAATTATAATTTTCAAAAAAAAGCGGTTTTTTTTAGATTTTACATAGTTTTAACATTGAGAGTATACATAATCTTGACATCAAGATATTATATCTATATAATAGTGATAATAATTGAATACGGCATACGATATGATACAGAGGCCGCGGATGTCAACAGTACCATTACAGGGAAAGGGTCACCCGCCGAAATGCTTAAGTGTCGCTTGAGCATTGGGACTATGTTGAACAAGCATAGTACTGTCTTCGAAAAATCGCCCATTTTTCAAAGGAGAGCTTATCATATTGGGGCAAAGGGTGTTGTTATGTTGAAATATACTTTATTTGTATGTGATTTTTTTGAACTGCGTAACAGTCATGAGTTCCTTTGCTCATGGCTGTTTTTATTTTGTTGATGTACATGTCTGAGTAAAAGTGCATGTACGGTAATGCGGCTTCTGCCGCCTTTGTACTATAGATACAGGAGGTAAGAAAATGAGATTGTTTGGAACGATGCAATATGACAGCAAGGGCAGCTTGGAAGTAGGAGGCTGCAGTATGGAGAATCTGGCTAAACGCTATGGGACTCCTTTATATATTATTGATGAAGAGCATGTACGTCGAAAATGCAAAGAGTTTAAAGAAAGCTTTTCTCTTGAAGGAATAAATACAGAAGTAATATATGCATCAAAGGCAATGCTTAATATAGCAATGTGCAAGCTTATTGAGGAAGAGGGTTTATCTTTGGATGTAGTATCCGGAGGAGAGCTATTTACAGCCTTGAAAGCAGAATTTCCTGCAGAGAGAATATTCTTTCACGGGAACAACAAAAGCACAGATGAGCTCAGGATGGCTTTGGGTGCAGGCATTGGGCGAATAGTTGCCGACAGCTTCAATGAGCTGGAGCTTTTAGAAGAGCTGTGCAGGGAATCATATATGCAGGCTGATGTCTTGTTAAGAATCAATCCTGGAATCAGTGCACACACACATAAATATATTCAGACTTCAAAAAATGATTCGAAGTTCGGCGAATCAATTTACAGAGATGACATGCACTTGAAGATAGCACAGCTGGCAAAAAGTGAAGCTATAAAGATTAAGGGTTTGCATTACCATATAGGCTCGCAAATAATGGAGGCAAGTCCTTTCTATAAAGCAGCAGCTAATGTTACAGATTTTATTGAAGACCTTAAGAACAAATGCGGAGTTGAAGTTGAAGAGCTGAACCTGGGGGGCGGCTTTGGAGTATACTATTCCGGTATTGATACTCCTATTGACATAAAAAAAAGCTTGGCTGCACTTTTAAACCAGTTAAAGTCCGAGTTTAAGGAAAGGGGCTTGGATATGCCTAAGCTTCTGATTGAGCCGGGAAGAGCAGTAATAGCTAATGCCGGAACTACCTTATATACAGTAGGCAGCATAAAGGAGACTTATGGCGGTAAAAAATACGTTTTTGTTGATGGGGGCATGACTGATAATGTAAGAACAGCGATGTATGATGCCAAATATGAAGCAGCGGCGGCATTTAATGAAGGCGAGAAGCCGGTTGAAATATATACAGTAGCAGGAAAGTGTTGTGAGTCAGGAGATATCATAATAAAGGATATTGAACTGCCTAGACTTCACAAGGGCGATTTATTGGCTGTAATGAGCACAGGTGCATACAATTACAGCATGTCAAGCAACTATAACAGAATACCGAAGCCTGCTATGGTGTTTGTAAAGGATGGAAAGGCAAGGCTGGCAGTACAAAGAGAAAGCTATGAAGATTTAGTGAGAAATGATATGATTTCAGCTTATGAGGAGGTTTTGTAGAATTGAATATTATTGTACAGAAATATGGTGGTACTTCAGTAGGTACCATTGAAAAAATAAAGGCAGTAGCCAACAGGATTGTACAGAAAAAGGCTGAGGGTCATGATATAGTTGTTGTTGTTTCGGCTATGGGTAAAACCACAGATATGCTTATTGGAATGGCAAAGGAAATATCACCAAACCCTGACAGACGTGAGCTTGATATGCTGGTTTCTACAGGAGAACAGGTATCAATTGCTTTACTGGCAATGGCACTTCATGAAAGAGGATATGATTCTGTTTCACTGACAGGCTTTCAGGCTGGCATAAAAACTGAGGGAGTTCATACAAAAAACAGAATAACGGAAATAGATATCAGAAACGTCAAGAAGCACCTTAGAGAAGGACGAATCGTGGTAGTTGCAGGTTTTCAAGGCATAAATGATAACGGTGATATTACAACCCTGGGCAGAGGGGGATCTGATACAACAGCAGTTGCATTGGCCGCAAAGCTGAGCTGTACTTGCGAAATATACACTGATGTAGAGGGTGTATACAGCGTTGACCCAAGATTATACCCTGCTGCAAAAAAGCTTGATTCAATCTGCTATGAGGAAATGATGGAAATGGCAAGCCTGGGAGCAGGAGTAATGGAGACAAGAGCAGTTGAGATAGGCTGCAAGTTTGGGGTTCCGATTTATGTGGCAATAAGCCATGGAGATAAGAAAGGCACTATAATAAAGGAGTTTGATGAAACGATGGAAGGAAAAGCGATAACAGGTCTTACAGTCAGCGATAATGTTTTAATGGTAACAGTAAACAATGTGGCATATAGAATGAAAAACATAGCATTAATATTTGATAAACTTGCCAAGCATAATGTGAATATTGACATGATTAGCCAGACAGCTCCACATGACGGTAGAATCAATGTTTCCTTTACTGCACCTATTGATGATGAGTTCTCTATCGACACCATAACAAAGGAGCTTACGAGGGAAATGCCGGGTATAGAAGTGGAAAAGGCGACGCACATATCAAAAATATCAGTGGTTGGTATAGGAATGATGAAGCAGTCGGGTGTGGCAGCAAGGGTTTTCAATATATTTGCAGACAATGATATAGAATTTGAGCAGGTAACAACCTCAGAAATAAGTATATCCTATACTATCAATTCAAAGGATAAGAACAAAGCTGTAACAGTTTTGGCAAGAGAGCTGGAGCTGTAACAAAAAGCGAAAGGTTTGATACTGAATCAGACCTTTCGCTTGATTTAATTATTCGATAAAATCCAGACCTTCGTTTATGCATTTATAGTAACGGTACTTGTTGAACTCTATAAGTTCTTTGGGATTTACAATAGAACCATGCCCGGGTATAATGATATCGGCATTAAGCTTTTCCAATTGTTTAAAGGCAGCTTTGAAATGTTCGGGTGTAATGTCTGCAGCATCAGGTGGTATTGCTGGAGGGAGCATGAATGGCTCTTCTCTGTTTACAAGGTTGTCGCCAGCTATAAGCGTCTTTGTAGCATCATCAAATATTATAATACTATCAAAGCTGTGACCGGGACAGTGATATATGCTTATTTTTCTGCCGCTTATGTCCAGCGAGATGAACTCATCAACCAGCATATTGGGATATATTAATTCCAAATCCTGCTCTATTATTCCTTTCTGCTTAAGCCTGTCAATATGATTTTTGTTAAACTCATCAAAATGATCTGCAAGAGTACGATGAGCTATTATATTGCAGTCACTAATGCATCTGTTGCCGCCTGTATGATCAACATGCCAATGTGTATAGATAATTGTATTAATGGTTTTGCAACCCTTGGATTTAATAAAGTCCAATATAATTGCAAACTGATGCTTATCCCTGAAGGTATCTATAATTATCGGTCCTTTTGGAGTCATTATTATTGTGGCATTTGTATGATAAAATGTTTTATCCCAAGCCAGCACATAAATATCAGGGGTGATTTCCTTTATTGAGAAGTTTTTCATAATATCACTCCATATCATGTATAATAAGATTGTATATTGACTTATGTCAGATTTGTAAAACATAATAATATGGAGAGATCTGAAGCTTTAGCTCTCTCAATATTAAGCTATTTTCGTTTTTGCAGTTTTGATTTATTTGCTGTTTTTTTCTTTGTTACAGCTTTTCCGCTGATGGTTCTGGAAGCGGTTTTCCCCTTCCCGAGCTCTACTATTCTGCCCATATATATTTCTTTAATATTAATCCTAATTCTGAAGTTCTTCTCAAAAGCCTTTATTTGTTCTTCTTCCCGCTTAGTGATTACGGATACTACTGTGCCCGGTCTTCCAAACCTGCCTGTTCTGCCTGCTCTGTGCAGGTATTCCTTCGAATCTCTTGGAAGGTCGAGATTGAATATATGTGTAACATCTGTAACATCCAAGCCTCTTGCTGCAAGATCAGTAGCTATCATAAGCTTATATTCACCTTTTCTGAAGCCTTCCATAGCTTTTTGCCTTTCTTCCTTAGGCATATCTCCATATATCCCGCATGCTTCTATATTGTGAAACCTGAGCTTTGCCGTAGTAATCTCAACCTCATCTGAAGCATTGATAAAGCAAATAGCGCAGCTTGGCTTTAATGAAGCCCATAGCTTTCTTAACATTTCTATTTTGTCTCTCTGCTCAGAAAGCAGATACATATGGGTAATATTAGGATTTATGAGCTCCTTATCCTCTATCTTTACTATTTCTGCATTTTTCATTATATCCTTCGCTGCAAGTGTGGTTTTTTCATTGACCATTGCCGAAAAAGCCATAATCTGCGTATCTCGCATGACAGCCTTTATAAGCTCCTTTGTCTTGCCGTAATGGTCATTATCAAGCAGTCTGTCAGCCTCATCTATGACTATTGTCCTGACAGTATGTGCCGTTATTCTTTTCATTTTAACAAGTTCAACGATTCTTCCTATTGAGCCGACAATAATGTGAGGTTTTTCCTTGAGCTTCTCAATTTGTCTGTTTATATTCACTTCGCCTATTATAACGGCAGATTTGACAAAAAGTCCGGAATTTTCGGCCAAAAGCTTGATTTGCTTGTCAATCTGCATGACCAACTCATGTGTAGGAGCAAGTATGATTGCTTGTATATCTTTTTTTTCGGTATCTATCCTCTGAAAAATTGGGAGCAGATATGCCAAAGTCTTTCCGCTGCCTGTCTGTGATTGACCTATTATGTCTCTTCTTTCCAAGGCCAAAGGGATTACTTTTTCCTGTATATCTGTAGCTATACTGATACTTTGTTTGTTAAGTCCTTCAACTATAGCAGGCATTATGCCAAGCTTGTCAAATGTCATATCCATCCTAAATCACCTTCTATAAATGTTATTTTAATTATTATTAGTTTATCATATATATGTGGTAATTATGGTATTTTGATAAAAAAAACCTTATGAATCAATAGATTCTTCTTCAGCAATACTTTGCTTTTGATGATAAAAACAGCTTCTGTTTCTGAATATCAGGTAATATACCAGTAATAATGCAGCGGCCGCAACAGCTGCAAAAACAGCGGTACCGTTGTTAAGAAAAAAATGCTGGTCGGCATAGTTATCCAGAAGAACACTGAAGGAATTGACAGCTATATGTATCAATACAGGTGCCTGTATAGAGCCGGTTACCACATACACACCCCCCAATATCAATCCTGCTATAAAGGAGTGGGATGCTTGAAACATATTCATGTGCATAAGTCCGAATATCATAGCTTATATTGCTAAGGATATAAAAATATTAATGTCTTTCCTAAGAATATTAAAAATTATACCCCTGAATATGATTTCCTCAAATATCAGACCTAGTATACCAATAAGCAAAAGGCTTCTTAAAAGGCCATAATACATTATATTGCCCGGGTTGAACAGATATTTGCCTGCAAAAAAGATTCTGCTAATATAAGCGTTGATTATCAGAATGCAGAATCCCAGCAAAAGTAAGGGCAGAATGAGATTAAGTCTGATAGGCATAATGCTGCATTCCTTAAGAAGGCTTTTACCACGCAGCTTATAAACTATAAGACACCATACTAAACAATTTAGCCCAACCAATATGTAAAGCTCAAAAGAATACTTTCTGCTGAACATTTCAAAAAATGTGTCATAATATGAAATTCCTTTGATTTCATAGTATAACTCATGTCCAATTCCGGCAAAAACAGCAATTAGAACATTAAAGGTTAAAAACATGCCTACTACAAGCAAAACCTTCAAAACAGCAGCTAAAGTTTTTTTCATGAACAACCTCCTATCGGCAAGCTTACCTAATCTTTTCCAATAAATATATTATATTCAATACATAGAAGGCAGGCAATTTATTTTTGCTTTTCTGTTGCTATACTGCATGTGCATAGCATAGTTATTCTGTTTTTTAAAACTGCCAGCGGCACAGAGGCAATTGATATATCCATTTACGGTGTACAGCTTATGGGCTTAATGACCTCATATTCAGGCTGATATTTGCCTCAATAGTCATTTACCGTACTTAAGAGTTTGCAGGCAGGCTGTCAGAATACTTTTTAAAGAATACAAATAATTCTGAAAGAGTGTCGAAAGACACACTTTCTTGTTACATATTTGCCATAATATGCTATAATTGAACTATACTTATGTAAAGGAGATATGCCTATGAACAGAAATAGTATTCTTATAAAGAACGAATATGAGGCAAATCGGTTTTCTGCAAAAATCATGCTGCTGACAATCATATTTGTAGCTTTGGTTTATGTCCTGGACTTAATACAGATTTTTACCGTACCTATTGATATAATGAGCATAGCTATGGCTCTTGACACTTTATGTCTACTTACTCCTGCTTTGCTGGTATTTCTGCTTAAGCAGCAGGGTAGGTGGGTAAAATACATTATTGTTACTTCAGCAGTATTGATGGTGTCAATAACCAGTACGTTCCTTTCCTTTCATGCGATTCTTTTGTATGTATATGCAGTTGCCATTGCGAGTCTTTACTTTTCCAGAAAGCTAAGCTTATTTGCAGTAGCTTTGTCTGTGGTTCTTATATCTATAAGCCAGATTTTAGGATTTTACTCAGGAGGAGTTGTTGATAAAAACTTTGCAAGCATTTATGAAGTAATAGTATTTGGTGTAGGCCCGAGAGCTATCGAGCTGATCGCATTGTCACTTATATTCATCGCGTTATCCAAAAGAACTGCAGATTTGCTGAACAACATGATGGGCGCTGAAGAGCAAAAGGAGCTGTTGGACAGGATGATGGCCATAACCGACAAGTCCACAGAGGTTTCAAATGTGCTTGCCAGCTCGGTAAGACAGCTTACAAGCATTACAGAGAGCACATCGAAAACCAGCGAGCATATTGCTGCTAATGCTAGCCAAGTGGCAGACGGCTCAGAAATCACCATCAGGCAGGTTGATGCAGCTGCAGATGTGGTAATGCAAATGTCCGACAAGCTGGATATGATAGCTGATCAGAACAAGCATATTGTTAATGTGTCTGATAAGGTAAGTAAATTGGCAGAGCAAAACAGTATTGTAATAAAAAATGCAGCTGATAAAATGGAGGTTATTGATGAAGTAACAGGCGAAAGCAGGAATATTATTTCAAGGCTTAGTGAAAGATCTAATGAAATAAATAGTATTGTTTCCGTTATAACCGGAATCTCAGAACAGACTAATCTGCTGGCTCTGAATGCGGCTATTGAGTCTGCCAGAGCAGGTGAACTGGGTAAAGGTTTTGCAGTGGTTGCAGGTGAGGTTAGAAAGCTGGCTGAACAATCTAAAAATGCTGCAGAAGAAATTGCTAAGCTTATTTCTGAGGTGCTTGACGGAACACAAGGTGCGGTAAAAGCTATGAACAAGAGCTCTTCCATGGTGGCAGAAGGTCTAACCATTATAAGAGAAGCTGATACCTCCTATAAAACTATTTCTGACTCAATAAAAGCAATGGGCAGCAGCATTATTGGCATAAGCCGATTCAGTTCGGAAACCGCAGAAAATGGGCATAAGCTTACACAAATAATTAACGATATAAAGGAAATAAACCATAGAAGCATCGAAGACCTGCAAAATATTGCGGCTGCATCTGAAGAACAGCTTGCTTCCATGCAGCAGGTAACATCCTCTGTCTATACCATAGATAAGATAGCAGGGGAGCTGTTGAATTTGGTAAACAAAAAGTAATTGAAAGCTTCGGAAAAACATTTCCGGAGCTTTTTTTTAATGCTTTGGATAGTATTTCTTTTAATTTGGAAAACTAACAAAAAGCAATTAGGAGTGAAATAATGAATAAAGATGTGGTTAATGAACTTAATAACTTTCTTAAAGGTCAATATATAGGGATACACCAATATGAAAGACTGATACAGCATACAAAAGATCCCTATATTAGGTCGGAGCTTCAAAAAATACAGCAGGACCATAAGCTTCATGCAATTATGGTTGCTGAAAGAATACAGAATCTAGGAGGCACTGCCGTTGATGGTGCCGGCTTGAAGGGCACCATAGCGGATACTATGAGCAGGCTGAAGGGAACCGACAATGACATCAATGAAATCATAAATCAGGCAGTTAAAGGTGAAAGTATGGGTATTAATGCTTCAGTAGAGCTGGTTAAAGGAGATTTGGATTTTGAGAGCAAAAAAATTGTAGAGGACATATTGAACACTGATAAAGGGCATATAGAGCATCTTAATAACTTGCTACACTGAATGCTGGCAGCACAATCGATTTTATATTGTGCTGCTTTTTAGTGGGCAATAAAGGAGTTATGTATTATTTGGAGAATATTAACATTATACTGGATGAATGAGGGTGTTGATATGTCTATTGGTGTAGTTTTCTATTTTGATGATAGCACAAATGAAAAGATACATAAGCTGTGGAAAATACTTTATGATAGGAATATATGCCGTGAAATGATTGATAGCGGGAGTTATCCTCATGTTTCTTTGGCTGCGTTTGACTATGAGAACAAAGAGGAAATTATTAATAGAGCCAGACAATTTGCTAAAACAATAAAAAAATTTACTATGACATTTTCAAGTATCGGCTGCTTTCCGGGGGATGCGGGAATTGTATATCTTGCGCCAAAGGCTACAATAGATCTGCTGCATATGCATGAAAGCTTTTATAGCTTCTACGGTGATGCTGATTTTAGACCCAACAGGCTTTATATGCCTAAGCTGCTGGTTCCTCACTGTACTATGACATACAATATTGATAGGGAAAATACGCTTAAAGCCATAGATGTACTGCTGGATGAGCTTCAGCCCTTTGAGGCTGTAGTGTCTTCTATAGGCTTTGCTGAGTTCTATCCCATAAAGTATTTAAAGGATAAGGTGATTTTACTAGAATAATTTACATGCATGAAACCTTTTTGCTTTGTTACTGTATATTTTTATATAAAGTGATAAGAGGGGGATAAATATGTCAAATACAGTTATAACTGAAGAAAGAAAATACTGGCTTCCAGATCAAGAACTTTCATTGACTGACTTGGATTTAAAGGGAAGAATTCTTGATATCGGAGGCGGAGGAGAAGGTATAATTGGAAGGATTTTTCCTGAGAGGGTAGTAGCAATAGACCCAATTAAGAGAGAACTGGAGGAAACACCTGAAGGTCCGTTAAAAATAATAATGGACGGAAAAGACTTAAAGTTTCTGGACAATTCCTTTGAGACAGTCACATCCTTGTTTACCCTCATGTTTATAAAGTGTGAGGATCATGAGCAGGTGTTGAGAGAAGCATACAGGGTACTGAAGCCCAATGGGGAGCTACATATTTGGGATATAGAAATACCAGAATATGACGGAGGGGAAAAGGATTTAATACTGTTTAAGTTCAAGTACCATATACCTCAGGGTACAGATAACTCCGGCTATGGTACCAGATGGCCGGGCAGAATACAGAATATACATTACTTCAGAGCTCTGGCTGAAAAAGCAGGATTTAAACCTGCAGCTGAGGAAATGAAGGATAATATAATATATTTGAAGCTGATAAAATAGGCATGAAAAGGCACTGTATAAGCAGTGTCTTTTTTTTCATATTTTAAGAAATTCTTAAGAAATATGATGGAGGTTTTTTAAAAATAGATTATTATAATGAAAATGCGGTTGTTGGAGGGAGGTGTTAAAATGGTATAATATTCAAGGAAAGGGTGATGAAATTGAACCGATACAGTGTTTTGGTGGTTGATGACGAAGTGGAAATCAGAGATGCAATAGAAATTTACTTAAAAAATGAAGGCTTGAAGGTATACAAGGCTAAGGATGGCATTGAAGCCTTGGAGCTGCTCGATAAAGAAGAAATTCATATTATACTTTTGGATGTGATGATGCCCAGGCTAGATGGAATAAAAACAGCCTTCAGAATTCGTGAAAAGAGGAGCATACCTATTATTATGCTTTCGGCAAAATCTGAGGATACCGACAAGATACTAGGTTTGAATATAGGTGCCGATGATTATATTACCAAGCCCTTTAATCCTCTTGAAATGATTGCCAGAGTAAAATCCCAGCTCAGAAGATATATTTCTCTGGGAAGCTATAATCTGAGGGAGGATGAAATCTGTATACGGGGACTTGCTCTAAATAAAAGTACTAAGCAGGTAACGGTGGATGGAGATGAGGTAAGGCTTACGCCTTTAGAGTTCAAAATACTTGAACTGTTAATGGAAAACAAGGGTAAAGTGTTTTCCATAGATGAAATCTATGACAGAGTATGGCAGGAGCCGTGCTTTAATGCTGATAATACAGTAGCAGTGCATATAAGAAGGATCAGAGAGAAAATAGAAATAAACCCAAAGGAACCCAAATATTTAAAGGTGGTGTGGGGAATTGGCTATAAAATTGAGAAATAGCTTTCAAAGTATTTTAGCCGCAATTTTGGTCGTATTGCTGGCAGTAAGTCTGATTACTGTCAGGGACTTTTTAATAAACATTGAGTATCTAGGGGAAAATCCGTATTTTGAAAGCAGGGATTTTAAAAGCGAGCTTTTTGAGTATTCAAAAAGCATAATTACTTATCATATAGAGTATAAAAAATTCAAGGAGCTTCCGGATGATAAGAAAATAGATTCAAATGAGTTGGAAGCACGGAAAAAGTGGTACAATACATATCTTATGAGTCAGGTAAATGACATAAACAAGAAGTACGATTTGCTCATAGATAAAGCCATGCAAGCCGGTAATGAGGAAATGGTAAAAGAGTTGGCAGAGCAGAAGGATGAAAAGCTTTCCGATGCTCAAAACGCTTTTGGGCGCACCGATGAAGAGGTCAGGGAGGAGCTGATGAAGCTGGCTGAAACTCCATACTTGAGCGCAGAAGGACTTATTAACGGGACCTGGTATTTAAAGTACTATATCCAGAACAAAAAAACAAAGGATATTTATACAAATATAAAGACTTCAAATAATATACAGGACTTTATATCCACTCAAGCACATTATTCATTAAAGCTTCCTGATGCTTCACTGGATAACAGCTATACAGCCTTGAACCGGCTTTTTGAAGAAAACGGGCTGGAAGCATATCTGGTAATACCTAAGGAAATACAATACATGAATCATAGAGTTCTCGGCCAGATAGAATACTTCAACACCATGAAAGGCAGAGCTCAATTGATGGGAGCAGTGCTTCTGGCTGCAGTTTGCTTATCAGCTGCTATTTTGTTTTTGATAAGAGCAAGGAGCGAATCGAAGCTTGAAGGCGTTCTAATGAGTATATACAGGCTCATACCATTGGATATAAGGCTGGGACTTTTCATAATCAGTTTATTTCTGGTAAATGAGTTCCTAATATCAACACGCTCTGTATATTATCCCTTAAGGATCGAAATGACTGTAGTTGTTTTTATGGTCTCAATATATGTATTATATCTGTGCTTTGTGTTCAAGGATATTCGCAAGATAAAAAGCTCGCGGGAGGATGCATTGAAGCAGTTGACGCACAGTGTGGTATTCAGCTCCTACAGGCTGCTAAAAGAGGCTTTTGCTAATGTAGGCCTTATGGTTAAAACAATTGTTATTGCTGTGCTGACAGTCTTAAGTGGTCTGGTGATTGCAGTCAGCTTGACGACAGCAGAAAGCGACGGAGGAGTATTCCTGCTCTGCTTAATCTACCTGGGGATATACTTCTTAACAGTACCCAGATATGTTTTAAAAGAAATAATTCAAGTAAACAAAATATTGAAAGGTACTGAGGAAATAACCTCAGGAAATATGAGCCTTATTATCGATGAAAGCAGAAAAGGAGAATTAGGAAGACTTGCGAGGAATATCAACAATATTAAGGATGGCTACAGGAAGTCTCTGGATAACCAGATAAAAAGCGAAAGGCTCAAGACAGAGCTTATCACCAACGTATCCCATGACTTAAAAACTCCCCTTACTTCAATTATCAGCTATATAGATTTACTGAAAAAAGAAAACATAACGGCTGAAGAAATAAAATCCTATATAGAAATACTCGACAGTAAATCCCAAAGGCTAAAGGTGCTTATAGAGGATTTATTCGAAGCCTCCAAGGTGTCAAGCGGTTCTATTGAGTTGAATCTTGATAAGGTTGATGTAGTAGCTTTAATAAACCAAATAATGGGAGAAAACGAGGAAAAGATAAACAGGAGTACCCTGATATTCAGGTTGAATGTTCAAAAAACCAAAATCCATGCCATGCTGGATGGAAAGAAGGTATGGAGGGTTTTTGACAATCTGATAAACAATATTCTTAAGTATTCCCAAAAAGAAACCAGAGTTTATGTTGATGTCTCGGAAGAAATGGGTGACGTTGTTATTACTTTTAAAAACATATCCGCATATGAGCTGGACTTTTCAAATGAAGACATATTTGAAAGATTTGTAAGAGGAGATAAATCAAGGCATACAGAGGGATCTGGTTTGGGGCTTTCCATAGCAAAGAGTATAGTTGAGCTGCATGGAGGCAAACTGAGTATAGATATAGACGGGGACCTTTTTAAAGTCACAATACGCTTTAAATGTATTGAATAGCAGCAGTACCGGGATGTTTTGTCCCGGTACTTTATTTTATAATGTTCCTCTTCTAAGCTTCAGCTCTCTTTGTGCACTGTCGACCTTTTCTTTGTTCAGACTGTATCTAGAATAGTAGAACAGGCATATGGAAAAGGCCACTATGCTGCCTACAGATATTGTAAGGCCAAGTACTAGCTCCGTACTTTGAGGTTGTATCGGCAAGTCAGGATTGAACCTGATGAGATCAAGCATTACACCCAGAAGGAATATTACTAATGATTGGGATAGCTTGTAAAATAAAGTGAGACAGCCGTAATAAATGCCTTCTGTCCTTATTCCGTGCTTGAGCTCTTCAATGTCTATTGTATCGGCAATCATGGACAAAGGAAGTGTAAATAGCCCGCTGGTGCCAAATCCTGTTATGAGAGCATAAGGTAAAAAATATGCAAAATTTCCTTCAATATGGCTGCGCAGCAGAACCATTGCAATAAATACTAGTCCGCCTACTATGTTAATCAAAAGTCCTAATATGGCGGCAGGCTTTTTATCCAAGACTTTCGATATTCTTATCCATATTGGCTGTGTAACTATGCAAATAGCTATCTGAGTACCAAATATAAATGCTATGGTGTTGTTTGTCAGCTTGAAGGTATATGTGAAAACATGCAAGCCAAAGGTACTTACCAGAGCAGACGCTATATTGGTGAAAAGGTATGCATAGACTACAACTCTGTAGTCCTTGTTACTTAGTGCTGCCTTAAAATCAAACAACAATCTTTTATACCATTCTTTACCGGCAGAAGAGACTTGAGGCTTCGGGAGAACAGGTATGTACTTCTTTGTAGCATAGAAGCAGACTATTCCTGATGCCAGCATTATCAGAGATGCAGTTAATCCGAGGTTTCTGTAGGCAATGGGATTCAGCTGTCCCACAGGATATTCGGGAGTAGGCTGAAAAAATGCAAACATTCCCATCACAGTGGCCATTCCGATGCCAGTCAGAAAGAAAATGGTCTTAACACCCTGTATGGAGGTCCTTTGGTTGTAGTCATGAGACAGTTCAGCTCCAAGTGCAGTATAGGGTGTAGCATATACAGTCAGAAAGCTTTTTATCAGAATCAGATCGGTGAAGATCCAGAAAAACTTCATTGAAGTAGTTAGTTCAGCATTGATAATCCACAGTAAATAATTAAAAACAGCAATTCCCATACAGCCAATTAACAGATAAAGATGACGTCTTCCATATCTCTTATTACTCGTTTTATCTGAGATATATCCCATTATAGGGTCTGTCAGGCCATCCCATATTACTCCTATACTGACTGCAAGTCCTATGAGACTTCCGGGAATATTATGTATGGCAGTCCCGTAGAATACTAGGTATGAGGCAATTACCTGAAAAACAATTCCATAGCCTAGATTTCCAAAGCCATAGCCTATATTATCCCTTATAGATATATGTCCCGTTCTCTTTTCAGTATTATTATTATCCAATATTGCTCACCCCAATAAAATATTCAATATATAATACGTAAAAATACGCATAAGTTGCTTCAAGATACGAATTATCATTAATAAAGTATATCTCTCTTGTTAATATTTACAAACCCGACTATTAAAATAACGATAAAATATAGACCTAATACTGTGAGCATTGAAAACATGTACTTTGAAAAATCCGTTTTCAAAAATGCACTGCCTATTGAAAAATATGTAGTTATAAGATAAGGACGCACTTTATCAACAATGCTTTGCATTGCCAGCTGTATCAAATGAAGGCTTATGGATATGCTCACAGAAACTCCGCTATTTTTGCAGAACAGGGAAATCAGTAATGTCAGTAAGCCTAAAACAGTTGAGGGTATAAGCATAATGGCATAAAACCGCAAATTAGCGGTAAATCCTGCGCTTGCTGCAATATTAATGCCTTGCAGTAAATATCCTCTGTCTGAGTCCAGAAAAACCGCTCCGAATATATATGAGGCTGTTAATGTCATAAGCAGGAAATATACATTAGTTAATAATACGGCAAGCATTTTAGAAGCCAGAAGTTCACTTCTTGTAACAGGACATAACAGCGTCTGCTTCAGTGTCCCTTCTTTATAATCATCGCTTATGATGTTGCTGTTTTGAATGATTATTATAAAAGGAAATACCAAGGCACCTATTTGTCCTAAAAAAAAGGCAGGATAGGACAATGCATTAGTCATTTCTGCAGCTGCGGGATTCTCAGCCAGTATTCTCTTTAAAATATAGGCTGCAGCAGCGGAAAGGAAAATTATCAAAACAGTGAGTATGTATACCTTTTTACTCTTAAAAATTTTAGTAAGCTCATTTATTAATGATCTATACAACCTGATTTCCTCCTCCTGTTTTTTCGATAAAATATTCCTCAAGGGATTGAGGTCTGGGAATCAGGTATTTCAGTTCCAAACCATTTTCGATAAGCAACCTGGAAATTTCTCCTGTCATTCCCCTTTCAATACTAAGCCTGATTCCTCCGTCGATCAGCTGCAAGGATTTTATGTGTAAGTTTCCTGCCAGCAGTGACTTTGCCTTTACAGGATCGTTCACTATTGCATCAATTGATTCATATGCGCTGTTTAACAGCTCGGATACATAGCCTTCCACAATTTTAGTTCCATTATTGATGATTCCGACTTTATTACATATAAGCTCAACTTCGCTTAAAAGATGGGTAGATATAAAGAAGGTTATTTTTTTATTGCTAGCCAATCTATATATCAATTCCCTGATTTCCTTCATTCCTTGAGGATCAAGTCCGTTTGTAGGTTCATCCAGAATTACAAGCTCAGGCTCATTGATAAGGGCTCTGGCTATACCTAAACGCTGCTTCATACCCAAAGAATAGGTTCTGACCTTGTCATCTGCTCTGTTGGTCAAGCCTGTAAGCTCAAGAACCTCCTCTATAATCCCCCTTGGTGCGCCTTTGTAAAGGTTTTTTATAAGTTTTAGGTTATCATAAGCGTTGTACTGTTCATAAAACCTGGGTGTTTCGACGACGGCTCCAACTTTTATTATGGCATCCTTATATTCTCTTTTAAGGTCATAGCCGTTTATACTTATGCTGCCTGTATCATATCTTATGAGACCCAGAAGCATCCGTATTGTTGTTGTTTTTCCGGCGCCGTTAGGTCCCAGAAAACCATAAATATCTCCTTTTGATATATGGAGATCAAGGTTATTTATTACTTTTCTTCTTCCAAATCTTTTATTCAAATTTTTTGCTTCCAGCATATATTTTCTCCAATCATGCAATCTAATTAAATTCTACTATATGTATCTTTATTAGTATATATAATAATAGCATCATGCTGCATATTCTGGGTATACCGATAGTATCATTAATAACTGTATCAATATACAGCGGAGTCTGATATAATTTTATGTGAATATGTTCAATAAGTATAAAAGTCTGGAAGGCTGTCAAAACAAACCACAGTTATATTGCAAATTATGGAGGTGCATGTATGAATAGTACAATCGAGCTGCTGAACAAAAGAAAGTCTGTCAGGGCATATGAAGAAAGAGAAATACCTCAGTATATCAAGGAAGAAATACTGAAGTCGGCAATGAGGGCACCTACTGCAGGCAATTGCATGCTTTACAGCATAATTGATATTAAGGATGACGAAATTAAAGAGAAGCTTGCCATAAGCTGTGACAATCAGCCGTTTATCGCAAAGTCACCAATGCTGCTGCTTTTTCTGGCAGATTATCAGAGAAGCTATGATTATTTTATACACTGCGGAGTTGATGAGATATGCAAAATTAAGGGGGAGAAGCTGAGAACTCCTGAGGCAGCCGAACTTTTTCTGGCATGTTCTGATGCCCTGATAGCTGCACATACTGCTGTAATAGCTGCAGAAGCCTTAGGTATAGGCTCTTGTTATATAGGAGATATTATGGAAAGATATGAGGAACATAAGGAGATGTTCAATCTTCCGCCTTATGTATTTCCAATAGCCTTGGTTTGCTTTGGATATCCCGCTGAGCAGCAGCTTGAGCTACCTCAGACAAAGCGTTTTGACGGAAAATACATAGTGTTTGATAACGTATACAAGTCAATGAGCGGTGAAGAATTTGATGACATGTATAGAGAGAGGTATATTAGAACTTTCAGGGAAAGAGAAGAAGTAAACGGTGCGAGGAATTTTGGACAATTATTATATCACAATAAATATGATTCAGATTTTGCCAAAGAAATGAACAGGTCTGTAAAAGTAATTCTAAAGAACTGGAATCTGTAACGGGAGGTATATGTTTGCAAAAGAAAGTTTATATAACGCGGGAAATACCTGTAGAGGCAGTTGCTTTATTGAAACAGTATTTCGAGGTGGACATGAATGCCTTCGACAGGACCTTGACACGAGAAGAACTGATGGAAAGCGTAAAGGGAAAGGATGCAGTGCTGTGCACGCTGGCAGATAATATTGATGCAGAAGTCATGGATGCTGCAGGGAAGCAGTGCAGAATATTTGCTAATTATGCAGTAGGCTATAACAATATCAATCTTCCGGAAGCGACCAAAAGAAATATAATAGTCACAAATACTCCGGGTGTTTTGGACGATGCGACGGCTGATCTCGCATGGGCACTTCTTTTTGCAGCTGCAAGAAGAATAGTTGAATCGGACACTTACACCAGAGAAGGAAGATTTACCGGTTGGAGCCCAAACTTGTTTCTTGGCAGGGACATAACTGGTAAGAAGCTTGGTATTATAGGTGCAGGCAGAATAGGTTACTGCTTTGCAAAAAAAGCAGCAGGCTTTGATATGGAGCTGCTTTATACCAGTAATAAGCCAAATAGCGATATGGAAAAGCTGGGAGCAAAGTTTGTCGATAAGAATACACTGCTGAAGGAGTCAGACTTTGTTTCAATTCACGTGCCGCTTAAGGATGATACCAGACATTATATAGGTGAGGATGAGCTGAAGCTGATGAAAGGCTCGGCAATACTGATCAATACTTCAAGGGGACCCGTGGTGGATGAAAAAGCATTGGTAAAAGCCCTGAAAGAAGGACAGATTTGGGGTGCCGGACTTGATGTTTATGAAAATGAGCCATTGATAGAGCCTGAGCTTACACTGCTTCAAAATGTAGTAATTGTTCCTCATATAGGCTCTGCCACAATGGAAACCAGAACAAGCATGGGGCTTATAGCAGCAAGAAATATTATCAGTGTGCTACAAGGAGGAAGACCTCAGACCTGCGTAAATACAGAGCTGCTGAAGGGCTAACCGGGAGACAGGATTTTTCCTGTCTTTTTTTGTTGAACAGTGAAGCTCCGTACATGTTTCATTATGGATGTCTAATGCATAGTATGATAGGAAATTATTTTAAGGAAGTGATAATATGAGCTATATAAAAAGTCCGGTTCAAATACTGACCAGAAAAATCATTTCCAAGGATGAAGCGTTGAAAATCGATTATCCTGTAATAATAGGAATGGAAGACAAGAGTGTCATGGAAAAAATGAATAAAAAGATAAAGGAGCTGGTATATGAGCTTATAAAGCAGCAGGGCTATTATGAACAGGAAAATATGACTATGAACGGATGGTATGAAATAAAGACCAATGAAAGAGGAGTATTGAGCATTTCCATCGGAAATTATGCCTATCCATATCATGCTGCTCATGGGATGACCGTCATAAAATCACTTAACTTTAATATTTCTACTGGTAAGAACTTTGAGCTATATGAGCTTTTTAAGCCAAATAGCAATTTTGTAAAAGAAATCTCGGAAATGATAGAGCTGCAGATAAAGGAAAGAGGCATCACTTTGTTGGATACCTTCAAGGGCATATCTCCCAATCAGGATTATTATATTGCAGACAAATGTCTTGTGGTGTATTTCCAGCTTTATGAAATAGCTGCATATGTCTATGGAATACTGGATTTTCCTATATCAATCTACAGCATACAGAATATTATAGACAACGACGGACTGTTAGGGGTTATGCTGATGTGATATATTCCTATATACTAATGTAATATTGGGCATAAATTTATAGTTACAACAAATATACACTATAGTATAATTATTATATATAAAAGCTTGGAAGGACGACTCGAACTTAAAGCAGTCATTATTGAAAACGGGGCATTATGACACAGAGTGTTATGATGCTTCTGTTGTATTCAGCGTAAGAAGCTCTGATTAGGGGGTGCAGTCTGTAATGCATATAAGGAGAAAAATTATCATATTGCTGATATTTGCATTTCTTTTTACTGGTGCAGGGTGTCAGGTGGACAAAACTGTAAAGATAGGCTTTTCAGCTAACTTGTCTGGCAGAAACTCCATACTTGGAGTAACAGCTCGGAACGGGCTTGAGATTGCTGTGGAGGAAATAAACAAGGCCGGAGGTATTAACGGAAAAAAAGTGGAGCTTATTATAAAAGATGATGAAGCTGACCCAAGGATCGCTGCCAAGGTGGACAAGGAGCTTTTAAACTCAGGTGTATCTGCAATAATAGGCCATATGCTAAGTTCTACAGTTACAGCGAGTCTTGATATTATAAACAGCAGCAATATACTGATGCTCAGTCCTACAATCAGCACAGAGAGCTTAACTGCACAGGATGACAATATTATCAGATTAATAGCCTC
Organism: Bacillota bacterium; assembly: GCA_049322695.1. Classification (GTDB taxonomy): domain Bacteria; phylum Bacillota; class Clostridia; order Lutisporales; family Lutisporaceae; genus CALGKJ01. Next base: position 169,140 of record JBMORW010000021.1, on the reverse strand, counting down.
CAATAAGCATCAGGGAGAAAGACTTGCAGAGTTTGCTATAAGTAAACATGGAATCAGGAATTTTGCAGCATTGCATGAATATAACAATAAAGCTTACTCAGAGGAGCTTTATATGTATTTTCGGGAAGCTGTTGCTGAAAATGATGGACAGGTGTTATATGCCAACAGCTTTGCTTCAGGGAAAAACCCGAATCTAGCAGTTTTGGCAGAAGATATTTCCAAGCTGGATGTTGAAGGTGTGTTAGTGGTGGCAGGGGGAATGGATACAGCAATACTCTATCAGCATTTGCAGAAGCTGAAGCCGGGTATAAAGATATACTGCGGTGTGTGGTCCATGACAGAGGATTTGATAACAAATGGTACAAATAATATGGAAAACCTTTATGTTGTAGGTACCTATGACAAGGAAAGCAGCCGCATGGAGTTCGAACACTTCCGCAAAAGATATATAGAAGTGTATAATACAGAGCCAACCTTTGCATCTGTTCATTGTTATGAAGCTCTATATGTTTTGAAAGAAAGCATGGAAGAAGCAGAAGCATCAAACAGTCAAGATATTAAGTCTTCTTTACTCAAAATAAGAAAGTTTAGAGGCTTGATGCAGGATTTTGAAATAGATCAATATGGTGATGCCGTAAGGCCGTATTTCATATTTACCGTAGCAAATAATGACTTCAAGAGGGTGGATTAGATGAAGAACAACAGTATAAGCAAATATCTGCAAAAAAGCTTCATAATAGTATCTATATTGCCTTTATTGATTATCAGCTTTGCTACATATTATATATTGTCCAAGCATCTTGCAAACGATATTTTTTACAGAAACAATCTACTGGCCGACACATTGGCGGGACAGCTGGAAACATTCGTGCAAGAGCCTTATAAGCTTTTAACCGGTGTCAACGATCTTAGACATAGAGGCATAATAGAGGATGATTCAAAAATGTACAGGTATATGGATGATCTGGTATCAGATTATTCATACTTTGAAAGCATTGAATGTATAGACAAGCATGGCACGGTAGTGCATGTTGCCCCCAAAAACTATGATATTCTTGGCCTAAGCAGAGAAAACACCATATATTATAAGCTGGCAAGGAGTACGGATAAGCCTATCTGGTCAGATATCTTCATTTCTCCTCATACCGGATTTCCTACGGTTACTATGGCAGTACCCATAGATAACGGCATGGTTGTAGGTAATCTCAATCTTAAAAGCCTCAGTGAGACTGTATCAAATATGAATGTGGGAAGCAACAGTTATATAGGAATATTGGACAGAAATGGAAAATTCATTGCACATACCGATATTGAAAAAGTTAATCAAAGCGAGATGGAGAAGAACCTAAGGAGGATAATAGAAGCCCAAAGAGCTGAAACCATAAATCTTTCTCTTGGCAGAGAGAAGTATCAGACCAGTATTTCTAAAATAGGGCTTACAGGCTGGACAGTTGTTGTTTATCAAAGAATGGATGACGTACTGAAGCCTATTTATGATATAAGGAATATGCTTACAGGAGTAATGATAGCACTTCTGATACTGCTTATGATGTTTTCATCATATTTGGTTAAAAGGATTCAGATGCCTTTATCAAAGCTAAGAAGCAAGGTCAGCAGCGTATCTGCAGGTGAATATAATACAATAATGGATTATGACAGCTATCAGGAATTCAATGAGCTTGTGCAGCAGTTCAATAATATGGTTGAGTGTATAAAGCAAAGAGAAAACCAGCTGGAACTCAGCAGGCAGAACCTGAGATACCGTGTGGAACTGGAAAAGGTAATTAGTGAAATCTCTGCCCGGTTTATCAGCTTCGGCAGAAAGGATATAAATGAAAACCTTAAATTTGTATTGAATCTTATATGCAGCTTCATGGAGGTCGATAAGGGACTTGTTATTCTTGAAAGCCGAGAAATAAAAAGCAGACACAGCTGGAGCGCAGATGATAATATCAATACTAATTATTATCTGAACTCAAAAGCTGATATAAAAGGCTTCATAAGTAATTTTGTAAGTAATGAAGTAATTTCTTTTTCAAGATTTGATGAAAACAACAGACTGACAGATGAAGAAAAAGAGATTCTTTTTAGCGGAAAAATTGGTTCGGCAGTTGTAGTACCTGTTTTTTTCAGAGGATTGTCTATCGGCTTCTTGACCTTTGGGGTTGCCAATAAGGATAAGGCTTGGTCGGAAGAAGACAAAATTATGTTGAAAATGGTTAGTGAGCTTATTACAAACATATTGGAGCAAAGTGTCTATGAATCAGAATTAAAAAAGGCAAAAGAGCAGGCTGAAGCAGCGAATATAGCAAAAAGTAAGTTCCTTGCCAATATGAGTCACGAGATAAGAACACCGATGAATGGAATAATCGGAATGACTGATCTTACATTGATGACTGAGCTTACAGAAGAACAGAGGGAGTACCTTAAGCTGGTGAAAATATCCACAAATGCATTGCTGGAGATTATAAATGGAATACTTGATTATACCAAGATTGAAGCCGGAAGGTTGGAGCTGACTAAAAAGCCCTTGGAGATACGTAAGCTCCTCAGCGAAATATATACATTTTTTAAGGTGGAAGCCTCTTATACAGGGGTGTCAATGGGCATGGATGTTGAAAGCATTATACCTGATACTCTTATTGGAGATGCCGGAAGGCTTAGACAGGTATTATCCAATATAATCTGCAATGCTGTTAAGTTTACAAAAAAAGGTCAAATATGTATAAGAGCCAGATTCAAGGGCTTTCAGTCCGACAAAGCCAGAATTGAATTTTCAGTAAGCGATACAGGTATTGGGATAGCCAAGGAAAATATAGAAAAACTGTTTAAAAGATTTAGTCAGCTGGATGACTCTTATACCAAGCAATATCAGGGGACTGGTTTGGGTCTTGCCATCTCTAAAAGCCTGGTAGAGCTTATGGGCGGAGAGATTTGGGTAGAGAGCGAACTAGGCAAAGGTAGTACATTTTACTTTACAGTAATGCTTGTGATGAGTACTGAACTGGATTTGATACAGGACGAAGCAGCAGCGGCAATGTCCGTGGGAGATATTATTAAAAGTGACATAAAAAAGATACTTGTAGTAGAGGATGATAGTATAAGCAGGCAGCTTACCACAAAGCTTCTGAAAACCAGGAATTATGCTGTGGCTGAGGCTGTTAATGGTAAGGAAGCAATCAATGAAATCAAGAAGGATAGATTTGACTTGATTTTGATGGATGTTCAAATGCCAGTTTTGGATGGCTTTTCAGCGACGGCAATAATCAGAGAGCTGTTAAAAAAAGACAGACATAGAACTCCGATAATCGCAATGACTGCTTATGCCTTGAAGGGTGATATGGAAAAGTGTCTTGAATCCGGAATGGATGATTACATTTCAAAGCCTATTAACGCTGAAGAGTTTTATGAGAAAATCGAAAAATGGTTGAATAACCGTTGAATAAGCTGAGGGAACCTTATGGTTCCCTTTATGTATAATATATTCTATTCACCCCAGTGCAAAGTGCCTTAAAGAATGATACGGGCATTAAGGGGAGAATATCTTGAAAGTATCTCAAAAGAATCTTTTTCCTGTATACCTCCTATATAGCTGTGCACCCTGTTCTTTATATATAGGTTTTGCTCTATGAAGGGCTTCATACTCCATATTATCAACAAAGCTCATATATAAGACCCCCGAAATCATAGCTTAATCAATTATCATATTTTTTTAGCAAGTCATCCAGGGCTTCTCTAAGCAGTACTGCTTCTCCTACTCCTTCTTTTTTTGCCAAAGCTGCAAGCCTTTGCAGCTGTTCATATGTATAATGGCTTGTTTTTGTAATCATTTTTTCTTCCCGTGATAGGCATACCTTATTGCGGCCGCTTGATTTGGCACGGAAAAGTGCACCTTCTGCCTTTCTTACCAGCTCAGTCATCCTGATTCCATCCTCCGGACAGCAGGATATTCCTATACTTAAAGTAGTTCTTAGGCTGGATACAATTGTGTTTAGCTCATTTCTCAGCTCAGGCGAGCAATAGGATTCACGGATTTTCTCCATGAGCAAAAAGGCTTTTTCTTTTTCTGTTCCGGTAAGCAAAACTGCAAACTGATCTCCGGAGTATCTGTATATGTATGCATTTTCCGGCAGATTATGTTTTAAGTGGTCTGCAATGGATATGAGTACTGCATCGCCAGTTTCATGACCATAATCATCATTGATTCTTTTGAATTGGTCAATATCAATCATAACTACTGAAAGGTCTTCACATTTGTCAGCAGCAGGTGCTGAATGCCCTTCGAAATCTTGTACAAAGGCTTCATAATTCATTAATCCGGTAAGCTTATCCATTTGTTTTTCTTCGACAGTCTTTTCTTTCATTATAATACCTCCTAGATAATACTTGTGTATAATCAAAATCGCATAATATAAGTCAATACATATATAATAGTAATATAATAACATACATATGTCAATATATTACCGGAATATTTACTGTGATTTATGATGAAGCTATGTTATTAAAAGGAAATTGCATATTTTTGTTGAAATATATATCATATCCTTTCTAAATAGTAGAAAATCGTTAGCAAAAGGGGCTGATGCTTATGACAGAGTGTAAGGACGAAACAGTCCGAGTCATTCCCTTTGACATAGTGAGTGCACTGGACGTTGTCAATAACAATGTTGAACTGTATGAAAGGCTGGTTAATGTTTTTTTTCGAAGCTATGAACAGGTATGTGAACAGGTTGCCAGAGTAGTTGAGGAAAGCGAGTATGATCTTATAACTGATATAGTTCATATGATTAAAGGTACCTCCGGTAATTTGGGCATGGAGAAGATTTACGATATTATCTGTGACATGGAACGCTATAGCAAAAGTAATGATTTCGATATGGTTATCGAGAATTTTAAAAGCCTTAGGGCAGAAATGACAGTTATACAGGAATTTTTCTCAAGGCAAGAGTGGAAGCAATATGTAATAAGCCAGCAACGTGATAAAGAAGCATTTTCTGAATAAGTCACATAAACCAAAGGGAGTATGAGCCTTGAGTTCATACTTTTTACTATTTTTGTACATCATATGAAGGAAAAATTATACTTATATTGAATATACAGTAATAATATATCCGGAGGTGTAATAATGAACAAAATACTTACAGTACCAAAAGTACTTGATAATAATATCAGAGTTCTGTACACAGGTAATCACTTTATAAGTGTGCCTGAAATCGACACGATGAATGCTTCAGTTAAGAGCTTGAACATAGTTTCTATAAGGAATAAGGGGCTTGTAGAGCTATCCGGAGCAGAGGAGCTTTTTAAACCGCTGTTTTACAGAAACGGTAAAGCTTTGGCAATCAAATCTGTCAAAGCAAATCAGATGTTTTATTATATTCCCGGTTTTATAATAATATTGGAAGATGATTCAGAGATATATGTAAGCATTTATACAGATTTGAAGGAGAAGGGACTGATATATGATTTCAAATGTGATTCACCTGTTGATATAGAGCTTGAATGTAATATTGAAAGGCTGAATCTTCTGAGATTCAACAGGCACGAAACAGATTTCAAATGTCATATAAGGGCAGATAAATGGCTAGGCAATCCGGCAGCTGATATATGCTCTTGCAATACTTCTCTAGGTATTGCATTTGGAGGTGACAAAGATTTCAGCTACACTCAAATCGAAGAGAACAAGCTGGTGCTCAAGCTGGAGTGCAGCGGCAGTAATGCTTTTTATATTGCCATAAACTCAGACACTGATGGCGCTTCAACAACCCTAATTCATCTAAGAAGAAAAGGATATATGAAGATATTCACTGAGCTGAAGGACTGGCTGCTTGAAAAAACAATATGCTGTACCAATGACAGTGAATTGGAGGCAATACTGAACAGAAACCTTTTTTTCAACTACTTTTTTGCCGTAGGCAAGGATATGGAAAGCGATAAATATATTGCTTTAACCTCCAGAAGTCCCAGATATTATGTATCGGGAGCATTTTGGGAAAGAGACAGCTTCCTATGGTCATTTCCTGCCATAAGATTGATTGATGAAGGGCTGCATAAGAAACTGGTTCGTGAAATGATATTGCTTCATTGTAAAAACGCAGGAGATCACGCACATTATATAGACGGGACAGTTCTTTACCCCGGCTTTGAGCTGGATGAGGCTGCGAGCTACCTTCTTCTGCTGAGATATGCAGATGAAAACGACTCTGAGGTTTCAAGGGCTATAGATGAAGTAATGGACAGAATAGAGAAAGAGTACGACTATAATACTGGCCTTTATAAGACTTTCCTTTTGCCCTCTGATGACCCTACTGAATATCCCTTTGTCACTATTGACAATGTCATATTGTGGAGCGGTTTGCAGCAGCTGGCAGCATATTACCGAAGAAAAGGCAAAAACGAGCTTATAGATATGATATATGATAGAGCAGACTGCATAAGAAAAGGAATATATAAGCACCTTGTTAAGGAGATTAATGGAAGAAAAATGTTTGTATGGTCCACTGACGGTTTCGGAAATTTCAGGCTGTATAATGACCCTCCGGGGAATCTGGGACTGCTCAATTTTTATGGATTTGTTGAAAAGGATGATGAAGTATTCAGAAACACTATAGAGTATTATTACTCAGCTGAATATGAATATTTCAGAAGTGATGCGAGCATAAAGGAGCTGGCATGTGACCATCACCCTGCGACACCTTCGGGATTGGGACTTTGTGGAAGCATTTTAAATCCTTTACGTCAAAGGGAAGCAATCGAAAGTCTAAGACATGCGGTTATGGACTATGGTTTACTGTGTGAAAGCTTTGACTGGTATACGGGAGAAGCAAAAACAGGTATAGGATTTGCAACAGGAAGCGGTTATCTGGCATTTGCATTGTATCATGCTTTGTTTGGAGAGTGATAGCTTGAAAGCAGCTGCAGTTGTTTCAGTTAAAGAAAATATGAACGAAATCGCTAGTTTGGATTCTCAAATGGTTTTTATGGAAAAAATCCTTGAGGATTGTCAGGCATTATCTGTCAGACTGGTAGTATTTCCGGGATTGTTCGGGGAAATGACCGGAAACAGCAGTGAATATATCAATGAAGTTATCAGGCTTTCCAGAAGCTTCAACAGCATGATTATTTGCCCCGGAAGCTATTTTGAACATAGTGATGGTCTTACGTATCATTCCTCTTGTCTTATAAATGCAGGAACTGTAGGTCTGAGTCAAAGGCAGGTATATCTGGCAAATTGGGAAAGGGAGGCAGGTCTGTCAAGAGGAAATACTTTGGAGACAGTATCTTTTGAAGATTTCAAGGTTGGTATTATGCTGACTACAGATGCATTTTATCCACAGGTTTCCAGGCAGTTTGCATTTCTCGGGACTGACATAATTGCAGCCCCGGCTGCAATAACCGGATATGACAGTCCTTTAAAGCAGCTGAGCGGAGTATGGCAAAATGTACAGATGAACCTGTTTTATGCTGTAGAAAGCGGTATTAAGTCTGTAATACACGGGAAAAGCTTCAGCAGCCTGTCTGCCATACATGCCCCCTTGGAGGCCACTGAGAAAGACAATGGTCTTCTTAATATAGAGAAAAGGAACTGCACAAGCAACATTATAACTGCTGAGCTTGATTACAATAAGAGGCTTGAAGCAATCAGGAAGTTCAATACTCTGAAGCAGCTCAACAGGGACTTTTGCAGCAGTGTATTTGAAGAATTTATGTAGTGTGGTGTTATTATGTACGACATGCTGGGAAAATATTATAGCTGCAGATTGAGACCTAATAAGCTAAAAAAGAAGCTTAAGACCGGGTATAGAATGCCGGATGTAACGAAAAGCATCAAGCTGCCTAGGGTAGCTTGTGTTCAAAGAATGATAAAGCCTGTGAGAAGCATTGATGGATATATTGACATGGTTGACTGCTTTGCACGCAAGGCATATGAATCAGGCTGCGATCTGCTGGTTTTTCCGGAGTATAACTTTTTTGATTTGTTAGGTCTGATACCCTGCTTCAGTTTAATAGACAGGCTGCTTAGCAGGCCAAGCAAGGAAAAAGCAGCTATGGTAAAAGCGGATGATGAAGGCGCGGGACTTTACCCTGTCTTTCTATCCATAGCCGTTCCTGTTCAGAATGCAATTGAGAGTATTATGTGCAGTATTGCCAGAGTATATGGCATATATATATATACAGGAACTTATCCGGTAAAAAAGGGTAATGCTTTATATAATTCTGGCTCGCTGGTGTCCAGAGAAGGGGAAATATTGGGACGACAGCATAAGATACATCTGACGGAACACGAGGATAGAATAGGCTTTGGAAGAACAGATGTATTGAACAGCTTTGATACGGATTTTGGGAAAATTGCAATACCCGTATGCATGGATGCCACTTACTTTGAAATATTTAAAAAAGCCTATGACTCTGGCTGTGATATTGTTGTGCTTCCAATAGCAAACAGTGAGGAGTACAATGTTTATAGGGCCATTAGGGGAATATGGTCAAGAGTACAGGAGAATTATGTGTTCGGTCTGAAGTCAGCTTTGACGGGAAGTGTTGCTGGTATACATTTTACGGGAAAAGCAGGGGTATTTGCACCGATGGAGATGACTGAAAGAAAGAACGGTATAGTAGCAGTATCCAAGCATTGGGAGGGTAATGAGCTGGTTATAGCGGATCTGGATATTGCCTCCTTGGTTAAACTCAGGCAGGAGGCAGAATACTTTGGAGATAGGAATGAATTGTTTGAAAGGGAATATAATAAAAGAACGTATGTGAGGGGTTAAAGTATGAAAAAAAGAAGTAAGCTGTTGTTCTTGATGTATGCAGCAGGATATTTGGGTATAACTGTATATACGCAGGTTACCGTAAAATGGTATCAGTATTTCTATACACCGCCTGAGCTGAATTCAAAGGGATTGAGGATTCTTATTCCTATAGGAATTATAGGGCTGGCAATGATTGTGGGGAGATTATTTGATGGAATATCCGATCCCCTTGTAGCTTATTACTCTGATAAGTCAAAACACAGGTCAGGCCGAAGAATTCCTTTTGTTTTATATGGTTCCTTGCCTTTGGCAGTAACCTTCATATTGTTGTGGTTTCCACCTATAAATGGTGAGTCTGTAGTCAATTTCATATACCTGTCAGCTATGCTCAGCCTCTTTTTCATTTTTTTCACCATAGTTGTTGCTCCATATCTTGCGCTTATATCAGATCTTACCAATGACAGAAAAGAAAGAATAAACCTTACAATGATGCAGGGCTTTGCACAGATAATCGGTGTAATGATTGCTGAAGTGGGATCAGGAGCTCTTATCAATATATATGGCTTCAGAGTTATGGGTTTGGTTCTGGGAATTTTATCCTTTGCAACTATAATACTGACTCCAATATTTATAAGGGAAGCAAAAATACCTGATGCAGAAGAGGAAAGCGTCGCCAGCATGGGTTTTTTCAGCTCGCTGATGCTTACTCTCAGGAATAAGGACTTCATATTTTATTTGGTATTTTTTAATACCGTATGGTTCGGAATTAATACATTAACTATCAGTATGCCTTATATCACCGAGATTCTCCTTAAAAGATCTGCAGAATCCTCCGGTGTCATGATTGCCGCTGCATTCATACTCGCAATCATATTCAATTTTTTTATACCCTGGCTGGTAATGAGATTCGGAAAGAAAAAAATAATGATGGTTTCCTCAATATTGTTTGCATTGATTTTGTTCCTGCTGGGCTTTGCGGGAACATTACTGAGCTACGGGCTGACCTTTGCGGTGGTAGTACTTGCGGGTATACCTCTTGCTGTAATATTTGCAGTGCCTAATGCAATGATTGCTGATATTGCTGATTTGGACAGCTACAAGCATAAAATCAGGAGAGAGGGTATGTTCTTTGGTGCGCAGGGGTTAGTAATAAAGATAGTGATTGGCTTATCGTCATATGTCACTCCATTTCTGTTTTCAACCTTCGGATACAGTGCGGAAAACCCCCTGGGGCTACAGTTATGCGGCCCTATAGCAGGTGTTTCGGTATTGCTTGGTATGTTTGCTCTCAGCAGATACTCGATTACCGAAGAGCAGGTGGATGAGCTGCATAGCAGTAAAAAATGACATACATATAAAAAATACACGTGTTTACAAAAGAAAGGAAATCAGAAATGAGCAAAGTATTAGAGGAATTGATGCATGAAATAATCAGGTTCAGGGATGAAAGAGACTGGAAGCAGTTCCACAAGCCGAAGGATCTTGCCTTGTCGCTGAGTATTGAGGCTGCAGAGCTGCTTGAATGCTTTCAATGGAAAAACGATGAAGATATAGAAAAAATGCTTCAAAATGAGGATAAAATAAAAATAGAGGAGGAAGTTGCAGATATCGCTGCATATCTTATACTGCTGTGCGACAGTATGGACATAGATTTACTGGCTGCTATAAAGGATAAGATAGAAAAGAACAGAAATAAATACCCAGTAGAGAAATGCAAGGGGAAAGCAGATAAATATACAGAACTGTAAAAACACAAGAACGGTACAGAACTTGATTATTCTGTATCGTTTTTATTTATAGTGAAATACTAAAGAAATTAAGTACTTCACAGGAGGGAAAACTATGAAAGCCATCACATATCAAGGGATAAAGGATGTAAAGGTAAAGCAGGTAAAGGATCCCACAATAGAAAAATCAGACGACATAATTGTGAAAATCACATCTACTGCAATATGCGGTTCGGATCTCCACCTAATACATGGTATGGTACCCAACATGCCCAAAGGATATATTATAGGACATGAAGCCATGGGTGTTGTTGAAGAGGCAGGAAAGGATGTAAATAAGGTAAAAAAGGGTGACAGAGTAGTTGTGCCTTTTCCTATTTCATGCGGCCACTGCTGGTATTGTGAACATGATTTATGGAGTCAGTGCGACAACTCAAATTCCCATGGGGAAGTGGGGGCGATATTCGGATACAGCGGCACTTATGGAGGCTATGACGGGGCGCAGGCAGAGTATCTGAGAGTTCCCTATGCCAATGTGGGGCCTGTTGTTATTCCGGAGGAGTTCACTGATGAGCAGGTGCTTTTCTTGTCAGACATACTGCCAACTTCATACTGGGGAATAGAGCAGGGGGGAGTAAAAAAGGGTGATACAGTGGTCATACTGGGCTGTGGCCCTGTTGGTCTGCTGGCTCAAAAATGGGCTGCATACATGGGTGCCGGGAGAATAATTGCTGTTGATTACATTAACTACAGGCTGGAGCATGCCAAAAGACACAATGGTGTAGAGGTTTTAAATTTTAATGACTATGACAACACAGGTGAATACATAAAGGAAATAACACATGGCGGTGCTGATGTTGTAGTTGATTGTGTAGGCATGGATGGTAAAATGACTGTTATCGAAATGGTGGAAAGTGCCCTGAAGCTGCAGGGGGGGTCGAAGTCGGCAATAGAAATGGCAACTCAGGCAGTCAGGAAGGGGGGGACTGTATCAATGGTAGGCGTATATGGAGCGAGATATAATGCCTTTCCATTGGGCGACTTTTTTGCACGCAACATTACTTTGAAAATGGGTCAATGCCCCGTACATTCGTATATTAAACCCATACTAGACCATATCAGAAATATGCGTATTGATGCTACAGATATAATAACCCATACATTATCCCTGGATAAGGGTGAACATGCCTATGAAATATTCGACGAGAAAAAGGAAGGGTGTATCAAGGTAGTTTTAAAGCCATAGCAGCTGTGCATCAAATTATATTGAACAAATGCTGAGGTATAAAAACGCGTTGTTCAAGAAATAATATTAAAAATTTTTAAGGAGTGGTTTTGTGAAGTATAGCGATATTATTAATGAAATAAAAGGAATAGAATGTCCTACAGATGAAGTGGTAAGCAGAGTTATCAGTGTTTTGGAGGAGTTTGAGCCTGATGGCGTATATCAGATAGTTGCTGAAGAGGATAATGATTTTATCAATGATGGAATAAAGATATACAAGGCTTATTCCGACACGGATGCTTCACCTTCCATTCAGCTCAAGGTGTATGAAGGCATGGACGATTATGTGGCGAAAATCATAGATGCAAATATAATTGAATAGCTGATTGCAGGGCCAATCAGCTATTCTTCACGCTTATATACTACTTTCCCGTCTATAATCGTCAATACTACCTTGGAGTTCATTTCAAAGGCATCATTATCAAATACAACAAAATCTGCATCATACCCGACAGAAATACTGCCGATTCTATCAGAACACTCCAGTATTTCAGAGGGATGTGTGGTAAGACATTTCAAAGCATCCTTTCTTGCAAGTCCTTCTGATATACCCAGTATGGTCACAGTTCTGAGCTGGTCAATGGAGTTGTATGGATGGTCTGTAATCAATGCAACCTTTATACCGGCTTCCACAAGCTCCATAACTGAACTGTAATGCCTTCTTTTCAGTTCCATCTTTATTCTCGGGGTAAGCATAGGTCCATATGCAACAGGAACTTGCTTTTCAATGAGATATTCCTTTATCAGATTTGCTTCGGTACCGTGTTCTATTACCAGCTTTCTGATTCCAAACTCATCTGCTATCCTTATGGCAGTGGCAATATCATCAGCCCGATGAGCATGAGCTCTCAATGGAATATCTCCCTTTAGCACAGGAATAACAGCCTCGAGCCTGATATTTCTTTCTTTTATGTTTCCTAATTCCTTTTCGTGCATATAGTCCTCTGCTCTCATGAATAATTCTCTTATGAGTGCTGCAGTACCCATACGAGTTACAGGGCATTTATCATTTTTTCCGTAGGTACCTATGGGATTTTCTCCAAAAGCTACCTTAAAGCCTGCCGGGCTTTTAACAAGCATCCTGTCTATTATTTTGCCGTAGGTTTTTATTGCGATATTTTGCCCTCCTACGGCATTATTGCTGCCGGGTCCGCTCATGACTACAGTGATACCTGATCTTACTGCATCTCCAAAAGCAATATCAAAGGGATTTATTGCATCCAAGCCTCTGAGATGAGGAGTTACAGCATCGGAGGTTTCATTATTATCTACACCTATTTTACCGGTTGCCTCCTCTATTATGCCAAGATGTGTATGGCAGTCTATGAAGCCCGGGTAGAGAAATAAGTTTTTTAAATCAATTTCTTGAAGACAGCTGCCGTCAGTCTGTATATTTCTGCCTATTTCTGCTATGATGCCCTGCTTAATCAGTATGTCACATGTATCTGTAGCCTCGGGCAATATGCAATTTTTCAACAACAATTCCATAATAAACCTCTTAAATCCAAATTCATTATATTTTGTGCAGTTTTAGTAAAAATACACTTGCTGGGTTGAATTTTACATTGTCTTAAGGGGAAAATAAATATTATTTATAAATCGGAGGAAAATCATGAACGATAATGGCATAAAGGATATTCAAAATAGAAGAATGAGAGTTTTCAGGGAACTGGTAGAATTGCTTTGGAATAATGAAGGGAAATTTTCATTGGAAGTACTAGGCGATAGAATGGTAAAGGAAGGCATATTCAGGGAGCATGAAAAGAACATATTCAAGAGCTATCTAAGAATATCAATGGGCTTAGATCCAAAATCAGTAATGGAGGAGTTTTCGGATGAACTGGATGCAGCAATGAATTTAGAAAGAGTAAGCAAGCCCATAGTAACAGTGCTGGAGGATGTATGTGACATTTGCCGCCGTGAAGGAAAAGTAAAAGAATGCAATGTAAAATGCGAGCATGGGGCATCAGCTCATATTGAAAAAAGGGGAATCATAATAAATAATGACAAGTGTCTGACCTGTGGGGACTGCATACCTGACTGTCCTTTGGATGCAGTTGTAGATAAGATTGAGTTTGTACCTGTCATAAAGCACTTAAAGAATCAGAAGGTGCCTGTTTATGCAGCAATAGCTCCCGCATATATAGGACAGTTTGGAGAAGGTGTTAAGCCGGGACAAATAAGAAGCGCCTTGAAGCATATGGGCTTTATGGATTTGGTGGAGGTTGCATTATTTGCTGATTTGCTGACACTAAGGGAGGTATATGAGTTTGATCACATAGTGAAAAAACATGGAGACTACCTTATTACCAGCTGCTGCTGCCCGATATGGATGAGCATGGTACAGAAGGGCTACCCGGAGCTGCTTGAGCATTTTTCTCCTGCTGTTTCGCCTATGATAGCTGCCGGCAGAGCTCTTAAGAGTATATATAAGGACTGTATAGTGGTGTTCATTGGACCATGCATAGCCAAGAAAAATGAGGCAAAGGATAAGGAGCTTGCAGGTGCAATTGATTATGTATTGACCTTCAAAGAGCTCGATGAAGTGTTTAAAGCATTGAAAATAAGGCTTCAGGATCAGGAGGATGACCATAAGGAGCAATCCTCCTGTGGTGGCAGAATATATGCCAGAACAGGCGGAGTAAGCAGATCTGTTGAGTCTGCATTGGAGAGTGCTGGCTTTAAGGATGTGGATTTTAGACCCATTCAGGCAAATGGAGTTAAGGAATGTAAGGCAGTACTGGATAAGCTGAAGCTAGGAGCAGTAGAAGAAAATTTCATTGAGGGGATGGGGTGTGCAGGAGGGTGTGTGGGAGGACCAAGGTCAATTCTTGATATAGAGAAAGCAGTGGATTTGGTCAATGAATATGGTGATTCTGCAAAGTACAGAAATGCTCTGGATAATGCCAGGGTAGCAATAGTGCTGGAAAAGCTGAATATCAGTTCAATAAAGGATGTCTTGGGCGAACAAGCTGCAGAATTGCTTGGCAGAGAGGTGTAGGCAATATTTTATTAACCGGATGGAGTAATGAAGGAATAACAGTTATTGTGTAGAATAGAATTAGTGGAATATTTTATGGGGATGTGAAAATGTGAAGCTGATTCTCAAGAAATTCAATCTTCTGGGTATATTTATTATTGGCATACTATATATAGTAATGCTATTGCAATTCAGCTTTACACAAAGCACTGTACTAAAAAATGCTGAAAAGATGACAAGATTGGCTGCAGCAAGTCTTGAATGCAGTATAAACGGCTGGCTTGCAGAAGAAAGTCAGATAATAAGTGATGCAGCTGACTTTATCGGCATGGGTGAATGGAATGATGAAGAAATACTGAAATATTTTCAAGCCCTGTTGAAAACCAATTACTCGTATGCTTCCATTTATTACGGCACCCCTGAAAATCATATGATAAACGCAAGCGGGTGGAAGCCTCCTCAAGACTTTGATATAACTGTAAGACCATGGTACATAAAAGCTGTTGAAAGGAATAGCCTCATATATACTGATATATTTCTAAATGCAAGTAAAAATGCTTTTGTAATTACCATTGCAAAACCTGTATATGAAAGTTCCGGAAGGCTGGCAGGAGTCGTAGGCGGTGACGTATATCTAAGTACAATTGTAGAGAAAATTGCAAATGAAAAGCACGGTAAAAGCGGTTTTTCCTTTCTGCTTGACAGCAAGGGAAACATTATCGCTCACCCAAGATACTCAAGCAGTGAGAACTTGGAAATAAGAAAGCCTGACAGTGAGTACATGAGATACATTGAGAAAATATTGGCTGAAAAAAGCGGCTATATGGAAGCGAGGCTTAATAATACAACAGGGATTTTAGCTTTTACTCCCCTAGAGGGGGTAGATTGGTATCTTGCCAGCTTCATATCAAAAGCTGAGCTTATCCAAGAAAACAATGTAACCACCTACAGCTTTGTTTTAGCAACCTCTGCTGCACTCGTTATGTTTGGATTTTTTGTTTTCATGCTTAACAGGCATGTTAAAAAACCAATAATGGCAATGGAAGAAAGCATTAACTTCATAAATGTTGAGTCTGACTCCTCTTACAGACTGCCTGAAAGAGAAAAGGATGTAATGGTTTCTCTTACAAAAACAATCAACAGCCTCCTTGATAAGATTGAAACATATCTCGCCAAAATGAAAAAGGATGAGGAGAAGGTAAGGCAGCTGAATGAAAGCCTGAGAGAAAGTGAAGAACGTTGGCAATTTGCATTGAACGGAAGTGGAGACGGAGTTTGGGACTGGAATCTTCGGACAGGTGAAGTGTTCTTTTCTCCAAAATGGAGGGAGATCTATGAGCTTGAGGACGAGGTTATTGAGTTTAGTCACGCTGAATGGGAGAAATGGGTACATCCTGAGGATTTTGAATACGTTATGAAGGAAAATTACAAGCATTTTAGAAACGAGACTCCAATGTATACTTCAGAATACAGAATAATAACAAGAAAGGGTAAGCTGAAATGGATACTGGCCAGAGGCAGGGTTGTAAGCAGGTCCACAGATGGTGAGCCCTTGAGAATGGTTGGAACACATTCTGATATTACGGAAAGAAAGCTTTCCGAGAATAAAATAAAATACTTGAGCTTTCATGACAGCTTAACCGGTCTGTATAATAGAGCTTATTTTGAGGAACAGCTCAAAAGGATAGATCAGGATAATATTTATCCCGTCAGTCTCATATTAGGAGATGCCAATGGTCTTAAAGTGGTTAATGATGCTTTTGGCCACGAAGAAGGTGACAAGCTTTTAAACATTATTGCCAACATATTCAGAATGGCTTGTAAAAACAAAGGAGAAATCTGCAGGATTGGCGGAGACGAGTTTGCAATAATAATGCAGGGAGCATGTGAGGATTCTGCTTTTGAGGTTGTAGAGGCTATTAAGCAACTTTGCGAGGAGGAGCACAAGGGTGCCATTAAACCGAGCATTGCTATAGGCGTATCTGCAAAGCTGCACGTTAATGAAGAGTCACAGACAATTTTCAGACAGGCTGAGAACAGAATGTACAAAAACAAGCTTATTGAAAGTAAAAGTGCAAGAAGCTCCATTATTTCATCACTAAGAACCACGCTTGTTGAGAAGACTCATGAAACAGAGGAGCACAGCAACAGACTTAAGGATCTATCCATAAAGCTCGGTAATATGATGAATCTTCATGAGAATCTGCTTAATGACCTTGAGCTTCTGGCCATACTGCATGATATAGGCAAGGTGGCTATTCCTGATTATATATTGGACAAACCAGGAACCTTAAATGATGAGGAATGGGATATTATGAAAAAACACAGTGAAATAGGGTACAGGATAGCTATTGCTTCCTCTGAGCTTTCCAGTATTGCGGACGGTATACTTTGCCACCATGAGCGCTGGGACGGAAAAGGCTACAATCAGGGCTTGAAGGGGGAAGAGATACCTCTGATTTCAAGGATAGTTGCTGTAGTGGATTCCTTTGATGCGATGACAAATGACAGGCCCTACAGGAAAGCTATTCCTGTAGTAGAGGCACTGGATGAGCTTAAAAAATGCTCAGGCAAGCAGTTTGACCCCGAGATTGTAGAGATGTTCATTCATATGATAGAATCTGAATTATAACAAATCCGGCTAATTTGCCGGATTTGTCTTTGCTTTATATTCAGCTATCAGCAAATCCACCATTCTGCCATAGCTTTTGATACCTTCCTCCTGCAGATTGCTTCTTAAGTATGCATCATTTACTTTTTCCTGAACCTCTTCCACAGGTCCTTCATATTGCTTCCAAAACTCTGAGCTGTACTTAAGGTCTTTTCTTACACCTTCTGAAAGGCTTTTATATATATCATTATAGCTTCTGCTGTCATTTGCATATAGCGCATTCATGGAATGTATTAGTGCGAGCAGCAGGCCGGAGTATTGGATTTCATAGTCTGGATTCATAGAACACGTGATATAGGCTATATAATTTGCCTCATCCTCTCTTGCAAATCCGCGTTGATGGGCCATTTCATGGCATACAGTGCTTGCAAGGCTGCTGTCAGGGATATTCAGATTTACATTAGCCTCAACTGTAAAGGGAGAGTATATACCAGAAATACCTGTATAGGACATGGGTCTGGAAAGCAATATGCCCTTAGCCGTTCCATAGTCTCCCGAGAGCTCATTGTACAGCTTTGAAGCATTATCATACCCAAGCTTTGCAGCCTGAAATAGCTTTCTCTTACTCTGGCTCAATGTCATAACACCAGCGCTATTTTCCTTCACATTTTCTCTCAGCTGATTAGTCCGCTTGGCCAAGTCAATGCATAATGCTTTTAGCTCCTGTGTGGATGAAGCTTCTACCCTGAGTCCGGCAATATCGGAAAAGGGCAGCCTGTGATAGTTCAGTCCCCAGAGCATTATAAAGCTGAAATATATAATACTTGCAAGCACAACAAAGTTTATTAATCTGCACATTATATATTTAAGCTTGTCATTTTTAGTGCTCAGGAGGAAAAGGAGCATGGAGATCAGCTTATATATAAGGAATAGTATAAAAGCAGCAGCAGATAGTTCAGCAATCGAAAAGGGAAATATACCTGTTATAGTGCTGATTATGGGAGCGAATACTCTATATATTCCCATGGAATAGTAGCGTTCGGTATACATGGGATACATGCTGGCCAGTATTGATATCAGATATCCGATTGGAATGAGCAATATGAAATACAATCTCTTTACAGGTAGTGATTTCAACATAAAAACCTCGCTGTATTGTTTAGATTTGTAAAACTATTATAGCATAGTTCATAAATGGATAAAATATTATTAAGCTTGTTGTAAAGATATTGTTACAGGATATTTATTGTAATATTGAATTTGTTATGATAGTCTATTGATGAAAGTATTCATAAACATTCCGGATTGCATATTAAACCATATAATTTAAAGTATAACGGGAATAATAAGAATCAGATTGGTTTTAGGAGTGGGATAAATGGGAATTGAGTTTTCCGGAATGAATATGGAGCAGCTTGAGGATCTGTTGTATGAAACTTCAGAAAAAAACACGGAGGACCTAAGCACCTTTACCGAGGCATTATATGATATGTACGGAGGTATCGATGAGACTTTGTTCAAAGAGCTTTTGGATTATTTGCAGGTAACCCTCGGGATAACAACTGATGCACAGATCAAAAGAACTGACTATGCTGTAAGAGAAAAGATACTTGATTATGCTAATGCATTATAATTTAAATATAAGGCGATTCCTATAAAAAGGAATCGCTTTGTATTGTGAAGTCTGAAAGGGGAGAGGTATATTTGAACAGACTTGGAAATAATACAAAAGCTATTTCGACATTGTATGTTGCAGCGGCTTATATTGTATGGGGGTTTTTACCGCTATACTGGAAGAAGCTGAACGGCATTCCATCTGAAGAAATACTTGGACATAGAGTGTTATGGTCATTTGCTTTTATATTGCTTTTAGCTGTGAATGGCAGAAGGCTGAAAAAGGTTTACAGCATATTGAAAGATAAAAGAAGTGTTTTTATTGTTTTTTCAGCATCTGTGCTTATTTCGATAAATTGGGGAACATACATATGGGCTGTAAACTCTAATCGCATGGTTGAAGCAAGTATGGGCTACTATATAAATCCTTTGATGGTAGTACTTCTTGGCATGCTGATTCTGAAAGAAAAGCTGACGGCCTTGCAGTATGCAGCTTTGGGTTTTGCTGCCGCAGGTGTTTGCTATATTGCCATAAGCTTTGGCAAGGTACCTTATGTTGCACTGATTCTTGCAAGCAGCTTTGCGGTATATGGCTTAATGAAAAAGCAGCTTTCTGCAGATGCACTTGAGGGCATGCTGCTAGAAACTGCATTTATTGCACCTATTGCATTTATATATATAATGTTTAAGGAGATCTCCGGAGCAGGCGCACTTTTGAACTCGGGTGCTCTGACTGTTATTATGCTTCTTTTATCAGGGGCAGCAACGGCAACCCCACTTTTATGGTTTGCCAGAGGGGCTAAGGGCGTTGAACTCTCTACAATCGGTTTTCTTCAGTATATCGCTCCATCCATAAGTCTTGTGCTGGGAATACTGGTGTTTAATGAAAGCTTTACAAATGCCCATAAGATAAGCTTCGGAATGATTTGGTTAGGTTTACTGCTATTTGCTTTATCTAAGACATTATTCTCATCCAATATTAAAGCCGGCAATGCAAAAACAGCCTCAGATTGTGACTGAGGTTGTTTTTATATATTGCATTTATTGACTTTTTTATCTGAATACATTCTTGTATCCGCAATACTGAGTAATTCTTTCTTTAATACGGTATCTGAAGGATAGACTGCAATTCCATGTCCAAAGGTTATCTTGAATAATTCCCTGCCGTCATAGTTGAATGGAGTATTTTCGAAGTCTTTTTTGTAAGCTTCAATTATGTTTCGGGTTTCAGAAAGGTCTTTATCAAGGTAAAGGGCAAAAAATTCATCTCCTCCTGTTCTTGCAAATATATCCGGCTTTTGAACATGATTGGCTATTATGTTTACAAAGCTTTTTATCAGAGAATCTCCAGCTTCATGACCATAGGTGTCATTGGTATGCTTCAGATCATTAATGTCAAAGGCAACTAATGAGAAAATGTGATTTCTTTGACGGGTGTAATTGTAAGCTTTTTCAAAAAGCTCTTCAAAATAGCTTCTGTTGAAAATGCCTGTCAGACTGTCATGTCTGGATAAATAAAGAATTTTTTCCAGCAGCTTTGCATTTTTCAATGCAATACCCATCTGCTCTGCAAGGTGTTTAATGAGAGGCTTGTCCTCCTCGCCAAAAGCTTCAAGATTGTCAACACTATCTATATTGATAATTCCTAAAAAATCCGAATCAACTGAAATCGCGCAGCTGATAACAGATTTGATTTCGAAACTTCTGCTGTCTTTCAGGGTGTTGAACTTATCTTCATTGAGGCTGCGGTTGAAGGTTTCAACATCCTTAATAATTACTGGCTGATAGAAATTATTCGTCTTGTATTGAAAGCACTCTGTGATATCGAACTTAAAGTTTTTGAGCACTTCAAAGTCATATCCATATACAGCCTTGAACTCAAGATGCTCTCCATTATATAAAAGTATGCTGCCCTTCTGTGCGCAGGGAATTATTTCTATTGCTTTCTTCAGTATGTTCTGCAGTACCAGATCAAGATCGCCGGATGACAATATGTTGTTAGTAATTTCCATCATAGCTTTGGTAAGCCTGTTGCTTCTCTCCAGAAGCGCATTGTTATGACGAAGCTGGTTTAAAAGCTCTTCCTGTTGTTTTTCATGCACCTCATAGTGAGTGACAATTTTTTCGAGAGATGCAGCAAGTTCGGTTTCAGAGCTGACGTATGCTTCGCTGCTGTCTTTTTTCGAATCAACAACACTATAATAATCTCTTATTCTATTTACTATTTTCAGATGGGGTCTCATATACCAGTTGTGAAACAAAAACATCCAGGTGAATAAAGCGCTAAGCTGTAAAGCGATTAAAGCAAAAACAGAAACTGTTTTGTTGAAATAAGTGAAATACAACCAAGTTAGAAAAACCATTCCAAACAAAAGTCCATTTAATACAAAATGCCTGATTATAATGAAAAATTTTGATTTCACAGCTTCACCCCCCCCTCTGCTTGTTATATATATTATATAGCAAATCAGTCATTATGTGAAATAAAATATAAGCAGCCGTAAACGGCTGCTTTAGCTATCTATATCTCTGCCAAGCGCATCAAAAGCTCATGGTTTCTGTTTATAAACCTTGTCATGGCCTCGGTATCCATCTGCTTATGACTCAGTATAGCCAGATCATAAATATGCTGGCAAATCAGGGTGAGGTCCTGTTCCTTGTTCTCCTTATCACTGAGCTGCAAAACCCTTTCAATCAGTGTGTTATTAGTATTGAGTATCAGTGTATGCTCACTGGGAAATGTAGGTGCAAAGTCCTTTCCGCCCAGCATTGCACTAAACTCCTGCATTCTTCTGGTATGCTCCGATAACAGCATTATTGCAGGAATCTCCGAGGTCTTAAGTCCTTCGAGTCTGACAGCAAGCTTATCATCCTGGACAGCAGCTTTAAAAAGCTTTTCAAGAACTTCAAGCTTATTAACATCCTGCTCATTACTGTCGGAAGTATTTTTAAGGCTTTCCGATAAATCTGCATCTATTCTAAGGAACTTAATATTTTTCTCACTCATCTCCAAATAGCTAATGAAATGGCTGTCAATGGAGGAATTGAGTATAATGGCATCCAGATCGTTATCCCTGAAGAGCTTCACATATTGAGACTGCTGCTTCATATCCGATACATAGAATACCTTTTTTTCCTCCTTATCAGCCTGAGACTCGATATACTGTGAAAGAGTAACATACTCGTCATTAATGTTCTTGTATACAATTACGTCTTTAACTTTTTCGTAGAATTTGTCGTCTCGCAGACAGCCGTATTTTATGAATGGATTAATATCATCCCATAGCTTGCAGTATCTTTCTTTTTCATTGCTATAGAGCTCAGTCAGCTTGTCTGCAACTTTTTTACTTATGTGCTTGGTTATTTTGGCTATTTCCTTATCCTTTTGCAAAAAGCTTCTGGAGACATTCAGAGGAAGGTCTGAACAATCTATCACTCCCTTAAGCAGTATCAAGAATTCAGGGATTATTTCCTTGATATTGTCTGCAACGAATACCTGATTGTTGTATAGCTTTATTTTACCTTCGCTTGCATCCAGTTCATGCTTCAGCTTTGGGAAGTACAGTATCCCTTTAAGATTGAAAGGATAATCGACATACAGGTGTATCCAGAATAGAGGCTCATTATAATCATGGAAAACCTTTCTGTAAAACTCCTTGTATTCATCATCGGTGCAGTCCTTTGGATTCTTTATCCAAAGAGGATGAGTATCATTAAGAGGCTTCTGATCCTTTTTGTCTTCTGCAGCTTTTTCTTCGTTTTCCAAGTATATTTCTATAGGTAAAAATGCACAGTGTTTTTCAATAATCTCTCTTAATCTGTATTCATCAAGAAACTCTTTGTTGTCATTATCAATATATAATGTAACTGTGGTGCCCCTTCTGGCGGTATCAGAATCCTCCAGCTCATATTCAGTCCCTCCGGAGCACGACCATTTAACTCCCTGTGCACCCTCCTGATATGAAAGTGTATCTATTTCAACCTTTTCAGATACCATAAAGGAAGAATAGAAGCCAAGACCAAAATGGCCTATGATCTGATTCTGCTCATCCATTTTATCCTTATAGCGGGATATGAAATCTTCCGCACCAGAGAAAGCAACCTGATTGATGTATTTTTTAACTTCCTCTGCTGTCATTCCAATACCATTATCTTCAAATCTTATGATGCCCTTCTCCTTGTTAAATACTACCTTTACGTAAAAAACCTCTTCCTCGCTGATTTTAGCTTCACCGATTGCTGAGAGACGCTTAAGCTTGGTAACAGCATCACAGCCATTACTAATAAGCTCTCTTACAAAAATATCCTTGTCTGAGTACAGCCATTTTTTGATTATAGGAAAAATATTATCGGTATGTATTTCTATTTGTCCATTTTCCCTATACATATGTAACCCTCCTAAAAAATGTATTTTGCATTATATATTCTATTACTTAAACTGAAGCAATGTCAAGTGCTGTAGTTAAACAACATGCAGCTATATGCATTGACTCTCTAATATTTCTAGTATATAATAATTAGTGGCACGAAATATATGAGACTAAAAAAGTCAGGGGGGCGAAGCTTTGAGTGAAACGTATCATGAGAATATCGAAAAAATCGAGATTCTTCTAAGGTCGGCATGCTTTATAATCAGACAAAAGGGTAGAGAGATTTTACAGGATTTTGACATTACTCCGCCTCAGTTTAATGCGCTGCAGTTTCTCAATGAAGGTGAGCTGACTGTAAGCGAGCTTAGTTCAAAGCTGTATCTGGCACCAAGTACCATAACAGATCTTGTGGACAGAATGGAAAAAGGCAATCTTGTTACAAGAGTAAGAGATACACAGGATAGGAGAACCGTAAAAATAAAGATAGAAGAAAAGGGGTGCAGCCTTATATATGATGTAATCGCAAGGAGATGCAAGTATCTTGATACCATCATAGGCGAAATGCCTGAGGCTGATAAAGAGAAATTTATAGAATACCTCGAGATATTGAATAAACAGCCGGATAGCTTTTAGTTTTTTATTTGGGATTGTGGGGTAACGTAATGATAATGAAAAGATTCAAAAAGAGGCAAGATAAAGTCAAATCCTTATTTGAAAGTAATATGAAGTATTTTGTACTAAATGGCATACTTTTTACTTTGGTAACAAATCTCTATAAACCTTTTGCACAAAAATTTCTCGATAGAATAGACGGTACGGAGTTTCACTTTTCTCTGTATAATGCATTGCCTGGACTGATAGCGGTTTTTGCTGTCATACCGGGGGTAATACTTATGAGCAGAGCCATGAACAAAAAGCTGATTATTGGTTCTGTTACTTTCGTCAGCAGATTATTTATTCTTAGCTTCGCACTCGTACCTTTTTTTTCGCTGGAGCACCAGCCTATGATTTTCGTTGCTTTAGCAAGCATTATGAATTTTCCTGAGGCTTTGTTCAATACCTCGATGCAGAGCTTTTCCGGGGACATTTTTCAAGGCAAGGAAAGAACAACTGCATTAACGTACAAAAACAAATACTCACAGCTGATTAGCTTTATCTCTTTACTTATTTTGGGACAAATAATAAAGCATTTCGGTGTAGATGCACAAAAAACAATACATATCTATCAACTCTTCTTTATACTGGCTTTTATCATTGCTATTGTTGAGATATCAGCTTTCTTTAGGATAAAGGAAGAGAAGAGAGAAAATGCTGAAAGAATAGAGCTGAAAAAGATTATACCTGAAATATTCAGAAATAAAGCCTATGTGAAATTTTTGGTTTGTTCGCTTGCATTTCACTTCGGCTGGCAGTTCGGATGGCCGTTATTCAGCATATATCAGATAAAATACCTTCATGCTGACGAAACATGGATAACTATACTTGGAGTAACTTCAGGCATTGTGATGTTTCTGAGCTTCAACTCCTGGAATAAAATAATCAATAAAAAAGGAAACCATTTTGCCATTGCATTTGCGACCTTTGGAATGGCTGCAACACCAGTGCTGTATGCCCTATCCTTTAACCTATATGTATTGACGGTGGCAGGTCTCATAATGGGATATTTTACCTCAGGTACAATAACGGTTATCCTGAACTCTTTGCTTGAGGCTTCACCTGAAAAGAACAGGATAATGTATGTTGCAGTACATTCTACTTTGACAAATCTTACTTTGTTTGCAGCTCCGCTTTTCAGCAGCATGATACTTGCACGCAGCAATATCTACGTGGCACTGCTTATTTGCGGCGGACTGAGATTTATCGGGAGCCTTGCGTTTTATATAAGGGACAAGCATAAAGCGCGTCTAGCGGAGCATATAGCAATCAGCAATTAGTAAAAGGTATCAGGCGGTATTTAAATACTATGCTTTGATACCCTTTTTGAAAGCATTGATAGGAACAGACTGGCAATACATGTTTTTGGCAGAAATACAGCAAGGAATTTTCTGATGCTTATCATTCGTTTATCTGCCTCGCTGAAGGAGGAAAGGTATGATGCTATAAATCTGCTGTCCATAAGCTCAAGACCACTTTTTTTCCTATGCTTTAGCAGCTTTCTTATGTCCTTCAGACTGTCCTTGAAGTAGCTGCTTTCTCTGATTTCATTATAGGCCTTCATAATTGCTGCTGCCAATTCATCCCAGGTGTAAATATCAAGCCTGTCAACATCCAGAACCTCGGCAGTTATCTCTGCGGCGGCATTTACCAGAGTTCTGCTGTCGAGCTTTCCTTCCGAATACTTATATAGTGTGCGTATCAGGCTGTAGTTTGCAAGTCTATCGGGAGAAAAGGCTGTCAAATTGAGCTCCAGCAAGGAGTTAAGCTTTTTCTGCTCCTCATCATTTAAGGGATACATGGGGCCTTGCTCTCTCCAATGTTTGCTTATATAATAACGTTTACCGGCATATTCACCAAATACCCTCATTGTATCTAAATACCCTATTTTGATGTTTCTTTTGCAGGTTTCACCATCAAACTGAAAGGTTTTACCCAGGAACTCAGAGTTTTTAATAGTCACAATGCTTAAATCATTTCTTTTAACTTTTCTGACTCGGCCAATACCTGATACGTCTATGACGATTATATCCTTATAACCTCTGTCTGCCAAAACGGACACAGGCAGATTATCATATATTCCGCCGTCAATAAACTTATCCTTGCCTATCTCCTGAGGCTTGAACAAAGGGAAACAGGAGCTGGCCAAAAGATAGTCCACCATCTTTCCTTCGGGTATATCATTTTTATATACTATCTGCGGCTTCATGCTGCTAAGAGAAAAAGTAACCAGTCCGAACTCTATGGGTGAGGTTCTAATTCGCTTTTCATCAATATATGTTCTTAATATTTCCTTTAAAGGAGTGACATCCACTCCGCCGTTTTCCAATATCTCTTTGATGGATATTGCAAGCTCCTTTGCAGTGAAAGGCTTCCCATCCAAAATTGAAGTACAGCTCAGATTTATTATTTTTTGCATCTCAATGTTGCACCAAAGCTCGTGGGCAAGCTCATACTCATCCTGAACTATGATTGCTCCGTTTAGAGCACCGACAGAGGTGCCTGCAACTGCTGCGATAGGTATTTGCAGCTCACGAAGAGCCTTCCAAACCCCTATTTCATAACTGCCCTTGGCTCCGCCGCCGCCCAAAGCTATACCGTAACCTTTCATCCAATCACCCCATGACTATTATATATCAAGGAATTAGTTTCTTCAATTCATGAAAATAATAGTACTATTATATAAATTCCTATAGTTATTGTCAGGTTAAAAGTTTGTTGGTTTTATTGATAAAAATTGCTATTATATTAGATGGGGGTGAATTTATGAGGAACTTTATCGATTGGCTGCTGCTTATTAATACCATAGTACTTGTAATAATACTTATATTGGAAAGACGAAGTCCGGAGAAGACCATAGCATGGCTTTTGGTGTTTGCATTACTTCCGCCCCTGGGGATATTCCTTTATCTTTTCATAGGAAGAAACTGGAAAAAACATAAGCTGAATAATGGCTTCTCTGCAGATGCCAGAGAAATGTTAGAAAGCTATATGAACACTATTAAAGACCCAGAGATGCTCCCGCTTTTGGAGCTGCTTGCTAAAAACAGCGACTCACCGCTGTTTATCAATAATCATATAACT
Organism: Bacillota bacterium; assembly: GCA_049322695.1. Taxonomy (GTDB): domain Bacteria; phylum Bacillota; class Clostridia; order Lutisporales; family Lutisporaceae; genus CALGKJ01. The sequence goes on along the minus strand of JBMORW010000021.1, from coordinate 142,059 downwards.
ATCTTCAACAATGGTGAGGATAAGTTCAGAGTACTGAAAGAGGAGCTGTGGAAAGCAAAGCACCATATACATATGGAATATTTTATCGTTAAAAGTGACCAGATTGGAAATGAAATAAAGGATATACTTGTCTTTAAAGCCAGAGAAGGCGTAGCTGTGAGATTTATAATGGACAGAGTGGGTTCTATAAAGGTCAAGCGAAGCTACATTAAAGAGCTGAGAGAAGCTGGTGTGGATGTAATTCATTACTCATATTTTCTCGCTCCTTTGTTAAGATTCTTCAATACCCAGATAAACTACAGAAATCACCGTAAGATTGTAGTAATAGATGGTCAGACAGGTTTTGTGGGAGGGATGAATATTGGTAACGAGTATCTGGGAAAGGGGAGGCTGGGCTTTTGGCGAGATACTCATATCATGGTAAAGGGTGATTTTGCCATAGGACTACAGGCTGCTTTTCTAAATGATTTTATTCATATAAAAAAAACCAATAGAAGCAGTGTTTTTCGCAAAGTGGAATCCTTGCCTGAAGAATTTGGCATAGCTGCATTGGGTGATTATGATATGTACTGTCCCAAATACCATGAAAGTGACGGAAAAATAATGCAGCTGGTGCTTAGCGGTCCTGACTCCGAGTTCCCGTCGATAATGCAGTGCATATTCAGAATGATCAGCATGGCAGAAAAGCATATATGTATAATGACACCGTATTTCATACCTACCGAAAGTATAATGGAGGCACTTAAGGTAGCAGCCCTTGGAGGGATTGAGATAAAGCTGTTATTCCCAGGGAAATATGACCACTATATTGTATATTATGCTTCACAGACATACTTGAGAGAGCTTATAAAGTACGGTGTAAAGATATATTTTTATGATAAGGATGCATTTTTGCACTCAAAGGTAGTTACGGTTGACGGCAAAATATGTACTGTAGGTACAGCAAACATGGATATCAGAAGCTATCTGCTGAATTATGAGGTCAATGCTGTCATATATGATGAAGAGGTTACAAGGCAGTTGGAGGAGCAGTTTGAAAGAGATCTGGAGAAAAGCGTACTAATAACGGAGGAGTACTATGAAAAGACCTCCGGAGTTATAAAGCTGGTGGAATCTACAGCCAGAATATTATCATACCTGCTGTAAAGCTACAGGGACAAGGGGACAGGTACCTTGTCCCTATTTGCGCTACACTACTCTTATTGCAAATTCCGGACAGGCAGGTGCGCAGTATCCGCAGGTCAGGCACCTGCTCTTATCTATTTCCGCTTTGTTTTCCTCGTCATAGAAGATAGCTTCATTTGGGCAAGCTACTATGCATTTCTTGCAGCTCTTGCATAATGCTCTGAAAACAAGAGCCTTTTTTGCTGTGCTTGTTTTACTGATATCAGCAACCTCTTCACCGTTGAAATAGCTGATATTATAATCCACCTCATCCACTGCAGTCATTCCCATGGCAATGGATGCATAGCCCTTCATCCTTCTTGCATATGCCAAGGCTTCACCATATTTTGACAGCAGACTGCCTCCGGCAAGCACCTTCATAAGGTATACTCCTTTGCCGGCTCTTGAACATTTTTCAATAGCAGCCTCCATATCCTCCTTGCTTCCGTCCAATATACCCAGACCTGCCATGTTGATAATTGGGAAAACAATATCTATATCGTTATTTTCTGCGGCTAAAGCAGTAACAGCAGCACTATGGGTAGATATTCCAATAGCCTTGACCTTGTCCCTTGCTTTCAAATCCTTAAGACATTGCAAAGCATCCCTGAACAGCTCAAAGGCATTCTGCCTTTCTCTGGCCGCATGCAGATGAAAAATATCTATGTAATCTACTCCCAGCTTTAAAAGTGCTTCATTTACTGCTGCTTCCATACCTTCATAAGTTTTTTTATTGGATTTGGAAGCAATTATCGGTCTTATTCCGGTCTTTTTCATTGCAAGAGCTATTGGCTCATAGGTTCTGTACATCTCTGCAGTATCAATGAAGTTTATTCCGCTACTGAGAGCATGAGCAATTATTTGTGAATTTTCCTCTATACTGAGGTTTTTTTGAAGGGGACCCATAGGTAATGCTCCAAAGCATAGCTCAGTAACGGCAATGCCTGTTTTGCCTAATGCTCGTGTTTCCATTACAATCACCTCATTATCATTCGTCATATTAATTATATATTAAACATTCTAATAGAGAAAGAAGTTTATAATGGTGCAAATATTGAAAATATTTTAAATGCATTTGTTTTTTTAGAGGATATTTCAGATGTATATAGAATTAAAATTATAAACAGGCAGGAAGCGGGGCATACATAAAATCTCGGAAATTATTGTATATTAATTGTAAGTATAGTATGGGAGGTAGAAAAATGAATCTTATAGAGTATTTGAGGCAGCAGGAAATAATCCCCATGGAGAAGGCTGAGAGGTTTATAAAACTCCTGGAAAAATATGATGAAAATGATGTTTTGTATGACAATGCCATAAATGAGTTGAATCTTACAGAGGAAGAATATGAAGATTTGTTTACAGAGCTTGAAAAAGAGAATTTTATGGATCCTATATACATAATCCAATGTCCATATTGTGATTCTTTGGGTAACACTTATGTTGAAAAATTTGATATTCCTGATGTGGAAGAGTGCAGATACTGCCATCATGAGTTCAACTACAAGGAGAACTTCATCGATGCATACAGGGTGTTCTTCAATTATGTAAAGGACGTAGATATACTGTCCGAGCTTAGTGAAAAGATTACTCACAATCAGGATAGAATATTTGAAATCACAGAACAGATCAAGGAAATGGAAATGAAGAGAAAAGCTCTTCAGATAGAAAACATCAAATTTACTACCCTTAAAAATGAGCTTATATTTGATAAAAATGAAAGTAATATGTATTCCAAGACAAGCAGTAAGTACAAGGATAAAAAAGTCAAGTATATAGGTACACTCATATATATGAAAAAATGCACAGTAACCTGCACAAAATGCAATGAAGTGTATGAGCTTTTCGAGATAGATGACAGAATAATAGGAGTGTGCTCCTGCTGTGAAAATGAAATAGAGTTTAACGTAAAGTAAAGCAAGGGCACCCGTCAGGGTGTCTTCTTCATATATTAAGAAAATGCAAAATTGTGCATTTTCATTTATTTAATAAAGGAAAAGCTGAATTGGTGTTGAAATATTAGAATAATATTTTATTTCATGAATGGGGTGTATATAATGAAGTGCATAGCAACCTTTTCCATTGTAGGACGCGATGAAAAAACAGGAGAGCTGGGGATTGCAGTACAGTCGAAATTCCTTGCTGTAGGCGCATTGGTACCTTGGGCTAAGGCAGGTGTTGGAGCTATAGCCACTCAAGCGCTTGCAAATCTAAGCTATGGAAAGCATGGGTTGGAGCTTTTAGAAAAAGGATATACTGCTGAAGAAGCCTTGCAGGAGCTGCTTGCAGGAGATGAAGGCAGAGAGGACAGACAGATAGGAATAGTGGACAGCAAGGGCAATTCAGCGGCACATACAGGAAAGAACTGCTTTGAATATGCAGGACATATCAATGGACGCAACTTTAGCTGCCAGGGAAATATACTGGTTAGCGAAGATACAGTAAAAGCTTTAGCTGAAGCCTTTGAGAATACTGAGGGATCACTGGCCGGAAGGCTTCTTGCAGCGTTATCAAAAGCACAGGATGCAGGCGGTGATAAGAGAGGCAGGCAATCAGCAGCTTTGCTTATTGTTAAGGAAAATGGCAGCTATGGAGGATATACCGATAAGTACATAGACCTTAGAGTAGATGACCACCCTGAGCCAATCAGAGAGCTGAGCCGACTGCTAGAGCTGCACAATCTGTACTTTAACAAGACTTTGCCAGAAGAGCTGCTGGAGGTTGATAAGTCAATAGCTCAGAAAATACAGCAGGCTTTAGATAAGCTTGGCTATTATAAACATGAGCATAACGGTGTATTTGATGTGTATACCAGGAAAGCCTTTATGGATTTTTGCGGAGTAGAAAATTTTGAGGAAAGAATATGTGAAGGAAATTACGTTGATATTAATGTATACAGAAGGCTTATTGAAAAGGCAGAATCAGTAGAATAGTCGCTTGGGGGGAGCATATAAGTGTATTCAAGGAAACGACTGCAGAGGAAATAGAAAAGGACATTAAGTTTATAAAACTGCTGTCAAAGCGGTATCCGAAGATACAGGCTGCCAGTACGGAAATAATAAATCTTCAGGACATATTGAGCCTGCCAAAAGGAACGGAACATTTTTATCAGACATACATGGTGAGTGTGAGCAGTTTTTACATGTATTAAAAAATGGATCAGGTGCAATAAAAAGAAAGATCGAGGATACTTTCGGCACTACACTGAGAGCAGTTGAGAAAAAGAGCTTGCTACTCAAATATACTATTTTTCTTTTTGCAAACGAAAGTATGTATCTGAAATGTAATTCAAATCTGCTTTATCATGGCTGTATACCTATGGAAGAGGACAGAAGCTTCACTAAGGTAACAGTATATGGAGTAGAATACAATGGAAAAGGCTTTATCGACAAATTGGAGAGACTTGCCAGAGAAGGATACTTTTATAAGATTAACCAGCAGGAGAAGCTATATACCATAGATAATATGTGGTATCTCAGGAACGGACCGAACTCACCTCTCTTTGGCAAAAGAAGATGGCCATCTTTGAAACTTACTTAATAGACGAAAAGGAAGAGCATAGAGACAACTGTTGTGGAGCATTCTGCAAATAGAAGGCGTGTAGCAGATACTGATACAGGTGAAGAGCTAAAAAAGCAGATTAAGTAGCTAAAGCAGCCGTTGATGGCTTATAGAACAGGGATAATAAAAGGACATGTATAAAAAAAGCTTAATAAAAATAGAAGCCGGTGATTAATCACCGGCTCAATTATTAAGCTTCAATTTTTTATAAGTTCTGTGCTTTGCTAATCCTGATAAAAGCTTGCGAGATTCTTATATACGCTGTTATCCTTTGAATATCCAAGGCTAACCAGATTCTCGTGAAGCGAATTTACTCCCAGAACATCCTGCATAATGGCATGTATAAACTCTGATACGCTCTTATTCTCACTTTTGCAAAGATGCTTAATGTTGTATATATACGGTACGTAGTCTATTTCTCTTGCTTCCATAAAAACCTCCCAAAGAAATTGTAATAATGCATTCTCCACATCCCATTATATATCCTTCTGGAAAATGAAATGTTTACAAAAATGAAACAAGTATTATTTATTATGGCATTATGTACTACATTATATGCAGGAAAATACAAAGTGAAATAGAATACTTGATGCTATAATGGAGCTAAAGGGATGAAGGGTGAGATGATTTATGGCAGTAAGCACAGAAGCAGTTCTAAACAAAATAATAGAACAAATATCCGCTATAGACAGGGTAAAGGCAATTGGTATTACGGGAAGTAAATCTCCTCTGCCTAAGGCAGGTGAAGGAGACATAGATGTTTTTATATACTGTGATGAAATACCTGAGCTTCAGAAGAGACGGGAAGTAGTTAACCAAATGGGAGAAATGCTGCAAGGTCAAGAGTTTGAAGTATTCAAAGGGGGTCATTGGGGTACTGGTGATATGGTGCTTATAAACGGCGTTGAAACCTGGCTTATGTATTCCACAATGGAGGAGACTCTAAAGGATATAGATTCAATATTGAAAGGAGAGTACCCTGACAAGCTGGACAATTATTATTATCCTATAGGACGCTGTGCCATGCTGAAAAATATCATTATACTGCATGAGAAGAATGGCTTTTTGACGTCGCTAAGGGAGAAGCTGAGCATATATCCAGAGGACCTGGTGCAAAAGCTCACTGACTATCATTCTGAGCAGTTGGAAGATATAGAGGACCTTGAGCGTGCAGTATCCAGGAAAGACGTTTTGTTTTACCATTCTGCAATGGATTTGGCTATAGACCACTTTTTACAGGCACTGTTCGCTATGAACAAAACTTTCTTCCCCAGCCGTAAAAGAACTATAAGCTATATAAACGGTTTTGCATCGAAGCCGGATAACTGTTCTGAAAGGCTGCTTGAGGTAGTGCGCCTTGGAAGCTATGCAGATGGGGTTGCGGATTCATACAGACTATGGTGTGAGCTGGTGGGTGAATTGAAAAAGCATTTGTGTTGACAAATGCTTTTTTTTACCATATAATATGCATGAATGCGCAAATAGGCAATAAATATAATGAGGTGATGATTTGAACATAAGGTTTGGGTACTATCCTATACTGGATATGCTGCTTGCCATAAGACAGCTTTATTCGGTGGAACGCTTCAAGCCCTTCAATGATTTGACAGCAGCTGTGGAAGCAAAGCTGACACCGGAGGAAAGAAGTTTTATTATTGAGATCGGTGATGAGACAAGAGGCTGGCTGCATGTGCTTGAAAGGGCTATAGAGCTGACTCTGAAAGGCATATCAAGTCCTGAGGAGTTTATTATCTTTTCTAAGGAACATCCTGCGATATTTTTTGATACACCTAAAGAGCATGGAATTATGAGAAAAGCTGCAGAAAGCGTTAAAAGCCTTTGGCAGAATTATTTCGGATCCGAGACAGCAAAAAGCAGCAAAGCTGTTTTTGACAGAGTTATGGAACTTTCCAATGAAGTAAATGCTCTTGGACTGTATGACTATCTGTTGAGTCTTACTGACAGAGTGATGAAGGTAGATGATAAAACCATAAGGGTTTTAATTAAGCCTGAGCACAATATAGAGTTCGATAAGCTTCAAAATGTGCTTGTTATGCCTTCACTGTTTGCCAGCAGGAAATTCACCTTTTGGAATAACGGATATGATCACCTTTTCTATATTTCTATGGATTCATGCAGTAAAGAGGTGGCTGAGCCCTCAGACATGCTGCTTTTAAAAACTCTGGCATTGAATGACAAGACCAGGCTCAAGCTGCTAAGACACCTTACCAAAGGCAACTATAGCACTGCAGATATGGCTGAAAGCTTCAACATGAATTCTTCAACCATATCCAGGCATTTCAAGCTGTTTAAGGATGCTGGCTTTGTAGATATTTTCAGCCAGGAGGGCAATTCGGTATATTACTCGCTTAATCTGGAAGAAATAAAAAAATCAATGGATATGATTATCAACTATATTAGGGGGGAAGAAATATGATAAAAATGCTGGAAGAGCTGAGTCTCAATGCCTGGGCTCCTCTTCAGACAATGATGTATGACGGTTGGGTGCTCAGGTTTGCTAATGGATATACTAAAAGAGCAAATTCTATAAATGCATTGTATGAGGGAAAAAAAGATACTGATCTGAAGATAGCTCAATGTGAAAAGCTGTATTACGGAAAGAATCTGAAAAGTGTTTTTAAGATAACACCCGAAGTATTACCTGAGAAACTTGATGCAGTGCTTGAAGGCAGGGGCTATGTGGCTGTGGATTATACCAGTGTGCAGACAGTCAGTCTTGAAGCAATAGGTGGAGAGCTGCCAGCAGGCTTGAAGGTCTTCGACGAGGTAAATGAAGCTTGGATATCAAATTTTGTAACGCTTAACAAAGTGCCTGAAAAGGATATTTCTACTATGATGGCGATGCTTCATAATATAGTACCTAAGAAGTTTTTGGTGTATCTTGAGGACAATGGATGCGTAGCTGCTTGCGGCTTGGGAGTACTTGAGGGCAGGCATATAGGACTTTTTGACATAGTTACCCATCAGGAGAAAAGAAGAATGGGTTATGGAGAAAAGCTTGTCAAAGGTATAATGCAGCTGGGTAAAATGCATGGAGCTGATATAGCTTATCTTCAGGTTGTAGCCAATAACAATCCGGCACTTGAGTTATACAACAAGCTTGGCTTCAGAGAGGCTTACACATATTGGTACAGAGTTAAATAGGAGGGGAAAACATGAGCGTAATAGATTATGATAAGGTTGCACAGGTATATGACAGTGTCAGGGAAGGTGACCCGGTAATAATAAGCCGTATGCTAACAGAGAAGCAGCTGGATGAAAACAGCAGTGTGCTAGAAATTGGCTGCGGAACAGGCAACAATACTGTACTGATTTCCAAGGTTAGCAGCGCAAAGGTATATGGTATGGATCAATCAGCTGGAATGCTGGAAAAGGCTATGGCGAAACACAGTGATATAGAATATTCGCAGGGAGATGCGGTTACCCTGAAAGGCTTTGCTGACAATCAGTTTGATTTGGTATATATGGTTGATGTCATCCATCATATAAAGAACATAGATATTATGTTCGAAAATATTGCAAGGATACTCAAAGAGGAGGGAAGAGTATTTGTATTTACAAATTCCCATGAACAGATAAGAAGCAGCAGGCTTACCAGCAGGTACTTTCCTGAGACAATAGAGGCAGAGCTTAAAAGATACCAGGATGGCTGCGAGATAGAAGCGGCAATGAAAAAGGCGGGACTAAAAAATATATTGACTGAAGAAATACTACATCCGCCTGTTGAGGATATAGGCAGCAGGCTGATAGCACTGGCTGAAACAAAGGGCTATTCCATGTTTCATCTAATTTCACAGGATGCTATAGACAGGGGTATAGCAAAGCTTAAAGAGGATATGGATAAGGGCCAGGTAACATATTATCCTAAAAGCCTGATGGTGGCAGGGACAAAATAGTGCAGAAAACTGCACTATTTTTTTTCCAATTATGTAGACTTTGTCATATTATGGTATAATGTATTTGTATAAATAACAATTTTACCGGGAAAGGAAAATAGCCATGTCTGACTTATCTGATTTGTTATTCAATGATAATGAAAATGAAGAGTTTCTGTTTTCCGATAAGGATGATAATTTAATAGTTATGACTGATAAAGGCGATAAATGGAAGATACTTGTAGTAGATGATGAGCCTGAGGTACACCGAATTACCAGACTTGTACTCAATAGATTTACATTTGAGGGCAGGAGCCTGGAGATTATTGATGCATATTCCGGAGAGGAAGCAAAGAAAATTGCCAGAGAGCATTCCGACATAGCATTGATACTTATGGATGTGGTAATGGAAGAGGATGATGCAGGCTTAAAGGCTGTCAGATACATTAGAGAAGTACTTGGTAATAAGGTAGTGAGAATTGTCCTTAGAACGGGACAGCCGGGACAAGCACCTGAAGAACGGGTAATTGTGGATTATGATATAAATGACTATAAGGATAAGACCGAGCTGACCTCTCAAAAGCTTTTTACCGAGTTGGTTGCATCTTTAAGGGCTTACCGCGATATATCTACCATTGAGACCAATAGAGCAGGCTTGCGCAAGATAATGGATTCATATGAGACCATTTTCCAGTTCAATACGGTTAAAGACTATACAATGGCTGTTCTTAAGCAGTTTGCAGAAATATTGCAGATAAACAGTAAATACAGCTCGCCGCCTTCAGGTTTTGCAGCAATAATCAATAACGGTGATTTTTATATAGTATCTGCCGTGGGAGTATATGAAAAAGTCTTGGATAAGCATGCCAGAGGAAATATTTCGGAAGAAATAATCAATGAGCTTGTAAAAGCCTATGAAGCAAAATGCAATTTATACTATGATAACAAACTTATCATATATTTAAAGAGCAAAACCGGTACTGAGAGTCTTATTTACTTTGAGGATTACAGAAAGCTGAGCATGCTGGACAAGGGACTCATTGAGGTATTCAGTACTAATATTTCTGCAATAAATGAGTCCATACTCAACAGAAGCCGCTATGAAGCAGAGAAGGATCAGAGACAGCTTACAGAAGCGCTACATGAGCTTACGCAGGAGCTTACTTCAACCTTCAATCTTGAAGAGGTAGTGGACAGGCTCATGGCATGTATGCATCTTACCATACCCTGTGAAGGCACTATGGTGGTGATGAATGATAGAGGAAGGTACAAGCTGTATGAGTGCTCAGGTTTCTGCAAAGGTATAAGAAACGATATAATCATGAAGGGCAGCTATGAGTTCTCTGTACTGGAGATGCTTGAGGATACCAAGAAACCTCTGCTTATCAGTGATGTATATAATTGCCTGTATCTTTTAAAGGACAGCTACTGCGAGGATGAAATGCGCTCGTTGCTGGCTGTTCCCATAGTTCATCAGGAGGAAATGCTGGGAGCGATACTTCTATGGAGACAAGAAGAGGACAGCTTTAAGCGCAAAGAGAAGGATTTGGCCGAAACCTTCATAAATCAGGCTGTAGTTGCTGTTGTCAATGCAAAACTCTTTAATGAGGTAGCAGAGAGAAAAGCCTCTGTCAAAAACCTGCTTAACAATGCAGGTCAGGGCTTTATGTCCATCGGCGAAGATCTATATATAGATGATGAATACAGTATTGAGTGTGAAAGGCTATTTGGCAGAAAGCTGATAGGCATGCGTATTACAGAACTGCTTTTTATGAATGAGGATAAAGGCTTTTGGGAAGGAGTGCTTAAGTCTATATTTTCTGAAGCAGAAGCGTCAAAACGAGAAATAATTATGTCCTTGCTGCCAAGAGAAATAATAGTTAATACTAAAAATGTGGAGTTGGATTATAAAATAATACATAATGGAAGCATTACCAATCTCATGATTATACTTACCGACGTAACAGATAAGAAAAAGCTGGAAAAGGATATAGACAGGGAAAGAAAAATACTGCAGATGGTTGTAAATACGGTTAAGCACCACGATGACTTTATCAATACTGTCAAGGATTATCAGGTTTTCTGCAAGGCCGGCATCAACGAGGTTGTCAGCTGCTCACACAGTACAGAAAGCGCCATAGTTCATATTTTCAGGAGTGTTCATACTTATAAGGGAACCTTCAGTCAGCTTGGCATAGTGAATATCACAGATAAGCTGCATGAGCTGGAGACATATTTGCTAGAGCTTAAAAGCAGAGCATCTTTAATAAGTAAGGAAGAGCTTCTGACCATAATCTCAAGCTTTGATATGGTAAGCTGGATCAAGAATGACCTGGAAACACTTAATAACATACTGGGTGAGCAATTTGTTTATCAGGACAGAATAATAACTGTTCAACAGTCAAAGCTTATGGAAATAGAAGAGAAGCTGTACAGACTCGGAGGAGGAGCTGAATACAGTGAAATTTTAAGTGATATCAAGAGATTGAGGTACAAGCCCTTCAAAGAGATGCTGAAGCCCTACGCTGAGTATGTGGCAAGCATAGCCGAGCGTATGGAAAAGCTCATTAAGCCCTTTGATATAGTCGGCGGAGAGTTTGAAGTGGATAATGAGAAGTACAGCAGCTTCGTAAAATCACTTGTACATGTTTTCAGAAATGCAGTGGATCACGGGCTGGAGGTATATGATGAAAGACTTTCCGCAGGCAAGGAAGAAAGCGGAACCATAAAATGCAGCGTCAATATGGATAACTGTGCCATAAATATATGCATTGCTGATGACGGAAAAGGTCTAAATATAGAAGATATTAAAAGAAAAGCATTGGAAAAAACACTCATAGATGAAGAAAAGGCACAAAGTCTAAGTGACGGTGAAATAACAATGCTGATATTTGAGGATGAATTCTCTACCAGCAGCGATGCTACCGAGTTCTCAGGACGCGGCTTTGGGCTATCGGCTGTGAAGCATGAGGTAGACAAGCTTGGGGGCAGCATATGGGTCAATACGGTACCCGGCAAGGGAGCTGAGTTCAACTTCCGAATACCGTATGAAGAGTAATATCTATGTAGTATATGTATTATTAATTGATAACAAGTGTAAAATGCTCCAGGATTAAGAGACTTTAAATTTACTACGGGTTGTGTCAAAACTCGCATGGAAATAAGTTTTTTATCAGCAAAAGTATACAATCATTATTTGGTTGTTACACAGATGTTATTTAGCTCAAACAGTTGACCCAACTTTTCCTGCGTTTCATTAACAATCTCTAAATCCTTACACAATACACTTTTATATCAACTAATAATATTTATAGCTATTAAAGAGACAGCGCAAGCTGTTTCTATTTTTTTACAAGTGCTCTGAATGCGTTGACCAGACCGCCTGAGGCTACCTTGCCCTCAAGGTGCTTTATTGGACTGCAGCTTTCTATTATTTGCTTTTTCATATCTGCTGCCGACATGCTTCTATCATTGGAAAACATCAGTGCGGCTATTCCGGTGACGTAGGGGGTAGCCAGTGAGGTGCCCGAGTCATAGTCATAGCCTTTATCGTCTGCACTGGCTATGGCGCTGTATATTCCTGCTCCCGGAGCGGCAACATCTATTTTACTGCCGTAGTTGGACATCATCCATAGCTCACCTCTGTTGTTTACTGCTGCTACGGATATTACATTGGGAATATCAAAGCAGGCAGGATAGAAGGGTTTTTCATCGGTATTCTCTCCATTATTGCCTCCTGCACATATAAAGAGCATGTCCGCATTCTGCATATGGTGCATTAGAGCAGGGTTCTCATTGTAGCCTCCCCAGCTACAGTTGGCAATCTTAATGCCCAAAGCCTTGGCATACTCTATGGCTTCTATGGCATCTGAAGTACTGCAGGCTTTTTTGCTCATTATCTTAAGGGGCAGCAGCTTCACCTTTGGAGCCACTCCCACTATTTCTCCCCTATCCATACGTGCTGCTATTATGGCAGCTACCTCTGTCCCGTGCTTGGCATCAGTTAGTGAGCCGTAGCCCTCAGGGTCATTGTTTACAAAATTCCATTCAGATGGGTCGCCGTGATATATACCTCCGCCTATTGCAGTCAAATCTATTACGGTGCCTTCGGGAGCCTTGTATATACTATCCTTCAGCTCTATATGGTTCAGGTCTGTACCGGTATCTATTACAGCTATCACTACATCCTCAGAGCCCATGGTAATCTTCCAGGCATCTTCAATATCTATATCCATACCCTTTACTCCCTTGTTGCCCCATTTGTCTTCCTCTCCGTCATTTTCCAATCCCCATTGCTTATCTATCTTGGGCAGCTCGCAGGCGTGCATTACATAGTCAGGCTGTGCATAGTGCACGTCATTATGGTTGTGCAGCTCGCTGACTATGCTGTCTATATCATCCTCGTCATCCAGCTCAAATATATCTGCATGAGAGTGCTTAAGGTTCATTACATTTTCCAGCCTCTTAGGACAGTGCTTATTCTGTACAAATTCCTTTATACTTTCTTTGGAAGCATTATCCATAAATTTAACAAGTATTTTATTTTTTTTTACTTTTTCCAAGCTATCACCCCTGCAACATTGTAGTTATAGTATAATTACAGGCTGGCAAAAATGCAATATTTTGTATGTTTCTGTCGAGTGTTCAGAAGGAATTATGTAAAACATAAAGAATTACTATATCTAGGGAAATTATTATATAGAGTATTAAGGTCGTATCGGTCAATATGGGGGATATTATGGAAAAAAGGTTGAGAGAGAGTATAGATAAAGGCATCGATTTTTTATATAAAAACCAGATGCTCCATGGAGAGTTCAAAACATTCATTTCACCTGATACACATATGAAGCAAAACAATAGGTTTGTAAGCACTACATATATAACTACCTTTGTACTTTATTCACTAAGCTTTATCAAGGATTCACGCATAGATAAAATGGCAGAAAAGGCAGCACAGTTCCTGCTGGAGGAGATGGAACAGCCGGGTATATGGAGGTTTTTCACAGTCAACAGACATGCCAGACTGTCAGGAGGCGGCTTGGAGTACTATACCCCATTGGGTATAGTACCTGACTTGGATGTTGTTGCAGTAGTTTCATACTTTCTTAAAAATAATGAAATTGAAATACCTGATAATGTCAAGGTATTTTTAGATAACAGGGATGAGCAGGGGCTTTACTATACCTGGCTTATGGATGTACCCAGAAGAGAAGAGTATACCGATAAGACGCAGTATTTACTTCCAAGGGAAAATGATATTTGCAGCGGTGTGAATACCAATATACTCTTTTATCTGGGAGAAAATAAGTATACAAGGCCTGTCTGTGATTATCTCAACAAGCTGATAATAGAGGATAGGGTAGATGGCTCCTATGTGTATTTTCCAAATAGCTTTACTATCTATTATCTGATATCCAGAGCTTATTGCAGAGGAGCGGCAGCACTGGAGCAAAGCAGGGATAAGGCAGTTGAGAAGATACTTGAAATGCTTGAAGCAGACTCCACCATGAGCCCCCTGAAAACTGCATACGCAATATGTATACTGCAAAACTACGGTATACATGGTAGCATTGTTGAAAAAGCAGTGAGATACCTTATGGATTGCCAGCAAGCTGATGGGTCTTGGAGCATGGAAACCTTCTATATAGGCGGTAACTATTTTTATGGCTCTGAGGAGTTTACGACTGCTATTTGTTTAGAGGCATTATCGAGGTATAAGTATGGGTGCGGGGTGATGCCGAGTGAGGCTTAAAGCATATATTAAAAATATAGCCTTTTTCAATACAACCTTCTTTATTATTTTGCTTATTTTTGTTTTTATTGTTGTATTTAGTCTTTTCAGACTTTTACCTGAGCATTCAGCTGCTCATACAGATTTGATTTTACTGGAAGGCTGGCAGTATAGGCAAGATGATTCTGAGCAATGGATAGATGTAATATTTAACGGAAAACCATTGGAAAGCAAGACTGATAATAGTATTGCAGAGTACAGGCTTCTGCTTCCTGATTTAAAAGGCATAAGCAACCCTGCACTATATTTTGACAGGGTATACTGTGAGAAATTTGAAGTATATGTAGGTGCAGAGAAGATCTATGTTCATGAAGCACCGATATCAGGTAAGCAGAGGAACTACATTACCAGCAGAATAGATTATATAGTGCCACTTACATATGAGCACAGCGGTAAATTGCTGGTAACAGCAACCACCTCAAGGATGAGTATGCTCGGACTCGGTAGAGGAGTATATTTAGGCAATATGAGAGAACTGCAGAAGCTGCAAATCAGAAATGAATTTGATAACCTTATTATAGGTTTTTTCCTGATATTGTTTGGTATGTTTATACTTCCAAACCTTATATATATTAAGGGAATTTACAGGAAATCCTTTCTATATATGAGCATTTTCGTAATTTCCCTTGGAGGATGGAATTTGACTCAGCCAGTAACTAATCTCTTGCTGCTTTATGATAGCAGGGAATTCTGGATAAACATAAGCCAGCTGTCCGTAATTTTCTTTATGATCTTTTTTACGGCATTTTTCAGGATAATCTTCAACTCCAATAAACACAGATATATAGACTTTTATTGGAGATTTAATTTAGCCTTGTTTACTTTTATTCTGGTCATTAACATACTCAGCGGCTTTAGCATACTTACAAATACGGGTGTGTTTGATAATCTTTGGAAGATAGCGGTAATTATTGATTTTTTTATAAAGCTGTCTGTAGTTATAAGAGGTGCTTGGCATGGTAATGAGGATGCAAAAATATTTACCATTGCATTTACTGTATTTGCAGGTGTAGGTATTATTGAACTTATAGTGCTTCTGACAACCTATAGAATACCATATTTCTATAAATGGGCACTTCTGATATTTGTTGCTTCCCTTATACTTATTACGGGCAGAAGGTTTTCTGAAACCCATCAAAAGCTTAAAGAGAATTCAAATCTGCTGAATGAGAAGAATATTACACTCAGCAATGCCTATGAGGAAATAAACAGAAAGAACATAGAAATAGAGAAACTGAATATGTCACTGGAGCAGAAGGTGGCAGAACGCACCAAGGAGCTTCATGAGGCCATGGACAAGCTTATAGAGGCACAGGAACAGCTGGTGAAATCAGAGAGAATGGCAGCAATAGGCAGCCTGGTGGCAGGCGTAGCACATGAAATCAATACTCCGGTAGGTATAGGGGTAACGGCTGCTACACACCTGGACAGAGAAGCAAGAGCAATAGATGAGGAATACAAGGGAAAAAGAATGAAGAAGCAGAACTTCGAGGGCTTCTTAGAGGTGTGCAGAGAGCTTACTGATGTCCTGCTGATCAATCTCAGAAAAGCAGCTGAGCTGGTAAAGAGTCTGAAAAGAGTATCAATAAACCAAAGCACTGAAGAAAAAATCAGCTTCAAGGTAAAGGAAGTAATAAAAGATACAGCTCTGAGTATAGATACAGAGCTGAAAAAAGGAAAGCACAATCTGGTAATAAACTGCTCTGATGATATGGAAATAGTAAGCTATCAGGGAGTGCTTTCACAAATACTTTCCAATCTGATGATTAACTCTCTGGTACATGGCTTTGATGGTACTGAGCATGGTAATATAACCATAAATGCATCAGCGGAAGGCAATCTTGTGCTGATAGAATACTACGATAACGGAAAGGGCATAGATGCAGAGAACCTTCCAAGGGTATTCGAGCCCTTCTTTACCACTGCAAAAAGCAAAGGCAGTACCGGGCTTGGGCTCAATGTAGTCTTTAACCTGGTTACGGCAAAATTAAACGGAAGCATTAACTGTGAAAGCGAGCCTGATAAGGGAGTTCGCTTTATAATCAGTTTCAATATATAAATGGGATGGTGAATATATGAGTACAAAACTTGATTTGAAGAATAAGCCCACAATGTATATCAGCCTTGTATTAGTAGGCATAATACTGCTATTTATTGCTGTATCCTTTGCAATAAAGCTTATTCCTGAGAATACTCAGGACACCTCACAGGTTATAGAACTCAATGAAGGCTGGCAGTATAGATGGCAGGACCCTACAGTAGATGGAGAAGGAATGCCAAACTGGGATTTTGAAGATATGGATGATCCGGCATGGAAGGAATATAGTGTAAAAGGCGAAAGACTTAAGACTACAGATAAGCTGACCACAGCGTGGTTTAGGATTAAACTTCCAAGCAGTCAACAATGGATAAATCCTACAATATATTTTGATGGTGTATTAGCTGATGATATAGTAGTCTATAGTAATAATAAAGTATTGTATAAGCTAAATCATACTGAAGTAAAACAAATAACAAACCCATTTCTTGCTGTACATAGGTTTGTTTCTCCGTTGGGAGATTATGGCAGTAATGTATTATTAATTAAGACTACATCTCACTCGAGTTATATTGGGCCTAGAGCTTTGGTTACCATTGGTTCAAATATTAATATAACAAGGTTCTTATATGAGAAAGAAATTGACAATACTTTACTAGGCTTTTTTTTAATTGCTATGGGAATTTTTGTTATTCCTATCGTAGTGTTTTTAAAAAAGGAAGAGCGAAAGACACTACTGTATCTGTGCTTTTTCATAGCTGCATTAGGGACTTGGCTATTAACTTCAACCTTGAACTTTAATTTACTTATCTTTAACAATAATTCTTTTCGGTTTTATATGAGTACTGTCGCTAAATATAGCTTAGTTATATTAATATATCTTTTCTTAAATCAAATTTTTCCTTCGAAAAGCAAAGCTATGAAAACTATTTACAAAGTAATTATCTTACTATATATCTTGCTGTTAGTTGCATTTGTTTTTGTCTTGTTTTATGTAGAGTCTATTGCTAATTTATTTGATTTAGCTTGGTACCTATTGGTAGCAATCAATCTTATAATGTTATCTGTTGTAGTATTCAAAAATGCGTTAAAAGGTAATATTGATGCAAAAATATTTACTATTGGTTTTATTCTTTTTATTTCGATAGGTGTCTTTGAAACTATCTTATATGCAATATCAAGTATAATACCTTCAATTTACAAATGGGGAATTCTAATATTTATTGCATCTCTTATACTTATATTAGGTAGGCGCTTTTCAGAAGCACACGATAAGCTTATAGAATACTCAGCAGAACTCGAAAATAAAAACATTGTTTTAAATAATACTTTGGAAGAATTGCAAATCTCTAAGAATGAAATAGAAAAACTTAATGCTTCCTTAGAAATAAGGGTTATAGAAAGAACACAGGAGCTTCAAGAGGCTATGGAAAAATTAGTACAGACACAGGAGCAGCTAATTCAATCTGAGAAGATGGCAGCATTAGGAGGTTTGGTTGCAGGCATAGCTCATGAAATAAATACACCCGTAGGAATAGGGGTGACTGCGGCTTCCCACCTTGATAAAGAAACCAATGAAGTGGATGAGCTATATAAGAACAATAGGATTAAGAAGTCTGATTTTGAAAGCTTCATAAGTACCTGTAGAGAGCTTACTGATGTAATACTCACTAATCTGAGAAATGCATCTGAGCTTATCAAGAGCTTCAAAAAGGTTGCGGTAGACCAATCTAGCGAAGAAAAGAGAGTATTTAATGTCAAAGAATACATAAATGAGATACTCCTGAGCCTAAGCCCCGAAATAAAAAAGACAAAGCACAATATAAAGGTTAACTGCTCTGATGATATCGAGTTAGATGGATATGCAGGTGCATTCTCACAAATAATATCCAATCTTGTAATGAATACAATCATACATGCGTATGAACCAGATCAGCAGGGTAATATTACTATAGATGTAGAAAAGCAAAATGATAAGATTATCATAAAGTATTCAGATGAAGGTAAAGGAATAGAGAAAGAAAATCTTAGTAGAATTTTCGAACCTTTCTTCACAACAAAGCGTAACAGTGGAGGTACTGGTCTTGGTTTGAATGTAGTCTATAATATTGTTACTCAAAAATTTAATGGCAATGTAAAATGTATAAGTGAAATCGGTCAAGGAACTTTATTTTCTGTTGAGATTCCAATATAAAAGAAAAGGTGGAGAAATTCTCCACCTTTTGCTGTTAAGGTATATAGGATTGAGCTTCGAAGCCCTTTTCTTCAAAATCATTAGCAAGATTCTTAGTTTTTGCTGGGTCTGCAGGTAATACTAAAAACATTTTACTTTCTGTTTCTTCAACAACTTCTATTTTTATGTCAGCTGGAAGAGTTATTTGCATAACCTTCTCAATAGCCGCCTTAGGATTAGCCATTAACTCCTTTTTAAATTCTGCATCCTCCCAAGCCTTCTTTATAAGCTTTTCTTGGATTTCATTTCTCTTTGCCATTGTATATCCCCCTTGTAAATATATTTTGTTGTACAGAATTTTCCAACAAGTATTTACATTATATTACAATATAGGTTATTTTTCAACATTATATTATGTAAATAATACATTATCTATATGTTAAGGGAAGTAATCTATTGAGAATATGCATTCATAATTATATCTACCTGATTTAACAGATTAAAGTTGTCATAGGCTGTTACCTTCGTTGACAGGTAAGGCACATCAAGCTGCTCAAGCGCTTTAAGCTCTTTTGTCTGAAGCTCCCATACACCTTTGTCTTCATCCAGCGAGAAGGTATACCTGCTCAAAGCATCAAGCTCTATACTCCTGTCTATTCCATTTCTTAGGTATTTAGGCTCCATGGTTTTGGTCAGTAATCCCATATAAGTCCTCGTAGGACGATAGACAAAGCGGGTAGCTATGTTTATCAGCTTTTGCATTGGAGCATTATCATTATATACAGTAAAAAATCTGCATATATGCTCAAAACCTCTTGTAATAGCTGCCACATACTGCTCCGGATATTGGGGTATTCCATTCAGCACAGGAAGGTTATTATGCTTACTTTTTACAGGAAAATATCCATAGCTCATATAGTCTGTATTGACCTTGTCCCACTTGAGCTCAGGAAGAGTCTTGCCTTGGTTAGTGATAGTTCCGAAGCCTGATATGCCTATAGTGACATCACCTCTGGTAAATGTCTGTCCCGGCAGCAGACCCGTACGCAGTACAGACTTGGTTTTCTCTCTTTCCTCCTCCGATACACTACCCCAGCCACCTTTTTTATACTCTATGGAGTATGGGTGCAGGAGACACTCAGCGTCCACCAGTACGGGATATGTACCACTTGCTATGATGTTTTCCACATGGCAGTCGCTGGCTCGCAGTATATGCAGTATCGCAAGTAAAGCTCCTGCTTTCTCATAATATTGCTCTATCTCTGCTTCATTGGTACATTCTATATGCTCCACAAATTCTATCCAGCCATGGTTTTGCTTGTTCAGCACCTTCAGCACTTTATAAACGGGCTTTTGAAGCTCATTATTTATCCATTCAAGTATTTCGAAATATGTCTTCTCCATCTCCAAAGACTTAGGCTTATAGATAAGCTTCAGTCCAGCTTCAAAGGTTAGTGCCGCTACGGTACGTCCGCTGTGGTGTCTGTCAGACATGTTAGGTTCTATAGAAACTAGTCTGTCAACAGATTTTCCCTCATTTAATAGCTCGCTTATATCCTCTACATCATCATTGAGCCTTTCCAACAGCTCAATAATGCTTTCAAGCCACAGCATTGCCAGCGTGGCTGACAGCCGAGCCAATACAGGATATTCCTTCAATAGCTCCAAAAATCCACCCTGCTGCATATTGCTTATAAACTCCATATACAGCTCATTAGGCAGTTCGTCAGATTTAATCAGAAAACGGTCAAGTGGGGACTGTCTTGTGGAGCGGTATACCGTAAATTCCATTTCCAGCACTCTGGTGCAGAGCTGTGACAAATCCTTTAGCAGTGCTCTTTCCAGAGCGGTATATACAGCATCATCCACCAAATCACTATGTTTACTTTTTAAATATGCCAAGCGATTCTCTGCCCAATAAATAAAGGGCAGGAAAAGCTCCTGAAAGGCTATGGGCTCATCGTTTAAAAAAACTCCCATACTATCATCAAACTGCTTTGACTCATAGTATCCTATTATCTCTTCCAATACCTTTGCCCACTCTGGTATTGGTGCATTGGGCTTCAGTCTGGCTTCTCCAAGCAGTGACTTGGCTGTATCTCTAGTAAGTCCAAGCTTGGATAGTCTATGCTCGAAGCTCTCCCAAGCTCCTTCTGCTGCTGATTGGCACCAGTTGTTGAGTCTTTTTTCTGCTGCTTCATTGGCTTCAATGCATTCAAAGGTTGAAGCGTCCACTCTCTCAAAAAGATTACCGGAGCGTTCTATTATATCTCTGATATCTATGCTTATATACTTCATAGCTTACCTCATTTGCTTTGGTTTTGCGTCAGTTTAGACAGTAATGAGCCAAGTCCGCCCCCCATCATATTGCTTTGCTCCTCCTTTACCTTTTCCAGTATGGAGTCGCATATTTCCGTTTCCTTATCAAGGTAAAGACTGACATAGGGAATATCAATATGTGCTATGCAAGCTCTTGCTTTATCTACAAAGCCTTTAGCTTTATTCATTACCTTATCCGGCACATCACCTACATATACAGCCTTCTTGACATGTGCTTCCTTCAGAAGCTCGGGGCTGTCCAGCTTGTTGTATTTTGCTGTCTCGGTCAGCAGGTATGTATAGTTGTGCTCACCTATATCCTTTTTCCAGTCACGCCAGTCATCTATCATCTGAAAGGCTGCCTGATCATAATCCACCATATCAGCAAAGCATTGTATGTACTCTGGCTTTCCTGCCAGCAGACATAGTGCTGCATAAGGTATCTTCAGAGGGGCTGCCTTACGGGACAGTCTGATAAAATCCTCATCCTCATATTCGTGGGCTTGTCCCTTTATATTCTGATACTCCCAGACTATGTTCTCAGCCCATTGCTTTATATAGCTTTCAAAGTATGACCAGAATACAGAGCTGCTGTCAAAAAGCTTTCTATAATATGCTATAAAGTCCAGATAAAACATATTGCTCAAGGGCAGAAGCTCGACCTTGCTATCCTCAATACTGCTGTCATATATATCATCCTGCGACATAAAATACAGCAGGGCAAAGGTATTGCCCACAGCTATGGTATGGCATACCTCCTCACTGAGTCCAAAAGCCTCTCTGAACCAAAAAGGCATAAGATAGCTGAAGCCCGACTTGCGCTCTCCGCCAGCCAGCAGATTCAGCTTCTCCATATATTTCATGCCCTCCTCCAACAATATGGAAGGGTACCCACGCACTATCCCCTCACATTCTGTCAAAACACCATGGGCATAGGCTTCGAAATTTTTGAGTAAATCCATGAGATACCTCCGTTTCACTTCGTTTTGGCCACTAGCTACTGGCTGCTAGCTTCTAGGTTTGGGTATAACTTTGAAGTATATATATATTTAAAAGGTCGGGAAATCCCGACCTAATCTGCTATTTGTTCCCTTATTCTTGCTCCGAAGCACTACTTGAGTTTAGTAGCTAGTGGCCAGTAGCTAGTAGCTAGTAGCCGACCCATAAGGCTCGCTTATAGCTTGCCTTATTCCCACTCCATACATACCCCAATAGCCATTGGTCCTAGGTGAGAGCCCAGTACCGGGCCCAGCTCATCTATGGAAAACTCTGCGTTTGGATATATTTCCATCAGTTCATCTCTGAATTTCTCAGCTTCTTCTATATTAAGTATGTGTACCACGGATATTCTCTTTACGCTGGAAGGTATGCCTTCCTTTATTATTTCCAATGCCTTGCTCTTTCCTCTGGCTTTTCCTGCCGGAAGCAGTACGCCGTCAGTCAGGTCTATTACAGGCTTTATATTCAGCAGTGTACCTATAAAGTATTGTGCATTGGACAGTCTTCCGCCTTTTTTGAGGTAATCCAGTGTGCCTACTGAAAAAAGAGCTCTGTTTCGGCTTCTCATAGCCTCAACCTGCTGTACTATTTCTTCTCTGGATTTTCCGTCGTTTGCAAGCTTCAAAACTCTCTCGGTAAGGAATCTCAGACAAGGACCTGACATAAGTGAATCTATTACGGATATTTTATCTGGTGCTACCTGCTGTGCCGCTACCGATGCACTGTTGAAGGTACCGCTGAGCTTGGAGGATATTGTTATTGCAACTACCTCTTTACCCTCATCCACTGCTTTTTGGAAGACCTGCATAAAGGCCTGCACAGAAGGCTGCGAGGTCTTGGGGAAGTCAGTAGAATCCTTGAGCCTGTTGTAAAAGGGCTCAAATTCTCCGGGCATGCCTTCCGGCTCGGTATCACCTTCAAAGTAGATGGAAAGAGGCACGATATCTATGTTGTTCGTAATTGCAAATTCTTTGGAAATGTATGAGGTACTGTCGGTTACTACGTGAATATTGGACATGCTAAACCTCCTAATTATTTGTGAATTTAACTTGTTGTGATAGTTGATAACAAGTGTAAAATCCTCCGGAATTAAGAAGCTGTAAATTCACTTCGGGTCACTCCAAAACTTGCTTTAGCATAATTCGATTATCGATGCTAATATCAACCAGTATATGATGTACTGATCAACCGACATACTGTATTCAGCTCAAACAGTTGGAGTGACTTTTCCTTCGTTTTATTAACACCTTCTAAATCCCTGCGCAATACACTTTTATATCAATAATCACACGATACTATTCCAAGATAATTATACCAATAATTATCAAAATGCGTAAAGGATATTTGATGTACATTTTTCTATGGTTTTTGTCATTTTTTTCATAACCCCGAAAATGGTTTTCTCTAAAGCGAAGTATATAGTATAAAAACACAAGGAGTGATTCAAATGTTGAAAAAGTTTATAGCAGTATTCTTAATAATAATCCTGACAGTACCTGTTTATGTTTTTGCGGATGAAACAGGGCAAACAGCACCAACAGATGCACCACAGAACACAGAAGCAGTTGAAGTTACGGTAGAGTCAACAACAGAAGTAAAACCCGGAATTACTCCCGACAGTCCGTTTTATGGCTTGGACAAGCTTTTGGAAGGTATACAGCTGCTAATAATAACAGATGCTCTGAAGGAAGCAGAAGTACTTGCCAAGCAGGCTGAAGAAAGACTGGCAGAAAGCAAGGCCATGCTGGAAAAAAACGACCTGGAGCTTTCCAAGGCAGCTTTGGAAGAGTACAAAACTACAATGACAAAGGCAACTGAAAGCATAGAGAAAGCAGTTGAAGATGGCAAAAGCGTCGGCGCTGCTGCAGAGCTTATTAAAAAAACAACAGACTTGGATAATGAGACACTTGCAAAAGTAGTTGAAAAGATGCCTGAAGAATATAAAGCTCAGGTTGAGCAGGCAATAGCCAATATTAATCTTAATGCAGAAGCAGCTGAGGATGTAAGTGAGCTTGATAAGGAAGAAGAGCAAAAAGAAGAAGAGGAAGAAAAAAATCAAGAAGAGCAAATAAAGCAGCAGGTTGCAAATGAAATAATAGCTAAGAAAATCAATGATGCAGCACTAAGTGCAAGAATAGCGGAGCTTCAGCTCAATACCAGACAGGCAGCGGCACTTTTATCATTGGCTGAGCAGGCTGAAAGGCCTCTTAGCGAGGTAATAGAAATGTTTGCAGCAAACGGAAAAGGAATAGGAAGCACTGCACAGCTTCTGGGGCTTCAGCCGAGAGAAGCATTAAAGGGTGTCAATAATACTTTTAAAGCTTTAAAAAAAGAAGTGAAAAATGAGTTTGAAAATGTATTGAAGGACGTTGAAGAGGAAAAAAACCAGGCTGAGGCTGCTCTGGAATCTATGCTGAAGGAAATAGAGTCAGAAGATAAAGATAATGAAAAAGACGAAGCAAAGTATGAAGAAAAGAAACTGAAAATGGAAAAAAAGGCTTTGGAAAAAGCAATAGAAAAAGAAAAGAAAGCAGCCGAAAAAGCATTTGAGAAGGCTGAGAAGGAAGCAGAGAAAGCTTTAGAGAAATTTGAAAAAGAAGCTGAGAAAAAAGTAAAGGGTAAAAAAGACAAGAGAGAAAAACCTGACAGGGATGATGACGAAGAAGAAGATGACGATGATGACGATGATGAAGATGATGAAGAAGATGACGACGAAGAAGATAATAAATAAGTTTGCAGAGGCAGGCTTGAATAAGAAAATATTCAAGCCTGCCTCTTTTTGTTAACATAAACATTGGTAAATCTTGTCTAAATATGTTATTTTTAGATAAAGATATTAAGGAGGTGCAATATGTTCAAAAGACCTTATGTAAAGATTGCATCAATTTACTTAGCTATAAGTATTGCATGGATATTGCTGTCAGATAGATTTTTATTCCTGTTTACCAATGATATACAAATTATGACAAAGCTGCAAACCTATAAGGGATGGGTATTTGTAATTGTTACTTCATATATTTTATACTCACTTATCAGAAAAGAGATCATCATTAAGGATAAACTAAGAGATGAGATTATGAAGGTTAATGAAGCATTATCTGAAACAAACAGTCAGCTTATGAATGAAATAGAAGAAAGGAAAGCCGCTGAGCTAAGTCTGATTGAAACAAGAGATGAGCTGGAAAGGGCAAGTCATGTAAAGACTCAGTTTCTGGCCAATATGAGTCATGAACTGAGGACTCCCATGAATGGAATATTGGGTAGTATACAGTATATGCAGCTTAAAGAAGAAACCACAGAAGAGCAGTATAGACTCTTGGAAATAGCAAAAAAATCTTCATTGGCATTGACTAATACTCTGGCGAATATTATGGAAATATCGAGATTGGAGCTTGGGTCTGTCAAGCTTGTAAATCAATGCTTCAATATACATAACCTGATATATGATTTATATTCCTTATTCAGACCCGCAGCAATGGAAAAGGACATAGCATTTAACTATGAAGTAGACAATGATATACCAAAGATCTTTATAGGAGACAGTGTTAAGTTGAATCAAATACTCATAAGCCTTGTGGGCAATGCAGTGAAGTTTACTGATAAGGGCTTTGTTAATATCAAACTGGATAAGCTTGAAAATAAAGATGACTTTTGTCACCTCAGATTTTCTGTACTTGACACGGGTGTAGGAATATCTGAAAAGGATAAAGAAAAGCTTTTTAAGATTTTCAGTCAGGTTGATGATTCATATAATAAGAGATATGAAGGGGCAGGTCTGGGGCTTGCCATCTGCAGCAGGCTTATCAAGCTCTTCGATGGAAGTATAGGTGTTGAAAGTGAGCTTAATGTAGGAAGCAGATTTTACTTTGATATATGGCTTCAGGAGGATACCGGCTACATAAATCAAAGTAAACCTATAGAACAAAAAAAATACATCGAACAAAGAAACAGGGTATTGGTAGTTGAGGATGATGATGTAAATCAACTGGTTCTGACCAAGTATCTCAAAGCCCAGGGTTATACTGTCAATGCTGTAG
Source organism: Bacillota bacterium (assembly GCA_049322695.1). Taxonomy (GTDB): domain Bacteria; phylum Bacillota; class Clostridia; order Lutisporales; family Lutisporaceae; genus CALGKJ01. The sequence goes on along the minus strand of JBMORW010000021.1, from coordinate 116,081 downwards.
TTAACGGACAGGAGGCCATAGAGCTATTGGAAAGAGAAGCATATGACCTTGTGCTTATGGACATTCAAATGCCTGTGATGAACGGTATTGAAGCAACCAGGGCATTAAGATCCAGGGGAATTGATGTTCCGATAGTTGCAGTAACTGCCTATGCCATGGATAAAGATAAAGAGACATTTCTTTCTGCCGGTGCAGATGATTATATTGCAAAGCCTTTTGATTTTAACGAGCTTTCTGCTAAAATAGAGAAATATATGTAATTTCTCGGTACAGTAATAATCAGTTTCTTATCACACTGAGGGCTGCGGCATAGGGTTTGGTCAGCTTTCCCCCCAGCCTTAGTATGTTGTATCTGCTGTCAGTCAATATCCTACTACCAAGTGCACTTCCCATAAGACTTACAAGCCTGTCAAAATCGTCATTCTCCATACATTCCATAGCACGCCTGAGATTTAAGGATAGTTTGTAGCTTTTCTTCATAGGCTGAAGCTCTTTGCTCACATCTTTACCGAGTGCGATTGCTTTACCCGTATATATTCCGCTGAGTATACTTCCAAACTGTCCGAAGCCTAGAAACGGCATGATAAATCCTCCGCAGTTGCCGGTAAAAAACATATTGCCTATACGACTGCAGTCTGTTCTTCCAATGACGTAATTTCTTATCTCAAACTCATTGGTTATACGTCCGGAAAAATTTATATGATTCAGCAGCCTATCCTTTAGCAGCTGCATATCTGCATTATCTTGCGGTGTGGCTATTGCGAGATGTGCTGCCTTTTCATCATATGCCATTTGATATACATAGCCCTTTGGTGCAAATCGATTGTCAAGGAATACAGTAAGCTGAGTAGGGTCAAAGCTTCCAGCAATATCTATACCTAACAGCGTTACGGATACATCTACAGAGAATTTCTGAAGCTTGCGTGTGAAGTTGCCGTCTCCTAAAGCAATTACCACTATATCATATTCCTTAGTCAGCTCGTGTATGGACCTTTTGCTGTCAAAAAAAAGCTTCGACTTGATTTGCTTCGCTATTTGCTTTGATAATGCCTGGGGATGTCTACCCCTTGCTGTAACGAAGCCCATCCTCCCTTCTATTGATTTTTTACATTTTTCTGAATTCAGCTCCAGTTTTTTTATAGTATTGATAGGCTGCAGGAAGAGTCCGTGTTTATCTGCAAGGTATGCCAGACTGTCAGTAACAGGTCTGTAAAGAATATCAAGCATACCCTCCAGATTCATAAACCTATCCTCAACCTCGCCCCTGTCTTCAAATATATCAGCAGATAAGCCGTTTTTCTCAAGCTCAAAAGCACAGGATAAACCTGACAGCCCGGCACCCATAATGGCTATTTTCGTCATATACAACCTCCTAAAAAACGCAGTTTTAACAATGAAGGAAAATCTATTACTGCGTAGAATTAATTTAATATAAACAGACTAGTTTAAACTTATTGCCGCAATAGCATAATATAAATTAAAGCAGTCAAATATTATATTGTGCATTCATATCAGAATAATTCATATTTGAAGGAGGAGTTATTATGAAAAAGTATCTGGTGAAAAGGTTTATAGAATCTATAGATCCCGGTGAGATGAAACCTGAGGACAGAGATTATAAGGCATCCGCTGAAGAGCTTCTGGAGTATTATGGTATGAATGATATGAAAAGGATTACCGATGAGCTGTTTCAAGATGAGTTGAGCAATGATTTGTATATGATTAAGCATGATGAAACAGGCTACTATGTCGAAACCTTCAGCTGTGTTCAGAATGAAGAAATAAATGAAGAGCAGGAGCTGTTTGAGCTCTTCCGCTTTAAGCTGCTGAAGCTTGATGACGGAGTATATATATCGGCACATGACCCTGAAGTGCATATATCAGAATATGAAGAGAGCATTTTGCTGGTAACAGAAAAAAATGAAGGATAGGTGTAAGCCCTATCCTTTTATGATATAATTGTAATATATTTTTTAACTGATAATGGAGTGTATATCTTGAAAAAAGATTATAAAGAAATACTTATTGTCGGCATATTCACAGCCTTTATGGGACAGGTTTACTACTATCCCTTTGGAACAGATTTTAGGATAACCTTTGGTGTTATTACCTTTCTATTTCTCATGATCTATTTTAAAAGAGTCCCTGTAATGCCTGCAGCATTTGCTGCGTCTATCTGTGTTATATTTCTTAGAACCGGAATAGACGTTTTTGGAGGGGACTATACTATTTTCAGGGCAATACTAAGGCATTTTCCAGCTTTTATGTACTACATATGCTATGGCTTCATTATAGACAGACTGGATTTTCGAGATTATACTGATAAACCGGTATATTTCCTGCTTCTGCTGAGCTCTGCCGATATATTATCAAATATTGTAGAGCTGTTTATCCGTAGGCAGTTTTTGGTAGTGCCTATAGATTCTATGATCACAACTGTTTTTTTGACAGCTTTTCTGCGTGGTTTTATTACTATGGGTATTTATTGGACAGTCAGGTATTTTAATCTTATAATAAATAAGGAAGTACATCAGAAAAGATACAAAGAGTTGATTATGCTTACTACAAAGCTTGAATCGGAAATACTGTTTCTCAAGAAATCTATGGCTGATATGGAAAATGCCATGGAGAAGGCCTATTCAATATACACTTCTATGAAGGACAAAGAATTTGTAGACAGCCATGAGGCAAGAAAAATTGAGCAGGACAGTTTATCATTATCTATTGATATACATGAGATTAAAAAGGACTATCATCGGTTGGTGGCCAGCATGGAGAAGCTTGTACCGTCACAGGATGTCCACAAATCAATGACTGTGAGTGAAATGTTTGATACAATCAAGGACATTTTTACTGAGTATCCCGAGGTAATAAACAAGAGAATAGAACTGCTGTTTGAGTACAGAGAGGATTTAAGCATAAGTCAATATCTTATAATACTGTCTATTCTAAACAACCTTATACAGAACTCCGTAGAAGCGAGTGACAAGAGAAGTCCTTTCATAAAGGTTAGAAGCCACACTGATAAGGATAATGTATATTTCAGGGTTGTTGACAATGGAAAGGGCATACCGCCTAAGGATAGGGAGATGATATTTGACCCCGGTTTTACAACCAAGTTTGACCCTGAGACAGGACACAGCTCAACAGGGTTGGGATTAGCTCATGTCAGGATGCTGCTGGATTTATTGGAGGGAAATATAAATCTAAGCAAGACAAGAAGCAGTCTGACTGAGTTTGTGATAACGATACCTAGAAAAAACATTGTACAGGAGGAATAGCAATGTCAAGATTTGTTGTTGTTGATGATGATAAGTCCGTAAGAAATGTATTGGTGCGCATAATTGAGCAGAACGGACTTGGAGAGGTGGTGGCAGAAGCAGAAAACGGGCTGCAGGGAGAAGAGATAATTTTGAATAATAAGCCTGATATAGCAGTAGTGGATTTGCTGCTTCCGCAGCAGGACGGCATTGCTATAGTAAGGAAAATCAAATCCCTGAATATAAAATGTGTTTTTGTCATGCTTTCACAGGTCAGTGCGAAGGACATGATTGGCAAAGCATATGAAGCGGGGATAGAATTCTATATAAGCAAACCTATTAATGCGATGGAGGTTGTAAATGTTATAAAAAAGGTTAAAGAAAATTTAACACTTAAGAAGCTTTTTAATACAATAGAGAATACAGCCTCCTCCTTCAAGATGAGCAGTAATGCAATAGCTGCTGTAAGTCCTGACAGCTTTAAGCGTATACTGGATAAAATACTTGCTGACCTGGGTATATTGGGAGATCTGGGAAGCAAGGATATAATAAATATATGCATGCTGCTTATGAATGACCGCAATCTGTATGATAATCTGGAGGAAATCCAGCTAAATGACTTTTTAAAGGTGATTCAAAGCAAATACCTTACTGAAAATGTAAATATGAAGGGCGATGTTAAGGCCATTGAAATGAGAGTCAGAAGAGCTGTAAGCAAGGCTATGAAAAATATCGCTTCTATGGGAATAGAGGATTTTGCCAATGAAAAGTTTAATATTTACAGCACTTCTTTATTTGATTATACGGATATAAAAGCTGAAATGGATGCACTAAGAGGTAAGAAGGGTGTAAGCGGCAAGGTAAATCTCAAATCCTTTTTCAGAAGGCTTATGGTGATGATAGAGCATAATATTTAGCTTTGAATATTTTTTGAGGAGAGAAAGGTATGTCAAGTAGTATAAAGGTACTGTTCATTATAGTGCTTTGCCTTGTTGTTTCTTTTGGCTGCACTGTATCAAAGACTAAGATACCAATGGCTACCGGAGCTCCAACTGGCATTTATGAATCTCTGGGGAATGCTTATGCAGAGCTGGTCAATGAAAAATCAGGCAAGGTCTATATATCTACAATAGGTACAAGTGGATCTGTTGAAAATTGCAAGCTTCTTGAAGCAAAAAAGGTAAAGCTGTCAATGGTGCAAAATGACATATTGGATTTTGCATATAAGGGTGCAGAGGTTTTTGAAGGGGAAAAAATCAGCAGTCTTCGTGCCATAGCTTCACTTTATTCTGAGGTAGTACACATTGTTGTAAGAAAGGACAGCAATATTAAGTCGCTGGAGGATCTTAAGGGAAAAAGGCTCTCTGTAGGTTCGCCGGGAAGCGGTGTTGAGGTGAATTCCAGACAGATTTTCACTGCTGCAGGAATGAGTTATAATGATATTGCAGCGAATTTTCTCAATCTTGATGAGGCAGCAGCTCAGTTTAAGCAAAATTTGATAGACGGATTTATATTTACGTCCGGAACAGAAAATGCAACGATACAGGAGCTTGCTTCTGAGATAAATATAGCGCTTGTACCTCTTTCGGATGAAATTGTAGGCAGACTGGAAGACAAGTATCACTATATGTCGGAATACATAATGTCATCCGGTACTTATATCGGACAGGATAAGGATATCAAGAGCATAGCAGTCAGGGCTTCCTTGGTGACAAGGGATGATGTCCCTGAAAGCCTGGTATATGAGCTTACAAAGCTGCTGTTTGACAGCAGGGACAGTTTGACGCAAAACAATAAAACAGGGCTGCAGATAAAGCTGGAATCAGCCCTGAACGACATTTCAATCCCTATACACCGGGGAGCAGAAAGATATTATAGAGAAAAAGGAATAATCAAATAAAATTAGAGAGCTGAGTCGGCTGCTACTAGCAGTAGCGCTAGTCCTCAGCTTCTGCTGCCTCCATCATTTCCATGTACTTTGCTCTGTGTTCCATAAGCAGCGGCTTGATTCTTTCAAGCTCAGAAATATGAAGCTCTATTATCCTGTTGAGCCTTTGCTCCATTTCTTCTCTTTCTCTTAGATATTTCAGTTTTAAAATCCATTTAGGATTGTAATCACCTGACCCGTCTATGAGCTCAGCTGCCAGCTCATCATATATGTCCTCATTATACAGGTCATATATACCGTAATACTCCCAGTCTTCTATATCCTTTGTCGTTAAGGTCATAAAAACAAAATCCGAATCATCTTTTTCCTGAAAATACATCCCTTCTATGTATTCAATACCTGCAGCTATGGTGTATGAATCCACTGTATCTGTTAGAAAGCCTGTACTGCTATCCTTTTTCATCAATACCAGCACATTGTAGTTTTCCATTTATTTCACGCTCCCATATGTATATTAAGATGTTTGGTATATAATTATATTTAAGCAATTAATCATACTAATATCAATGAAATATTTAGCAGGTGAGAGAATGAAATTCAAAAACGTCATTAAAAAAGCAGAATTCATAAAAAGGCTTAACAGGTTTGAAGCTTTAGTAATGCTTGACGGCAGGGAAGAATTGGTGCATGTACCCAACACAGGAAGATGCAGAGAACTTTTCATAGAAGGCACAGGTGTGCTTCTCGAGGACAGAAGGAGTAAAAGCAGAAAGACTGATTATGAGCTTGTGGTAGTATATAAAAACGGTCTTCCAGTTTCCATTGATTCGCAGCTGCCAAATGCACTGGCTCAGGAAGGTATAAGAAGAGGAATAATAAAAGAATTGATTATGTATGGTTACATTAAAAGAGAGGTTACATATAGTGGTAGTAGATTTGATTTACTTTTAAAAAAACATGAGGATTCAGTAAAAAAAAGTGACTGCTGTTTTGTTGAAATAAAAGGAGTAACATTGGAAAAGGATTCTATAGCCATGTTTCCTGATGCACCCACCGAAAGAGGAAAAAGACATATATATGAGCTTATTAAGGCACGGAAGGAAGGCTATAAGTCAGCTCTGCTGTTTGTTGTACAGCTTGATTTTGCACACAGTTTTACACCAAACTATGTAATGGACCCTGCTTTCGGAAAGGCTGTAAAGCAAGCGGAAGCAGAGGGTGTATGTATTTTGGCCTATAAATGCACAGTAAATAACGGTGAGGTAGAAATAAGCAATAAAATAGATGTAATTATATAGGAGAATTGAAGTAATACCGCGTAATGCTGTATAAGTAAGCAATAATGAGAGATATATAATAAATAAATAAAAAAACAGTATTTTATTGCTTTTTTTGACGCTTTGCGATACAATTTAGATATACAGAGAACAAACTACTGGCTACTGGCTACTGGCTACTGGCTACTGGCTACTGGCTACTGGCTACTGGCTACTGGCTACTGGCTACTGGTCACTGGTCACTGATCACTGATGTTTGCTTTCTGTATTAAATCCGTTAGGTGAGATTACTGAATGGATATATGCCACTACCCAGAAATGTCGTGAGACGCCAATGCGGTTAGCAGATATTACCGAATCAAGGTTTTATCTAATGTGGCTGGCAGAGCCTATGCCATTCAGAGTCAAAGCTCAACAAGGGAGAAACATGTACTATTACTGTCTTTCTCCTTTGAGAAGGACTTTTATTTTGTGAAATTTTGGAGGTGAAATTTAATGGACGCTGGTCCTGGTAGTAAGCAGAGTATTAATAATCAAATATTATCAGGGAGTAGTCTGTTTGTTTCACATTGTGCTGCTCCCTGATTCAGGGAGGGGAGAAAATGGAGCACATCATAAAAGAGCATATTGAGAGTAAGAACTATGCTGCTATAAAGGCAGAGCTGGCTGACATGCAGCCTGTTGACATTGCAGAGCTTCTTGAGGAACTGGATACCAAGCATAGTCTGTTGGTTTTCAGAATGCTGCATAAGGATACAGCTGTTGAGGTTTTTTCACACTTGTCCGTAAAGCAGCAGACTAATTTTTCTCTTATGATTAAAGAGGAAGAGCTGAAAGAGATACTGGAAGAGCTCTATTTTGATGATATGATTGACTATCTTGAGGAAATGCCTTCATCGGTTGTAAAGAAGATTTTGAAGTACTCCACTGAAACAGAAAGGAAGCTCATAAATCAGTTTTTGCATTATCCTGAAGACTCGGCAGGCAGCCTTATGACTATTGAGTTTGTTGATCTCAAGAAGGAGCTTACAGTAGAAGAAGCAATAAAAAGGATTAGAAGAACTGCTACTGATAAAGAAACTATTTATACCTGTTATGTTATTAATAAGAACAGGACTCTTGAAGGCATAGTAACTTTAAAGGAGCTCGTACTGGCTCAGCCTGATATGCTGGTTGAGGAAATAATGGAGACAGACGCAATACATGTCGGAACATTGGATGACAGGGAAGAAGTTGCAAATGTATTCAAAAAATATGACTTGCTGTCTGTTCCGGTGGTTGACCAGGAGGAAAAGCTTGTAGGTATTATTACCGTTGACGATATTATGGACGTAGTGGAAGAGGAAACCACAGAGGATATTCAGATAATGAATGCTTTGACACCCAGTGAAGATGAATACCTGAAAACAAGCATTTTTTCACTTGCAAAGCAAAGAATATTCTGGCTGCTGTTCTTGATGCTGTCAGCAACCTTAACCGGAAGTATAATTGAAGGCTTCCAGTCCAGTCTTGACAAGGTTATCGGCTTGTCTGTGTTCATACCAATGCTCATGGGTACAGGTGGAAATGCCGGAGCTCAAGCTTCCACGCTGGTAATAAGGGGTCTCGCACTTGGAGAAGTAGAGCTTGGAGATGTTTTGAAGGTTATATGGAGAGAGTTGAGGATCAGCTTTTTTGTAGGTGGTACACTGGCAGTTGTAAATTTCCTAAGAGTATATTTTATAAGCGGCTACTCCTTTACAATTTCGTTGATAGTAAGCTTAACACTCATAATAACTGTATGTCTTGCGAAGATCATAGGCGGTACACTGCCTATAATAGCCAAGGCAGTGAAGCTGGACCCTGCCATTATGGCAAGTCCTGTGCTGTCAACAATGGTTGATGCTTTGTCGCTGCTGTCATATTTCAAAATTGCAAGCTGGATAATGAATCTTTAAATATCGGATTAAATCCGGTATTTTTTTCTTTCGCTGTCTTATGATAAAATATATTGGAAAGAGAAATTAATATAGTGAGGTCATATAATGAAATATAAATATATACTTTTTGATCTTGATGGTACGCTTATTGACACAAACAGACTGATTATTGATTCCTTTAAGCATACCTATAAAACACATCTGGATATGGAAGTCACAGAAGAGCAAATATTAAAAAACTTCGGAGAGCCGCTAATAACTACTTTAAAAAGGTATTCAGAAGAAAAAGCAGAGGAGATGTTCCAGACCTATATATCCTTCAACGAAGCGGTACATGACGAGTACGTTTCACTTTGCAGCGGGGTAAAGGAATGTCTTAAGGTATTGTCTGAGATGGGCTGTGTGATGGCTGTGGTTACATCCAAGAGAAAAAAGATCGCATTGAGGGGACTTGAGCTTTTTGGTATACATAAATACTTTGAATCTATGGTTGCTTATGAAGATACAATCAGCCATAAGCCTGAGCCTGAGCCGATACTTCTGGCTCTTAAGCAGCTGGGTGCGGACAAGCAGGAAGCCCTGATGATTGGTGATAGTGTATTTGATATACAATGTGCCCGAAATGCGGGTGTCAAGTCCATACTTGTAAAATGGAGTGCCGCTGACGGCTTCCAGGGAGAAGCAGCAGCAGCTGATTACGTAGTGCATGAGATACAAGAGATAGTAGATATAGTGAGATAGGCATCCTGCCTATCTCATCTTTATCAGCTTCTTTTCTACCCATGCCACTGTTAAATACATTACGGCAGCGGTAACAGCCAGTATCATCACACTAGTCATGACCAGATCCATTTTAAAGACCTGACCCCCGTATATTATCAAATAACCCAGACCTGCTCTTGATACAAGGAATTCTCCAACGATTACGCCTACTAGAGATAAACCCACATTGATCTTCAATGCCGATACTATTGCAGGTATGTTGGAGGGGAGTACTACCTTTTGGAGAACTTGAAGCCTGCCTGCACCAAAGGTTTTAAGAAGCTTGATTTTATCCTCGTCACAGGTCTTAAAGGCGGTAAATACGTTAATAATAGTTACTACTACTGATATAAGCAGTGCCATGACGATAATGGATCCGGAAGTCCCGCCTATCCATACAAGAATAATAGGACCAAGTGCGGTCTTTGGCAATGCATTAAGAACTACCAGGTACGGATCAAGCACTCTGGCAGTAAAATCTGACCACCAAAGTATAATTGCAATTAATGTGCCGAGGATTGTTCCTGAAAGAAAGCCTACTATTGTTTCAAAAACAGTTACTCCGGTATGAATAAATATAGAGCCGTCCTTTCCCAAGGCAGTCAATGTCTTTAGAATTCTACTGGGCTGACTCATTATGAAGGGATCTATCCATTTAAACAAGGCAGCTGCTTCCCATAATGCAAAGAAGCCTGCCAGAAGCACAATCTGCGAGCATAGCACGGCTGTTTTTCTTTTCTTTTGTTTTTTGAGGAAATCCTGATGTTCCTTGGAAAAGCTATACATGGACATCCAGCTCCTTCCAAATATCGTTAAAATAACGTCTGAATTCGGGTGCTTCCCTGCATAATATGGGAGTTCTGATATCACAGGTTAGATTTATTTCATGTATATTTTTTATTGTTGCGGGACGACTGGTCAGTACGATTACCCTGTCTGATGCAGCTACTGCCTCTGCAATATCATGGGTTACCAGTATTGCTGTCTTTTTTTCCTTCTTAAGTATCAGCCATATTTCTTCTGAAATTGCAAGCCTTGTCTGATAGTCTAGTGCTGAAAAAGGTTCATCCAGCAGCAGTATGTCAGGTTTTGAGGCTAGTGTTCTGATTAATGCCGCTCTCTGCCGCATACCCCCGGAAAGCTGGCTGGGATAATGGTGAAGAAAATCTCCCAGACCGTATTCTTTTAGAAGTTGCTCTGTATAACGGAGTGTATCCTTGTTAAGCTTTTTCTTTACTTCCAGTCCAACAACGGCATTTTTAAGTATTGTCCGCCACTCAAACAAGTGATCCTTCTGAAGCATATAACCAACATTTTCGGTTGTTCCTTCAACTGGCTTTCCACAAACCTTTACAGTGCCGGAGGTAGGTTTTATCAAGCCGGCTACAAGAGACAGAAGTGTTGATTTGCCGCAGCCGCTTGGCCCTACAATACTCACAAACTCACTGTCATATATGTTAAAAGAAACATCTTGAATAGCATGGGTTTCGCCATCAAGGGTATGGTAGGTCATAGATACATTAGTTAATTCGACTACCTTTTCCATGCTGCACCCCCTATTATTAAAACATCTATAAATATATAATATTCTCTTTATGACCATATTGTGATAATATGATTTTGCCTAGGACAAGTATATGGTATAATTGTGCTGTGCAAAGAGAAAAAAAGAGTTTCGGAGGAGTTATGATTTTATACAAAAATTGTAAAGTTATTACCTTAAATGATAAATGTGAGGCAGCTGATACTATAGTTGTCGAAAATGGCAAAATAGTATTTGCAGGTTTGGAACGGGATTGCCCTGTTGAGTTTTTGGCAAAGTCAGAGCAGGTAGACTTGCGCGGGGGAACTGTAGTACCTGGTTTCTGGGAGTCGCATCTTCACCTGGTGGATGGAATGAGAAGCCTTCTGGAATTGAATCTGAGAAGTTGTAACGACTATGACAGCTTTATATCCAAGTTTTCTGAATACAAAGCAGGGATTCAGCCCGGTGAATACATTATTGGCCATGGTTGGGACGAGAATAGGATTTTTTCCGGAAGATTCCCCGACAGAAGGCTGCTGGACAGTATATGTGATACACATCCAATAATCCTTATCAGGATGGATGGACATTCTTTATGCGTAAACACAAAGGCTGTTGAGCTTTTAGAGCTTAATAGGCTTGAGGCTTCTACAGAAGCTCCCTTTGATGCAGATGGCATGCCTACAGGTATGTTCTATGAAAACTCAGCTATAGCTATAGTTGACAGACTTGTTAAAGAGCTGCCTGACAGTTATATTGAAAGGCTCGTGCTCTCTGCACAGGAGCTTTTTGTACAAAACGGAATTACATCTATTAACGATATCTGTACAAGGTACGGAAGATATTTTGACATATACAGAAGACTGCAAAAGCTAGGAAAGCTGAAGCTTAGAATAGTGACATCACCATATGGCTCTGAACTGGAATCTGTAGAAGAGTTTGATGCAAGAACAGGGGAAGAGACTGACAGGCTGAAGATAGGTCCTCCTAAGTATTTTATAGATGGCAGCTTCGGGTCAAGGACAGCTCTGCTTTTTGAGGATTACAGTGATGAACAGGGTAACAGTGGTTTACAGCTTATAGAGAGGGATGAGCTGATAAATATCATAATGGATAACGAGATGCTGAATAAACCCATCAACATACATGCAATAGGTGATAAGGCTGTAAGCATTGTGCTGGATTGTATAGAGGCTTCAAGGTCCGGCAACCAGCGAGACATCAGAAGCAGGATAGAACATATACAGATTGTGAAAAATAATGATATTGAACGCTTCAAGGCTTTGGATGTTACTGCTTCCTTTCAACCTGTCTTTCTGTACGAAACTGAGCTTACCAGATCAAGACTTGGGACAGACAGAATCAACAGTGTCTATAGGTTCAGGAGCTTTTTGGACAGAGGCGTCAATGTTGTTTTCAACAGTGACTGGCCTTACGGCGGAGGAGATATGCCGTATAAGCCTGACAACAGCAGATATATCGGCTTTGAGCCACTTTTGGGAATGCATGCAGCCTGCTGCCTGCAGATGAATGACTGCGAGGCAGTAAGCCCCATGGAAGCATTAAGCTGTTACACGACAAATGCTGCTTATGTAAACTACATGGAAAAGGAGCTTGGAAAAATAACTGAGGGCTGCTATGCAGATTTTGTAGTGCTGTCAAATGATATAAGTGAATGTGATTCAAATGAAATTGTCAATACTAAGGTATTGATGACAATAATTAATGGTGAGATAGTGTACTGTGCATGATATGACCAATCATGCATCGGAGGTAGTTATGTTTAGAGAAGTGCTGTATACGGATATAAGGGAAGATTGCTTGCTCATTGATGTGCGAAGCCCCGGTGAGTATGAGGAATATACCATTCCCGGCGCCGTCAATGTTCCTTTGTTTGATGATGAAGAAAGAAAAATAATAGGAACAGTATATAAGAATGATAGTGTTGAGGAAGCTAAGCGTCTTGGTGTTGAGATGGTATCTAAAAGACTTCCTTTACTTTATGAAAAAATTACTAAGCTGAAACAGGAGCACAGAAATATTGCCATGTTCTGTGAAAGAGGGGGCATGAGAAGCAGCTCGGTATGTGCTTTGTTTGATTCTTTGGGCATAAGTATAACAAAGCTTAAGGATGGCTATAAGGGTTATAGGGCTCAGATTATTGAGCTGCTGCCTAAGCTCAATGAAGAGGTCAGCTACATTGTAATTCATGGCTTTACAGGTACAGGAAAGACTGAGGTGCTGGAAAAGCTTGAACAGAAGGGCTATGATGTGCTCAATCTGGAGGGTATTGCAAATCACAGGGGCTCGCAGCTTGGCAAGGTAGGTCTTGAACGCATTGTCAGCCAAAAAAGCTTTGAATCAAAGATTTTTGAAATGCTCAGAAAAAGAAAAAGCGATGTCATATTTATTGAGGCAGAAAGCGATAGAATAGGAAATATCATAGTACCTAAGTTTATTATTAATAAGATGAGGGAAGGAAGGCATTTACTGCTTCAATCAAACATTGAACTCAGGGCGAGAAGGATAATTGAAGAGTATATGAAGAATGAAGACTGTGACGAGCAGCTTATGGAAGGAATTGCAAAGCTGGAGAAATATATAGGGAGAAGCAGGGTTCAGGAGCTCAACGAAAAGGTCAGAAAAAAAGAATATTTTGATGTAGCTGTTGAGTTAATGAACAAGTACTATGATCCGCTGTATTACAGCAGTCAGGTCAGATACAGCTACGATATCGTCGTTAACTCTGATGATGTCAACAAAGCCTGTGAAGAGATTGAAAAATGGTATAAATGTATGGAGGGGTATCAGCAGCAATGCTGATACCCTTTAGCTTAATTAACAGCTTTTTCGGCAAATTCGTTGTTTACCAGTATTTCTGCCTTTACGCGTTTGTCAAGCTGGCCGGCTGTTTCCATTATATCCTGAAGCAGCTCCAGTGATTCCGGTATCATGACGGGAGTTTCGTTCCATGCCCCTATTTCCTTGTATCTGTTTATGACTGTAATTAGTATTTCCTCATCTGCATCAGGGAAGAAGGACTTTATTTCCTTGGCTATTTCATCAGCGCTGTGTGTTTTTACCCACTGCTGACCTTTATAGATTGCATCTGTAAAGTCCTGTATCAGCTTTGGATTCTTTTCTATGAAGCTTTTGGTCGAGAAATATGCTGTATATGCTACTATTCCGCTTTCTTTTCCTATTGATGCTACAATCTTTCCTGCACCTTCTTTTTCAAGGATTGAAGCAGTAGGCTCAAATAATGCCACATAATCTCCCGTTCCTCCCTTGAATGCACCTGCTGTAGCAGTAAATTGCAGATTGGTAATTATCTCAACATCCTTTCCCGGTTCTACGCCATGCTTTTTCAATATATACTCCAGTGTCATTTCAGGAACTCCGCCGGGTCTGCCCCCAATAATGGTTTTTCCTCTGGTATCCTCCCATTTGAACTCTGTCGGGGCATTTCTGGCAACCAGGAATGAGCCGTCTCTTTGGGTAAGCTGTGCAAATACTACCGCATAGTCTTCTTTTCCCTGATTATATACATATATGCACGCTTCAGGACCGGCAAAGCCAATGTCACATTGTCCGGATAAAAGTGCTGTCATTGTTTTGTCTGCACCCTGTCCTGTGGTAAGCTCTATTTCTATGCCCTGCTCTTCAAAGAAGCCTTTGTTAATGGCAACATATTGAGGTGCGTAGAATATGGAACGTACAACCTCATTGAGTCTTACTTTTGATAGCTCCTTTTTCGCACAGCCTGTGGGAAATATTATAAGTGCTGTAATAAGTGCTGCAGTTAGTAGAATTGCCAGCATTCTATGTTTTCGCATCTAATCCTCTCCTTCAATCAAAATACTATTATATACATACTATGCCGGGACAATGGGAAGGGTACCTTGTACTGAGCTTTGTTTTTGCCATGTCGTTATACATCATGTGTGGCGAGTATTACTTTGTCAGCCGTCGTACTTGTAATTGTTTGGCAATTTTTATATAATGAAGTTTGAAAATGTTATCTGCCGTCTAAAAGTTGTGTGAATATGTTTATAATAAAAATTATGTTTGTGGAAAACATATTTAAGAACTAACAAAAAAGATAGATGAGGTGAGATATGAATATTCCTAATTTGCTGACGTTGATCAGATTTTTGCTTATTCCTGCATTCATATACTATTTTTTTTCCGATTCTGAATATAATATTCATATTTCAACGTTTATTTTTCTGCTGGCAGGTGCTACCGATATGCTGGACGGCTTTATTGCAAGAAGGTATAATCAGGTAACCAGAACAGGCATTGTACTTGATCCTCTTGCAGATAAGCTGATGCTAATTACCGTTCTTATAAGCGTGACAATCAGATATGATATTCCTGTATGGATTATCGCAATAGTATGTCTTAAGGAGCTGCTTATGATTAGCGGTGCAGTGGCATTGTATAATGTGCATAATATTGTAGTACCGGCAAATGTATTTGGCAAGCTGGCTACTGTGCTGTCTTATGCTGCTGTTCTGGCTGTTACTTTTAATTTGTCCTTCAGCAATATACTGCTTTATGCGTTTATTGCAGCTACTGTGTTTGCATTGTCTGTGTATTTGGCCAAGTTTATAGGCATAAGAAAGCGCCATACCATAATTCCAAGAAATGATGACAGGTTTTCTGTGAAAAATGAAGTTGACAACCCATAAGCTTTTTATATAATATTGATATATATTTATATTTACAAGCTGTGAAGAGGAAGAGTAGGCAAAAGCAGTTCTAAGAGAGAAAAGCCCATAGGCTGTAAGGCTTTTCGAAAAATGCGCTGTCGAAGGTAGCCTCTGAGCTCCTGATGTGAAGCAATCTGTCAGTTGTGCGTAGCTTCAGGCGGGCAGTATAAACTGTTCGTTAGACAAAGAGAGCCGATAGGAGAGGATTTTAGTTAATCGACTTGTCGGAAATAAGGTGGTACCGCGAGCAATACCTTCGTCCTTAATGGATGGGGGTATTTTTATATGCTTCAAATGCGTAACCGAACGCAATTATACTTAAATACTAAGGAGGATATATAAATGAACGAAGCTGCAAATCTGGCAAAGTCATATGATCCAAAACAGGTAGAAGAGAAGTTGTACAGCAGTTGGGTGGAAAAAGGATATTTTACGCCTGAAATAGATCCCGGGAAAGAGCCTTATACAATTGTAATACCACCGCCAAACATAACAGGCCAGCTGCACATGGGTCATGCTCTGGATAATACGATTCAGGATATACTTATAAGGTGGAGAAGAATGCAGGGCTACTCAACACTCTGGCTGCCGGGAACAGACCATGCAAGTATAGCTACAGAGGCTAAAATCGTTGAGGCACTGGCAAAGGAAGGTATATCCAAGTATGATCTTGGACGTGAAGGCTTTCTTGAGAGAGCATGGGGATGGAAGGAAGAGTATGGCGGAAGAATTCTTCACCAGCTCCGTAAGCTTGGAAGCTCCTGTGATTGGACAAGAGAAAGATTTACATTGGATGAAGGCTGCTCTGAGGCAGTCACAGAGGTATTCATAAAACTGTATGAAAAAGGACTTATATACAGGGGAGAAAGAATTATTAACTGGTGTCCTAATTGCAAGACTTCGATATCGGATATAGAGACTATATATGAGGATACAAAGGGCTACTTCTGGCATATAAAGTATCCTGTTAAGGACAGCGATGAATATATAGAAATTGCTACTACAAGACCTGAGACTATGCTGGGAGATACAGCTGTTGCGGTTAACCCTGAGGATGAAAGATACAGGCATCTTATAGGTAAGATATTGATGCTGCCGCTCTTAAATAAGGAAATACCTGTTATAGCAGACGAATATGTTGATAAGGAATTTGGCACGGGAGCGGTGAAAATCACACCCGCTCATGATCCCAACGACTTTGAGGTTGGAGTCAGACACAGCCTGCCGATGCCGAGAGTAATGAATGATGATGGAACCATCAATGAGCTTGGCGGCAAGTACAATGGAATGGACAGGTATGAGGCAAGAAAGCAGATAGTAAAGGACCTTGAGGAAGCAGGCTTGCTGGCAGGAATAAAGGATCATCAGCATAATGTAGGTCAATGCCAGAGATGTACAACAGTTATAGAACCGATACTGTCAAAGCAATGGTTTGTGAAGATGAAGCCCCTGGCAGAGCCTGCAATAGAGGTTGTGCGAGACGGCAGAATAAAATTTGTGCCGGACAGATTCTCCAAAATATACTTCAACTGGATGGAGAACATACAGGACTGGTGTATATCAAGACAGTTGTGGTGGGGACACAGGATACCTGCATATTACTGCACAGAATGCGGGGAGGTAATAGTATCCAGAGAGAAGCCGGAAGACTGTACAAAGTGCGGAGGAAGCATAAAGCAGGATGAGGACACCCTGGATACCTGGTTCAGCTCAGCTTTATGGCCATTCTCCACCCTGGGCTGGCCTGAAAATACCGAGGATCTCAAATACTTCTATCCTACCAGTGTATTGGTTACGGGCTATGACATAATATTCTTCTGGGTAGCAAGAATGATATTCTCTGCAATGGAGAACATGAAGCAGGAACCATTTAAATATGTGTTTATCCATGGCATTGTAAGAGATTCTGAAGGCAGAAAAATGAGCAAGTCCCTTGGAAACGGCATTGACCCTCTTGATGTAATTGACAAGTATGGCGCAGATGCTTTAAGATTTAATCTTATTTCCGGAAACTCACCTGGAAATGATATGAGATTTTTCTGGGAAAAGGTTGAAGCATACAGCAACTTTGCAAACAAGATATGGAACGCTTCCAGATTTGTTCTTATGAACATAGAAAAGGATAAAATACTCAGGGCAGTACCCACAGAATATGAAGGCAGTCTAACTACTGCTGACAAGTGGATTATCAGCAGGTTCAATACGGTTACCAGAGAAGTGACTGAGAACCTGGAGAAGTTTGAAATAGGTATAGCAGCACAAAAAATATATGACTTTATGTGGTCAGAGTTCTGCGATTGGTATATAGAGCTGGTTAAACCTAGATTGTATGGAGAGGATTCCAAATCCAAGCTTGCAGCACAGGTTACATTATGTAAGGTGTTAGCTGGCACTATGAAGCTGCTGCATCCTTTCATGCCGTTTATTACTGAAGAAATTTATCTGCATCTTCCTGTTGAGGATGAGACCATAGTACTTGCCGAATGGCCTGAGTTTGATGAAAAGAACGCTATGCCAGAGCAGGAAAAGAAGATGGAAGCTGTTATGGAAGCAATAAAGGCTATTAGAAATATTAGGGCAGAAATGAATGTTGTTCCATCAAGAAAAGCAAAGGTAATGATTGTAACTCAAGATAGTTATATAAGAGATACAATGCTTGAAGGCAGTGTATATTTTGAAAGGCTTGCTTCTGCTTCAGGGGTAGCCGTGCTGTCAGACAAATCTGAAGTTCCTGAAGGAGCAGTATCTATAGTGCTTCATGGAGCAGATATTTATCTTCCCATGGAAGACCTTATAGACAGGGAAAAGGAGCTTGAGAGACTGAGCAAAGAAAAGGAAAATCTGGAAAAGGAGCTCCAGAGGGTAAGAGGTAAGCTGAATAACCAGGGCTTTGTAGCGAAAGCTCCGCAACAGGTCATAGAAGAAGAAAAAGCAAAGGAAAGCAAATACCGGGAAATGATGGATAAGGTTCTTGAGAGACTTGAACAGTTAAATAAGCAGTAATAAGGGGACGCAGGAGACAAGGTACCTGTCCCCTGCGTCTTCGGATTTGTGAGGTGTGATTATGAATTATAATGAGGTAGTAAGGCACATAGAGAGTACTTTAAGGTTTGGTCTCAGACCGGGTTTGGAGAGAACAGCCAAGCTTCTTGAGCTTTTAGGCAACCCTCACAGGAGGATAAAGTTTGTACATGTTGCAGGCACCAACGGCAAAGGCTCCACCACTTCCATGATTACTAACATACTGGCTCAGGCAGGCTACAGAGCAGGTATGTATATTTCTCCGCATTTGTATAGAAACACAGAAAGAATGTCCATAAATTATGAAGAAATATCTGAGGAAGATTTTACTTATTATGCTCTGAGGGTCATTGAAACAATAGAATACATGAAGAAGAACAAACTGGAGGAGCCGACTCAGTTTGAAATGCTTACAGCAATGGCATTTCTGTATTTTGAAGCAAAGAAGGTTGATATTGCAGTCATTGAGGTAGGACTTGGAGGAGAGTATGATGCGACAAATGTTATTGATGCTGAAGTAGCAGCAATAACCTCTATAAGCTATGACCATATGGATATACTCGGCGATACTATAGAAGCTATAGCCGGGGAAAAAGCAGGTATAATAAAGAAAAATTCGACAGTGGTGCTCTATCCTCAAAGATTTGACGCCGCCGCAAGAATTGTGGAGGACAAATGTCTGAAACAGAATGCAAAACTCATAAAGGTAACGGAAAACCATATAAAACCAATAGCGTCAGATGCAAACGGTCATGTTTTTGACTACTGCAGTGAATACATATGCTTGAAAGAGCTTAAGCTTCCCCTTTTAGGTGAGCATCAGCTTAAAAATGCTGCAGTAGTAATTGAGGTTGCTGCACAGCTCAGAGAAATGGGATACATAATAAAGGGCGAGCATATCAGAAGAGGTTTGGAGACGGCCAAGTGGCCATGCAGACTCAGTGTAGTCAGCCAAAAGCCGTTGATTCTTATTGACGGCGCTCATAATGATGATGGTGTGGATTCTCTTAAGGCTGCACTGATAAAATATTTTGGAGATAAAAGGATAATATTTGTATTTGGCATGCTTAAGGACAAAAACTATGACTATGCCATAAAGCAGCTTATGCCGCTGGCAGATAAGGTCATGGCAACACAGCCCGTCAGCCCCAGGGCTATGACTGCACAGGAAATGGCTGAACATATAAAGCCCTACTGCAGTGAGGTTTATTATGATGAAAACATTGTAGGAGCAGTGGAAAAGGCTAAGGAGCTGTGCGGTGATGATGGAATGCTATGTGTATGCGGATCACTATACCTTGCAGGAAGTGTATATGAACATCTGACAAAATAGCTTGACCTAAAACTCCTTCTATATTGATAGGGAGTTTTTTTCTTGACAAAAACTGATTAACAACCCATAATAGTATTAACAACGTTAATTATTTAAACTTAGTTTACTCAGGGTTTTCCTTAATTATGTAAATTTCTTGAAGGAGTGA
Organism: Bacillota bacterium; assembly: GCA_049322695.1. GTDB lineage: Bacteria > Bacillota > Clostridia > Lutisporales > Lutisporaceae > CALGKJ01. The sequence goes on along the minus strand of JBMORW010000021.1, from coordinate 96,233 downwards.
TGGCAGGGTGAGTAAAAAGGAAATCCAAAAGCAGAGAATTATGGGCTATTTTATAGAGGCTGCCAAGAAAATTATCAGGGAGGAAGGAATAAAGGGTATAACAGCAAGAAAGGTAGCTGATCTTGCAGGTTATTCCTACGCAACCATATATAATTATTTTAGTGACCTGGATACGTTGTTGTTGTACTGCATTGCGGATTTTCTTGATGAATGCCATGAGTATGTTATAAACGACAGGCATCCAAAGGAGCTTGGAATAGACAGAATCAAAAGTATGACTGAAAGCTATGTCAGTTATTTCTGCAAGAATCCTAATGTATTCAGCACTGTTTTTGTGGAAAATGTAGGAAACGCAATACCCGAAGAATTACTGAACAGACTGCAGCCACCTAAAATTGCCCTACTGATGACTGAAGAACTTATTAAGAATCTGAATATTGCACAGGAAGACCAAGAGCTGCTTTTAATATTGAGCAGCATCGCAAGTAATTATATAAATGGCAGGCTTTTAGTCTATTTTAAAAGGGAGCCTGGAAAAGATGCAAATCAAATTTTGTCTGAGATAATAAAGGATATAATGGAGCTTTTTAAAAGATTTACAATAAAGCTATAATGAAGCAGTGCCAATGGCACTGCTTGGTTTATACATTGAATCTGAAATTGATAATATCTCCGTCTTCTACTATGTATTCCTTACCTTCAAGTCTGAAGAGGCCTTTCTCCTTAACCTTGACCATGCTGCCAAGCTCATGGATATCCTTATATTTGACTACCTCAGCTCTTATGAAGCCTCTTTCTATATCGGAGTGTATCTTTCCGGCAGCTTTTTTAGCATCGGTGCCCTTCTTGATTGTCCATGCTCTTACCTCATCCTCACCTGCAGTAAGGAAGGAAATAAGTCCCATGTAGTTGTAGGTGGTTTCGGCAAGTATATCTATACCGGAACGAGTTATTCCAAGCTCCTCCATGAACATAAGCCTGTCTTCCTCTTCCAGCTCGCTGATTTCAGCTTCAGCTCTGGCGCAAATTTCCATGATAGGAGCATTGCGTTCCTTTGCATACTGCTGGATTTGTCCTTTTTGCGGATAAACGCCGCTCTTAAGCGAATCTTCATCAACATTTATTACAAGTATCATCGGCTTTTCAGATAGGAAGCTGAAGGTTTTGAGAAGCTCCTTTTCTTCCTCGGTAAGGTTGATTTGATGTATGAGAAGACCATTCTCCAAACCTTCCTTACATTTTACAAGAACTTCTTTTTCTGCAAGATTTTCTTTAGTTACTTTTTTTCCTGTGTTAATTCTTTCTATTCTGTTATCAATGATTCCAAGGTCGGCAAAAAGCAGTTCCATATTGATGGTTTCGATGTCCCGCATTGGGTCAACAGAGCCGTCAACATGTAAAACATCAGGGTTTTCAAAGGCTCTCACTATATGTACAAGAGCATCAACCTTTCTGATGTCCTCAAGGAATTGATTTCCTACGCCTTTTCCTGTGCTGGCTCCGCTTACCAGCCCGGGAACATCTATAAAGTCCATTTGAGCATATGTAGTCTTTCTGGGATTATAAAGCTTCGCCAGAAAGTCTATCCTTTGGTCCGGAACCTTTGCAGAACCAATATTTGAAGATACCTTTCCGGTAGCAAAATTAGAAACCTCTGCATGAGCATGTGTAAGCAAATTGAAGAAGGTGGTTTTGCCTACAAGAGGAAGACCAACTAAGCCTATTTTCATATGTATACCTCCGATATATCTATTAAATAAGTATTTCAAGCTTTTTCAAATAACATTATAACAATAATAGGCATATATTGCTACGGTCAATATTTTATATACAACTGTTTTTTGGTACAATTTAGTTAGAATGATTTGCTGTGCAGATAATTATTCCAAACAGTCTGTTTAGACATAATCTGTATTATAGCTATATTATATACCCGATAAGTGAAACTATTTGTGGAAGGAAGTAATAGTGTGAAGCCCAAGATTCTTATCAGCTGTTACCATGTTGCGGCAAGTGAACTGCAGAACAAAAGGGTCAGAGGGGTAATAGGACAGGATATGGAGATGTGTACCTGGGACTATATTGCGGCAGTTCAAAAAAGCGGTGGCTTGCCATTTATGATTCCGAATATTGCAGATGATGATAATATACATGAGCTGCTTTCTATGGCGGATGGGATATTGTTTTCGGGGGGAGAAGATGTATACCCGGGATATTACGATGAACGTATTGAGGTTGAAAATATCCTTGTTTCCGAAAAAAGAGACAGCTTTGAAATAAAGCTGGCAAGGAAGGCTTTTGCTGCAGGTGTTCCTATACTTGGAATATGCAGAGGAATGCAGCTGCTGAATGTGGCAGCAGGGGGAGCGCTTTACCAGGATATTTACGAGCAGCTTGGAATAGAGTTGAAGCACAGCGGCCATGGGCAGGAAAGGTATAATGTTATTCATAATGTTGATATTTCTGTACCTTCAAAGCTGAATGACATACTCGGCGTAAACAGGCTTGGAGTCAATTCCTATCATCATCAGGCAGTTAGGATATTGGCAGAAGGATTTGCTCCTACAGCATATTCTGAAGACGGATTATTGGAGGCATATGAGGTAGTAGGAAGCAGGTTTTTAATTGGTGTTCAATGGCATCCTGAAATGATGTTTATGCAATGTTCTGAGCAGCGAAAAATCTTTGATGCATTTGTTAAGGAAGCCTGTAGATACATGACAGCCAGAGTTAGGTGAGAGTATCTACAGAGTTGACATGAGAAAGGCGGCACATGCCGCCTTTTTTAGTTTATTAATGTGTCCATTATTTGCTTGTATATTATTTGGGAAGAGTTCTTCCATTTTTCACATATAAATTTTGCCTGCCTGGATGACACAACACTAAGCTTCAGATCTATAAGTGCTATATCATTTTCCATAACCTTAAGGTTAACTATATATTCATTCTCTGCCTGCTTGGCATAATCAGCAATTATGTGTGATTCCTTTTTCAGATTGTCTTTATTGCGTTCTATGTAATCGCTCAGTATTTTTTTTATTCCGCCGGGAATACGGTCTACCAGCACATCCAGTGTTTTTATTCCGCTGTCTGTCACTATATAGGCTTCTTTTTTGTTTGGATCAACTATCTTTATGAGCTCTGCCTCCTCAAGCTCAGTTATATACTGCTGCAATGTGAAATAGTTGATGAGATTGTTTTCCAGTACTATGTTGCTGAGCTGTGATTTGGTCAAAGGCATGTCCGCTTTCTTCATAATAAATAAGAGGACGAGTTTATTTGAAGCAATTCTATTTGATTCATTATTCATAATATCAGCTCCTTAATTGCATAACTTCTTAATTGTCTGCTATCCATATAATTATAGCATATAGTAAATTTTATTTTCAAAAACAAAAATCAGACAAGTATTTGCCTGATTTTTGTTTTTTTTTGCTAATATGACATTTTACTTATTCTCTAATTGAGCTTCAGCCATTTGAACAAGCTTTTTAACCATTCTTCCGCCGACTCTTCCGCAGTCCTTTGCGGAAAGATTTCCCCAATAATCCTCTGAGCCTTGATGTACAGGTAGGTTTAGCTCAGATGCAATTTCATACTTCATATTATCAAGTGCCTTATGTGCTTTTGGCACTTCCAATCCTTTATTATATCTTCCGCTTCCTGCTGCCATGGTATTTCCTCCTTCGAAATTATAATAGAAATCACTGATTTTGATGATTAGATTACTAATAGACTATGACTATCAACCATTAATGAAAATCATATGTCTTCTTATATTTAATTTAACCCTTTGTGAAAAAAATATGTTAGAACTTAATGTTTTTATGTATAAAATCGATATGCTGTGCATATAATTATAGATTCAGGAAATTTTATATAAACCTATAAAAACGAAGGAAAAATAAAAGACAGACACAGGTATCATCGATACCCGAGTCATGCCTTATAGTTATGTCATCTTTCTCTTTATCGGAACCTTTATACCTTTATGTGCACCATGTTTATGTCTGCTTTGGAGCTGTGTTTTCTGAGACTTTGCTTCTCGATGAAAATGTCTATCCTGGGGGAGTATTAATTCTGCAGCAAATTCTTCGCGGTTTCCTTTAATATTGGTAAACTTTGCATGTCGCATTGACATTATAAATCCCTCCAAATATATCTGAGCTTGCAGTATTCTTCAGAATCCATACTCTAGCAAAGGACATTATTATTTTGCCCAACTGCAGCGAAAACACATCGTCAAATCATGTCACCCAAAGAAGAAATTTCAATAAGTGCCAAAAAGTAAAGCTTAGAAAATCGGAACAAACTGTCGAAATCCGGAGTCATATTTGATATAATTGGCTTACGGATTGGAAGGTGGTTAAGTGAAAAGCAAAAAAACAATATTTGCAGTAATAATTCTCGTTACTTTCATACTGGTTGTGAACACAGGCTGTGTCGCAAATACAATAAAAAATCCAATGGACAATCCTCCTGTAGCACAGGTTGAGCCGACAGCAGCTCCTGCAGAGACGGACAAAGCTGAGAATACAGATGAAAAGGAGAATAATGATACACAGACTCCTATTGATTATGAAAAAACAAAGCCTAATGAGAATGGCAAAATAATGCTGCTGATGTATCATGGTATAGATAACAATGAAAGTGAGTGGGTAAGAACACCCGATAATTTCAGGAAGGATTTGCAGACTTTATACGATAAGGGTTATAGAGTAATAAGCCTTAAAGATTATATCAATAACAACATAAATGTGGAGGCAGGCTTTACTCCTGTTGTACTTACTTTTGATGACGGCTTGTTGAATCAGTTTAACTTGATTGAGGAAAATGGAGAGAAACGTATTGACCCGAACTGTGCAGTAGGAATAATGGAAGAATTTTTCAAGAATCATCCGGACTTCGGCAGGGGTGCAAGCTTCTATGTATTTTATCCTGTCCCATTCAGGCAGAAGGAGCTGATAAAGGAGAAATACGAGTTTCTAATAAATAATGGCTATGAAATCGGAAATCATGGATACAACCATGAGAATCTCGGAAAATCAACTATGGAAGAAGTACAAAAGTCACTTGCAGGACATGCAGCAAACACAGCAAAGTATATTGAAGGCTTCGAGGTCTTTTCTCTGGCTTTGCCTTATGGCGCAGCTCCAAAGGGTGATAATTACAGGTATGTTATCAGTGGAGAGTATAATGGAACAAGCTACAATCATAGGGCAGTTTTAAAGGTAGGAAGCAATCCCGCACCTGCACCAAATAATGCAGACTTTGATCCCGCCAGGCTTCCAAGGATTAGGGCCAGCGAGATGAATACGGCAGGAACAGGACTTTATGACTGGCTTGCACATTTTGATAAAAAACCTTCAGAAAGGTATATCAGCGATGGAAATCCAAATACTATAAGCATCCCGGAAGAAGAAAGCAGCAAATTGAATCCTGATGCAGTAAAGAATAAAAAAGTAATAATATATAACAAAGCAAAATAAGAGATTCATCACCAATGATGAATCTCTTATTTTTATTCAAAATTTATTTTTTCAAGGGTGAATGTACCTAGAAGTATGTTCTCTATGAGCTTCTCCTTCAGATACGGACTTGGGATAATATCCTGCCTATGAGGCTTAGCTAAAAAAAACAAAGTGTCACTTTCATCAGCAACTTCTCCGTACAATATTCCGTTCATATACAGCTTGTCACCGATTCTAAGCTTTATATCGCCTATTTCAATCTGATCGGCCTTACTGCCTGTTTTTTTTCTTTTTTTCATAAACTATCCTCGCATTATCAACATTGCTTTCATTAATATATTAACGCTAAAGCCAGGAATAATCAAGTATATATAATGCAAACAGGAGTAATATAGAATAGCATTATATATGAAAAATACGTTGATAAAGGTCATAATGTATTATAAAATGTAACTATATATTGACTTTTGTAATTATATAGAATATAATACAAATAGTGTCAATATATGTAAATTTGTGATATGAACGGGAAGTGTTAGCATGAAAACTGTGATTGCTGTCTGCTATCCTGAGCTGGAAAATTACCTGTCCGGAATTGAAGTGCTTGATATTGTTGAATATGCTTACAGCAGAGAAAGCCTGATGGAAATATGCAAGTCAATAAGCGCCGGTATCGTGATAATCTCCGGTAAGCTGTCCGGAAATATAACAATGGAAGAACTGATATCTGAAATTGCAGCTACCAATAACCATGTTATTTTTTTATATGGTGAAGAAGATGAAAAAACGGACTGTTTCTGTGAACTTTTGAAAGAAAACGGCATATATGATTATCATATAGGACTTAATCTAAACGCTTCAGATCTTGAAAAAATGATTTTTTCTGCAGTAATAAGAAACTCTAGTAGCCTTGGAGTCTCAGGCGACAGAGAAGCAAAAAAATCATGGATGTTGAGCAGTGTGTTTTCAAGTGAATTAAAGAAAAGGCATAAATACAGCATTGAAGCAAATAATGTATGCATGTTTATGGAGCATATGGTCATTGCGATATATTCGGCTCATGTTACTGGCAAATCACATACAGCATGGAATTTGTCCAGCTGTATTGCAGGGTTTGGGTATGAAACAAGTGTTATAAACATGGATGAAGGCTTTTCTGCAAATATTTTTTTCGGAATTGATGATATATACGACGGTCTGCTGGATTATACTCTAGAAAGAGAAGACTATAGAAATATACTGAGTAACTGCTGCAAACGGGGAAGACTTAATATCATATCAGGTAAAATGGGCGATGCGTTGAGTATAAAAACTGAACAGTATATGAAGCTGTTGAATCATATACGCTTCAAATCGGATATTACTATAGTTGATACAAGGAGAGAGCTGAATGATATTACTCTATCATCTATTCGCAGCTCAACTCTGGACATATTAGTACTGGACTGTGATCTGATGCATTTTAATGCCAATTTGCAGCTCTTAAGCAGGCTTGGTGATGATTTTGTGGCAGAAAAGACGATAGCAGTAATAAACAATTGTGATAAAAGCAGTGAGGCATATAAATACATATTCAATCAATTGAAAAGGAAGGGCTATGATTTCAAAGCAATTCTGCCTCTCAGCAGCTGTGGTTCAGTGTCACAAGAGCTTATGTGTACAGATAAAACACCGTATTTGGTAAGCTGCTCCAAAACAAAGAGCTTTATTCACGATATGGACATGCTGCTTAAGGTAATCGGATTGAAAGAAAAGAGAAGGCTTTATACAAGCAAAAATAGCAGATGTTTATATTAGGTTAATATTTATACTATATAAACTCCTTTGATTACTGACAATTTGTAATTTTGTTAGGAGGATAGTAATGGTTTATATTAAAAGGAGTAAAAGTACTATTTTGTTCAAAGCTGCAATAACTGTGCTGATTATAATATCAGCCTTTGTATTTGCCTTCATGATTATGCGTCTGACAAGTACGGAAACAGTTGTTCAGTCTCATGTAAATCAAAGCGCCGGAAGCAATGCAGAACGAAAAGGCTCAATAAATGCTGTTAGGGCCAAGGAGTTAATAAAAGCCGGTGAGATCACTGACGCAAGCAGGTTTGAATATATTTCTCTGCCTTCAGAGCTTATACCTTACGGAGCCGTCACTTCTATGGAAGCACTGAAGGGCAAAAGGCTGAAAAACGATGTTGTACAAAATGAAATTGTGCTGGCAACCGATCTCCTGTCATCGGATGCATGGTATGAGGATGGGGACAGGCTGATTGAACATATGTTTCAGCCGGGTACCGTACCTGCAACGGTCACAGAGGGCAGCATTGTCGATGTCAAGCTGTTTCTGCCCAAGGAAGCTGACAGTATTGTTGTTTCCAAGGCAGTAGTTGTAAAAAAACAGGAGAATACACTATCTTTTTATCTTAATTTACTTGAGCAGGAGTATTTGAAGGAAGCAGCTGCGGAAGGGGTATTGTTTTTGACGCAATACTTGGACTCTTCACAGCCGCCAAGTGAAATATCTTATACAGACCGGTATAATGCTATGAATCCTGTTTCCAGCGAACAATAAAGTAGGTGATGGTATGAAAAAAGGTAAAGGTAAGCTTATTACTGTTTGGGTTCCGGGTAATCATGGGGCAGGAGGCAGCACTATTGCGGACGGTATAGGAATCATACTGCAGTATTTTATCAGCCTGCAGACGGTAATAGTAAATTTTTCAGGCAGATACAGCTATATGGAAAGATTTTTTGAAAATGAAATAGATATCTGCTATACAATGGATTATTTGAAAAGCTTCGGCTGCAATATAAACATACAGCAGCTGAAAACATTTGCCACTCAGATTAATAACAGATTGTCAATAATACCCGGCACGAGGTTTGGCTCAGATTATTCAGTAAGAGATATGGAGTTTTATGACAAAGTATTGGAGCGCTGCCTGGATGCGTATGATATAGTCATTGCGGATATTGTCACAGGTGTAAAGAATGAAAACAAAGCTTTGCTGGATAAAGCTGATATTATAGTTGCTGTTATGACACCGAATGAAATAATGCTGGATGATATTTTCAGTGAAACTGGTACGATTCCTATATGCAACTATTTAACCGACAGAAGGACAGTGCCGGTTTTCAACATGATGAGCTCTAAGAATACCAGGGACTTGAGGAGGCTGAGCGGTAAATACGGCTTTGACTGCTGCTTTGGCTTGGATTTTGATGGTATGCTGTTTGAAGCTTGCTGTAGAAACAGAAAGCTTTATACATATATTGTAAGCAACCTTGAAAGAGGTACTTCAGGCTTTGTAGAGCAGATGGACGAGCTTTGCACAATGTTATCAGAGAGACTTGGTATTGATTGTTACAGAAAGATACGGAAAACAGGCGGTTTGCTTGATTGGGTAAGAAATATCACACAGGTGGTAAAGAACGATGAAAGAGTACTTACATGAAATAGATATCATTAAAAGGCATATCGGAATCAATATGCTCTGCAGGCATATTGAAAAGAGTTTTGAGGAGTTCATTAACAAAAAGCCCGAGAACGACCAGGAAGATGCAGTGATTAGGCTGCTTAAGCAGTATAAAGAAAGTAGTACTTCAGGTAACAGAGAGGCTAGAAATATTATAAAGTCACACATTAAAACCGGACTGCTTACAGCTTTTACTATATATAAGACAGATGAAGAGGATAATATTGTGGAGACTGTGCTTTATGAAGGTGTCAAGCTGGAGGAAGCATATGGACTTATAGATTCGATAATTCCTTTCAACCAGCCGGAACTCCTGAGTGCTGAAGAGAAATTTTCCATACTGCTTCACGTAAATAAGCAAATAGAAGCAAATGGGAGAGACGGCGCGTTCGGCAGGCTGCTCCAAAAATATCCCATTTATGAAAAGCACAGGATTACAGAGGATTACGAGAGTAAAAGATATGAATATGATGAAACTGATATATACGGTATATTCAAATCAGAAAAAATTGAAATAAGCTTCAATGATAAACTGGAAATCATAGTACAGAAGATATATGAAAAGCTGTTCGGTTTGATGTGTCTGGATGTACTTGCTTACGCAGATGTAAATGAAGTGGGCTTCAGTAACAATGGTGAATATATTTACTGCTGGTGTGATAAAAAAATATGGCTGAGCTTTCTAAGAATGGATGAACAAGAAGCCAGAGTGGTGCAGGACAGGGCAATTTCCTTTGACAAGAGCGTTGGACAGTTGGACAGGAACAACCCCGAAAGGCTATGTCACAGAGCAGATGGAGCAAGAATTACAGTTACACAGCCTCCTTATTTCTCCGCAAGGAATCTCTGCATAAGGATTTTTAATAAAAGCGGTGCTGCATACAGGGAGCTTGAACACAGCAGAAAGCTTCGTGTAATAACTACAGCTTTGGTAAAAGCCGGAGAAAGTATATGTATTCAGGGTGCTTTGGGCACCGGAAAGACAACCAAAATGGAGGCTATGTTTGAAATACTTGATGATGCGCTTCATATAGGTACAATCGAGGATTATTTTGAGCAGCAAATAATGCGCAAGTACCCCCAAAAACGTATAGTAGAAGCTCAGGCAGTAAATAACAAGAGTCTTATGGATGCAGTAAAGACGCTTCTTCGAATGTCGGTTGATGTTGCCGACCTTGGTGAGGTTAGAGATGGAAATGCACTGTTTGCTTTTATTCAACTGGTACAGTCTGTAAGTGTTTCTGCTTGGTTTACAACTCATATTGTTAATCCTGATACTACTGTGCCAAGATTGAAAAATATGCTGATGGGAACAGGAAGATATCTGACTGAACAGTCTGCTGTAATGGATATCGTAAATTATATAAATATTATTTTTCAGCATGAGAATATAAATGGCAGTAGGGTAATATCAAAAATCGTGGAGATTGTGCCAGTTTCATTATACTCATCTTCAGACTGCAGGCAAATTGATGATATAAAAGACTATGCGGAGGTACAGAGGCTTTTTTATTTGCAGCAAATAAAAAGCTATCCGTCAAATATGTACAGACTTAATACTATTTTTGATGCATCAGATGGAAATGCCAGGTTTGTAAACTACCCATCAGATAGGATGATGGCAAAGGTAAAAGGCAATCAGGAGGCAAAAGCTTATATGGACAGGCTCATTAAGGAAATAGATGAAGATATTAAAAACGGGAATGGTAGAGATGATATTTAACCTTAAGAGAAAGAACGGCTATTTGAGACACAGATCGGCTGCGAACAGAAAAATTTTGATGATTTATCCGTTAAGAAGTATAAACAGAAGGCTTTGCAAAATTAACCAGAGAAGTGCCATGGAGAATCGCAGTATGAGCCTTCGCTTATTTACTGCTTTATCAGCCACTGCAGTTTTATACATGCTGTTTGCACTTTGCCTTTTTCATACACTCTGGTATCATTTGCTATTATCCATATTCTCAACTGCAATATTTGTTTATCTGTGCAGTGAATATGTTTTCGAAAGCATGGAAGCTTCAATAAGGAATGAGCTGCCGAGCTGCTGTAAAAAGCTTGCGCACTATTACAACCATTATCGGGGCAATATTATCCTTGCTGTTAAGGCTGCAGAAACAAAAGGACCGGAAAAGACACGGCCATATATGCTTAGGCTTAGAAAAGCTCTGGAATCAGTCAATATAAAAGAACAGGCGGCAGAACTGAGACAAAATGTTCAATACACATGGATAAGGATGCTATATATGCTGCTTGTAATGTGTAAGCTCTACGGTACCCCCTATGAGGAAATGAAGAACACTGAGCCGGATGACGGAAGTGTTAAGAAGAACACTGAAAGCAATATGTTTGAAAGAAACCTCAGACGTATTACAAATGTATTAAGCAGATTGAATGTGGAGCAGGGCTATAACGATGCAGAACTGAAGGGTATAGAGCTGTTCATGTTTGCATCCCCGTACTTTTTTATAATGGCAAGCCATATGTTTAATGGCAGTATAATGAGGGAAATGAACATGGGAAATGTTTATGGAAGCATTGAGGCGCAAACTATGAAAGCTTTGATGTTTTTTATTGGCAATCTTTCGGCACTTTTTATTCATTGGATGAGAAAGCAGCAAGATTAACAGAACAATAGCAAGGAGATATACAATGTATTATGCATCTGCAATTCAAATAACTGTCATGGCTGTTTTAATAGCAGTATTAATTGTTCTTTTGCTTGAGTACATAAGATATTTGAAGCTTAAAAGGCTGTTTAAGAGTGATTATCTCAGGAGTTACAAGCAAAAAGCAGTCAGGAAGTTTCCAATCATAGTCCCTGCATATAAAAGCAATAGATACAATGCAGCGGCCGGACTTATGGAGAAGGCTGGCTGGAATATTTCAGTAGAGCATTTTTATATTTGTAAGGCTTTTTTATTTCTTATAGCTTTAGCCGTACTTATAAGTGTGAACACAACTAATGGAAATATTGAGATTGAACATGTCATTGAGGATGCAAATTATAAAAAAGCAGCAATCGATACCCATGTACATACAGTACCTGAGACAGTAGAATTGGAAAAGAGCCTTTTTGAGTTGGTCAATAATAGCTATATTGATAATAAAGAGCTTTTTGCTAAGAAGCTTAAGGCTATGAATCTGGAATACATACAGCATATTATTTCTCAAAGCGGACTGGAAATCAAGGAGAATCTGGATACAGTAGCAAAGAGACTGCTTGAGAAATTGCTGTATATTAGGGCAAAGCAGTCTGATTATGGGGTTTATATATTTATTTTTCTATTTTCTCTTCTTTTCTATATGCTGCCTGATTTTCTTGCATTTGTGAAAATCAAGCTCATTGAGGATAAAAAGGAGTGGGAAGTACTGAACTGCATATATGCCTTTTCAATATTCGGGAGCCTTCCCCCCTATTCAGTAAGAAATGTACTGGAAAGCATGGAGATGGTAACAGAGGCATATAAACCTTTAATAAGCAAGCTTCTGGAAGGTATAAAAAAAGGTGCTTCTGACAGGGTATTTGATGAAGTGCTGGAGAGGGTTGATAATGATGATCTTTACGAGCTGCTTGAAACAATGAAGCTGGCATGTGATACGGGAATTCTGGACTCAATTGAAGATTTGGATGAGATGGCTGAACAGAAGCAGAAATGGATGGACATCAGAGGATTAAGACGAAGAAGAACAAAGCGTCTGTATGCAATAACACTGGTAGCGCTGATGTTTCTGCTTGCAGGAATATATTTTTCATACGGGCTTACACTTTTGGCGAATCCAACATATCTGGTGCCATAAAAAAATAATAGGAGGTAAATCATGGATAACTTTTGGTCAAAGTTGCTTATTCTGGGGATAGTTGCTGCTATTGGAGTCTTCTTCATAGGAAATGTATATAATCCTCAGAAGACGGCGCAGGAGGCTATGGCGGACAGCACGCAGCAGTCAGTCAATTCTGTAAAGGCGGGAGTAGAGGATACTGCGCCCTCCATAGTAAAGGGAGATGAAGTCATCAGTACTGTGAACCAGTACTGTAAAGAGGGGAATACTGTTGAAATTTATGTGAGCATAGGCAGTAACAGTTATACTTTTTCAAGCAGTATCAACAGTGACACCGGCGGACTTAAAATAACAAATGTAGTTGATATAGCAAAATATTACGTAAAGAAGGTTGAAAAAAGCGGTACATCAATAGATTTCATAACTTTTACACAGCAGTAAAGCTGTTGAAAGGAGCATGTTATGCAAAATTATCTGGCGGCACTTATTATAATACCGGTCATTACATGGTATTCAATGTTTGGTGTATTGGATAGAAACTATAAGCTTGCACAGCAGGATATAGAAAACACCGTTTACACCTATACTCAGATTGCAGCAAAAAAAGGGGTTATCTATAAATCTGTGTTCGATGAAATGTGCAGTAAGCTTGATAAGTACGGAGAATATGAGGTGTACTTAAAGGCTGAGAGGTTTGAGGAATCTGCTGAAGTAATTAAGCTTGAGGGCTGGAGTATCATAGATGCTGATTTAAGAAACCAGGGATATGATCTGATAAATATAACAGTTGTATATACAAAAAGGCATCCGGTGTCTGTGCTGTACGAGTACAGTGTTTTTGGCACTCCTAACGGCAAAAAATATGACTTCAGGCTTACTGCCAGAGCCTGCTCATATATACAATAAGGTGATTTGATTGAAGTGGATACTATGGATATTAATATTCCTGGCTTTTGTAACCCCGATAATCTTTACAGGTAAAGGCGTAGATCATCTGGATACCATGAAGGAAAGATACAAGAGAGCAGTAGATGCAGGTGTGGACGCAGCAGTGAAGTATAACTGCTACAGCGAAACCTCTGAGGTCGAAAGAGCAGGCTTTGGTTATGGAATAGGCAGAGATGACAAAAAAAACACAGCCATAAATGAAGAAGAAATGCTTGATTGGTTTTACAGGGTGATGTTCAGGAATCTTGGTATACAGGAAGACGAAGCAGCACAGCTTAACTTGAAAAGGTATATTCCTATGAAGGCTGTTGTAGCCTTTGATAGACTGCTAATAGCTGATGTAGATGACAACTGGCAGCAGGCGGAATATTATGAAATGGACTATAACGGAAAAAGCTATAGATTTACACTGTCTGAGCAGCTCATGGATATTGAAAGCGGCATTTGGCTCAGAGATAAGGATATTGGATTGCTGCAGGAGAAGAGGCAGCAGATGGTAAGCGGGTTTATAAAAGAAAGGCTCAACTCTTTTCTAAACAATAGACTGTATTTTGACAGTGGTCTATATTATGATGTGAACATTTCGGTTTCGGATATTGATTCAAAGTCAGATGACATAGATGGTGTAAACTTCATTGTGCTGCTGGAGGGAGTGCCGTTGCCTGCACTTAATCCGTGGAAGCATGAAAGCTACTATGCTTTCAGTCTGGGAGGAAGCGAAATAGAAAGATAAAAGTGTGATAATGGCTGTTGACATTTGAGAAGTTGACAGTTTTTATTTTTTTGTTGACAGTATTTGTGTTATAGTGTACTATATAAATAGTACACTATAACACAAATGTGGAGGTGACTTATGAGTATTGAGTTCAATGAGAATATACCTATATATATTCAGATAATGAATCATATCAAAAGGGACATTGTTACAGGAAAACTGAAGGGGGGAGACAAATTGTCATCTGTAAGAGAAATGGCTGAAGCTATGAAGGTAAATCCAAATACCATACAAAGAGCTTATCAGGAGTTGGAAAGAGAAAATGTCACTTATACCCAGAGAGGTATGGGTACGTTTATAACAGAAGACAGCAGTAAAGTAATGGAGTTGAAAAGGGAAATGTCAAAGGAGCTGATTTTCTATTTTATAAAAGGAATGAAAGATCTGGGCTTCAACAATGAAGAAATCATTAATGTAATATCTCAATATGTATCTAAGGAGGACTAGATATGGAAACTTTATTTAAGGCTGAAAAGCTGTCGAAAAGCTATTTTGCAAAGACCGCACTGAAAAATGTGAATCTGACACTGGAGAAAGGCAAAATACTTGGACTTCTGGGACCAAACGGAAGCGGCAAGACAACCCTTATGAAGATAGCAGCTGGACTTTTGAAGCAAAATGCGGGAGAAATAAGAATCAGTGGTCATACTCCTGGTGTTATTACAAAATCAATGGTATCTTATTTACCAGATACAAATCATCTTTATAAATGGATGAGTATAAAGGATGCAATTGCATTCTACGATGATTTTTATGAAGACTTTGATAAAGCTAAAGCAAGAGAATTGCTTGGTTTTATGAAGCTCAGTGAAATCAGCAAGGTGGCTTCACTTTCAAAAGGTGAGTCAGAAAAGCTTATATTGACACTTATATTATCAAGACAGGCAAGGCTGTACATTTTTGATGAGCCCTTAGGAGGCATTGACCCTGTAGCGAGGGAGAAAATAATAGATGCCATATTGAATAATTATAGAGAAGACAGCTCCATGATAGTGTCAACACATTTGGTTAAGGATGTTGAAAGGCTGTTTGATGAGGTTGCATTTATTTCTCAGGGTGAAATTGTGTTGCAGGGAAATGCAGAAGAATTGAGAATTGAGAGAGGTAAATCTATTGATGAATTATACAGGGAGGTGTTTCAGTAATGCTAAAGCTGCTTAAATATGAGCTGATAGGGCGGTATAAATTTGATGCCGTTGCTCTTATTACTTTAATAACAGCAAACACAGCTGTTAAACTGGGACTGCTGGATCTTTTCGGATTACATCCCGTTTTGAGTGTTGAACTCAGTAAGTTTATAATGGTAATTTCCTGCTTAGCAGTAATGGTGCTGTACTTTATTAGAGGGATTGCATTTCTTAACAGCGATTTATATAGTGAAACAGGCTATTTGACCTTTACGCTGCCTATAAGTGCCAGAAGTATTCTTGGAGCAAAACTGCTGGCGGCTGTAATAGAGTTTTTGCCTTTTAGTATAGTTGCTTTGTATTTCCTCGCAGGGATGAGCAGAGTGGGCTATGGTAAAAATGGACTGATTGCACTTTTTGATCTGTTAAGAACAAATACATATGAGACTATATTGGTAATCGCTAATTGTATACTGAGTTATGTTATAACGATGCTTTTGATCTATTTATCCATAACAATAACCAAAAGTCTTCTTTCTAATAGTAAACACAGTAAGATTGCCGCCTTTGGAATTTTTATTGCAATTAACGCTACATTTACGTATATTCAGTTTGGATTACTCAAAATTATTGGTTTTGACGGCTTAAACGTTTCGCAAGTGCTGTGGATTGGCCTTATAGTGAATCTAATAAGCGGAGGCTTGAGCTTTGCGGCAACCCAGTATTTGCTGGATAAAAGAATAAATCTGTAGGTTTCATAAATAGAATGTGCAGATATCATAGAATAAATATATTGCATTTGGAAAATAAAAGTGCTAAAATGTAAAAAATAAAACAAAGACTGTGAACGAGGAAAGTAGATAATTCTTAAGCTAACAGAGAGCAGGTACCGGTGGAAGCCTGCAGCGGCAGTTTTATTGAAGTTCCCTCGGGAGTTTCAAGCTGAAATGTAAGTAGGCAAGACGGATTTCCACCGTTAAACGGAAGGGGATATCGGATATAATCCCGTATCTGCAGAGTGATTAAAGGCTTTGTGTAACTGCAAATCCTTTAATATTTAAGGTGGTACCGCGTGAGTAAACCTCTCGTCCTTTTGGATGAGAGGTTTTTTGTCTTTTGTTTTGTATTATGGAAAGGAGAAATTTGCTATGAGGGAACTACTTAATCAAATTGAAGCAATGAAAGAGGAAGCTAAATTAAATGTCGTTAAAGCAGAAAACTCAAAGGAACTGGATGAGATGCGCATAAAATTTCTTGGGAAGAATGGACGGGTTACAGGGGTATTGAAACAAATAGGCACACTGGAGCATGAAGACAGAAAAGCAATGGGCTTGGCTGCAAATAAGCTGAAGGAGGACATTGAACACATAATACAGGAAAGAAATGAGAAGCTGCAATCCGCTAAGGAAAGGGCAAGCTATGATATCACATTGCCGGGTAAAGTCTTTGAGTCGGGTTCTCGGCATCCTATTACTATAGTACAGAAGGAAATTGAAGAGTTATTTAAAAAAATGGGCTTCATGATAGCAGATACACCGGAGGTTGAAACAGAATACTATAATTTCAAGACATTGAACGTGCCAAAGCACCATCCGGCAAGGGATATGCAGGATACCTACTGGCTTGATAATGGAATGGTGCTGAGAACACAGACCTCCGCCGGTCAAGTCAGATTGATGGAGAAAATCAAACCTCCCATAAGGGTTATAATACCTGGAAGGTGCTTCAGAAACGAGGAAATTGATGCTTCCCATGAGAACACATTCTTTCAACTAGAAGGAATGGTTGTGGACAGAGGCATTTCAGTAGCCAACCTTTTATATACTATGCGTATTTTACTGTCAAATGTATTTAAAAAGGATATTGAAATCAGACTGCGACCCGGTTATTTCCCCTTTGTTGAGCCTGGCTTTGAAATGGATATAAAATGTTTAATATGCAGCGGAAAAGGCTGCAGCACCTGCAAACATTCAGGCTGGGTTGAACTGATGCCCTGTGGGATGATACATCCCAACGTACTCAAGCATGGGGGAATAGACAGTGAGGAGTATACAGGCTTTGCATTCGGGCTGGGATTAACGCGGCTGGCAATGATGAAATACGGCATACCAGATATCAGGGTATTCAATTCGGGTAATTTAAAGTCTTTAAAGCAGTTCGTACAGGAGGGTTAGTATGAAAATATCACTAGAATGGATAAATGATTATGTTGATGTTCTCGATCTGGATCCGGAATGGCTTGCAGAGAAGCTTACGGTAGTAACTGCCGAAATAGAGGATATATGTAAGATAGAGAGCGATTATATATTGGATATTGATAATAAGTCTTTGACCAATAGACCTGATCTGTGGTGTCATTATGGCTTTGCCAGAGAAATATCGGCTATAACCGGAAGACAGCTGAGATTACCTGAGCTTATAGATATGGAAAGTATCAAGGTGCTGGACCGATCGGTACTGGATATCAAGCTGCAGGACAATGGGAAATGTTATAGATACACTTTAGCAGCAATAGAAGGAATAAAGCCAATGAAATCAATAGGTACATTAACTGACAGGCTGCAAAGATGCGGAATGAAAAGCACCAATCTTATAGTTGATTTAGCAAATTATGTGATGCTGGATATCGGACTTCCTCTGCATACCTTTGATGCCGGACATATTAATGAGATAAGAGTATATGAGCTCTCAGAGCCTGCAGCCTTCAAAGGGCTTGACGGGGCAGACAGGATATTGCATGAAGGCACACTTGTCATAGGCAGTTCTGGAGGACCTGCAGCAGCAGCAGGTATAATAGGCGGGGAGGAGACTTCGGTAAAAGATGAAACAGAGTCCATAATACTTGAAGCAGCTGTATTTGACAGCATTTGCATAAGAAGAACCTCATCTTCCTTAGGACTTAGAACAGATGCCAGTGCAAGATTTGAAAAATCTCTTGATACCTCGCTTACTATAATTTCCATAGGAAGATACCTTAAGCTCCTTCAGCAGTATCAACCTGATATTATGTTAAGCTTTCCTATTCAGGACATTATTCAGAATGAGACAAAAGCAGGGGCAATTGAAATTGAGCACCGTTATGTTGAGACTTATCTGGGTAAAGCCATAGAAAGTGAACTTGTAACAGATATATTGCAGAGACTGGGATTTGATACGGAGTATGCTGAAGGCAGATACGTCGTAAGTGCTCCAACCTATAGAGCTACAAAGGATATTACCTGTAAGGCTGATATTGTTGAGGAAGTACTTAGGCTTTATGGATATGAAAACATAGAACCTAAGCCATTCACAACAGAAATATCGGTTTTTCCGGATGATACAGTAACGGCTTTGAATGAAAGCATAAGGAAAGTATTGTCTGCTGCGCAAGGCTTCAACGAGGTGCATACTTACTGCTGGTATGACAACGATTGGCTGCAAAAGCTGGGGATTAAGGAAGCAGATACTATAAAGATATCCAACAGCAGCGTAAAGCAGCATGAGCAGCTTCGTACATCTATTGTTCCCAATCTGTTAAATGTAGCATATCAAAACAGAAAGAATTTTGAAGTCATAAGAGTTTATGAGATTGGCAGAATATTCAAAAAGCAGGACGAAAACTGTTATCAGCCTAAAATGCTGGCAATGCTGATATTTGGTGCTGGCATGGAAAGTGATGTATTAGGGAAATTCCTTGAGCTTAAGGGTATTTGCAATGAGATTGCTGTCAAGAACAGAAGGTCCCTGCCTGTATATAAAAAGAGCAATAATATTGAGGCATGGATGGATACTGAGCATCAGATGGATATTTATATTGACAATACCTTAATTGGCAGCATATATTTCATTAATAATAAATTGGTTAATATATATGGAAAAAACAAGTATCTCATTGCAGCTGAGCTGAATCTGGAGAGGCTGGCTAATCTGAAAGAGTTTCCCCTGATATATGACATAGTATCAAAGTATCCAGAGACATACCTGGATTTCAGCATATTGACCGGCAAGGAGATCAGTTATGAAGCAATAGAAGCATGTGTTGAGTCATACGAAAACAGTATAATAAAAGGCTTTGAATACATTGGTACCTATGAAGGAGATAAGATATCTGAAGCTATGAAGAGTACAACCATAAGATTGAAGCTGGGTAATAAAGAGAAAACACTGACACTTCAAGAGATAAATATACTGAAGGATGAATTCGTTTCACACCTGGAATGCTTCAACATGAGCTTGAGATAAGGCGGTTTTAATGAGTTTGCTTATCGCAGGAAGTAATATTCCTGCGATATTTTATTGTTTTTTAAGAGAAGCCTCATGGAATGTATATGTTTTTTCATCTGTCTTTTTCTAGTGCTTAAAGAGTATGCTGTGAATGCAGTCCTATTATTCCGGCATATGTTTTGATAGGTATTCGCTACTATAGGGATAGTTATTAATTCATAAGCAAAATGATACACTGGATGGATAGTAATGTTGCATAATTATAAGTACAATGATAACATAAAGATTTATCATCTAAGACAAAACGTAAGCAATTGTTGTAAGGGAGGTGAATGGTATGGCTGCAAGGACAGCAGCAAAAGCGCTAAGTACCGCATATCTGATGTTGAAGAATAGAAAAGGACAGGGACTCGTAGAATATGTTCTTATAATAACATTCATTGCATTAGTTGTAATTATTGGTTTGACACCTGTAGGTAGTGCAGTCGGTGCCAAGTTTACCGAAATAGTAGGTATTCTTACGGGAACATAGTAGACATAATTCCAGAAAACTTATAAATATGCAGCTCTAGGTATAAATACCCATGAACATGACTGGATGCCCAATCAAGTTGAATCCTTTGGCTTATGGATTATGTAAACTAATGGAGATATAATACAGTTACAGAAAGCAAATATTCTTTTACTTCATATGAGCTTAAGCAAGCATCTAACAACAATAAAGTATAAATTAAGGAGGAGTTTAAAATGACATTACTGAATATGTGGCTCAATATTAAAGGAATGCTTAACAACAAGAAGGGTCAGGGCATGGTAGAGTACGTACTGATAATTGCTTTTATAGCTGTTGTTGTTATAGTAGCTTTAACACCACTTGGAACAGCAATCAGTGCAAAGTTCACAGAAATTGTTACTGCATTGACAGGTGGCGGAGGAGGAACTCCATAATACTGTTCAAACAGAATGGAGATATATAATTGGTACAGTTACGACCCTACTTGTGTAGTTCAGGTAGGGTCAATTTCTTAATATCAAATTCCTGTGAAGGAAGGTAATTGAAATGAAGCTGAACAAAAAAGGACAATCAGTAGTGGAAACTGCTATTATTCTGCCAATTATACTGCTTCTTCTTATGGGTATGTTTGAGATATCAAGGATATTCGGCTCATATCTGCTGATAAACTATGTTTCAAGAGAAAGTGCGAGAATGGCAGCAGTGGGCAGAACAGATGATGAAATTGTTCAAAGCATTTATGATAAGTCAGCTTTATTGAATCTTGAGAATGTCCAGATAATCATAGAACCTGAAGAATCAAGCAGGAGAACTGGGGATAATGTGAATGTTCTTATTAAATACAGGCTTACAATTTATGCGCCTATTGTGCAGAGCCTTATTCCCAATCCTTTTAATATGGAAGCAAATACTATAATGAGGGTTGAGTAGCATGATAACAATTAAAAATCTGATAAAAGACAGAAGCGGTAATAGTACGATAGTTTTAATGGTAGCCATGACGCTTATAATCGGAGCATCGGCTTTGGTAACTGATGCAGGCATGATTTATATTGAAAAGACAAAGCTCCAGAATGCTGTTGATGCAGCAGCATTGGCAGGCATTTCTGCATATAGTCAGGGTGAGAGTGCAGTTATCAGTGAGGTTTATGAAAGTGCGCAGCTGAATAAGCTGGATATATCTACTCTAAATATACAGCTTATGAACAGTAACAGAAAGATAACTGTAGAAGCCAGCAAAAAGGTTAATTTTTATTTTGCAAAAATATTTAACAAGACTGATGCGGTTGTTGATGCCAGAGCAACTGCTGTAATAGCACCTCTGGTCGCAGTTGACGGAATAAAGCCTTTGGGAGTGGAACAACAGCAATTTGTATTTGGAGCTACTTACGTACTGAAATGCGGAGCTGGAGACGGATCGAACGGTAACTACGGGGCACTAGCACTGGGCGGAACCGGAGCATCAAATTACAAATATAACCTTATACATGGCTATCATGGAGATTTGGAAACAGGAGATTTAGTGAAAATCGGATATACACTTGACACTGAGCCAGGCAATATGGAAGGACCTACATATGACGCAATAAGACAGATTATTGAATCTGATTATAATACTTATACCGATTTAACAAGACTGCCACTTGACAGTCCAAGACTGTTTACAATACCTGTAGTGGATGATTTTGATGTAAGCGGCAGAGATACGGTAACTATAGTTGGCTTCGCTACATTCTTTATTGATGATGTGGTGTTCAGAGGAGGTAAGACAGAAATAACAGGAAAGTTTATTAAAACACTAGGTGAAGGAGAAATAGATGAATACAGCCCGGATTACGGGTTTTATGGAATCAAGCTAGTGGAATAGCGATGCGTAGGAATAGCAATGCGTAGGAATAGCGATGCGTAGGAATAGCAGATGCGTAGGAATAACGGACGCGGAAGGGTGGAATAACCTATGGATGGTGTGAATAAGAAAATTGCGATTATAGCGGTTGTAATGGCTTTACTGACGAGTTTGCTGATATACGTGTATTTGTCAGGCGTCAACAATGAAGATCCTAAAGCAAAGATGAAAACAATATTTGTAGCCAAGGAGGATATACCTGCAAAAGTAGTAATTAGGCAGGATATGTTGATGGAGTCAAAGGTACCGGTGGATATAACCTTGCCAATGGGTATCTCTGATATTAATCTGATTGTCGGCAAGATGACAAGGGAAAGAATCATTAAAGGCGAAGCAATCCTTGAGGAAAGACTTTTTCCTGAGAAAAAGACAAATATGGCCTATGTAGTGCCTCAGGGCAAAAGGGCTGTGACTATTGGCGTCAATGAAGTATCACAGGTAGCTGATTTTATCATACCCGGAGATAAAGTTGATGTAATTGCAACCTTTGAGGAAAAGGAGAAGGATTATGGGACCAGGAAGGTTTTTTATGAAAAGCTAACTAAGGTTATTCTGCAAAATGTAATGGTACTGGGGGTAGGGCAGAATATGGAGGAGGTGAAAAAACAGCAGAAGGAGCTTCCTACCAGCGTAACTTTGGCTGTATCCCTGGAAGAGGCAGAAAAACTGGTTTTGGCTGATGAAAGCGGAACGTTGAGGCTTGCACTGAGACCTGCACTTGATGACAGCAGTGCAGAAACAAACGGAATTATTAGAGATGATATAATAGTGCCAAAAGGTAAGTTGGAGCAGTGGAAGTAAAGCAGTCACTAGCTGCTAGGCACTAGTCACTAGGAGCAGCATTTGTTTGAAGCAATGCAGATTTATAAGCTAGTAGTCAGTAGCTTGTAGCAATAAACTAACCAGTGACCAGCGACCAGTAACTAGCGACCAAAAAAATTTATGGTGGTGATAGAATGGAAAGAAAAATCAGGTTATTGGTAGTAGACGATTCGGAGCAAACAAGGGAAAACATTCGTGCCATTTTCAATTGGGAGGAAGGTGTAGATATTGTCGGTGAGGCCTCTAACGGACTGTTGGCAATGGAAATGGCGAGAGAGCTGAGACCGGATATTATACTTATGGACATCAATATGCCTGAAATGGATGGAATTAAGGCAACAAAAGCAATAACGGATGAGGGCTTGGAAGGCTCTATTATAATGATGTCCATTCAAGGTGAAAAGGAATATATAAAAAAGGCTATGTCTGCAGGTGCCAGAGATTATATTGTAAAACCCTTCGGAGTCAATGAGGTTGTAGAAACAATCAGAAGAATCTTTGATATTGACCAGGCAAGAAAGAAAAGATACACTGCACCTACTCCGCAGGAAAAGGTTCAAACAAAAGTCATCAGTGTTTTTTCCACAAAAGGTGGTGTTGGAAAAACAACTGTAGCAACAAATCTGGCAGTATCCATTGCCAATATGAAAAAGAGGGTTGCGCTTTTGGATTTCGATCTGCAGTTTGGGGATGTAGCCATAGGCTTAAACTTGTATGTAAAAAATACTATTACAGAGCTTATTAAGGATATAAATAATCTTGAGCATGAAGGAGATCTCATAGATGAGTATATGCTTACGCATTATTCGGGCGTCAAGGTAATGGCGGCTCCTATTCGGCCTGAAAATGCAGAGTATGTAAATTCTGAGCACATAAAAAAAGTAATAGACATTTTAAGGGGAAGATATGACTTTATTATAATAGACACGGCACAGGGCTTTGATGACACAGTAATAACTGCCCTTGACGCCTCAGACACTATATTGTATATATCCACCTTGGACTTGCCGTCAATAAAGAATACCAAAAACGGCCTTGAAGTCATGAAGACTCTGAACTATTCCAATGAAAAGGTCAGGCTGGTAGTAAACAAATCAAACGAAAGCTTTGGAATAAAAAACACTGATTTCAAAGCAGCTTTAAATGTAGATATTCTAAGCATTATTCCGGATGACATTGCATCAGTTACAATATCAGTTAACAATGGTCATCCTCTTGTAGCTCACAGGAAATCTTCTGTGGTAGCCAAAAGGCTTGCAAGACTGGCTGCCATGCTTGTTGAAGGAGAAAAGCCCAAGACAAGCATATTTAAAGTAGGATAGTATATAAAGGAGGGATAGCATGAGCCTTTTAAAGAGAATAGAACAGGAAAAAGGAGAGCTGTATACAGAAGGTAAGCTTAATGCAAAGGATGCAAAAAAGGAAGATCCTTATGCTGAAGTCAAATCTGTCATACATAAAAGAATAATTGAAAGAGTTGATGCATCCCTATTAAATGATATAGCCGAGGAGAAAAAGGTACAGCAGCAGATTGCAGAAATAGTGGATGAGACCCTTAAGGAAAAGGAAATATATCTGTCACGAACAGACAAGCAGAATCTTGTTAACTATATAATTGATGAATCCATAGGCTTTGGACCCATAAGCAGATTCTTGTTTGATGAGAATGTATCAGAAGTAATGGTTAACGGACCTAAAATGGTGTATATAGAAAAGGCAGGAAAGCTTCAGCTTACAGATGCAAGCTTTGAGGATAACATCCATGTAATGCGTATAATTGAAAAAATTGTCGCACCCTTAGGAAGAAGAATAGATGAAAGCTCTCCTATGGTTGATGCCAGACTTCCTGACGGCTCAAGAGTAAATGCCATAATACCGCCCCTTGCTTTGGATGGACCTACTATTACCATAAGAAAATTTGCTAAAAAGCCTTTAGATATGGGGAAACTCATAGAGAATGGAACCTTGTCACCTGAAATGGCTCTATTTATTGAAGCGTGTATAAAGGCAAGGCTGAATATCGTTGTATCGGGAGGTACAGGAAGCGGTAAAACAACTACTCTGAATGTACTATCCTCTTTTATTCCCAATGACGAAAGAATAATAACAATAGAGGATGCTGCCGAGCTGCAGCTCAGGCAGGAGCATGTGGTGCGTCTGGAAAGCAGACCGTCGAACATAGAGGGAAAGGGTGCCATACCAATAAGGGACTTGGTGAAAAATTCTCTGAGAATGAGACCGGACAGGATAGTAATAGGTGAGGTAAGAGGTGGAGAAGCATTGGATATGCTTCAGGCAATGAATACGGGCCATGACGGTTCGCTGACTACAGGTCATGCCAATTCACCCAGAGATATGCTGTCAAGGCTTGAAACTATGGTTCTGATGGCAGGTATGGACTTGCCTGTCAGAGCTATAAGAGAGCAAATATCATCAGCCATAGATGTAATTATACAGCAGACCAGAATGAAGGATGGAAGCAGAAAGATAACACATATTACAGAAGTGCAGGGCATAGAAAAAGAAACTATAACATTGCAGGATATATTCTTCTTCAATCAGACAGGCTATGATGACAAGGGCAGAATACAGGGAACCTTCAAATCATCAGGCATAAGGCCAAAGTTCTTTGAGAAGCTTCAGAATACAAGAATACATCTGCCTGCTAGTCTGTTCGATTAGGAAAAGGGGGAATTACAATGCTCGGTTTGATTTTTTTTCTGGTCTTCATAACTACAGCCATACTTGTGTATATCGTGTTCAGCCTGTTTTTTTCAACAAGACGAGCGATAGACAGACTGCAGCATTATTTGAATCCTGAAAAAACAGGCTCAAAGGATGAGCGGGATAAGGGAATCCCATGGAGACAAGGGCTCAATGCTTTCGGTAAGACCTTGGGTAAAAGCAAGCTGGGACATAAATATATAGTTAAGCTTGATAACTTGCTGATACAGGCACATATTCCTTTAAAGCCCGAAGAATTCATTACTATTGAGTTCTTGTTTTCTATAATTGTTTCCAACATTATATTTTTTACTTCAAAAAATGCCATTATGGTTGTGATAGCAGGGATAGTCTCATTTTATGTTCCTTCAATCTATGCAAAGCTGAAAAAGAAAAAAATTCTTAATAAAATAGATCAGCAGCTTCCTGATACAATAATGCTTATATCCAATTCACTGAAGGCAGGCTACAGCTTTCTGCAGGCTGTGGATGTAGCTTCAAGAGAGCTGCCTCCTCCCATTTCCCATGAGTTTGCACAGCTGCTTAAGGAAATTAATCTGGGAGTCAGCACTGAAAAAGCATTGGAGAGCTTAAGCAAAAGGGTACACAGCGAGGATTTGGGACTTGTTATACTTGCTGTTCTGATTCAAAGACAGATAGGAGGTAACTTGTCAGAAATACTTGATAACATATCAGATACTATACGTTCAAGAATAAAGGTAAAGGGCGAAATAAGGATTCTGACTGCACAGGGAAGAATATCGGGAGTAATAATATCTCTTCTTCCGTTGGTGCTTGGGTTTATAATATTCATGCTGAATCCTACCTATATCATTACATTGTTTGTAGAGCCAGTTGGATGGGCGATGATTGCATCTGCAGTGGTGTTGCAGCTGATTGGAATATACTCCATACGCAAAATAATTAGGATTGAGGTGTAGCATATGCTTTGGTTAATTGCTCTAACCTCCTTTGCAGCTGTATGCTGCGGCGCAATACTGTTCATGGGAGTAATAATGAGGGATAGAATAGAGATACAGCTACGAATAAGAAAGCTTGCAGCTGTAGGTGACAGGGGTACAGGAGGCGTAGAGGGTACAGTATATGAACGACTAATAAAGCCTGCATTGGGCTCTTTATATGGGGTAATCAGAAGGATAACACCTAAGAATTACATGAGTGAGCTGGACAGGCGGATTAAAGAAGCAGGAAATCCTATGAATCTAAATGCAAGCAGTCTTGTTTCCATTCAAGCAGGTGCTGTCATGCTGGAAATAATACTTGTATTTTCAGTCTGGATTGCCTTTAGAACTCCATTGCCCAAGGTATTCATAGTACTGTCTCTTATGCTTGCTATTACCTATATTTTCCCCAAAATGCTTATAAGACAAAAAATCCTGGAAAGACAAAAGGAAATAGAAAAGACATTGCCGGATATAATAGATATTCTTACGGTATCAATAGAGGCGGGTCTTAGCTTTGACGGTGCAATGGGAAAGCTGGTTGAGAAAATGACAGGTGTTTTGGTGCAAGAGTTTGCTGCGGTACTAAAGGAAATGAAAATGGGCGTATCAAAAAAGGAAGCACTGAAGTCACTTATAGAAAGGGTACCGGTAGACAATCTCATTACTTTTATCGGTGCAGTCATACAGGCTGACCAGCTGGGAGTTTCTATCGGAAATGTATTGAGGATACAATCTTCGCTAATGAGGCAGAAAAGAAGACAGAAGGCTTCCGAGCTTGCTATGAAAGCACCCATAAAAATGTTGTTTCCTATGGTGTTCTTTATTCTTCCGACAGTTTTCATTATTCTTCTAGGACCGGTTATTATCAATATCATTAGAAGCTTTGGCTAGAAAGGAGGATATATATGCTTTACAACCTGAGTAATGATAGGATTGTTGCTGAGCATATATCTATAGCTGACAGCTTTTTTAAAAGGTTCAAAGGACTAATGGGCAGAAAAAATATGGCTAAATCCGAAGGCTTGATGCTTATGTCATGCAACAGCATTCATACGTTTTTCATGAGATTCCCCATAGATGTAGTTTTTCTGGATATGGATTATGTAGTAATAAGCATAAAAGAATGTATAAAGCCCTGGAGACTCGTGAATATTGTCAAAAAGGCATATATAGTTGTGGAGCTTCCTGAAGGTGCAATTGAGCATAAGAACATATCTGTGGGAGACAGGCTGATAATGAAATAAACAAGCCATTGGCTTGTTTATTTCATCATATTATATATTTGAGTCTTTTGTTTATAGCATACCCTATTACTGTTGCCAGTATTACTTTGATAATATCTCCTGCAATAAAGTACAGTGCACCTGCAGCAAAGGCTTTGGCAAGTCCCATACCCGTCATGACAGCAAGCCATGGGACACCTATGGCATATACAACTGCTACTCCACCTATGAGGTTTGCGGCAGCAAGTCTGAAAATGTTGTTTGTATTGCCTTTAATAAGATTGATGATTATAACAGCCAGCAGGAAACCAAAAAGATATCCGCCCGTTGCACCAAAAAGTACTCCTAAGCCTGATGTACCCTTTGCGAATACAGGCAGGCCGACAGCTCCAAGCATTAAGTAAATCAGTACACTGGAAGCAGACTGGAATGTATTCAGAATACTGCCTGAAAGCATTATGACAAGTGTCTGGGCAGTAATGGGAACAAGGGGTATTGGAATAGTTATGTAGCTGGATACTGCTATCATTGCTGCAAAAAGTGAAATAAGTACCATATCTTTGATTCTGCTTTGATAATTGCTCATTATAATTACCTCCTGTTAATGAATCCTTCATAATTATAGTTTAATAAAGGTTAATTGTCAACCGTGAGTACTAACGAGGTTAACAATATAATTGTACAGCATATTCCGGTTATTGGGAGAAAATAAAAGTATTTATAAGCTATTATCTGCTTACAGTAGGTGAACAAGAAAAAAGCAGTAAAATAAAATGTTATAATTGATATGAAATAAAATATTGGGAGGTTGTTATGTATTTAGAAGAAATAAGAGATTTACCAAGAAGAGTAATAGAAAATCTTGACGGCGATATAGGGCAGCTGAAGGTATACCTGGTGCAGGATTTCAACCTGAGTCTCCTAAAGAGAATGGTTGATTTCGGACTCAATATCTTTGGTGAGCTTGGTATGGATGAATGGGGTCTGGTTCCGCAAATAAGACATGGTAATGTATATGTTCTGAAGGAGGAAGACAAGAAGAGGATAATTGGTCTTGCAATTCTTATGAGAGACTGGGAAGAAATTGATAAGGCATATCTTTTTGATTATGCAATTGCAGAGGAGCATAGAGGCAAAGGTCTCGGATACCATTTTCTTGTTGCGATATGCAAGAACCTCGTGGAGCAGGGCTTTAGGGCTATGAGTCTTACGGTGGATATTGAAAATGCACCTGCTATAAGGCTTTATAAGGATAAGCTCGGGTTTGAGATTATCAAGATGAACGAGGATGAGTACGGAAAAGGTCATCACAGGTATATCATGAGACTGGAGCTTGATAGGGTAAAATGATTTCATGAGACTGCTGACAAAGCCGCATGCTGTTGTTTTGTCAGCATACTCAGTAAAGTGCAGTGCTTTCGGAGTATAGTTCGTATATACGAGCTGTATTGACTCCGAAAGCTTTTATTTATACTGCTTTAATTCTTTGAATGAAGGTATTATTTTACTAAAATAATACTTAATCCATATAGGTTGTATATAATTTGGTCATAATATATTTGCACAAAACAGGAAAATACGTTATTGTATTGAGTGAACACATGTATTTAAGGAGGAAAAAGCATGAATGCTAATGAAGTTCAGTTTCTAGAAGAAAAGAGCAAGCATATAAGAAGGCTGATAATCCATGAAATAGGTAAGCTTGGTGTCGGTCATATTGGAGGAAGCTTATCAGCTGTTGAGGCGCTGGTGGTGCTTTATTACAAAGCGATGAATATTGATCCGAATAACCCGGGAATGGAAGGCAGAGACAGATTTATTCTTTCCAAGGGCCATGCCGGACCTGCCTTATATGCAGTGCTGGCTGACAAGGGGTATTTCCCCATAAGCGAGCTTGATACTCTGAACAAGCCTGAAACAAATCTTCCCAGCCATTGTGATATGCTGAAGACACCGGGTATAGATATGACGGCAGGCTCACTGGGACAGGGTATTTCCTGTGCCGTAGGAATGGCAAAGGCTTCAAAAATCAAAAGGGACAACGCATATATATACTGTATGGTAGGGGACGGAGAAAGCCAGGAAGGTCAGGTATGGGAGGCGGCAATGTTTGCCAACCAGAGCAAGTTAAACAATCTCATAGCTTTTACCGACAATAACAGAATGCAGATAGATGGTCCTACAGCTGATGTGGTAGGAGTAGAGCCTATTGAGCAAAAATGGCTTGCCTTCGGCTGGAATGTAATAAGTGTAAATGGTCATAATGTTGAAGAAATATATAATGCCGTGCTTGAAGCTAAGAAAATAACCGATAAGCCTACAATGATAGTATTGTATACTATAAAGGGTAAGGGTGTCAGCTTCATAGAAGCTATGGGAGCAGCTAACCACAGCATGCCTATAACAGAAGAACAAGTAGCCAAAGCATTGGAAGAATTAAAATAAGGTGGTGAGATAAATGTATGAGAATATAGAAATGAGACAGGTTTTTGGCAGCCTTTTAGAAGAAATGATGGAAAAGGATGAGAGGATAGTTGTTATAGATGCCGATCTGGCTAAGGCAAACGGTACAATGAATCTAAGGAAAAAATTTCCTGAAAGGGCTTTTGATGTTGGTGTGGCGGAGCAAAATATGGCAAGTGTGGCAGCCGGTATGGCAGCCTATGGCTTCGTACCTTTCATATGTACATTTACGCCATTTGCAACCAGAAGAATCTGTGACCAAGTAACAATATCCATTACATATGCAAAGAGAAACGTAAAGATAGTAGGAACCGATCCGGGTATTTCTGCCGAATTAAACGGCGGTACTCATATGAGTATGGAGGATATAGGAGTACTGAGAAGCATTCCCAATATGGTGATATTTGAGCCTGCTGATGCTGTACAACTGGCAAAGGCACTACCTCAAATAGTAGATTATGATGGTGTAGTGTATATCAGGATGTTCAGAAAATCCTTCCCGATAGTATTTGGAGATGATTACATTTTTGACCTGTTCAAGGCTGATGTATTGAAAGAAGGCAAGGATGTAACACTCTATGCTACCGGCATCATGGTAAAGGAAGCACTGGAGGCAGCTGATATACTTGCTGATGAGGGTATTTCGGCAGAAATCATAAATGTACATACAATAAAGCCTATAGACAGAGAAACAGTAGTTAAATCAGCAAGAAAGACAGGTGCAGCCGTTAGCTGCGAAAACCATAATGTAATAGGCGGACTGTATAGTGCTGTTGCAGAGGTGTTGATTGATGAATGCCCAGTACCTGTAAAAGCTATAGGAGTCCAGGATCATTTCGGCGAGGTTGCAAAAATTGATTATCTCCGCAAGAAATATAAAATGACCGCTCAGGACATAGCAGCGGCTGCCAGAGAAGTCATAAATAAAAAGTAGACAATAGCAAAATGGCATGGGTATTATCCCATGTCATTTTTACTCCAAACCCCTGTACATTTCAATCAGCTTGTCTATAGTCATTTTTACAGGGTTATTTAGTATATCAGGATGCATACTCAGTACAGCCAGATTTTCTATTTCGCTTGAATCAATTCCTGCATCAGCAAGATTTATTTTCATGCAGGTTTGATTTTTCATTTCTAAGATCTTAGCCGACATTTCATACGCGTCAAAAAAACCTAATTGACACGCAAACCTATGGAGTCTGCCATTTTCTACATCTGCATTTATTTCAACAAATTTATCCAATACAAATGCGCAAGCTTCACCATGAGGCATACCATATATATTAGTCAGAGGATAAGAGCATGCATGAACGCCTGCGGTCATGGGCAGCGAAAATGCCAGCCCTGCAGTAACACTGGCTTCACTCATTTTTTCGCGGGCACTAAGATTGCCTCCGTCCTCATATGCAATAAGCAGATTATCAAAAACCAGCTTGGATGCATGTAATGCCAAAGCATCACATATGGGTTGATGGTTTTTGCTCCAGAACCCTTCCAATGCATGAGACAATACGTCAAAGC
Organism: Bacillota bacterium; assembly: GCA_049322695.1. Classification (GTDB taxonomy): domain Bacteria; phylum Bacillota; class Clostridia; order Lutisporales; family Lutisporaceae; genus CALGKJ01. Next base: position 64,312 of record JBMORW010000021.1, on the reverse strand, counting down.
CAGTAGATGCAGTTATATGCTTTGGCATTGACAGGGTTAGCGCAGGATCAATAATTGCATAGCTTGGGTAGAAGCTTTCACTGGCTAAAGGTGCCTTTATTCCTCTATGAGGGTCTGAAAGCACTGAAACACAGGTTACCTCACTGCCTGTACCTGCAGTTGAAGGTATAGCGATTAATGGCAGGTGATCTTTGCCAAGCTTCCTCTTCCCTATGAGGTAATCTGTTGTCGGATGTAAGGTGGTACATATACCGGCGGCTGCCTTTGCACAATCTATGGCACTGCCGCCTCCTAAGGCTGCAATGAACTCTATTTTTTTATCGTTTATAAGCTTTACGCAGGAATCGACATTGTCTACGGTAGGGTTCGGTGTTATCTCTGAAAACACATCAATCAGGAGACCTTTTGAATAATCTACAATATCGCCTGCCAGTCCGCTGGACACAAAAAAAGGGTCACTAACCAAAAGACCGTTTTTTAGATTTAGCTCCTTAAGTATTTTATTTAGTGCTGTAATTTTTCTGCTTCCAAAATATATCTTAACAGGCTGGGTATAAACCCATTCCATCTATATCCCTCCACTCAAAAAATAATATTATAATGCTATAATTAAACATATGGATATGATATCCTTCTAAGTATAAAAATTAACAATAATATGTAAATCTAATCACAGAATAGATAAAAAATATGATATATAATAAAAGTAAAGGTATTTGAGAACTATTTTTTTTGGCCAGCTTTGCAAGCATGCAGGAAAAATATTTCAATTGTAGGAGGTATTATGAAAAGCTATAGAAAAGAACTTTGGTTTGAAACACGAAAAAGAAGGGAATATATCAATATTACTCCTATATTAAAGGAATGTCTGACGGAAAGCGGAATTAAGGAAGGTTTGCTGTTATGTAATGCCATGCATATTACTGCCAGTGTGTTTATTAATGATGATGAATCAGGCCTGCACTGTGATTTTGAAAAATGGCTTGAGGGCCTGGCACCGGAAAAGCCTTACTCTCAATATATGCATAATGGTTATGAGGATAATGCAGATGCGCACCTGAAAAGGACAATAATGGGCAGAGAGACAGTAGTGGCAGTAACTAATGGAAAGCTTGATCTTGGACCATGGGAGCAGATTTTTTATGGAGAATTCGATGGAATGAGAAAGAAAAGAGTACTTGTAAAGATTATTGGAGAATAAAAAAAGCCCTGCAGTGCAGGGCTTTTGTATATTATACTATACCTTGAGCCTTCATGGCTTCAGCAACTTTAACAAAGCCGGCAATGTTAGCACCTACTACGAGGTTATCTTTATAGCCGTACTTTTCAGCAGCTTCGCTCGCATTTTTGTATATGTTTATCATTATGTTCTTGAGCTTTGCATCAACTTCTTCAAATGTCCAGTGCATTCTCATGCTGTTTTGGGACATTTCAAGAGCAGATGTTGCAACTCCGCCTGCATTTGCAGCCTTTGCTGGAGCAAATAGAACGCCATTCTCGATGAAGTACTTTGTACCTTCAAGAGTTGTTGGCATGTTTGCACCTTCACCAACAGCTTTACAGCCGTTCTTGACAAGTATTTTAGCTGATTCAAGATCAATTTCGTTTTGAGTAGCGCATGGAAGAGCAACATCGCATGGTATAGTCCATATACCATTGCAGCCTTCATGATATTCAGCTGTCGGATGAGCTTTAACGTATTCGGAGATTCTCTTTCTTTCAACTTCTTTTATTCTCTTAACTGTTTCCAGCTTTATTCCGTCCTTATCATATACATAGCCGTTGGAGTCGCTTACTGCAACAACATTTCCACCAAGCTCCTGTACTTTCTTCGTTGCATATATTGCAACATTGCCTGAACCGGATATAACAACTGTCTTGCCTTCAAAAGTCATTCCCTTAGCTTTTATCATTTCATCTACAAAGTATACGAGACCAAAGCCTGTTGCTTCTGTTCTTCCTAAGCTTCCGCCGTATGTTAATCCCTTACCTGTGAGAACGCCTGCTTCATAAGCATTCTTAAGTCTCTTGTATTGACCGTACATAAAGCCTATTTCTCTTCCGCCAACACCGATATCCCCTGCTGGAACGTCTGTATCCTGGCCTATATGTCTGTAAAGCTCATTCATGAAGCTTTGGCAGAATCTCATAACCTCTGCATCTGACTTGCCCTTAGGATCGAAGTCGGAACCACCTTTGCCTCCGCCTATTGGCAGGCCTGTCAGTGAATTCTTGAATATTTGCTCGAAGCCTAAGAACTTGATTATACCAACGTATACTGATGGGTGGAATCTCAATCCGCCTTTATAAGGTCCTATAGCACTATTGAACTGTACTCTGAAACCGCGGTTTACTTGTACTCTGCCATTATCATCTACCCATGGCACTCTGAATATAATTTGTCTTTCCGGCTCGACTATTCTTTCAACTATTCCGAGGTCTATGTACTCGGGATGCTTTTCCAGAACTGGTACTAGAGATTCGAGAACTTCTTGAACTGCTTGATGGAACTCAGGCTCGTTAGCATTTCTTTTAACAACCCTTTCAAAAAGCTCATTTACATATTGTTTTGCATTCATTGGTATCTCCTCCCAATTTGTTATTATTTATAATAAGCAACTGCCTGTGAGTTTTCTGACAATTGCTTAGAATCAAAGTGAGAAAGTCAATTGTAAGAAATATAAGTATAATGTATACAACGAACCATAAAAAAATAATAATTAATAAGATTGCATAAGCAGTGTTAATTAATTAACAAACAACCCACTTTATGAGGTTTCACAAATATATGCTACACTATAGGTATAACAAATTTTACAAAAAAATTCAAGTTGTTATAACTTTTTTTGTTATGTACTTTTTCTATTTTTTTATACATATATGGAAATTCCTTCATTTGAAAGAAATATAAAAAAAATGATGGCAAAATAATTCTAATATTCAATAAGTGTATGAAAATGGTTTAAACAACATTGTCAAAATATATAGGTGAACAGTATAGCATAATACGGAATGTGCTGTAAAAATGAGGAATTATAAATTCTTGACAAAATATCCTACAAAGTTTAGAATAATGATAGTTGAACAGTGTTCAAAACAGTGTTCAAAACATCATTCGGAAAGGATGGTTGTATGGACAAGGATATAGAAGTAAAAGAAAGAATTATGAACATTACTATGAGTATTATCAGAGAGTATGGAGATATTTCCAGTATAACAATAAGGAAGATTTCAGAACGTGCCGGAATCAGTGTGGGGTCTATTAATTATCATTTCCAGACTAAGGATAATTTAATTGACATATGTGTCCAATATTTGATTAATAGAGAGATAAGCAGTCTTAATGCTTTCTGTGAGAGTTTAAGCGGCACTCCACATGAAAGACTCAGAACCATGTTGAGTTCAGCTGCTGAGTCTCTGGTAAGCAATCCTGAGGTCTTTAAAATAGCAATTATGTCTGATTTAAAAAAAGGGATTGTCAGCAATAACAGTATACGGATGCTTGAAGCTTTTTTACCTGCAGTCAGAGCAGCATTTGGAGAGTCAAAAACAGAATATGAGCTCAGGGTGATTGTTCAGTCGGTGGTTGGTACCATACAGACAGCCTTCCTTTATGCCGATGCCTTAAAGCAATTCAGCGGCATTGACTTTTTTGATAAGACAGACAGAGAGGAATTTATGGATACACTACTGGATAATATACTCAGCAGCAGCAGTAAGGATAAGGTAGTATATCTATGAGTGCTTTTCATACATTGAAAGAACTGTTAGTGCAGGTATGCTGAGGAATCATAATTCATATAAAAAGTGAAGACATAAGACTCAATGAGGAGTCTTGTGTCTTCACTTTTTTAAGGTCTTCATGATATTGTCAGCAAAGGCTGAAGCAGTTGCTTCCAGGTTTGGCGTGCCCAATATTGATAGTGGGTCATTGGCAGTTGCCATAAGCGCAAATCTCGGAGGTAAAAAGAAGCCTTTATTTATGCATAATGCATCAAGAAGCTGCATTGCCACCGAATCACTTCCGGAGTTGCCTGAGACTACAACACCAAACAGCGCTTTAGTTTGAAAGCTGGTTTTTCTGTATAGTGCTGTAAGCCTGTTTATGACAGCAGTTAGATTGGCAGAAATTGCATCGTTATAATTCGGGCATATCCATACTATTGCATCTGATGCTTCTATAGCAGGATAAATCTCTTCAACAAGTATTCCCCCGTAAAAGCAGCTGCTCTGCTTGCTGAAATGTATACAGGTCTTAAAGGAGCAGCCCTTGCAATCAAGCACTTTTCCATTCTCCACATGAAGCTCTGTTATGTCAATATTGCAGAGCTTATGCTTTATTATATTCCACAAAGCAAGTGTATTGGAAATTTTCTGGTTGCTTGAGTGTAGGGCCAATATTTTAGGATTATCCACCTGTAAGAATTCTTGGTAAAAAAATCTTTCTCCGAGCTTTCTGCACATTTCCAGACAGATATCTTTTAGAGACATATTCATGGATTTCTGCCAGGTCAAAAAGTTGGAAAGTGAGCCGGTGGCTTCCACAACAGGATGACCAGGAAAAGCGCACCCCAGCTGGTTAAGTTGAAAAATGATATCAGCTGCAGTACTCTTTGTATTCATTTCATTGGGGCTGTTAATCAATAGTACTGCCTGGCTTCCCTCAAGACTGTCATAGCCTCTTTCATACAATGCAGAAATTATTTCAAAAACAGGAATGCAGTAGCCGGCTTTATCCAATTCAACGGCTGCAATTATTCTGCTGTTGTTCATTTCCGGTATGGAGTTTGAATCACTTACTACTGTAAAGCTATGATCCGAAAGCAGGCTATTCAGCATTTCATTTAGATGCTCCGAGATATGCTTTGGTCTTATTACAAATGTTTTTTCTGAGTTCATCACATTATACCTCTTAATATGTTATAGGTTTTTTCAAGGCGTTTCCACAGTACATCAGGCATATCATACTGCTCTAATTCAGTTCCGTTTTCAGTAAGTCTGTTTCTTGAACCCATATAGACACCACCCATGTAAGTAGCACTGTAGTGCCATTGGCCTCTGACTGTTGCGAGCAGGGATAAAGCGCCTGATGACAGTGCCGGAGCTATATAGGGCTTATATCCTGCAGCTCTGACCTCCATATTTGCATTTCTGGTTCTGTCAGTCAGTTCATGTGACAGCTTATCATCATAGCTGAGCATGTTGTTTGCAATTATCAGGTGCTCTCCATGGGGACCAAAGGCTCTTCCATATCTCTCGTAATCATCGGTCTGCTTCATCTGTCTGTAGTAGTATACTGCTCTTGCATGCATTACTCCAAGACCGTAGCCTCTTATGCAGTCTGAGGGTAGGCCCTTAAAATCAAAGCCTCCGGTATCATCAGTGTTACTGGATAAAAAGGCGGATTTGCATAATATATCCACAGGGTCTGATACAACTGCAAAAATGCCTTTGAATCCTGCTGCTCTTGCTTTTCTTGCATATATATTCACAATCTTTGAGTTTCCCTCCAGCTGCATCATTCTCACATCACCTGCCGTACCTTCAAGCGGAGGAACGCCGATAGTCACACAGAAAACAAACATATCACAGTCAAACAGACTGTCTTCATTCAGCTCCACCACCTCTGGAAAACGGGTACAATTATCCGGCGACAAAATCTGATTACACTCCAGCAGCCATCTGTTTACTTTATTTCTGTCAATATCATAAATACCTATGGAGTGTATAATGTCACCGCCAAGCAATCGTAAGCCGGATACCAGTGTTCCCCCTACATCCCCAAGTCCGATTACATTAATACGCCAGAGCTTGGGGGGAACAGCATAAAGCTGGTTTTCCCAGCAGGGATAGAGTGTATTGACCGCAGTCAGTTTACTTTGGATAATCTTATCCTTAAGCCATTCCGGAAGTAAGCTTGAGTTATTTGCTTCAGTTTTTTTTATTAGCTCAAGTCCTTCTTTTTCTATGAAAAGTAAGCTTTTATCGGTAACTGAATATCTGCTTCTGGAGTACATTGGATCAAGCTGCTTAAGAAAATATACTGTTTCGCTGCATGATGCAGCCTGCTGCTCACTGATTGAAGCAAGTGAGTATTCATTGTCTGAGATCAGAGTTTTTCCGTTCAGCGTGTAATAATGCATAAGTTCCTCCTTGAACTAAGGACCCAGGCTGTACCTGTGTCCTTAATACTGATTATTTTATTATGCTTTGAAGTCTGTGAAGAAGCTCAAGGTCATTCATAAGATAGTTTGATGGAGCCACATTCAAATCAAAACTCATGTTTTTGCCGTAATCAGGGCATCTGGGCGTTACGAACACCTTTCCCATTGCGGTCATAGTCAAGCTTCTTTCATATATATACTGATACTCCTGCTCGAGGGTGGTAAGCAAATCCAGAGCGTTCTCTATGGAGACCTCAGACAGCCTGAATATTGAGTCACTGGAAGCATTTCTCATAAAGTTGGGGGAAGTATACGGTAAAATCAGGTTTATAGATGGAAGCAGGTTTCTTTGAGGATATACCCCGCGCCATAATGCATCACCGCCAATAAATGGATAGAAAGAAGCCTCATTATGCCAGTGTCTTAGCTTTGGAATGAAGTATGCACTGTCTACCTGCCTGTTCTGTATCTCCATCAGCTCTCTTCCGCGTCCTGACAGTATACCTACAATAATCTTCTGAACATTTATGTTCTCCTTCTTTAAAATAGGGTCAAGTGCCTGTATCCTATAGCCTTTATGAAGCACGTCATCGACAAGTATTATGGGTCTGCCGAAGGATTTGAGCATTCTTATCTGAGTTTTCAAATCCAGATAGTAAGGGAAGCTTGCTATATCAAAGTGTTCCACATCAGGCGAAAACATTTTTTCTGTATGAAGTGACTTGGTAACTGTATTGGGAACAATGCTTTTATTCAAGATGTTCCCATAAGGCACACACATAGCCGGTCCAAGGGTTTTTGGGGTAATAGTTGTTATAGGCACCCTGTTTTCAGCACAAATCTTCTTTACCAGAGTTTCATATAATATGTTTCTATTGAAAGAAAGAGTTAGATATCCCGGATAAAGCTTGGCCAAGGCGCTTTGGAGCCGAGTACGCGTTCTTGCTATTGCATCCGTTACGCTTCGGTTATTTTTGAACGGCTCTTTTATATAGGTTTTTACATCCAGTATCAAGGAGCTGGGAGCACTCATGTTAACAACATGGCAGTACCTGTCGGGCATCTCTGTATGCAGCTTTATAAAGCCCTGAAGCTCAAGAATCCTTTCGACAGATTCCAATGGGTAGTTTTCAGTCATCGAACTGAATACACAGTACTCATAGTCCTTTGATAGACAATATGCCAATGTTTCAGTCAGCAGAATCTGATCCAGATACTCAATTTTAGGTGATTTGCATACAAAAATACCATCAATCAGCACAGTTTTGCCTACTGAATTCTCTCTGATATACTCTGTCACTCTGGAACTTTTCAAATCCCTATACAAGGTTGCAGAGTGAATTCTGTGAAATGCAGAAAAGCCTATCACTCTTCCAAATCTATTCTCATCTCTAATTACTATCAATCTGCTCGAAGGCTTAAAGGTGAACTCATGCAGACTGCTGCTGATTTCATTATAGTGTTGATAGAAGCAGGATGACAGCTCATCAATAAGCTCATGGTTTATATTTTCGACAACCTCAATATCAATGGATATTGATTGTATAAGTGATTTATATTGTGGTTCCTTCTGATAAAAGCCATTTTCATATATATAGTTTTGCACTAGAGGATCGATAAGCATTGAAATATCACGATTCTCGTCAATATAGTTCCTTATCTGTGTAGAGCTTATATCCTCATATTGCGGTGCAAGAGTAAGCCTGACAACCTCTCCCCTGATTCTTGAAAGTGCTTCAGTAATAATATTGTCTTCAACAATATTATTTATCTGATTGTTGGGCTGGAACATATTTTTTCTCTCAAAGACTATATGAGCAAAGCTGTGTATTGAGTTCTCAACAGGCTCTGCTTTATACGCAGAAGCATTGATGACAACATCACTTCCCACGACAATGTACAGCTCTGAGCCTTCCAAAGTTCTCTTCAAGGTTTTCAAATCCAAGGGGTTCGCAATATTTATAGGGAAGTCCTCGGGATACAGGTATATATTAAGCTCATCTGCTATTGACATATTGATAATGTTTCTTCTTATAAGATTTGGCAAGGTGCGCTTTGACCAGGAGAACTCATCCACTGCAAGGTATACCTCGTAACCAAGATTCCTGATAGCCTTGACAATCTCTTTATGGCTTAAGGAAAAAGGATCGAAGGTACCAGGGAAGAAAGCCACCTTATCAGGTCTTGGAATATCTATGCTTCCTTTAAAGAAGGTATAATCGGAGATAAACCTGTAAATATTGTTCAAGCCAGCCGAATTTGTGAGAAATAGCAGCTCTTCGTTTTTGTTGTTTGTTATTAGGGTAAGTATTTTCTTTGCAGTAAGCAGGAAAATGTGGTTTTTATCCTCCAGTTCTAAAAGCTTAGAGCCGAATATTTCCTTTCCCAATACACTGAAGGAAACCTGCTTGACATGCAGGTTGTAATGTACAAGACCATTCAAAATTATTCCGATCATCTTTGTAAGCCTTCTGCTATTGCTGCTTTTGCTCTCAGTAAAATTCTCAGCATAGCTTCCATAGTTGACTACAGCAATACCCACCGTTTTTAGGAGCAGTGAAATAAGCTGAGGACCTGCCTGCTTTATTTTTTCAGTGAAGTCATCAAGCAGCTCATCAAGTTCTTTTGGCTGCAAATATAGAACTATTCTGCCAAGATATGCCGGTATATACTCTGCAAACTGATAACCATCTATTTCCAAAGCACGTAACAGCTCGATAGCAACATCGTTGCGCTGTTCAATGGATATATGAGGTATTATTTCTACTAAAGCTTCTCCTGCACGGTTTCTGACACTTTCAAACGCGCTGACCTTAAGCAAATTGCAAAAATGCATGGCAGTATAGAAGCCGTTTGCTTCAGGATTCATAAGAGCATAGTCCAGCAGCAGGTCAACCTGAGCACGTTTTATTACCCAGTCTGTTGCCGTTTTTAAATTGCCAAGGAAGGTAGAGGGTATTCTTTTTGCATCTCTTTTTACAAATGCTGCATATTTCTCAGTAACATCGCTGCCAAGCTTCAGATTTTCTGCTATTTTTAACTTAATAAAGTTTTCAGAAGGGTATTCTGATCTCATGATGCTGTTGGAAAAGAAGTATTCCAGCCTCTGAATAAAGGTTGAATACAGCGGATAATCGCTATCGTCATAATCAGTATTGTCATGATGCAGCAATATGCTGTAAACAGTATCTAAGGCAGAAATTCTGAGTAAGTCATTGTTTTTGCCGAGCATTTTTATTACATAGTCATAGATTAATCTGACGGACTCATCATCACCCCATAAAGGAAGATATTTGACTGATTCCAATATATATAGCTTATTGTGGTCTGATTTATATATTTCATTGCTAAAGTATTTTGCCAGAACCTGCCTGTATTCCGGAATCTGCTTTTTCCTGCAGTGAGAAAAAAGAGCTGAAACCATTATACGTATGCTATAGCCTATCCATGACCTGTGAAGAGGTATTATCTTATGATCAGGAAAAATGAAATGGTTAAGATATTTATCCAGCAGCTCAAAGCTTGTTATTTCAGGAGGGTCCATTATTACGTCCTGCGGGACCTCCTTCCTATAATCTTCGTCGAAGGCAGCTATAAGTATGCCAATAAGCTCGGCACACTGCCGCCTTATATCGTCTTCGGGATGAATCAGCTGATCATATAAAAACTTCATGGTTATGAGTTTTTGTTTTTGTGTGAGATGTGTCGAATATTCTTCAAATATTCTTATATATTCTCTGAGTTTTTTCCAATCGCTTTCACTTCTTGCAAACTCCAGAATAAGATTTAATGAATATTCGTCTCTCAGCTGATACATGAGATTTATATTATGATTTATAGAGAGATATTTTATGTTTTCTATAATTTCAGCACCCTGCATCAAGGAATAGTAAGGCTTTTTTACGGCAGCAGGAGCTGCTGTACACTGTATTCTTATATCAAGCTCTGTTTGTATACCGATGTTGAGCATGAAATCTTCAAAATCCTTGAGTTTTGCATACACTCTTTTATATCTCTTTTCCTTGGCTTCATCAACATTGTCCAGCTTTGACAGTATTACGTCAAATGAATCCTTTAGATTATATATGTGCATGGTATTTTTGCTTTTCTCATTAGTAAGATTTTTAACCCTGAAATCGGAGTATATAAGAATAAGTGATTCGATGGACAGGTTTTCTAGCTCAAGATCCCAAGTGGAATGATTTACTGCTATATGCCCTGCATAGATGATATCATGCTTTTTAAACCACTGGTCTGTATAATAGTAATGCAGGTAGGGTACTCTTTTAAGCTCAATGGTTTTACATCCGTATTTTCCTATATCATGTCCTGTGGCTGCACAGAATACCCTTCCAAGGTCTATTGGAAAACCGGCTTTATGAAGCTGTCTCCCTATAAACATCGCAAGATACTGAACTCCACAGATATGATCCAGCGTATTATGTCCAAGAGTTTCCTGGTTTAGTTTCATCATTTCATAAACATAGTCCTCGTTAAAGGCATTAATGAATTTCTCATATTCAGTTGGATTTTCAAGATTGCTTTTTTCATCCTCTGACAAGAAGTGCAGAGGGTATTTGCTTTGCCAGGTTTTGTCATTGGATGTCTTTTGGAAAAAAGCCAGAATACGCAGTATGTTTAAATAAACAAGGCATGCAGTTTCGAACTTTTCCTCAAGCTCTATTGTCACTGCCTGAGGAAAGGATTTATTCAATGTATACTGATAGGTATATGCGAGCCAGTCCTTTGGCTGGTCATTACCTGATAATTCAGCAAGCAGTACTTCACATGCCCGCAGTATGGAGCTGCAGCTGTAATCGCTATTTTGAACTATGGCGTCCAATGCTTCGCTAAAGGCGCTGCCTTTAATAAACTCCAATGTCTTTTCCTTAAGCTCATCTTTGCTGAATATTGAATCAGAATTACTCAAAGTATATAGTATACTATTATATATTTGTGCCGTAAATTTTGTATCCATAAAAACCTCCCGCTTTATATTGGGTACAGGCCGCCATACATTTATATTTATTTTATTCTTTTTTCATCTTTTTTTCAATTGAGTAGGTTTAATATTATGCAGTCCCGTAGGCACATCACTGTTGCATTATAGTATTTCAAATATGTTATAATCATATTATTATACTTATAGTAATGGTTAAACTCGGAGGAAAAGATGAACAGGATTTTAAGATTGGATAAAGTGCTCTCAAACATGGGTTTTGGCTCAAGGAAAGAGGTTAAACAACTCATAAAGGATGGCGCTGTAGAAATAGACGGAAGGATCATGAGGGATTCTTCCTTGCAGGTGAATGTTGATATCTGTAAAATACATGTATTGGGAAAAGAATTGGAATATAAGGAATTTGTATATATAATGATGAATAAGCCTCAAGGAGTAATATCTGCAACTGAGGATTTGAGGGAAAAAACCGTAGTTGATATTCTGGCTCCTGAATACAAAATCTTTGGCGTAGCGCCAGTGGGAAGGTTAGATAAGGATACGGAAGGTCTGCTGCTGCTTACAAACGACGGGCAGCTGGCACATCAACTGCTGGCTCCTAAAAAGCATGTACCTAAGACATATATAGCCACAATAGAGGGAAGAGTCACAGATACAGATGTAAAGGCGTTCATGGAGGGGGTAGTTCTGGATGACGGCTACAAAACACTGCCTGCTGAGCTTGAGATACTTGATAGGGGGAGTATTTCAAATATCAGAATAACTATATATGAGGGAAAGTTCCATCAGATAAAGAGGATGTTTGAGGCAGTGGATAAAAGGGTTATATATCTGAAAAGAATATCCATGGGAAGCTTGAAGCTGGATGATGAATTGAGGCTGGGAGAGTATAGGGAACTCACATCTGATGAGTTAATCGACCTTAAGAACTGTAATCAATAACAGCTGGGAGAATGTAAACTTTTTATTGCACAGTAGTGCATTAATTGGTAATATTTATATTAGATATTCATCAAATAAAGGAGGTGTTATATTTGACGCCTATGGAAATATATGGAGAATCAAATGAGCCTGTTATAAAGACCTTTAATTCTCCGGTAATAGAGCTTGTATGTGCGTTGCATCTGATGACTGATATTTCAAATCACCAATATGAGATAAAATGGGCAGAAGAAACTTTATCAAAGCTTACGGATGGGGATATTGAAGCTTTAAAAATAGTAAAGTCATTTCCTGCAAATGGTATAGAGCTTCTGAATTTTGTGCTTTACAGCCGAGAGCTGGACAATATTGAGAAATTTATTGACTACATTAGAAAAACGGATATCAATGATTTCTTTTTTTACATACTCAATGAACAAATAGAGAAGCCGAGGATTATAAAAGCATTTAACGAAAAAAAAGAGAGGTATAAAATACAGGAAGCTCTAAAATGGATAATTCAGGATGATGAGCTTACCATGTTTTTTGATAAACCTCAGCAGATAAAAGAAAAGACAGTAGGTGTGTTTGAAGCACTGTATGCAAACGGTTTTGTAGAGAAGCTGGAAGCTTGCCGCAACAAAATGAAAGAAGGAATAGAATATATAGAGTCATATCTGGGAAAAGATTCTATAGAACTGGTTTTGGAAAAGGTGTCAGGAAGACCAAAGACCTTTTTCTCAGGATATAAGGAATACTATATAATTCCTTCATATTTCGTTTCACCCAAGTTTATCAGAGTTTACTCGGGTGAAAAGCTGTATGTGGTTTTCGACTGCAGAGTTACCAGAGATAAGAAGGAGGCATTGTGTGACAGCCTGTCATCTACCTTGAAGGTAATAGATGATAAATCCAGAATGGCTATTTTGAAGCTTTTGATTGATAAGAAGAGCTATGGTAAAGCCATATCCGATACAGTTGGGATTTCCACTCCAACAGTGTCACATCATCTGGATGTACTTAAGCAGGCAGGACTTGTCAAGGAGGAAAAAATCAGAAACATCAAGTATTTCTATGCAGACAGGGAAAGGCTGAAAGCACTAATAGAGGATATTAACAAGTATTTCTTTAATGCTGAGTAGTTGATATGTGTTTATAATTAGAAGGAATAAGACAGAAGACATAAAGTCTGCTGTCTTTTTTTATTGTAAAAATGGAGGATTATTATGATTTATGTTGTATATAATCAGTAGTTATTAGAAGAATAGCTATTGATGATATTAATAAGCTATGCTGCAATTACATTTGATAATACAGCGGGAGATGAAAAAAATGAATGTCAGAGAGATAAGTGAAAGGCTGGAGCAGGAATATCTTTCGGAATTTGCCGCTCTGAGCAAGAATACCAAAGGAAGGCTCAAGGAGCACAGGTTATGTGATATTAGAACAGAATATCAGAGAGACAGAGACAGAATAATTCATTCAAAAGCCTTCAGAAGGCTGAAGCACAAAACTCAGGTATTCATTTCACCTGAGGGGGATCATTATAGAACGCGCCTTACTCATACATTAGAGGTATCTCAGATAGCCAGAACCATAGCTCGCGCTCTCCGCTTAAATGAAGATCTTACAGAGGCTATAGCATTGGGTCATGATTTGGGACATACTCCCTTCGGACATGCAGGAGAAGGCGTTTTAAACAAGATTCATCCCGGGGGCTTCAAACACAACGAACAAAGTCTTCGTGTTGTGGATATACTTGAGGGAGGTGAAGGTATAAATCTGACATATGAGGTTAGAGACGGTATACTTAAGCATACCGGAGATGAGGATCCTGAAACCCTAGAGGGTAAGATAGTTAAAATTTCTGACAGGATAGCATACATAAATCATGATATCGATGATGCACTGAGAGGTAAGATTATCAGTATAGAGGATATTCCGCCCTACATATTGAATACTCTTGGAGAATCTCATAAGCAGCGTATAAATAATATGATAGTGGATATTATCAATGCAAGCTCAGGTAAGAATGACATTATTATGAGTCAGATATTCAATGATGCCATGAATGAGCTGAGAAGCTTCATGTTTGAAAGGGTATATATAGGTTCTGAAGCAAAGGTGGAGGAAAAAAAGGCTCAAAACATTGTAAGAGAATTGTACTATTATTATATTGAGCATCCGGAAAAGCTTCCTGCGGATACTCTCGAAAAGCTGGAGCACACTGAACTGGAAAGACTTGTATGTGATTATATAGCAGGAATGACTGACAGATATGCAATTAATATGTTTAAAACAATTTTCATTCCGTCAACCTGGCAATTATAAAAAGTATATTGTTTGATAAATTTAAGAATTTTTGAAGGATAATGAGTTTTTGTGTCGAATAAAATCTACTCCGACAAAATAAGAAAGTATCAGTTTTGCTGATTTAAGCATGGAGTGAACTATGCAAATATTAGTTGATGGCGATGCTTGTCCTGTGAAATCGCAGATAGTAAGTATTGCAAAGGAATTTTCATTAAAGGTATGCATTGTATTCAGTACAAGCCATTTCGGCAGTGCTATGGAATATCCCGAAATGGAAAAAATAATGGTGGATAATGAATCACAGGCAGCTGATATGGTAATAATTAATAAAGTAACTCCCGGAGATATTGTGGTAACCGGGGATTTTGGACTTGCATCTTTAGTACTGGGTAAAAAAGCTACGGCAATATCATTTTCAGGCAGAGTATACGATGAAGACAATATTGATAAGCTTTTGTTTGAAAGATATTTATCTGCAGAAATAAGAAGAAGCGGCGGAAAACTTAAGGGGCCTGCCAAGAGAAGCAAAGAGGACGATTACAATTTTAAGGAGGCGCTTAAGCTTCTAATTTTAAAAAAAATGAAGGATATTTAAAAATTTTGGAGAATAAATATATAAAATTTGCATTATTGGTATAAAAATCATAATGTAAGCTTAATGTTTCTTTATAGATATGTTATAATAAAAGGTTATGTTTGTTTAAGTTCAGAACAAAGGTGGAGGTCAGCGATGTTCTTCTCAGAAGATATGATTTCTGAGATAGTCGAAAAGAATGATATAGTAGATGTTATTTCAGAATACGTGAGTCTAAAAAAAAGCGGCAGTAATTATATGTGCTTATGTCCTTTTCACTCCGAGAAATCACCATCATTCAGTGTATCTCGATCAAAGCAGATATTCAACTGCTTTGGGTGCGGCGTCGGTGGAAACGTAATTACTTTTGTTCAAAAAATAGAAAGGCTCACCTTTGTGGAAGCTCTTAAGCTGCTTGCCGAGCGAGCAGGAATTGAAGTCCGGGACAGCAAAAATGAGAAGGAACTGGAAAGACATAATCTTAAGAGTAAACTTCTCAAAATCAATCTTGAAGCTGCAAGGTTCTTCTATAAGAAGCTCCACAACAGTAAGTTGCCGCTGCAGTACCTCAAAGGAAGAGGCTTATCCGAGGAAATTATCAAAAACTTTGGTTTAGGATATTCTCTTGACTCCTGGGACAGCTTGCAGAAATACTTGCTCAGCAGGGGATTCAATATTGAGGATATTTATAAAGCAGGTTTAGTTTTGCCTAGGAAGCAAAGTGGCGGTTTTTATGACAGGTTCAGAAACAGGGTTATGTTCCCGATAATAGATTTGAAGGGCAGTATAGTAGGCTTTGGCGGCAGGGTTATGGATAACTCAAAGCCAAAATACCTAAACTCTCCTGACACACCTGTTTTCAACAAGGGTTATAATATGTACGGGTTGAATCAAGTAAAAAGACTTGCGGAAATAGAAAATATTATCATAGTTGAAGGCTATATGGATGTTATTGCTTTGCATCAATATGGAATATGCAACGCAGTTGCTTCGCTGGGAACAGCCTTTACCGAATACCAGGCAAAGCTATTGAAGAGATTCTCCAATGAGATAATCATTGCCTATGATGCTGATACAGCCGGACAGAATGCTACCATGAGAGGCTTGGCAATTCTCGAAAAGGAAGGCTGCAGCGTCAAGGTGCTGAGTATACCGTCAGGTAAAGACCCCGATGAACATATAAGAAACAATGGCGTTAACAGCTTCAAGGAGCTTGTAAAGGCAAGCCTGCCCCTAATTCAGTATAAGATTGAAAGTGCTAGAAAAAGTCTGGACATGAGCAAATTTGAAAATAGAATAGCCTTTACCAAGCAGTTTGCTCAAATTCTAAGGATAGTAGAGAGCGAAGTTGAGATAGATGCATACATAAAAAAGTACAGCAAGGAACTGCAGATAGGAGAGGAAGCTATATACTCCGAGCTTAACAGGCTTAAGGGCAGGAATAAAAATGGTAATATAAAACATAATATATTAAGCGATAAAAAGTCAGATGCCAAGCCGCAAAAAGCGGAATATACAGCAGAAATATATCTTTTGAACATATGTATTGATAGTGCTGAAGAAGCAAAAAATATTCTAAGTGTGGTAAAACCTCATGATTTTACAGTCAGTATACACAGGGATATTGCAGAAATACTTGAGGTATCTGTTAAAAATGATAAACTTCCTACTGCCGGAGAGCTGATTAACAGCTTTGAAGAGCAGTATAAGGCGGAGGTATCAGAGATATTCAGTATTGCTTTGCCTGATATGGCTATACCGGATTTGATAAAATCATGTGTTGATACAATAAAAAAATCAAAAATAAGTAGAAGAATACAGGAGTTAACGAATAGGATGAATGAGTTTTACCAAAAAGGTGAGATACAAAATGCTAATGCAGTATTCAATGAAATCAAGGAACTGCAGAAAACTATCAAATAATTTCCTGGAAGGGAGGGGTTAATTATGAAAAATGAAGATATGAAGACTTCATATATCAAGGAGCTTGTTGAAAAGGGAAAAAAGAGCGGGATGCTTACATATAAAGAAATAATGGATACATTTGAAGAGATAGAGATGGATCCCGATCAAATAGATAAGCTCTACGAGTATCTTGAAAATAAAGGGATTGACATTGTAGGCAATATAGAAAATGACTTGGATATACCTCCCATTGATGAGGAAATAGAAGAAGTTGACCTTGATATTTCAGTTCCTGAAGGAATCAGCATTGACGACCCTGTAAGGATGTATCTTAAGGAAATAGGTAAGGTTCCTTTGTTGAGCCCTGATGAAGAAATTGATTTGGCTCAGAAAATACAAAAAAACGATACTGATGCCAAAAAGAAGCTTACAGAAGCAAATCTCAGACTTGTAGTCAGTATAGCCAAGAGATATGTAGGAAGGGGAATGCAATTCCTTGATCTGATTCAGGAAGGAAACCTTGGACTCATAAAGGCAGTAGAAAAGTTTGATTATACAAGAGGGTACAAGTTCAGTACCTATGCTACATGGTGGATAAGGCAGGCAATAACCAGAGCCATAGCTGATCAGGCAAGAACTATCAGAATTCCTGTTCATATGGTGGAAACAATAAACAAGCTTATACGTGTATCCAGACAACTGCTTCAGGAGCTTGGGAGAGACCCGCTTCCTGATGAAATAGCTAATGAAATGGGTATGTCTGAGGATAAGGTAAGAGAGATAATGAAGATAGCACAAGAGCCTGTATCTCTGGAAACGCCTATAGGTGAGGAAGAGGACAGCCATCTTGGTGATTTCATACCTGATGATGACGCTCCAGCGCCTGCAGAGGCAGCTGCATTCACTTTGCTTAAGGAACAGCTGATGGAGGTACTTGATACATTGACCCCAAGAGAAGAAAAGGTTCTGAGACTCAGGTTTGGATTGGACGATGGCAGAGCTCGAACTCTGGAAGAGGTTGGCAAGGAGTTCAATGTAACCAGAGAGCGTATAAGACAGATAGAAGCAAAAGCATTGAGAAAACTTAGGCATCCAAGCAGAAGTAAAAAACTGAAAGATTTCTTAGAATAACTGAGTAATAACAAGTATTCTTCAGTAAACATAAGGTTGAAAAAGTTAATTACCGACAGCTGCTTGAGGCTCCAAAAAATGCTTATATATCAAGAAAAATGATGTTGACTTTTAAAATAAAAGTTAGTAAAATAGTATTTGTCAGTTGACGTTCCTCAATAGCTCAGTCGGTAGAGCATGCGGCTGTTAACCGCAGGGTCGTTGGTTCGAGTCCAACTTGAGGAGCCATCAATGGGCCTTTAGCTCAGTTGGTTAGAGCAACCGGCTCATAACCGGTTGGTCCGGGGTTCGAGTCCCTGAAGGCCCACCATTTGCATATTACCTGATACTCTTGTATCAGGATTTTTCATTTTTTGCCTCGTTTTCCTCCGCCATATTATTTATAAATTCAATAGTTTCAATCTGGTTAGAAAGCTTTTCTGCTTCTTCCTCCCACTCGAGATTTGTACCTCCCCATTTAAATTTCTGTATGATATTGGGATTAAGGACATATTTTTTACTCATATTGTCACTCCTTGTATAAAACTGAGAATCAAAGCATTACAGAACGATTTATTGAAAAGTTTTCACTGAAAACTTTTAGCTATAAGTATTTTTGACACAAATATAGTATAATATTTATAACAATACTTAATACAAGCATTTGTTTTGTGACAAAAGTGTAATTCACAGCCAAAGGATTGATGAAATGGTTATATCGCCAAGATTAAAAAGAATAGCAGAAAGCATTGATAACTGTAATGTTATGGCAGATATAGGCACAGATCATGCTTATTTGCCAATATATCTTATTAAATTGGGAAGAATAAAAAAAGCAATAGCAGCAGATGTTAATGACGGTCCTTTGAAAATCGCTATGGAGCGCATAAATCAGAATCGACTTAAAGACAGGATTGAAGTGCGTAAGGGCAATGGACTTGAGATATTACAAGCATATGAGGCAGATGTAATAGTCATAGCCGGCATGGGTGGAATACTTATGTCTGACCTTATTAAAAAGGATATGGATATAGCAAAATCAGCCAAGCTGATAATTTTACAGCCCATGAGGGATTCAGATATTGTAAGACGCTGCCTTTTGGAGAATGGATTCGTTATAACTGATGAAGACCTGGTAAAGGATGAAGGGAAAATATACGAAATACTATGGGCTGTAACGGGAAGCAGTGTAAAACATAATGAAGAGAAGCTTTTGCTTGGCAGACATGTTATTGACAGAAAGCATCCTCTTCTAGCAGAGCTGCTGGATAAAAGAATAAGAGAGCTTGAAAATGTCATTAAAAGCATCTCCGAGGCTGGTACAGATAACAGCAGGAATAGAATGGAGGAATGCGGAAAGCTGCTTGAATACTATCGGGAGGTAAGACAATGGCTTTAGTTAAGTGTCAAACAGTAGTCAATATACTTGAAGAGCTGGCACCAAAAAGGCTTGCAGAGAGCTGGGATAACGTAGGCCTGTTGGTTGGAGACGGCAGGCAGGAAGTTCGCAGAATAATGGTGTGCCTTGATGTTCCTGAATGGGTAGTTGACGAAGCAATAGAAAAAAAGGTAGATATGATAATTGCCCACCATCCAATAATATTTTCAGGCATAAAGAAAGTGAACAACGATACTGTACTGGGAAGAAAGCTCCTAAAGCTGATCAAAAACAATATTCAGGTGTATTGCTGCCATACCAATTATGACATTGCTGCGGGCGGTTTGAATGACATTCTTACTGAGCATTTTGGCTTCAGTAAGCATGAAGTGATAGAAATAACAAACCAGGAAAAGCTGTATAAACTTGTGGTATATGTACCTATAAATCACGAGGAAAAGGTGTTTGATGCAATGTTAAGAGCTGGGGCAGGACACATAGGCAACTACAGTGCCTGCAGCTTCAGGATAGCTGGCAAGGGAACCTTCAAGCCCGAAGCAGGGAGCAGTCCTTTTATAGGATCAGTCAATAAGCTTGAAGAGGTTGATGAATACAGAGTAGAGACTATAGCAACTGAAAAGGTGCTTGGCAAGGTAATTAGAGAGATGCTCAAGGCGCATCCCTATGAAGAAGCTGCTTACGATATCTATGAGCTTGTTAATAAAGGTCAAGCACAAGGTGTGGGAAGGCTGGTGACTTTGGATAAGGAGATCAGTCTGGCGAATCTTGCTGAAAATGTCAAGAAAGCCCTATCGATTGATACAGTTAAGCTTGCCGGCAGTAAGGATAGAAAAGTAGGAAAATTGGCTATTTTAAATGGAACAGGCAATAAATTTATAAATGCCGCCTATTTTGCCGGAGCTCAGGTGCTGATAACAGGTGACATGCAGCATCATGAAACACTGGATGCATTGGAACTGGGTATGAGCGTTATAGACGCAGGACATTACGCCACAGAAAAGTTGATGATAAAAGCTGTATCGGAGTATCTCAATAATAAGCTCAGGGACTTGAAATATGATGTGGACATAACAGAATCAGCCACAAATTTGGAGCCTATGGAATATATATAGATGGGATGTTCAACAGCATTCCAGTTTTTGTTTATATTTACAATACTATGAAGGAGATGATCATATGTTTGCTGAAGCTCTGCTAACCCTTGATGAAAGAGAAAAAAGCTTGCAATTGCTAAGGAACAATTTGGAGGAGGTATTGCATGATCAGGAGTTGAAAAGATTTAAGGATGAGTATCAGAGATTGAAGGGTTTATTGGAAAAGTCCGAAGAAAAGCTTCATAGTATCAATGCACAAATAGATATTAAGAAAAATGAAATCTCCAATCTGCAGCTTGAAAAGGAAAGCTTTGAGATTATTACCAGAAGTGATGAGGTAAGTCACAAAAAACAGGAAAAATTACTTACTCAGGTAAAAAAGCTGAATGAGAAGCTTTCATCCAACAAAATGCAGATGACTAAACTCAATGAAGAGGGAGAAAATATTAATAAAGAGATATTAGATCATAAAAAGAGGCTGCATTTTATAAAAAAGAAGTATATGGAACTGAAGAGTAAGAAAGAAGAGTACGTAGAAAACGTCAGGAAGCAGGAAGAAGCCTTTGAAGATGAAATAAACAGCTTGAAAGCATCACTTGGTGCTGAACTGCTTGATTTATACTATAAGGTAAAGAGAATGCATCAAAACCCGATATCCTTTGTTGAAGATAGAAAATGCACCGGCTGCAACATGGAGGTTTCCTCCATGAATTATGAGTCAGCAAAATTTACCCAAACAATAGTAAGGTGCGAAAACTGCGGAAGGATACTTATGTACAAATAGCAGCTGAGGGTTTAATATCCTGTTGACCATATATGCTAAACGATATATAATTTATATGATACGAAATATATAAGTTGTTTCACAATGAAACTATCTTACATTAAAAAAATATTATGCTTTGAGTAAGCTGGATGATCGCGTTCGGAGAAAATCCGGCCGAGGAAAGTCCGGGCTCCAGAGGGCAGGGTGCCGGGTAACGCCCGGTGAAGGCGACTTCAAGGATAGTGCAACAGAGAGATACCGCAAGCGCATTGGATACTTGTGTCTGATATGCTTGTAAGGGTGGAAAGGCGAGGTAAGAGCTCACCAGCGGTCAGGTAACTGGCCGGCTATGTAAACCCCACCTGGAGCAAGACCAAATAGAGAAGCAGTTTCATTTTGTCAAACAATCTGAAACAGGAATTGCCCGTTCCGCTTCCGGGTTAGGTCGCTTGAGCTTGACGGTAACGTCAAGTCTAGATAGATGATCATCTTCAACAGAACCCGGCTTATAGGCTTATCTCAAAGAAATATAAACACTGCATAAAGCAGTGTCTTTTGCTGTATATAGAGGTATTTGGAGATGTAATTATGGATCTGTCAAAATTAACAAGAATCCTTTTGTACATAGTTGTTATTATGTCTGTATTGTTTAGTCCTGCTGCATATTTGGGCATTCTGCCCATTCTGATGCTATTGATATATCAGGAGAAGCACCAGCAGCTTATAGAAATGTTTTTGAAGAACAAGCCGATAATGATTATATGTCTTTGCATAGCATTGTCGACTTTTTTCTCCAAGGAGCCGCTATTCAGTATAGCTGCAGATGTAATTTTATTTCTGCTTATAGCATTTTGGCTTATACTTGTTTTTGTTGTGAGTCCTGGCAGATTGGACTCATTATATAGACTTTTAAGCATTATTTGCTTTGCAGTATGCATTTTTGGTATATATCAGGTATTTTCCGGAGATACTGAAGGATTAAAGAGCTGGGTTGATCAGAATTCCTTCGGCTCGTTGAAAAGGATTTATTCTACACTCCAGAATCCCAATATATTTGCAGGCTATATAGTAATCAATCTGTGCTTTTTCATATCCAAATACATACATAATGACAGGTTGAAGGATGCCTTGCTTGTGCCAAACATACTGCTTTTATCCGCTTGCCTTATACTGACATATTCCAGAGGCGGTTTTATTTCATTTTGCATAGCTATGTCGCTGCTGCTTATATTTAAGAGAAACAAGGCTCTTGTACTGTATATGGCAGTCATGGTGGCTGCTTTTTACCTTTATAATTCCCTGGGCAATATAAATAGGGCTGAGCTTGATGCAATATATAAGGACAGCAGTAACACATACAGGATCGAAATATGGAGGGCTGCCATACAGATTTTTGTACAGAATCCCATAACCGGGCATGGAGTGGGAACGCTCTGGTACCATTTATCCACTTATTCTGCTAAGCTCTATAAATATGTTATACATGCTCACAGCATATATTTGCATGTTGCAGCAGAGCTAGGTGTCATAGGTTTGGGAGCATTCCTGTACTTTGCTGTTATAGAGTTTTTCGGTGCACTTAAGCTTTGGATCAACAATGAGACTGACAAAAATAGATACATATTCATGGGCTATCTGTGTAGTCTTACTGCAATAATGGCACATGGTGTTTTTGATGCAGTCATATTCATACCTTCCCTTAGCATGATATTTATAAGCTACTTTTCACTATACAAGCTGGCTTCGGCTTCAGCTGATGTTTCGGGCAAGAAAAACCTGTTAGGATTTATTGCCCGTTCACTCGACAGGAAAGGCAGTTGTAACAGCAGTATATAAAAACAGAAAGCATTGAAGCTTTCTGTTTTATACTTTAAAAGTGAAAGTTAGTTTCTGAAGGAAATATTGGATTTTAGCTGACTGGAGGTTAGTGTGCCAGTCAGAAGCAGCAGGAAAATATAAACGAAAAAGCCTATTATGCATGTTAGAGTAAGATTAAGTCCTGTTATACCGAGGCTGATCAGAAAACTGTTGCAGTATTTCAGGAAGACAGTCAGGCCTGAAAAGCATACAAAAGGCTTTGTTACTGTCTTAAAAAAGTCTATTTTTATCTGTGGAATCTTTCTGAGTGCAAACAGGTTGGCTGCTACTACAATGACAGCACTCAGGTTAAAGCCTATTATATAGCCGTATATACCTATCTGAGGTATGGGCAGGAGCAAGTAAATGCATGCTAAAGTAACAAATATGTGCAATACTGAGTTGACAAGCACTTTTTTCTGCAGCCCTACTCCACTCATTATGGCAAATAAGGTGAACTGCCAGTACTCCAGAACGCAGCCCAATGCCATCCAGAAAAGCATTGTACCTGCTTGAGGCTGCTCAAAGAATATTCTGCAGGCTTCACTGGGATATACAAGGAAAAATGCCGTGGCAGCAAAACCAACGATGGTGGTCAGCATAAGTGAATCATTGCTTTTTTTATTGAGTGCAGTGTAGTTTTTTGAGGTAAAGGAGGACGTAACAGCCGGAACAAGAGTTATTGATAATGATGCTACAATGATAAACGGGAAGAATAATAAGGGCATGACCATACCTGTAAGCTGTCCGTAAAGTGCGAGGGCTGTACTGCTTGAATATCCCGATTTTCTTAGTATAGACGGCACCAATACGGCGCACAGCATATCCATAATGGTAGCCAATGCACCGCTGATGGAAAGAGGAATAGCATTATGCAGGACCTTTTTAATAATTGATATGGTGGATTCCGTATTCACATTATTGATTTTACTGCTTTTTCTAAATCTATAGGTCAGATACAGCAGTACAAGACTTAAAAACTCACCGGCAGTCATTGCCAGCATCGCACCGGCACATACATATGCAATACCATATGGAATAAGGTAGCTTGTTATGGCTATGAGAGAGCCTAACCTAACTATTTTTTCCAGTATATCAATAACTGCAGGAGGCTTCACATTCTGAATGCCGTAAAAATAACCCTTGAGAATTGCTGCCATGGATACAAAGAAAACTGCAGGTGTAAGTATCATTATAGAAAACACTGTCCTGCTGTCCTTTAATATGTAATATGCCACAAAATCTGCATTAAAAACAATAAGCATGCATATGAGCAAGCTCCAACCTCCGATAGAAATAAAGCATATACGTGTAATTTTATAAATGTTTTTAAAATTATTGGATGCATGGCTTTCTGCAACAAGCTTTGAAACAGCTGTAGAGATACCGCCTGAAACCAATGTTATCATCAGCATGTAAAGGGGCATAACCAGCTGGAATACTCCCATACCTTCTGCCCCTATGGATCGGGATAAGTACATCCTGTAAGCGAAAGCAAGGATTCCCGTTATAAGATTTGTCATTGTAAGAATAAACGCACCTTGTATATATGTAAGTTTTTTCATTTTTTCACTCCCCATGATATCAACTAAGAGTTATCACCCTCTGTATATAATATTTAGGGGGCTGCAATATTATGAGGTAAGAAGTTTGTACCATTTAGTCAAAAAGAAAATGCCGGTGAACCGGCATTTTGTATTACAGCATTTTGACTTCTTTGAGTACTCCGTTTACAAGCTTTAAGACAATTGTACTGTTGAGAGGTATATTTTCAAGTGTTGATACTTGGTTGTTGACTATAAAAACTGTACTAGCATCAACAAGATAATTTTTATACTCGTTTCCTGACTTGACTATTAAGAGCTTTCCGTTTATGTCAGTTACAGCAAGCAGAGTTCCTGAAACTTCTGCAATATTGTCAGTTGCTGATACCTGAATAATGATACCGTTTGTCTTTGTAAGCACCACATTCATGTTGGCCACCAGTGCGGACAGCTGACTGACGGCGTTGTTCAACTTGATTACTGCATCAGCAGGTATTGAGTACTCTGTTGTTACCCCATTGCTTTCTGTTACCTTCAGTTTTCTGTTGGCTGCGTCAACCTGGCTGATTGTGCCGGTTACAGCAGTAGTTGCATCGATTGCTGAAACCAGTGTAATAACCCCATTGTTCTTGGTGATAACCACATACATGTTTGCAGTCAGTGAAGACAGCTGTGTGGAGATATTATTAAGCTTTATTACAGCCTCTGAAGGTATTGTATATTCTGTAGTCGTACTGCTGGCTGATGTGACATAAAGCTTTCTGTTTGCTGCATCTATGCTGGAAATGGTTCCACTGATTGTTTCAACTGTGTCAAGCTCAGTCAATACCGTCTGAGCTATACTTGTGCTGGATGTATCTACAAACTTTATATTTTGTATGCCGCTGAAGCTGTCTATTCTTACTATATTATATGGGTAATTCACTACCTGAGTGTTAAATGAATTTGCAGGAGGATATACCTGGTCGACGACTACTTTGATATCGTACTTGCCGTCTATAAGCTGAACCTTGTAAACATCCTTCACGGCAATTGCATATCCGCCGGTATTCTTTTGTCCCATGGTAACAAGCAGGTAAATGTAGTTGCCCTGCTTAAAGGCTCTGTAGCTGTTGGTAAGCTTAAGAGTATCAACTTGAGTTTTCAGCTGGTCTGAAAGATCATTATAATTTACAGACGAGACTGTCAGTTTCTGTTCAGCTATTGCAGTACTGATTACTTCTATAAATATAACCTGAGATGTTCTGCTGAAAACAAGTTTTATAGTATCTCCTGCTTTCAGAGAATCAACGGTTGTATAGCCATTGTTCATATATACAGGTGCATTGGGGTTCAAAGCATAGTCTGTATTTGTACTGCTGGTACCGTTCTTGACTGTTATAATGCTCTTATTGTTGCTGACTGATACAAATGTGCTTGTTGCAATATTTGCATTGTCATTATTTCCGGGAACGCCAACCTTGCCGGCCTTTTCAATAATTCTTTCCATTTCTCGCTTGGAAACTGCTTTCATAGGCTGGAACTCATCATCATCGTTTTCTTCCATCAGTTCAAGCTTGGTTGCTACGTATACATAACCTATAGCGTCATCTGGTATGGAGTTATCATCATCAAAATCAAGCTCAACGTTCATGTTCTGCTTGGCCAGGGAATCCATCCCAATAGCTCTAACTATATATTTTGCTGCCTGGTAACGTTTGAAGGCAGAATTTGCATTGAAGCCATAGGTTTCATCAGGAGTGATTATTCCTTTTTCCAATGCCATGTAAATATATCCATGGCCCCAAATTAGCTTCTTGCCGTTATATGACGGATGTGTAATAGTTATTTTTTCTGCTTCATCGTCTAACCCTAGCATCTCAATAATCATTTTCAGGGCACTGACATTAGATATACTGGAGTTCTTGTTTTCATGTCCTTTTCCCTTACCATTGCCTCTGCCTCTGTGTTCTTCATCATCATCTTTATCCTTTTTGGCGTGGTCCCTCTGCTGGTAGAGCGCCTTTCTTTCTGTTTTTGTCATACTGCTGTCTGTATTATCGGCAAAAACAGGAGCAGTAAAGGATGAAACCGCTAAAATAGCTGCAATTCCTAACGACATTAGTTTCTTTTTTAACATCCTGGATACCTCCTAATATTTGTATGTTTCATTATATCTTTCGACTGCTTTAAAAATTTTGAGGTGTAATTTATAAAAAAAGTAAAATTTTTTCATTATTTTGTCTTTTTATTTTATATTGACAGCATATGCAACATAGTATATTATATAGAAAATACCTTTAAATTAGTCCTGTGAGGCTGAGAAGGTGCAGATAATAGAGCTATGACCATGTCATATCTATGTGTATGTATATACCTTCTTGCCGGCAGGCAGGAAGGTTTTTTATTTGAAGTACCTTTAAAATAGTCCCGTGAGACTAAAAAGGAGGAGTAAGCAATGTTAAAAGGAAGACACTTGATTGACCCGAACGATTTTACACTTGAAGAATTAAAAATGGTTTTTGATCTTGCAGACAAGATGGTTGATGACAGAGCTGCTTTTGCTGACATTTGCAAGGGTAAGATTCTTGGAACTCTGTTTTATGAGCCAAGTACACGAACCAGACTTAGCTTCGAATCTGCTATGCTGAGAATGGGAGGAACAGTGCTTGGCTTTTCTGATGCCAGCACAAGCTCGGTATCAAAGGGAGAAAGCATTGCGGACACAATAAGGGTACTGGCAACCTATGCTGATGTAGTGGTAATGAGACATCCTAAAGAGGGTGCACCAAAGCTTGCTTCGGAATACTCATCAGTGCCCGTTATAAATGGAGGAGATGGAGGTCATCAGCATCCCACACAAACTTTGACAGATCTTTTGACAATCAGAAGATACAAGGGAAGGCTTGAAGGACTGACTCTGGCGTTTTGCGGCGATTTGAAGTTCGGCCGTACTGTCCACTCCTTAGTAAGTACGATGTCCAGATATCCAAATAACAAGTTTGTATTCATATCACCTACTGAGCTTAAATTCCCAGAACACCTGAAGGAAGTGATATCTGAAAAACACAATATCGAAATTTACGAAACAGAAAGTCTTGAAAAAGTAATAGATCAGGTTGATATACTGTATATGACAAGAATCCAGAAGGAAAGATTTTTCAACGAAGCAGATTACATGAGGCTGAAGGACAGCTACATCCTGACAAGAAGCAAGCTAAAGAATGCAAAGGAAGATATGCTGGTTATGCATCCCCTTCCAAGAGTCAATGAGATAAGCTATGATGTGGACGATGATCAAAGAGCGGTTTATTTCAAACAGGCTGAATACGGCATATATGTAAGAATGGCGCTGATGGCGCATTTGTTGGGGGTGGATGTAAATGTTAAAGGTTAACAGCATAAACTGTGGAATAGTTATTGACCATATTACGGAAGGTAAAGGAATCAAAATATTTGAGAAGCTGAAGCTCGGAGAGGTGAACTATCCAGTAGTACTGCTGATGAATGTTCCAAGCAGCAAGCTGGGCAGAAAGGACATAATAAAGATAGAGAATAAGATAGATTTGGATCTTACCATGCTGGGACTTATAGATCCGAATATTACTGTTAATATTATTGAAAACGATGAGATTGTAAGCAAGATGGAAGTGAAGATACCTAAAGAAATACAGGGAATGTTCAAATGTAAGAATCCAAGATGCATAAGCAATTTTGATGATTATGTCAATCCCAGATTCCATCTGGCTCACTCAAACGGCAAGATACATTATCGCTGCAACTACTGCGAAGAGCTGACAACTTATTCTATATAGCCTTAGGCTAGTAATTGCGAGTTGCGGGTTTCGAGTTGCGAGTAACTGGACTGATGCAGAAATACATGAGGTTAATATCCAGTGTTCAGTGTCTAGTGTTAAAGCTAAGGCAGGTCAATTGACCTGCCTTAGCTTCTTATATATTCAACAAGTAATTTTGCTGCACATTCTACTGAGTCCTTATGTGTTCTTTCATAGGTATGGGATGCATATACTCCGGGACCTATGAGTCCGACCTTGAGCCCCATTCCTGCTTGTAAGGCAGCTGCACCGTCTGAGCTGTAATTCGGATATATATCAACCTTATAGCCGATGTTATTATCTTCTGCCAGTTTCGTAAGTCTGCTGCGAAGCTCATAATCATAGGGACCTGATGAATCCTTTGCGCATATAGAGACTGTGTATTCATCTGTGTTTTGCCCTATACCGGGTGTACCCATATCTACGCATAGCAATTCTTCTGCATCAGGTGACAAGCCACTGCTTGCACCATGTCCAACCTCTTCATAATTACTTATGAAAACTTGCACTGAAAACTCGGGTATAATGTTGTTTTCTCTAATATACTTGCATACGCCCAGTATAATTGCAACGCTTGCCTTATCATCCAGATGACGCGACTTTATATAGCCTTTTTCGGTAACTCTGAATCTGGATTCAAAGGATATAAAATCACCAACACTAATACCTAATTCCTGAACATCCTTGGCTGAAGATACCCGCTCATCCAGTAATATTTCCATATTATCAAGTGTGCGATCCAGGGTTCTTGCATCTGAATGTATATGGACAGAAGGCTTAACGGTATATATCGTCCCAGTAAATACCTTGTCTGAGGTATGTATATTGCAGTTTTCTGATTCTATTGATCCTCCCGCATAACCGCCGATGTTGGTAAATGCAATCCGTCCGTTTCCTTTGATTTCTTTGACCATTGCACCAAGAGTGTCAATATGAGCAGCCACAGATCTTTTTATTTTTTCGTTTTTGCCTTTTATGATGCTGGTTAAGGCACCCTTTCGAGTATAGCTTACCTCATAACCCATACTTACTAACTCGGTTTCCACCACTTTCATGGCATTTTGAGTATAGCCGGTGGGACTGGCAGTGCAGCAGATTTTTTCCATTACCTCAAGTATGTATTTCATAGATATCATGATACAACCCCCTCAAAATAAAATACATACTTATTATAACACTTGGCATTATAGAATATGAAGTGTTTATTTATTAATTGAAAAAGTTCAGCTGTAATGCTAAACTGACTGTATATGAAAAAGCAGCTCAAGATTTATGGACGGCAGCCTATTAAAATCCTGCGCTGTATAAATGTCTTCTTAATCAAAAAGATAGTAATGTAATCGGGGGGATGGACTTTGAAGTTTGAAAAATCCTGTGGCGCTGTAGTGTTCAAAAAGAATGCAAACAGTAATGAGTATCTTATTATCAAGCATAAAAACGGCAGCCACTGGGGCTTTCCCAAGGGTCATGTGGAGGAAAACGAGACTGAGCAAGAAACCGCGCTTAGAGAGATATGGGAGGAAGCAGGAATAAAGGTCAGGCTGCTGGAGGACTTCAGAAGTACAATGGAGTATTCACCTAAGGAAGATACAATTAAGGAAGTTGTATACTTTATTGGTGAAGCTATTGATAATGAAGTTAAATGCCAGGTTGAAGAGATCGAAGACTTCAAATGGCTCAAATACGAGGATGCGATGAACAGCTTGACACACAGCAACAGCAGAGAGCTTCTGAAAAGAGTAAACAATCATCTGAAAAATGAATGAGTGCCCTGTAGCACTCATTTATTTTTATTATTACACCATTTTATAAGGTTTTAGCACCAAGTTAAATGCATCTTAAAGCGTATGAAGCAAAACATTAAGATGCATTTCTCGGCTTTCTTAGAATTGGAACTTTTCGTTGAAATAGCTTAACAGCTCATCGATTTTGATTCTCACCTGCTGCATACTGTCTCTATCTCTTACTGTTACACTGTTATCCTCAAGGGATTCAAAGTCAAAGGTTATGCAGTATGGAGTGCCTATTTCATCCTGTCTTCTATATCTTTTGCCTATGCTGCCGGCTTCATCAAATTCACAAACATAGTGCTTGATCAACATTTCATATACCTTTGCAGCCTCATCTCCAAGCTTTTTGGATAAGGGCAGAACGGCAATTTTAATAGGAGCCAGTGCTGGATGGAGTCTCAAAACTGTACGCACATCTCCTTCGGCAACTTCCTCTTCGTCATATGCATCACAAAGGAATGCAAGGGTTACTCTGTCACAGCCGAGGGACGGCTCTATGCAATAAGGTACGAACTTTTCATTGGTGTTGGGGTCAAAGTATGAGAGATCTTCCTTTGAGTGCTCCATATGCTGTCTAAGGTCGAAATCCGTTCTGTCAGCAATACCCCAAAGCTCACCCCAACCAAAGGGGAACCTGAACTCTATGTCTGTAGTAGCATTGCTGTAGTGTGACAGCTCATCCTTGGAGTGATCTCTCATCTTAAGGCTTTCTTCCTTCATACCCAGCTTTAAGAGCCAGTTCCAGCAGAAGTCCTTCCAATAGCTGAACCACTCAAGATCCTTGCCAGGCTCACAGAAAAACTCAAGCTCCATCTGCTCAAACTCTCTTATTCTGAATATGAAATTACCGGGTGTAATTTCATTTCTAAAGGATTTTCCTATTTGTCCTATTCCGAAAGGAATCTTTTTTCTGGTAGTTCTCTGTACATTTTTGAAGTTAACAAAAATCCCTTGAGCTGTCTCCGGTCTCAAGTATATTTCTGCCTTGGAATCCTCTGTAACACCCTGGAAGGTTTTGAACATAAGGTTGAACTTTCTTATGTCCGTGAAGTTGCCTGAATTGCAGTTTGGGCATTTGATGTTGTTATCTCTCATGTACTGCATAAGCTGTTCATTGGACCAGCCGTCTACGGCAGTATTGATGCTATTGGCTGCATTCCAGTCCTCGATAAGCTTATCTGCTCTGTGTCGTGTTTTACAATCCTTACAGTCAATAAGCGGGTCGCTGAAGCCTCCCACATGCCCGGAAGCCACCCATACCTGAGGATTCATGAGTATGGCACAGTCCAAGCCTACATTATAAGGGTTTTCCTGTACAAATTTTTTCCACCAGGCTTTTTTTACGTTATTCTTCAATTCAACTCCCAGTGGGCCATAATCCCATGCGTTGGCCAGACCTCCATATATTTCTGAGCCTGAATATACAAAGCCTCTGTTCTTACATAAGCCAACTATCTTTTCCATAGTTTTTTCCGTTGCCATGATATACCTCCTCTTAATTATAAAAAATAAAAAGCCTTCATCCCATATATAAGGGACGAAAGCTAACTTCCGCGGTTCCACCCAAATTGACTATACCTTATGTAAGATATAATCCGCCTCAGATTTAATGCTCCAAAGTGCCCTTCCATGAGCAGATACATCGGATTTCACCAAACTCCGACTCTCTAAAAAGTACCAGCTTCATTTACTCCTCTTTTTCATTGCATTTATTTATGAAATTATTATATAATGTATCAAATAGTATTAGTGCTGTCAAGGTGGTTTAAAAAAATTCTTTGAATAAAGAGCATAAAGTTTTCAAATGTGACACACATTGGCAAATGTGATATTATAATTACAGGAGGTGTTGAAAATATGATACAACAATTCGAAATAGGTACCAAGGGAATAGTGCAAAAAAGAATCACTAGAGAAGATACAGCACTGAATTTTGGCAGCGGCGCTTTAAAGAATTTGCTGGCAACACCAACCCTGGCAGCACTAATGATTGAAGCAGCAGTCAAGGCTATTGACCCCAAATTACCGCAAGGCTTTATTACGATTGGTAAAACTTTAGATATCAATCATGAGAACCCGACTGTTCAAGGAATGACTTGTACGGTTAGCGCCGAGCTTGTAGAGCAAAACGAAAACAAGCTTGTTTTTGATATTACTGCATATGATGAGCTGGGACAGATTGGAAAGGGTAAGCATGAGAGGTATATAGTAAATCGGGATATTTTGATGATTAAAGTAGATGAACGCTGCAGATGAAATAAAGACCGGTAATCCGGTCTTTATGCTTTGTATTATATTTTGAACTCCACTCTTACAATTTTCCCGATTATCTGGATATCTTTTATGTTTGTTATGATAATTTCATAATCCGGATTGTCAGGGTACAGCAGTACGGTTTTGTCTGAGGTTTTTATTCTTCTGACATAAGCTTTGTTATTATATGTCAGAAGTACAATGTCTCTGTCCATTATAGAATCAGTCATGAAAACCAGTGCGATATCGTTTTTTAGCATTCTGCTGCCGCTCATGCTGTTGTCCGGAAGTACATAATATATGAAATGGTCACCTGAAATATTATTGTTCTTAGTCTGAAACACAGGCTCGAACTTGTAATCAACTATATCGCTTTCATATGGTATGCTCTTTCCGGGAGTGATCCTGCTCAGCACAGGAATCTTTCTGATTGCTTTATTAAAGGCATCTGAAAGACTGCTGTCCTTTATAGGTGAATTTGCTTGGCTGTCTTTTTCAGCAGCT
Organism: Bacillota bacterium; assembly: GCA_049322695.1. Taxonomy (GTDB): domain Bacteria; phylum Bacillota; class Clostridia; order Lutisporales; family Lutisporaceae; genus CALGKJ01. Next base: position 31,343 of record JBMORW010000021.1, on the reverse strand, counting down.
TTATTCTTTACTGCAGGCTGTTTGGCAGGAATATTGTCTTCTTCAAAATAGTCCTGGAAATAAGCCGGCTCTATGGCATCTATCTGTACACCCAAAGCCTTTGAAATGGAGTTTATTATGTTTGTATTTGGTATTTTGCGTCCGCTTTCTATATCCATCAAAGCATTCTCTGATAAACCGCATTTCTTTGATAACTCCTTTGCTGATATGTTCTTTTTCAGTCTTATGTTTTTAATGTTAGAACCTATTAAACTCATTGTCACCCTCCTGCATCTTTGCCTTTATTAATTATTCATTATAGCAAAGTATTGTTGATTAATAAACAATTCTGTTCACCATTAAGGGATTAAAAGCAAAATGTAAAAAAATTGTAACGATTTTTGAAATAGATACATATAGACAAGGTTTTGTTATATAATAGTATAAATGAATATATCTTTATTCGCTGAATCCTGTAGACCAGGAACGGGGGAACCAATTTTGGGGTGAGTTGCAAATGCTCCGCATTTGATGCCGCAACATCTCTGTTGCACATGTGTTCGCGGAATATTGCATAGGGCTAAACTCTTTCAGTCCGAATCCGTCAGCTAACCTCGTAAGCGTAGGAAGAGGAAGACTTGGTGTGATTAAGTTCGCTTTATTTAGTGTACCCAAAACCACGGCGCTTCCGTGGTTTTTACTTTTTTTGGGTATGCTCGCCAATCTTCCTTAAATCTAAAAATTTTGGGGAGGTATTTCAATGACTCAAGTACTTAATACTCTACAAAGCGTAAATCCTTTTTATCTAAAAAAGCTGCTTAAGGTTAGAAAGGCAACACTTCAGGATGTTGACGCAGTTTTCGATGTAGCATGCTCGGTCGGCAAATCAGAGAAGGTTGCCGAACAGGGCTTCCTGGTGGATGATTATATGTCGAATCCAAGGTATTACAAGACAAAACTCAAGAGAAGGATTAAGAGGCTAAAGCATTTTTACGTGGCCGAGTATGACAGGATTTATGGTTTTCTTATGGCCTATGAAAAAAATGAATGGCTTGCAGAAAACCCCAACTGGATGGAGGAAGTTTACTGGAGACCTGATTTCTTGTCTTCTGCAACAGATAACTTCATACTCGTTGATAAGACAGCTGTATTGTCGCAGCTTACAGGAATGGGCATTGGTAGCCTGATGTATGAGAGTTTGAAGACAGATCTCAGAAATGAAGGCATAAAGGATATTTTTGCTGAAACCATTATTAGTCCTCAACCCAATTTTGCATCCCTGCAGTTCAGGAAGAAGCAGAACTACAATCTTGCAGGTGTAAGGTATGAAGAATATAAAGGAAAGCTGTATACGGATTTAATATATCATAAGATGGTAGATTAAATATAAAGAATTATCCGGACTAGAAATCCGGATAATTCTTTTTTTTGACAGGTACAGACCGGTTCATATTGTCTATTTCAGCCGCTATTTCCTTAATACCACTGTCAATTTTAGATTTATCGGTTCTGAATATACTGATCCGTACGTGATTCTGCTTATAAAAATCCTGCAGATAATACGGTCCTGCATCCTTAATCACTACGTTTTTTTCCCACAATTTGTGTGATAATATTTTTGCATCTATGTGTTCAGGCAGCTCGAGCATTTTAAAAAAACCACAGCTGCTGTTTGCAGTATCGCTCTTTATAAGCTTATGCCTTTCCAATGCATTTTCCAGATGCTTCATCCTATCTACATAAGTCATTCTTGCCTTATCTATATGTGCTTCATACATGCCGTTGTCAAAGTATATATCTAAAGCGCCCTGTGATAATACGGAAGAATTAATATCCATACAACGTTTATAGTCAAGAAACTTATTGTGCAGCAGCCGGGGAAGTATGACATAGCCTATGCGCAGGCCCGGCAGCAGAGTTTTTGAAAAGCTCTTTATATATATTATCTTTTCACCTTCATCATAGGTCATAACTGGGTCGTTTTTTGAGGATTGATCCAAGTCTGCAAGATAATCATCCTCTACAATATACACATTGTATTTACAAGCTAATCTTGCTATCTCCTTTTTCTGTATGTTTGAAAGGCTGTAGCCCGTTGGATTGTGAAAACGGGGAATAGTATAGAAAAACTTTATGTTGCCTGTCTTAAACAGGTTTTCAAGCTGATCAGTATCGAATCCTTCAGCATATCTTGATATTCCGACAGCAGTAATGCCATTGAGCTCGAGAATTTTTAGAAAGGAGCTGTATACAGGCTGTTCTACCAGAATATTGGTCTTTCCATTGGGAAAGGGCATTACTGCAAGTAAATACAATGCCTGTTGGGAGCCGGAGGTTATAAAGATATCATCAGGCTTCTTAAATACCTGGCTGGTCATAAGCTGCTTGGAAAGAGTTTTTCTGAGACTAGGCAGACCTTGAGTATCAGAATAATTAAAAAGAATATCCTTGTGAAGGTCGATGGCCTGATTAATACAGTGCTGAAAGTCCTTGTAGGGAAGCAAATCTATTTCGGGTGCGGCTGCTGAAAAATCTATAAGATCAAAAAGCTGAGAAACTGAGTCTGTCTTTTTCGACAAGCTGTCAACCATATAGTAGCCGCTTTGAGGAACTGAGTATATAATATGTCTGTCTTCCAGTTCATCAAATGCTCTTATTACAGTTGCCTTGCTACATTCAAACTGTGTGGCAAGCTCTCTTATAGAGGGGAGCCTGGAGCCCTTTTTAAATGTTCCTTTTGATGCATTATTGACTATGTAATCAACTATTTCTATGTATTTAGGCTGAGAAGTCATAGTGTCACCTCCAACTGTACCGTTACAGTTATATAATATACTATTTGTATATATAAAACAACAGTAATATAATGAAACTGTACTGGTACATTCATTAATGGAGGTTTGAAAATGTTTGATATGAAGGAAATAACATACTGCACATCTGGTGCTGAGAGCCTTGATATGGTAAAGGGGCTGTGGGAGAAGCTCAATGAGCATCATCTGAAAGGTTCAGCCTACTTCGCAGAATATTTTAGAAAAATGAATTTCGAAAAAAGAAAGGCAGCTTTAATGGAAAAGGCAGTCAGCGGGGAGTTGAACATTGAGCTTGCATTTTCCGGAGATGAGGCCATTGGCTACTGCATATCGACGATAGATGAATACGGGATTGGAGAGATTGACTCCATATATGTTTTAAGCAGCCATAGGGGTTGTGGTATCGGTGATATGCTGATGACAAGATCCATGGATTGGCTGAACGGGAGGAAGGTCAGACAGAAGAAGCTGGTTGTAGCTTTTGGGAATGAGGAAGTTTTCAATTTTTATATGAAATACGGTTTATACCCACGATATACCATACTTATGGAGAGGGAGGATTAGATATGAATTTTGAACAGGAAAGAGATGGGTACTTGATATCCACTGATAAGAGCAAGTTGAAAAAGGATATTGTTTGTGAAATGATACAAAATACTTACTGGGCATCAGAAAGGGAAAAGGCTACAATAATTAAATCTATTGAGAATTCTTTATGTTACGGTATTTATGACGGCAGCATACAGATTGCATTTGCCAGAGTTATTACTGATTATGCTACCTATGCTTATTTATGTGATGTAATCATTAATGAAGCATATAGAGGAAAGGGTATCGGAAAATGGCTTATGGAATGTGTAATTAATAATCCTGAAACATCAGACGTGAAAAAATGGAGATTGGTAACAAAGGATGCCCACGGTTTATACAGCAGGTATGGCTTCAAGCCGCTGGAGTTTCCCGAAAAGGATATGGAATACCGTAAAGTATGATTATAACTAAATACTACATTGCGGAAACTGTCAAAAGAAGTTATTATATATAGAGGTATTTTTTTGTGGATTGAGAAAAGGGGGTTTTATGTTGTTTACTGGGAAAAATATCAGGCTGAGACCTGAAAGAAAAGAAGATGTGGCAAAGCTTATTGCAATAAGAAATGAAGAAGAAGTACTGGAGAATTTATCAATGTATCTGCCTCTGCAGGGTTCAGTTGAAAGAGGAGAATACTGGTTTAATGAGGAGTTAAAAGAAAAACACACAAATGACGTTGAGTTTGTAATCGAAAAACTGGATGGAACTATAATCGGTATGTGTGGGACCATGGATACAAATTGGAAGAACAGTTATACTACTGTTTGGATATTTTTGGGTGGTCCTGAGCAAAGAAGCAAAGGCTATGGCTCTGAAGCTTTAGGACTTCTGGTGGATTACATTTTTAATGAAATGAATCTGAACAGAGTCAGACTATTTGTATTTGAGTTTAACAAAAGGGCAGTGAAAAGCTATGAAAAATGCGGCTTTAAGGTTGAAGGTACCTTAAGGCAGGAGCTTTATAGAAAAGGCAAATACAATGATGTATACCAGATGGCCATTTTAAAAAGAGAATATGATGCAATGAGGAGGGGTGAATAGCATGTATTTCAGTGGAGAATTAGTAAATCTTCGGGTAATCAAGGAATCAGATCTTAAGGCTTGTGTAGAATATCTTAATGATTTGGAAATAAAGCTGAATCTGGATGATGACCCTCCAATGCCTATGAATGAGGATATGGAAAAGGAATGGTACAAAGAGTACATCAAACGAAAGGATATATACAAGGGCTTTAATTTAGCAATAGAAACAAAGGACGGCAAGTTTATCGGCACCTGTGGCGCAAACAGTGTATATCAAAAAAACAAGGTTGCTACAGTAGGAATTTTTATCGGACATAGAGATTATCTCGGTAAGGGTTATGGAACAGAAGCAATGAAGCTTTTGGTAGACTTTATGTTTAAAGAAATAAATATAAATAAGATTTCTTTGCATGTATTCTCCTTTAACCAAAGAGCAGTTAAGAGCTATGAAAAATGCGGCTTTAAAATAGAGGCAGTAGGCAGAGAAGCAATTTTCAGATTTGGCAAATACCATGATGAGTATACTATGAGTATACTTAGAGAAGAATATTTTGAGAATGGGGACAATTAGCAATGTCTGATTTGAATTTAAACACCCGACAGGAGGAACAGTATAAGCAAAAGCCGATTTTCCTCAATAAAAATTATATGCTGCTGACTATAGGCAGCTTTGTATCCGGGATGGGTGACAGTATACACGGAATGGCTCTGACTTTGTTTGTAATTGCCATTGCAGGAGATGCAAGCATTGCAAAGCTTGGAGGAGTTCTCGGTACAGGAACTGCTTTAAGTATAGTAGTACTGATTTCTTACCTTCCAAGTATCGGGCTGGGTCCATTATTAGGTGTTCTGGTTGACAGGTATGATAGAAGAAAAATAATGATCTGGATGGATGTTTTCAGAGGTTTTATTACTGTAGCATTAGGTTATCTTGCTTACATGGATATGGCCCCATTATGGGTACTTTGTGCAGCAACTGCTTTACTTGTATCCTGCAGTGTATTCTATTTCCCTGCCGTCAGTGCGTTATATCCCAATCTTGTACATGAGTCTCAGCTTGTCAAAGCAAACTCGATAAGCAGCTTTGTGGGCAGTACTACAGGTTTGCTGGGACCAATACTGGCACCGATAATTTACAAGCTGTATGGTGCACCGGGAGCTTTTGCTATTAATGGATTAACCTTCTTTTTTTCAGCTTTTTGTGAAATAATAATGACTACACCCAAGGTGCAAAGTAAAGGTAATATTACAGTAAAGACGTTTTTTAGTAATTTGCTGGGTGGATTAAAATTTGTTATACATACAAAAGCCTTGCTTGCAATGCTGCTTTTTGGCTTGTCGGTTAACTTCTTTTTCTTTCCCATACAAGATGTGGTTCATCCTATAATCATCAAAAAAACATTATCATTAACTGATAACAATTTTGGTTTTATTAATGCCATGTTTATCGCGGGATTTATGGCAAGTGCGGTTTTTTTGAACTTCTTGCCAAAAATGGACAAAAAACATAAATTTATGATATGGAGCATGTTTACACAGGCATTGGGGCTTATGCTGCTGGTGGTTCCTATATATCCTATGCTGGCAGGCAAGTTCAACGCAGGGGAATTCTTTATGATTTATTGTTCCATAGCAGCCTTAAGAGGTCTGGCGTTTGGATTCTCCAATGTTCCCATGAGGGTGGTATACCAGACTTTAATACCGGATGAATATCGTGGGAGGGTTTACTCGCTTCAAGGGATGTTCTTCCAGCTGGCTAAGCCTATTGGTGTTGCAATAGCTGGTCCTTTAATAGATATATTCCCTATACATTCTGTAACTACAATAGCAGGTCTTGGCATGGCCATAGCATGCTTTGTGATGTTTACGGTCAAAGAGATAAAAGAGGTATGACAGCTAACAAAAATAAAAGCACCCCATAAGGAGTGCTTTTATTTTTATTATAATGACTATCTGCCGGACATGCTTCTTTCAGCTTGCTCGATAAGTCTTCTTACCATATTTCCGCCTACTCTACCAGCATCTCTGGCTGAGATGTCACCATTGTAACCTTCCTTTAGGTTAACACCAACTTCTGAAGCTATTTCATATTTCATTCTGTCTAATGCAGCTGTTGCTTGAGGAACTACTTTTTGATTGTTTCTTGCCATTTATCTCACCTCCTGATATTATATTTTACCGAAACAAAAATAATATAAGTGTTATTTATTGGCTGATATACTATAGTTTGATAGCATTTTCCTCATTATATTATTCCATTGATAGTATTTCTTGAGAGCATAAAAATATGTATTTTTTCTGTAATACTGATAATAATAAAAATTTGAAAGAATTGCTAAAAAACAGCAAAAAACATGGATAAGAGCGAAATTCAGCTGTAGATTAGCAATACTGATGTTTTGAAATATTATGAAAAAATGATTAAATATATTTGAAGGTCAAAGAAAGTCAAAAAGGAGAATGAGACATGGATATTAACAGACTAACCCAAAAGGCTCAGGAAGCAGTATTGGAGGGACAGAGCCTTGCTATAAAATACAATCACCAGACACTGGACGGTGAGCATCTTCATATGGCTTTGCTGACACAGAACGAAGGCCTGATACCTAAACTGATTACCAAAATGAATATACCCTATGATTTTTACTATAAGGATTTAAATGATGAGCTTGATAAAATTCCAAAGGTATTCGGCGGAGGTACTTCTTCGGTGTATGCCTCAAGAAGGTTTGAACAGCTGTTTATCAAAGCTGATGAGGAAGCTAAAAAGTTCAATGACGACTATATAAGCGTAGAGCATGTATTCCTGGCATTAATAGATGAAACAGGCACACCCTCTTCGAAAATATTTAAAAAATACGGAATGACCAGAGACAGGTTTTTAAAGGAACTCTCAGCTGTAAGAAGCAGCCAAAGAATAACCAGTCAGAATCCGGAGGGTACCTATGATGCGTTGAAGCGTTTCGGACGAGACCTTGTGGAGGAAGCTAGAAAGGGTAAGCTGGATCCAGTAATAGGAAGAGATGCAGAAATAAGAAGAATCATAAGAATACTGTCCAGACGTACCAAAAACAACCCTATACTAATCGGAGAGCCTGGTGTGGGTAAGACAGCTGCAGTCGAGGGGCTTGCACAGCGTATTATGAAGGGTGATGTACCTGAAGGACTTAAGAACAAGACAGTTTTCTCGTTGGATATGGGTGCTTTGATAGCAGGAGCCAAGTACAGAGGTGAGTTTGAGGAAAGACTGAAAGCGGTGCTTAAAGAAATAGAAGGCTCAAGCGGCAGAATAATTCTTTTTATAGATGAAATACACAATATTGTAGGAGCAGGTAAGGCTGAAGGAGCAATGGATGCTGGCAATCTCTTGAAGCCGATGCTGGCTAGAGGAGAGCTTCATTGCATAGGTGCAACAACTCTGGATGAGTATAGAAAATATATAGAAAAGGATGCAGCTTTGGAAAGAAGATTCCAGCCTGTTATGATAGAAGCTCCGGATGTTGAGGATACTATTTCCATTTTGAGAGGACTCAAGGAAAAGTTTGAGATACACCACGGAGTGAGGATACAGGATAATGCACTGATATCTGCAGCAGTATTATCAAACAGGTATATAAGTGACAGGTTTTTGCCTGATAAGGCAATTGATCTTATAGATGAAGCCGCAGCAATGCTACGCACAGAGATTGACAGCATGCCCGGTGAACTGGATGAAATAATGAGAAGAATTATGCAGCTGGAAATAGAGAGAGAGGCCCTTAAAAAGGAAAATGACAAGCAATCTGCCGAGCGGCTTGAAATAATCAATAAGGAGCTTTCGGAGCTGAAGACCCAAAGTGACTCTATGAAGGCACAGTGGGAGATGGAAAAGCAGAACATAAAAAGCATAAGAGATATAAAGAAAAGCATTGAAGAGGTAAAAACAGAAATAGAAAAAGCCGAACTGGAATATGATCTTAACAAGGTGGCAGAGCTGAAATACGGTAAACTCATATCACTGGAGAAACAGCTTGCAGAAGAGAAGACTAAGCTGGAGCAAAGTCACAGTACAGGTCAGCTGCTGAAGGAAGAGGTAACTGAAGAAGAAATAGCTGAGATAATATCAAGATGGACAGGTATACCGGTTACCAAGCTTGTAGAAAATGAAAGAGATAAGCTTTTGAGGTTGGATGAAATACTGCATAGAAGAGTAATAGGACAGGATGAGGCTGTTGCTGCAGTGGCTGATGCAGTGATAAGGGCCAGAAGCGGTCTAAAGGATCCCCGAAGGCCAATAGGCTCCTTTGTTTTTCTGGGACCAACGGGAGTAGGTAAGACGGAGCTTGCCAAAACCCTTGCAGAAGCTCTTTTCGACAGTGAAGAAAACATTGTGAGAATAGATATGTCGGAGTACATGGAAAAGCATACGGTAGCAAGGCTTATAGGAGCTCCTCCGGGATATGTAGGCTATGATGAAGGCGGTCAGCTTACTGAGGCAGTCAGGAGAAGGCCTTATGCTGTTATACTGTTTGATGAGATAGAAAAGGCACATCATGATGTATTTAACATTTTTCTTCAGATTCTGGATGAAGGCAGATTAACAGACAGCCAGGGGCGTACAGTTGACTTTAAAAACACTGTGATAATAATGACCTCCAATATCGGCAGCATGTACCTGCTTGAGGGAGTGGACGAAGCAGGGGTATTGAAGGAATCGGCGGTAATGCTTGTAAATGAAGAGCTTAAGAGACATTTCAGGCCGGAGTTTCTGAACAGGGTTGACGATATAGTATTCTTCAAGCCTCTTAATAAGTCAGAGGTGAGAAGGATAGTAGAGCTGCAGTTTGCCAAGATCGCTGACAGACTGAAGGACAGAAACATAGCTCTGCTTTTGGAGGACAGTGCAAAGGACTATATAATCGACAGCTCTTATGATCCTGTTTATGGCGCCAGACCAATAAAAAGGTTTATGCAGAAGAAGATGGAGACCTTTATCGGAAGAGCTCTTATTGCTGGTGAAATCAATGACGGAGACAGCATAACAATAACCAGCGGTGAAGAAGGCTTGCGCTTCAATAAATAAATAGCTGTATTTTTCTATACTGAAATATTATAATGTAATTGGGTTATTTTCTAATTATACTATTTTTAGGGGTGAAGGATTGTGAATAAGGATTTTTTTGTGGAAAAGCGCAGGCAGGTATCTGAAAGTATGATGGACAACTCCATATTAGTGATGTTCTCAGGAAATGCTCCTCATAAATCTGCTGACTCCATGTATCATTACACACCAAACAGAAGCTTTTATTATCTCACAGGCTTGGATAAACCAAATTTTATACTGCTTGTCAGTAAGCTTAATGGTGAAGTGAAGGAAACGCTGTTTATAGAAAAGGGCGATCCAGTAATGGAAAAATGGGAAGGAAAAAGGATGAACACCGAAGAAGCTGGCTGCATTTCCGGCATAAAGGATATCAGTTATACCGGTGATTTTGTATCCGGACTGAATCTTTTGCTTAACAGAAGCAGCTTCAAAAATGCATATCTGAATCTAGAACAGCTTAAGTGGGATATGCAAACAGATGCTTCACATAAATTTGCAAAGGAGCTGTCAGAAAAGCATCCTTATCTTGAAATAAGAAATATATATCATGTACTGTCAGAAATGCGCATAATAAAGTCAGCTGAGGAGATAGAAGAGATAAAAAAAGCTATTGATATTACTGATAAAGGCATAGCAAGCATGATGAGAAACGTAAGGCCGGGTATGTATGAATATCAGCTTCAGGCATATTTTGACTTTGAACTGAGAAGTGCAGGAGTAATGGAACATGCATTTCCATCAATAATTGCCTCGGGTATAAACGGTGCCACTCTTCATTATGAGGACAACAACTGCCTTATAGAGGATAATAGTCTAATACTGGCTGATTTGGGAGCACAGTACGGGTATTATTGTGCTGACATTACCAGAACCTTCCCTTCCAATGGTAAGTTTACAGATAGGCAGAAGCAGGTATACAATATAGTGCTTAGAGCCCTTGAAGAGACAACCAAGGCTATAAAGCCGGGAGTGCCATTTGTGGAGCTCAATAAAATAACAAAGAGGGTACTTGCAGAAGGCTGCAAGGAAATAGGACTTATAAAGGAAGACTCTGAGCTGTCCAGATATTATTATCACGGTGTAAGTCATTATCTTGGATTGGATACCCATGATGTAGGAAGCAGAGATGCTGTGCTGGCTCCTGGAATGGTACTTACTGTAGAGCCGGGTCTTTACATAGAAGAGGAAAAGATAGGCATCAGAATAGAGGATGATATACTGGTCACTGAGACTGGCAGTGAGAATCTTTCAAAGCAAATAATAAAGACAGTTGAAGAAATAGAAGCTTTTATGAGTAGAAGATAGATAATCCGGATTTATGATTTAAAAAAATATTATAAAAATGGTTTTGAGCAGACATTAACTTGTTTGCTCTTATTATTTTGTTTTTTTACATAAGAAAGTGAAAAAAACAAAAAATAATAATGGATTGCGGAGGTGATTAAATGCAGTGCAAGGATTGTGTAAACTTCAGAAAAAGTAAAAGGCTGGAGCTCAGCAATGAACTGATAGCAAACTACGGTACCTGTGATATGAGCGGTTCAGTATGCAAAACACATGACTACTGCAAGAATGGCAGCTTTGAAAAGAAGTAATCCATAAGTGCAGTATGTCACCTGGCAGAAGTCTGCCAGGTGACTTTCCTTCCTGCAGCAGTATGCTTTACAGTATTGCAACCATCCAAATTATGCTATAATTTATAAGTACATATCAAAATAGTCGGTGTATTGAACTGTTGATAGCAAATAACACTAGGAGGTTGGAATATGGAAGCAATTATTAGAAATCAAGAAAATATTGAACTGACTAAACATCCTAAGCACAGAGATGTATACATGAAGATATTGACAAACAACAGTGAGACTGGGAGATTGTCTGCAAGTATCGTAAGTATAAGACCCGGCGGAGAGATCCTGCCTCATACGCATGAAGTAATAGAGGTATTTTATATTATGAAGGGAATCGGGTCAGCTCTGGTTAACGGAGTAAGGATGAAGGCTGAAGCAGGTACAATAATAATTGCTCCTGCGGGAAATGAGCATGGCATGATAAATGAAGGACAGGAGGATCTTGAGCTGTACTGTGTATTCTCTCCAGGTGTGGTATAAGATCGATAAACAGCCGGAGGTGATTTATGAAGGAAATCAGGATAAGTGGTAATGAAGCAGAGCAAAGACTGGATAGGTTTTTGAGAAAGTACCTGAAGGAATTTTCTCTTGGAGAAATATATAAGCTCTTCAGAAAGAATAAGGTTAAGGTCAATGGAAAGAGAGTGAAAGAAAATCAAATGCTGCAAGAAGGAGATGTTGTTCAGCTCTATATTGCTCAGGAGACTTCAACTGCTCAGCAGCCGACTGCGAAAAAGCAGAAAACTGTTGCAGCCAAGCCTATTGATATTGTATACGAGGATGAGAGGCTGCTAATAATCAATAAGCCAGTTGGACTACTGACACATCCTGATAAGCCGGGAGACTCTGATACGGCTGTAGACAGAGCCTTAAGCTATCTGGAAGGCAAGGGAGAGCTGGAACAGTCAGTGACCTTCAGACCATCTGTATGCAACAGATTAGATCGAAATACGGGAGGTCTTATTATTATTGCCAAGACATATCAGGCACTTAAGGCTGTCAATGAGATGATCAGAGAAAGGCGTATACGGAAGCTGTATATCTGCGTCGTAAAAGGAAGACTTAAAGGTAGCGGTGATTTGAAAGGTTTTCTGAAAAAGGATAAGGCAGATAATGTTGTAAGCATCACTGGTATAAAGGACAGTGACACAAAAGAGATACATACACACTATAAGGTACTTGGCAGCAATGCGCAGAACAGTCTTTTGGAGGTTGAGCTGATAACAGGCAGGTCTCATCAGATAAGAGCACATTTTGCAGATATTGGGCATCCATTAATAGGAGATGTGAAGTATGGAGATAAAGAAGTGAACAGATATTTCAAGACCCGGTATAAGCTTACACATCAATTTTTGTTTGCATATAAGCTGGAGTTTATAACCTGCAGCAAGGAGCTGGAATATTTGAATGGCAGGGTAATAAGCTGCAGGCTTCCTGTTTATATGGAAAACATAGTTGAAAGCCTTTTTGGAATGGAGTAGATGAAATGAACAACGTTTTGATTCAAAAGCTGAAAGGTGTGCTTGTAAGTCTGGAAGATAAGCTGGCAGAAAATAGGTTTTTTTTCAGGGATATTCAGATAGAGTATATTAAAAGAGACAAAGCAGCACCTTCAGTAGCCAAGGCAAGAATATACTTTGATGGTTCTGATAATCTGCTTATTGAGTATAGAAAAAATATAAGAAGTATAGATATAGAAGGTATGACTGAAGCAATAATTGAAAACTGCAGGGACACAGATGATATACTGGTTGTTTATACTGAAAGAGGAAATGAAATCACAGTATGGACTGAAAAAGACAGCGTAAAGATAAAATATAAGGATATAGCCACTTCGGCGGCAGCTCACGATGACGTTTCCGTAAGAAGCAACAGGGAATACCTGGTGAAGGCAGGAGAAGCAAATGTCGTTCTTAAAGAAATAGGTATAATGTCGGCTGAAGGTAAGGTCAGAAATGACATGATCAGAAAATATAATCAGATAGACCATTTTGTAGAGCTTGTGGACGGAATATTGAAAGAGCTGTCCCATAAGGAAAGTATCACAATACTTGACTGTGCCTGCGGAAAGAGTTATCTGTCCTTTGTATTGAATTATTACATAAAGGAAAAGCTCAAGAAAAACTGCTATTTTGTCGGGTTGGATATATCTGAACAGGTTATTGCATCTTCAAAAAAAATGGCTGCAAATCTCGGATATAAAAACATGGAGTTTCACCAGATAAATATTCAGAACTACATGCCGGAAAGAGAAATTGATATTGTAATAAGTCTCCATGGCTGTGATACGGCTACAGATATGGCAATAGCTGCAGGTATCAGATACAATTCGGAAGCAATAATTGTAATCCCGTGCTGCCAGAAAGAAATACTCAATCAGTACAGTTATGAACCCTTCAAGGAGGTCTTGAAGCATGGGATTCTGAAAGCCAGAATAGCTGATGCACTGACTGATGGAATAAGAGGTTTGATATTGGAGGCTATGGGATATGAAGTGTCGATTGTTGAGTACATATCTCCTTTAGATACACCAAAAAACCTTATGATAAGGGCAATTAAAAAAGGGAGCAGAAACAGAAAGGTATACGAGGAATATCTGATGCTTAAAGAGGCTCTTGGTATAGAACCAACACTTGCAAGGCTTATTAATATATAGAATAAATAGCACCTGCCGTGGAATAATTCTATGGGAGGTGTTTTTATGAGAAAACGCAAAAATGAAAGGTCTGTTGTGGCAATTGTTGATGCACGAAGCAGCAGCAACTGTATGGAGGATGTACTTGAGCTTATTGAAGCAGGTAAGCTAATAAAGCCCGATGATACGGTTGTCATAACTGCCAATATGGTAGATAATAAGTCTCCTGACACAGGAACGGTAGTACATCCTGATTTACTTAGGAAGCTTATAAGGTATATAAAGGGCTTCAAGCCATTCAGAATAGTTGTTGCAGCTGGCTCCGGCGGCGCTCCTACAAGCAGAGTTTTTGACGAAATCGGCTTTAATATTATTATTGAAGAAGAAAAGGTAGAGTTCATAGATCTTAACTTTGGACCCTATACAGAAATAAAGCTTAACAGCAGCTTAGTACCTTCCACAAGGATCAACTCATTGTATGAGCAAATGGATGTACATATATCCTTTACGCCCATTAAGATGCATAAGGAAGCAACAGTGTCATTGGGTATTAAAAACGTAGCTCTGTCCTGGCCTCCGGCTGAAATACACGGGACACCGAAAAAAAAACTGGGAATACATGAAGACCTGCATGAGTTCATTGCTGCTATGGGAGAAGCTGTGCCAATTGATATAACCATATTAACCGGAATGAACGGCATGGTAGGCACGGGACCAAGCGACGGCAAACCGGTGAATTCTGATCTCATTATAGCTGGAACTGATCCTGTAGCTGCAGATGCAGTGGCTTGCAGACTTATGGGCTTTCTGCCTCAGGCAGTACAATATCTTTTTACTCTGTATCGCAGAGGTATCGGTGAAGCAGATGTAAGGCAGATAACTATGAAAGGCCTCCCTTTGGTCCAGGCAGAGGAAGCTTATAGTATGGCTGCTCTCGGGACAAAAATAGCAATTGATAGAAAGCATATTCTTTCAATGCATGGAGATTGAAGATATATTCAGAAAAAATGAACTAATATCGAAAACGGAGGAAGTCGGAGGAGATACGCTAAAGTTTAATGGCTATCTTCATTAGCTCCGAATAGAGACGTTTAAAAACGGTTTATACAGGTATAGAAGGTCTGGAAGCAAAGAAAAACTGCTCGAATTAAGTTATAATAATAATAGAGGCTGCAAGTGTGAGTTTCAGGATACGAGTTATCATATCACCGAATACAGGCACTTGTGACAATGGATAGTAATGATTATTAATGACGTAACCGCTAATGGAGGTGTTTACCAAGCGAAGAAAGGAAAGTTATTATTATCACAAAATAAGAGGAGAGGTGTTATTATGAGAGATAATAATAAGGCATTACTTTCTGAACTGAAAAGCTTCCAAAGGCTTCAATATTTACTTGAGCTGCAGGAAAGATTGACAAAAAACAATAAATTGAAGGAAGCAAGAGAAAGTCAGAGAGAAAGTAATAGCTCGGGATTGAACCCGATTATATAACAATCAGGCAGTTTCAAAAAACAAGCAGTTAATAAGGCTGCTTGTTTTTTTGACACCGGTTGGAAGCCATTCAATATATTATCATTAATTTCTTTTATTTGCTTATAAACTGTATTAAAATATGAATGTGGATATTTTTTTTGTTTGGAGGTAGGGGTTTGGATTATAAAAACATACTTAACAGAAATTTTCCTGCACTTACACACAGAGATTTCAGGATATTCTGGTGCGGGCAGTGCATATCTCTCATAGGCTCATGGATGCAGACTGTAGGCCAGTCCTGGCTGGTATATCAGCTTACAAATTCATCGCTTTTGCTTGGAATTGTCGGAGCATTTATCGACAGACATTCTAAGAAAAAAATTCTTTTTACCGTACAGTTCCTGATGATGGTTAATGCATTTGTATTGAGCATATTGGTCTGGAACGGATGGGCGAAATACTGGAATATAGCTTTAATTGCATTTATACTGGGCATTCTCAACAGCATTGATATGCCTGTAAGGCAGTCCTTTGTAGTAAGTCTGGCATCTAAAGAGCATTTGATAAATGCCATATCACTTAATTCAACCATTTTTAATGCAGCAAGAATAATTGGTCCGGCTATTGCAGGCATAGTGTTCGGAACACTCGGTGCAGCAGTTTGCTTTCTAATAAACGGAGTGTCCTTTATACCTGTTCTTATTGGAATATGGTTTATAAAGGCAGACGGAAAAAGAACCAGGATAAAGGATAATAACAGGCTGGTTAATGAAATCGCAGAAGGCATTAAATACATATTGTCAAAGCCTATAATATATACAGTTATGCTTATGGTTGGCTGCATTAACATGATAATAATCAACAGTAACGTTACAGTTCCCGTTTTGACAAAAACAGTACTGAATGGGGACTCCAAAATGTATGGTTATCTGGTAACTGCCCTTGGAACGGGAGCCTTCCTTGGAGCTTTTACCCTTGCTGCAACAAGCTTCAAGGGCATAAGACTCAAACGGCATTTTGGGGCAGTGCTGTCACTTGCACTTTTGGTTTTTATAATTGGCTTTCAGTCCGACTTCTATATCATTTTTGCTCTTCTGACAGTAACAGGTTTTTGTCTGACTACATCACTGTCTTCCTCAAACAGCACTGTACAGTTGAATTCTCCCGATCATATGAGAGGAAGGATAATGAGCGTTTATACGCTGGTGAATGGTATTTCCATTACTGTGGGAAATATATACTCAGGAACAATGTGTCAAGAGCTTGGAGTAAGCAATACATATAAAATAAATGGTGCGCTTGGATTTATGATTGTAGCGACACTGCTGATAATAAACTATAAGGCCGTAAAGGCAGCAGTAGCGGAAAGACAGAAGCTGGAAGTCCAAAACGCTTGATATACTGAAGAGGGAATTATGAAAAGAATTGAATTTTACGAGCTTAGCAGGAAATCCAGTTTAATGGATTATCTTGCAGAAGAACTGGAGTATTCTGCAAGACAGGCAAAAAAACTAATTAAAGAAAACAGAATATATATAAACGGTAAAAAAGCTTACAGGGACAGCGTGCTGAAGAAGGGCGACACCGTTGAGATAGATATGGCAGAAAGCTCAAATCCTGATATAATACCACAGGATATTCCTCTGGATATAATATATGAGGATGACAGCCTTCTTGCAATAAACAAGCCGCCATTTATGGTTGTTCATCCAACAAAGGGGACAGCTGAAAATACATTGGCAAATGCTGTTGCATATCATTTTATGAAAAATAACGACAAGTCTGCAGTACGTTTTTTGAACAGGTTGGATATGAATACCTCCGGTATTGTAGTGATTCCAAAAGGCGCAAAGACACATTCACTGCTGATGGCACAGATGGAACAAAACGCAATATCAAAAAAATATACGGCAGTCGTAGAGGGCAGCATTGAAGCTGATTCTGGCAGGATAGAGCTTCCTCTGGCCAGAGACGTGAAAAACCCCATAAAGATGTGTGTATCGGTAGGAGGTCTGTGCTCAGCCACATTATACAAAACTATCAATCGGTATAACGGATATTCAGTTCTGGAGCTTGAGCTTTTAACAGGGAGGACTCATCAAATAAGAGTCCATCTCAGCCATATGGGGCATCCTATTGTCGGTGATGAACTATATGGAAGCAGCTGCAAGCTTATAAATAGACAGGCTCTGCACGCAGTATCAATGGAGTTTAAGCATCCCTTCAGCGGAAAAACCATAAAGCTGGCTGCTTCAATACCCGAGGATATGGTAACTCTAATGAGGATTATCGGAAATACTGCAGAAAGGCAGTGAGGTAATGAAGGATTATAATCTCTATGTAATTGACAGAAGCTATGAAGGCTGTGAGCTGAGGACCTTTCTTAAAAGAGAATTGAAGCTGTCACATAGAACCTTGATAAATCTTAAAAAAAACAACTCCATGAAAGTAAACGGTGAGACAGCCTACACAAACACAATTCTTAAGGTAGGGGATAGACTGGAAATCACATTGGCAGAGGAAGAGTCAGAGGGCATATTGCCTGAGCCGATGGAGCTTGATATTGTTTATGAGGATGAATATATGGCAGTACTTAATAAGCCCTATAATATGCCCGTACATCCCACCAGACGCCATTACATGGGCACTCTGGCAAACGGACTGGTATATCATTGGATGAACAGGGAAAGAAGTACTGTAATACGGCCTGTGAACAGACTGGATAAGGATACCTCGGGCTTGGTGGTGTTTGCAAAAAATGCGCACATACAGCATCTGCTTTCCATGAATATGGCCAAGCCAGAATTTGAAAAGAGATATGAAGCTATTGTTGAGGGCTGTGTTGAGATATGCAAAGGAACAATCAATGCGCCCATTGCGCGTGAGTATGAAGGCAGAGTAAAAAGAACAGTAAGAGAGGATGGAGAAAGAGCGGTAACCCATTATGAGTTGAAAGAACAGCTTAAGGATGCTTCATTGCTGGATATATTGCTTGAAACGGGAAGAACACATCAGATAAGGGTACATATGTCTTACATCGGACATCCGCTGCTTGGAGACGACATGTATGGAGGCTCCCTGAAGCATATACATAGACATGCACTTCATGCAGGCAGTATAAACATGCTTCACCCCATAACAAACCAATGGCTTTATCTGAAGGCAGAGCTGCCGGAGGATATGAAAAATGTTATAGAAAGACTGAGGGAGAGAACTTTATAGTATCTCTCCCTCATTTATTAGTGCTATTAATGTATCAACTATTAAAGGATCAAGGTTTCCGGATTTTTTTTCATGCTCCAGCACTTCCAGTGCTTCTTTGTCGGTCATTTTAGGCCGGTAGGGTCTGTCAGTGGTAATAGCATCATAAATGTCCGCAACAGCTATTATCCTTGATTCCAGTGTTATGGCATCTCCCTTGAGCTGGTCGGGATATCCTGTTCCATTCAATTTTTCGTGATGCTGCCGGACTGAAGCCAATACGTAGTTCAGGGATTTGAGAGGCCTGCATATTTTTTCTCCTATGACCGGATGCTCTTTGACTATATCAAACTCTTCCGTGGTTAGTCTGCCGGGCTTGTTTAAAATACTTTCCGGTACGGCTATCTTGCCTATATCATGGACAACTCCGCCGATTCTCAATATTTTTAGAGATGCTTCCGGAAGCTTGAGTTTTTTGCCTATTTTTTCCGCAATATGGCTCACCCTGTCAGTATGGCCTTCAGTATATTTATCCTTCGCTTCTATAGTCTTTGCCAATGCAACTATGACGTTTTCTACACTCTCTATTTCATTTTGATAATCCTTCTTTAAAAGCTCATATAAGTGTGATATTTCATTTTTCTGATTTTCAATAGTTCCATATGCATGACTCAGCTCATTTATCTTCTCTGTAAGCTCCAGTATGAGGTTCTTTTTCTCGAGGCCGTTTTTTACAATCATCACCAACTCTTCATTATCCCAGGGCTTTTCTACATATTGAAACAGCTCAAGCTCGTTAATGGCTCTTATGGCGTTTTCCTTGTCTGCATAGCCGGTAAGGAGTATCATTACAGCATCAGGACAAATCTTTTTCATATTGGATAAAAAGTCAAGGCCATTCATTTCGGGCATCATAAAATCTGAAATGATTACATCTACCTTTTTTCCATCAAGCTCAGCTATTGCTGTCTTGGGATTGTTATAAGTAGTCACCTTGAAGTCTGTGGCTAGTTCAAAATAGGTAGAAATAGAATCTGTTATTATATCATCATCATCAACAAGAACAATGTTCGGATTTTTAATTATCATTGCTTACACCTCACCAGAGCATTTTTCAATACAGTTTGTTATAGGGAGCTGTATGATGAACTTGGCGCCGAGTCCCTCGGCATTTTCTGCATGTATACTTCCATTGTGCTTTTGTATTATCTTATAGCATATTGAAAGCCCCAGGCCCGTACCTACTCCAACGCCTTTAGTTGTAAATCCGGGATCGAAAACCTTCTCAAGGTTTTCTTTCTTTATGCCCTTGCCAGAGTCAGTTATTTCGATAACTGCCGTCTCATCCTTTCTGTAGGTGGTAATATAAATATCACCCTTATCCTCTATAGCCTGAGACGCATTAACCAAAATATTCATGAATACCTGATTCAGCTGGTTCGGATAGCATTCTATCTCCGGCAGGTCTCCATAATTTCTATGAATAGTAATCCTGTTTTTTATCTGATTATTGATAAGTATCAATGTGCTGTCTATACCTTCGTGGACATTAGCTGTCTGGAACTCAGCTTCATCCAGTCTTGAAAAGTTCTTGAGGCTTCTGACAATCTCCAGTATTCTATTACAGGCAATGCTGTTGATTTCATTCATTTTATTAAACTTTTCAATAAGCTTCAGCATCTCCTCATCATTGATCTTATTTCCTATATTGCTGAGCTTGCTTGCTATAAGCTTTGTAATCTCTATATTGCTGTTGATGGAACCAAGTGGAGTATTTATTTCGTGTGCCACACCGGCTACCAGCTGTCCCAATGCTGCCATCTTTTCTGTCTGTATAAGCTGGGATTGAGTTTCTTGAAGCTCTTTGTACGCATCCTCCAGCTGTTTGTTGATGTCCATAACCTCCTGCTTTTGTGCTTCCAGCTCATCCCTTTGTGCTTCCAGCTCTTCTTTTTGCGCTTCCAGCTCCTCGTTCTGCTCATGCAGCTTGAAATTCTGCTCTTCGTTCTCCAGAAGCAGCATTTTATACTCAGTAATATCATCAATATTTACTATATGACCTATGGTTCTTTTGCGGCTGTCTTTTATTTGACCAAGCTTTATGCTGAAGTATTTCAAAGGCTTGTCCTTAATGGTAAGCTCCATATTCAAAGGCCTTCCGTTTAGTCTGAGAGCCTCTTTTATTTTCCCTAATACAAGTGCCGAGTTGTCAATTTTTGATGATAGATTCATAACAATATCGCTTATTGTAACATCTGTCTTTGGATTATAATATTTGCCTATATATTGCTTTGCAGTATTATTAAGGTCAATTATGCTGCCGTCTTCATTTAAAACTATTACTCCATCATTCATATTGTTAAATACTTCCCTGAGAGCAATAGGAACAACCTCCATGAGTCTGTACTTTGTTATAGCCTTCCAGATAAAGAACTCAAACATCAGGAAGCCGAAGGGAACCAAATCAACGGGAGTTTTGAAAACACAGAAAAAATTCAATGCATCCATTATTATAACAAAGACAATGCCTGCAGTGATTAGTTGGACCTGCTTTATATATATTCCTCTTTGTCTTTTAGCAAACTTATGAAGCTTTATTATACTGCCTACAGTAATAAGGGTCATGAAAGCATAGCCTAATATGACATGCAGATTGCTTGCATATATTGCTCTTGATGTTATGAGCTTATAGGGCTGAAAGGAAAAAATTGTATAGAGTACCGGAACGGCCAGGAACAATGCTCCAAAGGCTGCTCTGTTGATTTTATCATTTCTCTTGGTATACACTTCTGCGAACAGATACCATGCAACACCTGAAAGCAAACGCGCCAGATACTCAAAACGTATCCAGTTCATTATCAAAAACGGATCTGAAACAAGGTATTTTTGCAGATCGGCATAAATCCAAAAAGTGATAGAAGTCAAAAGAAATAAAAAGCCGTAGAAAAGACGGTTTTTTTCCATTTTGAAGGTAACGTATATGATAAGAAAAATAGACAATAAGGAAACAAGTGTAACCACAGCTGCATAGATATCGTATCTATCTGAAAATACTCCGAAGGAGTTAACAGCTCTTTTATATAAATTCTCAAGTATAATCATGACTGCTCGCGTCAACATATGTCCAACCCCCCGAATACACTATATAATTTGATTTTATTCCAAAATCGGACATAATACAACAACTTAATGGAATTATAACATTATTATGTAATGCTCGCATGTAAAACCTAATAAAAAATGCTGCTCTGCAGCATCTTCAGAATATATTCTTAAGCGTTAAGGATTCCTTTTCCGGAAGGTGTTCTAAAAGTATTCTCAGAGCAGCCAGCTTAGCCTGTGCCTGTGCCGGCTCCTTGTTATTTATGTACGCACCCAGCTCTGATAAGCTTATATTAATACTGTCTACCTCTTTGTGTGCAATAAGCATCAAATAATTTTTACTGGAGCTGCTCCATTTCTTATTGAACACCTCAAAGGATTTTTCAGCTTCAAGCCAGCTTTTTTCAGTGACATGCATTTCAAGCTTATCAAGATGGTTAACAAGTATTTTAGACTCAGTATGTAAATAATCTAGGGATAACATTCCGAAAACTATTATAAATGTGAGTACGGATGCTATTATTATCAATGGTTTCATATGCATTCTCCTAATTAGTTTTATCCTTAAGCTGAAAGCGCAGCTCTTTATCTTTAGTAACAAATGCGAAAAAGACATCCTTCTGGTTTCTGATATTGTGCTTTCTAAGCTCTCTCTCCAGCCATTCTGCATCAACGCCTGCTATTTTCAGATTGTGTCCCAATGCTCTGCCGTCAATAATGAGGGTAACCGGCAAGCCTTCGCTTTCTGCATTAAGCTTGAGATCCTCTATGGTAACCGGTTTCTTTGAAGGAAAAGGGAAGGTGCTAAGCTGTCCGCTGGTCTCAAGTATTGCGAACTCAACCTCATCAATGCTTTTATGGCCATTCAGCCTAATCTGCTCCAGAAGATCATTAATGTTATACCTCAGGCGTTTCATTTCTTCTTCAATTATTTTGCCTTTTTCCACAACAATACTGGGTTTGCCGCTTATAATACCTCTTGCTCTTTCACTTTTAAGAGAAATGTAGGATAGAAGCTCTTCGGCAATAAACAGTGTCAATATAGGTATGATGCCGTTCATAAGTGGAACGTCAACATCCTCCATAGGTGTTGCTGCAAGGTCGGCGATAACCAGAGCCAGAACAAGCTCAGAGGGCTGAAGCTCCCCAATCTGCTTTTTACCCAGCAGTCTCATAATAATTACTATTACTGCATATAGTATCAAAGTACGTAAAAAAACAATAAGCAATGAATCAACTCCTTCTTTTGCATTTTTTCTATATTATTTAACTTAAATTTATATTTATAACTTATATTTAAAATGGTAGAATTAAATTATCATAGACGAGAAATCTCCGGTTTCCCGGAGATTTACTCAGAATTCGGATATTAGAGACTAATGTCTCACTCCGAAGGATATGTCATGAAGGGCTTCACCGGCTTCGTTCTCAAATATGTCTTCAACAGCAAGATCGCCTATTGATACAATACCTACCAGACTCTTATTTTCGACAACCGGCAATCGCCTTATTTGCTGTTCAGCCATTATGTCGGCTACTTCATGTATATCCGTGTCAGGTGAAACATAGGTTACATCGGTAGTCATTACATCTGATACATGTTGATTCGGACTTTGTCCCTTTGATACGCTTCTGACGACGATATCTCTGTCTGTAACTATACCGACAAGATTATTGTTGTCGATTACAGGTATACAGCCAACATCTATCTGATCCATTAATGAAGCTGCCGTCATTATAGTATCGTTGGGCTTAACTGTTCTCACATCTGTAGTCATTATTTCTTTTACTCTCATGAAAACCATCCTTTCATGACTGGTATTTTAAAAAACAGATTTGGTACGGCTGTGTATTTAAATAAATAACAGCACTACATATATATTTTCCTTATATATAATTTTTAGAAGTCAAAAATTACAGAAGAAAATGAAACTTTTTCTAATTTTTTTGTGTATTATTATATGTACAATCGGGGGTGATTCAGTGAATGTGGATATCGAGACTATAAAAAAGTGCAAAAAAAACGACAAAAACGCATTCATGGATCTGTTTAAGCAGTATGAGAGATACCTATACAAGCTTTGCTTCAGCTATGTTCAAAACGAGCAGGATGCCCTTGATATTATGCAGGAAGTATACATAAAAATTTTTAAAAATATAGGAAGGTTCGAGCTCAGCATGCCGTTTCATCCTTGGCTGAGGAGAATTGCAGTTAACAGCTGTATTAATCACAGAAGAACAATGAAATACAATACTGTTTCGTTAAACAGCAGCAGTGATGAGCATCAATCATTGGAAGAGCAGCTGGCAGCAGATACGGATATAGAGAAACATATAGAAAATCTGGACATGGAGCGTATCATAAAGTCCCATCTGGATACCATATCCCCAAAGCATAGGATGGTAATAATACTTAGATACTATGAGGACATGAGCTATGAGGAAATAGCGGAAATGCTGGAAATACCTTTAGGTACAGTCAAAACGGATTTATATAGAGCAAGGAACATTTTGAAGAGTAGGCTGGCTGAAATAGCCGATTCCTAAGGAGGGATAATATGAGCTGCAGGTTTGATAAGAACATCATACAAAGATATATAGATAATGAGGCTGATCCTCTCGAGATGATTTTCCTGAAGGAGCATCTGAAATACTGCTCCGACTGTCAAAAGGATGTGGAGCTGCTGACTATTGCAGACCGCAATATTTATAAGTTATGTAATGATATAAAGCTTCCTTTGGATCTTGATGCCTTTACTGAAAAGTTTGTTGAGAGCTGCATAGAGGAAAGAAAAAACAGGCGTGGTTTCATAAAGCTTCTGCATGGAAGCTTAAATCTGACCAGGAAGGTTGCAAACAATACTTCAAAAATTGTTGATTATATTCCGGGAACAAGGTTGGTAAAAAAGGGAGTTGCTGTATCTGCTGAGTATATAGCGGCCGGCACTAAGAGTTATCTTAAGGGAATTATGAAAAAAGCCATCTCCAATATAATGTAACGAGGGTGATTGGATGTTTATTGTAGTGCTTTTATTGAAAATAATATTATATATATTCCTTGCTTTAGTATTCCTTCTTGTATTATTCCTTACACTGCCGGTAACTTATTCTGGACAGGTATGGCTCTCCGACGGAATAAAGGCTGATTATAGGTTCGGCTGGCCCTGGAGATTCCTATCTGTGATGGGCACCTATAATAATGATGAGAATGAGATGGGTTTATATATTGGATACCTGAGGCTTCTTAAGCTTAACACCGGCATTAAGAAAAATGCAGAAGAAGAGGAAGTTGAAGCTGAAGCCGATGATTCGGATAAGAAGAAGGGAAAATCCTTCAGTATAAGAGAGCTTTTTGATGAAAAGCTTTTAAGAGAAATGACAGCTTATCTGAAAAAGATAATTAAAGCTGTAAAGCCGAAATACCTGCACCTTAGAGGGACCTATGGCTTTGAAGATCCGGCACTGACAGGAATGGCAAGCGGTGCAATCGGGATAATAAGAACATTGATGCCACATGCGAGACTTTATCTGTCTCCTGATTTTGCTGGGGGAATAATAGACATAGATATAAGGGCAGAGGGCAGAATGAGCGTCGGTAGTCTGGCTTATCAGACTGCCAGAACATTCCTTAAAAAGGAAGTAAGACAAAAACTTTTCAAAAAGCGAGAAAAATCTTAAAAAGATGAAACCTGATTCAAAAACCAAGTGTATTATTAGATGTAACTGAATAATTAAATATTATTGAAATAAAGGAGGATATAAAAATGGAAGGCAAATTACCGGTAACAGAAAGCTTAGAAACATTGTTCTCACATCTTCAAAGATTTCTCAGTACAGAGACAGTAGTAGGTGAGCCAATAGTAATAGGAGAAACTACACTGATACCGATCATCACAGTATCATTCGGCTGCGGCGGCGGTGGAGGCAACGGCACTGACGAAAAGGGCAACGGAGGCTATGGCACAGGTGTAGGAGTAGGTGCAAGAATAACACCTGATGCAATAATGGTTATTAAAGACGGTGAAGTGAACATGCTTCCTGTAAAGAACAAATGCAATCTTGACAAGCTAGTAAGCATGGTACCTGAAATAGTCAAAAAGATCAAAATCAAAAAAGACAAGACTGAAGACGAAAACGAAGAATAGTAAAAAGCTCCGGTATATAGCAACCGGAGCTTTACTTTTTTATACAGTTTTGTGATAATAGTATAACAAATACGCTTTAGAGAGGTTTATATGAATATTGCAAATGCGTTGGATATAGGACAAAAAAAGGAATGCATATGCTTTGTAGGTGCAGGCGGAAAGACAACCTCTATGTTCAGGCTTGCAAAAGAGCTAAAGACTATGGGTAAAAGGGTGGTGGTCACTACCACTACCAAAATATTTTATCCTGAAGAAAAGCTGTATGATGTAATATGTATCAGCAGGGCGCATGATGAGGTACTGGGCTTTGCAGAAAGAATAGATACACCTGGTATATATGTCATAGGAAGTATTCAGTTGGAGCAGAACAAGCTGGAAGGCCTGGAGCCTGAGCTGCTGTGCAGGCTGTACGGATTGGATAACATAGATTATGTGCTGGCAGAGGCTGACGGCGCAAAGCAAAAAACCATAAAAGCACCCGCAGCACATGAGCCTGTGATACCTGCCTGTACTACATCGGCAGTAGGAGTAATCGGGCTTGATGCTATAGGCATGACTGCTGATGAATCAACCGTACACAGGCTTGAAGAATTTTGCAGTGTCACAGGCTGTAGACCCGGAGAAGAGATAAACACCGATCACATAATAAGCTTGGTTAAGCATACTAAAGGCTTGTACAAAAATGTTCAAAGTTCAATAAAAAAATATGTTTTACTTAACAAGGCTGATAATGACATTGCTCAAGAAAATGCAAGATATATAAAAGCAGAGCTGAAGTTGGATGGGAATCTGAAAGTTTTGATTGGAAATGTAAATAGTAATGATCCGGTATTGGAATAATAGATGGAAGTGATAGAATGACTACAGCAATAATACTTGCTGCCGGAAGCTCCTCCAGGATGGGCAGACAAAAACTTTTAATGGAGCTTAATGGCAAAGCCATAATGAATAGAGTTATAGAGCAGGTGACGGCTTCAAACTGCTTTGACGAGATAATACTTGTATATTATGAGTATGCAGTAAAGCAAGCCGCTGAAGGCTATGACCTGAAGCTTGTCCACAATCCCAGTCCCGTATTAGGCTTAAGCAGCTCACTGAAGCTGGGGATAGAAGCGGCAGACGAGAGAGCTGGTGAATACATGTTTTTTATGGGTGATCAGCCATTTATATCGCCAGCCATAATAGAAAAACTAATGGATGAATACAGCAAAACAGAAAAGAGCATACTAATACCGGTATATAATGGCAGCAACGGTATGCCCACAATATTTTCATCAAAATGGAAAGTTGAGTTTATGGAGCTATCAGGAGACACCGGAGGAAGAGAGATAGTAAAAAAACACCCTGAAGAGGTCTGTTATGTTGAGCAAAATGACAGTATAGCCGGCATGGATATAGATACACATGAAGCATATCAGAAGGCTCTGAAAATAGTAAAAGCAAACAGTTAAAAAAGCCTTGAGAAAGATAAGCATCGGTGTTATAATTACATATGCAGAAAATAATAAGGGGCGGTTAGCTCAGCTGGTTAGAGTACTACGTTGACATCGTAGGGGTCGCTGGTTCGATTCCAGTACCGCCCACCAATTTAGTTTTAAACACTTTGTGAAAACAAGGTGTTTTTTTATAGTGATAGGTGTCAGGCACCGATAGTGATAGGTGTCAGGCACCGGAGTTATCCAGTTATTGACCGATTACAGGCCTTCTGGTAATATTAGGATATTAATATTATCAGGAGGTTTCTTTTATGGGAAGGCCATGGAGAGAAGAATACCAGGGCGGGATATATCATGTAATCGCCAGAGGTAACAATAAGGAGTATATTTTCAAAGAGAGTATAGATAAAGGCTGTTTCATAAAGCAGCTTAAAGAATATAGTTCCATAATGGGTTATGCAGTATATGCATATGTGCTTATGGACAATCACTATCATATATTGATACAGACTATGGATAAAAAGCTTCAAGAAATAATGCACCAGATAAACAACAAGTACAGTAAATACTTTAATCATAAGTATGAAAGAGTAGGACATGTATTTCAAGGGAGATACAAAGCTGTAAGGGTGCAGGATGAGAGATACCTGCTTAAGTTAGTAAGATACATACATCAAAACCCGGTAAGAGCCGGCATGGTAAGCAGAGCGGAATTATACAGATGGAGCAGTGATGTATATTACAGGAAGGATATAAAAAGCTTTGTGAACATAAATGTTCCGCTGGAAATGCTGGATAAGAACAAGGAAAAAGCGATAGAGAAGTATAAAGAGTTTATGAGTGAGCATGAGAAGGAACAACTCAGCAAGCTAAATACAATAGGTGATGAAGCATATATAATTATGTGTCTTAGCAGAAGAGAAACAAAGCGGCGTAAAGCTCTTGATGAGATACTTAAGGAAGTAGTTGAGAATGAGAAGGAATATGACCTGATAAAATCCGGATCAAGAAAAAGGAACTTAACAGCATACAAGTTGAAATATGCTAAAGCTGCAATAGAGGAAAAACATACATTTACGGAAATAGGAAGATACATAGGGATGACAGATAGCGGAATAAAGTATATGTTGGATAGATATGACAAAATAACTGGATAACTTAGGTGCCTGGCACCTATCCATTTACAGATGGAGGTTAGGTCATGGAAAGGTGGAAGATTAACCTATATATATTGTGGACATCACAGGTGATTTCATTATTAAGCTTTAGCTTGGGTATGCCTTTTTTGCCTTTGTATATTCAGGAGTTTGGTGTAAAAGACACGGAGCAGATTAAATTCTTTACAGGAATACTCAGTGCTGCCCCTGCATTTACTATGGCGATAATGGCACCGATATGGGGTAAGCTTGCAGACAGATACGGAAAGAAGCTTATGATTCTTAGGGCTATGTTTGTTGCAAGCTTGATAATCGCCGGCATGGGGATAGCCAACGGTCCGTGGCAGCTTGTTGCTCTGAGGCTATGCCAGGGTTTATTCACTGGGACAATTACGGCTGCTATGGCGTTTATAGCTGCCAATACACCTGATAACAGGCTTTCATCGGCACTTGGATTTATGTCTTCTGCAAACTTTATCGGCTTTGCTCTAGGTCCCATAATAGGTGGCTTTTTTGCAGAGCAGTGGGGCTATAGATTCAGCTTCTATACCGGAGGAATACTTATGTTTTTAGGTTTCATTCTGGTGCTATTACTTCTAAAGGAGGAAAGCATAAGTAAAGAGCTTAAGGATACTTCAGCTGAGAAAACAGAAGTTAAAGACAATATTTTTACAAGTATAGTAGTTTCTATACTTGTAGTTATATTCTTTCAAAGAATTGTAAGGTCTGTTTTTGCACCGTTTATTCCTGTTTTTGTGCAGGAAAGCATAGGAACCACTGAAGGAGTTGCTGCTATCACAGGTAACATAAATGGTGGGGTAGCATTACTTACAGCCTTAGCGGGAATTGTATTTGGGAGATTAGCTGACAAGTACGACAAGAAGCATATTCTTGTTACTTCCGTTGCAATATCCTTACTGCTGGCGTTTTTGGTAAATATGACTAATTCTTTAACTGGGTTTTCCTTGGTTTATCCTATACTTTTCTTTTTCCTAGGGGGCGCTGAGCCTATAGTAACTTCCATATCTGCAGAAAAAACTGCAAAGGAAAACAGAGGAGTACTCTTTGGATTTCAAGGTACAGTCGGAAGCATAGCGTTAATTGTTTCACCGATTTTGGGGACATTTATTTCAGTAAACTTCTCTACAAAGGCTATTTTGATACTGCTTCCGATTGTCAGCTTTATTATTCTTGTTTTGTCAGCTAAGCTTAAGGTGAAGTAATGCCTTGTAAAAGAGTTTTGTCGCCTATTTAAGCTTATCTTTTATGAAATCGTTATATTTAGTTATTGTACTATTGAGCATCTGACTGGCAATAATTATATCAGGGTCTTGCAAATTCCCTTTTCTTCTTTCTATAAGTTCTTCAAGATTTTTTCTTAATTTTTCAAGGTCCTCAAGCAATAGTTTTATCTCAGACAAAATAACACCTCCAACATAAGGATGCACAATTTGAGCATAATTATGTGTGGTAAATGTCTGGGACTATTAATAGAAAAACCTCCTGTGTTGATTTCGTTACTCATAGAAGGCTGTTTCTAGGTTATTTTCACAGTTCATAAAACTATTTCAGAATCTCAGCTTCTTACTTGAACTTGAAAAGACATACTTCTTTTGCTTTTAGTTTTACTTCAATATTGGTAACTTCTTCTCTTGCTATGGCTCTATCTTTTACTCTCATGCTGGTTTGTTTTTTTATTAGAGCAATAAGCTCATCTTTGCCATTATTCTGTATTTTAAATACTGTATCCTTTATTCCATTAAATATATCAGGATTAATAACTTTACTATTTACTAATACATCTAAGAAGGTTTCCCCCCATTGGTTTATATTTCTATCAATACGATTTCTAAATAGCAGCTCTTCATTTAGTTCAATGGGTATTGGCTTATGAATGTGATCAACTAGTCCCCATTGTACCAGTCTTTCGCACGCTTTATAAAGCTCCAGATCAAAGCCGCTTTTTTTATTTATTTTATCTGGCAAGAATGGAAATACTGTGTTTGCTTTTTATATTAATCTATGTAATGAAGAATCAGTTTTGATCCATAAAAGCCCTTTAAAGCCTAACTCTTCAAATGCATATTTTTTTAGGCAGTAAAGCACAACTAATATCGATGCATCTAGTGACAAGTTGTCACCGTCAAAGTTTTCCAGAACTACATCTGATAAAACATCCTTGATGGAGTTCTTTACAGTTGGAACCTTCTTATCTTTATCTCTCTTGCTTAAAAAATCATTATCATAGACTATATATTTTGGTTTGTAACCAGCAAACTTAGAGTTTTCAAATTTGCAGCTGTTATGTATATAAATATTCAAGTTTATATCCTGTAAAGAGTTCAGAAAAATACCGTGGGGTAGTGTATATGAGTCTGCC
Organism: Bacillota bacterium; assembly: GCA_049322695.1. Classification (GTDB taxonomy): domain Bacteria; phylum Bacillota; class Clostridia; order Lutisporales; family Lutisporaceae; genus CALGKJ01. Next base: position 693 of record JBMORW010000021.1, on the reverse strand, counting down.
AATGTCCTAATTTCGTCGTTAACTACATTAACGCCTATTGTCATTTGGGATGGTTTTGTACCAGTAACATCAAGTATAAAGTCTACATTTGGTCCAATAATGTTATCTTTGATTTTATCTTCGAACTTCTGGATGAGTAACGGGCTGCAGTTTAATTCATACAGACAAAATTTTTCCCAAGGAGTGAGTTCACTGCTCTGAATAATATAGTGAGTAAGGATAGGTGTCGGGCACCAGAGTTATCCAGTTATTGACCGATTACAGACCTTCTGGTAATATTAGGATATTAATATTATCAGAAGGTTTCTTTTATGGCAAGACAATGGAAAGAAGAATACCAAGATGGGATATATCATGTAATCGCCAGAGGAAACAATAAGGAGTATATATTCAAAGAGAATATAGATAAGGGCTATTTCATAAAGCAGCATAAAGAGTATAGCTCCATAATGGGTTATACAGTATATGTATATGTGCTTATGGACAGTCACTATCATACACTGATAGATATTATAAAAAACTGCAGACTGATATATCGAGGTGACCTATGGTTAAAAGAATTCCAATCTTTATTATTATTCTTATACTTACATGGAGCATTATTGTGGGATGTGAGAAAAATGTTACTGTAAATAAAGAGAAAAGTATAGTTTACAGCATAATGAAATTGTCAGAGCCGAATGAGAAAATTTA
>JBMORW010000020.1:0-100850 GCA_049322695.1 Bacillota bacterium | reverse complement strand
AATATGGTCTTTGGGAACCATATTATCTATGCAAACAAACTCATAATTTGATAAATCTATGTTTTTATCTCTAATATTAAGCATTTTAAAACCTCCCTCTAAGTATTCATTTTACTATATTTCGAAGAAAGTTTTCCTTAGCAATTTTTTCAAAAAACAAGGCTGCTGACATAATTTGTATGTCAGCAGCCTGTAAAAAAGTGAAGGTGCACTTCAAAGTGCACCTTCACTTTTTTTCTATATATTTCTCTAAATCCTTTGAAATATCCATAAGTGCCTGTATCAGCTTTTTCATATCGTTTACCTTGCTGAGGCTTTCATGAGTCATGGAGCTTGCTTCCTGAGTGTTGGCAGTTGTTTCTTCGCTTACTGCAGATATTTCATTTATGCTTTCCACTATTTTATTATTAGCTGCAAGTATTTCACCTATGGTGTCATTTACTGTGTTACCGCTGGAATATACATCCTTCATCTTGAGTATGACACTGTCAAATACATTTTTTGTATCTCTTATCAACTGGTTCTGTTCTTCATTGATCTGCTTCAGCTTTGTGGCAGCTTCGACAGAAATATCAGCCTTCAGCTGCAGGTCGTTGATTATTTCTATAATATTCTGCGCTGAATCCTTACTTTGCATAGCAAGCTTTCTTATTTCATCAGCTACAACAGCAAAACCCTTTCCTGCTTCGCCTGCACGGGCACTTTCTATTGCAGCATTAAGTGAAAGCAGGTTAGTCTGTTCTGAGATGCTTGTTATAAGGCTTGTAATATTTTGGATTTCATTTGATTTTTGCTTAAGCTCAAGCATGGTTTTGAATACATTTTCACTGCTGGATGTAACTATATTTGATTTTTCACTCAGATTATTGACTATAACAAGCCCGTTATTTACATATGAGGTAGTATCACTTGAAATTTTTGTCAATGTGTTTGATAGTGTGGAAGCCTTCATTATAGTTTCTTGAATATTATGAGTCAGATTTGATTGTGCTTGGATATTCTCTGTAGTATTTGCTGCACCGCTGGATATTTCTGATACGGCAGTTGAAATGTGCTCAGAGGACAGTGTTAATTCCTTCGCTATGTCATAAGCCTTTATTACATTTGTATCAAGTATTTTAACAGCATTTAGGACATCATTCAGTAAAGCTTCGCTTTTCATTTTTTCATCCTGTAGAGCTTTTATTTTTTCATTGTTGAATGAGTTTGAAAGCCGGGTTGCCATTATAAGACAGAAGCCGAAAAGTGCAATTGAGGCTATTTGAATCGTATAATCTGTAGTAATGTCAGGGCTGTTAATCCCTAATCCAATAACAAGATACAGTATCCGTATTATGTTGATAGCAAATACCTACCCACATAGTACAGACATGAGGCGCAAATCAAAATATAGAATATATATAGATATTATAGGGAAAATATATGCATATACAAGTACTCTTGTGGCACTGAACATGGCAAAAGTGTATATGAACATGAAAAATACAAGAGTTACGTATTTTAGATACCTGCTTTCTCTGTTGCGTATATATATTGCTGTATCTATTAAACCTATAAGCAAAATAATACCGCAGAATAATAGAATATAGCCGAGAGTTTTGTTCCCTTTAAAATAATCTACGATGTAACCGGCTGCCAGAACGACAAAAAGCACTATGTTCATCAATAGGACAGATTTGTTGGCACGAGATATCTGACTTTTTTCCATAGTACACCCCCAATATGCTATATTGTTTTATAAACGGAATATATATAAATAATATCATTATCAGGCCAAGCTTGGAAGATGCATATGTCGAATTATGTAATCTTTTTTGATATGCTGTTAATATTTAAATTACTATGATTGTTGTTTATTTCCAATCATTATGATAGACTTTTATTGGGAGGGAGGATAATGAACATAAGACGAATAGTTATAATTTCAATGGCATTACTGCTAATATTTCAAATGTTTAGTTTAACTGCCGCAGATACTCTTAATGGCTGGAAGGGCCATGGGTTGTTTATGCTTTCAAAAGTGCAGGCCTCCATACTTGAGGAAAATGTCAGCTTAATAGTAAAAAATGAAAATATAGCATTTAACGGTATGTATACGATTAGGAATAATTCATCAGACAGTATAGATATTGTATTAGCCATGCCAAATGATAATATTAAGGGCTTTAAGGTAATGGAAAAAGGCAGCAGTTTGAAATTGCGCAAAAGAACGCTTTACGGCATCAGAAGTGAGTTTTCTCTTGGCAATACAGTTCCTGAAGAGCAAAGCTGGTATGCTTTTAGAATAAAGCTTCAGCCAAATGAGACCAAGGTGCTGGATATAAGCTTTACTGCAAAGTCAGCTGCTGATGAAAATAAACTATATAGCTTAAAGTATCTTGGAGATAGAAAAAGCGGGTATGTCAATTTAACGGACAAAACAGTGCTGAAAATAAAGCTGGAGGATTTCAAACCCTATAATATAGTTAGTACTGAGGGTTTCACTGATGAGCTTCTGAGCGGAAGCGGTGAAGTTAATCTCAGCTTTGGGACTGATGATGTAAAAGAAATTGGAATAGCATATCAATACCAGGATCATGCAATGCTATATAAGTTGAGCAGCAGTGCCTACAGAAAACCTAAAGAAATAGCTGATGCATATACTGCGGCAAAGTACGATTCAGTGATTGAGCTTTGTGACCAGTATCTTCTCAATCCGCAGGATGTATCACTGTCACAGGATCAGATAAAGCTTATCAAGGCTGAAGCATATCGGATGAGCGGCTCTTATGACAGTTATTTTACTTTATTGAATGATATTAATACCAGCCTTCTGTATCCCATAGGCATGAATATTAAGCTTTTGCATGATTCAATGCTGATATATAAAAGCAACGGAGATACTGATAAGCTTGAACAGGTTATAAAGACATTGACTGCTGCTACACAGGATAAATACAGGTATTTGAACACCTGGATGAAGGAAAACGGTTTTGTAATCGAAGAGCCAAAGGCAGAACCTGTAGTAAGCTCAGTTCCGGAAACACCCAAGGTTGAAGAAAGGAAATCTATATATGATAATATAATCGGCATTTATAAAGCTTTTGCCGAGAGTAAATTCAGCATACCTGCAGCTCTGCTGATTGGATTGATTATGGGCTTCCTTATCGGAAGGATATCAAAGCGCAATAAAGGACGTAATTCTCTGTACTTATATAATAGAAGATATTAGGTAAAGCAAATGGTTTTGTTATCTATTTATATGCAATAACTGTATAAAATGAGAAAATATTCAGCATAATATCATTTGAAGGAGTGATATTATGAAGGTTAAGAAAGAAAAAAAGAAAAAAGAGCTTACACCTGAAGAATTATTGAAATATGAGATTGCTGCAGAGTTGGGGTTAAGTGAGAAGCTTTCCGAAGTTGGCTGGGGCGGACTTACTGCACAGGAAACAGGCAAAATCGGTGGTATAATGACTCAGAAGAAGAAGCTTCAAGCCGTTAAAAAGGATAGCAGCCAGTCAATACAGTTATGAATGCAGATAGCATAGGCAAAGCTGATAAAAGCAAGCCTATGCTATTATTAGTTAAACTAGTATGGTAGTTAAGCTTAAAATATATATGATTTCATTATTGATATATAAAGATGTTGATTCTATAATAAGTTTTATGCTTTAATGACTGCATGGGGGTGAAAAATATGAATTTATTTGAAAAGGCTGCTTCAATGATACAAAACAGTAAATATACTGTAGTGCTGACAGGTGCAGGTATATCAACTGAGAGTGGCATACCGGACTTCAGAAGTCCCGGGACGGGTCTTTGGGAAAAAATTGACCCGATGAAGGCGCTTTCAACGGAGGTGCTTTATAATGACCCTCAGCAGTTCTACAGAGTAGGCTTTGAGTTAATACTTTCAATAAAGGATGCTGAGCCGAATAAGGCTCATTATATGTTGACTGAAATGGAGTCAGCAGGCATTATTAATCTTATAATCACTCAGAACATAGATAATTTGCATATTAAAGCAGGAAGCAAAAGGGTTTTTGAAGTGCATGGGAACACCAGAACCTGCACATGTATAAAATGTGAAAGGCAGTACCTCATAAATCAGGTTAAGGATATGGTAAAGAATAATAGCATACCTCCGAAATGCAGCTGCGGAGGTATTATAAGACCTGATGTAGTGCTCTTTGGAGATATGCTGCCTGAATGCTTCGACAAAGGGGTTAGAGAAGTGAAGCTTGCTGATTTGCTTATAGTAATAGGCTCTAGTCTGACAGTCGGACCAGTGAATTATCTTGCGGGTATATGCAAGAAATTAATGATATTGAATATTGGTGACACTCCTTTTGACTATAGGGCGGATATAATTATCAGAGAAAAGGCTTCAGCTGCCTTAGAGAATATAATGGAATGCCTTAAAAGCAAACTGAGGTGAATATGAACAGTTACTTTGATTTAGCGTATTACTATGATATTTTAATGGATGATGTGAACTATGATGAATGGACTGATTTTATAATTGAAATAGCAGGAGAATATGGCCATAATCCTCAAGATGTTCTTGATACTGCATGCGGCACGGGAAACATTACAATCCCACTGGCAAAAAGGGGCTGTAAAGTGTACGGCCTTGATATTTCGGAAGACATGCTGGCTGTAGCTGACTGCAAGGCAAGAAAAGAAAAGCTAGATATCAAATATTTCAGTCAAAATATGGTCGAGTTGGATATTAATATAGAGTTTGATACTGTTCTTTGTATGTGCGACGGCATCAACTACATATTGAAGGAAGAGGATTTATATAAATATTTCTGCAAAGTATATGAGCATTTGAAAAGCAATGGCTTGATTATTTTTGACATAAGCAGTGCATACAAATTAAAATACTCTTTGGGGAATAACACCTTTTTTCAGGAAAAAAATAATATTTATTATATTTGGGATAATATCTATAATGAAATAGAAAAAACCGTGGAAATGAACATAGTCTTTTTTGTTCCACAGGATAAGCTTTATAGAAAGTTTGAAGAGTATCATATTCAAAAGGCATATGAAAGCAAAGACATCATTAAAATGCTGAAGCAGGCAGGCTTTAGAAATATAAAAGTTAACGACGCATTCAGAGTTGCAGAGCCAAATACTGAAAGCGACAGAATTTTTTTTGCAGCGCAGAAATAGTGTGGAGGTTTTTATGAACAAGGATTATTTGATAAGAGGAACAAGTAAAGACGGAGGTATAAGGTTTTTTTGCTGTGATACAACAGTACTTACAGAAAAGGCAAGGAGCATACATGACTGCTATCCGGTAGCTGCTGCAGCTTTAGGCAGAATGCTCACTGCTGGAAGTATGATGGGCACAATGCTGAAATCTGAAAAAGACAGTCTGACCCTGCAAATAAATGGAAAGGGTCCTGCAGGTGCTGTGGTAGTTGTATCGGACTTTTCCGGAAATGTAAGAGGTTATATACATAATCCTCATGTTGAAACTGTACTTAAGGAAAATGGGAAGCTTGACGTGGGAAGAATTATCGGATATGACGGGATGCTTACTGTTGTTAAGGATTTTGGCTTAAAAGAACCCTATATTGGACAGATTCCAATAGTAAGCGGTGAGATTGGTGATGATCTCACAGTATATTTTTCAAATTCCGAACAAATACCAACTTCCGTAGGCTTGGGTGTTCTGGTGGAGACAGACGGGAGTGTAAGTGCAGCAGGAGGTTTCATCATTCAGATATTACCCGGAATAGATGAAAGTCTCATAGACGAGATTGAATACAGGCTTGCCAGAATCAGACCCGTGACAGAAATGATTAAAAATGGTCTGAAGCCTGAAGATATTATAAAAGAGATACTGGGAAGCATTGAAATAAATATACATGAGAGAAAGGATATCGCTTATGTTTGCAACTGCAGCCACGACAGGATTGTTAGAGCATTAATAAGCATAGGAGAAAAGGATCTGACAGATATTATTGAAAATGAAGGGAAAGCAGAATTAACTTGTCATTTCTGCAATAAGAAGTATAATTTTAATAAGGAAGAGCTTATTGAAATGCTTGAAGAAGCTAAGGGAAAGAGTAAATAGAGATATCGATTAATATGTATATAACATAGTAATATAGAGATATAAAAAGAAAAATAGTGCATATACTAAACTAAATTCACATAATCATAAACTATGAGTTTTGACTTTAGGTTGTGTGTGAGTTATACTAATTCTTGTCGTTATCGGTAAGGGCGCATAGCTCAGCTGGGAGAGCACCTGCCTTACAAGCAGGGGGTCACAGGTTCGATCCCTGTTGTGCCCACCATATAACATTGCGGCCCAGTAGTTCAGTTGGTTAGAATGCCAGCCTGTCACGCTGGAGGTCGACGGTTCGAGCCCGTTCTGGGTCGCCATTATAATTTAATATCTCGCCTTGGTAGCTCAGTCGGTAGAGCAGAGGACTGAAAATCCTCGTGTCGGTGGTTCGATTCCGCCCCAAGGCACCATTTATATGCGGGTGTAACTCAGTGGTAGAGTGTCACCTTGCCAAGGTGAAAGTCGCGAGTTCGAATCTCGTCACCCGCTCCAAAATCAACATATAAATGGCGACATAGCCAAGCGGTAAGGCAGAGGACTGCAAATCCTTTACGCCCCGGTTCAAATCCGGGTGTCGCCTCCATTTACTACTTATTGTTTACAATAAGTTTTTTTCATTTTTTGACAAACTGTTTGGAGGTTATGTTATGAAGCCTTTGATAGCTCCGTATATTCCTGCAGGTGCAGCTTCACTTGTAGTTATAGACTATAGGGCTGACACAGAAATAGAGAATACACTCAATGAATCAGGAATTGAGTGTTTGAGAACTTATTCGTGCAGTGAGCTTTATGATTCTATAAACGGACATCCGGATATAATGCTGCATCATATTGGAGACAATAAAATTGTACTCGCTCCAAATGTATATGATAAGCTTGCGCCAGAATTAGAAAAAAAAGGATTTGCATTGACAAAAGGTGCGACTTGGCTCAGCAGAAACTATCCAGGCAATATAGCATATAATGTATTACGTATCGGTTCTATAGCTTTACATAATACAAAGCATACTGATATCAGAATATTGGAGGAGTTTGAAAAACTAAATGTCAAGCTTATACATACAAACCAGGGATACACAAAATGTTCTGTATGTATAGTAAGTGAGTCGGCAATAATAACTTCCGATCGCAAAATTTCAATGGAAGTTGAGAAACATGGAATAGAAAGCTTGTTGATAAAACCGGGAGGAATAGAGCTTTTAGGATTTGAGTATGGGTTTATAGGTGGTGCAACAGGCCTGATTTCAGAAGATACAATGGCATTTTCAGGAGCTCTGGACAAAATGCAGGATGCAGATAAAATCCTCAGGTTTTTAGAATCAAAGAAAAAAAAGGTAAAAATACTGATGAACAAGCCAATATGTGATATAGGATCAATAGTTCCCTTGAAATGCCAGTAAGCTTCTAAATTTTATAAGCTAATTATTATTTTTCTGATATAAATATCTAGGATACTGAAAAATCAGCACTTGCCGGCAGGATGGTTATATCTGTTCCGAATACAAGTTTTCATTAAGCAAATAATAATTAGTGCATACTATATAAAAGCATTGTACAGAATCATTATAAATATATGTTTATATGGTATAGTTTGACTCTTTAAAAAGAAAGGAGTTGAATGAATGTTTCTGGTTACAATTGGCGCTACTGTCAATGCAGAGGATATCAATGAAAACATTTACTGCCAGCTGAATGAACTGAAGAAGAACGATAATGATATCATATATGAGAAATATAAGGTTGGAGATACTTTGTTTGTCAGATGCGGTATAAAGGACAATATATTGGCAAGGTTAACAGACAGAAAGCAGCAGGAGGATTTCAAGTTTAGTATCTCAAAAATGCTTACAGAATCAATAATAACCTATTGGGAACCAAAACTGCTAAGGAGAATTCTCAGGGAAAATTATTTTTATCTAAACGAAAAGGAAAGAGAGAATGTATTCGAGGTTGCAAAAAGACTTCTTCAGGAAGAAAAAACAGTGCTTCCCGGAGGCTTTTACAAAATATCTCGCAGGAATAAAATAATGAAAAGCATTCTTGACTATTTTTCCTCAGATGAAGTGCTGAACATTGACGGTTTTGTTAAATTCAGACTCAGCACATACATGAAGGAACTAAATGAGACCCTGGAGAGAGCTATAGAATTATATGTTGCAGAGAGAGAATATAACGAGTTCATAAAACTGCTCAGATATTTTGTGGATATTCAGGAATGTAAGCTGGAACTAGTACATTTGCTGCAGCTTTCCGACGGCAGATACTTATTAATGGATAAAAATTTAAATAATGTAAACGGTGAATACTTTGATGAAATCAAAAATGAGCTTGCAGATGAGAATATTAATTATGATGATCTGCTTATAAGTACTCTTATAACAATTTCGCCGCGAAAAATCATACTCCATGGCTCAGAAAGCTTTAAGAATAAGGAGCTTATAAAAACCATTAAAAGTGTATTCTCCGATAGAATAAATCTATGCAGCGGCTGTGAGATTTGCAGGGAGAGCCATATTGAAGGGCATGATGCAAATAAGTATGGTTTGTAAATATCAATTATGCTATAATGTATCTGAATCAAAACAGAAAAATTTCTCATGAGGTTAAAAAATGATTAAGATACTAATTATGGCATTTGTGGGAGGAGTAATTGGCTGGATAACTAATGTCCTTGCAATAAAAATGCTGTTCAGACCCATAAAGCCCATTACTGTCCCTATTTTAAGAATAACAATACAAGGGCTGATACCCCGAAGAAGAAATGAAATATCCAGAAGTATAGGCGAAGCTGTAGAGAATGAACTAGTTAATATGAAAGAAATACTCGATAAGCTGCTGACAGAAGAAAGCAAAAGCGAAGTTATTACAGGTATTAAGTCTAAGGTAGCCTTGGCTCTGGAGCAAAAGCTGCCTTCTTTGATACCAGGCTCTATAAAGGTTAAGATTTCCGAATACATAGGTGAGCAAATAGAAAAGGAAGGCATTGCCATACTGAATAGTACAATAGATGATTTTGCTGATAAGGCAATAGACAGTATAAAAATAGGTAAAATGGTTGAAGACAAAATCGATGAATTTGAGCTGGAAAAAATAGAGGAAATGATAATAAAGCTGTCTTCAAGAGAGTTGAAGCATATAGAGATTCTGGGAGGAGTTCTAGGAGTAATTATAGGTTTGGCACAGGGTCTGGTAATGCAACTTTTCTAGCAAAACATTGACAGAACATGAGCAATAATATAAAATAACTCTATGTAATATTCAAAGGCTGTGAAGAGGAGAATTAGGACTGAGTCTTGCCAGAAGAGAGGAAATGCCTTGGCTGTAAGCATTTCTTGGCTAAGCTGTCTGAATACCGCCTTGGAGCTATTGGTTGAAATTGATATATCAAAAGTAAGCCACATCGGTGATAACGTTATAATCATAAAGATATGACTGACTTAGGCAGTCATAATTAGGGTGGAACCGCGAACTTAGACTATCGCCCCTTTACAGGGAGGTAGTCTATTATTTTTTATAATATAAGTGTATAAACAAAAGGAGGAGTAGTAATGATAAAAGTAACACTGAAGGATGGTTCTGTTAAAGAATATGCCAAAGGCAGTACGGTTGCAGAAATAGTTGCTTCAATCGGAAGCGGCTTGTTTAAGGCAGCTATAGCAGCGAAGGTTAATAATAAGGTTGTGGACCTCAATGCAAAGCTTGAGGAGGATTGCACACTGGATGTGCTTACCTTTGATGACCCGGATGGGAGATGGGCTTTAAGACACACAGGCTCACACGTACTGGCACAAGCTGTAAAGAGATTATTTCCAGGTACTAAGCTGGCTATAGGACCTGCTATAGATACAGGCTTCTACTATGATTTTGATTCAGACAGACCATTTACTGAGGATGATTTGACAGCCATAGAAAGGGAAATGGAAAAAATAGTCAAGGAAGAGCTTGCTCTGGAAAGATTTGTTCTTCCCAGAAACGAAGCTATTGAGTACATGAACAAGCTGGGAGAAAGCTACAAGGTAGAATTAATATCAGAGCTGCCGGAGGATGAGGAAATATCCTTCTACAAGCAGGGTGAGTTTGTAGATTTGTGTGCAGGTCCGCATGCACCTGATACAGGCAAGCTTAAGGCAATCAAGCTTCTGAATGTTGCAGGAGCATACTGGAGAGGAAACGTAAAGAATAAGATGCTTCAGAGAATTTATGGTACAGCTTTTATCAAAAGGAATCAACTGGATGAGTACCTGAATATGCTAGAAGAAGCAAAAAAGAGAGATCACAGAAAGCTCGGTAAAGAGCTTGACCTCTACAGCATACTAGAAGAGGGACCAGGCTTCCCGTTCTTCCATCCGAAAGGAATGATACTTAGAAATATTTTGGAGGACTTCTGGAGGAGAGAGCACAGAAAAAATGGCTATCTTGAAGTCAAGACACCGGTTATATTGAATCAGCAGCTGTGGCATAGATCAGGGCACTGGGAGAAGTACAAAGAAAACATGTACACAACTATGATAGATGAAACAGATTTTGCTTTGAAGCCAATGAACTGTCCCGGCGGTATGCTTATGTACATGAGAGAAATGCACAGCTATAGAGAGCTTCCCATAAGAATGGGCGAGCTGGGTCTGGTTCATAGGCATGAGCTGGCCGGTGCACTGCACGGACTTATGAGAGTAAGATGCTTTACTCAGGATGATGCTCATATTTTCATGATGCCTTCACAAATCAAGGATGAAATAATAGGTGTTGCAAAAATGATAGACTCATTCTACAGTCTGTTCGGCTTTGAATATCATATGGAGCTTTCCACCAGACCTGAAAAATTCATTGGAACTGTTGAATCCTGGGATATGGCAACAGATGCATTGAGAGATGCGCTGGACACACTAGGTAAGCCTTATAAGGTTAATGAGGGTGATGGTGCCTTTTACGGACCCAAGATAGATTTCCATTTGAAAGACAGTATCGGACGTACATGGCAGTGCGGAACTATCCAATTGGATATGCAGATGCCTGAGCGCTTTGACCTTACTTATGTTGGTGCCGACGGTGAAAAGCATAGACCTGTAATGATACACAGAGTAATATTTGGAAGTATTGAGCGATTCATAGCCATACTTACTGAGCATTTTGCTGGAGCTTTCCCGGTTTGGATTGCACCGGTGCAGGTTAAGATAATGCCTATTTCCGAAAAACAGAATGAATATGCCGAAAAGCTGGGTAAAAAGCTTCAAGAGCTGGAAATCAGAGCAGAGGTAGATCTTAGAAACGAAAAGATAGGATACAAAATAAGAGAGGCTCAGCTTCAGAAGATTCCATATATGCTGGTTGTAGGGGATAAGGAAGTTGAAAACGGAACAGTTTCAGTAAGGGATAGAAAGGAAGGAGACAAAGGAAGCGTAAGCATCGAAGATTTCATTGTTAAAATTCAGGAAGAAATAAAAAACAAAGTGAACAGATAAAAGATAAAAAAGAGAAAGTTCAACCTTTCTCTTTTTTTATGCAAATATTTTGATTTTTTTCTCTTTATCAGCTAAAATCATATTAGTAGATAAAGATTGCTATTGGTGTATGTCACATCTATTAAATACACATAGTAGCTTAAGTCAGAAATATAAAATGCAGATTATTTATATAAATCACTTTATACTAGAGCTCTAGTGTTATTCATATGGAACTACACAGTCATAAAATACTTTAATGGAGGAAAAAATGAAAAAACCGTATAAGTATTTATTCATTTTTTTTGTTTTTGTATTGTTGTTCGCTGTCATAGCAGTATATAACAGAGAACTGTCAGGCTTTTTTGGCAGGGTGATAGCAGCTCCCGGTAATGCCAATGAACCGAAAAGGCTGATTGTTGGCTGTGCAAGTGATTCTATAAGCTTGGATCCTATTAATACCACGGAAATGGATTCTGTCAAAGTAACCGTCAATATATATGATACTTTGGTCAAATACGAAAAGGATGGCAACAAGATTATTCCCTGTCTTGCAGAAAGCTGGAAATCCAGCGAAGACGGGCTTACATGGGTATTCAATATCAGACAGGGAGTCAGATTTCACGACGGGACAATTTTAAACGCACATGATATTGTATTTAATTTTCAGAGGTGGATGGATAAGGAAAATCCCTATCACACAGGACAATTCAGTTACTGGAATTATATCTTCGGAGGCTTTCCGGGTTTTGTTAAGAGTGTTATAGCTTTATCCGATTATTCAATGGAAATCAAGCTAAGCAAGCCTTATGCTCCTTTCTTAAGTGCATTGGCTATGCCTGTATTCGGTATTGCCAGCCCTGAAGCAATAAAGGAACACGGAAAGGAATTTTATCTGCATCCCGTAGGTACCGGACCGTTTCGTTTTAAAAGCTGGGAAGCAGGAAGGAGTATTTTGCTTACAAGAAATAATAAATATTGGGGCAGCGTTGCTAAGGTTGATGAGGTAGAGTTCAGAGTCATACAATCCGGTGAAGAGAGATTGAAGCAGTTAATAGATAATAATATCCATATAGCAGACAATCTCGGCCCTGACGATGTTGCGGTAATCGACAATGATCCAAACCTGCAGCTTTATCTGAGACCCTATTTCAATGTGGGATATATTGCTTTGAACAATGATAAGCATCCCTTTGATAATAGAGACGTAAGAATAGCAATAGCCCACGCAATAAACAAGGAAAAGCTTATTAGCGAAGTTTTTAAAGATCTTGCGAGACCAGCTGTATCCCTTATCCCTCCGCTGTTTTGGGGATATAATGAAGATATAAAACCATATGATTATAGTATCGATATGGCAAAAAAACTACTTTCTGAAGCAGGTTATCCAAATGGTTTCACTATAAAGCTGTGGGTAATGGACAATCCGAGAAATTACTTTCCGAAACCCTTGCAGGTGGCAGAATTCATAAAAGAGAGCCTTAAGGAAATAAACGTTGAGGTTGTAATAAGCACCTTCAATATGGATGAATACCTGAAAAGAATAGATAACGGAGAACATGAAATGGCCTTGATAGGCTGGACAGGCGACAATATAGACCCCGATAATTTCCTTAATACATTATTGTCGTCAGATAATGCCAAGCCGGGTTTGGCAGGTAATTATTCCTTTTACAAAAACAAGGAAGTGGACAGGCTACTGGCACAAGCCAGAGAAACAACAAACATGGTATTTAGAAAAAGCATTTATATCAATCTGCTGCAGATTGTAAACTATGATATGCCTTCTGTGCCGCTGGTTCATACCATGCCGGTATTAGCTGGAAGGAAAAATGTAAGAGGCTACGTTCCGTATATTACTGGAGTAGAATCATTGGAGAATGTAGAAATTCTGGAATAACATATAATGCTACTATCTATAAAGAGGTTGATAATATGAAGCTTAATATGCTTAGTCTTGCACTTATATTGCTTACGGTAGTTTTGGTAATTTCTATGAATATAAGCGGTAGTAACAATGAAGAGGTTGATATATTGCTGCTTCCAAGCCTTCCAAGACCTATAGCGTCTGAAAATGTTATTATTACATCTGCCGGCCAGTGTACTGATGCTTATATTATAAGAGACATTGCAAACCAGTTGATGATTCATAACTATTTCATGCCTCAGGCAGAAGCTGAGGATTTGGAGAGTATAAATACGATTGTAATCGTAATTGGTTACAGTCCACTTGGTTCAAAGCTCCAGGCATCGGATTACCGGGATGAGAAAAGCAGGATAGATAATCTTATAAAAAGGGCAGTGCAGGATGAAATAAGTATTATTGCAGTATATGCAGGAGGTAAAGAAAGACGGGGAGATAAAACAGATGAACTAATAAAATCTGTTTGTCCCAGAGCAGACTATATTATCAGCACCAGAGAATCCGATCATGACAATCTGCTGACTGTATTGGCAAAAGAGAACAATATCCCTGTCACCCTTGTAAAAGGTGTAAGTGAGATATCCGTGCCTTTTGCTTCTGCTTTCAGATAGAGTATATTGTTGTGTTGAAGCAAAGAGGTTTTTTATGTATAAGCTTATAGAAAAAAAACATACCGTTTTATTGTTGCTTGGAGTTGTATTGATTCTTATTGGGTTGCTTTCACCTTTTTTATGGCAATATTCATGGTTGAACACTATCGGTAAAATCAGGGAAGCCATAAAAACGGGAGACAGTGGGCATTTGATACTCGCAGCAGCTTCAATGAGTTTTTTATTTGCAGTTCAAAGTACTTTTCTATTTCTCGGAGCTATGTTGGTTGTATATTGTTCTAAAAACAAATCTGCACATTCAAAGCTAATGCTGGCCGCTGCAGCAGTTGCAGCTGTTATTTTTTTTCATTTGCTTGATGCGCTGATGTTTGAAGTACCGTGGGAGCCTGTTTCTACCCTGCTTGCGCTGGCAATAATAATTTTTCTTTTTGACAGGATATTTGTTGAGACAAACAGCTTTGTTCAGGTTTCAATTGTCACTGTTCAGGTATTTTTTGCTTTTCAATGGCTTAACATAATGCCTCTGTTTAGTACTTACAGTTTTGGTCAAAGTGATGTATCAAACAGTATTAAAATTGCAGGAACCTATCTTCAGGCTTCATCAGTACTGAATTTTACAGGTTTTGCTTTTTTCCTGCCCTTCATTTTTTCTGCATTTATAACTTCTACCTTGTTTATCAGCTATTCCAGAAACATCAGTATGATGAAGGAGAACTTCGAAAAAGAAAGCGAAATTCAGTCAATGAAGGCAAAAGCTTTGGAAAATAGGATATATAAGGAAGTAAAATCTCTTGTGCATGATCTCAAAACTCCTCTGGTAACTGTCAGAGGTCTAAACTCCTTACTTGCAACAGCTAAAGACCAAACTAAACTTATGGAATACAGTAGCAGAATGGAGAACTCAATATCAAAAATGAATGAAATGATATCAAGCTTCTTATATGAATCATCCAGGCAGAGGATTGAAGCTACGGAGTTGATAAGCTATGTGAGGGCTCAGCTTCCCCTGGAGGATGATACTATTCAGATTGATATCAGGCTTGATGAAGCTCTGCCGGACATATATGTAAACAAAATCAGAATAGCAAGAGCAATAATCAATATACTTGAAAATGCAATTGTTGTTCCGTGCAGAGAGACAAATAAAAAAATCAGGTTTATAGTGTCTGCAGTATCGGGAGGTATTAATATAGTTGTACAGGATAACGGTATTGGCATAAGTGAAACCGATATGGCTTATATATGGGAAGTAGGATTTTCAACTAATAACACATCCGGTCTAGGACTTCCTTTTGCCAGACAGGTTATCGAGTATAATGGCGGCACCATAAATCTTGCCAGTGAAGTAAATGTAGGGACAACAGTTACTATTTTCCTTCCGTCAGCAGAGAGCTACTACGCTGAAGCTGCTAAACTGATTGATTAAAAGTACAATTGCGGATATACATCAAATAGAAAAACCGAGGTGAAAATATGATCAATGCAGCATCGAAAAAAATCGTAATTATTGATGATGAGCCTGATATACTTTACACTATAAAGGAAATCTGTCTTTTTGGAGGTTGGAACCCTTACATTGCACCAAATGGTATGAAGGGCTACGAAATTTGCAGACAGCAGCACCCCAATCTGGTTATTGTAGATTATCACATGCCTGAATGGGATGGATTGACAACAGTAAAAAAAATACGGCAGCTTGACAGTGCAGTATCAATTTTAGTATTGACAGTAGATGAAAGGCAAGAAATAGCAGAGAAATTTATTGAAGCAGGAGCTACTGATTTTGCAATTAAGCCAATAAAATCTCCGGATTTGATTTCCCGTATAAAAATGAATCTTAAAATAAATGAAATGCAGCAGAAATATATGGAAGAAAAACAGCAGGTTTTTATTGACAAGGGAATAAGCCCTGCAACTTTAAGTATTATATGTGATTATATGAAGGATACTAATGAAGGTCTTACGATAGAAGAGATAACAAGAGGTTTGAATCTCGCATATCAGACGGTTCACAGATATATACAGTACCTTATTGAAGAAAAGCAGATAGAAACTGTGCCAATTTACGGACAGTTAGGAAGGCCGAAAAATAAATACAAACTGTCAAAGCATTAAAAGCTACATGAAAAGTATATATAATTATATCTTAACATAACAAAATAACTTTTGAATTATTAAGAAAATACCTTTGGGATATAAGGTATTTTCTCTTTTTAAAAAAAAGTTAAGAGAAAAATGTTATAAAAGTAGGAATAATCTGATTGTTCACGAAATAATAAAGTCTATAAGAAGAAAATAAACAGGTATGCCTTTTTATGGTTAGAACTGAAAAGCTTGCTTTTCAGACTAATATAAAAAATCTAATTGGAGGGGATTTATTTGAAAAGAGTTTTAGCATTGGTACTGGTATGCTTAATGGTGTTCAGCCTGGCTGCATGCGGTCAATCAGCTGCAACATCAGGAGAGAAAAAGTTCAAAATCGGTCTCATGACCGGTACAGTATCACAGGGTGAGGAAGAGTATAGAGCAGCTGAGCAAATGATCAAGAAATATGGCGATATGATACTTTTCCAAACTTATCCTGACAATTTCATGAAAGAAACAGAAACAACAATTGCTAACATGATGACAATGGCATCAGATCCTGACTGCAAGGCTATAGTAATGGTTCAAGCAGTTCCTGGCGCAAGTGCGGCAATTGAAAAGGTTAGAGAATCAAGACCTGACATACTGGTAATTGCTGGCGTACCGGCAGAAGACCCTGATATGATAGCAAAGAAAGCTGACATAGTAATGCAGGCTGATGACCTCGCTATGGGTTATGCTATTCCAGCGCAAGCTAAGAAATTAGGCGCTAAGACATTTGTTCATTATTCATTCCCAAGACATATGTCATATCCTCTGCTTGCTCAAAGAAGAGACATATTCAAAGCCGAATGCGAAAAGCTTGGTTTGAAGTTTGTTGATGCTACAGCTCCAGACCCACTTGGAGACCAAGGCGTTCCAGGTGCACAGCAGTTCGTACTTGAAGACGTTCCAAGAAAGGTTGCTGAGTATGGCAAAGATACTAACTTCTTCAGCACTAACTGCGCAATGCAAGAGCCACTTATAAAAGCTGCTCTTGAAGCTGGCGCAATATCAGCTCAGCAGTGCTGCCCAAGTCCGCTCCACGGCTATCCAGGAGCACTTGGTATAGAAATACCTGCAGACAAAGCTGGAGATATAGCTTATATCATAAAGGCTACTGAAGAAAAAATAGCTGCAAAGAAAGGTAACGGAAGATTCTCAACTTGGCCGGTCCCAGTTAATATGATGTTTGTTCAAGCCGGAGTAGAGTATGCTAAAGAATACTGCGAAGGCAAGATCAAGAATAAGGTTGACAAAGATGCTATGGCGAGAATATGCTCAGAAGTAGCAGGCGGCAAGAAGATGACCTTCAACACTTACACAGGCAAGGATAAAGATGGCAAAGAAGTTAAGTTTGATAACTACTTCATGATTCTTTGCGATTATATTACATTCTAATAATATCTGTAATCAATGATTAAGACATAAGGTTGCCGTTCAACGGCAACCTTATGCATGTAAAAAAAGTGTAATAATAACATCCTGTAAGGAGGATTGTGAATGCAGACGAAAAATGTACTTGAAATGAAAAATATAGAGAAGGAATATTATGGGAATAAAGTCCTTAAGGGTGTCAATCTGACAGTAAAGGCTGGAGAAATACATGCGCTGGTTGGAGAAAACGGTGCAGGTAAATCCACTTTAATGAACATTATATTTGGAATGCCGGTAATACATAATACTGGAGGTTTTAACGGCGAGGTTCTTTTTGATGAGAAGCCAGTAGAGGTTAAGTCACCAAAAGATGCAATGGATCTAGGAATTGGAATGGTTCATCAGGAATTCATGCTTCTGAATGGATTTACTATAACTGAGAACATAAAACTAAACAGGGAAATTACAAAGCACAATGCTTTGAGTAAAATATTCGGACCAAGTTTAAAGACACTAGATGTAGATGCAATGCGCAAGGATGCAAAAAAGGCATTGGATACTCTTGGCATGGGTGTTGATGATTGGGTACCAATTGCAGGTCTTCCTGTAGGCTATATGCAGTTTGTTGAAATAGCCAGAGAAATTGATAAGGAAAATATAAAGCTGCTGGTGTTTGATGAGCCTACAGCAGTATTGACCGAAAGCGAAGCCGACAAGCTCTTAGATGCAATGAAAAAGCTTGCAGCAAAGGGTATTGGCATACTCTTCATTACTCACAGGCTTGATGAGGTACTTGCAGTTGCAGACAGTATAACTGTTATGAGAGACGGTGAAAATGTTGGCTCTATTTCTCCAAAGGATGCAACTGTAGAAGTTATTGCTCAGATGATGGTTGGAAGAAGAATAGAAAGAATGACTGTAGACAGTAATCTGAGAAATGCCAACCAGGAAGTAATAATGTCAATTAAAGATCTTAAAGTAAATATGCCCGGTGAGATGGTCAGAGGTATAGACCTTGATATAAAAAAAGGTGAAATAATAGGCATTGGTGGTTTGGCCGGACAAGGTAAGATAGGTATTGCAAATGGTATTATGGGCTTATATGATTCTACTGGTGAGGTAACTATTAACGGTACGAGGCTGGAGCTTAATAATCCCAGAATGGCTATAGAGAGTAAGCTTGCATTTGTTTCTGAGGATAGAAGAGGTGTTGGGCTTCTGTTGGATACTTCAATAGAAATGAATGTAGTAATGACAGCTATGCAGCTACAGAATAAATTTCTGAATAAATATTTAAACATTCAGATGAGGGATGACAGAGCAATACGCCAGTGGGCAAACAAGATGATTAAGGACTTGGATATAAGATGCACAGGACCTGCCCAGTATACCAGAAGACTTAGCGGAGGAAATCAGCAAAAAGTGTGTATAGCTAGAGCGCTGACATTGGAGCCTGATATCCTATTTGTTTCTGAGCCTACAAGAGGTATAGATATAGGCGCAAAGAGATTGGTGCTTGACCTGTTGGTAAAGCTGAACAGAGAGCTTGGAATGACTATAGTAATGACCTCAAGTGAATTGGGAGAATTAAGGTCAATTTGCGACAGAATAGCAATAGTTTACGAAGGCAAGCTGGAAGGCATACTTGATCCATTAGCTTCAGACGTTGATTTTGGTTTAATGATGGCCGGAGAGTATCATGTACATGCAAAGGGGGCTGTATAATATGAAAAAGCTGTGGCAGAATGTAATTGATAAATATGGTTACCCCAAGGTATCAATATTCATTATGATAATCCTATTGAGCATACTTGCCGTAACACAAAAGCAAGATATGGCAGGGATGCTTAAGGATTCACTTGTTAGAATCGGGATGAACGGAGTTCTTGTTCTTGCAATGGTTCCGGGTATAGTATCCGGCACAGGCTTAAACTTTGGATTATCTCTTGGAATCATATGTGGTATATTGGCCGGATGTATAAGCGTTGAAATGAATCTGGTGGGTTATACCGCGTTCTTTACAGCAGTCATGATTTCTATCCCATTTTCAGTATTGGTAGGTTATCTTTACGGCTGGCTCTTAAACAGAGTTAAGGGAGATGAAATGACAGTTGGAACATATCTTGGCTTTTCTGTAGTATCAGTTATGTGTATAGGTTGGCTGCTGATACCCTTTAAGAGTCCTGAAATGATATGGGCAATTGGCGGTAAAGGCTTAAGAACAACTATATCACTTTCTGACAGATTTGCAAAAATATTGGACAATACATTTGCATTTGAGTTTTTCGGACACTCACTACCAATTGGAACACTGCTTTTCTTTGCTTTCGGATGCTTACTGATGTGGCTTTTCTTAAAATCCAAAACCGGTGTTGCTTTGACTGCAGCCGGAGATAATCCGAATTTTGCTCGTGCTTCAGGTATAAATGTTAATAAGCAAAGAATGACAGGTATTATTTTATCAACTATACTTGGTGGAATAGGCATACTTGTTTACGCACAAAGCTTTGGCTTCATGCAGCTATATCAATCACCACTTATGATGCCCTTCGGTGCCATAGCTGCGATACTGATAGGAGGAGCTACTGCCAAGAAAGCTAAAATATCACACGTTATATCAGGTGTTATTCTTTTCCAGGTACTATTAACAATTTCATTACCTGTTATCAACAAAATGATGCCAGAAGGAAATCTATCAGAGGTAGTAAGAATTATAGTTAGTAATGGCGTTATTCTTTACGCACTGACTAAGGTAGGAGGTAATGAATAATGAACACACAAGGAAACAAAAATTTTAATCTGATGAAGTTCATTTCACATAATTCAGTGCCAATGTTATTTATATTCTTGTGTTTAGGAGGCTTTGCAGCATCAGGACAATCGGCAGTCTTCGTATTTAATGAAATAGTAGTCCGCTTGGCGAGAAACCTGTTCTTAGTATTGGCGCTTATAATCCCGGTTATAGCGGGTATGGGACTTAACTTTGCGATAGTTATCGGTGCAATGGCGGGACAAATTGGTCTGATTTTCATTAAGGTTGCGGATATAGGCGGTATAGGCGGTTTCTTGGTTGCTACTCTTGTTGCTATACCGTTTGCGCTGTTGTTTGGTATAGGTACCGGTAAAATCCTTAACAAGACAAAAGGTAAGGAAATGATAACAAGCTTAATACTGGGATTCTTTGCAAACGGATTGTACCAGCTCGTATTCCTTTTATTCATGGGTACGTTGATACCTGTAAAAAATCCAGAAATCATATTATCAAGCGGTATCGGTCTAAAGAATGCGCTCGATCTGAAATTTATGCAGTATGCAATTGATAATATAGTAAAAATAAGATTTATGGGAATTGTCATACCCGTAGTACCATTGATTCTCATAGTGGTACTTTGCATCTTTATTATCTTCATTGTAAAAACAAAGCTTGGTCAGGATTTCAGAGCTCTTGGACAAGATTTGCATGTTGCAAAAATAGCAGGTATTAATACTGATAAGGTAAGAATAATTGCAATGTGCATATCTACTTTATTGGCTGCATGGGGACAAATAATATTTATACAAAATATTGGAACACTAAATACATATGTAAGCCATGAGAATGTAGGTATGTTTGCTATAGCGGCATTACTTATCGGAGGAGCTTCCGTAACAAAGGCTTCCATAAGTAATGCAATAATTGGTACTATTTTGTTCCACACACTGTTCATTGTTTCACCGAATGCAGGCAAAAACTTATTTGGTGATGCTCAGCTGGGAGAATATTTCAGACAATTTATATCTTACGGCGTTATAGCAATGTCACTTGTACTACATGCTTGGCAAAAGCATATGAGTGCAAAGGATAGACTCCAGTAATAATTCTGAAGGCTTTAGAAAGGTGTGATGCAATGAGATTTGACAGTATCATTGAAGCAATGCGTGAGGATATAGTCAGCACAACACAAAAACTGGTCAGTATGAAAAGTCTGGAAGCTCAGGCGGAACCGGGGGCACCCTTTGGAAGAGCTATGAGAGAGTGTCTGGATACAACTCTGGAGATCTGCAAGGATATGGGTTTTAGAGTGAAAAATGTTGACGGTTATGCCGGGCATGCTGAATATGGAGAAGGAGAAGAAACTGTCGGAATACTTGTCCATCTTGATATTGTGCCTGAAGGCACAGATTGGTCGGTGGATCCCTATGAGGGAGTTGTAAAGGATGGAAAGCTGTACGGAAGAGGCTCTATAGATGATAAAGGACCTGCAGCTGCAGCTATTTATGCTTTAAAAGCCGTTAGAGACATAGGAACAAAGTTCAACAGAAAGGTCAGAATAATATTTGGATGTGATGAGGAAACGGGAAGATGGGACTGCATGAAGCACTATTTCAAGCATGAAACCATGCCGGACTGCGGTTTCTCTCCTGATGCAGACTTTCCAATCATAAACAGCGAAATGGGCATAATCATTTTCAATATGAAAAAGACCTTTCCGACAGCTGTAGAAAACTGCTGCGGCGGAATAAAAGTCAAATATGTAAAAGGCGGAAACAGGCCAAACATGGTTCCGGACTATGCCGAATGTTTATTAGATATGAATAAGGATTTTCATGAAAGAATAGAAAAAACTGCTGCATATTTTAACGAAAAACTGCATTGTAAGCTTGAAACAATATTTGAAGACAATAAATGTATAGTAAAATCCTTTGGAGTATCAGCCCATGGAAGCACACCTGAAAAAGGGATTAATGCAGTGGCACAGCTGGTAAAATTCCTGTGCAGCCTTCCGTTATGTGTTAATGAACAGACTGCTTTTCTGAACTTTGTTGATGAGAATATTGGTATAGAGATACATGGCGAGTCTTTCGGCGTATATATGAAGGATGAAGTATCTGGAGAGCTGATTTTCAATCTGGGCATTTTTGAGCTTGACGAGCAGAAAGCCAATGTGGGTATCAATATCAGATATCCTGTTACAAGAAGCAGAGAAGAGGTTTATGTCAAGATATATGAAAAGGTTGAGGGAATGAATATTGAAATAATTGAAGGACCTGAGAAGGCACCTCTTTATGTTCCCGAGGATAATTTCCTGGTGCAGAAGCTTAAAGCTGTATACAAGGATGTAACAGGTCTTGAGCCAAAACTTATATCAATAGGCGGCGGAACCTATGCCAGAGCTATTAAGAATGCAGTGGCGTTCGGACCGTTGTTTCCGGGAAGACCGGAGCTTGCTCATCAGAAGGATGAATATATAGATATTGACGATTTAATTAATTGTGCTAAAATATATGCTGAGGCCATTTATGAGCTGGTTAAGTAAATATTTTGTTGACACAGAAGGCAGCAAGTGGTATTATAATCAAGTACGTTGCTTAAATTAACTTAATATATGTTGAAGTAGAAGATCCACTTCTCACCTTACGATATTGTCAGTAAGGTTATTACAGCCGAGATGTATTTTTGGGCAGGTGGATTTATCTACCTGCCCTAAATTATTATGGAGGTGATAGGTATAAGCAGCAATAAAGAATTACAAATCAATGAGGAAATCAAGGATAAGGAACTTAGAGTGATTGATTCAAACGGAGATCAGCTTGGAATCATGTCAGCAAAGCAAGCTTTGGATTTAGCAGCTGAGAAACAGCTTGACCTGGTAAAAATTGCACCGCAGGCTAAACCGCCTGTTTGCAGAATAATGGACTATGGAAAGTTTAAGTTTGAACAGAGCAAGAAAGAAAAGGAAGCCAGAAAGAATCAAAAAATCATTAACATTAAAGAAATTCGTTTTTCCCCGACTATTGAAGAGCATGATCTTAACGTTAAAGCAAAAAATGCTCATAAATTTTTGACGGATGGCGACAAGGTTAAGGTGACTATAAGGTTCAGGGGCAGAGAAGTGGACCATGTTGCTTTTGGACAGCAGGCCTTGGATAAGTTCTTCCAAGCAGTGCAGGATGTCTGTACTGTTGAGAAGCCGGCAAAGCTTGAAGGAAGAAACATGATTATGATATTGGCACCGAAACATACAAATAACTAAGCAAATAATTACGATAACATAAAGGAGAGGATTTTTATGCCTAAGCAAAAAACACATAGGGCATCAGCAAAAAGATTCAGCTTTACTAAGAGTGGTAAGGTAAAAAGAGGCTGTGCTTATAAATCACACCTTCTGACCGGAAAAACAACTAAGAGGACAAGAAAGCTTAGAAAGGGCGCTTATGCAAGCCCAACAGAAGCAAAAATCATAAGAAAGTTAGTACCTTACAAATAGAAGGTTAGGAGGCGAATAATAATGGCAAGAGTAAAAAGAGCAATAAATGCACATAAAAAACGCAGAAAGATATTCAAGCTTGCGAAGGGCTATGTAGGTGCAAGAAGCAAGAAGTACAGAATAGCAAACGAAACAGTTATCAGAGCATTGAGATTTGCTTATATAGGAAGAAAGCTTAGAAAGAGAGATTTCAGAAAGCTTTGGATAGCAAGAATAAATGCTGCAGCAAGAGCAAATGGAATGTCATACAGCAAGTTCATAAACGGCTTAAAGCAGTCAGGCATAGAAATAAACAGAAAAATGCTTGCTGAAATGGCTATAAATGATGCAGCAGGCTTCCAAAAGTTAGTTGAAGCTGCCAAAGACAAGTTAAATGCTTAATAAGACCGGTGCGGTTAACCGCAGGGTCTTTTTCCTTTTTGTAAAGCAATTTTAATGAATCAGGATGTATTAAGAAAAAAAAAGAGGATATTTACATATAATCTTAATATAATAGGAAATTTGATGAAATAATAAATATCACAGCTTAGAACATGGCAAATATGAGCTTTATGAAAATATACTTAAATGCTATAATAATATAGTACTTCGAACTAGAAAAGTTTGGCAGGTGATTACAATAATAGAATTCAGCTTAATGAAAAAAAGGTTGAAAATGTCACCAACACAGGTAGTTGTACTTGGCTTTGCATCCGTAATCTTTATAGGAGCACTGCTTCTTACTTTGCCTATATCATCAAGCATGGGAATCAGAACTAATTTTATTGATTCACTCTTTACTGCTACTTCAGCAGTGTGTGTCACAGGCTTGGTTGTTTATGATACAGGTACTTATTGGAGTACCTTCGGACAAGTGATAATATTAATGCTTATACAAATTGGCGGCCTTGGCATAATGACAATGTCAACAATGTTTGCACTTCTGTTGGGAAGAAAGATAACGTTAAGAGAAAGGCTTCTTATTCAAGAGTCGCTGAATCAGTTTGACCTGGAAGGGTTGGTAAGACTTACCAAATATATACTCATAGCAACCTTTTTCATGGAATCCATAGGTGCATTAATATATATGACGGTTTTCATCCCGGAATTTGGACTGGAAAATGGAATATGGATGGGGATATTTCACGGAGTATCTTCATTTTGCAATGCAGGCTTTGATTTAATGGGAAAGTATACCGGGGAGTTCAGCAGTTTTACTGCTTTTGTGGGAAATCCTATAGTAAACCTGAATGCCATGATGCTTATAATAGTAGGTGGACTTGGATTCTCTGTATGGACTGACATGATACAGGCTTTTAGGCATAAGAGCCTAGCGCGGCTGAGTCTCCATACAAAGGTTGTTCTGACTATGACCATGGGACTTATACTGTTTGGAGCACTTTTTATATATGCAGCAGAGATTACTAACCAAAAAACAATAGCAAATATGCCGTTTCATGCAAAAATATTAGCATCCTTATTTCATTCCGTAACACCGAGAACCGCAGGCTTTAACACATTGGATATGGGAGCGCTGACAATGCCGTCACAGTTTATGACCATAATACTGATGTTCATTGGAGGTTCTCCGGGGTCAACAGCTGGTGGAGTAAAGACAACTACGGCAGGTATTTTGCTTCTTACAGTTCTGTCTGTAGTAAAAGGTAGAGAGGATACGGAAATATATGAAAAAAGGATATCTAAATACTTGATATACAGAGCTTTATCAGTGATGATGATAAGCTTCAGCCTTGTAGTATTTGCTACTATGGTGTTGTCAATAACCGAAAACACCAGCTTTTTGACGGTTCTTTTTGAATCTACATCAGCTTTTGGAACAGTTGGCTTAACGATGAATTATACACCGGCTTTGACTACTCTGGGAAGAGTGATCATATCTGTTACCATGTTTGCAGGAAGAGTAGGGCCGCTGACATTGATAATTGCATTTTCACAGATTGCCTCAAAATACAGGAGCAATCTTAAATATCCTGAAGACAGGATTATTGTGGGGTAAGAAAGGAGCTTGCTATGAAACAGTTTGTTGTAATAGGAATAGGCAGATTTGGCGGAGCGCTTGCCAGACGCCTGTATGAATTGGGACACGAGGTTTTGGCAATAGACTCTGATGAAGAAATCATACAAAGAATATCGGAAAGCGTTACTCATGCCGTAACTGCTGATGCTACGGATGAGAGTGTGCTTAAATCTTTAGGAGTCAGAAACTTTGATGTTGGAGTTGTATCCATAGGAGGAGACATACAATCCAGTATTTTTGTTACAGTGATGCTTAAGGAAATAGGAGTAAAATATGTAGTTGCAAAAGCACAGAATGATGTTCACGCAAAGGTACTTTATAAGCTTGGGGCCGACAGGGTTGTTTTTCCGGAGCGTGATATGGGAGAGAGAGTTGCTCACAACCTTATTTCAACTAATATCCTTGAGTTCATCGAGCTTTCGCCTGAGTACAGCATTATTGAAATAGTTGCACCACATAACTGGGTAGGAAAGGACTTGAGAGATTTGAATTTAAGGGCCAGGTATGGTGTCAACGTCGTTGCAATAAAAAACAGTAAGGATGCTGATGCGATGAATGTTTCTCCAAAGGCCGATGACCCTATAAACAATGGAGATATATTAGTAGTGATTGGAAGCAATGATGACCTTAGACGACTGGAGAAGAAGGCTGAGTAACAGTTGTTGTTTGGGAGAGTTTATGGTAGAAATAATAAAAAGCAATCAGAATAAGAATATTAAGCTAATCAGGTCTCTGCAGCAGAAAAAGTACAGGGAAGAGTACAGCCAGTTTGTTATTGAGGGAGAAAAGCTGCTTATTGAAGCACTAAGTTATGATGCATATTTAAAACTGGTTGCCGTGGCTGAAAGATACTCCGGAAAGGAAGAATGCAGCAAGCTTATAGAAATGTGCAAGGCCAGATGCATATCAGTTGTATATGTGGATGATACGCTTTTTGATGAGATTTCTGAAACAGAGACTCCCCAAGGGGCAATAGCAGTTGTCCAAAAGAAAGAGTATTTTTTGGACTGCATAATGGCAGCTAATGATATAAATATAATAGTTCTGGACGAAATCAGAGACCCCGGTAACCTTGGAACAATTATCAGAACTGCTGATGCCTGCGGATTGGATGCAGTTATACTGTCGAAGGGCTGTGTAGACTTATATAACAGTAAGTCCATAAGAGCTACTATGGGTTCAATATTTCATATTCCGATAATAGACGGTCAGGAGTTGGATGAACTGATTGACCTGCTTCATGAAAGCGATATTGAAACCTTTGCTGCAGATCCATATGGAAATACAAACGTAATCCAGCTTCCATCCACATCAAGAAACGCTATTTTTATTGGTAATGAATCCAGGGGAATAAGCAAGGAAATTAAACATAAGCTAAAGCACAGCGTGAGAATACCAATGCCAGGTAAGGCTGAATCACTTAATGCGGGTATAGCAGCTGCTTTGATGATGTATGAGATTACTGTAAGAAAAGGCTATGGACGATAGAAAACTTCTATCGTTTTTATTATATTGGAAAAGCAATTATTCTGCAGTGTGTTTGTGTATAAGCCCACTAAGACTTAGGAGTGATTGAATGAAGAAGCTATTACTTATATTAATTGTGTCATTTCTAGCATTATCAGGCTGTGGTCTGTTGGAAGACTCCATTTCACAGGAAATGATTAACACAGGCGATGAATATTTCAGTAAGCAAATGTATGAGAAGGCTATAGAATATTATAAAAAGGCTATTGAAGCAGATAGGGAGAATGCTACAGCCTACAACAATATTGCTGCCGCTCTTACTTTTATGGATAGGTCTGAGGAAGCTTTAGAATATTGTGAAGAGGCATTAAGGATTGACCCGGATATGGTTATGGCCTATGCCAATAAAGGATTATCGCAAAGCAATATGGGGAAATATGAAGAAGCAATAATTTCTTTTGATGAGGCTATAAGCAGAGACAAGCATAATGACTTTGCTCATTATCACAAAGGGGACGCGCTGCTGAATCTCAGTAGATATGAGGAAGCATTGGAGAGCTACAACAGTGCAATTGCAGGAAGTGACAGGAACAAGGAGTATCTTTTGGGTAGAGCCATTGCCCTGTATTACTTGGAAAGCTTTAGAGAGGCAGAGCTTGCCTGCGATGAAGCAATAAAAATAGACAACAGGTATGACGATGCATATTTATGGAAGGCAAGAATACTGATAGAATTAGAGAGATACAGCGATGCTGTACAAAGTACAGTTGAAGTCATAGACAGAAACCCTGTAAATGCAGATGCATATTATGTAAAAGGTATAGCTCATATGAGAAGTGAAAGGTATGAGGAGGCTTTAACTGCTATCAACAAGGCTACTGGACTTGATAACGGGTTTTTGGATGCTTTTCTGACCAAGCTTTCATTACTGTATAGAATGCAGTCATATAAGGAATGTATAGATGCTGGAATGGAGGCACTGAGAATATTCCCTGATGATGAAGACATACTGTGGTATATTGCAGATAGCTACACTGCATTATACAAGTATGAGGAGTCAATTGACTATTATAAAAAAGTACTGGAAGTCAACCCCGAAAACAGTGCAGTCTGGACTTACTTAGGCTGGAGCTACTATTTTATTCAGGATTATGACAATGGTATGAATGCTGCAAAAAAGGCTATGATACTTGATAAAGAAAGCAAGGCTGCAGAAGAGCTTACCAAGGCCCTTGAAGACACAAAGCTGCCTGAGGGTCAAAGAATAGTAAGCTTTGTCAGAAGTAACTATCTTTATCTTGATAGAGTTGAGGATTTTGAAGAAAAATCAAAAAGCTTCGCACGTAAGGATAATGTAACATATATGGAGATTTATGACTACTTGAACTCTATAAGAATAAATGAAGACTATTTTTCATTTTTTATTTATGATGAATATTATGATGAGTTGATTAACGAAGAAACAGAGGACCAACTGTCCTTTGTAAAGTGGGATAATAATACCTATTATGCAAGAATAGGGATGTTCAATACCAGCGTAGGCTATGATTTTAAAAGTGAAATTAAGAAAATATATAATAAGGATGAAAAAAACTTAATAATAGACCTCAGAGATAATACCGGAGGATATACAGAAGCAAGCAATCAGATACTAGATGCTCTGCTGCCTGAGTGTACTGTAAGCACAGTGACTTACAGAGACGGAAGCAAGGAGCTGTATAAGTCAGATGCTTCAAGCTTCGGCTTCAATCGGATAATTGTATTGGTCAATGAAAATTCAGCCAGCAGCTCAGAGCTGCTGGCACTCGGATTAAAGGATAAGCTTGATAATGTATATATAGTAGGACAGAAGACAACTGGTAAGGGCGTTGGACAATATATATTCGACAACAGGGAGAAAAAGTATGCTATTTTTCTGGTTAGCTTTTACTGGAGCATTGAAGGCAAAAGCGTAAACGGAAAGGGAATAATACCTGACATAGTTATAAAGGGGCATAAGGATACTGATTATTTTAATGAAGTAAGCGCCATTATAAACAGTTGATTCTTTAAAATTATATTATGTGGACACTAATATTACACAAAATTAAAATTTTGCGCAAAATATACATGGATAGTACTGCAGTGTGAAGCTGCCTGAAAAATAAACCGCAGCTATGAGTTAAGATAATTTTTGAGCACTAAATCAAAGAATGATTTAGTGCTCTATGTATTTTGATTACTGATTAAGAGATTCCAGAAGCTCGGGAAGTGGTGTACATTCTTCTCGAAGTATTGACATTAGATTCAGGTCATAGTATCTGCCTCTGCAAAATACTGCCTTTCTCATTATGCCCTCATGCTTATAACCGCATTTTTCTGCAAGTTTCCTGCTTGCAATATTCTCAGTGAGCATATTGACTGACATCCTTGCAATAGGTCTGTTTGCGAACATGAAGGAGGTGAATAGCTTTAAAGCCTCAGTCATGTAGCCCTTTCCTCTGTCTTCCCGTTTGAATATCTTATACCCTATTTCAAAGCCTTCGGCGTATTTCAATCCTTTGAAATATGAGATAATTCCCAGTGTCCTTCCGTCAATAGAGGTAACAAGCATAGTTCCGAAGTCTTCCTTCCAAAAGCCAGTTTCTCTAAAATCACTCTTGAATCTGGGTTCAGAATGTATGAAATATGCATCATATTCTCCTCTTTCCGATATATCCGTATCCAAGCTAAAAAATTCATCCAAGTCACTTTCTCTTATGGTTCTCAGTATAACTTTCTTTCCTTTCAGCATGTTGTTAACCCCCTTGAAATAGATATTTACACTACTTATTATATCATAGCTTATGGCCAGTCAAATGACAATATTGAATAATAATATACATGTAATTAAAAATGACAAAAAAGAAGGATTATTGACGTAATGTGTAGAATTAGCTATCAAACTTAATGAAAAAGGTGATTATATGATACATAAGACAAAAACCTGTGCTATTGTCGGGATTAACGGCTTTGTTGTAGATGTCGAGGTGGATCTTTCCAATGGTTTACCCGGTTTTGATATTGTTGGCCTGCCTGATACTGCCATAAGAGAGTCCAGAGAGAGAATCAGAGCAGCTATAAAAAATTCTGAGCTGCAGTTTCCTCAAAAAAGAATTACTGTAAATCTTGCACCTGCAGATGTTAAGAAGGAAGGCTCTATTTTTGATCTTGCCATTGCAGTTGGGATACTAAGCGCCAGTATGTTCATAGAGAATGCAGAAGTAGCCAGTATTGCTTTTTTGGGTGAGCTTTCCCTGGACGGTACTGTTAAGGGGATAAACGGTATATTGCCTATGTGTATGGAACTCCTGAAAAACGGATATAAAAAGGTAGTACTATCGAAGGATAATGCCGATGAAGCTGCATTAATAAAAGAGATGGAAGTATATCCCGTGGAATCTGTAAGGGAAATGGTAGACTTCCTGAACGGTTCAAAATATATAAAACCCCATAAGGTAGATATAAATGTATTTTTTCAGGATATTGATGTACATGAGGATGATTTTGAAGATGTAAAGGGACAGGAAATAGTTAAAAGAGCATTGGAAATAGCTGCAGCGGGAGGGCATAATGTGATAATGATAGGTCCTCCGGGCTCTGGAAAAACAATGCTCGCCAGAAGGCTGCCATCAATACTGCCAGATATGTCATTCGAAGAGTGCCTGGAGGTTACCAAAATATACAGTATTTCAGGACTGCTTAAGGACAGAAGCTCACTAATAACCAAAAGACCTTTTAGGGCTCCTCATCATACACTTTCAAGTGCGTCTCTTATAGGTGGTGGTAGAATCCCGCACCCGGGGGAGGTTTCTTTATCCCATTATGGAATTTTGTTTCTGGATGAGATGCCGGAGTTTCCTAAAAGTGTACTTGAGGTATTGAGGCAGCCCCTTGAGGATGAGAGTGTCACTATTTCAAGAGTTAACGGTACAATAACATATCCTGCAAAATTTATTCTGGTAGCTTCGGTAAATCCGTGTCCATGCGGTTTTTTTGGAGATGAATCCAACAGGTGCAGCTGCTCTGCATCACAGATTAAAAACTATATGAATAAAATATCCGGACCGCTTCTTGACAGAATTGACCTTCATATTGAAGTAAATCCAGTGAAGTTTAATGAAATTGCAGGCGAAGGTCATACTGAGAGCTCAAAGTCCATTAAGAAAAGGATAAACAATGCAAGGAAGATGCAGCTGGAAAGGTACAGTAAAGACGGCATTTATTTTAATTCACAGTTAAAATCCAAGCACATGCAAAAGTATTGCAGCATAGGCAAGAAGGAAAAGGGTTTATTGAAGGCTGCCTTTGAACGCTTTAATATGAGTGCAAGAGCATACAACAGAATACTTAAGGTGGCAAGGACCATTGCAGATCTCGAAGGCAGGGAGCAAATAGAAATGAATCATATAGCTGAAGCGATACAATACAGAAGCTTAGACAGGAAATATACGTTATAAATCTGTCAAAATTTGAAAAAATGTTTATGTATATCAGTACTTGGAGTATAATTATTATAAAATGAAACAATGAGGGTTCCAGAATGAATGAAAATAATGATATCGGCGAGTTGATAAAGAGGATTCCAAAGTATTCCAAAATGCTTTATATGCTGTATAAGGATAGGGAAGTAAGTGTAAAAAGCAAGGGCATACTTTCCTTGGGAATTGCATATAACATATCTCCCGTAGATTTGGTGCCTGGGATAATTCCTGTAGCCGGACAGCTGGACAATCTTCTTGTAATGCTCATATGCATCAGAAGGGTTTTAAAAATATTACCACAGGAAAAATCAGATGCAGTATTAGTTGAATGTGGTATTACTAAGGATGAGATAGACAGTGATGAGTTATTGGTACGTGAAACGCTGAAAGGCTTTGGAAAAGGCTCGGTAAAGCTGGTCTCAAACGGTGCAAAGCTATTGGTCAACTATACGAAGCTTGCTTTGAGAAGGATGAAGAAATAGAAACGGAGTGTGATAGCATGCCGGAAAAAAAAGATATCAGAATATGTAAAAAATGCAGAAAGCAATTTGAGTACAAGTCTGAATCAGTCTTACCAAAGGATATTGAGTACTGTTACCAGTGCAGGGGTGACAAATACTCAGCTACTGCAGCCAAAATTGCTAAGGCTATAGAAAGTCTTCTCAAATAGTGTTCATAATCAATGTGGGGGTGGATTTTGATGATAAACAGTCAGGAGAATCTTACTGTTGACCAGATACTTAAGCTGATATTCGGCTATGCATCCAAAATTGCAAATGAAAGAAAAATGGACAACATACTTATGCTTATAGCTGATATGGGCAGAGATCTCATACAGTCTGACAGATGCACCATGTGGATGTATGATAGGGAGTACAATGAATTATGGACTAAGGTTGCCCATGGAGTAGGAACCATTAGAGTACCGGCAAATGCAGGTATTGTTGGCTATACAATTACTACGGGGAAGTCCTTTTTTACAAATGATGCTTATAATGAAGAGCTCTTTAATAAAGAGGTGGACAAGCAGACAGGCTATAGAACTCAGTCAAATATGTGTATACCATTATTCAGCAGCTCCGGTGAAGTAATAGGAGCTCTGCAGGCAGTAAACAAAATGACGGAATCCAAATGCTTTACAGATAAGGATCTTGAATATTTCGGAATTGCAGCCACCTATGCAAGCAAATCATTGGAGGCAGCAATTCTGAATGACGAAATAGAAAAAACACAAAAGGAGATAATATTTCTTATGGCTGAGGTTGGTGAAAGCAGGTCAAAGGAAACAGGCAACCATGTAAAAAGAGTTGCCGAGTATTCAAAGCTTTTGGCATTGAAGGCCGGTATGACTGAGAATGAAGCAGAGCTAATAAAGGTTGCATCACCAATGCATGATATAGGCAAAGTTGGTATTCCTGATGAAATACTGAAGAAACCGGGAAAGCTTACGCCAGAAGAGTTTGAGGTGATGAAATCCCATACCTCCATGGGCTACAGCATATTGAAAAATTCAGGCAGGGAAATAGTAAGGGCATCATCCATAATTGCACACCAGCATCATGAAAAATGGAATGGACTTGGTTATCCTCAGCAGTTAAAGGGAGACCAGATACATATATACGGAAGAATATCAGCAATAGCAGATGTGTTTGACGCTCTCGGCAGCGATAGGTGCTATAAGAAGGCATGGGAGCTGGACAGAATAGTTAATATGTTTATTGAGGAAAAGGGACAGCAGTTTGATCCGCTGCTTACGCAAGTCTTTTTGGACAACCTGGATGATTTCGTAGTTATCAGAGACAGTTATAAGGATGAGTTCGAATGTACTTAGAATACCTAAAAAAAGCCGGCATATAATGCCGGTTTTTTGGAGGGGGAAAAATTATTTTGTCTGTAATTATGGTTAATCGTTGACTAATTTAAATAATAGCTTAAAAATATTACAGATGTATTATTATCAGTTGACAATATTATTAAGATTTCAAGTTAAAAATTAACATAAAGAAAATAGATGGGTGATAGAATGAGTGATAAAAAATTTTCGGTCTGGCTTACAAGCTTGCCCGGAATAGGGGCAAAAAGCAGCATGGCATTGGTAAAATACTTTGGCAGCGCTGAAGCTGTATTCGAAAGCAGTTATGATGATTTGATAAAATCCGGTGTAGTTACTGCTGAACAGGCAAATACTATAGGTAATAATAAAAACATCGAAAAAATCAACAGCTATATGAGATGTGTAAAGGAGCATGGTATTGACATCCATATATATAATGATACAGACTATCCGGAAAATCTCAAATCTATTTACGACCCACCTCTGGTATTGTATGCAAGAGGGAAAATAAAGAAGGAAGATAATCTTTCGGTAGCAATAATAGGCTCAAGAAAAGCCAGTGAGTACGGCTTAAAAACTGCCGAAAAGCTCGCATACCAGTTAGCCTGCGAGGGTGTCACAATAATAAGCGGTATGGCATTAGGCATTGATTCTGCAGCTCATAGAGGCGCTTTAAAGGCAGGCGGCAGAACCATAGCAGTTTTCGGCTGCGGCTTAATGCATGTATACCCGCGAACCGGTCTCTCATTATGTAAGGATATAATAAAAAATGGTGCGGTTGTATCTGAATATCCGATTTCATTTGAAGCAAGGCCGGAATTTTTTCCTGCGAGAAACAGGATAGTAAGCGGAATGAGTAAAGCAATAATAGTTGTTGAAGCGGGTTTAAAAAGCGGAACTCTCATTACTACCGACTTTGCACTTGATCAAGGACGAGATGTGTTTGCAGTACCCGGCAGCATAAACTCGCCTAACAGTAAGGGTACCAATAATCTAATCAAAAATGGCGCAAAGCTGGTTGACTGTGTGGAAGATATTATTGAAGAACTGAATATAATAAAATCGGATAATACTAAGAATAATAACATGTTAATGGAAAATATAAGTTTGGAAGAAGCGACTGTTCTAAGCTGCATAAAAGATATTGGCAGAAGCATTGAAGAAATAATAAGAATTACCGGAATAGAAACAAAATCACTGATGTCTGCAATTACAATGATGGAAATAAAAGGGCTTATAATTCAGGCAAATGGTACATACTATTTAAATACAGAAACATAATATTCAAAAAATATAAAATTGTGTATTGGAAAATTTTGAAATGTTCTGTTATAATACTAGTTGAATTTTTAAAACGAGGTGAAACGGTTGAAAACAACTTTAGTTATAGTGGAGTCACCTGCAAAAGTGAAAACAATTAAAAAGTTTTTAAGCTCCGGATATAAGGTAGAAGCATCTATGGGGCATATCAGAGATCTTCCCAAGAGCCAACTGGGAATCGACACTGAGAACAATTTTGAGCCGAAGTATATTACAATAAGGGGAAAAGGACCCATTACGGAAAAGCTCAAAAAGGAAGCAAAAAACTGCGATAAGATATACCTTGCGACTGACCCTGACAGAGAGGGTGAGGCTATTTCCTGGCATCTTGCTCATATACTGGACTTGGATATGAACAAGGTTTCAAGGATTGAGTTTAATGAAATTACCAAAACTGCTGTTACCAATGCAATAAAAAATCCTCGAAAGCTCAATATGCATTTGGTAGATGCACAGCAGGCCAGGAGAGTATTGGATAGGCTGGTAGGTTATAAGATCAGCCCTCTTTTATGGAAAAAAATAAAGAAGGGCCTAAGTGCAGGTAGAGTTCAATCTGTTGCTGTAAGGCTGATATGTGACAGAGAAGATGAGATTAATGCTTTTGAACCTAAAGAATACTGGACTCTTACTGCAAAGCTTATGGAGAATAAGAACAAAAAGTCTCTTGAAGCAAAGTATTATGGTACCACAAATGAAAAGATTGAAATCAACAGCGAAAGTGAAATGAATAAGCTGTTGGCAGAATTAGAGGGCAAAGAATTTACAGTCCATAAAATAAAGAAGGGTGAGAAAAAAAGAAACGCTCCTTTACCTTTTACAACAAGCAGCCTGCAGCAAGAAGCATATAAAAAGCTGGGCTTTACAACAAAAAAGACTATGATGCTGGCACAGCAGCTGTATGAGGGGATAGATATAAAGGGAGAAGGCACTGTAGGCCTTGTAACATATATCAGAACTGATTCTACAAGAGTATCTGATGATGCTAAGAAAGAGACAGCAGAATATATTGAAAGCAGGTTTGGAAAGAATTATTTGGGCGGAGAGCACAAGCAGGCAAAAACCGGTAAGAAGGTCCAGGATGCCCATGAAGCGATCAGACCTACATCCGTGTTGAGAGATCCGGAAAGCATAAAGGATTCTTTGGAAAAGGATCTATTAAAGCTGTATAAGCTTATATGGGAGAGATTTGTAGCAAGCCAGATGCAATCTGCATTATATGATACAGTAACAGTAGATATACTTGCGGGAGATAATCTGTTCAAGGCCACAGGAAGTATACTGCGCTTCCACGGCTTTATGACTATTTATATTGAGGGCAAGGATGAAAAGGACGAATATGAGGATATCAATCTTCCGGAGCTCAGTGAGAATCAAAAGCTGAAGCTTAAAAAGCTTGAGCCAAAGCAGCACTTTACAGAGCCTCCTCAAAGATATACAGAAGCTACTCTGGTGAAGGCTCTAGAAGAAAAGGGAATAGGAAGGCCAAGTACCTATGCTCCTATTATTTCTACTATACTTGCCAGAGGTTATGTGGACAGGGATAAAAAATTCCTGATTCCTACAGAGCTGGGAGAGAAAGTCACTGGTCTATTAAAGGAATATTTTACTGATATAGTTGATGCTGAGTTTACAGCCAATATGGAAAAGAAGCTGGATGATGTTGAAGAGGGAGAAAAGGATTGGATACAGGTCATAAAAGAGTTCTACCTCCCTTTTGAGAGAACGCTCAAGATAGCTGAGAATAAAATAGGAAAAATTGAGATTCAGGATGAAGTAAGTGATGTAATTTGTGAAAACTGCGGAAGGAATATGGTATATAAGCAGGGAAGATACGGGAAGTTTCTCGCATGTCCCGGTTTTCCGCAGTGTAGAAACACTAAGGCAATTGTTGAAAGCACCGGTATAAAATGTCCAAAATGCGATGGGGAGCTAATCCTCAGAAAAAGTAAAAAAGGAAGAAAGTTTTACGGATGCAACAAATATCCTGAGTGTGACTTTGTGACCTGGGATGAACCAGTTAAAGAAAATTGTCCCAAGTGTAATACAAATCTCGTAAAAAAGATTACGAAGAAGGGCACCGTTTATAAATGCTTGAATGAATCCTGTGATTTTGAAAAAACAAATGACAAGTAGGTGAAGCTATTGGAAAAAAATGTAACAGTGATAGGTGCCGGGTTAGCGGGCTGTGAAGCCGCATGGCAGCTGGCTGTTAGAGGAATAAAGGTGAAGCTGCATGAAATGAGACCAAATGTAATGACTCCAGCTCACCAGACACACAAGTTTGCAGAGCTTGTCTGCAGCAATTCACTCAGATCCAATCAACTGGAAAATGCAGTGGGACTGCTTAAGGAGGAAATGCGAAGACTTGATTCTGTTGTTATGAGCTGCGCAGATGCAAACGCACTTCCTGCAGGTGGTGCTTTGGCCGTTGACAGAGAAGGGTTTTCACAGGATATTACAGATAAAATCTACTGTCATCCCAATATTGAAGTAGTCATTGGAGAAGTTGGCAATATATATACTGAGGAACATACGATTATAGCCACTGGACCTCTGACATCCGATAAGCTGGCTGAAGAAATAAGCAGACTGACAGAAGATGACTACCTGTATTTTTATGACGCTGCAGCTCCTATAGTGACTTACGACAGCATCAACATGGAAAAAGCTTTTAAAGCCTCAAGATATGATAAGGGTGAAAGTGACTATGTTAACTGCCCTATGACAAAGGATGAATACGATAGCTTTTATAATGAGCTTACAGCTGCTGAAGTGGTTCCCCTTAAAAGATTTGAGAAGGAAATTGTATTTGAAGGCTGTATGCCTGTTGAAACAATGGCAAAAAGGGGGAGCCAGACACTGCTTTTTGGACCTTTGAAGCCTGTTGGACTTATAGATCCACATACAGGGAGGCAGCCTTATGCAGTTGTGCAGCTCAGGCAGGATAACAAGGAAGGAACGCTTTACAATATTGTTGGTTTTCAGACTCACCTTAAATGGGGAGAGCAGAAGAGAGTTTTCAGCATGATTCCCGGATTGGAAAACGCTGAGTTCGTAAGATACGGAGTAATGCATAGAAATACATTTATTAACTCTCCAAAGCTGCTTCTACCTACCTTGCAGATGAAAAAACATCCAAAGGTAATGTTTGCAGGACAGATAACAGGAGTGGAAGGCTACATTGAATCGGCATCCTCAGGAATGATAGCAGGAATCAACATGTATAAAATACTGACAGGTCAAGAGCCCGTCATATTCCCTGCAGTTACTGCGCATGGTGCACTTTGCAGCTATATAACTGACGATACAAGTAAACACTTTCAGCCCATGAATGTGAATTTTGGTATTTTCCCGAACCTGGAGGTCAGAACCAAAAAAAAGCAAGATAGAAACAAGGCGTATGCAGACAGAGCGCTGAGTAAGCTTGAAGAGATAAAGTCAGAATTGATAAGTGTAAATAAATTGTAAAAATATTGCAAACAAAAAATCGATATGATATATTAAATGTAGAAATTTTTTAGACTTTTGTGAATATTTATAATTTTTACTATATATTTTTGCATAAGGTGGAGGTTAATATGTTTCATGCAACTACGATTGTAGCTGTCACAAAGGATGGCAAGGGTGCAATAGCCGGGGACGGACAGGTTACCCTGAGTCAAAGTACTATTATTAAAGCTACGGCTAAAAAGATAAGAAGACTTTATGGAGGAAGAGTAATAGTAGGTTTTGCCGGTTCTGTGTCGGATGCATTCACATTGTCGGAAATGTTTGAGGAAAAGCTTGAACAGTACAGCGGAAACCTTAAAAGAGCCGCTGTGGAGCTTGTTAAGGCATGGCGTAAGGATAAAATGCTCAGAAACCTTGAAGCAATGATGATAGCAATCGACAGTGAAACACTGCTGGTAATATCAGGAAGCGGAGAGGTAATAGAGCCGGATGACGGTGTAATTGCTATAGGCTCGGGAGGGAATTATGCACTGGCGGCAGCAAAGGCATTGCAGCAGAACACAGAGCTTTCTCCCTCAGAAATAGTCAGAAAGTCTTTAGAGATAGCGGCTTCTATATGTGTGTTCACAAACAACAACATAGTCGTAGAAGAGATTTAAAGCACCTATTGGGTAGTAACCGGACAGGAGGGTTAAGTATTAGATGAGTGAATTGACTCCAAAACAAATAGTGAATGAACTGGACAAATACATTATCGGACAGGAAAAGGCAAAGAAGCTGGTAGCTGTTGCCCTGAGAAACAGATACAGAAGAAATCTTCTTGATGAAGAGATTAAGAGTGAAATAACACCAAAGAATATACTAATGATTGGACCTACCGGTGTAGGAAAAACAGAAATAGCAAGAAGACTTGCAAAGCTTGTTAATGCACCGTTTATTAAGATCGAAGCAACAAAGTTTACTGAGGTTGGTTATGTGGGCCGTGACGTGGAATCCATCGTCAGAGATCTGGTTGAAATATCGGTAAGAATGGTAAAATCGGAGAAAATATCAGAGGTCAATGAAAAAGCCTATGATATAGCACTGGATAAAATTACTGAGATACTGGTGCCATACCCTGGCAAAAGCAATACATCTAAAAATCCGTTTGAGATGTTTTTCAGCTACAACAGCAAGCCTGATATTGATGATGAGCAGAGAAAGCACCAAGAGGATAGTATAAATTCAAACAGATTTTATTTGAAGGAAAAGCTTAAGAATGGTGAGATGGACAATCAGATTATAGAAATAGAAATAGAGGATTCGTCAGGTCACAGTGTAGAAATGTTATCAGGAATGGGTATGGAGCAAATGAACATAAACCTTCAGGACATGTTTGGAGGGCTGTTCCCCAAAAAGACCAAGAAACGTAAGGTAGCAGTCAAGGAAGCAATCAAGCTTTTAGTGCAGCAGGAAGCTCAACATCTGATAGACATGGACAACGTTACTGAAGAGGCAATTAAGAGAGCAGAAGAAAAGGGTATAATTTTTATCGATGAGATAGATAAAATTGCAGGGAAGGGCTATTCCAACGGCCCTGATGTATCGAGAGAGGGTGTTCAAAGAGACATACTGCCCATAGTTGAAGGAAGCACAGTAATGACAAAGTACGGTCCCGTCAAGACGGACTATATGCTTTTTATAGCTGCAGGTGCATTTCATGTAGCAAAGGTATCCGATCTTATACCTGAGCTTCAGGGAAGGCTTCCTGTGAGAGTTGAGCTTAACAGTCTTACTAAGGATAATTTCAAGGAAATACTGACAAAGCCTAATAATGCATTGATAAAGCAGTATAGAGCGCTTTTGGCTACAGAAGGTGTAGATGTAGAGTTTAAAGATGATGCAATAGATGAGTTGGCAGAAATCGCCGTTTACATGAATGAGCAGTCTGAAAATATTGGTGCAAGAAGACTTTATACCGTAATGGAAAATCTTTTTGAGAATATATCCTTTGAAGCTTCTGACATGCAAGGCAAGAAAATAGAAATATCAAAGGAATACGTACAAAGTGTGATGATGAACGACATTAAGAATAGAGACATAAGCAAGTATATCATATAGTGGGTTAGCTAAGCTGCTTGAAAGCTAAAGAAAAGAGGAGGATAAATATGGGCTCAACATTATTAGAAAAGATGAGAAAGGTTAATAAAGTGCTCCAGTCAACCGGATCCGAACCGGTTTCCTTTAACGAACTGTGCAAGGTATTAAGCGATGTACTGAACGCAAATGTGTATACCTTAAGCAGAAAAGGCAGAATACTGGGATTTGCGCTGGACAAGAACACAGAGTGTAAAGTGCTAAAAAATCAAATATTAGTAGATAGAAAGTTTCCTGAGGATTATAACAGGGAGTTAATGGGTATTCATGAAACAGTAGCAAATATTACTAATAACGAAAGTGTTTGTGTTCTGGATAAAAGTGAAAAGTGCGATATAGGTAATTCTATAGCTTCAATAGTTCCTATCTATGGAAGCGGTGAAAGGCTGGGTACACTTATACTGGGTAAATACAATTCAAGGTTTGACGATGAGGATTTGGTGCTGGCTGAATATGGAGCTACAGTCATGGGAATTGAGATTTTAAGATCAAAGCATGAGGAAATAGAGGAAGAAGCCAGAAAGAGAGCAGTTGTTCAAATGGCTATCGGTACCCTCTCATATTCAGAGCTTGAAGCAGTAGAACATATATTCAAGGAGCTTGAAGGAAATGAGGGTCTGCTGATAGCAAGTAAGATTGCTGA
This sequence comes from Bacillota bacterium, assembly GCA_049322695.1. Taxonomy (GTDB): domain Bacteria; phylum Bacillota; class Clostridia; order Lutisporales; family Lutisporaceae; genus CALGKJ01. Next base: position 59,686 of record JBMORW010000020.1, on the reverse strand, counting down.
CAAGGTTGGTATTACAAGGTCAGTGATTGTTAATGCATTAAGGAAGTTTGAAAGTGCCGGAGTTATAGAATCAAGATCCCTGGGAATGAAGGGAACACATATAAAAATATTGAACGACAAGCTTTTAGAAGAGCTTAAAAAGCTTAAATAACGGCACTGCAATAATAAGAGGTTTATAGCCGGATAGAAACCGGTATATCAACCTCTTAATTTTGTTTTTCAAACAACAAAGGTATAATTTTCATAAAGTAGAAGCCATATTATGTCGATAAAAAAATTAAGAAAAATGTCAAATATTTTATATTAAATAATCATTACAAAACATCAAATTGCAGCAAAAAAATAATATAATTAAAGGAAATATACTGTTTTTGTCGAATAAGATATATTTGATGAAAATCACAGTATATAACGGAGGAACAGCATATGATTGGTAAAATCGGTAATAAAACAAAGCTGCTTGAAAAAGCATTGGATGCAGCATGGCTGCGCAATGAAGTTATTGCTAACAATATTGCCAATGTGAATACTCCGGGCTTTAAGAAATCTTCTGTTAGCTTTGAAAATGCACTTAACAGCTCAATGAATGAGCTAAGCATATCAGGTAAGATGACAAGACCGAGCCACATGCCGACAGGAAAAAATGCTAATATGATAACGAATCCTGAAATTGTTACAGAAGAACATACATCGATGAGAAGAGATGGAAACAATGTAGACATAGATGTAGAGATGGCAGAGCTTGCCAAGAATTCTATAAAGTATAATACGTTAATTAACCAGATATCAAGAGAGTTCAGAAAGCTTAGATCAGTTATTAATGACGGGAGGAAATAGTTATGGGATTCTTTAATGCTATAAATACAAGTGCTTCAGGCTTGACAGCTGAAAGACTCAGAATGGATGTAATATCCAGAAACATCGCAAATGTTAACACCACAAAAACAGCCAGCGGTGAACCATACAGAAGACAGGTAGTTGTGTTTCAGGAAACAGAGCAAAAAATACCCTTTAGCCAGTATTTGTCCGATGCAAGCAAAAAGCTTGTTGGCGGTGGAGTAAAAGCAGTCGCCATTACTGAGGATCAAACACCATTTAAAATGGTATATGATCCCGGACATCCTGATGCAGATGAAAAGGGTTATGTAAAAATGCCCAATGTTGATGTTATGACAGAAATGGTTAATATGATAACTGCAAGCAGGGCATACGAAGCAAATGTTACTATAATTAATTCTACAAAGACAATGGCTATGAAGGCATTAGAGATTGGCAGGTAGAATGAATAAGACATTACATAAACAATGCTTTATACTTCATATCGTTCTTAATATTTGACAACATTAGAGCTTAGGGAGGTACAGAGATGAAAGTAAATTTCCCTGTGAATCAGATTAACCTAAACAATAAAAACAATGTTTTAGAAAAAGACAACAATAATGCTGTCTCTTTTTCTGATTTTTTGAACAGTGCAATAAAACAGGTAAATAATTTGCAAATCGAATCAGAAAAGCTTAATGAAGCATTCGCACTGGGAAAAACAGATAATATACATCAGGTAATGATAGCTGCAGAAAAGGCTGATTTAGCACTGCAGTTTACCATGCAGATAAGAAACAAGCTGCTGGACGCTTATCAAGAGATAATGCGTATGCCTGTGTAACAGGGGTGATTAAATGGGTGATTTATTTAACAGAATAAAGAATGGATTTCTTGAAACCTGGAGCAATCTTGATAAAAGCAGCAAAATTAGAATTGGAATTATTAGCGGATTATTTATCGCTTTGTTTATAGCTTTTGTAGTTTATTCCAGTGCTCCGCAATGGGAGCCGCTTTACAATAGCACAGACCCTGTAAGCGCCGGAAAAATATATCAGCAGATAAAAGATATGGGTATAAAAGTAAAGGCTGAAGGATCAACAATTTACGTTGAAAAGGGACGTGCAGCAGACCTTCAGATGCAGCTTTATGCAGAAGGAATATTGACAGAAGAAGGTACTATTCCGCAGACACAACAGACTAACAGCTTCCTGATGACATCAGAGGATAAAAGACAGATGTATTTGAGAGACAAGCAAAATGAAATCAGAAGAGGCTTGAGAAGTCTGCAGGGGGTTGCAGATGCAACTGTACTGATACAGATCCCCGAGCAGGACAGCTTCGTGCTTTCAGGAAGTGAAAAGGAAGGCTCCGCGAGCCTTATAGTGAGAATGAAGCCTGGTGCTGAAGCCTTAACTGCAAATAAGGTAAAAGGTATAGTAAGCCTTGTAGCCAAAAGTGTAGGTATTAAGCCAGAAAATGTTGAGATATTGGATGAAGCAGGCAATCCTCTGACTCAAACAAAAGAAGACCTTAATGCGGGGACAAGCTCAGCTTTTGAGCTGCAGCAAAAATACAGGCTTGAAATAGAGCAGCAGCTTATGAAAATTCTTGCAAAATCCTTTGGTAAAGATAATGTAGTTGCTTTGGCAGCAGTTAATATTAATACCTCCAGTACTCTTACAAATGAGAGAATAGTACAGCCTGTTGATGAAGAAGAAATCAAAGGTATAGTGAGCAACATTCAACAGATTCGTAAGAGCTGGGTTGATGCAGGCAGCGGAGGAGCTGCAGGTACCGACACAAATACGGAAATAAACCAATATCTTGAGACAGAGGAAGGAAAAGCAGAGTACAATGAGACTAACGAAATTATTAATTATGAGTTCAGTGAAATAAGCAGACAAATAGAATCTGAAATAGGAAATATTGAAGATCTTTCTCTGGCTATACAGATTAATCAATCCATACTTAAGGAGGAAACTGATCTGGCTGCTCTCCAAGAGCAGGTTACAAACCTTGTTGTTAATGCTACAAAAGCATTTGTACCTGAAAAAACCTCTGAGGATCATGCAAAAAACATCACAATATCAATTACTCCATTTGATGATTCCGCAGCTGTTGCTTATCGGGAGCAGCTTGAGAGAGAACAGGCTCAGGAAGCTATGCAGAACTATATCAGAATAGGATCCGTAGCAGCATTCATACTTGTGCTTGGAATATCAATGTTCCTGTTTATCAGGAGAAAATCAGTGGCAGTACGAGAGCAGGAGTTGGAAGAAGAGCTGGCTATCGCTGCAGCTGCAGGACCAGTGATACCTCTTGAGGAAATTGATCTTGAAGACAGAAACGAAATAAAGAAGAAAATTGAGAAGTTCGTCGGACAGAAGCCTGACCAGGTGGCAGTACTCTTGAAATCCTGGTTAAATGAAGAATAGGAGCAGATGAAGTCATGAGCAGAATTAAACAGGGAACATTATCAGGGCGTCAAAAAGCAGCTGTTTTGCTTATTACCTTGGGACCAGAGAAGTCTGCCCAAATATTCAAGCATTTAAAGGATGAAGATATTGAGCAGCTTACACTTGAAATTGCAAATATGAGAACAGTTACCCCTGAAGAAAAGGAGAATGTGCTTCAGGAATTCTATCAGATTTGTCTTGCACAGGAGTATATTTCTGAGGGTGGTATTTCATATGCAAAGGATATTTTGGAAAGAGCCTTGGGAAATCAAAAGGCTGTTGATGTAATAAACAGACTTACGGCTTCTCTGCAGGTAAGACCATTTGATTTCGTTCGTAAGGCTGACCCCGGTCAGCTTCTGAACTTCATTCAAGGTGAGCATCCTCAGACTATAGCGTTGATACTTGCCTATCTGAAACCTCAGCAGGCAGCTCAGATAGTATCTGCACTTCCGCAGGACAAGCAGGCTGACGTAGCAAGGAGAATAGCCGTAATGGATAGGACTTCTCCGGAAATAATAAAGGAAATTGAAAGAGTATTAGAAAGAAAGCTGTCCTCAATGGTTACACAGGACTACACCATAGCGGGCGGTATACAAGCTATTGTTGATATACTTAACTCTGTTGACAGAGGTACTGAAAAGTACATTATTGAAACCCTTGAAGTGCAGGACACTGATCTGGCTGAGCAAATCAGAAAGAGAATGTTTGTATTCGAGGATATTATCACCTTGGACAGCAGATCTATACAGAGAGTCATCAGAGAGGTTGAGAACAACGATTGGGCTCTTGCATTGAAGAGCTCCAGCGAAGAGGTGTCAAAAGCTATTTTTGCAAACATGTCCAAGCGTCTTGCAGAAATGATAAAAGAGGATATGGATTATATGGGACCTGTAAGGCTTCGTGATGTTGAGGAAGCACAGCAGAAAATTGTTAATATCATAAGGAAGCTTGAAGATGCAGGTGAAATTGTTATTTCCAGAGGTGGAGGAGATGAAATAGTTGTCTAGGATTTTTAAGTCAGATTATGTTCAGATAGGAGCTCCAAAACCTATAAAGAATAGTTTTGCGCACATCATAAAAAGAGCAGAGCCGGAGCATAAGGATACTCCTGTTGAAAAATCTGCTGAAGATATCAGAGCCGAAAAAGAACATGAAGCAAATCAGATTATCGATGATGCAAAGGAAATGTACTTAAGAATTATAGAGGAAGCTAATTATGAAGCAAGGAGCATTACAGAAAAAGCCCAGCAGGAAGCACAGACTGTACTCGCTGCAGCTCGGGAGGAAGGCTTCAATGAAGGCTATCAATCAGGCTTTCGAAAGGGCTTGGATGATTCCCAGGACATTATAGAAGCTGCTATGGAAGCGAAGGAGTATATCGAACAGAGAAAGTCTGAAATATACGAAGAAGCAGAAGAAAAAATCATAGAACTAGTTCTTGGCATATCAAGGAAAGTCATAGGTGATGAACTAAAGCAGAATAGAGAAGCTATATTTTCAGTCATAAAGCTGGCGCTTGATAAATGCGCTTATAAAAGCAGGCTTATATTAAGGGTATCGGAAGAGGACTATGATTTTGTATCGGAGAATAAGGATATCTTAATTAGACTTACAGAAGGACTGAGTGAGCTTGATATTATAAAGGATATTTCAATGCAGAAGGGCGGATGTATTGTAGAAACTACCTCAGGTGAAATCAATTCCAGTGTGGATATACAAATAAAGGAACTGGAAAAAGCTTTTAACTATGTACTTAGAAATGAGTGATAGAGTGCCATTTATTAATTACGAAAAATACAATAATATAATTGAAAATGAAGATTTTATCAAATATTCAGGCAGGGTTTCGCAGGTGGTCGGTTTGACTATCGAGTCGGTAGGCCCTGCCGCTAATTTAGGTGAGATATGTTATATATATTCGTTAAGGAATGACAGGCCTATTGCGGCTGAAGTAGTGGGCTTCAAAAACAATATAACATGTCTGATGCCTTTAGGTGAGATGGAGGGCATAGGACCGGGAAGCAGAGTCGAGGCAACAGGAAAGACTCTTACCGTAAAGGTGGATGAAAGCATGCTTGGCAGGATACTGGATGGCTTGGGAAATCCTATTGATGAACTGGGTGTCATTGAAGGGAAGAAGTATTATCCGGTAGATAACATGCCTCCAAACCCTTTAACCAGAAAAAGAATAGATGAGATTCTGCCCCTGGGTGTAAAATGTATAGATGGGCTTCTGACCATCGGCAAAGGTCAGAGAATAGGTATTTTCGCCGGCAGTGGTGTCGGTAAAAGCACATTGATGGGTATGATAGCCAGAAATACAAAGGCAGATATTAATGTTATCGGTCTGGTAGGCGAACGTGGCAGAGAGGTACGTGAGTTCATAGAAAATGACCTGAGGGAAGAAGGACTTAAAAGGTCTGTAGTTGTAGTTGCTACTTCAGATCAGCCGGCGCTAATCAGATTGAAGGCTGCAAAGCTGGCCACAGCAGTAGCTGAATATTTCAGAGACCAGGGCAAGGATGTTATGCTGATGATGGATTCTCTTACACGGTTTGCAATGGCTCAGAGAGAGGTTGGACTTGCGGTGGGCGAACCTCCTGTTACTAGAGGCTATACTCCGTCCGTTTTTGCAGTAATGCCTAAGCTGCTTGAGCGATCTGGCACATCAGATATAGGCTCGGTAACCGGTATGTATACTGTGCTCGTTGACGGTGATGACATGAATGAACCTGTAACTGACACAGTAAGGGGTATATTGGATGGACATATTGTACTGTCAAGAAATCTTGCCAATAAAAATCACTATCCTGCAGTAGACATACTATCAAGTGTCAGCAGAGTTATGCCGAATATAGTAAGTGAAGAGCAAAAACAGCTTGCCAATACTATTAAATCCATAATGTCAGTATATAGAGATGCTGAGGATCTTATTAACATAGGAGCTTATGTGAAGGGCAGCAATAAGAACATAGACAGAGCCATAGAAAAAATAGACAAAATAAATGATTTTTTATGTCAGGGCACTCATGAGATGTATGAAATGGATGAGATTATTCAGATTATGAAAAGCATAGTGTCATAAGGGGTGAAATATGGCAGGTTATAAATATAAGCTTCAGAATATTTTAAATCTGAGAGAGAACATAGAAAAAGACAAAAAGAATCAGTTTGGAGCAGCAATGCAAAGATTGGAAAGAGAAAAAAACAGACTTGCCGAGCTGTATAGGGAACTGACAGAGCTTCAACAAAAGCTTGAGGCAGAAGCAAGCCAGGGCATACCTGTAAATGAGCTCAAGCAGTTAGTGGACTTTGTAGGCTACTACAACAGAAGCATAGCAAACCAAAAGGTAAAAATCAAAATGGCTGAAGATTATCTGGAAACCTGCAGACAGGAGCTGATTGAGTCAACCAGAAATAAAAAAATGATGGAAAAGCTTAAAGCCATAGATTATAAAGAATATCAATACGAAGAGCAGAGAAAAGAGGATAAGCTCACAGATGACCTGGTAACCTTCAGAGAAAGCAGAAAGGACCAGGAATAGGGTACATGGGGGTATGTTTTAGAAATGCCTGCAAATAAAAAAGCAAAGAAAAACCAACAGAATGAAGATATAGGAGCTGTAAGAAAGAAGAGAGGCTCTACACTTCTGCTGCTTCTTATAATTATAATACTTACTTTAATAATAAGCTTTGGAGCTGTTTTTATGTTCAACTTCGGCGGAATCAAAAAGGATGTGGCAAGAATGCTGGTCAACGTACCTATAATTGGCAATCTTGTTCGACCCATAGCTGAGGTAAAATCTTCGGAGGAGCTTGAAAGGGATAAAATGGCAGCAGAAAAAAAAGACCTTGAACTAAGACAGCAGCAGCTTGATGAAAAGGAGCAGGAGCTTAAAAAGAAGGAAAAAGAGCTTTCTGCAAAGGAGTCAGAGCTTGCAGCTAAAGAGCTGGTAGTAAATGACCTGCAGACTCAGCTAAGTGACAAGCTGCTTGATGTAAAGGAGCAGGTGACATATTTGGAAAAAATAGACGTTGAAAACGCTGTACAGATACTTCTTAATATGGAAAAGAAGGAAACAGTTGTTCAGATACTGAGGAATCTCAAAAAAGAAAGAGCATCTGCCATACTTGAAGCCATGGACCCATTGCAGGCAGCGCAGCTACTGGAGGATCTCAAGGCTACTGAACAAAATCAGAATTCATCGACGACAGATTAATAATGTTTAAGAGCCCTTAATGGGTTTTTAATATAATACTTTTTAAGGAGGTGAACGCATTGACAGTAAATATTAATTTTCTTCAAGCACTGCAGGTTTCAACCAGCACAAGCAACATTAAAAGTAAAGCAAATGACTACACTAGAGATAAGGGCAGTGACTTCAGGTCAGAGCTTAACCAGGCTGCATCCGAAAGAAAAGCAGACAACCAGTTTGCCAACAGGATAAATAGCTCCTATAAACAGAACAGTACCAACAAATTTCAAAGACTGGCAAAAGAAAGCAGAGCCGATAACAATGAAAAAATCCATGAGAATGACAGTGGCATAAAGGCAAAGGCAAGGGAAAATATTGAGGAAAGCAGTCATACTGAGCAGAAGCCTATTGATACAGAAAAGCCGGAAATAAATGAGTTGGATGCCGTGAAGAACCTGAAATCCCTTAAGGAGCTGCTGGAGCTGCTGGAGCTGCTGGCTAACACGGAGCTGCCTGGCACACAGAATTTGAATGGTAAAACTGTTAGTATTGAAAGCATACCAAATATCAGTGACTCGGCTGATACTGTTGGCAAGACGATGGAGAAGCTTCAAGCCATCATTAGTGAGGCAGAGACAAAGCTTGCTAAGCTGCCTGAGGTTGAACGGAAGGAAGCAAAGGAAGTTATTGGAGAGCTGAAACAGCTGTTTGAAGCAGTAAAGCAAGATGTTAAGAATACTAATACTGTTGCTTATGCCGCAAAAATTAATAGTACTGACAATGCCAGCTTATTAACAAAGCTGAATGAAAAGCTTAATGAGCTGACAAAAATAGTACAGTCTATGGCTGAAAAAACAGGACAAAAGCTTATTGATGAAAACCCGGAGCGTTTTGAAGAGATTGCAAAGGTATTAGAGGCTGCAGGGGTCAAAATAAAAAGCGAGCCAAAAGTCATGTTTGACAGTCAAAAGCACAGAGTATACCAATCAGAAGTAAATGAAGACACCACAGTTAAAGTAAATAATGAAGCTGAAACTCAAAATATTAAGGTAAAAGAGACAGAACTTAAGAATAATGCGCAAAGTGACGATAAAATTGTAGTAGAGGAAAAGCAAGGCAGGGAGATTAAAACAGACAGCAGCAGTACTAAGCAAAATGATAGCTTTGCAGTCAAGCTTGATAGTATTTTAAAGCAAAACGACATAAAGACAAATAGCGCGGAGAATGTTGAAAGAGCTGCAGAAATACCAAAAACAGAAATTGTGAAGCAGATAGTGAGAAAGGCAGAAGTGATACTTAAGGATGGAAAGTCTGAAATGAATATGAAGTTAGAGCCTGAACACCTTGGAAAACTGATGTTGAAAATTGTAGTAGAAAAGGGTCAGGTAGAAGCAAAGTTTGTGGCAGAAAGCTATAAGGTAAAGGAAGCAATAGAAGCTAACTTCAATCAGCTAAAGGATATGCTTCAGGACAAGGGCATTTCAGTGCAAAGCTTCAGTGTTTCTGTTGGGCAGGAAGGCAGGGAGTTCAACAACAATAACAATATGAACATATGGAAGGAAGCTATAAGGGACAATTCCAAAAGAACCTCAGCAGGCAGCTATGCTGAATATGAGGTTGAGGATGTAAAGACAGGAGCAAATCCATACAGCTACCATGAGGGTAAAATAGACTTTAAGGCTTAAAAAACTTCAGGTCTCTGAGGTCAGGAGGTGAAATAATGTCAGTCAACGGAGTAGTAATGAGTACCGGAACAGCGAACAACAAGCCCAGAGAGTTCAAAACCAATTTGGATAAGGATGCATTCCTGAATCTTCTGGTTGTGCAGTTAAAACATCAAAACCCGCTGCAGCCAATGGAGGATAAGGAGTTCATATCCCAGATGGCACAGTTTTCAAGCTTGGAGACTACACAAAACATGGGTAAATCAGTAAAGATCAACTCAGCCTATAACATGGTCAATAAGTTCGCCAAGGCTGTATATCAGGAAGAAAACTCAAATGAATGGAAAGAAATCTACGGTGTAGTGGAAAGCGTAAAGCTTGAAAATGACAGCATCAAGCTGATGATTAAGGACAAAGCAATATCCTTTGATAATCTTAAAGAGGTTACTGATACAGTATCTCAGACAGATCAGATGAAGCTCATAAGTGAAAGCTTCAACCATGTATATGCCTTCAGCATGATGGGCAAGACAGTTAAGGCTACTGTTAATAATACTCAGATAGAAGGCGTTGTAGAAAAGGTTAAGTATAATAAGGGCAGTATTTATCTGACTGTAAATGGTAAGGACATAGCTGTCAGCAGTGTAACAGAAATATCTCAGACACAAACAGAAGAAGCAGAGACAGCACAGACAGATACCATTCAATAGTGTCAAAGTTGAGTGAGGTGATATAATGAGCGGCATATATGGAAACAGACCGATACTTCCAATAGGCAAGCCGGTTAATACACAAAAGCCGGTCGATAGGAAAAGTGCTGATAATGCAAACAGCTTTGACAAGGTATTTGAGCAGGAGCTAAACAAGCATAGTGAAGTAAAGTTCTCCAAGCATGCAATGGACAGGCTCCAAAGCAGAAATATCAAGCTTACCGACGATGATGTAAAAAAAATCAACGGAGCAGTAAATAAGGCAGCTGAAAAAGGAGTGAAGGAAACACTCATAATAATGGGAAATACAGCCTTCATTGCCAATGTGAAGAACAAAACAATAGTTACTGCTGCCACTGAAGAAAATCTAAAAGAGAATGTTTTTACAAATATTGACGGAGCAGTGATAATATAACAATGATTAATGATCAAGAACAGTTATTTAAGCCGGACCTTTCGAGGAGGCTTAGCTCTTCGGACTGATTGAAGAAGAGCAAACTTAAAAGCTAATAAGGAGGTCAAAGACTATGATGCGTTCAATGTATTCTGGTGTTTCAGGACTGAGAGCCCACCAGATGAAAATGGATATAATAGGTAACAACATAGCAAATGTAAATACAATAGGCTACAAGGGACAGAGAGTATCCTTCCAGGAGGTATACAGCCAGACAGTTAAGGGAGCCGGCTCACCTCAGGCAGGAAAAGGAGGTACGAATCCTCATCAAGTAGGTTTGGGTATATCGCTGTCATCAATAGACACCTATCACATAAGAGGTGCAGTGCAGAGAACAGACAACAATACAGACCTTGCAGTTAACGGAGACGGCTTCTTCATATTGTCGGACAGCAGTGATTACCTCAACAGAACCTATACCAGGGCAGGTAACTTTTCGCTGGATGAAGCAGGCAATCTGGTAGCCTCAAACGGTTACAAGGTGCTTGGATATATGTATGACGACAATGGCAATCCGGGAAGTGCTTTAGAGGGCATTGTAATATCAAAATCAGAAGCGGTTGCAGCTACAGCTTCTACAAAGGGCTTTTTAGAAGGCAATCTTGACAGCGGATTAAAGAGAATCACTGTAAATCCTACATGGCAGGCATATGTTGCAGGACCGTCGGAAGTCAGAGAAAAAGTAGTTTATAGCGCTGATACTGAAACAAAAGAGATGACTACTTCTTTTTATGACAGTTTAGGAAACAAACATAATGTAAAATTCACATTTGTAAGAGGTCTTTCGCCTGATGGTACTACCACAGGCTCAACTGACAGTACCTGGGGAGTAACGGTACAATACTTGGACAATACTAGTCCGACTAATAACGCAGTAAATCAACAGTATTTCAGGTTTACTACCGATACACCTACATCCGGTGTATTAGCAGGGGGATATGGTTCAGTAGCAAATATAAATGAGGCGTTTTTTGGCATCAGCTTTGATACAAATGGTAAATACAATAGTGCAATAAAAACCCTAAGACTTACACTTCCAGCAAAGAATGGCTCAGGCACTACTCCTGTTGATATCAACCTCGAGCAAATAACACAGTTTGCAAACGAATCAAACGTTGCCGCACAAGGTATAGACGGTTATCCTCAGGGATATCTTGATACCTTTACAATAGGACCCACAGGAGAAATCAACGGCGTATTCACAAACGGTCAGAATAAGGTAATCGGAAGAATGGCCATGGCAGTTTTCAAGAATCCTGCAGGTCTTGAGAAGACAGCAGAGAACATGTATGCACCAACGCCAAACTCCGGTGAGCCTGTAGTAGGACTTCCGGGCACAGGGGGCATGGGTACTCTGAATCCGGGCACGCTTGAAATGTCCAACGTCGATATATCAAGAGAGTTTACGGAAATGATAAGTACACAAAGAGGCTTCCAGGCCAATTCCAGAATAATCACAGCATCTGACGAAATGCTACAGGAGCTTGTAAACCTCAAAAGATAATATAGTATAGCATAGCATTACTTATGATCCCTGGGCGGACAGCCCAGGGATTATAATGAATCATATTGCAAATTTTCCTATTGTTATAAAGGGAAGTGAGAATTAGATGATAAGCGTTACCAGAATAAATAAGAAAGAGTATTTCTTAAATAGTGACCTTATAGAAACCATGGAAGAAACACCTGATACTGTAATTACCCTCAGAGATGGCAAAAAATTCGTTGTAATGGAAAAACCGGAAATAATTATTGAAAAAATTATTGATTACAAAAGAAGGATTTTTGGTACCTTACCTATAATTATTAATGATGTCGAAGTTGAAAAACATGTCGAAACTTAAACTACAACAGGAATGAGGTGTACTTAATTGGATATAGCATCTCTAATAGGTTTTATCGGCGGACTGGTTGTTATGGCATATACAATTCTTGCCAGCGGTGAGTTTGGAAGCTATGTAGATCCAACCTCAATAGTCTGTACAATTGGCGGAACCGTGTTCATGACTATAGGAGGCTTCCCGTTGAAAAAGTCCATAGAAGCGTTGAAATCTATGAAGCATGTATTTATTTATAAGGAAATGGAAGCTGAAGGCACAATAAAATCAATTATAGACCTTGCCAACATAGCCAGAAAGGAAGGTCTTTTGGCATTGGAAGAAGCTGCTCAGCAGCTTAATGATAATTTTTTGCAGAAGGGCATTCTACTTATTGTTGACGGTACCGACCCTGAATTGGTCAGGAATATATTGGAAACCGAGCTTGCTTTTATAGAGGAAAGACATAAGAGCAATGCAGCTTTTTATGAATATATAGCAGCTATGGCACCTGCTTTTGGTATGCTGGGAACACTCATAGGACTTATCAATATGCTTAAACAGCTGTCAGACGTATCATCACTTGGACCAAACATGGCAATAGCAATCATAACAACATTTTATGGTTCCTTTGTTGCAAACTATATATGTATGCCTGTTGTAAACAAGCTTAAAATAAGAAGTGCACAGGAAATACTGATGAAGGAAGTTATGCTGGAAGGAATGCTTTCTATACAAGCAGGAGAGAATCCAAGAATTATTGAAGAAAAGCTGAAGGCATTTATGTCGCCTAGTATGAGAGAAAAGCTGTCAGCTGATAAGGATCAAAGCGAAGGTGAATAAAAATGGCTAGAAAAAAAGCTCCCGAAGAGGGTAAGAAAGGTGCTCCTGAATGGTTGGCAACCTATGGTGACATGATGACTCTGCTGCTGTGCTTTTTCGTTTTGCTGTTTGCCATGTCCAGTATAGATGCTCAGAAATTTGAAGCACTTGTACAATCCTTAAGCGGTGCTATAGGAGTTCTTGATTCAGGAAGTACCGTACAACTTCAGCCAATGATTAACAGCTATCCTAATGACAGTCCAATAGAAGACGAGGACGAGTACAAGCAGGCTGCAGAGGAGGAAGAACTGGATGAGCTGAAGCAGCAGATTGAGGAGTTTCTTGAAGAGAACCAGCTTCAGGACAGCATAGTACTTGAAATAAATGAAAGAGGGTTACTTGTCAGATTTCTGGATAAGGTTCTGTTTGATTCGGGAAAAGCTGATTTGCGTCCAGAGGCTTTAGAGATTATGAACATGGTCGCAGAGCTTCTCAATGAAAATTCCAGGAATATAAGAATAGAAGGTCATACTGACAACAGACCCATAAATACAGCCAGATTTCCTTCTAACTGGGAGCTGTCAACTCAGCGTGCATGCAATGTTTTGAAGTATCTTATTCAAAAAAATGTTCTGCCTGAAAGACTTGCGCCGACTGGTTATGCTGATACAAAACCCATAGATACCAATGACACTCCTGAGGGAAGACAGAATAACAGAAGAGTGGATATAATCATTCTGAGAGCTTCGCAGGATGCATTAGAGCCGCGATAGTATTTGACATTTTTGGAGGTAATGATATGGACAAGAAAAATTTGATTCTTATTGTAATTATAATAGTTTTACTTTTAATTATAGTATCAGGTATAATATTATATATATTTGTATTGAACAAGCCTGCCGAGCCAAAGCATAAAGAGCGTGAAATCAGTAAAGACATGGTAGAGATACCATTTAGTTCATTTGTAAATAATGTAAAGGACAGCAAAAAAGTTACAAAATTGACAATTAAGTTTGAAGTAGAAACAGAAATACAGCCTATACTGGAAAACAGAACAACAGAGATAAGAGATGCAATAAATCTCATAATGCGTAATAAGACAGAGCAGGACCTTGCGGGTGCAGAAGGTCAGTTAAAGCTAAAGGAAGAAATTCTGACAAAAGTTAGAGAAATATTAAGGCTTTTCCCGGAAAGAAAAATATTTGTTTTTATAGATGAATTGATTGCACAGTAAAAAATGCTTATCCTTGCACAAAGGAGGTGAACTTAAATGTCCGAAGTACTTTCGCAAAGTGAAATAGATGCCCTGCTTAGTGCACTAAGCTCAGGTGAGATCAGTGTTCATGAAATAAAAGAAGAAAAAGACGAACGAAAAATTAGAGAGTATAATTTTAAGCTGCCCAACAAGTTTGCAAAGGATCATACCAGAACACTGCAAATAATGCATGAGAACTTTGCAAGATTGCTGCAGACATATCTGTCCGGATATTTAAGAGCACTGGTGCAGGTTGAGGTTATTTCTGTTGACCAGCTGACCTATAACGAGTTCAGCAACTCAATGCCTAATCCGTCAATTTTGGGAATTATTGATTTCGCTCCTCTTTCAGGGTCCATAATAGTAGAAATAATGCCAAGTATTGTGTTTGCTATGATAGAGAGGGTTCTTGGAGGTACAGGACATCCTTTTGAGAGAGCAAGAGGCTTTACTGAAATAGAAATTACACTAATTGAGAAAATCATGGGTCAGATAATTAACTTTTTGAGAGATCCATGGAAAAATGTTATAGATATCAGACCTAAGCTTAAAAGAATAGAAACAAATCCTCAGTTTACACAAATCATGTCTCCCAATGAAACCGTTGCACTTATAACATTGAATACTAAGGTAGGAAATGTAGAAGGCATGATACATATATGTATACCTCATCTTGTTATTGAGCCTGTTATACCGAAGCTGAGCACCAAGTACTGGTTTTCGAGCATAAGCAAGGAGATAACAAGCAATGACCTGAAAGCAATAGAAAACAGAATACATTCAACCTTACTACCCATAAGAGTCGTACTTGGCAGCGCGGATATAACAGTCAGGGATTTCCTGGATTTGCAGATAGGTGATGTAGTTCCCCTTAATACAAGCATAAGTGATGATTTGCAGATATTTATCGGAAACCGTCTGAAGTTCACAGGCAAGCCAGGTCTAAAAAAGAATAAGGTTTCTGTAAAAATTGTCAGCTCATATAAGAAAGGAGATGAATTCGATGAGTGAAATGCTGTCACAGGAAGAAATTGATGCGCTGCTTAGAGGAGATAGCTCATCTACATCTCAGCCGGAGCCTATATCTTATGACATACTAAGTGATGAAGAAAAGGATGCACTGGGTGAAATAGGTAATATCAGCATGGGTACATCAGCAACGACGCTGTTTACATTGCTGAATCAAAAAGTCAGTATAACTACACCCAGAGTAAATATATTATCATGGGAAGAAATGGGAAGAGAATATGAAGAGCCATATGTCGCCGTTCAGGTTGAATATACCTCCGGCCTCGAGGGCACTAACCTTCTCATTCTTAAAGAAAGTGACGTAAAAATAATAACTGACCTGATGATGGGTGGAGCTGGAGCAGATAATGGAGAACCTGTAAATGATTTGCATTTAAGTGCCATTAGTGAGGCAATGAATCAAATGATTGGTTCATCCTCCACATCATTGGCAACCATGTTTAACAAAAAAATAGATATTTCACCGCCCAGAGCCTTTTTAATCAACTTCCATGAAGGAATAGACATAGAAGAATTCAAATCAGATGAAAAAATCGTCAGAATCTCCTTTAAGATGGAAGTTGGTGATATAATAGACAGTGAAATAATGCAGATACTTCCTATTGATTTTGCTAAAGAATTGGTTGATAATTTACTTGGCGGCATGTCAATGATGGAGCCTGAGCCGAAAGAGCCTCCAAAACAAGAAGCACCACAGAAGTCTGCTCCGCCTAAGGAGGAAGCAGCACCGGCTGTTAAACAGGAGGTACCAAGGAAGCCGAGTCCTTCGGCTGGACAGCAGTTAAATGTTCCGCATGCTGCTCAGGCAGCACATAGAGAAGAACCAAGAGTGGTCAATGTTCAGCCAATTCAGTATCAATCCTTTGAGTCAGAGCAATGGTCAACTGAACGGGAAAGCATTGATTTGATTATGGATGTACCATTGGAGATCACTGTTGAACTGGGAAGAACCAAAAAACTGATAAAGGATATACTGGAGTTCGGACCAGGCACTATTCTTGAGCTGGACAAGCTTGCAGGTGAACCTGTTGATATACTGGTTAACGGCAAGTTTATAGCAAAGGGAGAAGTAGTTGTTATCGATGAAAGCTTTGGTGTCAGAATAACAGACATTGTCAATGCATCAAAGCGACTGAACAAAATACAATAATTCAATCATAGCGAGGAGGAAATATACAAATGGCAAACGGAATACTTATAGTTGATGACGCTGCATTTATGAGAATGATGATCAAGGATGTTCTATCCAAAAACGGTTTCACTATTTCTGGTGAAGCTGAAAATGGTGCAAGAGCAATTGAAAAGTACAAAGAGCTTAATCCGGATCTTGTAATAATGGATATAACTATGCCGGAGGTTGACGGTATCCAGGCAGTAAAGGAAATAAAGAAGCTGAATGGTGCTGCAAAGATAATAATGTGCTCAGCTATGGGACAACAAGCTATGGTTATAGAAGCAATACAGGCAGGAGCAAAGGATTTTATTGTTAAACCCTTCCAGGCTGAAAGAATAATTGAAGCAGTTAAGAAAGTTCTTGGTTAGAAAGGACTGTTTATAGTTGTTCAGGTAACTCAGGTCGACAAAAAATTATGTCGGCATATGAGCCGACCGGGGCAGGTAGAATTATGTTAGAATATAGTTTTTTTAAGTTCTTATATACAATTTTCATGTTTGCACTGATATTGGCTGTAACATACTATGTCACCAGATTTATTGCCCGAAAAGGGGCAGTAAAAAGCAGAACAAAAAATATGAAGGTAGTGGAATCACTGCCATTAGGTATGGATAAGAGTTTATTATTAGTTAAAGTGGGCAAGCAGTATGTCCTATTAGGCAATTCATCAAAAAGCCTGACATACTTTTCATCCTTTGACCATGATAAACTTGGTCTTTTTGAAGGAGATACTGAAGTCGAGGAGTATACTGATAGCTTCGATACCTACCTCGACGAGTTAAAGGATGAACAGGAGAGCTTTTATGCAAACCCTGTAAAAAGCAATTTAAATAAACTAAAAGCATTAGTAAGGGGAACCAAGAACAATGAGTAAGAGAAATTTATTTATTAAAGCAGTATTGGTTACCTTTATTTTGGTGTCCTTATTAAGTATAAGCGTTTATGCAGCGACTCCGCTGCCTATTCCCAAAATTGGTCTTAATATTGATACTGCAGACAACCCGCAGGATGTAGCACTTAGCTTACAGATACTTTTTATGTTGACAATACTGTCTCTGGCGCCGTCTATACTTATCATGATGACGTCCTTTACCAGAGTGATAATAGTACTGTCTTTTACAAGAAATGCACTTGGAACACAGCAGATGCCGCCCAATCAAGTGTTGATCGGCTTGGCTTTGTTTTTGACTTTTTTTGTGATGCAGCCTGTAATTACGGATATAAACACAAATGCTTACCAACCTTTTACAAAGGGTGAGATAACACAGGAAGTAGCAATTGAAAGAGCAATGGAACCAATACGGGAGTTTATGTTCAGAAATGTAAAGAACAAGGATCTTGAGCTGTTTATGAATCTGAGTCAAACAGAAAAAGCCGTGACATTGGAGGATGTTCCTACATCTGTACTTATTCCCGCATTTATTATAAGCGAATTGAGAATTGCCTTTTTGATAGGCTTTTGCTTGTATATACCTTTTCTGATTATTGATATGGTAGTATCCAGTACTCTTATGTCAATGGGTATGATGATGCTGCCGCCTGTTATGATCTCACTGCCATTTAAGCTATTGTTGTTCGTAATGGTTGATGGATGGAATATCATAATAAAATCCTTGATTATGGGTATAAAATGAACGGAGTGTAAAGTATGGACCAGAATATAGTTATTGACATTGGTATGGAAGCAATCCAGGTTGCACTATTGCTGTCAGCACCTATACTACTATTAGGATTACTAGTTGGTCTGATTATTAGTATAGTTCAGGCAACCACGCAGATACAAGAGCCTACCTTGTCATTCATACCCAAAATAGTAGCCATATCCTTAGCGCTATTGGTTTTTGGTCCCTGGATGATGAACATTATGAACTCATTTACAATCAAGCTTATTCAGAACATTCCCTCATACATTAAATAGAATGAGGGTGATAGAATGGATAATATTTATGCTATGATTATGGAAAAATTCACAGTGTTTTTCCTTGTACTTGTCAGAATGAGCTCATTATTTGTAATAACTCCGGTATTTGGTAGGAGAAGTGTGCCGAATTATTTTAAAATAGGTTTGGCCTTTTTTTGTACCGTTATACTAGTTCCGCTGCTGGGAGATGTAAAAGTTGAATACTCTAACATTTATGCTTATGGAGGGATTGTACTCAAGGAATTGTTAATCGGCATAGTCATGGGGTATGTGAGCTTTCTGGTGTTTTCCGCGATTTACGTTGCAGGTCAAATAATTGATATGCAGATTGGCTTCGGTATGGTCAATATACTTGATCCGATGACGGAAACACAAGTACCTTTAATGGGTAATTTTTTATATATACTGTCTACTATGTTTTTTTTAGTTATTGACGGACATTATATCCTGCTGCAGGCATTGTTTAAAAGCTATAATCTTATACCTGTTGATATGGCAGCGTTTGATAATTATATGGTAAGCAATATAATTAAAATTTTTGTTGAAACCTTTGAAATCGGATTCAAAATCAGTATACCCATACTGGCTGCTTCATTGCTGGCAGAGGTCTCACTTGGTATTCTTGCTAAAACCGTGCCGCAGATGAATGTTTTTGTAGTAGGTATGCCTTTAAAAATAGGCTTGGGATTGCTTACCATGGTAATCGTTATGCCTGTATTTATGGATGCGATGAAGGTTACCTTTGATTTAATGTATGACTATCTTTATCTCATAATCAGAAACATGGCAAGTTTTTCTATCTTGCTGTTTAAAGGATGATAGTTTTGTTTGAATATAACTTAATAATCAATTTGCAGCTGTTTTCCGAGGAAAAAACTGAGCCGGCTTCCGCCAAGAAAAGAAGAGAAGCCAGAGAAAAAGGTCAGGTAGCAAAAAGCAGAGAGATAGTTACAGCCTTTTTACTGCTTATAGCATTTTTAGGGCTGAGAATATTTTCAAAAAGCATATTTATGGATTTATATTCAATATTGGTAAAATTTTTTAATTTTAATGAGCTTCCGCTGGATAAATTCGGAACAGACAGCATTATGCAGATTTATGGCTACAGTGCTTTGCTGTTTGCAAAGGTTATGGCACCCATATTGCTCATAACTGCATTTGTAGCAATAGTTTTTAATATACTTCAGGTAGGATTTTTGTTTACACTTAAGCCTCTGGTACCAAAATTCAATAAGCTTAATCCCATAGAAGGCTTTAAGCGGCTGTTTTCTTCACATTCCTTAATGGAATTGGCAAAGTCCATACTCAAGATATCAATAGTAGGCTTTGTTGTATATAACTATTTTATGAACAACTATACCGATATACCAAGTCTATTGGCTATGAGTATCGAAGAATCGGCAATGTTTATAGGTAATGCTATTATTAATACAGGTATAAGAGTAGCAATTGTACTAATTATAATATCCATTTTTGACTATGCGTTTGAGATATGGCAGTATGAAAAAAATCTGAAAATGACAAAGCAGGAAGTAAAGGACGAATATAAGCAGGTAGAAGGTAATCCGCAGATTAAGTCAAAAATCAGAGAAAAGCAAAGGCAATTGGCACTCAGAAGAATGATGGCTGAAGTGCCGAAAGCAGATGTAATAATTACTAATCCTACACACTATGCAGTAGCTGTAAAATATGATGCTGATGTGGCAAGTGCACCTTTGGTTATTGGAAAGGGTAAGGATCTGATAGCACAGAAAATAAAGGATATTGCAAAAGAGCATAAAATACCTGTTGTGGAAAATAAGCCTTTAGCGCAAGCTTTATATAAATCAGTTGATATTGGAAAAGAAATCCCTGCTGAGCTTTACAAAGCTGTGGCAGAGGTTCTTGCATTTGTATACAGTCTTAAAAACAAGTAAAGCTATAATAATTATGTAATATCTTATGCAGAGGAGGTACATTATGGGCAGATTCGGTGATTTAATTGCAATAGCAATTATCGGAATAATAATAATGATTATAGTACCGCCGCCGTCAGGCTTGGTTGATATATTGCTTACTCTTAATATATCACTCTCCCTGGTTATATTCCTGCTGTCCATGTATGTAAAGGAACCTCTTGAGTTTTCAATCTTTCCTACCATGCTGCTGGTTACAACTCTTTTCAGGCTTGTTTTGAACTTCTCAACCACAAGACTTATTTTAGGTGAGGGACATGCAGGACAGGTTGTTTATGCCTTTGGTAACTTTGTTACAAAAGGTAATTCTGTAGTTGGGGTAATAATGTTCCTTATTCTGACAATAGTTCAGTTTTTAGTTATTACTAAGGGCTCTGAAAGAGTAGCTGAAGTATCTGCCAGATTTACATTGGATGCAATGCCGGGTAAGCAAATGGCTATTGATGCAGACCTTAACTCTGGACTAATTAATGAAATGGAAGCTAAGGAAAGAAGAAAGAAGATACAGAGAGAAGCAGATTTCTATGGAGCCATGGATGGAGCCAGTAAGTTTGTCAAAGGAGATGCCATAGCAGGTATATTGATTACAATAATCAATATCTCTGCAGGTTTTGTAATAGGAATGCTGCAAATGGGTATGACTTGGCAGGAAGCAGGCTCAACCTTTTTGAATCTGACAATAGGTGACGGCTTGGTAAGCCAGATACCTGCACTTTTTATATCCATTGCAGCTGGTATGGTAGTAACCAGAGCAGCATCTGAATCTAATCTGGGTAACGACATTATTAGACAGCTGCTTGCACAGCCCAAGGTACTTTACCTTGCTGCAGGCGCATTGTTCATATTAGCCTTTACAGGACTGCCGGCGATACCTAATATAACAATAGGTGCTATATTGGTGTTTATTGGGTATACACTGCAAAGAACCATTAAGGAAGCAGCAATGGAAGAGGAGATAAAGGCACAGGATATTGAAGTAGAAGAGATACGCAAGCCTGAGAATGTCATGACCTTGCTGCAGGTTGATCCTATAGAGCTGGAGTTCGGTTATGGCATTATACCGCTGGCAGATGCCAGCCAAGGCGGGGATTTACTGGATAGAGTAGTAATGATAAGAAGGCAATGTGCACTGGATTTGGGAATGATAGTACCGGTTATCAGATTAAGAGACAATATTCAACTAAAACCGAGCGAATATGTGATAAAAATTAAAGGAATTGAGGTGGCGAATGGCGAATTAATGTTTGATAACTACCTAGCTATGAATCCGGGCACTGCTGAAGGAGAACTGGATGGAATCAAGACGATTGAGCCTGCATTCGGTCTGCCGGCAGTCTGGATAAATGAAAGTCAGAAGGAAAGAGCAGAGATGATGGGCTATACAGTTGTAGATCCACCGTCAATAGTTGCTACACATTTGACTGAGATTGTTAAGGCGCATGCTCATGAGCTTCTTGGAAGACAAGAAGTGCAGAAGCTGATAGATAACCTTAAAGAAAGCTATCCTGCACTTGTTGATGATGTGATTCCGAAGCTGCTCGCTATAGGGGATGTTCAGAAGGTTTTGGCAAATCTGCTTAGAGAAAATGTATCAATAAGGGACATGGTGACAATAATAGAGACACTGGCTGACTATGCGCCAATTACCAAGGATCCTGATATGCTGACCGAGTATGTGAGACAGGCAATGAAAAGAGCAATTACAAAAAGATTCATCAATGACAGGTTTGCAAAGGTAATAACACTGGATAACAGCACTGAGCAGATAATAATGGATTCTGTACAGCAGACTGAATACGGTGCATTCCTTAATATAGATCCGCATGCTGCTCAAAACATAATAAACAGCTTACTGCGTGAAGTACAGAAGCTTACATCCATAGGAGAACAGCCGATAGTATTGGCTTCACCTGTAGTGCGTTTATATTTTAAAAGACTTGTGGAGCAGGTCGCTCCGGGCTTGACGGTTTTGTCCTATAATGAACTGGATTCGTCTATTGAGGTACAATCTGTAGGGATGGTGAGCGTATAGTGAAGGTTAAGAGATATGTTGGAGAGACCGCGCAGGAAGCGCTTCAGAAGGTTAAATCCGACCTTGGCAGGGACGCAATAATTTTAAATACAAGAAAAATAAGACGTAAGGGTATTGCCGGGTTTTTCTCGAAGCCTTTGGTAGAAGTGGTTGCGACTATTGACAGTGACGTAACAGCTAACAGAAAAAGCCCAAACGAAGCAAAGCCGACACCACAGCAAGCAAGAGCCGAAGCAGCAGTTGACTCGTACAATGCAACTGCACCAAAGACGTCTATAGAAACAGAAGCTCTTAATGCAATCAGCTTTAAGAATGAGCTGTCAAACATGCAGCTTCAAAAGCCTGTTCAGCAAAGCTCTGGCATATATGGTCAAAATGGCGCATATGTGCAGAGCGGTACTCAGCAGACACAGACTTTACAGCCTCAGAACAAGCCGGTCTCTCAGGAGCAGACACCTGCTCATGCCATTGATGCAGTAAAAAGCCTCGAGATAAAGTCATACAAAGAAGATAACAGCAGCATAAGCGAAATAAAGAATATGCTTAATAAGGTTTATGATGCAGTAAAAATAGATTATGAAAACAACAGGCTTTCAGAAATATCCAGGAGCTATCTTAAGAAGCTTGAAGATAATGAAGTAGATAAGGTAATTATTAATGATATAAAAGAAGATATTATAGAGCTTTTGAGCATTGAAAAGCAGCAGAATGAAAATATAGTTAGAAGTGCAATATATGATATTCTTAATAAATACATTAAGGATCCTGAGCCCTTTATACCCAGTAAGAACAAAAAAGTCATTTTGTTCATTGGTCCTACCGGAGTAGGAAAGACAACTACATTAGCCAAGCTGGCAGCAAATATGGTTATCAACGAAAAAAGAAAGGTCGGGCTTATTACTTCTGACACCTATAGAATTGCTGCAGTTGAGCAGTTAAAGACTTACAGTGAAATAATAGGTGTGCCCTTGTCTATTATTTATACTCCTGCCGAAATCACCAACACCATCAACGGCTATAAAGATAAAGATATTGTACTGGTAGATACGGCAGGCAGAAGCCATAAGGATCAATATCAGCTTATGGAGCTTAAATCATTGCTAAAATACAGCATTGACAATGAAGTGTATCTGCTTATAAGTGCTACTACCAAGTTCTCGGATTGCATCGAAATCATAAAAAGCTACAGTTTTCTTGATAATTACAAGCTTTTGTTTACTAAGCTTGATGAAACCTCAACTCTGGGTGTTCTGTTAAATGTTGCATATATTACCAAGAAACCTATATCATACATCACTACGGGACAAAGCGTTCCTGATGATATTGAAGTAGCAGATAAAAACAAAATAATAAATTGTTTGTTGGGAGATAATCTGTATGAAAGATCAAGCTGAAAGATTAAGAGAAATAATCAATGACATAAAAGGCTATAATAATGAAAATCTCTCAAATGAAAATCAGAAGAAAAAAACCGGGACAAGAGTAATTACTGTTACAAGCGGTAAAGGTGGTGTAGGCAAAACTAATTTTACCGTAAATCTTGGAATAAAGCTTTCTCAGCTGGGATTGCGTGTGGTTATTATTGATGCGGACCTTGGCCTTGCCAACGTAGATGTTGTAATGGGAAAAATGACAAAATACAATCTTTCCGATGTAATCAATAATAATAAGGAAATAGTTGAAATTCTTGAAACAGGACCTTCAGGAGTAAAGTTCATTTCCGGAGGTTCCGGCGTGCAAGAGCTGATAAAGCTTAACAAGACGCAGCTGGTCGATCTTTTAATGAAATTAGGCAAGCTGGATGAGGAAGCGGATATAGTACTTATAGATACCGGTGCAGGTCTTTCTGATAATGTTTTGAGTTTTATTCATGCAGCCAGGGAGGTAATACTTGTTACAACTCCTGAGCCAACCTCCATAACAGATGCTTACGCGCTGATTAAGACCATTTCAAGCAGGGATAAAAATAAAAACATAAAGATTGTTGTAAATAGAGTCGATAATTCTGCTGAGGCGGCAAATATTTTGGATAAGCTTAATGTAGTAACAGAAAAATTTCTGGGCATTAAGCTGCAGAAGCTCGGTTACATAATGAATGACAATTGTGTGCCAAAGGCTGTGAAGCAGCAGCAGCCGTTTGTTGTCAGCTTTAATAAAAGCGAAGCTTCAAGAAATATGAATGATATAGCCAGCGCATTGATAAATAATCTTGAAGCAAGCATAAACTCTGTATCAGGCTTCAGAGTGTTTATAAACAGGCTATCCAATATTTTTAATTAAAATTTTTAAATTGTCAAAATATGTTGTATAATTATATGTAAATAAGTTAAAACAAGTATTTACATAAGATGTATGAGTATATGCATCAAGTACCGGTTAATAACTCAGATTATTAAGCAATATTCGATATCAACATAATAATATTTAGCATTTTGTAATTCATATAAGGACGGTATCACCAGTAATTTGTTCAGTTGGGAGAGAAGGCTATGAGTTACTTCGAGAGAAATTTCAGTATTGGTGATAAGATTCATATACAGCTTATGAACAACTATGATAATCATCAATATACAAGTCAAATTGCAGAAATTCATGGAAATAATGTATTTGATGCAGTTATCCCTATATATAAAGGCAGAATCATATATATTAAAAATGATGCTCTTATTGACATTGTAGTGCCCAGAGGTGAGGCAATATACGAGTTTAGAGCAAAAATAGTGAACAAGCTGTTTGGTAAAATACCTCTGCTAAGATTGGAAGTAGTGTCTGAAATAAGAAAAATTCAAAGGCGTAATTACTTCAGGCTTAAGTTCATACAAAACATATACGTCAGGAAGGTCATTAACATAAAAGAAAAGGAATTTGGCGAGAGAATAACGGGAAGTATGCTGGATATAAGCGGAGGAGGATTATGCTTCACATGTACGGAAGAGCTGGATGATCGTGATGTTGTGGAGCTATCAATGAATCTGAATAATATCAAACTACTACTGCTCGGAAAAATAGTAAGAAAATCCTATACGGCAAATCCGGTTGCTCCATATACCTACGGAGTCCAATTTGAAAATATAACGGAAATACAAAGAAATGAAATAATGAAGTTTATTTTCGAAGAGCAAAGAAAGCTGGCTAAGAAGGGGCTGATATAGCATATGATTGACCAAAGCAAAGTTATAAGAGTATTGGTAGTAGATGATTCAGCCTTTATGCGTAAAGTTATAAGCGACCTGCTGAATTCGGAGAAAAGTATCAAAGTAATAGATACTGCCAGGGATGGCAAGGAATGCATAACAAAAGCAAAGCTTTTAAATCCGGACATAATAACATTGGATATAGAGATGCCTGTTATGGGAGGATTGGAAGCACTGGGAGAGCTTATGAAGCTGAATCCCATACCGAAGGTTATGATGCTGTCCAGCCTGACATACAGTGGAGCAGAAGCAACAATAAAGGCTTTGGAGCTTGGGGCAGTTGATTTCATAACAAAACCAACTTCGTCAATTATAAAGTTCAATGTAAACGACATAAAGCAGGAATTATTGACAAAGATATATAATATTTCAAATTGCAGATTGAGTAAGCCTGTAGGTATAAGGAAAGAAATAGAAAGAAATATAGATAAAGCAGCAGAAAAAGAAGTCAGTAAGATTTTGAAATATATTATTGCCATAGGTACATCAACAGGAGGTCCCAGAGCATTGCAGGATGTCATACCTTTATTTCCGCCGGATATACCTGCTGCCATACTTATAGTACAGCATATGCCACCCGGTTTTACCAATTCTCTGGCAGCGAGGCTGGACAGTATTTCCGGCTTAAGTGTTAAAGAGGCAGCGGACGGGGATATTCTGAAGGCAGGTCATGCATATATAGCTCCCGGAGACTATCATATGCTGATAAAAAAGACAGGCTCCGACGAATACAGAATCAGTACAAATCAGAGCCCGCCCGTTACAGGACACAGACCATCCGTAAATGCAATGATGAGTTCTGTTGCAGACAGCGGACATAAAAAGTTAATTGCAGTAATGATGACAGGTATGGGAAATGACGGAAGCGAAGGTATTCTTAAAATCAAGCAGAACGGAGGATATACTATTGCTCAGAATGAAGAAACCTGTGTAGTATACGGAATGCCAAAATCCGCAGTAAATATTGGAGCAATAGATATTATAACACCATTACAGGAAATAACTAAAGAGATTATAAAATATATGGGGGTGTATTAAAATGGACATGAATCAATATTTGGAAATATTCATAGAAGAGTCACAAGAACACTTGCAAAGTCTCAATCAAAGCTTATTAGGCCTTGAAACAAATCCTAAGGACAGCAAGATACTTAATGAGATCTTTAGAGTAGCCCATACCTTAAAAGGAATGTCCGGTACTATGGGATTCAATAGTATGACTAATCTAACCCATGAAATGGAAGATGTTCTGGATGCAATCAGAAATGGAAAGATAGAAGTAAACAGCAATATAGTTGATGTACTTTTTGAGTGCCTTGATTATTTGGATAATACCGTCAGCAACCTTGCAAATACAGGGAAAGAAGGAACAAGAAGCGCTGAAGGAATAATATCCAAACTTAATAATATATTAAAGAATAAGTCCGGTGCAGCATCGACACATATTGAAAGCATCAAGGAAGATAAAAAAGGTGATGACTTCAACCTTAATCAGTATGATGAAGGACTTGTCAGGAAAGCTGCTCAGCAGGGTATGAACGCGTTTAAAGTGAAGATTATTCTTGATAAGGGCTGTATGTTAAAATCGGCAAGAGCATTCATAGTGTTTCAAACTATAGAAAGGTATGGAGAAATATTTAAATCAATACCTAAAGTAGAGGACATAGAGGATGAGAAATTTGATAACGAGTTTATACTTGCAGTTGTTACAAGGGAAAACGAAGCTACAATTAAAAAGGACCTTGAGTCCATTTCAGAAGTAGTTGAAGCTGTTGTAGATAGAATTGTTGTATCCTCAGAAGCAATTGAAAATGAGATAGCAATAGGAAATATGGAAGCTAACGTTCAAAATACAGATTCCAATGAGATCGATGAGAGAGATGCCGGTGAAGACTCACAGAGCAAGAAGGCAAAAATGGGTAAGACAGTCAGAGTAGATATAGACAGACTGGATAATCTCATGAATCTGGTAAGTGAGCTGATAATAATTAAGAATGGCCTAGAAGGCTTAGGTAATGATTCAAGAAGTCAGGATATGAATGAGTCGGTTGAGTACCTGGAAAGAATAACAACTAATCTGCATGATGCAGTTATGAAGGTTAGAATGGTTCCTATTGAAAGAGTATTCAATAGATTTCCCAGAATGGTAAGAGATCTTTCAAGAGAGCTTGGAAAGGATATTATGCTTAACATGTCTGGTGAAGAGACAGAGCTTGACAGAACAGTCATAGATGAAATAGGAGATCCCCTTATTCACCTGATTAGAAATTCCATTGATCATGGCATAGAAGAAAAAGAAGAAAGAATTAAAAACGGAAAGCCAAGCACCGGTAAGGTATATCTAAGGGCTTATCAAGATGGAAACAGTGTTGTTATAGAGGTTGAAGACGACGGTAAGGGTATAGATGTTGAAAAAGTTAAGAAAAAGGCTGTTGAAAAGGGAGTCATCAAACAGGCTGAGGTAAATGAACTTGATGAAAAGAGTGCAGTAGAACTGATATTCAGACCCGGCTTCAGTACGGCAGACAAGATATCTGATCTATCCGGTAGAGGAGTCGGCCTTGATGTTGTTAAGACCAAGATAGAGTCCCTGAATGGTGTTGTTGAAGTTGAGAATACAGTAGGCAAGGGCAGCAAGTTCATAATTAGACTACCTTTGACACTGGCTATTATACAGGCTTTACTGGTTACTATAGGAACTGAAAAATATGCAATACCTCTGAATGTAATAAGAGATATAACAACTATTCAAGGTGAAACAATCAGAAACGTACATGGACAAGAGGTAGTATTAAACAGAAACAGTGTTCTTCCTTTAGTAAGACTTAACAGAGTATTGGATGTTGAAAACAGCTCAAGCGAGACAGAAACAGAGCTCACTATAGTTATAGTTAAAAAGGGAGACAAAAATGCAGGTTTCATAGTAGACAAGCTGATAGGCCAGCAGGAAATAGTTATTAAGACACTTGGCAAATATCTGTCAGGAATCAAGCAGATTGCAGGCGCAACTATTCTTGGAGACGGTCAGGTAGCTTTGATAGTTGATACTAATTCTCTAATTTAAGGAGGTGTCTATAGTGGAAGCAAACAGCAGTGTAAGAAAGTTCGTAGTGTTCAGACTTGATAATGAGGAATATGGAATAGATATACTCAGGGTAAAGGAAATCAAAGAAATGATAGGTATTACCAGAGTGCCGAAGGCTCCTTACTTTGTAAGAGGAGTAATGAATCTGAGAGGTGATGTTATTCCGATAGTGGACTTAAGAAAGAAGTTCAATCTGCCTGAAGCTAAAGACACTGAGAATTCCAGGATCATAATAGTTACAGTAGATGACCTTACAGTCGGTTTGGTTATTGACTCCTCATCAGAGGTACTTGAAATAAGTAATGATTTGATTGAAGATGCACCGTCTTCAATCGGAAGCGTTGAGCAAAGCAATATATTCGGAATAGGCAAGGTAAATAACCGTTTAATAATTTTATTGGATGTTGTAAGAATTTTAAGCAACACAGCTTTATAGAAAAGGGTGTGAAAAAATGCCACTGAGTATTGACGATTTAAATAGCATGCAGATAGATGTACTTAAGGAAATAGGAAATATAGGTGCAGGTAATGCAGCTACTGCATTATCAAAAATGATATCAAAGAAGATAGACATGGATGTACCAAAGGTTAATATTCTTGAGTTCAGAAGCGTACCTGAATTGTTGGGAGGACCTGAAATAACAGTTGCAGGAATACTCTTTAAGGTAACCGGAGATATTACCGGAAGCATAATGTTTTTACTGGACAAAATATCTGCAAAGCTGCTTACTACTCTTCTCATGGGTGGAATGGAAACCGGAGAAGAATTGAATGAAATGGAAATATCTGCGCTGCAGGAAGTTGGTAATATTCTGGCAGGCTCATACCTATCATCTTTATCTGCACTTACAGGTCTATCATTGAATATTTCTGTCCCATCGCTAGCTATTGATATGGCCGGAGCTATCCTAAGCGTACCTGTCATACTTTTTGGTCAGGTAGGAGATAAGGTAATGCTGATAGAAACCGACTTTTTCGAAGGATCCAATCATGTCAGGGGAAACTTTTTCCTTATTCCTGATGAAGAATCCTTTGAAGTACTATTAAAAAGCTTGGGAGTAATTTAGTATGGGTGATTTGATAAAGGTTGGAATGGCAGATTTGAACTACACTGAAAGCCCTGGGGTACTTACAACGCTAGGACTTGGCTCATGTGTGGGCATTTGTCTTTATGATACTGTAACCAAAATTTCAGGTATGGTTCATATTATGCTTCCATGCAGTAACCAGATAAAGAATAACAGTAATGTAGCAAAATTTGCTGACACAGGCATTGTAAAACTGCTGGAGTATATGCTGAAAATTGGTGCAAAACGTACTAAGATTGTAAGCAAGATAGCAGGCGGGGCACAGATGTTCAATTTCAATGATGCAAGCGATATTATGAGAATAGGCGCCAGAAATGTAGTAGCTACAAAAGAAGTTTTAGATAAGCTTAATATACCTTTAATAGCAGAGGATACCGGAGGTAACTACGGACGCACCATAGAGCTTTACTCTGAAAGCGGCATACTATTAATAAAGACTATTGGATACGGAACAAAGCAAATATAATAATTGGAGTAATTGCTAATGAATTTTATTGATGACTTACCGTTTTATTTAGTAGTTTTATGCGTTTTGATCAATATACTTCTAGGCATAAGTGCAGGCACAGAACTTACAGTACTTATGATTAGAAGTATTGTTGTAACAATAATATTAACGGCTCTGGGACTCTTATTAAGCAGTTCTTTAAAGGATGCAAGAGAAGCTTTTATAAAGGCCAAAGAGGAAAAGAACAAGCAAATTAAGGCAGCATCAACGATTGATATAAAGATTCCTCCGGATAGTGAGGAAGTGTTGATAAACTATACCAAGAATGATTATGACGATGATGAGTTTCAAGAAATAAATCCTGCATTTTTACACAATACTATTGAAGATGAGTGACCGTAATATTATACTATCACCATGGAGGGCGACAAAATGGATATAAATGGATTATGGGAAAGCTATTCAAAAACAAAAGACGCCAAAATCAGAGAACAATTGATAGTCAATTATATCTATTTGGTTAAGTTTGTTGCAGGCAGACTGTTTGCCAGCTATGGAAACAACGTAGAATTTGATGATTTGATGAGTTATGGAGTTTTTGGACTTATAGATGCGATTGATAAGTTTGATTACAATCGAGGAGTCAAGTTCGAGACCTATGCTCAATTACGAATAAGAGGCGCCATAATTGATCAGCTAAGAGAAATAGACTGGCTTCCAAGATCCGTGAGACAAAAGGCAAAAGATCTTGAACGAGCATATACCGAGCTGGAAAATGAATTGGGTAGATCAGCCACTGATGAAGAAATAGCGGAGAAGCTGGGAATCACAGTAGATGATTTTCAAAAAAAGGTACAGACTGTATCTACATACTCTATTGTATCCCTGGACGATTTGCTTGAACAGAAAAGAGAGCATTTCAGCGAACCTGAAAATGATTCTGACAGTCCTGAGGGAATGATTGAAAGCATTGAGCTGAAAAATATACTAATAGATACAATCGACGCACTGCCCGAAAAAGAAAAAAAGGTTATAACGCTGTATTACTATGAAGAGCTGACCTACAAGGAAATTGGAAAATTGCTAAACATATCCGAGTCCAGAGTATCTCAGCTGCATACCAAGGCTATTATCAGACTAAAGGGTAAAATTAGTTCTGTATTTAATTAGATCAGGAGGTTTTGTTATGAATAGACAATATGTGATTTTAGAAGGCAAAAACTATGACAAATTAATAGAGGAAGGTATGCAAAAGCTCAAGGCAAAAAAGGATGAAGTAAAGGTTGAATTGCTGGAAACAAAAAAGCAGTTGTTTTCAACCATATATAAGGTGAAGGTCTCACTTAAAAATGCCAGCAGCAGTTCAAGCCTGAATAGAATTGAAAAAAATATAGACAATCTGTTCAACACAACAGAAGGTATTGACTATGATCCGAATTTCAAGCTGAAGCAGATTGATATTGAGTATAAAGAAGACGGTGTATATCTAAAGATAAATGAACTTGCAACCTTTGAAGAAATAAAGGAAAAGATAATTCTGAGAAAAATTCAGGGTACAAACTTTGATGCAATAAAGCAGTTTATTATTGACGGAGTATTTACAAATCCTCTAAAAATAGCCGAGCCTCAAGTACAAGAAAAAATAAATGCCAAGTGTTATCTGAATCTGTCTAAGGATTTAATGGAGGCATTTGTATATGTAGCATCACCTATTCTCGGGGAAGATGTTAAAGAGGATGACATAATGGAATGTCTGCGCTCCGGCGGAGTTGTTCAGGGAATAAATAACGATGTAATCAGAAAAATTGCCAGAGATAAGATCTATGACAAGGACGTGCTTGTGGCTACGGGAGTCTATCCGCAGCCTGGACAAGATGCAGAGCTGGAATATCACTTTGATGTATCAACCGGCAGAAAGGTTAAGATAGATGCTGAAGGGAAAATAGACTTCAAAGAGCTTTCATTGATAAAAAATGTATGCAAGGGTGAGAAGCTGGTTACACTCATACCTGATACCAAGGGAACACCCGGCAAAAATGTTTTGGGGATTGATGTCTCAGCACGTGACGGAAAGAAGCTTCCTCTTCCGAGAGGAAAGAATGTGGAAGTCACTGAGGATGGTCTAACCCTGATTGCTGCAATAGATGGGGAAGTAAAGCTTCTGGATGGCAAGGTAAGCGTTTTTAAGGTATATGAAGTACCTTCTGATGTGGACAGCTCTACCGGAAATATAAGGTTTGTAGGAAAAGTATCTGTCAAGGGTAATGTTATTACCGGCTTTGAAATAGAAGCAGAGGGTGACGTAGAAGTATTTGGTGTCGTTGAAGGTGCTAAAATAACTTCCAAAGGCAATATCATACTTCATAGGGGTATTCAGGGTATGAACAGGGGAGAGCTTTACTGTGAAGGGGACCTGATAGCAAAGTTTATTGAGAACTCAAAAATAGAAGCTAAAGGTAATGTACATAGCGATGCTATAATGCACAGCCAGGTAATATGTGGTAAGAAGCTTGAAGTTACAGGCAGGAAGGGGCTGCTTGTCGGAGGTACCATAAAGGTTGCAGAAGAAGTTAAAGCCAAGGTTATAGGTTCACCAATGGCAACTGTAACAGAGATAGAGGTTGGAGTGAATCCTGACCTGAGGAGAAAATATGAAGCATTAAAGGGTGAACTGAAGCAAACCCAGGATAATCTTGAAAAAACGAATCAAGCTGTGGATTTATTGACAAAGATTAGCATGAAGGCTGAGCTTCCGGAGGATAAAAAGGTGTTACTGGCCAAATCCACCCAGCTGAAGCTGCAGCTGCAAAACAGAATAGAACAGATAAGCAGTGACATGAAATCATTAGAGGAAAGCTTTGAAGAAGCAACAAAAGGCAAGATAAAAGCCAGTGAAATAGTTTACCCCGGCAGCAGAATAATTATTGGAAGCTGTATGATGTACGTTAAAGATCCATATAAATTTGTTACTTTCTATAGAGCTAATGCAGAAGTAAAAATAGGACCTTTTGAGGAATAATCCAGATAATTAGAAGAATAATTTAAGTCTGGAGGAATAAATATGCCAATCAGACCTATCGAACTGCAGACAATGTATCCAAAGACTCCTGAAGTGCAAAAGATAAAGAATGTTGAGGCACAAAATCCGCAAAATAATCAAATCATAAATATGAATAAAGATCAACAACAGGTGCAGGAGAAGCTGAAGAAGGTCAATGAAGCTAAGAAGGCAGCATCAGGCAGAGTAGAAAGGGAAGATCCGAATAAGGATAAGAATCGAAAGAATAAAAAAAACAATGAAGAAGACGATGATGATAAGAAGAACAAAAAACCTAAGACCAAAATCGATATACGTGTCTAGCAGAGGTGGCTTATGACTGTAAGCTATATAAATTACGTAATGATGATTATAGGCATATTGGTAATATTTGCAGCTTTTGTGATGCTGCTGATAGATAAGCTTAAAGGCGAAGATATGTACTTTAATATCGACGTAAAGGAGCAAGAACTGAAAAAGGTAATGGAGGATGCAGAAGAGATTATATCGGAGCTGAATTATATTTCCGATGTTGTTGTTCAGGAGATAGAGGACAAAATAAAAAATCTTCAGCATGCCTACAGCAGTATAAAGGCTGCACCTGTTGTAGTACAAGAGGTTAAGCCGACTATTGCCACAATCCCCGTTAACATAAAGACAAAGCCTTCAGAAAAGTCTGTAAAGGACAAAGGTGTTGAACTGAAACTGACACCCAAGCAGCAGGCAGTGTTTGACTATGCAAACCAAGGTCTGAACATAGTAGAAATAGCAAAACGCCTTAATATGGGCCAGGGTGAAGTCAAACTGATACTCTCACTGAAAAATGAGGGAGCTCAATATGAGTAAGTACAGCTTAAAAAATATATTTCTGGGAGTAGGAATAGGTATTGTTATTACTTCCTTAATCAATATAAATTCAGGATTGAGACCTTTGGCTATTGAAGAGCTGGAAAGAGAAGCTGAAAAGCATGGTCTTAGACTGGTGAAAATTGCAGATATAGAAAAGAACAAGCCTCAAGAAGCTGCACCAACACCAACACCTACTGCCGTACCTACTCCAAAAGATAAAGATGATAC
The DNA here is from genome assembly GCA_049322695.1 of Bacillota bacterium. Taxonomy (GTDB): domain Bacteria; phylum Bacillota; class Clostridia; order Lutisporales; family Lutisporaceae; genus CALGKJ01. Next base: position 25,447 of record JBMORW010000020.1, on the reverse strand, counting down.
CAAAAATGAGGTTTTCATAGAAATCAATATCAAGCAGGGTGACACATCGCATTTTGTAGCTGAGACTTTGCAGCAAAAGGGCTTAATAAATAATAAAAATGATTTTATCAATAGGCTGGATGAGCTCAATAAAGCAAACAAGCTCCAAGTAGGAAGCTTTAAGATTAAAAAGGGTTTAGATTTAGACAGTATAATAGACATACTGACAACTATTCCATAGATTATATATATGCTGCCTATAGTTAAGACATTATCAAGCTGCTTGCGCTATGATGTTTTAATTATTGGCAGCTGTATTTTTTTGCAGCATTGTAGTAAAATAAATATTGCCATAAAAAAATATTTATGGTATACTAGCAAAGGTGAAAAATTCACACATGGCTTAATTGCTTGATTGGTGCTTGTAATTTAGTTATAAGCTGTCAGGTGAAATGATGGTCATGGAGGAAAAACCATAGGAGGTGAAATGTAATGTCAGTAATTTCAATGAAACAATTACTGGAAGCAGGTGTGCATTTTGGACACCAAACTAGAAGATGGAACCCTAAAATGGCGGAGTTCATCTTCACAGAGAGGAACGGCATCTACATTATCGATCTTCAGAAAACAGTGAAGAAGGTCGAAGAAGCTTACGATTTCATTAAAGAAGTAGCTTCACAGGGTAAGAGCATCCTTTTTGTAGGAACAAAGAAGCAGGCACAAGAGTCCATTGAATCCGAAGCTAAGAGATCAGGTATGTACTATGTAAACCAAAGATGGCTTGGCGGAATGCTTACAAACTTCAAAACCATCAAGAAGAGAATCGAAAGATTAAACGAGCTTGAAAGAATGGAGCAGGACGGAACCTTTGAAATCCTTCCAAAGAAAGAAGTTATTAAGCTTAGACTGGAAATGGAAAAGCTTGAAAAGAACCTTGGCGGAATAAAGACAATGAATGATGCACCAGGTGCTATGTTTGTTGTTGACCCAAGAAAAGAGAAGATAGCTATCCAGGAAGCTCATATTCTGGGAATACCGGTTGTAGCTATAGTTGATACAAACTGCGATCCAGAAGAAGTTGATTATCCTATCCCTGGAAACGATGATGCTATAAGAGCTGTTAAGCTGCTTACTTCAAAAATAGCAGATGCAATTATTGAAGCAAGACAAGGCGAACAACACGCTGAATAATAGTTAACTATTATGTATTATATGGAACGCAGTTTAAAATGGTTTATTTTAAACTGCGTTCTGTCAGATATACATTGTAATCTAGGAAATACTTAATAATAGAATATAAGATTGGAGGAAATAAAAATGGTAAGTGCTTCAGTAGTTAAGGAACTAAGAGAAAGAACAGGCGCAGGTATGATGGACTGCAAAAAAGCTCTTGAAGAGACAAATGGTGATATAGAAAAGGCTGTAGAAGTATTAAGAGAAAAGGGACTTGCAGCTGCTGCAAAAAAGGCAGGCAGAATTGCAAGTGAAGGTATAGTTGACGCGTACATACATGGCGGCGGAAGAATCGGTGTATTGATTGAAGTTAATGCAGAGACTGATTTCGTTGCAAAAAATGCTGAGTTCAGACAGTTTGTTAGAGATATGGCTATGCAGGTAGCTGCATCCAATCCTCTATTTGTATCAAGAGATCAGGTATCGCAAGAAGTTATCGAAAAAGAGAAAGAAATATACAGACAACAGGCATTGAACGAAGGAAAGCCTGAAAAGATAGTTGACAAAATGGTAGAAGGAAGAGTAGAAAAATACTACAAGGAAGTATGCCTTCTGGAACAGCCGTTTATTAAGGATCCTGACATTCAGGTTCAGCAGCTGGTTACAAACATGATAGCCAAGATTGGTGAAAATATATCCATAAGAAGATTCACAAGATATGAAATGGGCGAAGGCTTACAAAAGAAGGAAGATAACTTTGTTGAAGAAGTTATGAGCCAAATAAAGAAATAATTTTTTGAATGCACTGTTTTAGCATATACTATACAGTGCGTTCATTTTGTACAGACATTTAAATGAAATAATATTGAGAACACAGCGTGTTCTCATTTTTGTAAACATAATTCAACTCTTCTTTGTCAAAAAGCAGGATTTTTTTAGTATTTGTAGAAATTTTATGCTAAATTGGAGGTATAATAAATATGGGCGACGTAAAGTATAAAAGAGTGATATTAAAATTAAGCGGTGAGGCATTGGCAGGCAACAAGAATACAGGCTTAGACCAAGAAACACTGGTAAGCATAGCAACAAGGGTCAAGGAGCTTAAGTCACTTAATGTTGAGGTTGCAATTGTAGTAGGAGGGGGTAATTTCTGGAGAGGTAGAACAGGTGAAGGCATGGACAGGACTACAGCAGATCACATGGGTATGCTTGCTACCGTTATAAATGCATTGGCACTTCAGGATGCCCTTGAGAGACTTGATGTTCCTACCAGAGTTCAAACAGCAATTGAAATGAGACAAATAGCAGAGCCTTACATTAGAAGACGTGCCATAAGACATCTGGAAAAGGGCAGAGTTGTGATATTCGCCTCTGGTATTGGAAATGCATATTTTTCTACAGATACTACAGCTGCATTGAGAGCTGCTGAAATAGAAGCAGAGATTATACTTTTGGCAAAGAAGGTCGATGGTGTATATGATTCCGATCCAATGAAAAATAAAGATGCCAAGAAGTTTGACAAATTATCCTATATAGAGGTTATAAATAAAGGACTTGGTGTTATGGACTCAACTGCTGCTTCATTATGTATGGATAATAGAATTCCAATACTTGTATTCGATTTAAAAAATCCTGAAAATATTATAAAGGCAATAAAGGGAGAAGAAATTGGAACAATAGTAAAGGAGGATAACTAGAATGATAAAAGAAATTGAGAAGAACATGACTGAAAAAATGGAAAAGACCGTCGGTGTATTAAGACACGAGCTTGCAAGCTTAAGAGCAGGTAGGGCTAACCCTTCCATACTTGACAGAATAACGGTTGAGTATTACGGAGCACAGACACCGCTCAATCAGCTGGCTAATATTTCCGCTCCGGAACCAAGAGTACTTATGATAAGCCCATGGGATTCTAAATCAATCCCTTCAATAGAGAAAGCAATACAAAAATCAGACTTGGGAATCAACCCTTCCAACGATGGTAAGGTAATAAGGCTTATAATACCGCAGCTTACCGAGGAAAGAAGAAAAGATCTTGTTAAGCTGGTAAAGAAATATACCGAGGAAGCTAAGGTTGCAGTAAGAAACATTAGAAGAGACTCCAATGATCATCTTAAAAAGCTTAAAAAGGAAAGTGAAATAACAGAGGATGAGTTCAAGAAATCGGAAGAAGAAACTCAAAAAATCACTGATAAGTATATAAAAGAGCTTGATAAGATTGCAGAAGCAAAAGAAAAAGAAATAATGGAGGTATAATCAAATAGTGAATGTACCTCGTGTTATTGGTTTTGAGCTTGAAAAAGCAAAAAAACTGATAGGAAGTAAAGTGGAAATAATTGTTGAAGAAACATCAACTATATTTACTGATAAAATCATGGAGAGACAGGGTAACAGCCCAATAGTCGTGAGACAAATCATCAGGGATGGTAAAATAGTATTGACTACCAGTCTTTTCAAGTAAAATCCCCTCGAATGAGGGGCTTTTTTTTGAGGCAGCAGTGTTAATATGACAGCAGCTATAAATTTTAGCAAGCAAGTGGAGCTTTTTTTATTATAAATATAGTGTAATATAAAATTTGTAGTATAATTGTAATGTAAGGTTTGACAAATGTGGCAAAAATGTACCTTAAAGGAGGTATAGCAATGTCTTATAATATAGATCCTAATAGGCTCCCGAAGCATATAGCCATAATAATGGACGGTAACGGCAGATGGGCGACTAAAAAGCTGCTGCCAAGGATAATGGGACACAAGGCTGGTTTGGATTCCTTGCGGGAAATTGTTAGAGAGTGCAGTAATCTGGGAATAAAGATACTTACGGTATATGCTTTTTCAACAGAGAATTGGAATAGACCAAGTGAGGAAGTAAGCTTTTTAATGAAGCTGCTTGTTGAATATATGAGAAAAGAAGCTGAGGAGCTGCATAAAAATCAGGTGAAAATAAAAATATTGGGAGATTTGACTCCTTTGCCTGAAGCAACCAGAAGAGAGATATATGATGCAGCGGAGTTGACCAAGCAGAATGAAGGCTTGCAGTTTAATATAGCACTTAACTACGGTGGAAGAGCCGAAATAATAAGAGCATGCAGGCAACTGCTTTCTGATGCTTTAAAAAACGGAATGAAGCCTGAGGATATAGACGAAGCTCTATTTGAAACGCATCTTTACACTGCAGGTGACAGTGACCCTGACTTAATAATACGCACCAGTGGCGAACAGAGATTAAGCAACTTCCTGTTGTGGCAAAGTGCTTACAGTGAACTTGTATTTCCAGAAAGGCTGTGGCCTGATTTCAGCAAGGAGGACCTGCAAGCAGCAATATATCAGTACCAGTCAAGAGACAGAAGATTTGGTGCACTGAAATAATGGAGGGAAAATATGCTTACTAGAATAATCAGCGCCCTTATAGGTGCTCCAATTATTATGATTTTTCTTGTTCAGAGAGGCATATATTTGCACTTTCTGATTTTAGGTCTTTCTCTTGTAGGATTGTATGAATTCTATAAAGCTGTGAAAAACATAGAAATATCGACAATAAACACTGTTGGTTATATAGGAACCGCTTTATATTTCGTTATTCTGCTGTTTGATTTTAACACAAGCTATATAGGTCTTGTAGTAGCCTTTACAATTATTGCAGCTTTTTCCTATGAAATAATTGTTCTGAAGCATGGAATAAACGGAGTGTTTATGACAATAGTAGGGGTTTTATACATACCTTTTCTGCTAAGTCATATAGTATATATAGATAAGCTGCAGTATGCCGGTATTTTAGTATGGCTGCCTTTTTTAGCTGCCTGGTACACTGACAGCTGTGCATATTTTGTCGGTGTCAGTATTGGGAAAAAGAAGCTTTTCCCCAATATCAGCCCCAATAAGTCCTTGGAAGGCTATATAGGAGGTCTGGTTGGAAGTACGATACTTTGTATGATAACAGGAATTATTATTAATAATTTCGGGTATTCCATTCCATTAATTCACTTTATAATATCAGGGTTTTTATGTGCATTGACCTCGGAAATAGGTGATCTTGCTGCATCCTATATAAAAAGGTTCTCCGGCATAAAGGATTTCGGCAGCCTGATTCCAGGACATGGTGGTATACTGGACAGATTTGACAGTATACTGTTTACGGCGCCGGTGATATACTATTATTTTCTCATTGTACAGAATATGGTAAAATAATAATATTACAGCATATTAAACAAGCATCAGCGTAACCTGAAAGGATATAAGCAACTACAAGGAGCAGTACATATGAAAAGCATAGGTTTACTTGGGTCTACCGGCTCTATAGGAACACAGACGCTGGAGATTGTTCGCCATAACAGAGAGCACTTTAGAGTCAGCAGCATTACAGCACATTCAAATGCAGAACTATTAGCGAAGCAGATTGAAGAGTTCGAGCCGGAATTAGCAGTTATATTTGATGAAAGCAAGTACATGGATTTAAAAGAGCGTGTGAAAGGCAAAACAAAGCTTTATACAGGTTTGGAAGGCCTTATGGCTGCAGCAGCCATAGAAAGTGCAGATGTGGTGGTATCCTCCATAGTAGGTATTGCCGGGCTGATACCTACTTTTCACGCAATACAGAATGGTAAAACAATAGCACTTGCAAATAAAGAAACACTTGTTACAGCAGGAAGACTTATAATGAAGTATGCAAGGGATAAGTCTATAGAAATACTGCCTGTAGACAGCGAGCATTCAGCTATATTTCAGAGTATCGGTGCAAACAAAAGGGAACAGATAAGGAAGCTTATACTTACTGCATCAGGAGGACCCTTCAGACTCAAATCATGTGAAGAGCTTCAGAAGGTTACATTGGAGGATGCTTTAAAGCATCCGAACTGGAGCATGGGCAGTAAAATAACAATAGATTCAGCTACATTGATGAACAAGGGACTTGAAATAATAGAGGCCAGATGGCTTTTTGATATTTTGCCCGATAGAATTGATGTTGTAGTACATCCTCAAAGCATAATACATTCAATGGTAGAGTTTATAGACGGTGCTGTAATGGCACAGCTGGGACTGCCGGATATGAAGGTACCTATTCAATATGCTCTGACCTATCCTGACAGGATTCCCATAGATGATAAAAAGCTGGACCTTGTTGAGCTTTCAAGGCTGGAATTCTTTAAGCCCGATACTGATAAGTTTCCATGTCTCAAGCTGGCCTATGATGCATTAAAAGCAGGAGACAGTGCTTGTATAGTCCTGAATGGAGCAAATGAGGCAGCAGTTAAGCTGTTTATGGAGAAGAAAATAAGATTCATGGAAATTCCTGAGCTTATATATAATACACTGAATGAGCATAATACTGTAGAAATAGCAAATATTGAAGATGTAACTGAAACAGATAAATGGGCAAGAAATGAAGTCAATAGAATATTCGAAATGAGGTGCAGGATGTGACCGCTTTAATAGGAGGTGTTGTATCAGTATTGCTTAAGATACTTACAGTAATATTGGTATTCTCGATAATTGTTATAATACACGAGTTCGGACATTTTATATTTGCGAAGCTCAGCGGCATAAAGGTAGAAGAGTTTGCTGTGGGTATGGGACCGAAGCTCTTAAGTAAAAAAAAGGGTGAAACAGTATTCTCCATACGTGCATTACCCTTGGGAGGCTTCTGTAAAATGCTGGGTGAAGATGAAAGCAATAATGACCCCAGGGCATTTAATAACAAGCCGGTATATAAAAGAATCAGTGTAATTGCCTTTGGACCCATAATGAACCTGCTGCTTACAATACTGCTGCTTTCTTTTGTCGTTACAGCAATTCAGATTCCAACAATAATCGATGTCAGCGACGGGGGACCTGCTGATGGGGCAGGATTTGAAATAGGCGACAAAATAGTAGCAATAGAGGGGAAGGATATTGAGGAAGCAACGGATGTCAATAACATAATATCAAACAGTGCAGGTAAAAATATCAGTATAACTGTTGAAAGAGCCGGTGAAGAGCTTGAACTGAATGTAACCCCTGTATATAATGAAGAATACAAGCGTGCTTTAATCGGGATTTCAATGCAATCCACTTTAATTGTAGAAGGATATTCATTGTCAGCCGGAATAAAAAATACCGGTATTGCTTTAAGGGAAATGTATAGATTTTTGGGAGGTTTGTTTATAGGAACATCCTCTGCCAATGATGTGGTAGGTCCTGCGGGAATTGTTGATCTTATTGGAAAATCAGCTAAGCTTGGCTGGATATATCTTGCCAATCTGACTGCCGTAATAAGTTTGAATCTTTTTGTCATTAATTTGCTGCCACTACCTGCATTGGATGGCGGCAGACTTGTGTTCCTGATTCTTGAAGGTGTAAGAAGAAAACCTGTTGACCCTGATAAAGAAGGTCTGGTGCATTTTGTAGGCTTTGTACTTTTGATGGTGTTGTCAGCATTTATACTATTTAAGGATCTTATCAGAATGAACATACTAAACTTTTAGCCGGATGTGATGATATGAGAAGAAAGTCTAAAAGAATAAGAATAGGCAGTAAGTACATAGGAGAGAATGAACCAATAGCAATCCAATCAATGACAAATACAAAAACTTGTGATGTTAAGAGAACGGTAGAACAGATAAAAAGCTTGGAAGAGGCAGGCTGTGAAATTATCAGGGTAGCTGTTCCGGACATGGATTCTGCAGCTGCAATAAGGGATATCAAAAGACAGATTGGCATACCTTTGGTAGCAGATATTCACTTTGATTACAGACTGGCTTTGGAAGCCATAAAAAACGGTGTGGATAAAATAAGAATCAATCCCGGTAACATTGGTGAACTGGATCGTATAAAGCAGGTCATTACGGCAGCAAAGTCTGCTGATATAGCTGTCAGAATCGGAGTTAATTCTGGATCCCTGGAAAAAGAAATACTGGCAAAGTACGGAGGTCCAACTCCTGATGCCCTTGTAGAAAGTGCAGTTAAAAATATTAGGCAGATAGAAGATATGAATTTTGAAAATATGGTAATAGCCATCAAATCCTCAGATGTATTGGCAACTATAGACGGATACATTAAGCTATCTGAGAAAACTGATTATCCTCTGCATATAGGAATAACGGAATCAGGCACTGTAAAATCCGGAACCGTGAAGTCAGCAATAGGTATTGGCACGTTATTATATATGGGTATAGGTGATACAATAAGGGTGTCATTAACCGGAGATCCAGTTAAAGAAATTTATGTAGCGCAGGAAATATTAAAAGCGCTGAGGCTTGGAGGCTCCGGTATAGAAATAATATCCTGCCCGACCTGCGGCAGAACCAATGTGGATTTGATACCGATAGCTGAAAAGGTAGAGAATGCATTGAGGGAAATGACTGTAGACAGACCGTTAAAGGTAGCAATCATGGGCTGTGCAGTAAACGGTCCCGGTGAGGCCCGGGAGGTAGATATAGGGATTGCAGGCGGTAAGGGAGAGTTTCTGCTGTTTGTTAAAGGTGAGGTAGTTAGAAAAATAAGTGAAGATAAGGTAATTACTGAGCTTGTAAACGAAATAAAAAAGCTATGCGAATGTCAAGAATAGATGGAGGAATATTAATGAGTGTAACAGCTATTATTCCTGCTTTCAATGAAGAGCAGACAATAGGCAATGTGTTGAACTGCCTTAAGGATGTCCAGGAGGTAACACAGATAATTGTGGTTAGCGATGGCTCTACAGATGGAACGGCTGAGGTTGCAAGAAGCTGTGGAGTTGATGTTATAGAGCTTCCTGAAAATGTGGGTAAGGGCGGTGCCGTAAAATCCGGGGCAGATAACTGTAAAAATGATATAATACTGTTTTTGGATGCAGATTTAATAGGCTTAACTGACCGACATGTTATGGATTTAATAAAGCCCGTATTGGATAATGAAGCGGATATGACCATAGGTATATTTAAAAACGGAAGAATAGTAACAGATCTGGCTCAAAAGGTTACACCTTGTCTCTCAGGGCAAAGGGCAATCAGGAGAGAAGTGTTCAACAGAATTCCGAATATAGATATTACTCGATATGGTGTTGAGGTTGCCCTGACAAAATTTATAGACAAGAATTCTGTACGCGTAACAGAGGTTTATCTTGAAGATATGACACATGTAACAAAGGAAGAAAAGCTTGGATTGGTGAAGGGTGTACAGGCAAGGTTCAAAATGTATTGGGATATTGTCAAAATATTGGGATCCGGCAAATCAAAGGTATATAAATAGTGATGAGTATTTAACTGCTGCATAATATAGTCAGCACACTTTAAGCTCGATAAATTCTCACTAATAGTCTGTAACTGTTTTGGAGAAGCAACTGGGTATTTCTAGCTGTTAGTTGTTTTTCTAAAGGATTTGTACTGGAGGTAAAAATGCAGAACAAGATTTTGAAAGCTGAAAATCTGCTTGATAAATATAACGAGTTGTTTGAAATAAAAAGTCTTAAGGTTTTTCAGAAGTCCAGAAAATGGGAACTTAGTGTTAAGCTTAAAGACTTTTCCCATATAAAGGACATCAAGATAATAGAGGATACCCTTGCTTCAGCCTACAATCTATCTGATGTTAAAATCACGGTTGAACAGGGGCTTCAACTAATCCAGGAAAGCTCCAGTGTAATAAAAAACCACTGGTCTGATATAAAACAGATGGTTTTTAGCAAAAATCCGTCCTTAATGGGTTTTTTAAAGGATTCCACTATAGATGTACTGGATAATAATGCCGTAATAACTGTTCCAACAAAGGTTATTGCGGATTATTTGCTTGTCCGGAAATGTGACAGGTTGTTTGAAGGCTGCATAAATGATTACTTTAAGCTTAATAACAGAGTCATAATAAAATATAAGGAAGAAACCTTCAAGGAAGAAGAGTATCTTGAGAAAATCATCCAGGAAGAAGAAAAGATAATAAAAAGTGTACTGGAAAACAAGCAGGGAACAGGTTTTAAAGCTGACAGCAAATCAGGTGTACCTGGTCAGAACAACATAATATACGGGAAACCTTTTGCAGATATGCCGTTGAAAATAAGCGAGCTTAATGAAGATTCCGGCAGAGTAACAATTGAAGGAAGTATTTTCAATGTTGAAGTAAAGCCTTTAAATAATGGTAAGACAATCATTTCCTTCAGTGTTACGGACAATACCAACTCCATAACAGTAAAGCTGTTTATTAAAGAAGAAAGCAGTTCAGCAAAGCTGATTGAAAATATAACAGAAGGAAGATATGTTCGCATTAAAGGTGATGTACAGCATGACACCTATGCAAAGGAAATAGTTATATATCCTCTAAATATAGTTGAGGGAGAAAAGTACGTAAGAACAGATGAAGCGGAAGTAAAACGAATAGAGCTTCATGCGCATACCAGCATGAGCACCATGGATGGAATATGCTCTGTAGAACAGTTGATAAAGAGAGCCAAGGAATGGGGGCATAAAGCCATAGCAATAACCGATCACGGAGTGGTACAAGCATTCCCTGAAGCATACGAAGCCGGGAAAAAAGCAGGAATAAAGATAATATATGGTGTTGAAGGTTATTTCATAAATGACGGTATACCCATAGTATATGGTGAAGCAGATTATGATTTTGAGAAGGAGTTTGTAGTTTTTGACATTGAGACCACAGGCTTATCGCCTATAAATGACAAAATAACAGAGATTGGTGCTGTTAAGCTGAAAAACGGAAAAATAGTAGAAAGCTTTTCAAAGTTAATAAACCCTGAAATAGCTATACCGGCCAAGATAATAGAGTTGACTGGAATAACAGATGACATGGTGAAAAATGAAAGAACCATTAGAGAGGTATTGCCGGAGTTTTTGAGCTTTGTTGGGGATCTCCCCCTGGTAGCGCATAATGCAAGCTTTGACTGGGGGTTTATTAAAGCAAAGGCAGCAGAATTGAATTTGGAGGTCAACAACACTGTTATTGATACGCTTCAACTCTCAAGGGCCTTACTGATCGAGTTAAAAAAGCACAAGCTCAATATAATATGCGAGCACCTGGGAATAAAGCTGGAGAATCATCATAGGGCTGCAGATGATGCTGCTGCTACAGCTTATGTATTTGTAAGGTTCATTGAGATGCTTAAAGAAAGGGAAATCTATAGTGTATCCCATATCAATTCCAAACTCATGGGCTTGGGCAGCAGCTATAAGAACCTTGAAGCAAACCACATAATAATACTTGTGAAGAATCAGACTGGGTTGAAAAATTTATACAAATTAATTTCCATATCTCATCTGGATTACTTTTATAAAAAGCCAAGGATACCAAAGAGTCTGCTTTTGCAGTACAGAGAAGGACTGATTATAGGCTCTGCCTGTGAAGCGGGAGAGATATTCAAAGGCATATTGAACAATATGGATGAAAATTTACTGTTTGAAAATGCCAAGCTTTATGACTACTTGGAAATACAACCTGCAGCCAACAATGAGTTTTTGGTCAGAAACGGCAGGCTCACAAGCATTGAAGACCTTTATGCAATTAACAAAAGGATATTGAGGCTTGGAGAAAAGCTGAACAAGCCAGTTATAGCTACGGGAGATGTGCACTTCCTTGAGCCAGAAGACGAGGTATACAGAAGAATACTTATGGCAGGACAGGGCTTTACCGATGCTGACCAACAAGGGCCTTTTTATTTGAAAACCACCGAGGAGATGCTGAAGGATTTTTCATATCTGGGCAAAGAAGCTTCATACAAGGTAGTAGTTGAAAATCCGAATAAGCTGATCGAGGATATAGACGATATAGTGCCGGTACCAGAGGAAACCTATCCTCCGAGAATAGAGGGCTCAGAGGAGCAAATACGCACTTTATCCATGACCAAGGCTCACTCCATATATGGAGATAAGCTTCCGGAAATAGTTGATATGCGTCTGGAAAAGGAATTGAACTCCATAATAAACAACGGTTATGCCGTTATGTACCTAATCGCGCAAAAGCTTGTTACTAAATCATTGCAGGATGGTTATCTTGTTGGCTCAAGAGGCTCTGTAGGCTCATCCTTTGTTGCAACAATGTGTGACATAACAGAGGTAAACCCGCTGCCGCCTCATTATATATGCCCCAACTGCAAGCATTCAGAGTTCAGTTTGGATGGAACCTTTGGCTGCGGAGTTGATATGCCTGATAAGGAATGTCCAAACTGCGGTACTAAATATAAAAAGGATGGCTTTGACATTCCCTTTGAAACCTTTCTAGGCTTTGACGGTGATAAGGAGCCTGATATTGATTTGAATTTTGCCGGAGAATATCAGGCTGAGGCACACAAGTATACTGAAGAATTGTTTGGCAAGGGCTACGTCTTTAGGGCAGGTACCATTGGCACTATTGCAGAAAAAACAGCCTATGGCTTTGTCAAGAAATATGCAGATGAAAAGCAGCTAAGGATTAATAATGCAGAAACCGGAAGACTGGTAAAAGGCTGTACGGGAATCAAAAGAACAACCGGCCAGCATCCGGGCGGTGTAATGATAGTGCCGGATTACAAGGAAATATATGATTTTACGCCTATACAAAGACCTGCAGATGATACAAGCTCAAATATAATAACAACACACTTTGATTATCACTCCATAAGTGGCAGAATACTTAAGCTTGACATACTGGGACATGATGTTCCGACTATAATTAAGATGCTTGAGGATTTGACTGGCTTTAAAGCTACAGATATACCGCTTGATGATGCTTCAACAATGAGCTTGTTCAACTCCACAGAAGCACTGGGTATAAATCTTGATGATATTGACTGCAAGTCAGGAAGCTTGGGAATTCCCGAGTTCGGTACAAAGTTTGTAAGACAGATGCTTATGGAGACTACACCGCAGTCTTTTGCCGACCTTGTCAGGATATCAGGCCTGTCTCATGGTACCGATGTATGGATAAACAATGCACAAGAACTGGTTAAGAACGGCATATGCAAGCTGAAGGATGTAATTCCTACCAGAGATGATATTATGGTATATCTTATGTATGCAGGCCTAAAGCCAAAGTCTGCCTTTAAAATAATGGAAATGGTCAGAAAAGGTAAAGGCCTTACGCCGGAATTCGAACAGGAAATGAGAGAGAAGGGCGTACCGGATTGGTATATTGAATCATGTAAGAAAATAAAATACATGTTCCCCAAGGCCCATGCAGCTGCATATGTGATGATGTCCTTCAGAATAGCTTATTATAAGGTGTATTATCCTGAAGCCTTTTATGCCACCTTCTTCTATGCAAAGCTGGATGATTTTGATGCTGATCTGCTTACAAAGGGAAAAGATTTTGTAAAGGCAAAATGGATAGAAATCGACAGGTTGGGGAATAATGCTACTACTAAGGAAAAGAACCTGATGACTCTATTGGAAGTGGTATATGAAATGTACTTGCGAGGAATAAAACTGCTGCCCGTGGATTTATATTTATCGGATGCCAGTAAGTTCCAGATTACCAAGGACGGCATATTGCCTCCGTTGAGTGCACTACAGGGCCTCGGTATTAATGCAGCCTTAAGTATTGTAAATGCAAGAGAAGAATCGCACTTTATCTCTGTAGATGAACTGCGTGAGCGGGCAAAGGTTTCCAAAACAGTAATTGAGATACTGAGAGGCCATGGCTGCCTGAAAGATTTACCTGAATACAGCCAGCTCAGTTTATTTTAACTTGCATATATGTGGTGCAGATGTTATAATTTTTTTGGATGGTCCTTTGACTATCCTCTAATTTGACTTTGATTTATGTAAGAGTGGGCGCCCCCACTCTTTCGTATTATTGCTATTGCAATAATACGGGTAGTGCGAAGCAATACATAAGTAAAGAGTGGGACCACTCTTTCGTATTATTGCTATTGCAATAATGTAAGGGCAAAAAAACTAAATATGGAAGGGAGATAAAGATGAGTAAAGCAAAAGTTGAAGATATAGTATATGATCTTGCCAAGCCGATTACTGACCGCTATAATTTCGAGCTTGTTGAAGTTGAATACAAAAAAGAAGGCAATGAGTGGTACTTAAGGCTTTATATTGACAAGGACGGCGGCATAACTATAGATGACTGCCAAATAGTTAGTGAAGAACTTAGTGATTTGCTTGATGAAGCAGATCCCATAAATCAGTCGTATATACTTGAAGTATCATCTCCGGGTATTGACAGACCTCTGAAGCTTGAAAGAGATTATATAAAAAACATGAACAAACAGGTAGAAGCCAAGCTTTACACAAGCATTGACGGTAAAAAGCTTTTTGAAGGTGAATTGGTTGGGTACACCAATGAAACAGTTAATCTTAAAATAAATGGTAAGACTGTTGAACTGGATAAGAAAAATATAGCAATAATCAAGCCTGTAATTAAATTTTAAGGAGGGGACAAAATGAATGCAGAATTCCTCCAGGCAATGGATCAGATTGCCAAGGAGAAAGGTATATCAAAGGATTTGCTATTTGAAGCAATCGATGTTGCGCTGGTATCAGCATACAAAAAGAACTTTGGTACGGCTCAGAACGTGAGGGTAGCAATAAACAGGGAGACAGGAGAGGTAGACGTATATGCAGTAAAGACAGTAGCAGAAGAGGTGGAAAGTGATTTGCTGCAGGTTAGTCTTGAAGAGGCTAAAGCTATAAATAGAAACTATAAGGTCGGTGACATTATAGAAAAAAAGGTAACTCCAAGGAACTTCGGAAGAATAGCTGCGCAAACTGCAAAGCAGGTAGTGGTACAAAGAATCAGAGAGGCTGAGAGAGGAATCATATATGATGAATATATCAGCAGAGAAAACGAAATAGTAACAGGGCTTATTCAAAGAAAAGAGAAGAACAATGTATACATTGACCTTGGAAAGACTGAAGCAGTTATTGGACCAAATGAACAGGTACAGAGTGAAACCTATAATATAGGTGACAGGATTAAGGCTTATATAGTTGAAGTAAAAAAGACTACAAAGGGACCTCAGATTGTTCTTTCCAGAACTCATCCTGGTCTAGTGAAAAGGCTTTTTGAGCTGGAGGTGCCGGAAATAAAAGACGGCGTGGTAGAGATAAAGAGCATCTCCAGGGAAGCTGGCTCCAGAACAAAGATAGCAGTATATTCCCATGATGAAAATGTAGATGCTGTGGGCGCTTGTGTAGGACAAAAGGGACAGAGAGTACAGTTTATAGTTGATGAGCTTCGTGGAGAAAAAATAGATATTATAGAATGGAATGAAGATCCTGCTGTATTTGTTGCAAGTGCACTCAGTCCTGCAAAGGTTATAAATGTAAAGACCAATAAGGAGCTTAATACTGCTCAGGTATTGGTTGGAGATTCACAGCTGTCGTTGGCTATTGGCAAGGAAGGACAAAATGCAAGACTTGCTGCAAGATTGACAGGCTGGAAAATAGATATAAAGAGTCAATCGCAGGTTTCAAATTCTTAAGGGGGAATAATTATGCTCAAAAAGAAAAAGATACCTCTTAGAAAGTGTTTAGGCTGCAATGAGATGAAGCCTAAAAAGGAGCTTATACGAGTTGTTAGGAGTCCTGAAGGCAAGGTAAGCGTTGACAAAACTGGAAAAGCAAATGGAAGAGGCTGTTATATCTGTCCCAATCTGAAATGTCTGGAATCAGCCTCAAAATCCAAGAGGATCCAGGCTGCGCTTGAGGTACCTGTTGAAAATGATTTGTATGAAAATCTCAGAGAGCAAATTCCTGAGGATGTAAATGAGGGATAGATATAGATACAAACAATAGGATATATTCGATGCTAGGTTTGGCTAATAAAGCCGGAAAGCTTGTTTCTGGAGATGAAACAGTTAGAAATTCAATCAGGCAGGGTAAAGTAAAGCTTCTGATTATATCAGAGGATGCATCAGAAAACACATGCAAAAGATTCGTAAATACCTCTGTATTCTACAAAGTGGAGTATATACAATGGGGTAAAAAAGAACTGCTGGGCTATTACATAGGGAAGAGTGAAAGATCGGTAGTGGGAATATTGGATGATAGCTTTAGCAGAAACATTTTAGAGCTTATCGGCCATGCATTGAAACAAAAGGAAGATAATGAGCAAAATGCAGGGGGTGAATTATTTGAACAAAATTAGAATATATGAACTGGCCAAGGAGTTAGGTTTAAGTAGTAAAGAACTCATAAATAAAGCAGCTGAGCTGAAAATAAATGTAACAAATCATATGAGTACTTTGGAAGACGAAGAGGTAAAAACAATAAAGAATGTATTAAGAAATAAAAGCACAGAAGCTGTAAAGAAGGATGAGCCAAAGGAAGTAAAAAAGACTGATACACAAAAGCCTTCAACAAAAGAAGAGGTGAAGACAAAGCCTCAGCAGCCTGCAGTAAAGGAGGAGGCAAAGGTAAAGCCTCAACAGACAGCAGATAATAAAGGAGCAAAGAAAGAAGCTCCAAAGGATATCAGCAAGGCGAGACAAGAAGTCACTGTCAACAATAAGCCAAGACCTGATGGAGGTAATGCTTTTAATAATAAACCAAAGCAAAATAATTTTAATGCCTTCAATAACAATCAGAACAGAACGCCTGCAAAGCCTGAAATAAAGCAGGATGTAAGTTCGGCTAAAACCTTCATAGAAGATGAAGATATTAAGGTCGGTTCCAATAAGGAAGACAATAAGAAGGTTGAAAGAATTGGGAAAAAGGTAAATAACAAGCCCGGTCAAAGCGGCAATAAGCAGCCATTTGGAAAGCAGCAGGGTAACAGGAATAATTTTAATAGGAACTTCAAGGGCAATAAGCACCATTCAGGAAATATCCCAGTCAAAAAGGAAGAACCCATAGTAAGCAAGAAGCCTATAAAGATAGGCGATTCTATATCTGTTAAGGAGCTTGGCGAAAAGCTGGGAAAACAAGCAACAGAAATAATCAAAAAGCTTTTGATGCTAGGAGTAATGGCTACTATCAATCAGGAGCTGGATTACGAAACTGCGGCTGTTATAATTGAAGATTTCGGAATGCAGGTAGAAAAGCAAATAGACAAAACCAGCGAAGAGGTACTTCTTAGGAAAGAAGAAGACAGACCTGAAGATCTTATGTTCAGGCCTCCGGTTGTCACAATAATGGGCCATGTAGATCACGGTAAGACTTCACTGCTCGATGCAATCAGGGAAACAAATGTCATTGCTACGGAGGCAGGTGGAATCACCCAACATATAGGTGCATATACAGTAAACGTAGATAACGGCAAAAAGGTTTGCTTCCTGGATACACCGGGACATGAAGCCTTTACTGCCATGAGAGCAAGAGGAGCAAAAGTAACAGATATTGCCATACTTGTTGTTGCTGCTGATGACGGAATAATGCCTCAGACAGTAGAAGCAATAAATCATGCTAAGGCTGCAAACGTTCCAATAATAGTTGCTATAAATAAAATTGACAAAGTAGGTGCCAATCCGGATAAAATTAAGCAGGAGCTTACTGAATATGGTTTGGTATCAGAAGAATGGGGCGGAGAAACAATCTGTGTTCCCGTATCAGCTAAAAAGAAGGAGGGCATAGACCACCTTCTTGAAATGATATTATTGGTAGCCGAAATGCAAGAGCTAAGAGCTAACCCCAATAAAAAGGCAAAGGGTACAGTGGTTGAAGCAAAGCTTGATAAAGCCAGAGGTCCGATTGCTACCGTATTAGTGCAGGAGGGCACTCTAAACCTAGGCGATGCCTTTGTAGTAGGATCAACAAGCGGAAGAATCAGAGCCATGCTTGATGATAAAGGTAAAAAGATAAAGAAGGCAGGGCCATCCACTCCTGTAGAGCTTTTGGGTCTTTCAGAGGTTCCTGACGCTGGCGATGTGTTTAATGTAATGGATGATGAGAAGGTAGCAAGACAAATCGCCGAGAAAAGAAAAGAAAAGCAGAGACAGGCACAAATGCAAAGCTCACAGAAGATATCACTTGATGACTTGTTCAGTCAGATAAAGGAAGGCAAGGTAAAGGACCTCAACCTTATAGTTAAGGCCGATGTTCAGGGTTCTGTGGAAGCTATGAAGCAATCCTTGAATAAGCTGAGTAATGAAGAGGTAAAGGTCAATACCATACATGGAGGCGTAGGTGCTATTACAGAATCTGATATCATGCTTGCTTCTGCCTCAAATGCAATCATCATAGGCTTTAATGTAAGACCACAGCCTGCGGCAATAGCTCTGGCTGAAAAGGATAATGTAGATATTAGGCTGTACAGGGTTATATATAATGCCATAGAGGATGTTGAAGCTGCTATGAAGGGTATGCTGGAGCCGGAGTATAAGGAAGTTGTTCAGGGGCATGCAGAAATAAGAGCAACCTTCAAGGTATCAAGCATAGGTACTATAGCAGGCTGCTATGTAACAGACGGAAAGATTAATAGAAATGACAGCATCAGATTGATAAGAGACGGTATCGTAATCCATGAAGGAACACTTGCATCTTTGAAGAGATTCAAGGATGATGTAAAGGAAGTTAGCTCAGGCTATGAGTGCGGCTTGAATATTGAGCGCTTTAATGATATAAAGGAAGGCGATATAGTTGAATCCTTCAAAATTGAGGCTGTACCAAGGAAATAAGTTATAGGCAGAGGTGTGAGTAATATGCCAAAACATAGACTCAATAGAATCAATGAAGAGATGAAAAAAGAGTTAAGCGATATAATAAGAAACGAGTTGAAGGATCCTAGAGTATCTGCAATGGCCAGTGTGGTAGCAGTGGAGGTAACACCGGATCTGAGATTTGCTAAGGTATATATCAGTGTATTGGGAACTGAACAAGAAAAAACGGATACTATGAAAGGTCTCATGAGTGCAGCAGGATATGTCAGAAGAGAAGTTGGAGACAGAATGCAGCTAAGACATATTCCAGAAATGCATTTCGAGCTTGATAAATCCATAGAGCATGGAGCGAGTATCATAAAGCTGCTTAAGGAGTTAAATAATAATGATGGAGGCGAATCCATCTGATGTATTCTCAAATAGCAAAAAAAATTGAAGAAAGCAATAACATAGCAATATTGTCTCACGTCATGCCTGACGGAGACAATATTGGCTCTTCATTGGCACTTTACAATGCTCTTACTGACATGAACAAGAAAGCAGCCTTCATACTTGATGGAGATGTGCCTTATGTCTATGCATTCCTTAGGGGGTCTAATCTGATAAGAAAGCCGGGAATTGAAGATGATTTTGATCTTGCTGTGGTATTGGATTGCGGTGATGCAGAAAGACTTGGCGCAACAATAAGCTATATAAACGGCAAACAGGTCATTATAATGGATCATCATATCAGTAACAAGGGCTTTGGAGATATAAACCTTATAGACGTAAATGCCAGTGCAACAGGCGAGCTTGTTTACAATCTTTTGAAGGAACTGAGATTTCATATTAGTAAATCCGTAGCTGAATGCCTTTATACTGCCATAGTAACAGATACAGGTATGTTTCAGTACAGCAATACTACTGATATAACTCATCAAATAGCTGCAGAGCTGATTAAGTCTGGGGTCAGTCCGTCAGAGATGTTTCAACGCATATATCAGAGTCAGCCAAAGAGCAAGGTACTGCTTGTAAAAAAAGCTCTGGAGTCACTGGAATTCTATGAAAATGACAGCATTTCATGCATTTCACTTACTCAGGAGCAGATAGATGAGACCGGAGCTACTGCTTCTGATACCGAAAACATTATTAACTACGGCAGAGACATTGACAAGGTAGAAGTTGCAATATTGCTTAAGGAGCTGGAAAAAGGCAAAGTGAAAGTAAGCTTCCGCTCCAAAAATAGAGTGGATGTATGTGCTGTAGCAATGACCTTTGGCGGGGGAGGTCACACGAGAGCCTCAGGCTGTACAATAAATGACAGCATAGAAAACGCAAAGCAGCTTGCGGTTAGGGCTGTTATTAATGAAATGCATGGCGGTGAATGAGTTGAACGGTATAATTAATGTGCTGAAGCCTCCGGGAATGTCATCTCACGATATTGTTTATTTTATAAGGAAAAAATATAAGCTCAAAAAGGTAGGACATACAGGTACACTTGACCCTGAAGCTGCAGGAGTACTTCCGATATGTATAGGAAAGGCCACAAAGGCAGTACAGTATATTACTGACAAGAATAAGCAGTATAGAGCTGCCGTGACACTTGGAACAGAAACAGATACATATGACAAGTACGGGAGTGTTACAGCAAGAACGGAAGTTGGCTTTATTGATGAAGAAGCTGTGAAAATAGCAATAAAGCAGTTTATTGGAGTAATCGATCAGATTCCTCCGATTTATTCTGCAATTAAATACAATGGGAAAAAGCTTTACCAATACGCTTTGGAAGGAGAAGAGGTTGAGCTGAAAAGCAGGAGAGTAGAAATTTTCGACATAGAAATTATTGATTATACAGGACAAATAATCATGATTGATGTAAAGTGCTCAAAGGGAACCTATATAAGATCACTATGCCATGACATAGGTAAGGTACTTGGATGCGGTGCCCATATGTCTCAGCTTATTAGAACCGAATCCGCGCCTTTCAATATTGAGGATTCCTATACGCTTGAGGAAATAGACAAAGCTTGTGCGGAAGGTACACAGAACAGTCTTTTGAAGCCTGTAGATATGATTTTTAACTATCCTTCAGCATATATAAAAGAATCTGCAAGGAGTTCAGTATTAAACGGAAATACATTATACGAAAAGGGACTGCTTGACGAGAAGATAAACTGCGATGAGGGTGAAATGATAAAGCTTTATGATTCCAGTGATTTTCTGGGATTAGGAAGGATAATATATAATTCAGATGAGAACAGAAAGTATATTAAGATAGAAAAGCTGTTCATATAAAACCATACCTAACTGTATTTAGTGACAAGTAATTTTTGATACAAGGAGTGATACAGTGCTCATAACAAGTAAATACGATGAAATAGAAGATATCACTCCCATTTGCGTTGCTTTAGGAAGTTTTGACGGTGTGCATGTTGGACATCAGAAGCTGATTGAAATACTTAAAAATTGTTCCAAGGCTTATGGTGCAAAAAGTATGCTATATACTTTCAATAAGCATCCAAGAAAGCTGACTATGCCTGGAAAGCCCATTTATTTCATAACAGATAATAAAAAAAGGGCTGAAATACTCAACGGCTTAAGTTTGGACATACTATTCCTGGAGGAGTTCGAAAATGTAATGGGAATGAGCTCTGAGCAGTTTGTAAAGAATATTCTTATTGAGAAGTTCGGAGTAAAATGTGTAGTAATAGGCTATAACTACCGCTTTGGGTTCAAGGGTGAAGGAAATGCTGATGACATGTCAGAGCTTGGAAGAAAATACGGATTCAAGGTTGAAGTAGTGCCGGCTGTTGAGATAGATGGACATGTAGTGTCAAGCAGCTTAATAAGACATATTATCAGAGCGGGCAATGTGGATAAGATTCAGCAGTACCTTGGGAGAGATTATTCTATAAGCGGAAGAGTAATATATGGGAAACAGAATGGCACATCAATGGGTATTAGAACTGCCAACCTTGAGCTCAGGGAGGATATGACTCTGCCACATACAGGTGTGTATATAACAGAAACACTGGTAGACGGAGAATACTTTAAAAGCCTGACTAATATAGGCTACAATCCGACCTTTGACGGCGAGAAGCTGTCAGTGGAAAGCCACCTGATCGGTTATGAAAATGAACTGTATAACAAGGAAATTGAAATTTTCTTCATCAAAAGGCTTAGGGATGAAATCAGATTTTCCAGGATTGAGGATTTGGTTTCACAAATACGCTCAGATATAAAAAGCAGATTGGACTATATTCCATAAAAATTATTTGTACCCTTTACAATGATACCGTAATGTGTTAAAATCATAATGTTGTAAATTACCATTTGCCAGGTATACCGATTCACCAACGGTATTCTTAGCTTATGGAAGTAATTAAATGGAGGTGCTATAAAATGATTAGCAAAGAGGAAAAATTAGAAATTATCAAGAACTATGGCCTTAAGGAAGGCGACACCGGATCACCGGAAGTACAGATAGCTCTATTGACAACAAGAATTAACAGATTAAATGAGCATTTGAAGGTTAATAAGAAGGACCATCACTCCAGAAGAGGTCTTTTGATGATGGTTGGTCAAAGAAGAGGTCTTGAGAATTATCTTAAGTCAAAAGACATTGAAAGATATCGTGCTATCATGGATAAGCTTGGCTTAAGAATCAAAGCGTAATAATACGAAGTAATGGGCGGGGTATACACCCGCTCTTATTTTTGACTACATGTCAGAATATTGATTAAAAATATGAAAAAAGCATATGGCAACTTTTTTATCAGAAAACATATACGTCAAATACGTCTTAAATGCATTTTTACTACTTAACATCACTAAATTAGCAAGTTTTTTTTAACAATAAGAAGGAAATAATAATACATATATAGAATTTTTATAATTCTGAAGGGAGGTATATAATGGAAATATTTAATTTAGAGCTTGCCGGTAGAACCCTTAGTATTGAATATGGCAGAATAGCTCAACTAGCTGATGCTGCAGTGCTCGTAAAATATGGTGATACTGTTGTTCTTGTAACTGCATGTGCTTCAGATAAACCAAAGGAAGGCATAGATTTCTTTCCATTAAGCGTCGATTATGAAGAGAGACTGTATGCAGTAGGTAAAATACCCGGAGGGTTCATAAAGAGAGAAGGAAAACCGACAGAAAAGGCTATTTTATCCGGAAGGTTGATTGACAGACCAATTCGTCCTTTATTTCCAAAGGGCTTCAGAAATGATGTACAGGTAGTTGCTACCGTGTTATCTGTTGATCAGGATAATCTTCCTGAGATTGCAGCAATGATTGGCTCATCAGCTGCTCTTTCAATTTCTACAATTCCTTTTATGGGACCAACAGGGTCTGTTCTGGTAGGTCTTGTTGACGGACAGTTTGTATTGAATCCTACACTTGCTGAAAGAGAAAAGAGTGATCTGCACCTGGTTGTATCCGGTACTAAGGATGCAGTAATGATGGTTGAGGCCGGAGCTAAAGAAGTTTCAGAAAAAGTAATGCTCGAAGCTATTATGTTTGCTCACGAAAACATCAAAAAAATCGTTGCATTCATAGAAGAAATAGCTGCTAAAATCGGTAAACCAAAGAGAGAGGTTATTCTTTTCAAGGTAGATGAGGAAATCGATACCGCAGTTCGAGAATTTGCAACTCAAAAGATGCTAGACGCAATTAGGACTGTAGAGAAACAGGAAAGACAAGAGAACATTGAAAAGGTCAATGAAGAAGTAATGGCACACTTTGCGGAGATTTTTCCAGAAAAGGAAAAGGATATCGGTGAGGTACTATACAGCATACTTAAAGAACAGGTAAGAAAACTTATTACAGAAGAAGGCATACGTCCTGATGACAGAAAGCTTGATGAAATAAGACCTATAAGCTGCGAAGTAGGAATACTGCCGAGAGTACATGGATCCGGTCTTTTCACAAGAGGACAGACGCAAGCGCTTACAGTTGCAACTTTGGGTGCACTTGGAGATGTACAGGTGCTTGACGGTCTAAGTGAGGAAGAAGCAAAGAGATACATGCATCACTACAACTTCCCGCCTTACAGCGTAGGTGAAACAAAGTTCATGAGAGGACCCGGAAGAAGAGAGATAGGACACGGTGCTTTAGCAGAAAGAGCCCTGGAGCCTATGATACCTTCTGAAGAAGAATTCCCGTATACAATTAGACTTGTATCAGAGGTTGTTAGCTCAAACGGCTCTACTTCTCAGGCAAGTGTTTGCGGAAGCACTCTGGCATTGCTTGACGCAGGCGTTCCGATAAAAGCTCCTGTTGCAGGTGTTGCAATGGGTCTCATAAAGGAAAACGAGCACGTTGCTATACTCACTGATATTCAGGGTATGGAGGATTTTCTTGGAGATATGGACTTCAAGGTTGCAGGTACCAGCAATGGTATTACTGCAATACAAATGGATATAAAGATAGCAGGTATAGACAGACCTATACTTGAAAGAGCTTTAGAGCAAGCATTGAGGGGCAGACTGTTCATACTTGATAAAATGAATGAGGTTATAAGCAAACCAAGACCTGAGCTTTCACCTTATGCACCCAAGATAATTGCTACAAAGATTGATCCCGATAAGATCAGGGATGTAATAGGCCCTGGAGGAAAAATGATCAATAAGATCATAGCAGAAACCAATGTCAAGATTGATATAGAGGATGACGGAAGAGTATTCATCGCAGCTGTCAATCAGGCTGACGGCTTAAGGGCTCTTAAAATTATTGAAGGCTTGACAAAAGAAGTTGTTGAAGGAGAAATCTATCTTGGTAAGGTTGCAAGAATTACCACCTTTGGAGCATTTGTAGAGATACTTCCGGGCAAAGAAGGTCTTGTGCATATCTCCAAGCTTGACAAGAAGAGAGTGGAAAAGGTAGAGGATGTTGTCAGCATAGGTGATGAGATTCTTGTTAAGGTTACAGAGATAGATAAGCAGGGAAGAATAAATCTTTCCAGAAAAGATGCACTTGTGGATGAAAGTGCTGAATCAGATACAGAGGATAATAAGTAAAACATAAACTGCGGTTTATGTTTTCTTTTTTTAATTTTTTTAGTAAAAGGCCTAGTTTTATGCTAAAATTAATATGAAAATATATCAAGAGGTAAAGTATGGAATGTAGAGTTGGCTGTGGGGCGTGCTGTATTGCTCCTTCTATAACATCACCCATCCCCGGCATGCCTGAGGGGAAACCCGGAGGTGTCAGATGCATACAGCTTACAGAGGATAATAAATGCAAGCTTTTTGGGAAGCTTGAGCGTCCGGATGTATGTTCAAGTCTGAAGCCCTCTGTTGAAATGTGCAAGAGTTGCAATGAAGAAGCCTTGGACTATCTGTTAAAGCTTGAAGATGCAACAAAACCGGAAAAGTAATATGATTGAGGGGTGCTAATGTGAAAAAACATACTTTAATCGGAAGATGCGGTTTATACTGTGGAGTATGCAATATCTATATTGCAGAACATTATGACAAGGTACTTAGAAAAGAAATGGCACATAGACATAATTGTGCAGAGGACAAGGTATGCTGCAATGGCTGCGGAGCATTGACCGACAGCTGCTGGGGAAAAGGCTGTAAAATTGTAGAATGCAGCTTAGAAAAAGGATATGATTACTGTTTTGAGTGTGATTTATGCAAAAACGACAGCTGTGATAGATTTTTGAGTATATATAATAGATATCTTGAGAACAAGGGTATAGATCTAAAATACAACTTAAATCGAATAAAAGCCGGTGAAATAGATGAACTAATCGATGAAATGGAAGGAAAGTACTCGTACTTGAAGTATCCGATAAGGCTTGCAGCAGCAGATGATATTGATTTTTTATGG
>JBMORW010000019.1:0-101241 GCA_049322695.1 Bacillota bacterium | reverse complement strand
AATATGGTCTTTGGGAACCATATTATCTATGCAAACAAACTCATAATTTGATAAATCTATGTTTTTATCTCTAATATTAAGCATTTTAAAACCTCCCTCTAAGTATTCATTTTACTATATTTCGAAGGAAGTTTTCCTTAGCAATTTTTTCAAAAAACAAGGCTGCTGACATAATTTGTATGTCAGCAGCCTGAAGGATTGTCGCAGGACAATCCTTCTTCTTTATTTTGGCTTTATAATTATCTCATGGATTTCACTGGTGGGGTCTCCGTAGTATAGAAGCAGCTGCTCCTTCTTGTTGAGCCTGAAGCTGCCGTTTGGAGCATCTACCCTGCACCCATTGGGATAATGGTAATCAGGTACAAATATTTCAGTAGGTACATTTATTTCAGAATCCAGCCTGAAGCTGAACCGAAAAGTTTTTGCTTTAATATCAAAGGATGAAGATACAGGTATTCCTGCAGTTTTTCTGCTGTAAGGCCTTATTACTGCTTCCAGCGCCCTTCCGCCGGAATATATGTCTTCAGCACCTGACACCTGATCCCTGCTGTATATCGAGAAATCCTCATCGTTCCAATGATCTCCCCAGGTGTTATTATTATCGGCGGCATAGCACCATATGGTATAGTTCAGCAGGTTTTTCTCCAATGCCCTCATGCTTGTATCCATAGCCTTGATTTGCTTACTGAAGCTGCCTGTTATAAAGGCTTTCTTGTTATCCATATCATAAGGTATTCCTACCTCACCTATAATTACAGGTACATCGCCAATATACTCCCAGCATTTCTCTTTTATATCGGACAACTGTCTTTCAAAGGTTTTTCCGACATTTTTAGGTCCCAGTACGAATTTTTTTCTTTTCACATCTATTGTATAAAAGGGATAAAAATTCTTTATGAAATGTGTGATTTCATCATACCAGTGGGGAGCATAGGCGAGGTTATCAATATTCATATCTCTGATATGGATAGGGTTGCCGTCAAGATTGTTTTCATAGAACAATATCCAGTCCTTCCGTATGTCTTGCAGTGCATTCCTATATTTGAGCATAAAGGGCTTCATATAATCCTCTGCAAAATCTACTTTTTTATTGTTTAGCATCAGAAAATAGTCCTCCTTCAGAAGAACAGGACTGCCATCATTGTCATAGTCCCAGACACCGTGCTTTTTCCATATACATTCCTCTCCCCTTTTCCATGCTCTGAGCATTTTTTTGTTAATCCACTGAGTACCTCTTTTTCTATAACCTAAAATAGTCAGGTCAATCAGCTCTACTTCCTGCGGTACTCCGTCACCGAGAGCAAAGCTTTGTAAAGGAGTTGGGGTGGGCCCAAGCTTGACCAGCATGTCAAAACTCCTTAGGGACTTTTCTATATATCCGCTTACAGGCTCATTAAAGGTGTCAAAGCCTACGACATTTCTACAGTGGCTGAGTCTTGCAGCCAGATGCATTACAGCATCAATATAGTGCTTTTGAAGATAGTCCTGTATGCTTACTCCATCAACAATGCATTTAGGAGCAAAATCCTTCCCGCCAAAAAAAAGAGTGAACATTGTAGCAGCAGCAAGCTTGTTGTAATTGGTAGTCCATATCATTTTAGGAAAGCTTCCTTCGTAAAGATTCTGGATAATGGCAGCTCCTGTATCCTGAAGATTCCGTATATCGAAGCCTGCGGCATCATAGGTCCATCCAGGTGCTCCGTCACCTCCGGAATATCTACCCCAGATATCCTGGTGCGGGTCGATAAATATCATAAAATCATATTCGGCAGCCTTTTCTATAACAGCTACAACATAATCAATGTATTCACTGTCATATTCACCGGGTCCGTAGTGCTCTATTGCTTCCCAGGTTATAAGGAAGCGAAGGAAATTGAAGCCCCAGGCTTTCAGCCTGTTGAAATGCTCGTCAGCCTCCTCTAAGGGAAAAGGGCGTCCTACAAAGGTTATTGCCTTGTGCTCAAAGAAACTGTTTTTATCATGTGTTGAGCTTCCGTAGGGAAGCTTGCTGCTACCACCAAGGTTAACACCCTGGAGCTTTATTACGCGGTTGTTTTCATCTATAAAATATCTACCTTTTATTTTCAACATGCTACATACTTCCTTTCGCTTTGTTCTGGTCAATAGATGCCAATATTTCATAGAAGCTATTGTCATCCAGCCTGTAGAATGAGATTATGATGATTGTAAGTATCATAAAGCCAGCCGGCACCAGCGTCATGTTCAACAGAATACCCTTTAAGGCAGTACTGCTCTGTACTTGGTTGGGTATATAGCCTGTGAGCTCAAGGATAAGAGCTGCAGCGGCTCCTCCTATGGCTGTAGCCAGCTTCTGTGCAAAGCTGTAGGTTGAGTATATTATACCTTCGGTACGCAGACCTGTTTTCCATTCTCCATACTCTACTGTATCAGGTACCATAGCCCAGCTCAGGGCTGTGGGAAGCGCATAGCCTATGCCGCTTATGCCTGCCCATATGAGTATCAGAGTAATATTCTTATAAGGTGTGAAATATATGCCTATGCAGCTTATAATTACTACTATTAACCCCAATACAGCTGCGTTTCGCTTTCCGAGTCTCCTGGAAAGCATGGGTACGAAAAGCATGCCCGTAATCATTGAAAGGATACTTATTAGAAGGTATATTGTGTTTAAAGCTTCGTTGCCAATATTATATTTGAAATAATACAGAGTGGAGGATGTGCTTATTGTATATGCCGTAAGGTCAAACATAAAGGCAGTTGAAACAATAATCAGAGGAGTATTTGACTTTAGCACGTACCATATCTTTAATATACCAATCTTTTGTTTTTCGGCGGCTCTTACTCTTTCTTTAACCATGCCAAAGCATAGCCAGAAAAGCAGCAGTGAAAGAAATGCAAAAATAATGCTTGAAAACAGGAACCCCAACTGCCTATTGCTTCTGCCGAGTGCGGACACAATTGGCTGTGCTGTAGATACAACCACTAGTGCGCCAATAACTGCAAAAACCATACGTACTGATGAAAGCTCAGATCTTTTCTGAGGATCCTGGGTAATTACTGCTGTCATGGCAGAATAAGGAATATTAACAAAGGTGTATGACACGCCCAGTCCGATATAGGTTATGTATGCGTAGAGAAGCTTATAGCTCTGACTCAGCTGTGGAGTGCTGAAGCACAGAATGGTGAATACAGCTAAGGGGATTGAGCCATAAAGCAAGTATGGCCTGAACTTTCCCCATCTGCTGCGGGTGTTGTCAACCAGGCTTCCTATTATGGGATCGTTGATTGCATCAAATATTCTTGACACAAGCAAGAGTGTTCCCGCTGCAGCAGCAGTTATGCCAAATATATCTGTATAAAAAAACAGCAGGAAAATTGATATGTATTGAAAAATCAGGTTTGATGCCATGTCGCCGAAGCCATAAAAAATCTTTTCTCTTAAGGTTATGACGTTTATGCATTTACTCTGCATCCAATTACCCCCTCCATTGCTTACTGAGAATATTTTAATACAGAGGAGAAAGTGATTATGGTAAAAATCATATAAAATTGGTAAAAATCCGATTTGGTATGCTAGAATACATATGAGGGGTGGTAATTTGGAAGCAAGGTTGCGTGACAAGGCAGGAAATATGAGTCTGAATCATATAAATGAGACAGCTGGGATTTTTTACCAATCTACACTTGTACCTGTAATGTTTATTGACAGAAATGCAGATGTCATACTTAATCATGGCATGAAGGCAAGCTTTTTAACAATTGATAAAAAGTCAGCAGCTGAAGTTTTTGAGAAATATGACATAAGCTGCAGCAAGACGCGGGGAAGCGTTTATGAGGTGTCCATTGTATCGGGCATGAATTTCTATATACTATTTTTACCCTGCAACTCACCTGATTATATTTTGGCTGCGGGTCCAATATTGCTGTCAAAAGTAAATGAAGAGCTGCTGAAGGAGATAATGCAGCATGGCGGAATTACCTTACAAAACACTACAGAGCTGAGAAAACAGCTGGAGAATCTTCCATTGATACAGCATCCGCGCAGCTATTATATCGCCAATCTGCTGAGAAAACTTTTTTTGGGGGAGCTGGAGAATCAGCATCCTGAAAGCCTTGAGAATGCAAGCATGTTTAAGCTGCTTCCTAATGCTCAGTACGATGAAAGCGGCAGGTACAGTATACTGCAGTCATATGAGCTCGAACAGCAATTCCTAAGTTATGTTCGAATGGGAAATACGGAGGAAGTAAAAAAGCAGTTTAAAGCATTCTCTACACATCCTTTTCCAAATCTTTGCACCAGCGATGAACTTCGTTCAATGAAAAACCATGCTATTGTGTTTTGTACGTTGGTAACCCGTGCTGCGATAGAGGGCGGAGTAGAAGCTGAATATGCCATGCAGCTCAGTGACAGTGTAATACAAAACATTGAAAAGCTGTATAGAATAGACAGGCTTTATGAATATATGCAGTCGGTTATTGTACAATTTACAGAGAGTGTAATCCAGCTGGGTGCAGCTGCACACTCAGGAATAATAAAAAGGGCAGTTAAATATGTACACGGCAATATATCCGGAACGGTAACGGCAGAAGCGGCGGCAGCTCATGTAAATATGAGTCCCGGCTATTTTGGTGCTTTATTTAAAAAAGAAACAGGAATGAGTTTCAACAGCTATGTTAATAAGTCCCGAGTAGAAAAAGCAAGATATATGATAAAGAATACTGAACTGTCCTTGCTTGATATAGCTATAAGCTGCGGTTTTGAAGATCAAAGCTATTTCACAAAGGTTTTCAAAAAGTGGACCGGTATGCTTCCGAAGGAATTCCGCAGACTGTGATATTAGGCTGATTTTACATATATTACTTTTTAGGTTATTATTAAAATGTTACTTTAGAACAGAAAGGGAAAAATATGAATCTGGTAACCATAGAGAGCATATCAAAAAGCTATAGTGAAAAGCAGCTTATAAATAGAATAAGCCTTGGTATAAGCGCCGGCGATAAAATAGGAATTGTAGGAGTGAACGGAGCGGGAAAAAGTACATTTTTAAAGATTATTGCAGGGTTTGAACAAGCTGATGAAGGGAAAATAACAAAAGGCAGCTCCGTATCAATAGGATATCTTCCCCAGGACCCTGTTTTTGATTCGGGAGAAACTGTTCTGGAGCAGGTATTCAAGGGTGATTCGCCTGTTATGCAGCTTATCAGAAGGTACGAGAAAGCAGTACTGTGCCCTGATGCTTCCGATGAAGAGCTTATAAGGCTCAGTACGGAAATGGATCGTCTTAATGCATGGAGCTTGGAGAGTGAAGCCAAAACGGTATTGACAAAGCTTGGGATAGACTATTTTAATGAGGTTATAGATAATTTGTCGGGAGGTCAGAAAAAGAGAGTAGCTTTGGCTTCTGCATTGATAAATCCTTCTGAGCTTCTTATACTGGATGAGCCCACTAACCACTTGGATAACAATACTATTGACTGGCTGGAGGAATACCTGAACAAAAGAAAAGGGGCCTTGATGATGGTTACCCACGACAGGTATTTTCTTGACAGGGTTGTGAATGAAATAGCAGAGCTGGGCAATGGAAGCCTTTATCTATACAAGGGAAACTATAGTGTTTTTTTGGAGAAGAAGTATGAAAGGGAAGAGCTGGAGGCTGTAAATGAAAGGAAGAAGCAGAAGCTTTTCCAAAAAGAGCTTGCGTGGATGAGAAAAGGAGCAAAGGCAAGAACTACCAAGCAAAAAGCCAGAATTGAGCGTTTTGAAAAGCTCAGTGAAAGCTTAGGGGATATATCAGAGGAAAAGCTTGAAATATCTGTTGCCGGCAGACGTTTGGGGAGAAAGATTATTGAGTTGGAGCATATACAAAAGAGCTTTGGAGATAAGAGGATAATAAAAGACTTTAGCTATACAGTACTGAGAGATGACAGAGTAGGAATAATCGGGCCTAACGGGAGTGGAAAAACAACACTTTTGAATATTATTGCAGGAAGACTCAAGCCTGACTCGGGAGTAATTGAGATTGGAGATACAGTCAGGGTGGGATACTTCTCACAGGACACCTGCCATATGGATGAGAGCAAAAGAGTTATTGAATACATAAGGGATGGAGCTGAGAATATAGAGACATCAGACGGAAGCAGAATAAGCGCAGCTCAGATGCTGGAGAGATTTCTCTTTCCGTCTTCAACACAGTGGATGCATGTATCCAAGCTGTCTGGAGGAGAAAGAAGAAGACTGCAGCTTTTAAGAGTTTTAATGGAATCGCCTAATATCCTTTTGCTTGATGAGCCCACTAACGACCTTGATATAGAGACCCTGACTATACTTGAGGAGTATTTGGAGAGTTTTCCCGGAGCGGTGATAGCCGTATCTCACGACAGGTATTTCCTTGATAAGGTATCTGATAAGATATTCGCCTTTGAGGGTCAGGGGGCTATAAAGCAGTATACCGGAAATTATACAGGATATAAGCTTGATAAGAATAATGAAAATAAAGCTTCTGACAATAAAGCCGCGCAGAAGGAAGATAATAAGGATGCAAGAGAAAGAAGCAGGGAGAGACAGCTGAAATTTACCTTCAAGGAGCAAAAGGAATATGAAGAGATAGACTCTGTCATAGCTGCTTTAGAGGAGAGGCTGCAGGAGAATTCACTCAAGATTGCAGAGGCGGCCAGCAATTATGTGCTGCTGCAGCAGCTGATGGGTGAAAAAGCAGAGCTTGAAGCTCAACTGGAGGAAAAAATGGAAAGGTGGATATACCTAAACGAGCTTGCGGATAAAATAGCCAGCAGTAAATAGTTATATAACTATAAATGAAGGGAATGTTGATATGCAAAAGACATTAGTACTGGCTGAAAAGCCTTCTGTTGCCAGAGATATAGCCAGAGTACTCAGATGCAGCAAAAAAGGCAACGGATATTTCGAAGGAGATAAATACGTAGTGACCTGGGCGCTTGGGCATCTTGTAACCCTGGCAGACCCGGAGGAATATGATGACAGATACAAGAGCTGGAGAATAGAAGATCTTCCGATGCTTCCTCAGCAGCTGAAGCTGGTAGTGATAAAGCAGAGCGGAAAGCAATTTCACGCTGTGAAGGAGCAGATGTACAGAAAGGATGTATCAGATATAGTAATTGCCACAGATGCCGGCAGAGAGGGCGAACTGGTGGCAAGGTGGATAATTGAGAAGGCCAATGTAAGAAAGCCTATAAAGAGATTATGGATATCCTCCGTAACTGATAAAGCTATACTTGATGGCTTCAGAAGCTTAAAGGATGGCAAGGCATATGAGAGTCTTTATCATTCAGCTGTGGCAAGGGCAGAGTCAGATTGGCTGGTAGGAATAAATGCCACCCGCGCTCTTACCTGTAAGTTTAATGCGCAGCTGTCCTGTGGCAGAGTTCAGACTCCCACTCTGGCGATAATAGCAAAAAGAGAAGAGGAAATAAAGAATTTCAAGCCCAGAGATTTTTATGGAATAACGGCCGTATCGGATAAGCTTAAGCTCATATGGCAGGATAGCAAGTCCAAAGAAACAAGAACCTTTGACAAAGACAGCTGTGATAAGCTTTTGGCAGCATTACAGGGTAAAAACGCAGAAGTAACAGATGTGGAAAAGGCCTATAAGAAAAGCTATGCACCTCAGCTTTATGATCTGACCGAGCTTCAGAGAGATGCCAATAAATACTATAACTTCTCTGCTAAAGAGACATTGAATACTATGCAAAGTCTTTATGAGCATCATAAGGTGCTTACATATCCGAGGACTGACTCAAGGTATATTTCTACAGACATAGTGGATACCTTAAAGGATAGGTTGAAGGCTTGCGGAGTGGGGCCTTATTCAGCTATTGCTGCAAAGCTTATGAGAAGCCCTATTAAGGCAGATAAGCATTTTGTGGACAACAGCAAGGTTACTGACCACCATGCAATAATACCGACAGAGCAGAATATGAGTCTAAGTTCGCTGAATGACAAGGAAAGAAAGATATTCGACCTTGTTGTCACCCGTTTCTTTGCAGTGCTGCTTCCTCCTTTTGAATATGAGCAGACCACCATAAAAGCAAAGATAGGAAGTGAGACCTTTATTGCAAAAGGGAAAACAGTTATTGCACAAGGCTGGAAGGAGGTTTATTCCAGTCACAATGATGATGATTCGGCACAAGATGGAGTTTCGGAGCAGCTGCTGCCTGTAGTCAATAAAGGTGATGTGCTGAAAATAAACTCCATAGTGCAGACTAAAGGTCAGACCAAGCCTCCTGCACCATTTAATGAAGCGACTCTGCTGTCTGCAATGGAAAACCCTGCAAAATATATGGCGGATGAAAGCAAGGAGCTTATTAAGACCATAGGTGAGACAGGTGGTTTGGGTACTGTAGCCACTCGTGCCGATATAATAGAAAAGCTGTTTAATACCTTCCTTATAGAAAAGAAGGGTAAGGATATATTCACAACCTCCAAGGGCAGACAGCTATTGGAGCTTGTACCTGAAGACCTGAGGTCGCCTGCCTTAACGGCACAATGGGAGCAGAAGCTGATATCCATATCCAAGGGAGGGCTGAATAAAAACTCCTTTATGACAGAAATCAGGAGCTACGCAAAGTCAGTTGTAGATGAGATAAAGAACAGCAAAGAAACCTTCAGGCACGACAATATAGTAAGAGAGAAATGTCCTGACTGCGGCAAGTTCCTGCTGGAGGTAAACGGTAAGAAGGGCAGAATGTATGTATGTCAGGACAGGGAATGCGGCTATCGCAAGGGTGTAGCCAGAGTGACCAATGCCAGATGCCCCAACTGCCATAAAAAGTTGGAGCTTAAGGGTGAAGGGGATGCACAGATATTTGTATGCAGCTGCGGACATAGAGAAAAGCTGTCTGCTTTCAATGAAAGAAAGAAAAAGGAAGAAGCAAGCGTATCCAAAAAGGATGTGTCAAAATTCCTGGAAAAACAGAAAAAGGTTAAGGATGAGCCGATTAATACAGCACTGGCAGATGCACTGGCAAAGTTGAAGCTGGATAAATAGGGACAAGGGGACAGGTACCTTGTCCCAGTGATAGAATATAAGGAGGTATTATATGCTTTTTGAAACGGATAGAATCAAACTAAGAAAAATGACTGAGAAGGATATTGAGGTATATAATAAGTGGAGTAATGATGAGGAGGTTATAAAAAATACTTATCCCAACATGGATAGATATTCTATGCATGATACAGAGCAGTTTTATAAAAAAATATCGGGCTCAAGTAATTCCAGGACCTATATTATAGAGGTCAAGGAGGCGGGATTGCCCATAGGTATTACTACACTGCTTAATATAGATTTCTTTAACAGAAATGCAGAATTTATTATTGATATAGGAGAAAAAGAGTATTGGGGAGGCGGCTACGGAAAGGAAGCATTAACCCTTATGCTGGATTTAGCCTTCAAAGAGCTTAATCTGCATAGAGTCTTTCTTAGAGTGTTTTCCTTCAATGAGCGTGCAATAAGACTTTATGAAAAAATAGGCTTCCAGCACGAGGGAAGGATGAAGGAGGCTATATTCAGAGATGGGTCGTGGTATGACATTGTGATTATGGGGATACTTCAAAGGGATTATTATTATAAGGTAGTGCAATAGGCTCTGAATTGGCATTTAATTGAGGCTGATATAACATCAGCCTCAAAACAGACACATAAGCTTTTAAGTTCGTTTTAAACATACTGTCATACATTTCCCGTATTCCGTATTCTCTGTATCCAGTATTTTGTCAATCTCAAAGCATGTGTTATGGAGTTCCTTCGTGTGATACTTCCAATTGACACCTCTGTACGACGTGCCTGCCACCAATAAGGTCCTTCCGGTTTCTGAATGATACCTCTCTTGTATTTCAAAAGCAGCTGATATATCTGTGTTTCTTTCATTACCCCGTCCTCCATTGTGAGAATCATAGCTTTTCCTCCAGGCGAGAGCATTTCATACAATTTTTTCAGGAAACTCTTCCTATCTTCATCTTCCACGCAAACCCTCTTCATGTACTTTTTTATATCTCTCATCATAGGTTAAACAGTATCTTTTTATTTTGCTCACCATACTTTATTTACCGGGACAAGAGCTTGTCCCAATCAGCTCCCCGTACTCTGGTAATGTCTTACCCCAAAGCGCCATATAAAGGTTGAAAACATTAGAAAAGCAAAGCCTGCCGGTAAAGCCAGCAAACCTTTGTAATAAGGCTCTCCCCAGCCGCATATTACTGATGCCGGATAATAGCTTATAACCAGCATTGGCATAAAGAAGGTGAAAAGATAGCGCAGCACCTTGGGCATGTAATCCATAGGGCAGCGGGTAACTTGGTAGCTTGCGTTGGTAAATATGTATATCCAGTCAAGACCCTTGATAGTGAAAAAAGCTATGCCTGAGGTCATTATGAATACTCCTGTATAGGCCAAGAAGCCTCCTAAAAGGGCTAGCAACAGCACTACTGCATCTGCAAGTGTAAAAGCAATACTCTGTCTGTACAGACACCATGCTATTGCAAAGCTGCCTCCAAATACTCTGGCTACTCTATGGATATGAAAATATGCTCCGGCTACCTGTATATACTGGGAGCAAGGTCTCAATAAAATCCTGTCAAAGTCTCCCGAGCGTATCATGCGCCATGGGAAGTAGTCAAAGCCTCTGCAAAATGTCTCAGCAAGTCCGAAGCTGGTAACAGCCATGGCATATATAAGCAGTATTTTTTCTGCAGTCCAGCTGCCTATACTGCCGAAGCGGGAAAACAGCAATATAAGACCAATAGGGTCTGTGACCACTACTATGAAGGTTTGCAGCACCATCAGTGACCAGCCTCTATATTGTATACCTGCCAAATAGTTCATGCGTATGTATTTGAAATATAGCTTAACAGCTTTCATATTCTATCCTCCCTGTACGATAATACTCTTTAACCTATGAGACATCAGAGCTTTACCTGCAATTACAAATGCTGCAGTCCAAAGAAGCTGAAGTCCTATTGCATATACTCCTACATTAGGCTCCAAGGTTCCTATATAAAACCTCAGGGGTATATCAAGATAACCGGCAAAGGGCTGTAGAAAAAGCAGCTTCTGTACTGCCTTGGGCCAGAGCTGGAGAGGAAGATAGGCACCAGACAGTATCCCTCCCATGAGCATCATGATATAAGTGGGACCTTCCCCGAGAGTTATGTTAAGTCTGACAGCGTTGACTAGCATTGCATAAGCAGTACACAGCAGAAATGCGCTGAGTAATGACAATAGCATCATTATAAAGCCTTCAAAGGATGCAGGTGCTGAGATTCCGTATGGTAAGGGCATAAGTATGCCGAATATAAGTGTTGCTGAGCCGCGCCAAAACATAGGCATAAGTCTGGATGAAGCTACCTTGGCAAACCAGTGTGAATAGAGATCCAAAGGTCTGCACAGCTCAATAGCGACATCACCGCTGGTGATTTTCCCCAGTATTTCACTATCAATATTCATAGGCTGCATCATGAAAAACAGCTGTGTAAGCCATGCGTAGGATACAACCTGCTGCAGTGTCATTCCTGCCTGTATGCCTGCTTCAGGTCTGTTGGCATATCTGAAGAATATTATATAAACAGTTATTTCAATAAGTACCCAGAATATACTTGTGGATGCACCTGCTATTCCTGCCATTCTGTATTGGAAGCCCTCTGCTGTTTTGATCCTGAATATTGATAAGCATGCTTTTAATGTATTCATAGGCACATCTCCCTATACATGGCTGCTATTATTTCATCAATATCCTGTTCTTCAATTACTATGTCCTTAAGCGGTAGTTTTTGAGCAAGGCTCTGGACGATTGTATGCGCAGGTATTTTAACAGGATTGAAAAGTACATTCCATACATTGCCATCAACCTTTATACCCTCCACACCTGAAATTTCAAATACATCAGCCTTATGCTCCAGCAATGCCTTTATATGTCTCAGGGGTGCATACTGCTGCTTAAGCCTTTCCAGCATTCCGTCATAAAGCAGTCTTCCGTGTCCTATTACCATAACTCTGCTGCAAAGAGATTCTATATCATCCATATCATGAGTAGTAAGTATCATAGTGACACCATTTTTCTTATTTTCATTTTTGAGAAAATCCCGCAGAGACAGCTTTGATACGGCATCAAGTCCGATGGTAGGCTCATCAAGGAACAATATTCTGGGGCTGTGTAAAAGAGAAGCTGCTATTTCACAGCGCATTCGCTGTCCCAGTGAAAGCTGCCTAACGGGGGTTTTCAGAAAACTTGAAATATCTAGAGTATCAACAAGCTCGGACAGGCGTTTTTTGTAGCTGGCAGCAGGGATGCTGTAAATGTCCTTCAGCAGCTCAAAGGTATCATTAACTGGAATATCCCACCAAAGCTGACTTCTCTGTCCGAAAACCACTCCTATCTGAGAGACGTGTGCTTTGCGGTCTTTATAAGGCACACGTCCCATAACAGTACAGTTTCCGCTGTCAGGGGTCAGAATGCCGCTCATAATCTTTACTGTCGTTGACTTGCCAGCTCCATTGGGACCTATATAACCAATCAGCTCGCCCTCGCCTATGTTGAAGGAGATATTGTCCAAGGCCTTTATTTCTTTGGTCTTTCTTATAAAGGCTCCTTTAAGTATACCGAACCTGCCTTCCGGTCTTTCGGATATCTTAAAGGTCTTACATATCCCATCTAAACAGATTTGCATTTCACTCACCTCCATATTTTGCTAGCTAATACATTTTATTATAATGATAGAATAAAGCAAAATGTCTTCTATACACTTCTGATGGCATTAAGATAACAGCTGAACTATGATATTACTTTTTCTTCATTTTCCATATAATTTCTTGACAGTTTGACATTTGCACTGTATAGTATATATATAATTGGTGTTGAAGGCAGCAGGCTTTCTATACTATCGTCAAAAAGAGGACTTATATCTGTAGAACACTCTCAAAACAGAGTTGTCTACAGATTTTCTGTTTTTTGTATCTGTATCATTTCATTAATATTTTTATAGACGTTTATAAAAAACATCTATAAGCAGCATAATTATAGTGTTGACAATTATATAGATGATATTGTAATATATCTATATAATAATAGATAAAATACATAAATGTCTATAAAAGGAGAATGCGAGATGAACATATCAGATATGCTTTGGAATGCTTCCATAGAAGAGTTGAAGCTTGGATATATCCAACATGAGGATAAGTATATATGTTTTATATGCGGTGAAATAATTGAAAAAGGGATAGTATATCATCATGATGATACTTTCTATGAAGCTGAAAAGTATATGAGAGTACACGTTGAAAATTCTCATGGCTCAATGTTTGAGTATCTTATAGGACTGGATAAAAAGCTTACAGGACTTACAGAACATCAAAACAGTCTTTTAAGGCTTTTCTATCAAGGAAAGTCTGACAAGGAAATACAAAGTGAAATGGATACAGGCAGTATCTCAACAATAAGAAACCACCGCTTTGCGCTGAAGGAGAAAGAACGCCAGGCAAAGCTGTTTCTGACTATGATGGAGCTCATAAGAGATAAAAACAAAAATGCTCCGGCTTTTATAGAGGTTCATAGAACTGCCACAATACTGGATGATCGATTTAATGTTACCAGGCAAGAAAGTGAAAAAGTGCTGGATAAGTATTTCAATAAGGATTCTGACAGAACTTTGAAGAGCTTTAACATGAAGGAAAAAAATAAGCTTATAGTTTTAAAGGAGATTGCAAAACGCTTTGAAGCAGGACGCACTTATCATGAAAAAGAAATAAATGAAATTCTGATGAAGGTTTATGAGGATCATGTAACACTGAGAAGATATTTAGTAGAATACGGTTTTTTGGATAGAGAGCAGGATGGGAGTCGGTACTGGCTGAAGGAAGTATTTAACGAGAAAGGAGATAGGAAAATGGATAGAAAAGCGGAACTAAAGCAGCTGTATAAAGAGACAGAAGCTCAGGCAGGAGTATTCCAGATAAGGAATACCATAAACAATAAAATTTTGGTAATGAGTACAATGAATCTTAAGACCATAAACGGAAAGCTAATGGAATTAAAAAGCGGGACAATCAGAAACGATGAGCTGCAAAAGGATGTTAAGCAATATGGCTTTGATGCTTTTGTAATAGAAGTACTGGAGGTAATGGAGAAAAAAGAAGACAGAAGCCGTATGGGGCTTAAGGATGACTTAGAAAAGCTTGAAAAAAGCTGGCTTGATAAGCTTAAGCCTTATGGAGAGCGTGGTTACAACAGAGAAAAACTGCGCTAGCAGCTTGCACCCTTTGTATGGCATCAATACGGGGGGAGGAGCTTTATAACAGTGAGAGATTGCTGAAAAGTGCACAAGAGATAGACTTTTGGAAAAGCTCCGGTTAAGCCGGAGCTTTTATGTTTAATTCAAGTTCAATATAGCTTATAATGTACTTAAGAAGATAATACTATTATGCAGAGATATCAATACCTGGAGGTGAGGGTATGAGTGAAGCCTTTAATATAGTGGTGCTGGATAACACGGCACCTATGAGAAATCGAATCAAGAAAATAATTGATGAGGAAAACCTGTCTATACACGAGGCGGCGGACGCTTTAACATTTTTTAATATAATAAATGAGCTTGGGAGTAAAATCAGTCTGGTAATAACAGATATTGACCTTGGTGAAATAGACGGCTTCAATATAGTTAAAAAGCTTAAGCAGAAGAATCCATATGTTCCCGTTATTCTGATGACCTCAGACAACAGAAAGGACATTTTTTTGAAGGGGATTGCAGCAGGCGTATCAGACTTTATATTGAAGCCCTTTGAAGATGACTTTTTTAAAAACAGAATAATGAAATATATCAGTCCTGCTTTGAAAGAGGTTGCAGAAATAAACCGGACAATAAGCAAAAGCCTTGATCAATATATTACCAGTGAAATAAGCAAAGCCAAAAAGGGCAAATACAACTTCTCTGTATTGATGACTACATACTTCAAGCCAATGAATGGATTAAGTATGGAGCAGGAGAAGGAGTACATGTTTCTGTCAGGAATGATATACAAAAACCTCAATGAGCTGTTCTGGATAACGGATGTGTTTATACAGTACGGGACACAAAGCTTTATCGGAGTGTTTCCATTTTGTGACCAAGCAAATACTGTTAAAATAGATGAAAAACTAAAGATCAGGTTTAAGGAAATGCAGGATTCCGACGGCAGACTTTCAGGCTATGAAATTGCCAATGCATTTGTAACCTATCCCGAAGATGGAAGCAGCTTTGAAGAAATTATAGACAAACTGTCTATAAAAATGAAGGATAGAATCAAGGATATAAAGAGTCGGTTAAAATAATACCGGAGGTATGATTATGGATTTTAAGACTTTTAGGGAATATTGCCTCAATAAGCCGGGAGTATTCGAGTGTTTTCCATTTGATGAGGAAACACTGGTGTTCAAGGTGATATCCAAAATGTTTGCACTTACAAATATCAATAGGGAACAGCTGCATATTAACCTGAAATGCGAGCCCGAAATGGCAGAGGACCTGAGAAACAGCTTCGAGGCTGTAAAGCCCGGCTATCATATGAACAAAAGATATTGGAATACTGTAGCCTGTGATGGAACTATATCAGATGATCAGCTATTCTGGCTAATTGATATATCCTATAATCTGGTAGTTAAGGGACTCAAAAAAGCTGAGAAGGAGCAGCTTGCGGCTCTTTCAAAATAATACCGGGGATTTTGAAGTTCTCCGGTATTATTATATTGTATATCCAACATGACATGCTGTTGTCAGGGTTTGTGTTTATAATATAAGTAAGCTATATAAATGGGAGGTATGTCTATGTCGGTAATAGACAAGCTTGCGTGCAGACTGGGAAGAAGAGATGAGGTGCCGAATATTGAATTGGCTAATGAGTTGGCTCTAAGAGAAGATAAAGCGGGTGTTGATGAGCTTGTTAAAAGCCTTTGGGGCAGAGAAAAGGATGTTCAGAGTGACAGTATTAAAACTCTTTATTCGGTGGGAAGCCTCAAACCGGAGCTTATAGCCGGCTATGCTGATGATTTTATAAAGCTTTTGAGAAGCCGAAACAACAGAATGGTATGGGGAGCTATGATGGCTTTGGCAACAATAGCAGATATAAAGTCTGAAGAAATATTTAAAAACCTCGATATTATATATTCTGCATTGAGCAGCGGCTCTGTTATTACCGTTGATAACGGGGTAAAGGTGCTTGCAAAGGCGGCTTCTGCAAAACGAGAGTATAGTGAAAAAATCTTTCCATATCTGCTGAATCATCTTAAAAAATGCAGACCTAAGGAAATCCCGCAGCATGCAGAAAGCATGCTGTCAGCAGTGAATCCTGAGAACAAGAGTGAGTTTCTGGCAGTATTGAGCGTAAGGGAAGACAGCATGTCGGAAACCCAGCAGAAGCGGGTGAAGAAAATCTGCAAGCTAGTGGAGAAGCTTTAACTTGTAAAATTTTCAAAATGATTTCATTCATATGAACTGTTTTATTGGTAAGCATATATTATAGTATTACAATACAGAGGTGAAGCTATGAAAAGATTTACAGCTGCAATTATACTGATAATATGCTTACTTTTTATTTCTGCAATAATAGTAGAAGCACCGGATTTAAGCGGAGCTTTTGCAGGAAAAACATCTGATATTTACGATGTGACCATGAAGCAGGACTTGCTGTGTATAATGCTTGCATACCCTGAATATGTATCCGGCATAGAGCGCGAAGGCGAAAAAGTGTATATAGTCATGAAGTCAGGCAGAAAAATTCTATATGATGATAAAAAGAACAAGAGTACTGAAGGTAAAATATCTTATCCGGATTTGCAGGATATGCTTGAGCTGATATACCCCTTGCATACTGACAGGAAGCTTATGGACAAAAGCTTTGATCCGGGCAGAGGCAGGGTATACGGACTTTTAAAGGAGGTATACGGCGAATCAAAGCAGCAGGTGGAGGCAAATCTCACAAATGCAAAAGCACACGGTACATCATATCAGTTCAACAGAGGCAACGGAGCCGCAAAAGCACTTGCCGGCGCAATGAATGAGCTGATACCCATGTCTGAGAAGAGAAAGGATATAAGAGCATGCATATTTCCATGCAGCGGGACCTATAACTATCGTGTAATAGCAGGGACAGACCGTCTCAGTCCCCATGCCTTCGGAATAGCCATTGATCTTGCACGAGACAGCAGGGATTACTGGAAATGGGCAACTGCAGAGCAAGGACAAAAAAGACTTTCAGCCTATCCTGTAGAAATTGTGGAAGTATTTGAGAAGCATAATTTTATATGGGGAGGCAAATGGGGCCACTTTGATATACTGCATTTTGAGTATAGACCGGAAATAATCTTAAAGTCCAGGTACTTTGGTAATTATAAGGACTATTGCAGAAACTGGCATGAGGGTGCACCCAAAGAGGATGAGAATGTGCAAAAATATATCGATATAATTGAAAAAGCACTTAATTGAATACTAACAAACATAGTCGATTCCTTAACGGGAGCCGGCTTGATTTTATTCTGTGCAACATTCTTCATATATTTTTTTGCACCGGAATATATTAAATACCAGGATATTATTTTGAAAAGGAAAACTGCAATGAAGATAAGAATGAAGATAAGTATGAGTAAAAAAATTAAATACAAGGTTTTCAGCCTTATAACAGCTCTTCTTATATTGACGGCTATATATATGGACTCTGCGACGGGGGCTTTTACTACCATGGCATATATGAATGAAGAGGTTGCAAACGCAGTCAATATGATTTTTCAAAACAGGAGTATTGCAATAGTAAATGGTGACCTTGAACTGATACAATCCATG
The DNA here is from genome assembly GCA_049322695.1 of Bacillota bacterium. Taxonomy (GTDB): domain Bacteria; phylum Bacillota; class Clostridia; order Lutisporales; family Lutisporaceae; genus CALGKJ01. Next base: position 83,420 of record JBMORW010000019.1, on the reverse strand, counting down.
TTTAATACAGAAACCAAATATGGTTTGTGGGCATTTGAATATGAAAAGAAGAAAGTAAAATATATAGAAAACTGGGAGCAAAAGCAGGGGGTAAGATTTATAGAGATTGTTCCCAGAGTGGTAATAAGAAGAATAAAGGAAAAAGAGGATAGATTCTCAGTGAACCTGCTGTGTTCAACGGAGTATAAGTATAAGTATGAAAATGACTCTGATGTAATAAACCGCTTCCGTATAGGCACTTATCATGTACTGGACCTGGTAAATAAGGACGGTTTGTGGATTATTGCAAAAGAGTGGTATAAGGATCCCTTTGCGGATTCTCTTAACCTCGAAAACATAAAGGCTGACTCAATAAAGGAATACATAACCTCACAGACTGCCAGAGATTTTTCCGATTTAAATCCCAGAAGAATAAGTGCAGTTGAATATGCAGATAAATATTGCGGAGCTGCAAGCGAAGAACATAATGAGTATAAATATAACAAAAAGTATAGGAATTACAATTCTCAGGGAGGGGACTGTGCAAATTTTGCATCTCAAATACTTCATGAGGGAGGAAAATTCAAGAAAACAAGCAGATGGGGATATGACAGCGGCGGTGCCACAAGAGCCTGGGTAAATGCTGACGGCTTTAAAAGCTATTGGTTAAACAGCGGTAGAGCATCATTGATAGCATACGGAAGCTATGAAAAGGTATATAAAGCCTCTTACAAGCTTTTACCGGGAGATTTTGTTGCCTATGAGAAAAAGGGGGACATAACTCATATTTCAGTAGTTACAGGTGCTGATTCAAAAGGCTATTCACTGGTAAGCTGTCATAATACTGACAGGAACAAGGTACCCTGGGATCTTGGCTGGAGCGATAAAAAAATCAAATTCTGGCTGGTAAGAGTGCATTTTTAGATCAGAGCAGGAGGAGCTTAGGCCCATTCCTGCTTTATCAATGCCCTTTACTGCTGCAGTATCAGCAAAGTCTATGAAATTTCTAAAAACAGCTTAATAAAAGGCAAAAAACGGTTATTCCGGCATGAATAACTGTTTTTTGTTTTTTGTGATATAAATTATAAAATTTGGTATTAATTCAATTAAAAAGTATTTTTTTTGGAAAGAATATATATATATAAATTGGAATAGATTATAGAGAGCAAGTCCTAATATAGGAAATAAGTCCCACATGAGGAGGTCGGAATATTGGTTTTCAGACAAGCATATGCAAAAGTATTTCCGAATGTCAACTGGACACAGGAAATAAGATTGATAGTTCTTTGCAGATTCATTTCATTGCTTATCACCTCATTCTTCTTTATGATAAGTGATACAAGAAACTCAACAGATGTGAAGATTTTTATCATTATATGCATTTGTATATCCTCTATACTTCTCAGCTATTTATACATTAAAAATTCTAACAGCCAATCCAGTATAAAATTGCTTGTATTAATAGAAATTATAGCAAACTCCTTTATATTGATACCCACAGGTGGAATAAACAGTCCGTTTGTATGGTACTCCCTCAACACAATTCTGATTACTTCATTTATGTTCAACAAGCTTTACTGCTGGATAAACCTGCTGGTATATCTGACGGCATCCATTAGTATATCTTACACTGCTTTTAACAATAAGGGAGAAAATATAGTAAGGCTCATAAGTACGGAATCAAATCTCATATTAAGCTTATTTGTAATAACGGCAATTATCAGGATGCTGGCTATGTATTCTTTAAAATTGAAAAAAGATGGGCAGGAATTAAAGAAAATAAATAGAGAGCTGAAGCTGGCAAATGAGAAGGTTAAGGAATACATTGGATATATAATGGAGCTTTATCAGGCAGTTCATATTTTTACTACTCTAAATAACAGGGATGACTTAATCAAGCTGATTATTGAATATACCGGAAAAATAACAAAGACTGATTTGGTGTTCCTCTATAATGTTGAAAGAACTGATGAGAAAAGAATTGCATTTGGCGGCAGTATAGAAAAAGAAACAGAATTTGAAATAATCCGGAAAATATCTGATATATGGGATGTAGTAATAGAAGCTCAAAGTCCTTTAAGGACAGAAATAAACTCAAAAAACTATTTTTTGAGCTCTATAATGACCAATGGTATGGTTCATGGGATTTTAGGCATTGAAGCCACTCAAGATGATAATTATGAGGAGCAGTTGAAGTTTATAGAAGCGTTAAGCTCAATTGCGTTTGAAAGACTAGAGACAGAGCGTATGAATGAGCGCTTAATCATTACAGAAGAGCAAAACAGAATAGCCAATGAAATACATGATAGTGTACTGCAAAGATTATTCAGTACATCCTTTGGAATATATACACTGGACAAAAGACTGAACAAGCTGGATGCTTCAGACATAAGCGCCGAGCTGCAAACCATCAGAGCTTCTGTAGATAATACAATGAAGGAGCTGAGAGCCGCAATTTACGGATTAAGCTGGAAAAAGGACGGTATGGACAATTTTGTTGTTGACACCATTAACTATATAAATGAAATAAGAAAGCTGAACAATGTTGATATTAGCTTTAAAATGTCCGGCAATAATGAGATGCTGATGATCCAGCAAAAGAAGGCTATATACAGAATCATATGTGAAAGTATAGGTAATGCTGTCAGACATGGTAAAGCGAAAAATATTGATGTCTTGCTTCAGATTTCATATGATTCGATACAACTGAAAGTTGTTGACAATGGTATAGGATTTGATGTGAATCACATTATCACTGCGAATCAAGGAGGCGTTGGTATTAAAAACATTCGTTTTCTTGCTTCATCCCTTGGAGGAAAAGCAAGCATCACAAGTAATGCAGGAAGCGGCACCGGGGTATGTGTAACGATTCCAAATAAGCAAAATGAACTTAAGAAGGAGATGGTTGTATGAAGATTCTTATTGTCGATGATCATCCATTGGTAAGAAAGGGGTTGGCCTCAGTGCTTTCTCTTGAGGAGGATATTGAAGAGATTAGAGAAGCTTCCTGCATAACAGAGGCAATCAGTATACTGTCTTGCTATTCTCCTGAAATAACAGTAGTTGATCTTAGATTGGGAAAGGAAGACGGAATAGAACTCATAAACAAAGCCAGATATAAGCAGGCGAAATGCAAGTTCATCATACTTACTTCTTCCTCAAGAAAGGAAGATTTCTTAAGGTCGCAAGAAGCAGGAGTAGACGGATATATACTAAAGGAAGCTTTTGTCGAGGATATTATCTATGCTTTCCGCGTTGTCGTAAGAGGAAAGAAATTCTATGACCCTGAAATCATGCAATGTGTCAAGACAGAGGAGGACGAACTGCGTGAGCTGACTCAACGAGAGAAAGAAGTGCTTATGGAGCTTGGAAAGGGCTTGAGTAATTTGCAGATAGCTGAAAAGCTGTTTATCTCCGAAAATACTGTCAAGAAGCACATCAGCAGTATTCTGTCCAAGCTTGAGCTGAGCCATAGGCTGGAAGCTGCACTTAAAGTAAATAATGTATATAATTTCGGAGCCTGATGCATATTGGTCGGTATATTTTAAATTTAGCTGGTTATCATATTTAAATGTGATTAATTAGTATTTATGGAAATATCACAGTCAGTATGGCATATATTACTATATGTGCTTCGACACATAGGATTGAAAAAACCGGAGGTGGCGCATTAATATGAGGAGAAAATTCGGCAGAACTAAAAAGGTATTACCGAGACTTTTTGTTTTAGCAATATTATTGCTAAACGTATTTGGCATCAATTATGCATATTTTCAGGATAACGCCGATATTCTTACAGCTCTTCACACTGGATCAATAAACCCCAATTTTATTGACAAATATAAGATTGAGAATGCGGAAGGCATGGGAAGCTTGAATGTCAGCTTTGAGAATGAACACACCATGGTTATTGATGGTAGTGTGGAAACAGGCTATAATGCCAACGTTTTTTATACCTTGAAAAATAATGGTACTATACCGGCAAAGTGCCTGGCCAAGCTGAATAATAATGCAAATAACCAAGGCTTGCTGCTTGAGCTTAATCAGCCTTCAGATGTAATAAGACCAAACAGTTATTTAAGCTCGTTCTATAACGATCCAAACCTAAAAATCAATGCTTTGGAAGCCGGCATATACGAGTTTAAACTGGAAATAGATTTCGTTCAATGGAATGATATACGGAATGCAAATCAATACTGACTAAGCAATACTGAGGTTATACAGTCTGTTTAAATAGCATTTACTGGAGGTATGGGTTTGAAGAGGAATATATTTATAATTGCAATTAGTATTATCATTGCCGCTATGTTTATTTCAGGGGGATATGGCTTTTGGGAGAAGAAGCTTATTATAAAGGGCAGCATAGTTGTAACTGAGCCGGAGCCAGAACCGGAGCCGGAGCTTACTCCAACCCCGACTCCAACTCCAACACCCGGAATGGAAGAATCAATGGCTTTAGATAGTGAGAGTTCTTCGATGCAAGATTCGGGAAGTGAGGTGCAGGCTGAAGAGTCAGCTGAAGCTGTCAGCAGTGATATGCAGGAAATAGTACAAGAGTTACCTGCAGATATAGTTGAAGTAGCTGCCGAAGCAGTGACTGAGACCGAAGCTGTAGAGACAAGTGTAGTGCCTGTCGAAGCTGTGGCTGAAACTGAAACTGCAGATACAGCTGAAGTATCTGAAGAACTTGCAGCTGAAACTGAGCCTGAAGAGGAAAGTATACAGGCAGAAAAAAACGAAAATGCTTCTGTGGAGTAATCCAGGATAACTATCATTAGTACAAAAGATTGTTCTGAATGGGGGAAACAAAGCGATGAGGGAATACTTGCCGGTTAAGTCTACGAAGCTTAAGAGTCTGTTATTGGCTGGGTTGATGCTTCTGCTTTATATAGCAGAAAGCACACCCCTGGTGGCAGCTGTAGGCAGTCTTGTTTTTATATATATACTCAAGCCGCTTGTTTGGACAGGCATTATAGTACTTATTGCAGCTATGCCGAGAGTAAGAGCAGGCGGATTAATGAGATTACGCGGAATGATAAGCACCTGGGCGTTTAACTTCGCTGTCATATTCATCATAATATCTATTGGAGCAGGCATTATTGACGGCTTCGGTAAAAGTCCCTACAGCAATACTATTACTGGAATGCTGAACAACCTTATTATACTCTCTACAAGCATTACAGCTCGTGAGCTTATACGAAGCTATCTTGTAAACAGCATGACCAGAAAGGAAAATTACTTTATTTTCATACTTATAGCAGTTTTCATGACAATAACCAATATATCCATAAATCGCTTCTGCAATCAGACCAGCTATGCCAAAATTGTTGAGTTTGCTGCTCAATATCTTGCACCTGAATTCTGTAAAAATCTTCTGGCTGTTTACCTTGTTTATATAGGTGGAGCCATACCATCTATAATCTATATAGGCATTATGCAGTTTTTTCAATGGTATTCGCCTATTCTTCCTGATCTAAGGTGGCTAACTGCAGGGTTTATTGGAATACTTTGCCCCATATTCTGTTTGGGAATCATTCAAAGCATTTATGGCAAGGAGTCAAAGCAAATCAAGCTGAAGGATGTAAATAAAGAGAATACGGCAAGCTGGATTGTGACATGTATTGTTTCAATAATGATAATATGGTTTGCTGTGGGAGTATTTCCAGTATATCCTTCAGTAATAGCAACAGGGAGCATGGAGCCTAAGATAAAGCCCGGTGATATCATATTGGTAAAGCAAAAGCTGAACATAGATGATATTCAGGTCGGAGATATTATACAGTTTCGGAGAGATGCAATACTTATATCGCACAGAGTTGTGGAAATATTGGATGACAAAGGTATTAAAAGCTTCAGAACTAAGGGAGATAATAATTCTGCAATAGACAGCAGACTTGTTAAGTCTGAGGAAGTAAAGGGAAAAGTAGTAAAGGTTGTACCGAAGCTGGGTTGGCCCACGCTGCTTATTAAGAGTAAGAAGGGCATAGATTTGTATGATATAGAATTCTGAGGATAGCACCATAGTAGTAGCTTCATAAGCAATTTGTGCCATTTGTATGGTAAATAAATATAAAGCCAAATCATACCATTTTATGAAGATTAATGCATAAAAAAAATATAAAATCATAATAATAAAACAAGCTGGCTTGTTCTTCCAACAGCTGGAAAACAAAATGAAGAAGAGGAGAGATAAAAATGAAGAAAAGCAGATATTTGGCATTGGTACTTGTAATTGCATTAATGCTTATGGGTGCAGGTTATGCAGCCTGGACAGATCAGTTGGTTATCAACAATACATTGAAGACAGGTAATTTGGAGGTTAGCTTCATACCTGAACTCTGTTACGGTGATTTCTATCATTACCTCGAGGGAGACGCATATGAGTATTTAAGAGAAATGATTTTAGATGAAGATTATACTGTAAATGCAGATGCAATATCATTCTTTATACCAAACATGTATCCTGGTCTTGAAATGGATTTCAATTTTGTAATGCAGAATCTTGGTACAATTCCTGTTACTTGTGACGGTGTAACAGTTGAGTTTAAGAACACTGATCAGATACTGAAGGATTCAATAGTATTCAATAACTTCACTCTGAACGTATATGATGCAAATGGAGATTACAAATACACTGCGCTTGAGTGGATAGATGACAACTACTACGATGATGTTAAGCTTAACATGACCGGCTTGGAAAGCTATCTGCAGCAGGAGCTGGTTGGAAAGCTTAAGCTTGGTGTTGGTGACAGAGTTGAACTGACTGCAGGAGATGCAGGAGATGCAGATTATTGGTTATGGCTGCCTGACAGTGTGGGCAATGACACTGAAAACAAGAATCTTGATATGTCCATAACATTATCCTGGAAGCAGTTCAATCAATAATACATTTATGAGACTCTTGATTCAAGAGTCTCATAATATTTAAGGGATATACTGCTAAAGTAGTATATCCTTCTACCAAGGCAGTATAAAAAAATGCTACTGCATAGTCACATAAGACTATTCTTCGGAGCAAAGAAAGACAGTGGCAGAGTGGCTATAATAACATATGGAAGAACAAATAAGAGCTGGCTCAATAGTAAAAACCGGAACATTCTAAAGAAAGAAAATATTTCTTAAAGAAAAGGGGAGAACAAAATGAGAAAGACAAAATTCTTGATAATGGTACTCGTGGTATCAATAATGCTTATGGGAGCCGGATATGCGGCTTGGACAGATCAACTGGTTATCAATAATACGGTTTCAACCGGTGAGTTGGATGTTCAGATGCTGCAGGAAGGAAGTACCGTAGTGGTCAATGATGAATTGACAAACCGTGAAGCAGAATGTGTTGTGAACATGGACTCTGAAGGTGAATATGACCTGGCTGAAGTTACAATTACAAATCTCTATCCCGGAGCTGTAGCAACCGTCACCATACCGGTTCAAAACACTGGAGATATTCCTGTTCTGCTGCAATCTGCTACAAATACCAATGGAGATACTAATTATACAGTAAGCGTATCTGCACCAAGCACTATAGGACTGGATGAAACTAAGAATTTGGTTTATACAGTTGTTGTTGGTAATGATGCTCCTGAAAATCAAGAAGTTAAGTTTACAGTTAATATAGAGTACAAACAATTTAACATGTAATTGACTTTATACCGGTGACCTTTCAAAAAAAGCAGGGCTTAAAGCCCTGCTTTTATAGACCAAATTTCAGGAAGGGTGAAAGAAATGAAAAAAACCAGATTCTTAGCTTTGGCATTGGTTGTGGCAGTGATGCTGATGGGTGCGGGCTATGCAGCTTGGACCGATCAGTTGGTAATAAACAATACTGTTGAAACAGGAGAACTGAACGTAGTATTTGTTGAACAAGAAGGAAGTATTTATCCTCCACAAGGACCTTATCCTATAATTCTTGCCGGAGATGTGACCGGAAATGTAAATCCTATGAACTGCTTTACAGAAGTAAGCATAGATCAGGAAAATCAAAAGCTTACAACTGTTAAGGTAGAAAACCTTTATCCCGGAGTAATGACATACTATCATGTAAAATTCCAGAACATAGGAACAATACCGGCCAAAGTCGACAATATAGTAATAAACAAACTGCAAACAAGTGAAGCTCTTGACGAGGAAATGGTAATGTTCGGCGGATATACACATTATAAGCTTGACGGTACTACAGCAGGTGCTCCATTCTTATGTACATTCGAGAATTTTGAGCAAACAATGAATAATCTTCTTGCCGGCATAGAGCTCAAGAAGGGTGAGTTTGTTACCTTTGATATTACAGATGAATCAAAGGAACAGCTGAATGAAATGCTGATACCTTATGGAATAACGCTTCCGGAGGAAGAACACTGCATATTCATGCATTTGCCGGCTGAAGGCTCAACCAATGCTTCACAGGGTCAGACGGCAGAGTTCCAAATACTTTTAAATTTCAAGCAGTTCAACATGTAAAGCCAATAATAAACCTGATTCATTCATGGTCGGCAAAGCCGGCATGGATAAATAAATATTAAAATTAAGGAGAGATAATATGAAGAAAACAAGATTTATTGCTGCTGTATTATGCGTTGCTATCGTACTGATGGGTGCCGGCTATGCAGCTTGGACAGATCAACTGGTAATCAACAACACAGTAAAGACAGGTAATTTGGATGTATCCTTCAATGAAGAATACTGCTATACCCAAGTTTATATTGGCGATGAGGATTATATCACAGCTACAATGGAAACCAGCCCAAAGGTCCTTGATGTAACAATCGACAATATGTACCCAGGCACAGAGGTTTGCGTAAACTCAAATATGTCGAACTTCGGAACTATCCCTGCCAAGTTTGACAAGGCAACTGTAACAATAGATCCAGAATCAACTCAAGCTCTTGTAGATGCAATTGAAATTCCATGGTTGTACTACTATATATATGACGAAAACGGTGATTATGTAGATAGCGGAAGCCAAAGCTTTACAGGCGTTACACTTACAAACCTTGAAAGCAAGATTAATACAATGCTTGCAGGAGTACAGCTTGAGCCTGGCCATAACATAGTATTAACAGGCGAACCAGGCGATACAATGAATAAGCATTTTGACATATTGCTTCCATCAACAGCAGGAGACGATACAGAAAGTGGAAATGTCAGCTTCTCAATAACACTGGATTGGAAGCAATTCAATCAATAACAGTATAACTCAAGAAACAGGAGCCCTGAAGCTGGAAATCAGCTGCAGGGCTCTTCTTTGTGTTCTTAAATATTAATATCCCAAAGATTAAGAATAAAAAAATCGGACAACAATAATAAAAGAAGGCTATAAGGAATATATTTATATATAAACTTACAAAAGTAGGAGTGTTGATATGAACGGGATGAGTTTAAAAAGGGTCAAAACAGCCATTATTATTGTTATTGCACTGCTTATATGTACCGATGTGTTTTTGTTGTACAAGCAGCTGTCCAGTCCGGGGACTACAGAAGAAAAAATACCAAAGTACAGCTATACCCAAAAATCCAATGTAGAGTACAAGGTTACGCTTAAGCCCAATATACTGTATGAGGAGGCAGAATTGGAGGCAAACAAAGTATACCTTTCGGCATATGTAGACAGTATCATTGCCAACTTTATGTGTGAGTTTAAGGGAGAGCGTCAGGCGGAAATCAGCGGCACCTATGAAATAACTGCAGTCATGGAGGGGTATGTTGCTGAGAATGATAAGGTAAAAACTATTTGGAAAAAGGACTTTGTACTGCTGCCGCAGGAATCCTTCAGTGAAAAAGGTACAGGTATTTCATTCAATAAGGAAGTGCCTTTTCAGCTTGATCAATATGGGGGATTTGCATTTACCGTAATAGATGAGACAAAGGTAGGTTTGCAGTCAAAGCTGACAGCAACCATGAATGTAAAGCTTACTGCTGTTACGGACTCCGGTGTTATAGAACTGACAATGAGTCCTGCTATAGTAATACCGCTGAATGAAAATTTCTTTGAAATATCCTGCAGCAAGCCGGAAGAAATCAAAGAAGCTTTAACAGAATCCAAAATGGTAGCAAAGCCGGTCAATTACAGGCTTATATATGCATATGCAGCCATAATGGTATTATTGGGATTATCCATATTTGCAGTACTAATGCTTTTCAAAAAGCTTGAAAAGACTACACCCTTTGTTAAGAGCCTGAATAAGATATTTAAAAATCACGGCAACAGGATGGTGGCCCTGTATAATGAGATTGAAACAATGAATAAAGCTGCAGTCAAGGTAAAGTCCATTGATGACCTGGTGAGAATAGCGGATGAGATAGGAAAGCCCATACTGTACAGATATGACGAGGATTTTACCAATATAACGAAATTCTATATAATTACTGAAAACTGCACATATATGTATGATATTGAAGCGGAAATAATCAGCAGGACCAGTGCTGCTGCCAATAACAAGGGAGCAGGCTTAAGTATATAGAGATAATGAAGGCAGAAGGATTTATAAGATTCAGGCTTTAAAAAATCCTTCTGCCTTTACCCCTTTGATTTAAATGCGGGGGGCATGTATCAAATTAAAGGGGTAATACTGTCATAGGAGTAAAATTTCTAGAATGGGGCAGTTGAAGATACCGGTAATGTGAACTCCTGTGCATTGTCGCTGGTGTATTCTTTGTTGAAGGTATATTTGTGATAGCCCCATGATCTGCCCGGGAAGCTCAGTTCCACATACTCAAGGTACCAGTCATCTCCGCCTGACATCTTTTTCATTGATATATCGGTAGTACCTACACTGTATGGGTATATTGCATGGAAAATATTCATATTACCTTCCTCAAAGTCATTGGCTAAGCTGTCAAGCTGTCTGTATCTCCAGCTTCCGTTTACTTTAAGCCCCATATAAACATCGTCATCGGTTCCATAGAAATCAAACATTCCTCCGTCCTTGGTCTTTACCACTGCAGTGACAAAGCCGATAAGATTGGCATTAGGATTCAGTGCTGTGCCTGAACTTATAAATCTTGTATTGTTGCTGTTTACCCACTTATTTTCATAGCAGGCATAGATTGTCTTTCCGCCATCCACGATGCTCATGCCGCTTACCTTCCATGCATTGCTCCCTCTTCTTTTTACAAAGTAGATATCTTTGAGCTGGCTCCAATCATAATCGTTATTTGCTATATTTACTGAATAATAATCAAAGGAGTACCTTTCAAAATCATCACCTGACAGATCCAAATATTTCTCATAGCGGTCACCGTTGTTGAACTCAAAGCCTATGTAGATATCATCATCTGTGTCGGAATCATCGGCAATGTCAGTCTGTATATAAGCATAGAAGCCTCCAATAGGTGTATAAGTTCTGCTTCCATCCATCTGGGCATAGGTATTTGTTTTGGTAATCCATTCATTAAAGATTTGTGACATATTATCGTTGTTCCCGTCCATGAAATCCACGGATAAGCTCTTAAGCTCAAATTCTTCATCGCTGGTATCAACCAGTGACAGCTTAACCTTATTGAAATTATATATTTCCTGAGCCAGGAAAGCGTAGGTTGTTACTGTTGAGCCACTTTGGAAGCCATTTGGATTCTGTATAATAAGCGGCCACCATCCGTTATTGGAGGTCCCCAGTTCAAGTCTAAGATCGCCACTTGTTCCTGATTTGTCTGCAGTACTGCCTACTGCAACAATGGTTTTTATGAAGCCTACAATATTTCTGTTTACATCTATTCCATAATATACAGGGATATTGTAAAATGCTTCATAACTGTCGCCAATCCACACATTGTACTGCATTCCGCTGATGTTCTTGCCGTTTCTGGTTATGGTGTAGGCGTCCAGCTTCCATGCATCATCGCCTATTAAGGTAGTGTCCCTCTTTCTGAAGAATATCTTTGTAACATCCTCCCATTTAAAGTTAGGATTGCTGACAGTGAACTGCTTAGACAGATACTGACCCTTTGCAAGGTTTGTTGCGCCTGTGGCTAAAGGGAGCATGAGAGTGTCTTTGTTATTGAACACTATTCCCATATAAACTTCATCATCAGTATTTGAATCATCTGCAGCTGCAGTTCTGACATTCACCTTGAAGGTTCCAAGACCGGAGCCTGTGGCAGCTGAAGGTACTAAAAAGTCATGCTTAGGATTTTGAGTATCTATAAAATCATAGAAGGTTTCTTTAGAGTATATTACGTCCGAAAAATAATGCTTATACATAAAGGATTTGAGTCCCAGCTCGTCTCCGCTTGCCAACCTCAGCTGCAGCTTTCGTATATCCTTTTTGAGAATAGGCAGCACTTTATAGTACGATCGTGTTGAATTTCTGCCAAAGTCATCATCACGTGTATCCAGGATATAGTTTGTTGTTGTTCCGTCCATGAATTCAATGTCAAGGTATACATTTGCATTAGCTTCTGCATCATCCACGTCCAAGACTCCGACTTCCGCCTCCATCATGCCCATATATTCCTTAGTGGTATCTATGCTTGCATTCCACTCATACTGGGCATTATCATTATCAGCCAGCCAGAAGCTGCCAAAGTCCTTTGCGTGAAGAGCTTCCATTTGTCCGTCACCGTCGGTATCTGCTTTAAGCACCAAGCCTTCTACCTTCCAGGCATCCTCCGGATCAACAGTGCTGCCGGCTGGTAAATCGTGGTTGACCTTTCTAAGATACATAGTATGTATATTATTCCAGTTAAAATGCGGATTATCGATTGTCCGCAAGCGGCTATTTACACTGTTTTCAGTAAAATAATTCCCGAGGAATATTTCGTGCACCAGGCCGTCAGTATTCCTTATGCCTAAATAAACCTCATCACTAGTACCCCCTTCATCCGTCAGCTCGTGAGTACCATGACCCGTAAGAACCTGTATATTAACCTGTCCCAGGGATGGCTGTGTGGGATAATTGAGACCGTTAGGCAGTACATAAGTCCTTATGTTGTTGTTTTCAAACCATTGGTTAATGGCTTGCTCGTGCACCAGAACATCATTTCTATATATCCTTATGGCTCTTGGCTTCCAGCCGTCATTAAAGAATACATCCTCATGGCGTAAGGAGAACGAGCTTACGCTGTTGATAAAGCTTGGATCTGCTATTGACATATAGAAGGTGCTGGTTGTTCCTGTTTCAAAATCATCAAGGTCCTTTAGCTCATCATATGCCAGATAGAGATTATCCAGGAACATTTCGTCGTATCTTCCGTCAGTAGTGTTAAAGCGCAGATAGAAGGTGTCATCACTGGCAGAATAGTATTCGGTATCTGTATCTATTTCTATTCTCAAAAGGTTTTCATTTTGTTGCACTTGTCTTATTTCGTAGATAAACCTGTACAACACTTCGGCAAAAAGCTCTACAGATGCATCAAAGCCAGCTACAGCAGAGTCAATCCAGTCCGGCAGCTCAGCTTCGGTCAAGTACATATATTTAGTAACATATTCCTGATAACCACCGGTTGTTCCACCCACCGGAACCTGTACAGTTCCTCTATAAGCAAGATCCACATATGTCTGTCCCTTAAGCTGTGCCATCTGTTCAGGAGTAATATCCAATATTTCACAATCAAGCTGTACCAGGTCATCACCCTTTCCGTATACCTGCTTGCCGTAATGAATCATCCTGTCATACACAAAATCACTTAGAGTTTTTGTATGAGATTCAGCCAGTACAGCCTCAAATGCAGCTCTGTTCTCGACAGGAGTACCAGTGGTATAGCCTACATCATATGTTCCAATATTATAGTTATTATAGAAGTAATCATAGCGGCTATTTGCCCAGCCTTCGTGTTCACCATGGGTTGTACTTTGTGTAAAGTCAGGGATCCAGTCGCTTATAGCATCTGCATCCTCTGTGGAAATATCAAGACTGGCATGATGTGGGTTTGTAGCATCAGCTATGAAGTGACAGGCATAGGCCAGTAGATATGTGGCATAGCCTTTATTGCCTGCAAGCCATTGTCCGGCAGCATAATCAACATATCTTTTGGCCATATATCCCGCAGTTATATCCTCGTGTCTTTCGAAGTTAGGAGCATACCATTTTCCGGAATAGGTTTTTTCAGTGTATGGATCCATGTAGTGTGAAGACCAGAACTGGCCTGTACCCCACAATTCCCTTGTTACATCATTTCCCAAATCATCGGGATCATCAGTGGCATCATTTATCAGCTGTTCATACTGCATCATCTCGCTTATCATTGCTGCTGCAAAGTCTTTGAATTCCGGTGTGAAAAAAGCATTTTGAGTATCCTTGGCCATTAAATCCTCTAGCATATGTTTGCTTTTGTGGAAGGTTTGGTTGTGTGTATAGCTTGACCATGCAGTTACATTAGTGCTTATAATAGGGATGACAAGGATTGTTATAAGCAGGCAAGAAATCAGCTTTCTCCATGTGCTTGTCATAAAACTCCTCCTATTCAAAATATTCAAAAAGTTAGTCTTATGAATATTTTAAGGGTAAACTGACAGACATATAAGCTGACATATGTGGACATGCATGGCAACAAAAAAGAACCGAAAGTTATTCGGTTCAGTATGATATTGTATATTCGGAACTGGTCACAATCTAACAGCTTTCCAGCCTGAGTCTTATGGCATCTGCCTCATATAAACAGTTTTTTTGTTTATCAAATTGGCCGGTTTGTTTATAGCATTCTATAAGCTCCTGCAGTATCATGTACTTAAACGGCAGTACCTTATTCAGATGTCTGAGACCGATGCATAGATATTTTATAGCAGCTTCAGTCCTTCCCTGTAATCTGTACAGTCTGCCTACCAAGGGGAAAAGCATATCACAGGATTTATAATTATCAACATATTCAATAACTGCCTTATCTACCCTGCTATTGTCTGACAGCCCTGATACGGTACTGATATATGTTTTTAAAAACATAGCTGCAGGCATCATGTTGGCATTTCCTGTCTCTGCCAGAAGCTTGATAAGTGCTTCTGTTTTAGTGAGAGCATTTTCATTTTCTTTCATAAGAATAAGTGTATATATTTCATTGAACAGTATAGAGGATAAAATATGATATTTATCTGAGCAATTATTCTTAAGATTAATGTCTAGGTTTTTATTAATATATTTCAAGGCCTCAATGCATTCTCCCAGACATATGTGGTAGATAGAGAGGACATTGTATGCCACACTGAGCTTTATATCCAGCTTATCAATATCTTTTTCTGCCACTGCTATGGCTTTCTCCACATATTGCCTGACAGCTCTAAACTCACCTTGATCGTATTTGCTGCAGGCTAAATAGGAATAAGCTACTATCAGGCCGTCATAGCATTTTTTCCTCTTAGCCAGGTCTATGGTTTTTTGTATATACAGCTCTGCTTCATCATGTGCATACTGGACTAAAGCCAAATACGCAAGTGTCATAAGCACTCTTATCATATTAATGCTGTCAAGATTTTCAGAGAAAATTGTACTGAAAATCTTATGAAGGTCATCTATTCCTGTAGAGCCTATGAGTCTATAAAAATCTCCATTCTTGTATAATTTCCTTAATGCTTTATTTCTGCTGTCGCTGTTGCCAAGACTGAAGGATTCAGCAGGATGTATTATATCATTCAGATTACATTGCAGATTCTCTGCAAGTTTTACTGCATTTGATAGCCTTATATGCTTGGTTTTGCCTGTAACCCATCTTTGAACGGTTTTTTCTGAAACCCCTATCCGGCTTGCGAGCCAGCTGTGCTTCAGGTCAAGCTTATCTATTCTGTTTTTTATCTGCATGATATTCAGTTCAAGGTAATCCATAGCTTCATCTCCTAAAATACAAATATATAGTAATACCTCCTATGAAATGCCTGCCTTGTGCCTGTAAAGGATATCTGAACTATCTGTATGTGTTTTGGCTAATTCCTTCTGCAGGCTCCTATATAAAATAGGACAATCAAGCAGCTTCTCCATACCATGCTGAAGGAGCTGCAAAGCCTGTTGATTCCTATCATAAAAGCGCAGCACTCTTGCTATGGCTGGATATGAGAAATGCCAGTCTTCAACGGTGCTTAGAAAGTCACATATGGAGTCCCCTCGGGTACTTACTGTGTCAGGATCCAGTATAATTGCAGTGTCAACCAAGTGTATATTGAAAATATCTTTGGCATAGCTGAATTTATTTTCGTCTGCCAGCTTGTATCCTGCTTTGAAATTTATATATGCCTCCTTCGGCAAATTTGAATCTGTGTATACACTGCCCATTACCAAGAAGGCTTGAAGATTATGTCTTATAACCATAAGGCTGCTTTCGGCAGAGTAGATTAGAGGGCTGTCGAGCTGTAATAGCTTATATGCTTCAGCTGTCCTGCCTGCCAGATACAAAGCCCATATTTTAACCAATACAGCTCTGGACTTTAATACTGCTACTTCCAGGGAATCAGAGCGCTTCAGCAATGGGCTGTGCAAAACTCTGTCAATAAGCGTGAAGCCATCATCAGTATTTCCTTTAAAAATATAGAAAAGACCTTTATACAAATTGGTTTTCTCAATAATGGAAACATCTTCTGACTGCGAGGCCAAAATGGCAGTATATGCTATAAGCTCCTCTACCTCTTTTAATTTCATAGCCTGTATACTTATGATAATCAGATTAAGTAAAATATGAAGCCTGAGCTTGATATCGTACTCATGTGAAAACAAAGCTCTAAGAACAGTGTTTGCAACACTGCATCCGTTTTTGAAGGTCAGGCTTCCTATGATATTCTTGCTTATTAATTCGTGCACATATAAATCCTTTGGTGTAATTGCAATATCGGAAAACTTGTCTGTGGTCAGGTCAGAAAGTGTGCAATTAAGTAAAGCTGTCAGTGATCTTGCTTCTGAATAGGTAATATGGAATGAATCCCTGCTGGTCCACCTATATAAAGTCCTTTCAGAAATACCCAGCTCACCGGATAATTTTTTAATACTGTAGCCTGATGCAGAAATGAGACCTTTCAGTTTAGAGCCCTTTATCCATAGTAATTTTTTCATTTAAAATAATCACACCTTATATTGAGGATGAATACAGCGGCGAGGATAATGTAAAAAAATGTAATTAAAATAAGTAATTCATACTTTTATAGTATTTTATAATATGAATCTGTCATATAGGACAAAAGTACTATATTTACCGTAATTCTACAGTAAACCGTATTGTAATATGCATGTAAACATAATGATAGTCTGATATAATTATATTAAACTTATAAGGATATCTTTTTTGGTTTGCTTGATATTAATATTTGAAGCATAAACTTAAGTTTGGGATGTGAAGCTATGAAAATTGTCGTTGCACCTGACTCCTTTAAAGGGAGCTGTACTGCAAAAAAAGCTGCAGAAAGCATAAAAGAAGGTATATTAAGAGTATGCAAAACTGCTGATGTTGTATGTGTACCTATGGCTGACGGAGGAGAGGGTACAGTGCAATCACTTGTAGATGCCACAGGAGGCAGATTGATAAATGCTAGGGTTATGGGACCTCTAATGGAGGAGGTGGAGGCCTGTTATGGAATATTAGGTGACGGTAAGACAGCAGTAATAGAGATGGCAGCTGCCTCAGGCATCATGCTTGTTCCGCGGGAAAGTAGAAATCCAATGAAGACAACTACTTATGGCACCGGGGAGCTTATCAGGCATGCCATGGATAGCGGATGCAGAAATATTATCATAGGCATAGGAGGCAGCGCCACAAACGACGGTGGTGCAGGCATGGCGCAGGCACTGGGTATAAGACTTCTGGACGTTTATGGCAATGACGTAGGCTTTGGGGGCGGAAGCCTAACCAGACTTCATACCATAGATATGTCCCATATGGATGAAAGAATAAAGCAGTGCACTTTTACGGCAGCATGTGATGTAGATAATCCGATGTGCGGTCCTAAAGGTGCAACATATGTTTATGGTCCTCAAAAGGGTGCATCGGAAGAAATGCTGGAAAACCTTGATGCAGCCTTGGATAGATATGCAGAGCTTATCAAGGCTGCAACAGGTACAGCAGTGAAAGACATTCCCGGAGCCGGAGCTGCAGGCGGCCTGGGAGGCGGACTGTTAGCTTTTTTAGGTGCAGTACTTAGAAAGGGTATAGATATGGTTATTGAGACTGTAAAGCTTGAGGAGTTGATAACGGGTGCGGACTTGGTCATAACCGGTGAGGGAAGAATAGACTATCAGACTCAGTTTGGCAAGACCCCATATGGAGTAGCCAGGCTTGCAAAGAAATACAATGTGCCTGTAATTGCTTTGGCAGGGTATATTGGAGACGGTGCAAATATACTGTATGATAAAGGTATAGACAGCATGTTTTCGATAATTGACAGGCCCATGACCGTTGAAGAAGCAATGGCTGATGCAGATACACTGCTGCAGTCAGCATCGGAAAGAATTATGAGGCTGTATAATATTTTTAACTAAGAATTAAGGGGGAACGATTTATGAAGCTTATTTCGTGGAATGTAAATGGTTTAAGGGCATGTGTACAAAAAGGCTTTATTGAGTATTTTAATGAGGTCGATGCAGATATATTCTGTATACAGGAAAGCAAGCTCCAGGATGGTCAGATAGACTTTGCACCTGAAGGCTATTATCAGTATTGGAATTATGCAGAGAAAAAGGGTTACTCTGGAGTGGCCATATTTACCAAAAAAGAGCCTATGAGCAGCAGCTGCGGTATAGGCAAAGAGGAGCATGACAAGGAGGGCAGGGTGATTACCCTTGAATTTGAAGATTATTATATGGTTACGGTATATACCCCAAACTCTCAGCAGGAGCTGGCGAGGCTGGCTTACAGGATGAGCTGGGAGAATGAGTTCAGAAGCTACTTGAAGTCACTGGATGCTAAAAAGCCAGTAATTGTATGCGGTGATCTGAATGTTGCTCATAAGGAGATAGATCTGAAAAACCCTAAGTCCAACAGAAGGAACGCAGGTTTTACAGATGAAGAAAGAGACAAGTTCACAGAGCTTTTGGAGGTCGGCTTTATTGATACTTACAGATACTTCTATCCTGATAAGGAAGGCGCATATACCTGGTGGTCATACAGGCTTAATGCCAGAGAAAAAAATGTAGGGTGGCGTATAGACTATTTCTGTGTATCTGAAAGGTTGAAGGATAGATTGGTAAGTGCAGACATACATGCACAGGTTCAGGGCTCGGACCATTGTCCCGTAGAACTGGTAATAAAGTAGAGGAAAAAACCTGAAAGCTGATTGCCAGGCAGTCAGCATTCAGGATAAATGTATGGAAGATTCCTCTGTAGCTGATACAAAAAACAGGCTTTAAAGGTTATAGAAAGGAATTTATGGCAATGAGAAGACTGTTAACAGAAATGTCTGCAGTTTTTTATAATTAGTAACATTTTATTTAATTTTACATGATATGAATTGCCGGAAGTTTGAGGTATAATTAGTTAATGATAACTTTTCTTAATATACAGCACGGCCTATGGAGGTAGGTTGACATGAGTGAAAATACAATTATTAATGATGCTGAACGTTATAAGCTGATAATAGAGGGCTTAAAGGATATCATATGGGAAATGGACAGCAGCTTTGTTTTTACTTATGTCAGCCCGGTGGTTAAAGAAGTCCTCGGCTATGAGCCTTGGGAAACAGAAGGAAAATACATTATGGATCTGCTTGCCGATGAATCCAAGGAATACCTGTTTTTGGCCATGAGAAGGGCTTCAAAGGAAATGCAGGAGGGTATTATTATGCCCATAATACGTCATAAGCTTGAAATGATCTGCAAGGATGGAAGTACAAAGTGGATGGAAATAACTGCGAAAAGTATAATTAAAGATGGTAAGCACCTTGGTTATTTTGGCACTTCCAGTGATATCAGCGACAAGAAGATAGCGGAAAAAGAGAGGAAAAGATACATTGAGGAACTTAAAATTGCTAATGAAAAGCTGGAGACGTTAGCTACTACCGATCTGCTGACAGGAGCATACAACAGAAGGAAATTTGATGAGATATTGGAGATTTCTGTAATTCGCAGAAACAGAGACAATATTCCCTTTGTATTGATAATGATTGATATTGATCACTTCAAGAAAATTAATGATACATATGGTCACAAGGTAGGAGACATTGTACTCAAGGAACTGGCAAGAACATTGAAGGAGCTTTTGGGATCTGACGGAAGCCTTTTCAGGTGGGGCGGGGAGGAATTCATGATACTGCTTCCTCAATATACCTTGATAAATGGTATAGGTGTAGTGGAAAGGATACAGAAAAGACTTGGATTTACAGAATTTCAAGGAGTTAAGAGTCTGACTGTAAGCTTGAGTATTGCGGAGTATAAAATCAATGAGGATATTGACCGCTTCCTTATTAGGGTTGACAATGCACTGCTTCAAGCCAAAAATAACGGCAGGAACAGGTATGAGCTGTCTTTATAAATTATATCCCTATGGATACAATAAGCTGTATGCCATAGGGTTTTATTTTGCTTCATTTATGCAGTAACAAATGCATCGGGGAGAATAAAATCAAATAGTGGCCATTATGCTGTTTACAAATTTGCGGCTTTATGCTATGTTATATACAAATGATTATATATAAAACGTTATATATGGAGGTGAAAAATTGATATTAAAATATATAATACTTGGTATTCTGGATATTAAACCTAGAACCGGCTATGATATTAAAACCTATATGAGCAATTCAACAAACTTTTTTTGGACTGCCGAGCTCAGCCAAATATATATTGAACTGGGAAAGCTTGAAGCCAAGGGGTTTATTTCCAGCCATATAGAACCTCAGGAAGGAAAGCCTGATAAAAAGATATATACTATTTTGGATAAGGGAAAAAAGGAGCTTGTGGATTGGCTTAGGGATTTTCCTCAGAAGATTAATAAAACAGCCAGAAATGAGTTTTTGGTCAGAATTTTCTTTAGTGCCAGAATACCAAAGGAAGAGCTTGTTTATCAACTGCAAAGATATATAAGGCAGTTGGAAGAGGAGCTTGAAATATATACAGGCATTGATGAAAGAATAAGGCTTGCCGCTGATGATGGGAAGATGAGTGACGATGGGTTTCACCAATGGCTGACACTGAAAAGGGGAATAGGCTTTGTAAAATCTGAAATGAGCTGGGCAAGAGAAAGCATCGAAGAAATTCAGAAATATAAATCCAAGCAGGGGTGATGATATGAGGAATGGGGTTAAGGCTGTAATTTTTATATTGTGTTTTGTTATTGCAGCGGCGTCTTATATGCTGACTGCTAAAGAGATGAAGCCGGTGTATGAAGTTTCAGCGATGGAGCTTACTGACGGAATGATAAATGTATGTGAAGGAGTGTATGTTATCACAAACAAGGAACATAAGGTTAACATGACACTTGTTGTGTCAGGGGGAGAAGGAGTTCTTATCGATGCAGGCGACAATGAAGAGGACGGTAAGGTCTTGGAAAGCTTTCTGAAAAAGAATAATGTGCAGATAAGTAATATATTCATAACTCACAGTCATTCAGATCATGTCTTTAATCTGGAAAAATTCTCCGCCAGTGCTTCTAATGTATATAAGTATGACAATACAGAGGATGGTCAGCAAGTTAAAGTTGGAGATATGAGCTTCAGGGTTTTGCACACACCCGGACATGATTATAATAAACATATGAGCATAGAAATAGAGGATAAGAATATTCTGTTGGCAGGAGATATTGTTTATTCTGACAATATACCCTCCATGGGCTATGGAAGCACCTATGAGGATCATGTCAGCACATGGGAGAGGCTTGCGAAAAACCGATATGACCTGATAATACCGGGACACGGAGAGCTTGTAAATGGCACTTTGGCACTGGAAAGGCATCTCGAATATGTAAAAAATGCAACGTATAAGGTACGTGAGATACTGAAATCAGGAGGTTCCAGGCAGGAAATAAATGAAATTAAGCTGGAAGACTGTATGAAGGACTCCTCCTTCATAACTGCTTCTAATGCAGCAAACTTACATAAGACCAATATGCTGCTGATATATGCCAAGGTTAAGAAAGAACTGGGAATAAAGTAAAAAAACAGCCCTCAAAGGATTGGATATTACCTGTGAGGGCTGTTTTTACAGTTTGCTTTTTATTATTTCTACAAGCTTATCGTTTAATAAATCCTGTTCTTCCTTGGATAGGTTTGCTGTTTCTATCATCGGGTGTATAAACAACTCTACATCTGCAGGCTTTATCATGCTGTTATTACTTTCCATAAGCTTATAGGAGCCTTTTATGGTGACGGGAACAATAGGAACACCGGCCTTAGTAGCCAGCTTGATACTGCCTGCCTTGAACTCTCCCATGGTGTCTCCCTTACTCCTGGTTCCTTCAGGAAATATCACAAGAGAATGCCCGCCCTTTAGTATTTTTACTCCTTCCGCTATAGCTTCAGCAGACTTTCTCAAGCTGCTCCTATCCATAAAAACACAGTTCATGGCTCTCATCCAGCTTCGAAGGAGAGGTACCTTACCCATTTCATGCTTTGATATATACCCCTTTGGTTTATCGATGCAGCTCATAAAAAGCGCAATATCAAAATTACTTTGATGATTGCTAATAAAAACCACAGGTATGTCCTCGGGTATGTTTTCAAGTCCATGTATATTTATTCTTGCCCCGCTCATCTTTACCTGTGAGCTTGCCCATTTTGAAGTTGTTTTATGTACGTACTCGGTCTTTTCCCTATGCTTGCCGGCTTTATCCAGCAGTCTTACCTTGTATAGCTTAGGGGTAGCTGCAGCAAGGGTCAGTACAAAGTTTGAGTACCATGCAATAGTTCTTATCATTTTTATCTCCTCGGCTTATTTATTATAGGATACATTATTGTTCAGCCAGTCCAGTATATCCTTCATAACCTCATCTCTATTGGTTTCATTCAGCATTTCATGACGTCCGTTCTTGTACAGCTTTAGTGTGACATTTTTTATGTTTAGTTCCTTATACATATTATACAGTCTTTTGGGACCTTTTCCATAATTGCCAACCGGGTCCATATCTCCGGAAAATATATAAATTGGAAGTTCCTTTGGTATTTTCGACATGGCATCAGGCAAATGAAGCTTTTTCAATGCTCTTGCCAAATCATAGAAGTAACCTGCCGAAAAAACAGAGCCGCAGTATGGATTATCGATATATTTGTCAACCTCCTGACAGTCCCTGCTAAGCCAATCAAATTGAGTACGTGCAGGCTTAAAAGGATTATTGAATTTTCCGAAGGACATCTTATCAAGCAGCTTGCTTCTATGCTTATCTCCTTTTAGTGCAATCTCAAGCCTTGCAAGTAGAATTCCTGCGCTAACATCAAATCCGAAGGCTCCGTTTGTACCTGAAAGAATCAAGGCGTCAAGGCTTTCACCATACAATGTGATATACTGTTGAGACATGAATGAACCCATGCTGTGGCCTATTAGTATAACAGGCAGCTCAGTATTTTCCTTTCTGATTATGCCATTAAGCTGGTGCATGTCCTTTACGGCCCAATTGAAGCCGTCTTTACCCAAATATCCAACATTGTCGAGAGACTTGGCAGTTCTTCCGTGTCCCCGGTGATCGTTGGCATACACTATATAGCCATGGCTTGTCAGATAATCTGCCAAACGTTCATATCTGGCCGCTGTTTCGGCCATGCCATGAGCTATCTGAATTGCTGCTTTAGGTACTGTACCCTCTTCCGGCATCCACTTATAAACATATATTTCGAAGTCCTGCGGATCATAAAACGTAAAATGCTCATACTTCAATACCAATACCCCCTATAATCAAACTACTATATACTTCTTTCTATTACATGAAAATCCTGCTTAATAAACATATATAATCTTCAGTAAATTGTATTCCTGAAAATAAAAGTATATTTGAAAAGGAGGAAGGCTGTTTAAGGCTTTCAGGCGGAAACAAAATACTATACAAATGCATCGAATATGATAAGCTGGGCAAAGGATTGGTAAAGCATAAAATAGGAGCTTGGCAAAAGCGTAGCTCCTATTTTATATAGTTAACTATGTTGTTTCTCCTGGGTAAGGGCTCAGGATTACCTATTGTGGTCTTGTATCCGAGTACTATTGAATAAAACGGCTTATAGCCGGTCGGTATATCAAGCTCGGACTTCCAAGCCTCGCCTTTACTTCCGTTGAACAGGTGAAGGAATATGTTGACCCAGCAGGAGCCTAATCCAAGTGAAGATGCAGCTATCAGCATGTTCTGTGCAGCTGCTGCGCAGTCAGCATGCGGCATCAAAGCTTTTTCATCACCGCTTATTACAATGCAGGTAGGAGCTCCATGAAAGGGGTTAAAACTTGGATCGTCTGCGATTTGCTTAAATCTTAGGTTTTCGGAAAACATAAAATAATCCTTAGTATCCTGGGTTATTCGCTTCATCACATCCTTATTCTGAATAACTGTGAAATGCCATGGCTGCTGATTTGCGGCACTGGGGGCATATGCTCCTGCTTGCAGTACGGCTTCAAGCTCATTGTCTCTTATTTGTTCCGGTTCAAACATTCTGATGCTTCGTCTGTTTATAATGCTCCTTATTGTATCATTCATTTTCTACCCTCATTTCATTAGCATATTGTCTATATTATTAATTATCTTACTTTATATATAGATTAAAGAGACAAAAATTATACATACTATAACTCTGCCAGTTATTGCATTGTATTTTCAGATAAAGGCAAGCTCTGATATTGCAGCTTTGCTCAAGGAGGATAACATACAGTCAAGCCGGACAAAGGATTGATAAAAGCTGTCTGAATGCCCCTGTAATATTAAAATACAAAAGCGATGATAAAAGTTAAAATTTAACAATATTTTCAATACAAATTAAAGATAATATGATAAAATATCTATAATAGCATAAGATAAATGAATAAATAGGAGGTGTAGCATGAAATCAAATTTTTTTGTTCAATATTTAGGTTATCAGTTTGAGGCGGCTGAACTGGAGAAAAAGATCAAGGAAATCTGGAAGGAAAACGGCGGGCTGGTAAAGGATCTTAACAACATCGAAATATACCTTAAGGTTGAAGAAAACACCTGCTACTACGTAATTAATGGAGAAGCAAAAGGAAGCTTTCCCTTAGTCTAGATTCTATTCTGCCAATATAAAAGCTATGAATCAAGCTCAAATTACCATTGGGCTTGATTTTTTGTTGCTCATGCATGTTGCAGTGGCATGTTGAGCCATGTGTGTGATATACTTGAAATGCATGGCTTTGAGCATGCTTGGTATTTCAAATACTGCTTCATGAGGGGGAAGGTAAATGAATAATGTATTATTGGAAAAATACGCTCGCCTGCTGGTAAAGATAGGAGTATGTCTGCAGGAGAATCAGACTCTTGTCATATCATCTCCGCTGGAATGTGCTTTTTTTGCCAGGATAATAGCCGAGACAGCATACAAGGAAGGTGCAAAGGACGTAGTAATGAACTGGAACGACCAGCCATCCACACGAATCAAGCTGTTGTATGCACCTGAAAGTACATTGGAGGTTGTTCCAAACTGGAGAAAGGAATTCTACATCTCCTTGGCCAGGGAAGGAGCTGCCTTTATAAGTATAGCTGCTGACGATCCGGATCTCATGTCGGATGTTGATCCAGCCAGAATGAGCCTTATGTACAAGAACTTGGGTCTGGCACTTAAAGAATACAGAGAAAGAATGATGTGCAACAGGAACAAATGGTGTGTAGCTTCAGTACCTACAGAAAAGTGGGCACAGAAAGTGTTCCCGGATGACACGCTTGAAACAGCAATGAATAAGCTTTGGAATGCAATTCTCAACACTGTAAGGGTTGACAAGGATGACCCGGTGAGTGAATGGAAGAAGCATATCACTAACCTGAAGAAGTCTTTAGACTTTCTTAATACATATAATTTCAAGCACATCCACATGAAGAACTCTATAGGAACAGATGTGACAATAGAACTCCCTGAAAAGCATCTTTGGACAGGCGGATCGGATCTTACTCCCGAAGGTGTGGAGTTTGTTGCTAACATGCCTACCGAAGAAGTATTCACAATGCCTAAGAAAACAGGCGTAAACGGCAGGGTGGTAAGCTCCATGCCACTAAACTATAACGGAAGCCTTATTGAGAACTTCTCTCTTACCTTTAAGGACGGCAAGGTAGTGGAATATACTGCTGAAAAGGGCAAGGAGTTTTTAAAGGAAATGATAAGTATAGATGAAGGAGCTTCATATCTAGGCGAGATAGCGTTGGTTCCTGTTGATTCACCTATATCCAATATGGGAATACTGTTCTACAATACTTTATTTGATGAAAATGCTTCAAGTCACGTAGCAATAGGTAATGCATATCCTACCAACATCAAGGGAGGGGAGAATATGAGCAGAGAAGAGCTTGATGAGCTTGGTGCGAATTACTCTCTTACTCATATTGACTTTATGATTGGTACCGATGACATGACAGTAACAGGTATGACTCATGACGGAGTAGAAGTAGCCATAATGAAGGATGGGAATTTTGTATTTTAAAAAGAAAGGTAAAGCTAAAGATTGGCTCTTATGAGCCAATCTTTTATATTACTGTTGACAATTATTTGGTAAATATGATACATTTAAACTGGTTAAACGATTACGTAATTATAGGGAGAACATTTACTATGAATTTTACCATAAAAGAGGTAGCAAAACAGGCAAACGTTTCCGTTGCAACAGTTTCCAGGGTGTTGAATGACTTGGGCGGCTATTCTGAAGATACAAAGGAAAGAGTTTTAAAGGTTATAGAGCAAATGGGCTATCAGCCTAATACCATTGCCAGAGGCTTGGTGACAAAGAATACCAAAACAATAGGAGTATTGCTTCCGAATGTAAAAACTATATTTTACGGTGAAATCATAGATGGCATAGAAGACACGGCACATATGAACAACTATAGTGTAGTTGTATGCAATACAGGAATAGACGGAAACAGAACTTTGGAATACTTGAAGGTACTTACAGGCAGGCAAGTGGATGGAATCATAATAACCAGCCTGACAATTACCAATGATTATTATAAGGCTTTGGCAGCCATAAAGGTGCCTATCATACTGGTATCAACAGAATCATACAGACTACAGGTGCCTTATGTAAAGGTTGATGATAAGCAGGCTGCTTATTCGGCTGCACAATATCTGATTGAGATGGGGCATACAGATATAGCTATGATCAGTGGCACTCCTGATGATCCTGTGGCGGGCGAACCGCGCATAAATGGCTACTTGCAAGCATTACAGGATTATGGGATACCTATAAATAAAAAGCTTATAAAGCATGGGAATTTCAGCTATCAAAGCGGAATTACCTGCATGGAGGAGCTGCTGTCTGAGAAGAACACATTTTCTGCAGTTTTTGCAGCCAGTGATAATATGGCTGTAGGAGCATTATCGGTAGCATATAAAAAAGGCATTAAGGTGCCTGATGAGCTGTCGGTAATAGGTTATGACAATACACCCGTAGCAGAGATGGCGATTCCACCTCTCACTGTGGTTGCCCAGCCTTTATATAATATGGGCAAAACTGCTATGGAAAAGCTGCTTTCGATGATTAAGACACAAAAAAGGGCAGAGAGTATAATACTGCCTCATAAAATTGTAGAAAGAAACACTGTCAGGCGGCTTTAAAAAAATTTTGGTAGTTACGTAAACGTTTAACCATATAAGTTTACATCTACATGTTGCGAGAAGCATTAATAATAAAGGGGGAAAATCAATGAGTACAAGGTTCAAGTCCATAATTGCATGGGCTATAATGCTTTGTCTATTTACGGCAATGTTTGCAGGCTGCAGCAGGGATGAAGCAGCTGCAGGTGATAAAACGGGTCAAAAGGTAGAGCTTGAGCTGTTTTCAAATAAGTCTGAGAGTAAAGCTACATTGGAAGCACTGATAGCAGAATTTGAAGCGCAAAATCCAAACATACATATAAAGCTTAATCAGCCTCCGGAAGCTGAAACTGTCTTAATGACAAGGCTGAATAAGAATGAAATGCCTGATTTGCTCGCAATAGGCGGTAATGCTACCTTCGGTGAAATAGCCAGGGCTGGCGCTTTCAGGGATATGACGAAGGAAGCTGTAGTTAAATCAGCTTTACCTTCTTATTTAGATATGCTGAACAGACTTGTAGGACAGGACAATAAGAAGGTTTATGGAATACCATACGCCACCAATGCCAATGGAGTTTTATATAATAAAGATCAATTCAAGGAACTGGGTCTGGAAATACCAAAGACCTGGGATGAGCTTGTTGCAGTGGCAGAAAAGATAAAGTCTGCAGGGAAGACACCTTTCTACTTTACATTGGGTGATGCCTGGACAGGGCTTATAGGTTGGAACGCGCTGGCTGCAAATATTCCCTCCAAGGATTTTACCGAAAAAAGACATGAAGGTGCAACAACCTTTAAGGCAGAGTACGGTGAAGTGGCAGACAAGGTTCTGAAGCTTCTTGACTATGGCCATGATGATAATTTCGGTAAAAAGTATCCTGATGGAAACAATGCATTTGCAAACGGCGCTTCAGTAATGTACCTCCAAGGAAACTGGGCGATTTCCGATATCAGAAAAGCTAACCCAAATATGAATCTTGGAATATTTGCTTTCCCTGCTACCAACAATGTTGAGCAGAACAAGCTGGTATCGGGAGTGGACGTACTGCTTACAGTATCAGCTAATACAAAGCATCCAAAGGAAGCAATGAAATTTATAGAGTTTATGACCAGGAAAGAAATAGCTGAGAGATATATTACAGAGCAGTTTGCACTTTCGGCTGTTAACGGGGTTATTCAAAAGGATCCTATAATGGATGGCATAGCTGTTAATTTTGAAAAGAATAGAATCACAAGCTTCCCTGATCATTACTATCCGCCAGGGATGCAGATTGCCAATTTGCTGCAGGCATACCTGTCTGACAGGGATAAGGAAGGCTTTTTAAGCAGAATGGATGAAGAGTGGGATAACGTGAAAAATCGTCAGTAAGCTTCATTTCAGCTTCCCCGTGACCACATTTTATACTATCATGAAAGCATAAAATGTGGTCACAAACTTTTATATAAGGGCGGTGGATAAATTGAAGAAGCGGGATTTTACCTTTATGACAATGACCATACCTGCACTGGTATTGTTTTTTACCTTCCATACCTTACCTGCGCTGAAGGGGATATTCTACAGCTTTACCAACTGGAAGGGCTATGGAAGCTGGGAATTTGTATGCCTGAAAAATTATGCCAATCTGCTTGTTGACAAGCGTTTGGTCAATGCTTACCTGTTTACCTTTAAAATAGCAATAATAACTACTATAGCTGTCAATGTTTTTAGCTTGATTATAGCAATGGCTCTGAACTCAAATGTTAAGTTCAAAACCGGCTTCAGGGGTCTGTACTTCATACCAAAGATACTGGGAGTATTGATAGTAGGCTATATATTCAGCTTCCTGTTCAATCACTTTGTTCCTGAGATAGGTCAGGCTCTCGGTATAAAGGTATTAAGCAAAAGCATACTGGGTCAGCCGAAGCTGGCATGGCTCGGAATAATGTTTGTTACAGCGTGGCAGTCAATAGCGATGCAGACCATCATTTATTTATCGGGGCTTCAAACCATACCAAAGGAGGTATATGAAGCCTGCTCCATAGATGGTGCAAGCAAATGGAAAGAGTTTTGGAAGATTACCTTCCCTCTGATAGCGCCTTTTTTTACCATTAACATGGTACTGGCTATGAGAGATTTTCTTATGATTTTCGACCAGATAATTGCCATGACAAACGGCGGTCCGGGGTATGCAACAGAATCCATTACCGTAATGATATACCGCGGAGGCTTCCTGGGAAGCCAGTTTGCTTATCAATCAGCTAACGCAGTCATACTGTTTATAGTTATTTTACTGGTTTCATTATTACAGCTGAAGATACTTCGCAAGAGGGAGGCTGATATATGATGTCAAAGAATAATGTAACAAAAACCAATTGGACGGCTACACTGTTATTAGCGTTTGGTGCAGTGCTTATACTGTTTCCTCTTTATCTCACCGTAGTTATTGCTTTGAAGACGCCCCAGGAAATGGCACAATCCATCTGGGCACTGCCTGATAAGCTGCACTTTGAGAATTTTGCAGAAGCAATAAGAATGACCAAGTTCTTCGGTGTATTGGGAAGAAGCTTGTTCATTACTCTTTCTACAGTGGCACTGACCTTGATTACTAATTCCTTTGTAGCTTACGCCATAGCAAGAAACTCACACAAGAGGCTTTACAATGCTCTGTACTATTACTTTGTAAGTGCAATGTTTGTACCTTTTGCAATAATAATGCTTCCTGTTGTTAAACAAACGAGCCTATGGAATCTGGACAACCAATTCGGGCTGATACTGCTTTATACAGTATATGGTCTGGCATTTAATGTGTTTCTATATACTGCATATATAAAGTCACTGCCTATATCCTTGGAAGAGGCTGCAATGATTGAGGGAGCCTCCAGATGGCAGATTTTCTGGAAGGTGATTTTTCCACTGCTTAAGCCGATAAATGCTACTGTAACAATACTTACCAGCCTATGGGTGTGGAATGATTTCATGCTTCCGCTGGTGATTCTTGGAGGTAAGGAGGAATCTGCCACATTACCTTTGGTACAATATGTTTTTCAGTCTCAATTCAGTACAAACTACAACCTGGGCTTTGCTTCATACCTATTGGCTCTTGCTCCTTTAGTAATAATATACCTGTGTGCACAAAAGCAGTTTATCAGCGGGGTAACAAACGGGGCTATTAAATAGATAAATTTCAGAACATATAACACATGCTGCATCATAGGAGGCAAATATGACAAAAAAATGGCATAAGGAAAGTATAGTTTATCAGATATATCCAAGAAGCTTTATGGACAGTAACGGTGACGGCATAGGTGATATCCGGGGAATTATTGATAGATTGGATTATTTGAAGGATTTGGGTGTTGATATCATATGGCTTTCGCCTATATACAAATCACCTAATGATGATAATGGCTATGACATTAGTGATTACCGGGATATTATGGAGGAGTTCGGCACAATGCAGGATTTTGAGCTCCTATTATCGGAACTGCATAGAAGAAGTATGAAGCTCATAATGGATCTTGTGGTGAACCATACCTCTGACGAACACCAGTGGTTTAAGCAGGCAAAGTCATCCAAGGATAATCCCTACAGGGACTATTACATATGGAGGAAGGGCAGAAACGGACGGCCGCCAAACAACTGGGTTTCAGTTTTTTCAGGCTCTGTATGGGAGATGGACGAAGGCTCGGAGGAATATTATCTGCATTTATTTTCTAAAAAGCAGCCTGATCTCAATTGGGAGAATCCAAAGCTGAGAAAAGAAATCTATGAAATGATGAAATGGTGGCTGAATAAGGGAGTAGACGGCTTCAGGATGGATGTTATCAACCTTATTTCAAAGGCACCGGAGCTGCCTGATGCCGGTGATACAGGCTCGGAGCTGCAGTGGGGCGGGGAGTATTTTGTGAATGGTCCCAGAATCCATGAATATCTGCGGGAGATGCATAGGGAGGTAATGTCAGCATATGATGTTTTGACTGTTGGCGAAACTGTTAATGTAACTCCTGAATTGGCTGTTAGCTTCTCTGGAGATGACAGCGAGCAGCTGGACATGGTATTCCAGTTCAACCATATGGTCTTAGGCTTGAGAAATGGTACGAAATGGTATCCCGAGCAGTGGAAGCTGAAGGATCTAAAAACAATAATTACAGAGTGGCAGACCAAGCTTCATGGAAAGGCGTGGAACACTATATTTTTCAATAATCATGATTATCCTCGCATGGTATCAAAGTTTGGTAATGATGGATGCTATAGAGTTGAGAGTGCAAAGATGTTGGCTGTTCTCATGTTTACATTGGAAGGAACACCCTACATGTATCAGGGAGAAGAAATAGGAATGACCAATGTAGCCTTCGAAGATCTCAGTGATTACAGGGATGTGGAAACCTTCAACGCCTATAATTCTCTGGTCAAGGAACAGGGAATGCTGCATGAGGATTTCATGAAAGCTCTGTATAAGGTGGGAAGAGACAATTCACGAACACCTCTGCACTGGGATGATACAGATAATGCAGGCTTTACCAAGGGGGAACCATGGATAAAGGTCAATCCCAATTACAAGGAGATAAACATAAAAAAAGAGCAGAGCAATCCTGATTCGGTACTTAACTGCTATAAAGAGCTTATTAGACTGAGAAAACAGCACAAGGCTCTCGTATATGGAAAATATATACCTTTACTGGAGGATGATGAAAGAATTTTTGCCTACAAAAGAGTTCATAGTGATGAGAGCTTTCTGATATTGCTGAACTTTAGTGAGTTTCCTACTGAGGCTGAGCTTCCTTCTGATATAATGAGGGATAAGCTGGAGCTGATACATACAAACTATAGAAATAAAGCATCCTTGGAAAGCAAGGTGTTCGAGTTCTCACCATATGAGGCAAGAATCTATAAAATGTCGTAGAGTATTTAAGGAGCTGCGGTATATGCCTGGGCTCCTTGTTGTTTTGCTGCACATATATTTACACGAACACCAGTTCGTGATAGTATTAGTATATATGTGCTAAGGAGAAGGTTAATGAAATGAAATGCATTAAGATGACAAAAAGGCAGGCAAGACATTTTCTACTTGAATGTCAGGGGTTGCTTCCTCCCAGAAGCTTGAGAGGGAAGGAAGGCATAATGGAATATATCAGGCAGGTAGGCAGCATACAGTTTGACCCGCTTAATATAGCAGGTAGAAACCCTGAACTGGTACTGCAGTCCAGAGTAGAGGATTTCAGACCCGGAATGCTGGAGGAGCTCCTGTATGAAGACAGAAGGCTGCTTGACGGCTGGGACAAAATGATGTGCATTTATCCGCTAGAGGACTGGCCCTTTTTTAAGCGTTACAGAGATGAATGCTACAATAGATATTATAAAGAAGGCAATAAAATAACTTCTGTATTATCTGAGGTACGCAAGCTGATTACAGAAAAGGGACCTCTATCCTCAATTGAGCTGCCTTATGATGAAAAAATCAGCTGGCCCTGGGGCAAGACTACTTTATCAAGAGCTGTATTGGAAAGTATGTACTACTGGGGGGAGCTTGTTATCCATCATAAGGTTAACACCAGAAGAGTATATGATTTTGCTTGTAAGCATATTCCCGAAGAAATATTTTATTCTTCTGATCCAAATTTAACTGCCGAGCAGTATGTTGACTGGCATGTGCTGAGACGACTGGGAAGTGTCGGCTTGCTTTGGGGCAAAGCCGGTGATGCCTGGATTGGTATGAAGGATGTAAAGAGCAAGGAAAGAACTGAAGCATTAGCCAGACTCCTTGCTGAAAATATTGTTGTGGAGATACATCTGGAAGGCATAAAGCAGCCTGTATATGCAAGAAAAGCAGACATTGATAGAATAGGTATTCCGGAGGATACGGGTCTGACAGATGACAAGGCCTGCATTATTGCTCCTTTAGATAATCTGCTGTGGGATAGAAAATTTATAAATGAGCTTTTTGGCTTCGATTATCGTTGGGAGGTATATAAGCCTGTAGAGCAGCGTGATTATGGCTATTATGTGCTTCCTGTGCTTTATGGTGACAGCTTCGTAGCAAGGTTTGAACCCGGAAGAGAAAAGGATACGGGAGCTTTGATTATCAAGAACTGGTGGTGGGAGCCAAATGTGGAGCAGACAGATAAAATGAGGGAAGAGCTAAGACTTTGCTTTAAAAAATTCATGGATTTTCTGGGCGTAAAAAAGCTTGTAATAGATGCGAAAATAAGGAAGAAGGCTGATGTATCATGGCTTTCAAATCCCAAAAAGCCATAAAGGATTAACCGAGTATCCATTCGTTACAATTTCGTTACATTTGTTGGAGAATATAGAAACATTTTTATAGTATTATCGATATAGAATAAGTAAACTCAATTTTCCCCTTCGGAAACCATACTCGATGTGAATGAGTATGGTTCTTTTTGTGCGAAGGCTGCATCAGTGTTATATTTATATAAACGGAAACCCTCAGGGTGACATCGGAGAGTTGCCAAACAAATAAGTGGCTTAAAAAAGCTTGAGTTTTATCAACCACTATGGTGTAAAATATAGGCAAGGCTGGCTCTTTATTATTTTTTGCAGTAGTGTGAAAATATATATATACAGAAGAAGGGGAGATATGAATGTTTAATGAGCTGACTCTGGAAAACGGCAAACCTGTGCCCATGCAGATAAAAACACATATTAAGAATCTTATCTTAAAAGGTATGCTGCCTAAGGATGAAAAGCTGCCTTCCACGAGAGAGCTCAGCGGGATGCTGGGAGTCAGCAGAAACAGCGTACTGAAAGCTTACGAGGAACTTGCAGATGACGGCTTTATCAAGATAGTCAACAATGTAGGTGCTTATGTACTGGACATACATGTAAGTACAGACGAGCACTGGGAGATGAACTGGGAAGACAGATTGAGCAGAAGTGCTTTGATTGCTGATGAGCTGGATTTGATAAAAAACACTATAAAAATAGACAAGAAGGTCATAAACTTCAGGGGTCTGGCACCAGACAGGGATATATTTGATATTGACGGCATCAAAAGAGCTTTTCTGAACATTATTTCCAAGGAAGGCTATAATGTGCTTAATTATGGGTATGCAAAGGGCTATAAGCCTCTTATTGATTACCTGCTTAGCTACATGAAGGGTAAGGGTATAGATACAGAGGGAAAGGACATAGTCATTACAAACGGCTTTACTGAGGGCTTCGGCATTGTATTATCTACCATATGCGAGGAGGGTGATACAGTATTATGTGAAAATCCTACTCACAATACTGCTTTAAAGATAATGCGAATGCATAGACTGAATGTTATAGGTGCAGATATGGGTTCTAATGGGGTTGACACTGACAAGCTGAGAGATATGCTAGGCAATAATAAAGTAAAAGCAGGTTATCTAATACCTTCCTACCATAATCCCACTGGTATTGTAACGCCTTTGGAAAAGCGAATGGAGATATACAGAATTTTTAAGGAGTATGATGTCCCTGTAATAGAAGACGGCTTCAGTGAGGAGCTTAGATACTCAGGTGCTCATATTCCTCCAATCGCTGCATTATCAGGCCGCGGGAATGGAGTAGTGTATATAGGAAGCTTTTCAAAGATTCTCTTCCCCGGCATAAGAGTAGGCTGGGTACTTGCAGATAAAAGGCTGCTGGAATCACTTGAGAGCATTAAGAAAAGCAGTAATATACATACCTCCTTTCTGGACCAGGCTATACTGTATGAATATCTGATGGAGGGCAATCTGGAAAAATGCATAAAGAAATCAAGAAGAATTTATAAGGACAGGTATATGTTTGCTCTGGAATGTGCAAAGGAGTATATAGAAAACGAAGAAGTAACCGGAAACGGCGGGCTTTATATATTTTTGAAGCTGTCTGCAGAAGCAGACAGTCGTGAGCTTCTGAAAGCATGCTATGAAAGAGGAGTAATATTTACTCCGGGAGATATTTTCTATGTGGACAATAGCGGCTCTAACACCATAAGACTAAGTTTTGCAAATGTCGATATGCCTGACATTGAAAAAGGCTTTAAGATTATAGGTGAGGAGCTGAAGAAGATAAAAACTGCAGGAGGTGTATTTGATGGAAACAGAAGTAAACAGTTATAAAACTGCTGTTGAAAGGATCAGGCAGGAGCAGCTGCAGCGGCAGGCAGTAGATAAGAGCTATGATATGAAATACAAATACAAGCTGACAGGAGCAGCTGCTCTGCTGGGTATAATACTGGATGTGCTTTTTTATGAAAAAAGCCTTGGTATCAATTATCCAATGTTCGTCATTCTGTTGGTGGGGTTTTTCCATATAGCCAATAAGGAAAAAATAATAAGAGCAGGCAAGATGAGTTACCTGATGCTTGCATCAATACTATTGCTTTCTGCAACCTATGCCATATTCAACAACACAGTATTTGCTTTTTTCAACTTCCTGTTAATACCGTTTCTTATTTGTATATATACCCTATCCATAACCGACACGAATTATGATGTATTCAGACCGAGAGTTGTGGGAGATGTGTTCTCCAGAGGAATATACCACAGCTTCAGGTGCTATTTTAAGCCCATTGAGTTTGTATATGACGGGATTTCAAAAAGAAGCAGGGAAAAGGCGTCAGACAACTCTATGAGAAGAAACATATTGATAGGTCTGGGCATATCATTTCTGATGCTTCTGATTCTGGTTCCTATGCTTATATCAGCAGATATGGCCTTCAAATACTACATGAAAAATCTGACTGGTGCTTTTGACGGTATAGATATGGGAAGTATGATATCCCATGGGTTTATAGTGATTATGACCGGGCTGTATTTTTTTGCATATACATGGAGCTTCAAGTATCCTTCAGAGCCGGCACGTATTCAGCAGGATATAAAAAGCCCACTGAAGCTGGATGAAGCTGCCGTACTAATAATCCTGACTGTTGTAAATACACTTTACCTGCTTTTCACAGTCATACAGTTCTCCTTCTTGTATGCAGGAGCAAGCAGCATACTGCCTGAAGGCATAAACTATTCAGAATATGCCAGAAGCGGCTTTTTTGACCTGGTAAAAGCCACAGCTGTGAATCTTGCAATAATACTTGGTGTCATGAAGCTTACAAAATCACCGGTGCTGTGGAAGGGTGGTGCTGTAAAGGGGCTTCTGAGTCTGTTGGTATTTTTTACGGTCAATCTGCTGTTTTCAGCCTTTTTCAGAATGAGCCTTTATGAGAGCACGTACGGCTTTACAGAATTGAGATTATATGTCTACATACTGATACTGTTCTTTTTTACAGTACTTTTTGTTACACTTCTGGGTATATGGCTTCAGCGTATACCCCTGGTAAAGTCAATAATGCTGATTGCGCTTGTATTCTATTTGACAGTGAATTACATAAATGTGGAAGCAGTGGTGGCGAGAAAAAATATAGAAAGATATTACAGTACAGGGACTGTAGATATAGAATACTTAAGTACTCTTTCTGTGGATGCAGTACATGAGGTGTATCAGCTGACAAAGGAGAAAAATAGTGAAATATCCAATGAGGCAACAGAGGCAGTATATAGCAGGTTAAAAAATATCAGTAGCGAAGCATCTGTTTTGGAGTATAATTATTTCAGAAGCAAAGCCTACAGGCTGATGAGAATTCTTAACATGCATTCAAAACCTGGCAGTTCTTAACTGACAGGTTTTTTTTCAGATAATGAACTTTTTACATTTGAAAATACTCTTAGCTATAGAAGTGGGGTGTTGAAGTGGAAATAGAAATACTGGTCAGAAATGCCAAAGCAGGTGACAAGGATGCCTTGGTACAGCTGATAATGGCTCAAAAGCAGGAATATTACAAGCTTGCCTTTGTATATATGAAAAACAGGGATGATGCACTGGATGCCATGGATGATATGATCATAAAGCTGTATGAGAACATACATAAGCTGAGAAAGGATGAGTGCTTTTACAGCTGGAGCAGAACAATACTCGTGAATCGCTGCAAAATGCTGATAAAGAAAAGAAGCAAAGTCATACCCGTTGAAAGGCTTAAGGAAGCAGATACGGCTGCTTATACAGAAAATACAGAAGAGCTTGCAATGCTGGAGAGCTGCATGTCAAAGCTTGATATTAAGCACAGGGAGGTTATCAAGCTGAGATTTTATATGGATATGGACTATCAAAGCATAGCTGATTTGCTGAAGGTACCCCTTGGAACTGTTAAGTCAAGGATTCATTGTGCAATAGTAAAACTAAAGGGTTTGTTTGGAGGCGAAGATTATGAAGAAGCTTGAGAATGCAATATTGTCAGCCAAAATGGATATTGATATGCTGGAGGTGCCTGAGGAGCTGGAGCAGCGCTTGAAAAACAGTCTGGCAAAAGCAGGAAGAAGCAGAAAGCCTGTATGGAAGCTTGCTGCGGTAGCTGCATGTATTTTGCTGCTCTTGATAGGCTATAACATGGATACCCTGGCATATTACGGAAGAAAGCTGGTTGGCTATGATAATGTGATGAACGGTACTCTGAAGCAGCTGAATGAGCTGGAAAAGGGTCAGATAATAAATAAAAGCTTTACCTTCAGCAATGGCGTATCAGTAACCTTGGATGGAGTCATGCTGGATGACAATCAGCTGCTGGCATTCTATACTGTAAAGGATCCAAGCGGTAATATAGAAGATGTACATCTTTCCGCAACGTACATGAATGGTTTCTTTGGAAGTCATATAACAGGTGGCGGCATGGGAGAAGTAAACAAAGAAAAAACCGAAATAAAATGGATTACAGAATTTGAGCCTCCTTATTTCTTTGAGAAAACTTTGAGCTTTGAATTAAGCTTGACGGTTAACAATGCTGTTGAGAATGGCGAGATTGTATTTGCCTTGGACAGGTCAAAAGCCATGGGGCATACTCTCAGAAAAGGCCTTGACCTGAAGCTGGATATCGATAATAGCACCATATGCTTCAACAGTATTGCTGCTTCACCTACCAAAACTGTATTGAAGGGTACCATACAAAGCGCCTTTGAGCTGGCAAAGAATAAGGCAATGGGAGAACGCTTATATCCAAGAAGCATAAATGTGAAGCTCTATGCAAATGGCAAGGAGCTGGCTTCACAGGGAGGCGGAATATCAACAGGCGCTACAGGCATCAGATTTGAAGCAGAGTTTGATGCACTGCCTGAGAAGCTGGACTCACTAAAGCTGATGCTTACTGAATTCATTGCCGGTTATGAAACTGACTTTAAGGTGAAGCTAAGTACTGCAGATATGGATAAAAGCCTGCAGATACATGGCCAGGAGATTGTTGTCAACAAAGTGGAGGTGTCCGGTGAGAACACATATGTAACCATTACATCAGAGGACAGCACTGTTCTTTCCAGTGTGTACCTCATGGCAGACGGCAATAAGGCTGAGCTGAAAAATACGACAACTGCCAACAAGGAAAAACTGGCAGACGGTAAAATTCTGCACACCAGAACTCTCAGTTTTCCGGGTAAGGGAGCGGAATACACAATGGTTGTAGATAGAATTGCATATAGCAAGGCATATAACGAGCTGTTGGAAATACCCTTGGATTGAAGCTTAGGAAATAAAGTTCAGATAAATATATTGAACGTACGTATATTGAGATATAATTAGTATATATGTGCGTTTTATTTTTTGATTCGAGGTGAAGGAGCAATGGGTCAAGGGTTTGCAGAATATAAGCTGAATGAAATATATGAAACATTGGTCAGTGTTTGCAATGCTGTAGCAAGTGTAATCAATGTGGATGTTACTATCGTGGATGCCAGTCTTAACAGGATTACGGGCACCGGCAAGTACGTAATGAGTATCGGAAAGCAGTTGAGCAAAAACTGTGTATTTGCTTATGCCCTTGAGACAGGCGAGAGGTTGTTTATAGAAAATCCCAGACTGCATACTGCTTGTAACCGCTGTGAGAATAAGAACGAGTGTAAGGAATTTGCCCAGGTATGCTGTCCCATTAAGATAGAAGGCAGGGTAGCAGGTATCATTGGACTTATAGCCTTCAATGAAAGTCAGAAGGCTACAATAATAGGGCAGAAGAATAGTATGCTGGAGTTTCTGGATAACATGTCCGAGCTTATAGCCTCCAAAATAGCGGATAATATAAAGACACGTAAGGTTGGACTAATGGCACAGGAGCTGGAAACCTTGGTTAACTACATGGATATGGGGGTTATATCAACGGATGAAAGCGGCAATATACTGAGATATAATACCATAGCAAAGCAGATGTTTGGGTTGGATGCTGCAAAGCCTCAAAAGGAAAACATTTCAGAGCTGATGGATGAGCTGTCTCTAGTATTTACAGAAGAAAAGCAGAGTATATACAATAAGGAGTTCTCATATAAATCCAGGAATTGCAGGCACAGAGGAATATACAATGTAAAGCCTATGGTCATAGGCGACAGAACTACAGGCTTCATATTCACCTTCAACAGAATGAATGAGGTTATCAAAGCCGTAAATGACCTTGCAGGCACAGATATGGTCGTAACCTTTGATGAAATATTGGGTGAGAGCTCAGGGCTGAGAGATGTCAAAGAATATGCAGCAAAGATAGCGGCAAGTGCATCCACCGTACTTATACAGGGGGAAAGCGGTACGGGTAAGGAGCTTTTTGCCAGAGCAGTACACCATGCCAGTGAAAGACGAGCTTATCCCTTTGTAGCTATTAACTGTACAGCCATCCCGGAGAATCTAATGGAAAGCGAGCTTTTCGGCTACGAGGAAGGTGCCTTTACGGGTGCCAGAAAGGGTGGTAAGCTGGGCAAATTTGAGCTTGCCAATAAAGGGACAATCTTTTTGGATGAGATAGGAGATATGCCTTTGAATCTACAGGCAAAGCTTTTAAGAGTACTGCAGGAAAACAAAATAGAAAGAGTAGGCGGAAACTCTGTTATACCTGTAAATGTTAGGATAATAGCTGCATCAAACAAGCTTTTGGAGCAAAAGGTAAAGGAAAAGGAGTTCAGAGAGGATTTATACTATAGATTGAATGTTATACCTCTGTATTTACCTCCCTTAAGAGAAAGACTTGAGGATATCGAAATACTTTCATACAGCTTTCTGGAAAAATACAATATAAAGCTGGGAAGAAATATAAAAAAGCTGGATATGGATGTAATCGCAGTCTTCAAGAGCTATCCCTGGCCGGGAAATGTAAGAGAGCTGGAAAACACCATAGAGTACTCAGTGAACATGTGTACCAATACTATAATCAAAAAGGCAGATTTGCCCAGAAGGTTCAAGGAGCTGGCCTTTACAGAATTTGAAGCTGATAATGCCGCAGTAGTGCCTCTGGCGGAGTTGG
The DNA here is from genome assembly GCA_049322695.1 of Bacillota bacterium. Taxonomy (GTDB): domain Bacteria; phylum Bacillota; class Clostridia; order Lutisporales; family Lutisporaceae; genus CALGKJ01. The sequence continues at coordinate 42,623 of JBMORW010000019.1, read as the reverse complement.
AAAAGATTGAAATGATCAAGGCAGTTAAGCTTTTTGGAAATAACAGTGAAGGAATAATGAAGGCTGCTGCCGCATTAGGCATCAGCAGGGCTACCATGTACAGGAAATTGAAGGAGTATGGGGTAAAATAGTCTCAAAATGAGAATTTATCTCAACTTGAGACTTGTTTTACTTAGTAATAGTATCAAAATGAGACAAGATATGCTGCTTCCCTTGTAAAATGCCTTGGTACGCTTATTGCATATTATACTTAGCAAGTTGATTTAAAGGAGTTGCTGAGTATTGATGTGTTTAAAGGATGTAATATTGTATACTCTAAAAAACGAAGTTGTGCCCGCCATGGGCTGCACTGAGCCGGTGGCTGTTGCTCTTGCCTGTGCCAAGGCCAAGCAGTTGCTCGATTCAGAGCTTATTGAGGCTGCAGATATACTTGTAAGTCCTAACATATATAAGAATGGGCTGGGGGTAGGGGTGCCGAATACTGATGAGGTAGGGCTGGATATAGCGGCAGCCTTGGGACTTACCGGCTGCTGTCCGGAAAAGTCTCTCAGGCTGCTTGAAGACGTAACACCGGATCAGCTGGAAAAAGCCCATGAACTGCTGGCGGCAGGAAAAATAAGGCTTTCAGTAAAGGATACAGAAGAAAAGGTCTATGTAGAAGTAAAGATAAAAGCAGGTACAAATAATGTAAAGATTATAATAAGTGGGAAGCATAATAACATAGCTTATATAGAAAAGAACAATTCTGTAATGTTGAAAAAGAATGCTGAGAAAGCTTCTATAGAAAGCGGATCAGATATATTATACAATTCGACCATAGCAGATATAATTAATGTTATAGAAAAAATGAAATATGAAGAGCTGGATTTTCTAATGGAAGGTATTGCAATGAATGAAAGAATAGCAATGACAGCATTGGAAAAAAAGCTAGGCTTAGGTGTAGGCTATGGAATTAAGAAATATATCGAAAATGGGATTCTGGGCGATGACCTTATGAACAATGCAATGATGTATACGGCAGCTGCTGCAGATGCCAGAATGGCAGGAATAAACATGCCGGTTATGAGCTCCAATGGAAGCGGCAATAATGGGCTTACAGCCATACTGCCCATTGCAGTATACAGGAAAAAGCATGGTACAAGCGATGAAAAGACAGTAAAGGCACTTGCCATAAGTCATATTCTGAATTGCTATATAAAGAAGCAGATAGGAAGACTTTCCGCTTTATGCGGTTGTGCAGTAGCTGCAGCTACAGGGGCAAGTGCTGCCATTACCTGGCTGATGGATGGCAGTAATGAGAAAATAGAAGGTGCAATCAAGAATATGATAGCAAATATCAGCGGTATGATATGCGACGGAGCCAAAGGCAGCTGTGCGTTGAAGGTTTCATCAGCTGCATCCGTAGCAGTGCAATCAGCTATGCTTGCTATGAATGAATGTATTACCAGCTCAAAAAACGGCATTATTGCAGAAAGCGCAGAGGAAACCATAAGGAACCTCGGCATTTTGAGCCGCTATGGTATGAATGAAACAGACCGGGTCATACTTGATATAATGAAGGATATGGTGCAGAGCATCTGATAGATTACAGGCTCAAAATTGCAGCCCGGCTGCTGTATTGACAGCGGTCGGGCTGCATTACCTTTATGGTATCAGCTCTGAAGCATCTATCTGTTCTGCTCTGTACATTACATGGCGCATTGGGCAGCTTATTTCAGTAAAGTTTTTTATGTAGTGGTCCTTATGCTCTTTATCCATCTCCCAGGCTGCAAAGAATGCAGTAAGTGAAGAAAGAGAATAGAAGCATATGCCTTGTTCAAATGGAGCATGTACCTTGTCACCCTTAACAACAAAAAAATCGTCCTTTTTCATTCTGTTACAGTTACTTTCCAGAACAGTTACTTTTACATCTCTCATATATACACTCCCAATCTGTTTGATTTAATATTATAATATGACTATAGGCATTCAGAACACAACAGCGGGTTTGTTCAACCGTTGCGCAACAGCATCAGCTGTTATGCTTTTTCGGAGGTAGCATTGTTGAATTATAAGTATGAATCAATTGCCGAGCAGGTAAGAAAAGACATCTGTGAAAAAGGTCTAAAGGCAGGAGAAAAGCTGCCTTCCATAAGAAATGTATGTGAGATCTTTAATTGCAGTATTTCCTGTGCCATTAAGGCTTATTATCTTTTGGTAAATAATAATATAATATATTCTGTACCCGGAAGCGGGTATTTTGTAATGGAAAACAAGGAGCATCAAAGGGAAAATCAGGGTGAAGAAATATTCGATTTCGCCAGCGGGAACATGGATATACAAGTGCTGCCTATAGCTGAGTTCAGGGATTGCATAGATAAGGCAATAGAGTTGTATAAAGAAGAGCTTTTCCTATATTCAAATCCTATGGGAGCAAAAACCTTAAGAGAAAAGCTGTCTAAATTCTTTATGGACTATCAGGTATTTGCCAAGCCGGAAAACATCGCAGTGACATCGGGTTCTCAGCAGGCTCTGGATATATTGACGCGGATGCCTTTTCCAAATCAGAAGGAGAAGATATTGCTGGAACAGCCTACATATTTCTGCATTATGAATATGGCTTCATTGAACGGTATAAAAGCATTAGGTATTGAAAGAACAGAGAAGGGCCTGGATTTGCAAGGGCTGGAGAGTTTGTTTATGACAGAGCCGATAAAGTTTTTTTACACTGTTTCCAGGTTTCAGCATCCTACAGGCTATTCCTATACAAGTGCTCAGAAAAAATCTCTGCTGAAGCTGGCCGAGAAGTATGAAGTTTACATCATTGAGGACGATCATCTGGCAGACCTTGAGCTGGTTAAGAGAAATGATCCTATAAAAGCCTTTGATATAAACAACAGAGTAATATATCTCAGAAGCTTTTCAAAAACACTTTTTCCGGGTATGAGGCTGGGGGCTATAGTGCTGCCGCCGGAGCTTGTAAATAATTTCAAAATCTACAAGTTCAACAGTGATGTCTATTCATCCATGCTGTCTCAAGGAGCGCTAGAGGTGTACATCCAAAGTGGTATGCATCATCACCATACGAAAAGAATCAGGGAGCATTACAATAAAAGAATGAGACTTTTTAAAACAAAATGGGATGCATTGAAGATTAACTGCCGGAGTGCATACATACCTGAAACTGGCTTCTATGCCTGGATAGAGTTACATGATGACATATCTGCCGGACAGCTAAAGTATAATCTTGCCAAGCGCAACGTGCACATAGATGACGGCTCCAAATATTATATGGAGCAGTATAAAAAAAGCAATTTTATAAAGCTCTGTCTTAGCAACATAAAAGATGATAAAATACATAGAGGACTGGTAATTATCAAAGAGGAAATAGAACGGATGAAAAATGGACGATAAAGCAGTAGGGACGGTTCTTTTTGCTTTGCAGCAAGTTTCAAAATGAGACAAGATATTTTGCCTCCTTTGAAAAATGCCTTGGTACACTTATTGCATAATACACTCTGCAAGTTGATATAAAGGAGTTGCTGAGTATTGATGTATTTAAAGGATGTAACACCGAAACAGCTTGAAAAGGCACACCTCTTAATTGATTGTGGTAAGCTTAAGCTCTCTAAGAAGGAGACTGACGAAATGAGGTTACTCTAAAGGCAGGCTCTCATACTTTGAAGACAATTATATAAGTCGGCACAGTAATTTTGCATAGTTGAGCGGGGCGGAGAGATACTTCTAGAAAAGGAGCCTGTAGTTTCGGCAAAAGATAAGCCCTATGAAACGCTGTATAATGCAAAGCTGAGAAATATTAATCAGGCAGTATTAGAAATAGAATACACTGAGCTTCAGTATCTTATAGAAGGCATAAAAATGAATGAGAGGATTCAGCACAAGCACTGGATAAGAAGCTTGGAATGGATGTAGGCTATGGAGTGAAGGTATATATGGATAAAGGCATATTGGGAGATGATCTCATAAACAATGCAGCTATGTACACTGCAGCCTTCACTGCAGTACAATCAACCCTGCTGGCTGTGAACGGCTCTGTGACTTTCTCCCAAAATAGTATGAATCAAACAGACAAGGTCATACTTGATATAATGAAGGATATGATAAAAAGTGCATAGCTATAGCACAGAAGCAGGCTTACCAAAGCCTGCTTCTTAATATTAATGATTATTTATACTGGGTGAATCTCCTACCTTCCAGCCTTCCTTCTTCAAGTCTTCTATTTCAGGGTAATCTGTAGACCAGCATTTTACAAGATAACTGAACCTTGTGAATATACTTCCTCTGAAGGCTGCTAGGATGTATATACCGCTGCTGACAGCAAAAGACATAGCGAAGTACAGTACAGTCAAGAATATACGGTTAAGTACTATATTCTCTACTAGAAAAAAGTGCTGCTTAATAAAAATATCATATACTAATGCCAAAATTGAAGCTATAGAGCCTATAATGGCAGCAAATACAATGCTGCTGCTCTTTAGCTTTTTGCATTTTTCACAACGAGGAACATGAACAATTCTTTTATAGCAGTTGAAGGTATGTGTCTTGCCCTTTACATCGTGGGAAATAAGCTTATACATGGATACCTGTTCTGTATTACCTCTGCTTGGCTTACTGCAATACCAGCATGTATCGGACCTGTTTGTATACATATTCATTTCACCTCTGTACTGGCTTAAGGCTGGTACTCGACAATAACTGTATAGGCCTCAGCATCCCAGCCTACTGTACCCCCCCAGTGCTTCGATTACAGCTCTTATAGGGAGCATAGTCTTGCTGTTTACAAGTACAGGTGCAGTATCCTTGCCGGGATCTATTTCCTGCTCAACACCGTTTACCCTCATGTATTTGTTGTCTATTTGCAGCTCTATTCTTATGAGCTCAGGTGCAGCAGCTTCCTTCTCCATGAAGTAATATACCTTCTCATATCCCAAGCCACCTGAGGTTTTGAGCACAGCTTGGTTGCTTGCCGTTAAACCATCCTCGTAAGCCTGCAGCATAATACCCTTGTATATGCCGTCTTCCCGGGTATAAGCAACACTAAAAACCGCACGATAGCTTAATAATTCATCGGAGTCCAGGGAATCTAAAATAGGAGCTGTGATATCTGCCAGTTCTTCATCTGTTACCTCGGCATTGGCAACTATGCTTCTAAGTACTGAATTCTCTATGACCTTCATATCGGAACCTACTATATATACCCAGGCAAGCCTATAGGGAAGATTCTCCAGATTTCCATCTATTATTGCTTCATATGCCTTCCATGCTGTATCGTAATCTACATATTCCTCATAGAATGCGCATACAGGGTTGTGATCACTATCATGTATTACAGTTACCCAATAATCGTTATTGATGTTGAATCTTGCCATATAGTCGCTGCTGGGGTGGTCAAAATCATATATAGTGTTGTTTTTGGAATCCGTTTCTTTATCCAGATAATAGTATGCAAAAGGACTGCTGATATTATAGAGCTGTAATCTGTGAAGTTCATTTACAATGGACATTATCCAGACTATATTGTTTTCAGAGTAATTGCCTGCAATGGATGCGTGTGTATAGTTACTTACAGCTCCAGCATTCATCAGAATATCAGGTCGAAGGTTCTTGATATGCGGGTATTCTGACGTGAAGTATACACTTCCGTCGGCTGATAGTATAAAGTCCCTGTAGTTAAGATTATTGTAATAGGATTCTACAGGGCTGTAATCACTTATGCTGTTGCCTTCCAGTTTGAGTAGAGTCAGCATAACAGTATTTTCTAAGGGGCTTATATCCGTAATATTGTTTATTCTTAAGCTTAAGGATTGTAGATTTATCAGATTGGATATGCTGCTGATATCTGTAATATTGTTTTCACACAGCATCAGTGATTTTAAGCTGGTTAAATCCTTTAGCGGAGTTATATCACTAATATTATTGCCTGCCAGGTACAAATACTCCAGTCCTGTCATATATTGAATACCTTCAAGGCTTTGAATATTCATTGCAGTACCATCGAGAGACAACACATCCTGAACTTCAGATACAAGTATATCCCCCTGGTATTTATTAATAGCACTTCTTACTGCAGCTTCAAGGTTCTCATCTTCAAAGGTCACTGTGTTTGCTTGGGCAAAAGCTACTATGCTCATATTCAACAGTATTAATAGTATCAGAGCTATGGATACCAATTTTGCGTTTTTTATCATCTATGACACCCTTTCATTAGTTTATATGTAAAATATACCATTATTTTGAATTTTATAACGGCAAGTAATTATTAACTGTATTATTTTACAGAAATAATTTTTGTCTTTCCTGCCATACCAGAATCGTCAATAGAGAGCACAACAACCTCAGTACCTGATTTCAAGCCCTTAAATGCTTCACCAGGCTTAATATCCGGCATAACTGCCAGCTTATAGCAGCCGTCTTTATCCGCCTTAGCTTCTCCTATGCTGTGAAGTATAGTCAGCCCGTCTTTTTCTTTAAGTATAAAGGCAAGTACTGGCAGGTTTTCACAGGCTTTCCCTTCTATATACTTTGAGCCTTCTGCCAAAGGCTTTACTGTAGGTGCTTTAAGCAGTTTTGTATTCTCAACATGAATCGTCTTTGAAGATATTTGTACACCGTTTATATTTAGTGCTATTTCCAGCTTATCGTCTTTCTTCAGCTTTGGTATATATGCATAAAAATCACCCGTTTCAGATACTTTAGTATCAGCCAATAGCTTGTCTTCACTATATATAGTTATCCTCTGTCCCGGCATTGCCTTTCCGGATATTATCTCACTGTGCTTGCTTACAGGGTTTACAGTGAGTATAGACTGGAGTTGTATGTCCCGTACCAGTAGCTTCCCTTCCTCCAAATGCACCTTGATAGGTGCGGGATCTAAATATGGATAATCAGGTACTCCTTCTTGGTTACTCCAGATATCTATCAATAGATAATAGTCACCGGAATATACATTTCCTATACCATATGAAGCATCCTTACCCACTATAATCTTTGTGTGAGGTATTTCTACAAGCTTTCCGTCAATCTCCTCTGCAAGGGATGCGGTGATGTGTACCATTTCAGATATATCCTCAGGTCTCCATAGACGTGCAAAATCATATTCCGGATTGTCAGCTGCAGTTATCTTTCCCATTATTAGGGGAGTAGTCAGCTGTAGGTCTGCATGAATTATTTGCTTATCTGACGTTATATTGATATCTACGGGAAAAGGGTTACCATAGCCTTCATACTCCCTGCAGCCTCCCCAGAAGGCATAAACTCCCGGCACTGAAGCTGTAGTATCAAATAAGGAACAATAGCTGCCGTCTTCATTAACAGGATAACCGCCTGTACCATAGCTTATTATTTCAGTATCATCAATAGCTTTGTCCATAAAGCCTGAGCGGTAATTAAGCCTGCCGTTAAGTCCAGGAATAACCGGATATCCGTCCGGCCTTAAAAAACAACCTGTCAGTGTGAGCTGTGCCTGACTGATGGATAGTGCAGTCTCTACAGTGGTATTGTTGGCAAGTGTTATAGTCTGATAGTCAGAAGCATAATATGGACAGGAGGATATTACCTTTACAAATATCAGGTATTCACCTTCAGGCAGATCATCTGCACGGAACTCAAAGCAGCCGCTGCGGTCAATTTCAATTTGTACAGTCTGAGCATTCATATTGTATGGCTCACTTAAAACAACTCTCAGTGCTTGTGAGTATTCGCTCAATATGGCAGTACCATCCCTGTTGGTTACAATTCCCCTTACCATACATGGCTGCTGCAGCACATCAATGACTGTATCAGCAAAACCAATGCTGACAGCTGCTGCAATATTGCATAAAACCACGGTTATAATAATTACCTTGCTTATTAATCTTAACATTTCAACCTTCACTCCTTCTGATTTTATTTTATGTACTTATATAGCCAGGATTTTTGACTTCTCACGGTCTATACAGAATTAAGCTTAAAAAATTTCAGCTGCCATCAAATAACTGATGGCAGCTGTTTATCTCAATCACCTGGCTTCTGAAGCTCCTCGCGCTGTCCATATACTATAGTGCAGCCAGGAAGAGATGACTGCAGCAGCTTCTTCTTATTATCCAGGAATTGCAGCTCAATACTTCTGAAGCTTTGAAGACTCTTCTCAGCTTCTGGAAGCTCTGAATATACTCTCCCTATTTCTTCCTTCTCAGCGTGAGTAAGCCATGAACCTCCTGACAAATTGAGATATTGAAGCTTTGAAAGCTGTGTCAGAATTGTCCAGTCATCACGCCCGAGAAAATCATTATTGTTAATGGTAAGCCGCTTCAGGTTATTTATCCTGCTTAAGAAGCTATAGTCTGAATTATGATTGAAATATATTTCCAAATCCTCAAGTGCCGGTGCGTAATCCAGATGCGGTATCCAGTTCTGTACACTCTGTATTATAAGCTTTTTAAGGGAGGTCATGTTTCTGAGAGCTTCAACCCCACTGCACCTATTTGCATCCAGAAATCTTATATCAAGGTATTCAAGGCTTGAAAGTGCTGACATAAAGGAAAGATCCTCAATGTTTTTCATATGTGCCAGTGTCAAACGCTTTAGCCCTTTGATTCCTGCAATTGGACTCAGGTCTTTTAAGCTACAGGATTTCAAGGTTAAATCCTGCAAGGTCAGAAGGCTGCCCAGTGGACTTATATCAGTTATCTCCTTTGCTTCCAGTACCAGCTTCCGTAGCTTTTTTAATTCTCCCAGTGGAGCAGCACTGCTAAGAGAGCTGTTTTCCAATACAAGGATCTCAAGCTCTTCAAAATATTGTATGCCTTCTACACTACTGATTCCTGCTGCACCATCAGGCTTATCAATAGCAGTTATTTTCATAGCCTCTTCCACTGTTACAGGTGAGCCAAAGCCTGTCAGCTCAGGTTTACCTGAGAAGCGACGGACCTTAGTTATTTCACTTATTGCCTGTGCAAATCCATCATCTGGGAAGAAAATAAAGCCTTCCACAACAACAGCTTTACCTTCTTCCAAGCTCTTACCTATATCACTGCCGTACCTGTCCAGAAACCTTTTCTCAGCTTCCTCTGCACTTATTTTTTCTCTGGGTCTGCCTTTTTCATCAAATATAGTATCAGGCTCCTGTTTCTTTACCTCTTCTGAAATGATTACGTTTTCAGCTTTTACATCAAGCTTTACACCTGTAGAGTTAATCCTTGCTGTTTTAATTACCCCTTCTCCCGATACTGCTACAGCTGAAGCTGTGCTGAATTCGTTGACTACAGTGCCCTGACTTAAGCTTATACTTGTATTGGCAGCCTCTTCATCAACATCTAGCTTAGGTACACTACCGCTGTTAATATTTAAAGTAATATTCGGTGCAGACAGCTTCACAGTCACAAAGCTGCCTTCCAGCGTCAAGCTGCTGTTCTTGGGAACATACTTAGTAACTGCTACTATATTAAATGCCTTACCGGCAGAAGCATCGACCTGCAGCTTTGCACCGGAGCCAAGCTCTATATAAGGAGCCTTACTGTTATTTTTAGCCTGTACACGTATCTTACCGTTGGACTTATTAACATAGACAGCATCCTTGACAGTTGTATTGTCAAGCACAATGCTGCCGGCGCCTCCCCCAAGCACATATACACTGCCGCTGACTGTAATATTGCTGAGAGTAATATCTCCCTCACCTATTCCCTGCAGAAGATACAAGCTGCCGTTTATATTCATATTATTCAGTGAGACATTGCCACTGTTTATAGCAAGGCTGCCATTTTTATAAGAAGGATTTTCAGTATTGTACAATGTACCTGCAAATTTATCAATAAGAAGTATAAGGGATTTGTATGTAAGCTCTGAGCTTTTATCAACCCCCTCAAGCAGCAGCCTTTCATCCTTGCCGCTTAAGTAGAAGCAGTCTGATATTACAGCAGCAGCCTCTCCTATATCAAGAGGCTCTGTAATATCACAATCAATAATGAGTTCTGTTCCGGCCAGACGGGATATAATACCTCCAAAATCATCCTGGCTTACAACATCATTTACATTGAAAGCTGCAGCAAAGACACCGGTATTCCGCCATTCCTTAACCAGCTTACCAGTGGTGCTGTTATATTGTATACCAATGTATGAAACAAGTATAACAGTTAAGGCTGCAGCAGCTATCATTATGCCTCGTCCTGAGTATAGGAATCTGCAAATCATAAACTTTAAATAATCTATAAAGTATAATATACCACTCCTTGCAGGCACAGCAGTATCTGCCGCCTTATCAGGTACTGCAGCCTCCTCATTATTACTGGTAAGTTTTTACAGTTCGGCATGTCTGGCGCTTGCTATAGATATTTCGTATATATCAGCCCTTTCCCATAGCTCTGCAAAATTGCATTTTAAATAAATCAGTGCTTTAGCTCTTTCAAAGCATTCGTCACAGCTGCTAATATGTTCCTCCAGTTCTTCATTACTTCGCCCTGATAGATACTGAATAAGCTCCTGCTCATTGGGGTGTTTATTCATGGGAGATCACCTCCATTTTTTGCTGTATGCTGCTGTAAACTGCAGCATATTGTTGTTCCGAGCAGGGAGGCAGCTTTCTTAACTTGCAGCTGACACAGGAATCCCTATCAATTAGTTCACCGTTATAGCCTGTGTTATCCAATACACCATATAGTTCCTCACTGCAATCTATATTTAGCAGGTTACGGATTTTATTTTCCAGCTTCAGTATCCAGTTGGAAATGGTATTTGATATCTGTACACTGCTTTTTTTTGCAGAAGGGTCTTTAGCTATAGAGTAATAATCCTTGAAGCAGGTATCACAGGTATTTTTATCCAGCAGACTTTTGAAGAAGCTCCTAGCCAGCTTGTCCTCCTGCAATAGCTCTAAAATTTTTAGAGGCAGGCGCAAGTTGAGAGGCTTCATAGCTTTAAAAATATCCAGCTTAATCTCATGCCGGATGTCTTCGTTTTTCCATATTATGTGTTTGATAGATGTAAGTACTTCTGTAAATGGAGTAGAACTGTATTCATTGTAAATATGCTCAAGCCTCCCTTCAACAGCCCTACTGCTCTGCTTGCTGTACAGCAGCTTTGAAATAGCAAAGGCAAGCTGCTGATGAGGGTATCCCCCGCAAAGGAAAACCAGGTTAATCATCTCTTTGTATGCTCTCAGCTTGAGTGAGGCTTCTGACTTACTTATAAAAAGCCTCTCCGGAGATTGCTCGGGATCAGCCGGAAAATTATCTATAAGAGCTTTTTCATTTTCATCGCTATATGTCTTGCTGGCACTGTAGCTGGAAAAAACCTACTTCATCCTGTTAAGCACCTTGTATTTAGCAATACCGGTTATATATGTATAGAATGCACTTCTAGACGGGTCGTAGGGGTTTTTAGAATCACGAGCAACAGTGTTTTCATATACTGCAGCCCAGGTATCACTTACTATATGCTCAATATCCTCCTTGCTGAGAATACTGCCCCCTTCCATCCACACATATTTACGTAAAGAAGTATTGTACATAGCTGCAAGGGCAGTGAAAGCATTACCGTCTCCTTTTAAAGCCGCATTAAGCAGTTCTATAGGCTCCATATTGGTGTACTTCATTTTAACCACCTCATCGGATATTGATATAATACATTATTCTAGTATATATATTGCCAGTATACATTTTCACACGGGATTATAAAGCAGTGAGGAAGTATACTGATTTTTTCTGTAGCTTTATTGTAGCATAACTAACAATATATGGAATACTATGTCTATGCTGCCGACTATTCATATGGTAATATATAATAAGCTGAACATATGCAAATGAAAGGGGATAAATATGTCCATTATAAGCTTTCTGAAGCTGGTTGAAATACAAACCAAGGTGGCAAGTGTTTTTCCGTTTTTACTCGGAACCTCTTATACACTATATCGTTTTGGAGAGATAAAGCTCAAAAACCTTCTCTTTATGCTGGTGTCAATGCTGGCCTTTGATATGGCTACTACGGCAATAAATAATTATTACGACTACAAAAGGGCAATAAAAAAACATGGCTATGGCTATGAAAAACATAATGCGATGGTAAAATACAAGATGAGCGAACGTACTGCCCTTGCAGTTATAGCGGGACTCTTGACTGTCGCGGTTATGGCAGGAATACTTCTTTATATTAATACTGATATAGTAATACTGCTGCTTGGCGCTTTATCCTTTGCCATGGGTGTAACATATTCCTTCGGACCCGTGCCAATTTCCAGAACTCCTTTAGGAGAGCTGATGTCCGGAGTGTTTATGGGATTAATCATTACCTTCATATCTGTATATATTCACATATATGATAAGGGGATAATAGAGCTTATTGCGCAAAACGGCTTACTTAGTGTCAATCTTGATATCAAAGAGGCAGTAAACATCATTCTGCTATCCTTGCCTATGGTATGCGGCATAGCTAATATAATGCTTGCAAATAATATCTGCGATATTGATGAGGATATTGAAAACAGAAGATATACGCTGCCCGTGTATATAGGAGTAAAGAATGCCGTCAGACTGTGGAAGACTCTGTACTATGTCATATATACAGATATGGCATTAATGATAGTGCTGGAGACAGTTCCATATTATACGGCACTGGCAATGGTAACACTTTTAATTATCAATAAGAATATAGAGGCTTTTGAAAAGGAGCAGAGCAAGAAGAGTACATTTATACTATCCGTAAAGAATTTCGTAATAATAAGCCTTGCATATGTGGCATCAATAGCTTTGGCAGTTGCGTTGAAATAGCAAAGAACAGGAGAAATCCTGTTCTTTGCTTTGCTGATTTACTGGACCAGCTTCATTCCTGTTGCCTTAATGGCCAGCATTGCCGCATTGTATATTATAAGTGTAACAACTATGTTGGTTATGGATGTTGGAAGCACAATGGTAGTAAAAAGCAACATAAATGGTGCAGGAAGACCGGCTATCAGCAGTGCCGAATACAGAAATACCGCTCCGCTTATTATTGTACCTATAAATGCTATGGCTCCTACAGCCAGCTGATTGTACCTGTATTTTTCAACTGCCATGATTAATAAATACACAACAAGGCAAGTGATCAGCTTATCTATTACGTTTGGTATCTGTCCTCCGGGAAAGGTTGTTGTCATGGCTGTTATAGCTCCGCTTAGCATTGCTGTCAGAAGGGTTCCACTGAAGCTTTTATTTATGAGCAGCGCAACAAATATAAAAGCCAGCATCAAATCAAATTTCATGCTTCCAAGCGTTCCTGGGATAACCTGATGCATAATATAGCCTATTGCCAATAAAAGTGCTGTTAAAATATTCTTTCTCAAATTCATTTTTCATATCTCCTTTAAAATATTTTTTTGTGTTCCAGTGACCTTCGGTTTCCTGTTCCTTTCACAAGCCATTTGCATTTATTAACATGGTCATCCCCTCCTTTATAGACAGTATTAAGAAATAAAAAAACCTTCCATCCCCGTATAGGGACGAAAGGTATAATTCCGCGGTACCACCCAAATTAGATAACAACGTTATCTCACTTACCAGATACAGAGTAAAACTCGATATCCTGATTCTATAACGGGAATCTCCCGGTACCGGCTACTGCTCTTAAGCAAGGTTCGCCTAACATCTCACAAGTCCATTCACAGTATACCAGCTATCGGGCTTTCACCATCCCCAACTCGCTATGAACTAAATATTGCTGCTACTACTCTTGATCACAGAATTCAAGAATTTTTAATTTTTATAATTGTAACACAGATTTTACAGGAACACAATAGGCTGTTTTTTTATATTTAACGGAAAAATAAATATGATATAGCCTGTACATTTTTATAAAGCTATAATATATTTATATGGATGAACTTAACAATATCAGTGGGGTGTATTATGAAGACAATAACCTATTCACTAAAGGTGAATGAGATTGATTCAGACAATTATTATAAGGATGCTGGAAAAGCCGCGGAAATAGTTGCTGCAGAAGGCATACAAGTCTTAAGTCAATCAATAAGCGGCTTTAAAGGTTATATTGAAAAAAATAGGCTTGAAGCTGTCAGGTCTGATGAAGAATACATGCTTGAGCTTCTGACTCTTGGTGTATTATGGCTTCGATACAGCGATGATGCTGCAGTTTTGAATCAGATATCAAAGCAGGTGCTGACTGAGCTGGTAAGCCTGAGGCAAAAAGGCGGCTCAATGAAGCCTGGAGCTGATTTTCTGCGTGGAATACTTGGAACCTTTGTACTTCATGCAGAGCACAGACCTGAGCTGGTTTGTGTATTGGAATTTTCTGTTAAGAATTTTAATAATCTGATTCAATGGCTGGCTGCAACAGGTGAATTTAGTCAGGAAGTAAAAAGACTTGATAACTGGCTTAGTTATATAGAGGAGTTAAACGAGGAAGAGGCTTCTGACCTGCTGGCTGAGTCTGTCTATTTTGCCATGTGGTTTGAAGAGGAAAGCCTGAAGCATGTCGGAAAATATACAGATAATGTAGAGAGCTATCTGGAAACGGTAGGAGAGAGGCATAGATGGCGTGAAGATCTGATATTTTGCAGCAGGCAAAGACTGGAATACCATCTTAATATGGTTGGAGCAGAAGTAATGAACAAAGCATATAGAAAGGACTTCATAAACTCTGAAAGAAAAGCAATTTTGCTGCCTGCCTGTATAAGAAAGAAGCTCAAGGGCGGCTGCAGAGCTGAAAACGTAGAAGGTGTATTATACTGCGCAGGCTGTGATCCCAAATGTCAGGTATATAAGATAAGCAGACTGGCTGAAAGGAATGATTACCAGGTGCTTATTATTCCCCATGAATCTACCGCATTCACAGATAATAAAATGAAGTCCGGAGGGCTTGGAGTAATTGGAGTTGCCTGTGTTTTAAACCTGCTTGCGGGAGGCTGGAAGGCAAAGTCTCTGGGAATTCCGGCACAATGTGTGCTTCTTGATTATTGCGGCTGCAGGAATCATTGGGACGAAGAGGGCTTTACAACGGAAATAAACATGGATAGATTGCAGGAAATTATGAAGTATTAAAGGCAGCAGAGCGATGCTCAGCTGCCTTTTGCTTCCTTAGATATATCTACGCTGCAAACTCCATGCTTCAGATAATCCCTGCCCCAGTCGCACATTGTAACAAGTACGGGCTTGAGGCTCTTCCCAAAATCCGATAATGAATACTCTACCTTGGGAGGAACTTCTGCATATACAGTTCTGATAATCAATCCTGAGCACTCAAGATCACGCAGCTGCTGGGTCAGCATTTTTTGTGTGGCGTCTGGTAATATTTTTTTTATTTCACTGAACCTTAAAGTCTTATCAGAAAGATGCCACAGTATTAATGCTTTGTATTTTCCACCTATTAAATCTATAGTCACCTCCATGGGACACTTATATACCTTTTCAATAATGTTTTTCATAGCATACCCCTTTCACTGAAACCACCGTGGTATCATTTTTGATACTATAGCACATTAAAGTGCGTACTTGCATATACTGCATATATTATATATTATCATATCATGTAAAGAATAATAAGGGGTAAGGACTGAATAAGAAATTTAACAGCCTTGACCCAAGCAAGGAAAGGGTTGATTGACATGAGTTTCTTGGAATTGGCAAGGAAAAGATATTCAGTAAGAAAATATCTGGGAAAAAAAGTAGAAGAGGAAAAGCTTAAATGCATACTGGAAGCGGGAAGAATAGCTCCTACAGGTGCAAACAGGCAGCCTCAAAGAATAATTGTTGTTAGAGAAGAAAAGGGGCTGAGCAATTTAAGCAAAGCTGCAAACATATTTGGAGCGCCACTGGCGTTGATTATATGTGCAGACCACAATGTCACTTGGAAGAGGCATTATGACGGCAAGGATATAGCTGATATCGATGCCAGCATAGTCACCGACCATATGATGCTGGAAGCTACAGCTCAGGGTCTTGGCTCGGTATGGATATGCCACTTCAAGCCAGAGGTTGTAAAGAGTGAGTTCAAACTGCCTGAAGGTATAGAGCCTGTAAATATACTTGCAATAGGCTATGCTGATGGTGAGCCGCTGCCCACTGACAGGTATGACAGAGACCGTAATCCTTTAGATGATATGGTGTTTTTTGAAAAGTTTAGTTTATAGACTTTAGATGGCTGATCACTATAAGTAAGAATTCTATTTATACTGGAAGTTTACTTATAGTGATTTTTTTAAATTTATATTAAGCTAATTGACAGATGTCATTGTTTAGTATACTATATGATTAAAATCGAATATAGTAATATTAGGGAGTGGTGATATGGAGCTTTTACAAGTGATAAAAGCTTTGGGTGACGAGACAAGAATCCGGATGCTTAATCTTTTGAAGGATGGAGAGTTATGCGTATGTGAATTGGAAGTACTGTTGGATATCAATCAATCTAATGCTTCAAGGCATTTGAATAAACTGACCACTGCCAAGCTGGTCAATTTTGAAAAGAGGGCATTATATGTGTACTATACACTAAATGAAAAGCTTATGAATGAGTTTCCATCTGTAAGGTATATGATTTATAAGGAATTTGAAAAGATAGAGAAATGCCTTAAGGACAATGAAAAACTTCATAAATATAAGGAAAGCGGTAAAACCTGTGAAGATTTGAAAGAAGGTAAAATATGTCTGGACTAATTTTAGGAGGTTATTAAATGTGTAATTGTAGTAATGTACCCGAGATGAAGGATCAAGGCTTGGGCTTTTTCGCAAAATATCTTACTATATGGGTGGCAGCCTGCATCATAGTTGGGGTGTTAATAGGGCAGCTACTTCCGATCATACCTGAAACCCTTAGCCGGTTCGAGTATGCACATGTTTCTATACCCGTAGCCATACTGATATGGCTTATGATATATCCCATGATGCTGAAAATAGATTTTTCAAGCATTGTAAATGCTACAAAAAAGCCTAAGGGCTTAATAGTGACATGCAGTACAAACTGGCTGATAAAGCCATTTACTATGTATCTGATAGCTTGGTTTTTCTTCAATATAGTATTTAAAAGCTTCATTTCAGCTGAGTTGGCAAAAGATTATCTGGCTGGAGCAGTGCTTTTGGGAGCTGCACCATGTACGGCCATGGTGTTCGTTTGGAGTCATCTGACAAAGGGTGATCCCGCTTATACCTTGGTGCAGGTAGCAGTCAACGATCTTATACTGCTTATCGCATTTACACCTATAGTTGCTTTCCTGCTGGGTGTGAGCAATGTTGTTGTACCATATGACACCTTGCTGTTATCGGTAGTATTATTTGTTGTAATACCTCTTTTGGGAGGTTACCTCTCAAGGAAATATATAATAAAGCGCATGGGCCTGAACTATTTTGAAAACGTATTTTTAAAGAAATTTGATAATATCACAATAATAGGCTTACTGCTTACTTTAGTAATAATTTTCTCCTTCCAGGGTGAAATCATACTAAATAATCCCCTTCATATAGTGTTGATAGCAATACCGTTGACTATACAGACCTTCCTGATATTCTTCCTGGCATATGGCTGGTCAAAGGCATGGAAGCTTAAGCATGATATAGCAGCGCCGGCAGGAATGATAGGTGCCAGCAATTTCTTTGAGCTGGCTGTAGCTGTGGCAATTTCCCTGTTTGGTCTGGAATCAGGTGCAGCTCTTGCTACTGTAGTGGGAGTACTGGTAGAGGTGCCAGTAATGCTTGCACTGGTGAAAATAGCAAACAACACAAAGCACTGGTTCTCCCATAAAGCATAGGAGGTATAAAGTATGAGAATAGCAGTAATAGCGGATATTCACAGCAATATATATTCACTTAATGAGGTACTTCTGGACATTGATAACAGCAATATTGACCTGATTGTATGCATGGGTGATCTTGTAGGCTATAGTCCGTTCCCTAATGAGGTAATAGATACAATTAGAGATAGAAAAATATTGACCATTAAGGGCAACTATGATGAAGCTGTCGGCGAAGAGCTTATGGTATGCGGCTGTGACTATCCTGATCCAAAGGATGCAGAAAATGCAGGTATTTCATTGAACTGGACTATTGATGAGACCAGGGAGGATAACAAGGAGTTCTTAAGAAGCCTTCCTTTGGAAGTAAAAATGAGTTTTGAAGGTAAAACAATACAGTTTGTGCATGGAAGCCCAAGGAAAATAAATGAGTATATGAAGGAAAACTCACGGGAAGCAGAAGAAAACATGGAGGCTTTTCAAGAGGATATACTTGTTTGCGGACATACCCACAAACCTTATTTCAAGTATTACGGTAACAAGCTGCTTGTGAATGCAGGAAGTGCAGGCAAACCCAAGACAGGTACTCCTGATGCCAACTATGTTGTAATTGATATAAAGAAGGATAAGGTTGAAATTGAAATACATGAAGTAGCCTACGAGTTTGAGAAAACAGCATCGGCAATCGAAGAGGCAGGCTTACCTAAGGAGTTTGCAGAAATAATCAGAACAGGTAAAGCTTGAAGGAACTTATAGGTTTATCAGGATTATGTAAAATCAATTACTAGACTTGCAGGGGGTATATTTTGTGGTGATATTTACACAGATATTCAGCTGGCTGAACTCTCAACTGTTGAAAATGACCTGGCTTTCAGAGCTGGTAAGACTTCTGGTAGAAAGGGTGTTTAAGTTATCAGTTGATAGCAGGCTGGGCGGAAGTATTCATTTTTTCATATATGACACAATAAAGATTTTTATATTGCTAGGAACTCTTATTTTTATAATCTCATATATACAAAGCTATTTCCCGCCTGAGAGAACAAAGAAATTACTCGGTGGGATCAAAGGAATTAAAGGAAACATACTGGGAGCGTTATTAGGTACCATAACGCCTTTCTGCAGCTGTTCCAGTATACCGCTTTTTATAGGTTTTACATCTGCAGGATTGCCTTTGGGAGTTACTTTTTCCTTTTTGATTTCGTCACCGCTTGTTGACTTAGCTTCAATGCTTATATTGACCTCCTTTTTTGGGCTGAAAATAGCAATCGCTTATGTAGTTGTAGGCTTAGTCCTGGCAGTGGTCGGCGGTACAGTTATTGACAAGCTTGGTCTTGAGCGCTATGTTGAAGGATATGTAAGAGAAGCTGAAAACATAGATATGGAAATAGCAGAAATGACCCGCACAGAGAGAATTTCATATTCAAAAGAGCAGGTTATAAGCATCATTCATAAGGTTTGGTTATATATATTTATAGGAGTTGGCATAGGTGCAGTGATTCATAACTGGATTCCGCAAAACGCAGTGGAAAATGTGATAGGCCACAATAATCCATTTGCGGTTATATTGGCAACTGCTGTTGGAATACCTATGTATGCTGATATCTTCGGTACAATACCCATTGCAGAAGCACTATTTGCTAAGGGTGTAGGCGTAGGCACTGTTTTATCCTTCATGATGGCTGTAACGGCTCTTTCTCTTCCATCTATGGTAATGCTGAGTAAGGTAGTAAAGCCAAGGCTTTTAGTGATATTTTCTGGGATTGTGTCCGCTGGAATTCTATTTATAGGATACTTATTCAATGCAATTTCCTTTGTTTTTATCTAGCCTAAACGATAGGGCTAGTAAAAAAGAATTAAAATAGTAAAAAGTGAGGTTTTGTATATGTCAAAAACTTGGTATCCTGTTATTGATTATGAAAAATGTATCCAATGCGGTGCATGTACAGCTAAATGTACACATGGAGTATATGACCTGAGTAAGGCACCGGTACCGGCTGTGGTTTATCCGGAAGGCTGTATCCAGGGCTGCCATGGATGCGGCAATTTATGTCCAGTGGAAGCCATTGCTTATGTAGGTGAAGGGGTAAAGGAGAATGAAAACTGTGGCTGCGGCTGTGATTGCGGGAGAGACAGCGGAGGTTGCTGCTGATGAGTGAAGGAAAGATTATAAAAGCCAAGAGCAAAGCAGTAAAAATCATAATACCGATTTTACTTTTGAGTATAATCTTCGGAATATGGGCTTTTAAAAATTCAGACAAAAATAGTTATACAGCAGCTAGCGATAATCCTGATTTTGAATTACATGTATCAGACGAAATAAATCTTGAAAAGTTAAAAGCATATAAGCTGCCTATTATAATTGACTTTGGTGCAGACTCATGCATACCATGTAAGGAAATGGCACCTATACTAGAGGAGCTTAATAAGGAGCTGCGCGGTAAAGCAATAATTAAATTTGTTGATGTGTGGAAATATGGGGCTTTAGCCCAAAATTATCCTTTAAGAGTAATACCGACACAAGTGTTTATTGATGCTGACGGAAAGCCCTTCAAGCCTAAAGATGCCAGAGCCATGCAGCTGCTGCTTTACTCTTCAAGAGAAACAAATGAACATAATTTTACTACCCATGAGGGCGGTATGACTAAAAAACAACTGCTGGAAATATTGAGAGAGATGGGTTTAAAGTAATGGATATTATAACAAGCCAGTGGCTTGATTCCATTTCATCGGCTATTTCTGCAAACATATGGTTAACTCCTGTTTTGGCATTACTCGCGGGTTTATTAACTTCTTTTACACCTTGTGCGCTAACAAGTGTGACGCTTGTTATAGGATACGTAGGAGGTACGGGACAAAAAGATACAAGAAAGGCTTTTATACTATCATTAGTTTTCTCGCTAGGTATGGCTATAACCTTTACTGTTCTGGGTACTATTGCATCTCTATTGGGAAGGCTTTTACAGGGGGCAGGTTCATGGTGGTATATAGTTCTTGGCATACTGATGCTTCTAATGACTTTGCAGACCTGGGAGATATATAATTTTATACCTTCTACTTATGCTATAAGTAAAAGTACCAGACGTGGTTTTGTCGGAGCGTTTTTTGCCGGCATATTGGGAGGACTTTTCTCATCTCCATGTGCAACACCGGTATTGGTAGTGCTGCTTGCTATGGTAGCAAAGGAAGGAAAGCTTTTGATGGGAGTATTACTGTTGCTTCTATATTCCTTAGGACACAGTTTTCTAGTACTTGTTGCAGGGACTTCTGTGGGCTTGGTACATAAGCTGTCTTCAAGTAACAGATATGGTGTAGCAAGCAAATTCCTCAAGTTTTTAATGGGCTTTGTTATTTTGCTTATTTCTTTCTATATGTTTTATTTAGGTTTTTAAATTATTGAGGAGTGATATTATGGTTATAAAGATTTTAGGTTCAGGATGCAAGAATTGTGTTACTTTGAAGGAAAACACTGAAACAGCATTAAAAGAGACAGGTATAGCTGCCGAAGTAGTAAAAGTGACAGAGTTTAAGGATATTATGTCATACGGAGTAATGTCGACTCCAGCATTGGTTATCAATGAAAAGGTAGTCTCATTCGGCAAAGTTCTTAAACCTAAGGAAATAGTAAAAATACTTGAAAATATAGAATAAGCATAATGGGAGATAATAAGACTGCATTAAAGATTTTGGGTTTAGAAAATACAGAAGATTTTTCGAGAAAGTCTGGCTGTGGCTGTAATTGCAGAAGCTACTGCTAATTAATCTATAGTATTTATTCTATAGAAGCTATATTTAAATATTCCAAACTGTGTTAAAATAATATCAGCAATAGGGCTTATATTAGTTTTAACGTAGATGGCTCCTATTTCATAAAGAGCTTGAAATAGGAGTTTTTTATTGTACGGAAAAGCTATACTTTTATTTTGAAGGGAGAAGTTACAATGCATTTTACGTCAGAGGTTGAAAGAATGATATGTGTAGCCAAGGGGCCCAATCACGGTCCTGCACCTATACCTCAGGAAGGTAAATGGACACAGGCAAAGGAAATAAAGGATATTTCCGGTCTGACTCACGGAGTTGGCTGGTGCGCACCTCAACAAGGAGCTACCAAGCTAACTCTGAATATCAAGGATGGAATCATACAGGAAGCACTGGTTGAGACTTTAGGCTGCTCGGGCATGACACACTCTGCAGCGATGGCAGCGGAGATACTGCCCGGAAAGACTATACTGGAGGCTCTTAATACTGACCTGGTATGCGATGCCATAAACACCGCAATGAGAGAATTGTTCCTGCAGATTGCTTATGGAAGAAGCCAGACGGCCTTTTCTGAGGGAGGACTTCATATCGGTGCAGGACTTGAGGATCTGGGCAAGGGCTTAAGAAGCCAAGTAGGTACAATGTACGGAACACTGGAAAAGGGACCCCGCTATCTGGAGCTGGCAGAGGGCTATGTATCAGAAATTGCCTTGGATGAAAACAATGAAATAATAGGCTATAAGTTTGTGCACATGGGCAAGTTTATGGATATGGTGAAAAAGGGTATAGATGCCAATGAAGCATTGAAGAAAGCTGCCGGAACCTATGGAAGATTTGACGAGGCAGTAAAAGTTATAGACCCGAGACATGAATAGATAGGAGGGGATTTTATGATACAATTCGAAGGTTATGAAAGAAGAATAAGTCAGGTGCTTGATGCTTTAAAGGAATACAATATTGACTCTTTGGAGCAGGCAAAGGCCATATGCGATGAAAAGGGTATAGATGTTATCAATATAGTAAAATCAATACAGCCAATATGCTTTGAAAATGCATGCTGGGCTTATGTGGCAGGGGCTGCCATAGCTGTTAAGAAAGGCTGTAAAAAGGCAGCTGATGCAGCCAAGGCAATAGGAGAAGGCTTGCAGATGTTCTGCATACCGGGCTCTGTTGCAGATGAAAGAAAGGTTGGTATAGGGCACGGCAATCTTGCTGCGATGCTGCTTACAGAAGATACGAAGTGCTTTGCATTCCTGGCAGGACACGAATCCTTTGCAGCGGCTGAAGGAGCTATAGGAATAGCCAAGTCAGCCAACAAGGTAAGGAAAGAACCTTTGAGAGTAATACTTAACGGACTTGGCAAGGATGCAGCGCAAATAATATCCAGAATAAATGGATTTACATATGTAAAGACAGAGTTCGATTATTATACGGGTGAGCTTAGAATTGATAAGGAAATAGCTTACTCCAAGGGCGAAAGAGCCAAGGTAAAATGCTATGGTGCAGATGATGTCAGAGAAGGTGTGGCAATAATGCATAAGGAGGCTGTGGATGTTTCCATTACCGGAAATTCCACAAATCCAACGCGCTTCCAGCATCCGGTAGCAGGCACCTATAAAAAGGAATGCTTCGAGCAAGGAAGAAAATACTTCTCAGTGGCATCAGGCGGAGGTACCGGAAGAACGCTGCATCCTGACAATATGGCTGCAGGTCCTGCTTCCTACGGAATGACTGATACAATGGGCAGAATGCATTCCGATGCACAGTTTGCCGGATCATCCTCAGTGCCTGCACATGTAGACATGATGGGCTTCGTGGGAATGGGCAACAATCCTATGGTAGGAGCCACTGTTGCTGTGGCAGTAGCAATAGAAGAGACCTCAAAATAAAATATTTTTATATAAGCACAATGACTGACACACAGTTGTCAGTCATTGTGCTTTATTATTATAGTATATTCTATATGAATTGGGGGATAACGATGAGCTATAAGAATTTTAAGGAGCTGGAAATAGCATATACAAAGCCTTATACAGATGGTGAATATAAAAAGGCACTGGAGATGCTGGAGGAAGGGACAAGGATATTGCCTGAAGAGGAATATAAAAAGCACGAGTTTGTAATACTGCTGGATAAAACGATCATGAATGTTATGCTAAAATCTTATGATGAAGCAGTAGAAATCATCAAAGCAACAATGGATATGGGTTATTTATTTCCACTGCATTACAGAGTGCTGGAGCCCATAAGACAGCTGGAGGAATATATTGAGCTGAAGCAGAAGAATGATAAACTCTTAGAGAAAGCACAGAGTGCAGCAAGGGCCAAGTATGACGTGCAGCTCCCTGACAGCTGCTGTAAAGAAAAAAAACACCCGCTGATGCTTTTACTGCATGGTGATGGTGGAGATGGCAACATAGAGGATTTGAAATACTACTGGAAGCCTGAGGTGCTGTTTGAAAGAGGGTTTATCGTAGCATATTTGCAGTCTTCTCAGGTATTGTGCCATAACGGTTATGGCTGGCTTCCAAATGCAGAAGTCTCCAGAAGAGATATTAAAGACTGCTATGATAAGATAGTAGAAGAATACACAGTAGATGAGAGCATGGTCTTTATAGGAGGCTTTTCAGGAGGAGCTATAGCCAGTATGGATATTGCCTTGTCCAATGCTGTGCCTGTAAAGGGCTTCCTTTCATTATGCCCAAGCAGGATTCCTGCAGCATATACTGATGAAAATATCAGGGCTGCTGTACAAAGAGGAGTAAGGGGAGTAATGCTTGAAGGTGAGGATGCAAAAGAGGATATAGAAGTAGAAAAGCAAATACTGAAGGGATTTGAGGCTGAAGGCTTGCGGTGTAAGTATATTATCAATAAAGAGGTGGGACACTGGTATCCTAAGGATTTTGATGCTAAACAGGAGGAAGCCTTAGAATTCCTGCTTGAGAAATAGGAGTGATTTGAATGCTAATAGACAGTCATGCGCATTTGTATGATAAATGGTTTGATAAGGATAGAGATAAGGTAATAAGAGGTATGAAAAAAGACGGGATCGAGCTGACAATAGTATCCGGGAGCTCAGTGCTATCGGCTGTAAAGGCAATAGAGCTTGCCAACAGATATGATTGTATTTATGCAACCATTGGAGTTCATCCCAACAATACCGATACAATGGACTCGGAAACCTTGGATACCATTAGGGAATTGTCACAAAATAAAAAAGTTATAGCCATAGGCGAATGCGGGCTTGATTATCACTATGACTACTCGCCAAAGGATGTTCAGAAGAAATGGTTTATAGAGCAAATACGCCTTGCCAAGGAGCTTAAGCTTCCAGTGGTTGTTCACGATCGTGAAGCAAATATAGATACCTATGAAATACTTAAGTCTGAGCAAGACGGCAGCTTAGAGGGGGTGCTGCACTGCTATTCCGGCGATGCCGAGCTTGCCAGTAAATATGTAGATATGGGCTTGTATATTTCTATAGCAGGTCCTGTGACCTACAGAAGTGCTCACAAGCTTAAGGAGGTAGCAAAGACTGTACCATTGG
Organism: Bacillota bacterium; assembly: GCA_049322695.1. Taxonomy (GTDB): domain Bacteria; phylum Bacillota; class Clostridia; order Lutisporales; family Lutisporaceae; genus CALGKJ01. Next base: position 17,634 of record JBMORW010000019.1, on the reverse strand, counting down.
GATATCTTTTGATAGAGACAGATGCTCCTTCCCTTCCGCCTTCTCAGATAGGCAAAAGGCGAAATGAGCCTGCTTATGTGAGATATGTGGCAGCTGCAGTGGCAGAGCTTAAGGGTATACCCTTTGAAAGGGTGGCATTGGAGACTGCAAAAAATGTAAAAAGACTATATAAAATAACCTGATATACTGTACAAGTCGATTTATATACATCCGTTATGCGGGTGTTTATTTTTTATATTTACTATTTACAAAGTTTACTAACCTGTGCTACAATCTAACTGTACTAATTATAGTAGTACAGTTAGAACAGAGGGAGAGGTTTACATGTTTAATCTGGACTTAAAGAGCAGATTGCCCATTTATGAACAGCTGGTGGACAGATTCAAGGAGTTGATTATCAATGAGGTCTTGAAGGAGGATGAGCAGCTTCCGTCTGTAAGGCTGCTGGCAAACCAGATAACCATAAACCCCAACACAATTCAAAAAGCCTATAGAGAATTGGAAAGACAGGGCTATATCTATTCCCTGCCGGGCAAGGGGAGCTTTGTGGCTGCCGCTGCAAGGCTTAAGAACAAGGAAAAGCTGGAAAAACTGAAAGAAGAGCTTGGCAGGCTGCTTTTGGAAGCAATATATTTGGGGATGCCAAAGGAAGAGATATTGAAAATGGTTAATGAAATGGAAATCAAGGTCAAGGGGGTATAAAGATTGATAAAGATTACTGATATGAGTAAGTCATATGATGATTTTCTTGCTCTGAACAATGTATGTATGAACATAAGTAAAGGCTCAATATATGGCTTGCTGGGACCAAACGGGGCAGGGAAAACCACACTGATAAAAACCTTGGTAGGAGTTTACAGGCAAAACAAGGGCAAAATAACGATACAAGGTGAAGAAGTATATGAAAACAATAATGTAAAGTCAAAAATAATATATATACCGGACAACCTTTACTTCTCTCTGTCATATACAGTTAAAAACATGGCGCAGCTCTATAAAAGTATATATGCTTCATGGAATCAGGAAAGGTTTGATAAGCTTAGCAAGGTTTTTGACATAGAATTGGGTAAAAAGGTTAACAACCTATCCAAGGGTATGCAAAGACAAGTGGCTTTTTGGCTGGGGTTATCAGTTATGCCTGATTATCTTATACTGGATGAGCCTCTGGACGGCTTGGATCCAGTAATGAAGCAGAAGGTGAAAAACCTCATAGTCCAGGATGTTGCAGACCGCAATATGACAGTTCTCATTTCCTCCCATAACCTGAGAGAATTGGATGATTTGTGCGACCATATAGGGATTTTACATAAAGGGTCGCTGGTTGTGGAGAAGGATATTGACGACCTTAAATCAGATGTGCATAAGATTCAGGTTGCCTTCAAGAATGATATACCGCACGGGTTAACTGAGGAGCTTGAAATAATGAACGAGGACAGAAGAGGCAGCGTGGGGGTTTATATAGTCAGGGGAAATAAGGACAGCATAGTGCAGAAGCTGCAGAAGCACAACCCTGTAATTATGGATATACTGCCTCTCACTTTAGAGGAAATCTTTATATATGAAATGGGGGATGCAGGTTATGACATCAAAAACATCATTTTTTAACAAAGGTATTTTTGTTGACAATATAAGACGTTTTTCTATACTGGGTATTCTAAACACCATGCTTTTACTCTGGTACATACCAATGCAGATACTATTGATGAATAGCAGAAATCACATATATCCTGATAATGTGCAGAGAATGCTTGCATATGAAGCACCCGATATGAAGTCCTTGATAGTAATTTTAGTTCCGATTATTATTTCTGTCATGCTTTTCAGATACATAAACATAAAGGCATCGGCAGATGTTGTTCACAGCTTTCCAATAAAAAGAAGCGTATTATACAGGACTCACTTATTCACGGGAGCATTGCTGCTTCTGGTGCCCATACTTATAACGGGAATCTCACTCTTTTTACTAAACACAGCACTAAATCTGGAAGACTTCTATGGCTTTTCCGGTATTGCAGCATGGATGCTGAACACTGTATTGATTCAGCTTGTCATATATCTTGCAGGCAATGCAATCGGAATGCTTTGCGGGCTGTCTATTGTACAGGGTGTGCTTACATTCATATTTCTGGTGCTTCCTGCCGGTTTGATTGAGATTATAAAGGCTAATGCCGGTGCCCTTATTTATGGCTATACAGGCTACGGTAATATAGCTGCCTACAAATTTTCTCCCATAACAAGACTGATTGACGGCTTTTACGTTAGTATGTATCATGATAACAGCATGACGGCAGCAGAAAGAATTGTATATATACTTTTGTGTATAGCTTTGATAATATCGGGGGAAATACTCTACAAGCGCAGACATATTGAGGGAGCATCTGAGCCTATAATATATAAAAAGCTTCATCCACTGATAAAGTACGGTGCTGCATTCTGCACAATGATATTGGCCGGCTCTATATTCTACGAAACTCAAGGACGGATTGGCTGGTTGTATTTCGGATACATCACAGGCTCTTTGGCAGGGTATTTTATATCAGAGATGATACTGAAAAAAACATGGAAAGTGTTTAAAAGTATAAAGGGCTTCTGTATATATGCTGCAGCTGCAGTAGTGCTGGTTCTAATTATAAACTTAGACCCTACAGGCTTTGAAAAACGCATTCCTGCTGTGAAGGATATTGAAAGTGTATATTTCAGCGAGCATATCCACGCACCTTTTGACAGGATGGAATATTACTTGAAAGACAATATTATCAATGTCCATAAGTTACATGAACATATTATCAATAATAAAGAGTATAATAGGAATAAAGTTAATAAGCTAAAAAGAGATACTGTAACAATTGCATACAGGATGAAAAACGGGAAAGAAATGGTGCGAAGCTATTATATAGAAAAGGAAAAACATAAGGAGTTTTTAAAGCCTATTTTCGAATCTCAGGAACATAAGCTTTTGTACAACAAAATATTGGAGCTGGATCCGAAAAGGGTTGAAAAGCTTGTTATAGAATCCAATTTTATATATAGAAAATCAAAAAGTGTAACCCTGATAAAGCCGGACGAAGTCAAAGAAGCACTGGAAATACTTAAAGAAGAAATATTGGGGGCAGCTTATGAGGATATGAATGAAAGCATAGTGCCCTGGGCTGGTATCAAAGTGGTGCTGTCAGACAGCAAAGAAGAGGATACAGAGAAATATCTCTATAATACAGTATGGAGGAAATCATACGTAAAGTTCGCACAGTGGCTGATGGATAAGGGATATTATGAAAAAGCAAGGGTGCTGCCCGAAGAGATAGATATGATAGCAATAAAGCGTGATTCCGAAGGAAACAAAGGCTTCACTTTCTCTACAGAAGAGCTTAAGAGCGAGCATATTTTGAAGGTGACTGACAAAAAACAGATAGAGCAGTGCCTGGTGAACTACAACACTGGCTGGTATAGTGATAAATCCGAATATCAGGTTGTATTCCTTGAAGGAGACTATGATGTTATTGGAATGGGTTCCTTTTTTGCCGATACTGTTCCGGATTTCGTCAGGGAGTTCTTCAAAAAATAGCTTATAAGGAGCGGCGGCAAGCAAATGCCGCCATTCTTTTTCATTTTTACTTGACTCCTTTATAATACGAAAGCAAAATATAGTTATAAGGATATTCTATATAACAAATATTATAAACAGCTCAAAAGCGATAAAAGCAGCCTTGAAACGGAGGTATAGGGAATGAAGGAATTCGGACAATACGTTTCCGAGCTTGTAAGTGCAGTAGAAACGAGAAAATCCAGAAGAAAATACAGTAAAGAAGGATTGACAGCAGAGCATATGCAGCAGGTCAAAGAGTTTGCCGAGAGTATCGAGACTCCATTTGATAACACCGTTGTCATCAGTATCCACAGTCTGTCCGGCAGCTCAGTATGTCATTTTGCAGAGCCTGAGACCTTTGCAGCGATTTGTTCCCCCGACACTCTGGTTGATCAGGCAAAAGCAGGCTTTGTGGGAGAGCTACTGATACTTTTCTGCGAAAGTATTGGCATCGGTACCTGCTGGTACGGACATTATAAGAAGAAAAACGCTTATGATATCGTATATGGAGCTTCAGAAGAAAAGGCACCAAAGAAAATACAGAGTGTGACGCCACTTGGCTACTGCAGCGAAAAGCCTACTGGAGTATACGACAAGCTTACTGATATAATGTTCAGCAGAAAAAAGAATACTGTGGAGCAAAACCTTCATAAGGACTCAATAAAGGAGCTTCCCCATACTGTAAGATATGCATTGGAGCTTGCATGCAAGGCTCCATCGGCAATGAACAGTCAATGCTGGTATTTTAATGTGCAAAAACAAAGCGAAGACATTTTAGTGGAAATAGCAAAGCCTGCAGGCTACAAACACATAAAATGGGCATATCCTGATATTGATGTAGGTACTTGTGCGGCACATTTCTGGCTTGGTCTTCTGAAGCAGGGAGCTGAGCCAAAGGTATCGGTGCAGCAGGATGGAGACAGGGCTGTATGGAAGTTTCAGCTATAGATTATTGACTTATTCTGGGATATTGTATACAATATATAAAAATAGTGAGTGTACCTAGTATCGCATATGAAAGGATACGAGCGGTACAGGGAGAAATCCTACACGCGGAATGCAACCCTGCGGAGTCACTACTCAGTGACTTTTCGGGGTTTTTTATTTTACTTTAAATCAAACAGGAGGATGTTAGTATGATAATGGATAATAACGAAAAAATCTATGAATCTACCAACTTTATTCATAAAGAAATAGGCAGGGATATAGAAGAGGGGAGATGCAGAGGAGGAGTATGCACCCGTTTTCCTCCGGAGCCCAATGGATATCTCCATATAGGAAGCACCTATGCTATAAACATAAGCTACAGTGCAGTGGAAAAATTTGGCGGTAAGTTCAACCTTAGATTTGATGATACAAACCCTGCAAAAGAAGACATAGAATATGTTAATTCAATAATAGAAGATATGAAATGGATGGGATATGATTTTGGCGGAAGGGAGCTTTACGGCTCGGATTATTTTGATCAGATATATGAGTGGGCTGTTGAGCTTATAAAAAAAGGAAAGGCATATGTCTGCGATCTTTCACCGGAGCAGATGAAGGAGTACAGAGGCACATTAACCGAGCCCGGGAAGGACAGTCCATACAGAAGCCGTACAGTAGAAGAAAACCTGGAGCTTTTTGAGAGAATGAAGAATGGGGAATTTGAAGCGGGTGATAAGGTACTAAGAGCAAAAATAGATATGGCTTCACCCAATATGAACATGAGAGACCCGGTTATATACAGAATACAAAAGCTGCATCACTACAGAACAGGTGACAAGTGGTGCATATATCCCATGTATGATTATGCCCATCCTCTTCAGGATGCCATAGAAGGTATAACACATTCACTTTGCTCTGCAGAGTTCAAGGATCACAGGCCATTGTATGAATGGGTGCTGGAAGCACTGGAAATAAAAAATCCTCCCAAGCAGAGAGAATTCGGAAGGATGAATCTCAAAGGTGGAATAACCAGTAAGAGATATCTTAGAGAGTTGATATTCGGAGGCTTTGTAGAAGGCTGGGATGACCCGCGTTTACTTACCCTCAAGGGATTAAGAAGAAGAGGTTATACGCCTGAAGCAATAAAGACCTTTTTAAATGAAATAGGTGTATCCAGAAGCGAAAGCATAGTGGATGTTGCCATGCTGGAACATTTCCTGAGGGAGGATCTGAAAACAAAGGTGCCCAATGTAATGGCCGTATTGAAGCCCTTAAAGGTAGTGATAAGCAATTATCCTGAAAATAAATATGAGTATCTGAATATAGACAATAACAATGAAAATCCCGGACTGGGCTCAAGAGAAGTTCCCTTTGGAAGAGTATTATACATTGAGCAGGATGATTTTATGGAAAACCCTCCACCAAAATACCACAGGCTTTATCCCGGCGGTGAGGTGCGTCTAAAGGGAGCGTATATAATCAGGTGCGAGGAAGCTATTAAGGATGAAAGCACCGGTGAGGTAATAGAGCTTCGCTGCAGCTATGACCCCGATACAAAGAGCGGAGCTGGCACTTCAGTCAAAAAGGTCAAGGGAGTTATTCAATGGGTGTCAGCTGAGCATGCAGTTAAGGCTGAGGTCAGACTGTACGACAGGCTGCTGCTGCCTGAGGAGGAGCGTAAAAAGGATGCCGCAGACTGGAAGGAAAACCTGAATCCTGATTCGTTGATTGTGCTTGAAGACTGCTATGTAGAAGAGTTCTTGAAGGATGCAAAGCCTGAGGATAAGTTCCAGTTCATGAGACAAGGCTACTTCTGCGTCGATAACAGGCATACAACCTCCGAAAAGCTGGTATTCAACAGAATAGCACATTTAAAGGATTCCTATAAAAAATAATGTATTTTTCTAAACAGTTAGTTTGATTAATAACCCCTGGTATGTTGCAATTCAATGTGTCAGGGGTTATTATATCTATTATAGGCGATAAAACATTTTCACCTGGAAAAACAATAGTGCTTCTTAGGAATTGTAAATGTTAGTAGATGTAAGGAGTATAGAGTAAATGGCTATTTTAGAGGAGTTATACCAATACATAGGATGTATTTAAATAGAAAATTAGTTTTTATATGGATTAATAACCATAAGTTATACCAATACATAGGATGTATTTAAATGATAATCCCACTTTTGGCTCTCCCGACTCCATGTGTTATACCAATACATAGAATGTACTAGTTTTTATATGACAATAGTTTTAAAAGCAAAAGTGGTGGGCTATAGATATGGATAGATGCTGGAAACTATAGTTTCAGCTGAAAAAATAGTTTCACATTTAACTAAAATAACTGAACTAGATAGATTTAATGAGTTAATAGTAATAATAGACTAAAAAATAGTCTCTAAAAAAATAGATGATTAGCAATTATAATATCAGTCGAATCTAAAAGCAGAGCTATGAGTTAACATTTACTCTGCTTTTACTTTTTATCATCCACACCAATAATATTTCCAACTATAGCAGGAAATTGAAAAATATTGTAGAAATAAATAAAAATGTAAATGATAGAATTATTTAACATGTGAGGAGGTGTAAGATGAAATTTTTAGAACTCATTTCAACGATTTTGGTAACTTCAGATATGCATTATACTAATGTAAATAATAAACTTACAGAGCTGGTAAATGGTGCTATGCATCTGGATAAGGAACTAGCGCAAAAACACAGTATGAAGGGCTATAAGCTATATTCCTTTGGAAATCTCTATCCCATCGAGAAAGACAAACAGTACAAAGCAGGAAAAGTGTACCTCTTCAGAATAAGAAGCCTTGAGCAGAGCTTTATAGAGAAAATTGCCATGCATCTTCCTAATACAAAAAACTCAAGCTTTAGAGTGCTTGCTATTGAAAAAAAGGAACATCGCCAAAGGTATATTTCTATGCTCCAGACTCTTACCCCTGCGATAGCAACAGTAGATAACAAATGCTGGATTCCAGGTGATGATTTTATGTTATTGCAGCAAAGGATTCAGATGAATCTCGAGAAGAAGTACAAGGCGTTTTATGGCGAATCCCCCATACCTTCACAATGCTTTATTCAGCATCTTGAGCTGCTTAATAAGAAGCCAATTAGTATTAAATACAAGGATACAAGCTTAATTGGTAATAAGCTAAGAATATTTGTGAGAGAAGATGAGACGTCGCAGAAGCTTGCTTTTATAGCACTTGCGACCGGAATACTTGAAAAAAACTCTAGTGCAGGCTTTGGCTTTTGCTCTGCAAAATAGGGGGTGAATATATTTGATAAACGACTTGATAGAGCTTTTCACAAAGGCATATGAGAAGTATGGGGATAAGCTGATACTGGATAATTACAAGCCAAAGAGTGGATTGTATATAAGGATAAATGATGATTATTCCATAGACAAACTGATAATAGATAAAAATGAGCCAATAGATAAAAAGCTGTATAACTGGTTTCGTCAAATGGATTATTATAGCGTATTGATAGATATGAACAAGCCAATAGATCCTAAGAAAAAAATACATAGTAACAATTACATGACACTTTTCATGAAGAAGGATATATTTCCGACAGTTGGAGATAGCCCCTTGAGTAAAGAAGAATATAGGGAGAGGGTAACCGAATACTTCAACATATTGAAAGAGCCAAGTAAGAAGCTTGCCGATAAAGCCTCTATGCTACTTGATTCGGTACCTTTAGATATGGATGTAGAAAAGCTGGAAAAAAACAGAGCTTATCTGTTAAATAATTTGGATGAGCTGATACAATTTATATCACAACAAGAGTTTAAGGGTTATGTAGCGATTTTTTTTAATGAAGACATTAATATATATAGACGTGAAAGCTTTAAATATCTTGTTCCAAGAATATATAACAAAAACGACTTTAACGTGCTGACTGATCAAAAGGTAATGGGTTTATCAAATTCCAATATGGGAATGAATGATAAGAAACCATACCTGAAGCTTATGTCGAGGAGATATGAAGTCCCATATAGAATCGGTATAGATAAAGCAATCATAATTAAAAAGTTCTTTGACTGGCTGAGCTTTCAGTTTGACAATATTCCATACAAAGAGTTTTTGATACCGGAGAACTATGATTTTAATAGTAAGTTGGTAGATACATGGAAAAGAAATCACGAAAGTGCGTGCTACTATTTATATATTACAAAGAGTAAAGAAGTTATAATTGAGGACTATGAAAGCCTGCCATGCTACATGCAGGATATTACTTTTAGACTAAAAAACATAGTAGGCATTGAAAACAAGGAAAAAGATAAGTGGTATAGGGTGGAGGACAGAACTCTTGATGCTTTGTATAAGTTAGAGCTTGAGACGGATTACAGCTTCTTTAAAAAAAGGCTGATGAAAAACTATTTTTCAGAGCCTAAAATTAATCAAAAAGATTTCTCCAAGAATATGTTAAACCTATTCACTTTAAGCAAAAAAGCATTCCATAGCTTTTTTAAGAAGGGAATAGAAAATGACCTGGCTGGTATGATAGACAAAATCAGCATGGAAATTGTATTGGAGCATATAAGAAATGGTGAAGGCTTAAGGCAGGCAGCAAGAGCCTTTAATCTAAGAATAGCATATCTCAATTATTTTTCACTAGGAGGGGATAAGGTGGCTGATAAGATAGAAGTTATAATAAAGAACTTTGAGAAAAAGATATCACAAAAAGAGGAGCTTGTAACCTGCCAGAGTGACGAAGAGTTCTACTTTGCAGCAGGACAGCTTGCTTACTATATTATGACTAGAAGCGAAGCAAAGAAAAAAAACATAGACATGTTTGAAGCTTTTATGAGAGTAAAAGATAGCAAAAGATTAAAGGAAAAGCTTGAAGAAATGACATTAACTTATGGTCATGCAATAGACATGTATAACTATAGATTCAAAAACTCTCTTGCAATGGTACAAGGCTATGAGACAGAAGGTAATTTTGAGAAATATCGAGATTTATTCTGTGCAGGCTTACTGTGCAAAAACGTGATATACACAAAAAAGGAGAAAGAGGCTGAGGTTAGAGAGCAAGAACAACAGGAGGAGGAAGAAGTTAATGAAAATGAACAATAGAGTATATGGAGTAATAGGCATAAAAAGTGTAATGTCAAACTGGAATGCTGATTTTACAGGAAGACCCAAATCAGTAAGTAATGGCGATATATTCGGCAGTGACAAGGCTCTAAAGTATCCTATGAAAAGAATGTGGCAGAATCAGGGCGAAAAGGTATTATACATCAAGTCCTATAAGCTTGAGTCAAATAAGCTTCAGCCAAAGGATTTGCAGGAAAGATATGAAGAAATATTCTCACCTGCAAAGTTGGATGATAAAACTCCTTCTAACCAGGTTTTAAGAAATCTTTTTAGTGCTATAGATGTTATGAATTTTGGAGCAACCTTTGCTGAAAAGAAGCAAAATATTAGTATTATGGGAGCTGTACAGATAGGGCAAGGCTTTAATAAATATACCAACAGTAATATTGAGATACAAGATATATTGTCACCATTCCGTAATTCCAATAAGGAGGAAGCGGATGCATCAAGCCTTGGAACAAAGATAATGTCGGATGAAGCTCACTATTTCTATCATTTTTCTATTAATCCGGAGAACTATAATGATTATACAAATATAGTAGATGGTTTTGAAGGTTATACCAGAGAAGCCTATGAAAAGTTCAAAGAAGCAGCTCTGATGTCAGCTACAGCCTTTAATACCAATAGCAAGCTAGGTTGTGAAAACGAGTTTGCAATGTTTATTGAATGCAAACCAGAAGCTAAGATGTATTTGCCTGACCTTGCTCAGTATGTAAAGTTTGAAAAAGGAGATAAGAACATTATTAAGCTTGAGGGATTGGAGGATATTATCTCCAAGTCTAGCAATAAAATAGAAAAAATTGAGCTATATTATAATCCATATACAACAGAAATAAGTACAAAGCTCAACTTAGAAAAAAGAAATATATTCACGAGAGAAGTGATGTAGAATGAGAGCATTGACCTTTAAATTATCCGGAAAGACAGCCTTCTTTAAAAAGCCGGATGTAAACAGCTTTGCATACTTTACCTATGGGCATATACATAGAGTTGCATTATTGGGACTTCTAGGTGCGATAGTGGGCTTGGGAGGCAATATACAGCAAAAGGACAAGCAGTATCCTGAGTATTATGAGAGGTTAAAGGAGCTAAAATTATCTGTAGTTCCTTTACCTATTGATAAAAAAGGATATTTCAGCAAGAAGTTGCAGGTGTATAATAACAGTGTAGGCTACGCAAGTAAGGAGGAAGGCGGCAATCTTATAGTAAGGGAACAGTGGCTGGAAGAGCCTAAGTGGCAAATATTCATACTGGATGACGACAGCATTGAGCGGAGTCTCTTTGAAAAGCTTTGCGACTATATAATCAGTAGTAAATGTGTATATGTGCCATACCTTGGTAAGAACGACCACCCTGCAACCATTACCAATGTTAGCTTAGTTGAGCTGTCAGAAATAAAGCAGCAAAACCATATAGACTCGTTGTTTGTTATGAAAAGTTACAACATTAGAAAATATTCATGGAACGATAGTCCGGAATACATGTACAGAGAAGTAGTTCCAATAGCGTTGAATAAGGACTATAATTTTTATGAATATGATGAAATATGTTTCACCAATATAGAAGTGGAAAACCTTGACAAAGCTAAAGATACATACTGTTATGAAGATTTGGTATTGGCTTTTCACTAATAATTATAGGGCACAGCTATCCATTATTAATATCTGTGCCTTTCTTATATACTAAACTGCATATAAAAGGACGGATAAGCATGAAGAATACAAGGCTATGGAACATATATAACAATATTGACTGCTTAGATAAAATATATGCCCATACAAAGGATGCTAAAGCAGATGAAAAGCTGTCAGAACATATGGAAAAAACAAAGCAGTATCTGTATGATTTGATGGACAAAAAAGGAATTAATAAAGTACTTAGTAGCATTATTGAAGACTTATGCATAGAGGGTAGACCTATCGAACAGCAATACATTGACTTTTTAAAAGAGCTATACATAAATGCAGTATACCTTCATGATATAGGCAAAATTAATCCTGCCTTTCAGAGAAAACTCGGCAATTTTGAGCTGGAAAGCTTTGAGTATAAAGGGCTGTATAACTCTGACCATTCTCTGCTGTCGGCTTTAATCTATATACATATATATACTCAAAGAATAGGACAAATACAGGATAGAGATTTAAGAAGATTTCTGCACTATACAATATATACCTTTGCCTATATCATATCTAAGCATCATTCGCAGCTTAGCGATATGGCAGAATTTTTAAACAGTCTAAACAACCTTCTTCAAAATGAAATACAGGAACATCCTGAGTACTTATACTATTACAAGGACAAGTCAATATTAAATACAAGCTTTAAGGATGATGTGTTTATACGGAGAGATAAGTACATGCCTGAGCTATTAAAGGCTAATGAGCTAAGCTGGTATATACTGAACAAGCTTTTATTTACACTGATAACAGGTTGTGATTTTTATGCTACCTACAGCTATACTACAGGTTATTCTGTAGACTATGGTTTGATAAATGATGTTGATAGCCTGATTAATTCATACAAAGACACGGATATATATAAGTCTATTGAAAGTTATAGAAATAATAGGGACAAGAGTACTAATACGTCCATAAATGCTTTGAGAACAGAGCTTTTTATAGAAGCAGAGAGCAGTTTGCTGGATAACATTAATAGTAACCTGTTTTATTTAGAGGCACCAACTGGAAGTGGAAAGACAAATACATCAATAAATCTTGCACTTAATATTATCAAAAACAACTCAGACTACAATAAAATATTCTATATATTTCCCTTTAATACTCTTGTAGAACAGACAAAGAAAACCATAGACATGGCTCTCGGAAAAAGTAGTATAAAAGCAGCAGTAATAAACTCAATAACCCCAATAATTCAAGATAATGAAGATGAGGTTGAAGACGACAGTAAAATATACCAGAAGCATCTGATAAATAGGCAGTTTTTAAATTATCCTATAGTATTGACGACGCATGTGAATTTTTTCTCATACTTGTTTGGTACTTGTAGGGATGACTCCTTTCCACTCATTCATTTGTGCAATAGCGTAGTAATAATAGACGAAATACAAAGCTATAAAAACAGTATTTGGATGGAGATTGTAATGTTTCTCGAAAGATACAGCAAATTGCTTAATATAAAACTCATAATTATGTCCGCCACCTTGCCCAAGCTGGATAGGCTAATAAGTTATAATCATGAGGTATTTATTGAGCTTTTAAAAGGAAAAGAGAAGTATTATAAAAACGACCTATTTAAAAGTAGAGTCATGCTAGACTACACGCTGCTGGAAGCGGGTAAAATGACCATAGAACAGGTTTTTGACAAAATAACGGAAATAATACAGATAAATGGACAAAAGAGATATCTTATAGAGTTTATCACTAAAAGTTCAGCAAATTCTTTTTATAAGATGCTTAAGGAAAAGTACTGCAGTAGAAATGTCAGGCTGTTGACAGGGGATGATAGTATACTCGAACGCAGCAAAATACTGAAGGAGCTAAATGCAAAGAATGCTGATGGGGAATACATATGCAAGGATATCATACTGGTAGCAACACAAGTAATAGAGGCAGGTGTTGATATTGATATGGATGTAGGCTTTAAAGATATTTCTATGCTTGATAACGAAGAGCAATTTTTAGGAAGAATAAACAGATCGTGCCTGAAAGAGGGCTGTATAGCATATTTCTTCTGCCTTGACGATGCTAGGAAAGTGTACAAGGATGATTGCAGACTGGAGAAAAGCTTGTACGATGAAGAATACAGAGCTATGTTGGAGAATAAGAGCTTTGAAAAGCACTATGAATATTGCTTTGAAACAATTGAAGAGAAAAAGAATAGATGTAATGCTGATAACATAGGGGATATGATAAAGGAAGCTGTAGCTCTAAAATACAAAGACATCGAGAAGAGGATGAAGCTGATTGACCAGGAATACTACAGGCTCTTCTTAGCTCACAGGCTGATTAATGAGGAGAATGGGGAGGAAATAGATGGCAGACAGCTATGGAGTAAATATAAAGAAACGGTAATGAGTAAAGAAATAGACTATGCTGAAAAAGTCATAAAGCTATCTGAAATAAATGAAAAAATGAACTATTTTATATATAATTACTCTCCCAAAGAAAATGGAGAGGGCTACAGACCTTGGAAAAACAAGCCTTGCAAATATTGCGACTCCTTGGGTGACATATTTTATATAGATGATGGAGAAGTATATATCTTTGATGGTAAGTTTGATAGAGAAAAATACAAGAAGGATTCAGAGAGTGATATACTATGAAAATCACAGGAACAATAATAAACTATTATAAACATTGTAGAAGGCAGTGCTGGCTATTTGCCAATAGGCTCAATATGGAGGACAATAGCGAGGATGTGCGTATAGGGAGGGTGCTACATGAGCTGAATCATAGAGATAAGGAAAATACTGAGATAGCTATAGATAGTATTAAGCTGGACAAGCTTATGGACGAGTATCTAGTCGAACTTAAGAAGTCTGATGCAGACCTGGAGGCTGTCCGGTGGCAGGTACTGTACTATTTGAAGGTACTTAAGGATAAAGGGATTAAGCGAAAGGGCAGAATAGAGGTTGCTGAAAAAAACAAGCAGGATAGAAAAATACATACTATAGAGCTTACGGAAGAGATAGAAAAAGAGCTAATGGAGCTAATGTCAGAAATCAATCAATATCTCATAGCAGGGGAGTTGCCGGAAGCAGAGAGATTGCCAAAATGTAAAAAATGTGCGTATTATGAATATTGCTTTATATAGAAATACAGGAGGTGGAAGTATATGTCCACTACAAAATATATCTTTTCACAAGGGGAACTAAAGAGGAAGGATAACTCTATAACATTTGTCAATGAGAGAGGGAACAGGCATCTGCCTATTGAGCAATTAAAGGAGATATACTGCTTCAGTGAAGTGTCAATAAATACAAAGCTGCTTGAATTTATTGCAAAAGCAGGTATTACTATGCATTTCTTCAACTACTATGGATACTATAGCGGAACCTTTTATCCAAAGGAAAGCCTTGTTAGCGGTATGCTGACAATAAAGCAGTCCCAGTTATTTCTGGAGGGGAGGCTTGGCGTGGCAAAGTCGATAGTGCAGGGAATAGCAGACAACATACATGAGGTGCTTTATCACTATTACAGACATGATAAAAAGGAGCTAAAGACATATCTCGACTGGTTAAAAGAAGAAGTTCCAAGATACTTATCCAAGGAGTTGGATATCAAGCAGCTTTTGTTTGTTGAAGGCTCTATCTGGCAGAAATACTTTGAGAATTTTAAATATTTTCTGCCGGAAGATTTTCTGGTAAACAAAAGGGTAAAAAGGCCCCCTGATAATCCTATGAATGCACTTATATCCTTTGGAAATAGTATGCTCTATGCCAAAACAGTAGCGCAGTTATATAATACCCATCTAAACCAATGTATCAGCTACTTACATGAGCCCAGTGAGGGCAGGTTTTCCTTGAGTTTAGATCTGAGTGAAGTCTTTAAGCCTATTATAGTATATAAGGCTATCTTTGAAGTGGTTAATAACAAGAAAATTAAGGTTGATAAGCACTTTGTAAAAAAGTTAAACTACTGTATTTTAAATGAAGAAGGTATAAAGATATTTGTGGATGAAATAAACAATAGATTTGAAGCGATTTTTGAGCATCAGAAGCTTAAGAGGAAAGTATCCTATGCTACAGCAATTAAACTGGACGGATATAAGCTGATAAAACATATTATGGAAGGCAAGCAATTTGTGCCATTCAGTCTGAAGGAGCATAAATAATATGACAAGGAAGATAAATTATAACTATGCCTTTGTATTCTATGATATTGGAGAAAAGCGTGTACATAAGGTATTTAAGATATGCAAGAAATATTTTTATCACCATCAAAAATCTGTGTTCAGAGGACAGATAACGCCATCTAACCTTATTAAATTAAGGGAAGAGCTTAATAGAATAATTGACATAGATGAAGATTGTGTAACGATAATTAAGCTGTTAAATCAAAACAGTTTTGATGAAGAGACACTAGGGAAAAAGGATTATTTGACAGAAAGCATATTTCTATAGAGTTTTTCCAGGTGATAAGAAAGCTGATGCTGCGAAAACCGTTACAAATAAATATATGAGATAGTATAATGAGATTTCTATTTGTGAATCAAAATTACTTGGAAAAATATTTAACTTTACAGCAATTTCAGCATGTAAAAGGCAGTGAGGCCTTTCTAAAATGGCTATTTTACAGAGGTTATACCAATACATAGGATGTATTTAAATGTAAGATGGCTGAAAGCCTGCACTAAAATAGAAAGGGTTATACCAATACATAGGATGTATTTAAATTTGGATAGTTTTATGGCAGCAGCTGAAGAATATCAAGTTATACCAATACATAGGATGTATTTAAATAGAATTGTGGTGACAACACAAAATATCAGTTGCTGAGTTATACCAATACATAGGATGTATTTAAATGCTTTTTCTAAGCTTCCCCAATTGCTATAACATTTTGTTATACCAATACATAGGATGTATTTAAATTATTATTTCTCCTTAAATTTCCGTTCTGTAGCTTGTTATACCAATACATAGGATGTATTTAAATATATTTACTATCTGTATATTATTTTATATTATACTTGTTATACCAATACATAGGATGTATTTAAATGTAAAAAATATATAAGTAAAAGACACGAAGAATGTGTTATACCAATACATAGGATGTATTTAAATTGGCCTTTTGATAGGTTTAATTTCCATTGCCCTTTTGTTATACCAATACATAGGATGTATTTAAATGGATTAGACCATAGCTGGGGTGGAACACCTTTGTACTAGTTATACCAATACATAGGATGTATTTAAATGCAGGTTGTAAATCATACCCGCTTACCCCCCTACCGGTTATACCAATACATAGGATGTATTTAAATGTTATTTTATAATCAACAAACAAATCAAGTCTTCTAGTTATACCAATACATAGGATGTATTTAAATAGCTAAGTTTGAGGAAACGCACAGTAGGAAAGATTGTTATACCAATACATAGGATGTATTTAAATAATCCACCAAACAAACGCTTAATACCTTGAAGTAAGTTATACCAATACATAGGATGTATTTAAATGGTTGCAGCTGAAGCTTTGATTAATGTGGTATATGGGTTATACCAATACATAGGATGTATTTAAATCCTCTTTTGTATTTTGGATCTTTTTGTTTAATCTCGTTATACCAATACATAGGATGTATTTAAATAAAAGAGCTTGGTAATTATCCATTCGACCAATGGGAGTTATACCAATACATAGGATGTATTTAAATACACATAAAACATTATACATATAATGTATAAAATAGTTATACCAATACATAGGATGTATTTAAATGTAACTTACCAAGACAAAAAATATATCCTAACACAAGTTATACCAATACATAGGATGTATTTAAATTTAATATTCTATACTATATATTATATAGATGTAAATGTTATACCAATACATAGGATGTATTTAAATCCTTTTGCTCTGCCTAATATATCGTTTTCCTCTGCTGTTATACCAATACATAGGATGTATTTAAATTTGTCATATGCTGCATATGCCGTATGGAACATTTGAGTTATACCAATACATAGGATGTATTTAAATAATCATACTTCTTATCAAGCATCTCCTCTTCAGAATGTTATACCAATACATAGGATGTATTTAAATTGGGAAGAGTTTATCGCTTTTCTTACTGTAAAGTAGTTATACCAATACATAGGATGTATTTAAATCTACGATCTGCATACCCTTGTTGCTTTAGTGCTTGGTTATACCAATACATAGGATGTGTTTAAATTTTGTAAAAGTTGTTTTTTGCAAGAGTTTTCTGTAACGAAATGCAATGCAAAAGTGTAACACCCCAAATTATATTTAGTTGTTAGATTGTTTCATTAATGAATGTCTTAATCGCCAGCTGTCACGACCAAATACTATC
>JBMORW010000018.1:0-12413 GCA_049322695.1 Bacillota bacterium | reverse complement strand
GAAGCATGTGTTTACCTATTGGCCGTATCCTGATACTATTATGCATGAAACTGGCTGTTATTCTTACGAGACTATAGAGAATATAAAAAGCATTAATAAAGCCGTAGAAGAGATGTGCAAAAATTTAAGGGATACTCTTGTGATAATATCTGCAGATCACGGATTAATTGACAGTGAAGAAAACATATATATAAACGCAGTTCCGGAGCTGCATGAATGCCTTATAATGCCGCCATTTATAGAGCCAAGATGTGCATCATTCTTTGTAAAGCCTGATAAAAAAGAGCAGTTTAAAAGTAATTTTATTGCCAGATATGGTGAAGATTTTATACTCTTTACAAGAGAAGAGGTTATTGGTAAAGGAATTTTGGGTTATGGAAAAGGCAATAAGAAAACAGATGATTTTTTAGGTGATTTTCTTGCAAGTGCAATAGGTAATAAATGCATAAAATTTCGTGCTTATACATCTACCTGCCTACAAGAGTTCAAAGGTAATCATGCTGGATTAACCTGGAAAGAAATGATGGTACCTTTAATAACAATCGAGTGTGGATAAAATTTACATTGCAGCCGAAGCTTGTCTTATATCAAGGCACTGTTTCTAAATGAAAAATGATTAATATTTTTATTTATTTCAGGAGGTTGAGATTATGTGTGGGAAATACGAAGTTGAGAGTATTATAGACAAATTTTATGAGATAATATCCGGCAAGACAGGAGAAGCACGCGAGTGGGATATGTTCAGAGCTTTGTTTTTTACTAATGCAGTGCTTACACCCATGAAGTATGCTGACGGAGAATGTATAACAAAGGTCTGCTCACTAGAATCTTATATTGAAGGCTTGAGCAAGTTTCTTGATAAAAATGATTTCTATGAATACGGCTTGAATTACAGGATAGAAATATATGGAAATATAGCTCAGGTTTACAGTGAGTATGAAGCAAAAAGAACAAAAGAAGATGTAAATATTATTAAAAGTGGTGTTAACCTGATACAGCTGCTGAACGATGGCAAAGTATGGAAAATAAGCAGTATGCTGTGGCAGGACAATAATTGAAAAATCAGAGGATGGATAATATGGACATAAGATTTATGGAGATAAATGAAAATTTGCTTGACACAGCAGTTAAAATGGTTACTGAGCTGATGAACTACCATAGAATGCTTAATAATGCTCCGAAAGAGTTCTGGCAGACTGATGAACAATCCAAAGAGACCTTGGAGCATTGGATAGAAGAAGGTACTGTGTATATTGTATTATTCGAAAATGATATTGCAGGATTTTTCTATATAAGATTTGGCGGACAGAATGCGGCATGGCTGGAGGATCTTTTCATCAAAGAGGAGTTCAGAGGTAAAGGTATAGGAAAGCAAGCCTTTTCGATATTGGATGAAATGATGAGAGAAAAGGGAGTCATTTCTATGTTTGTAAACGTTATACCCAGAAATGTGAATGCATTGAAGTTTTACATTGATTGCGGGTTTGATCACCTTAATATGATTGAGCTCAGAAAGAACTATGACTCAAGACTGAATAAGTCTGATGAAGTAGAGGTACTCGGCTTTAAACTAAAAAAATATTAAATTACTATATTATCATTTAATATAATATGCTTTGTGGGGTATATATGAGTGAGATGAAACCCAAAAAAAGAAACATAATCAGAATTACTGCAGGAAAGCTATATTATACATGTATAAGATATGTATATTGGTATTTCAGCAAAACCAGATTTGCCAGAAATACAGATAATAACCTGCAGCCTTGTATCGTATTCGAGCACAAGACTCCGTTACTGAGAAAGCTGAAGAATGTAGATATGTGGCTTCAGCATAATAAAGTAAAAAATCTTGCAATTGCCATAAAAGCTTTGGACAGGATAATTATAAGACCCGGTGAGACATTTTCCTTTTGGAGGGTGGTTGGAAAACCGACAAGATTTAAGGGTTATGTTAAAGGGCTGGTACTGTTTTCCGGAGGCTTCGGTACAGGTATCGGCGGAGGGCTGTGTCAAATGACAAACCTGATATACTGGATGACACTGCATACCCCGTTAACAGTAAAGGAAAGATATCGGCACAGCTATGATGTCTTTCCGGATGCAGATAGAACTCAGCCCTTTGGCAGTGGCGCTACATGCGTTTATAATTACAGAGATTTGCAGATCTGCAATAATACTGAGGAAACCTACCAGCTGCACATCTATTTGACAGAGGAACATCTGTGCGGCGAATGGAGAGCGTCAAACCATTCCTCATTCAGATATGAAGTTTATGAGAAAGAGCATCATATAGATCATGAGATATGGGGAGGTTATACAAGGCATAATACCATCTGCAGAAAAGTTTTTGACCGTGACGGCACTTATCTCTATGAAGAGTATTTAACAGAGAATCATGCAATAATGATGTATCCTCCTTTTCTAAACAAAGGATGTAATTCTGATTAGACGGTGAGGTGTTCACATGAACTGGATTGAATCAATAAGAAATTATATTCCATATAACAAACAGGAAGAAAAAGACAAGGAGCTGTTTGTTCACTATATTGAAATATTTGAAGATGTGCTGTCAAGAGATAATGAAATTGCACATATTACATGTTCTGCGTTGGTGATAAACAAAACTAGAGATAAAATGCTTATGGTGCACCACAATATATACAATTCGTGGTCATGGATAGGTGGACATGCCGACGGTGATGCAGACTTTTTGAAGGTTGCTATGAAAGAAGCAATGGAGGAAACAGGTATAAAATCAGCCATTCCACTTTCAAATGATATATTTGCATTGGATATTATGCCTGTAGTAGGTCATTACAAAAGAGGAAAATATATATCCGCACATATTCATCTGTCATTGACCTATGTTTTTGAAGCCGGGGAGGATGAGGCACTAGTCATAAAAAGAGATGAAAACAGTGGAGTCATGTGGGTACCACTTAGTGAAGTAAATAGATACTCGGCAGAAGCACATATGCATAGTATTTATAATAAACTGACTGCAAAACTTGAAGAATATAGATACTAAGTATTAGGAAATATTATTTTCGCGCAATATAATATGATTTTTTTTAACTTGGAGGAAAGATGGAGCTTCAAATAATACATAATAGAAAAGCTGTATATGAATTTTTAAGTATAAAAAAACGGTATGATTATATATACCAGTTTAATAACCTTGAGGAAAAGAACTGGAATAATGTTATATGCTTTGGACTATTTGATAAGAGTTATTTAAAGGAAATTGCCATGCTTAATATTAACTATGGCATACCTGTTTTGCTGGCAGCAGGCTTTGATAATATCGAGTACAGTGTTGAGCTTTTGAAAAGATTAAAACCTTTTCTACCAAATAAGCTATATACACATATAGACAAACAAGTACTTGATAATGTGTTTGATGCTGAAAGTATAGATGAGTTAGAAGAATATATGAATATGGGATTAGATAATTATAATATGTTGGAGAAAAACTGTAGTAATCAGGCCATAAGATTGGGAGCAGATAAACTAAATGATATAAAGGCTCTCATGAAGGAAAGCTATCCTGAAGCGTGGCTGGACGATGAACTTGTAAGTCTGAATGAAAATTTTGGCATTTATTTGGACGGTAAGCTTATAAGCTTTGCAGGCATACATGCTTATTCAGAGGAGTATCAGGTTGCTGCTGTAGCACATGTAACCACACACCCCTTCTACAGGAATAAGGGATATGCTGAAAAGACAACAAATGCTTTACTTAATAGTCTTAAAGATAGAGTAAAGTTTATAGGTCTGAATGTCAGGATAGAAAACCACAATGCCATAAAATGCTATAAGAAGCTGGGGTTCACAGTTTATGGCAAGTTTGCAGCTTGTAGGATAACCAACAAATAGCATAAGCATACTTTGGGAGATGATAACTTGAACAAGCAATTAAGATCAGACCTGATGCTCATATTGGTAACAGTGTTTTGGGGAGCTACATATCTGCTTACAAAGCTGGCGCTGGACGCCTTGCAGCCTTTTAATCTGACTGCTTTGCGCTTTATTATTGCATTCGCTGTATCTGCTGCCTTTTTTCATAAGCAAATACTAAGGGCTGATATTAAGACAATCAAGTATTCTGCAGCATTGGCAGTTATTCTATTTACTGTTTTTATCACTATGACCTTTGGACTAAAATATACTACTGCTTCTAATGCCGGCTTTCTTGTCAGTCTTTCTGTAGTGTTCATTCCTATTATTTCTGCAGTAGTATTGAAGCAAAAAGTAGAAACAAAGATTATTAAAGGTATTTTCTTTGCGGTTATTGGAATAGCACTATTGACTCTTAATTCCCGGCTTAGTATAAATTCTGGAGACTTACTGTGCATACTCTGTGCACTGTTGTTTGCTGCACATGTAGTTGCTACTGGAGTATTTACAAGAAGTGTAAACTCTATTAGTCTAAGTGTTATACAATTAGGCTTTGTTGGAGTGCTAAGTATTATTTTTTCTTTGTTCACGGAATCAGTTCGTATACCAAACAGCATTGTAACATGGTTTGCAGTGCTGACTCTAAGCATCTTATGTACAGCTGTAAGCTATGTCATACAGACAGTTGCACAGAAGTATACAAGTGCAACTCATACAGGCTTGATACTTTCTCTTGAACCTGTGTTTTCTGCATTGTTCGCTTTCCTTTTCTTGGGAGAAGTACTGACTCTTAAAGGATATATAGGAGCTGCCGTACTTCTGTTCAGTATTTTATATATTGAACTGGATTTCAAGAAAAGAGCTGGAGAGGATAATGTAAACATAAATCAGTAAAAGAATATATTTAGGAGGTCAATTATGACAAAATGGGAGTATATTACACTGGAATTTAACACAACCGGATTTGCTGGAGGTATCTTGGATATAAACGCCTTTAACAATGCATTAAATGAAAAAGGCAGAGAGGGATGGGAGCTGATTTCTTGTTTTGATACCAATCAGTCACATGGAGCGAGCAGATTTGTGATAGCGGTATTTAAAAGACAAGTAAACTAGTATAGTAGTATTCTTCTTAAGTTTGAAAAGAAGCTTATAGCCTGTAAAGTAGGTGATTTGATGAAAGACATTTCAAAGGAGATAAGAGAATACCTTTTGACTGAGGGTGCTTCATTAGTTGGATTTGCAGATTTGAATGGCATAGATGCAGCGGCGAAAATGGGATATCGTTATGGAATTTCTATCGCAGCAGCATTGAAGCCTAATATTATCGCAGGGATAAAAAAACATCCGACCTTTGAGTACTATGAAGAGTATCTTAGGGTCAATAAACTTCTGGATAAACTGGCTCTTAGTGCTGAGATGTTTTTTAAGGACAGGGGGATTAATGCATATGCATTAACGTCAGAAAGGGTTGAGGTAGATGAAGCAACAAGACGAAGTGTACTGCCTCATAAGACTACGGCAACCAGAGCAGGTATGGGTTGGATTGGTAAATGTGCTCTGCTGGTAAATGAGGAGTATGGTTCAGCAATACGCATTACTACTGTGCTTACTGATTATCATCTGGATACCGGCAGTCCTGTTAATGAATCAAATTGCGGCAAATGTGAGAAGTGTAAGGAAGCATGCCCTGCCTTTGCAGTATTGGGCTTGAATTGGACTTATGAAATGGACAGGGATTCATTTTTTAGAGCTCTTGACTGCAGAAAAACGGCAAGAGATAGAGCATCAAAAATAAATGTAGAGAACTCAATTTGCGGCGCATGCATCGCAGCTTGCCCATGGACAGAAAGATATATATATAAGCATATTGATAACTCAGGGGGGTTAATACATGCCTCAAGTGATAATACATGCATCTGACAGCTTAGATGTTAAAGCTCAACAGGTAATAGTCAGCGAGGTACGTCAGGCAATACCAGAAGTGCTTGGAATAGATGAAAACATAGGACAGGTAATTCTATATAAAAGCTCATTTGATTCAAGATCAATACATGAAAGCAGAGATACAGCTTTTATGTTCATACAAATATCAATGTATCCCGGCAGAAGCAGAGAGTTAAAGGAGCGTCTGGCCAATAGGGTAATTGATGTTATATGCAAATACTCAAATGTAAGCACCAGGGATATAATCTGCACTATTAGTGAAATCAATCCGGACAACTATTTTGGAGGCACTTCTCATAAATATATTGAAGAAATAGAAAAGGGACATAATAAGTGATGCAAATACTGGAGGGCAGAATATGGCTAATACCATAGAAGTTTTTTTTCTTGAAGAAGAACATATTGAAGTCATGGTAAAATCTTTAAATGGAACAAATGTCAGCAGAAAAAGAGAATACTTTTTAAAATGTCTTGAGGAGTGTCAGCATAGTAAAAGAATTACCTTAGTGGCATTTATAAATGAAGATTTTGCAGGGTCTGTAAACATAATATATGAATCAAAATATGAGTACTTTAGAAAAAATAATATACCTGAGCTTAATGATTTGCTGGTTGCACCAAAATACAGGAAGAAGGGTGTAGGAGAGAGGCTTTTGGAAGAAGCTGAAGAAATTACTACTAAGACACATGACTATTTGGGGCTGGGAGTAGGCCTTTATAAGGATTATGGATCCGCTCACAGATTATATGCCAGAAAGGGATATATACCGGACGGCAGCGGAATAATGTATGACTACAAGCCGGTAAAGCCTGGAGAGGCTGTAGCAGTGGATGACAGCCTGCTTTTGTTTCTATATAAAAAATTGAAGTAGTCATTGTAAATAAGAGTATGAGCAAAACAATCTGGCATAAATCGATTAGATTATAACAGATTGTTTTTTATTGTGTTTTCAGAACAATTACAATTTCTATGTATATAAACATGATGGAGCTGATTAGAATAGAACTTTATGACCTTTACATCAGAATTATTAGCAATCTTTTTACCGCACTTAAGGCATATATAATTGCTTTTCAGCACCTTGTCATAATAAATCTGCTTTGACAGATTACTGTATTTTTCCCAGCTTTTCCAGCCGGTCTTGCATAACGATACTCTATTGTGATAATCGGCATACACCCATTTCAAAAGTCTGTGAAAGTGAAAGGGGTACTTGGTATACAAAATGAAATCTCTTGGTAAGCCTAATGAAAAAGTATATTCTTCAAAGGTTTTTTCAACTAGGGTTTGAAGAGGATCTCCAATTTTTGTGCTGTAATATTTGTAGCCATTATCATGTAAATACTTTCTTGCATCTTCAAACATATAGCCCTGACATATAAAAATAGGCTCTTCCTTGCTCGCATTTAGCTTAGTAAGAGCATTTTTTACAACATCTGTTGTATAATATATGTATAGCTTTTTTGCAAAATTTGCTTTATTATAGTATTTTACAGGAACAATCTCATAATGATATTCGTTTGTATCCTGTCTCAGTACACCAATGCAGGTTCCGCCAATGAGACTTCCGCTGCCTGCATCATCTATCTGAATCATTTTTTGCACCTCACCTTTTAGTATGGCTGGTAAAGCTGATAAGTATTAGGTCCCGGTAAGGAAGGGAGCAGGTAGAAATTGACGATGTTTCCTGTTACAAAGTATAATAGAAAAGAATGAATATATAGTGTAATCATTCGGAAAGTTACATAATGTGGTAATTTTTCCCGCTAAGATACAGCATTTGAGGAGGCAAAAGGGTGAAGACAAAAGAATTAGATGGCCGGCTATGGTTAAAGTTAATCGTAACGGCCAGTAAATACCTTGAAGATAGAAAAAATCTGGTGGATTCCCTAAACGTGTTTCCCGTTCCTGATGGAGACACGGGAACCAATATGAGCTTAACTATGGCCTCGGCTGCCAAAGCAGTTTTACAAAAACAAGACGAACATATTGGTAACTGTGCCAAACAAGTCGCTTATGGTGCTTTGATGGGTGCCAGAGGCAACTCTGGTGTTATACTTTCTCAATTATTTGCCGGTTTTGCTAAAAGGGCGGAAGGATTAGATTCTCTCGGCCCTCAGGTGTTTTCTGAAGCATTGGAGAGTGCTGTACAAGCAGCCTATAAAGCCGTGATGAATCCAGTAGAAGGGACAATACTCACCGTGGCCCGGGAAGCATCTGAAGCCGGTCGTGAAGCTGCAATCCAGCCTCATGCCACCATTGATTCAGTATTAGAAGCCGCACATAAGGGAGCCATAGCCTCTTTACAAAGAACACCGACTCTTTTACCGGTATTAAAACAAGCAGGCGTAGTAGATGCTGGCGGCCAGGGTCTGGTGTATATTCTGGAGGGTATGCTGTCCTCCCTTAAAGGTTTAGATGTTTCGGATTTAGTGATAGAAACAGAAGAATTTAAACCAGCGGTGGCGGCAGCGGGATATGCGCCCAATGGTGATGTGCTGGAGTACCAGTATTGTACTGAATTTATCCTGAAAAAAACATTAAATGACCTGCCCCTTGATACGATTAGGAAAAACCTTACCGATAAAGGAGACTGTCTTCTGGTAGTGGGAAATCCTGATACGGCCAAAATACACATTCATACCAATTACCCTGGGACGGTACTGGATTATTGTATAAATTTTGGTTCCCTCCATGAAATACAGATACATAACATGAGCGAACAAAATAAAGAGATGCAGCTTAAAGCGCGGGCCAAAAAACATTTAGGACTTATCGCTGTGGCCGTTGGCAATGGTTTGGTAGAGATCTTCAAAAGTCTAGGGGTAGACATTATCATATCTGGTGGTCAGACCATGAATCCCAGCACAGAAAATTTCGTGGAAGCCATTGAGAATATTTTGGCGGAAGAAGTCATTATTTTACCCAACAACAGTAACGTCGTCCTGGCTGCCCGGCAAGCGGCCAAACTTTCCAGTAAACCCGTGGAAGTTATTAACACAAAAACAATACCCCAGGGTATTGCCGCACTAATGGCTTTTAATGCCGAGTATGACCTTATGGCCAACAAGTCCAAAATGGAAGACGCAAGTAAAGAGGTAATTTCTCTGGAAATAACCTATGCGGTACGTGAAGCCCAGTTTGAAGGGCATGATATCCAAAAAGGACAAATACTTGGGCTGGTAGATGGCAAACTAGTCACCACAGGCAGTAACGTGAAAGACACAGTGGAAACTGTTATTGATAGGACCTTGCGGAACGACCATGAATTGGTGACGATTTATTATGGCGAAGGGATTGGGGAAGAGGAAGCACACAATCTGGTAGAATACCTGGCAGATAAGTATCCGGGCATCGATTTTGAATTACACTTTGGTGGCCAACCCTTGTATTATTACCTAATATCCTTAGAGTAAAAAATGAGGTGTTATGATGAGTCAGGTAAAGATTGTTACTGACAGTACAGCCGATTTACCTCTGGCCTTGATAAAGGAATTGGGTATTACTGTTGTACCTCTTAAAGTCCTCTTTGGGGAAAACGTTTACTGTGAAGGTGTTGATATCAGCGCCAGGGAATTTTACGAGAAATTGAAGGAAAGTGATAAGCTCCCCACCACATCCCAGCCTTCACCGGGAGAATTTCAGGAAGTATTTAATAGTCTTTCGGCGGACGGCTCTTCTGTAATTTCCATTCACATTTCCGCTAACATGAGTGGGACATACCAGGCTGCCTTGATTGCGAAAAATGCTTTGCCTGGTAGAGATATCACCGTCATTGACAGTAAACTTGTTTCCATGGCCTTAGGTTTGGTGGTGATTGAGGCTGCCCGGGCGGCCAGGGCAGGCAAAAATAAATTGGAAATTATCAATATTGCCCATAACGTAATGAATAAGGTAAATACATACTTTGTGGTGGATACTCTGGAATACTTGCAAAAAGGAGGGCGTATTGGTAAGGCTCAGGCCCTTTTGGGCACCATGTTGAATATCAAACCCATACTCACCCTCCAGGATGGTTTTGTGGCATCTTTTGAAAAAGTAAGGGGAAAGGGGAAAGCATTAGAACGGATTTTAGAACTGGCCCGTAAATTTTCCGATGCCCATGAAGGCCGCGAGATTCGTTGTGCGCTGGTCCATGCTGATGTGCTCGATGAAACAATTGCCTTCCATAAACGTATGATTTCCGAACTCAGGTGTAGTGAACACATTATTTCTGATATCGGGGCGGTAGTAGGTACCCATGCTGGTCCCGGCACCATAGCCTTGTTCTTTTATGCCGATTAACCGGCATTTTTCTTTATATGCTGGAGTTGTAATAATATGATGGATAAAATGAACAATCTCATTTTATGTCTGGGAACATCAACGAAAGAAAATACTCTTTTGACATTTTCTCCCGGGCAAAAGTTTATGGCTACCGTGGTTTCAAGGGAAGGAAATAACTATATTTTGCAGTTGGGGGACCGGTTAATTGTTGCCCAATCCCATATCCCCCTGGAAATCGGCCAGGTTATGCGCCTTCAGGTTTTAATCCATGAAGGCCAAAAGGTTCTCTTTAAAACTATACCGGCCGGGATGGAGGAAAAAGAAGTTAAAAAAGAAGATCCTTTAAAACAATTGATGAAAAAATATGGGTTTTCCATCGATAAAGAGATGACAAAAATTGAAACAGCTTTAAGAAGAATTCCGGTTGCCCAAGGAGAAGCTTTGCGTTATTTGGTGGATCCCCATATCATGTTGGCTTTACTTTTCCCCAATAATAAACAAAAGGGTGGCTATGAGTCCATAGAGATATTACACTATGGGCAGAAAGCTAAAGATAAGAAGATTTTTGAAATTCACATGCAGATGGATTATAAAAAATTAGGACATATCCAGATTGTGCTCACAGTAGTAGATGGATATACCTATGTCCAAATGTGGCCGGAACAGGAAGATACGGAAATTTTACTTAAGGAGCGCATCGGTATTCTGAAGACAGCCACTACTATTTGCCAGGTCGTCCCCGCACCCATGGGTCCTTTGATTCGAAAAGAAGTGCGAGACAGTATTGATTGCACTGTATGAGGTGAGAAAATGAAAGGTAAAAAACAGGCTGCAGCTCTGGACTATAATCTGGAAGAGCCCCAAGGGGCACCGAAAGTCATAGCTGTGGGTGAGGGTTTGATGGCGGAGAAAATCTTAAGCGTAGCCCGGGACCACGGGATACCTATCCTGGAAAACAGGGAAATAGTGGCGAAACTTATAGAAGTACCCCTGGGGACGGAAATTCCTCCTGATCTGTATGAAGCGGTAGCCCGGGTTCTTGCTTTTTTGTACCGGCTTGATCAAGAAAAAAACAGTAAAAACAGGGAAGAAAGCTAAAAAGCTGGCTTCCCTGTTTTTATTTAGTTTATGTAGTTATTTTAGATAAGCTTCATGGGTGAACCACAACAATCTGCAGCACAGTTGGATTGGGCTCTGCATCTATCACAATAATATGTTCCCTGCTGCACCATGGTTTGTCCACAGCAGAATCCCGGAAGTCTTGACTTTTTACCGCATACTGGACATGCGTAACCAGCCAATTTAGGTCACCTCCTTCAATAATTTCCCATTTATAGCTTTACCAAAAATTTAGTAAATATTACCAGCAATATACAAAAATATAATGGAAATCTCATAATTTTATTAGGAAATATCATACTAGAAATAGCACTATAAAATTAGGTGATATAAATGAAAAAAAATTGGCGACAGGCTATCTGTATTATGCTGGTATTTTTGCTGGCAGCGGGTTGCAGTAGGGTACCTCAATTAAGACCTAAGAAACAACAAGAAGAGCAAAACAAGACCAAAATTGCCGTAAGCATACCCAATTCCACCAACGAAAACTATATAGTTTTGAAAGAAATCATGACGAAAAAAGCTGGAGAAGAAAAAATGGAGATTTCCTGGCTCGATGCCCAGAATGATCCCCTGAAACAGGACAAGGATTTGGAAGAAGCACTGAAAGAAAAGGTTAAAGTTATTATTGTACAGCCGGTCAACCCCGAAATGTTAACCAAGAAGTTTGGGGATATCCAGAAAAAAGATGCGAAGATTATCGCTCTTGGTTCTCTACCGCCAGACAGCACGGCTGATGCCTTTATCACCCCTGATTTTGAGAGGGCCGGGGAAATGCAGGCCCAGCAAATGCTACAAACTATTAAAGGAAACGAGCCTTATACGGTTTTGTTGCTGAGGGGTTCACGGGGGGACCCTATTGCTGAACGTATTGTAAAAGGTAATTTGAATGTTTTGCGTGAAAATAAAAACATAGGAGCCATCTGGACGGAGGAAATAGTAAACTGGGATCCTTCATTGGCCTTTAATGTTGTGAAAAAGTATCTGGAAAACAATAAAATTCCTCAAGCCATTTTAGCTTCCTCACCCGAATTGTCATTAGGTGCCTTGCAGGCTCTGGAGCAAAAAGGTATGGCCGGGAAAGTTAAGACTTTTGGTATTGGCACCGACCAAAAAATTGTGGAAGCCATGGAAAAGGGATACCATGCAGCAGAGATCGATATCATGCCTGAACTGGTTG
>JBMORW010000017.1:0-12598 GCA_049322695.1 Bacillota bacterium | reverse complement strand
ATTAGCCCTTGCACCGTTATATAATGTGTTTGTATCTGTCAGGTATG
Source organism: Bacillota bacterium (assembly GCA_049322695.1). Classification (GTDB taxonomy): domain Bacteria; phylum Bacillota; class Clostridia; order Lutisporales; family Lutisporaceae; genus CALGKJ01. Next base: position 12,551 of record JBMORW010000017.1, on the reverse strand, counting down.
GTTTTCCACCTTTTTCTCTTACCTTATCAACAACTTGTCTTACAAAGGTAGGATTAACATATGCCGTATTTCCTTTTTCTCCAAAATGAACCTTTAATGCAACAATATCATTCTCATTGATTATCTCACCAAAGCCTGCTGCATCAAAAAGCTTTCTAATCTTATCATGTAGACTTGTCTGCTTGGAATTTGTATGAATACCTGCAAAGTATACCTTTGATTTCATACTTATGCCCCCTTGTATCTATTCTTCAAAATAAAATGCAACTGCTCCAGGACCTGCATGAGTAGCTACAACTGAGCCGACCTCACCTATAATTACCTCACTTATATTATACTTACTCATAATCATTTCCTTCAGCATCTCAGCCTGTTCGGCTGCTGCCGTGTGATTAATACCTATAATCTTGTTATCCAGAGTCCATTGTTTGCTTTCAATCATATCAAAAACAACCGATAAAGCCTTCTTTATTCCCCTGGCCTTATCAAGCATTACAAGCTTGCCGTCAGTTACTGTCAGAATTGGCTTGACATTAAGTATAGATCCCAGCACAGATGCCGTAAAAGAAATTCTACCGCCCTTTTGCAGGTACTTCAAAGTATCTACAATAAAAATGTGCCTCATCCTTCCTCGGGAATCTTCAAGCGCCTTTACTATTTCTGCTGCTTCCACTCCTTTTTTTGCAAGTCTTGCTGCCTTAATAACCAGCATACCGGCTCCAAGAGTTATTCCCTGGGAATCTACTACATGGATTTTGTCTGTTTCCAGCTGATTCTTGGCCATTATAGCAGAATTATACGTGCCGCTAAGTGCAGATGAGCCATTGATACAGATAATCTCATTGCCCTTAGTAAGCTCCTCTCTGAAGGCATTGTAAAACTCAAGCGGTGATACTTGTGATGTTGTCGGAAGATTACCGGATTTCTCAAGCTTGCTGTAAAACTGGCTCATGGTAATATCCACACCGTCTCTGTAGGACTCATCACCAAAATGCACCGTCAAGGGCATTACGGTAATATTATATTTTTCCATGTACTCCCTTGGTACATCACACATAGAATCTGCAAAAATCTTTATTGGCATAAATACTCCTCCAAAAATACTTTTGTTATCTCATATAGGGATAATCCAATTGCCTAAGTGCTTCATAAACAACTATGGCTACAGAGTTTGACAAGTTTAGCGACCGTGCTTCATCTATCATGGGAACCCTTATGCAGTTCTCTCTGTTAGCCTCAAGTACAGCCTTCGGAAGACCTGCCGTCTCTTTTCCGAACACCAGAAAGCAATCCTTCTTATAGCTGATATCGGAATGTGTCTTGCTGCCTTTTGTTGTAAGGTAGTAATAATCAGCCTGGGGATATGTTTCATAAAGCTGCTGCATATTGTCATAGTATTTTATATCCACCAAATTCCAATAATCCAGACCTGCTCTCTTCAGATATCTGTCATCCACAGAAAAGCCAAGAGGCTTCACTAAATGCAGCTTGCAGCCTGTAGCCGCACATGTTCTGGCAATATTACCCGTATTTTGCGGAATCTCGGGTTCGACCAATACTATATTCAGACTCAAGACATATCGCTCCTAACCTTATTTCTTTTTCATTATTCTCAAAACATTGACATATATATCATACATTAATATGACTGTACCTACAAGAACCAGCCCTATGCCCACCATGAAAAACCATTTCAATATAACCGGTACACCCGATATGATAAAAAGCTGGGCAAGCCCTCCTGTTACGGCAAATACCGAAAAACAGATTACCAATCCCGCAAACAGCAGCAGGAAGTATATGTAAAGCTTATTATAAACGCCTTTTTTTAGCTTTGCTTCCGGTTTAACAGCATGGTACTCCTGCTTGACCACACCTCTAATCATCAACAGCTGTTCCAGCTTTTTTTTACAAACCTCACAGTGCTGCAGGTGTTCTTCCAGTGCTTTTTTATCATTCTCATTAATTTCTTCATCTATGTATAGAGATAAGAGTATTTCATTTTCTTTACAGCCCATCTAATCCACCTCCGCAAACACCTTCTGAAACTCTTGTCTTGCTCTATGTATCAACGACTTAACTGCTGACTCACTGCATTTCAATATGCATGCTATTTCGTTGTAGGATAGATTATTATAATCTCTCATAACCAAAACGGATCTGTATCTGCTGTTGATTCTTTTCATGACCTTAATAATTCTCAATTGCAGCTCTTTATTTATAAATCCCTGCTCAGGTTCATTTACCTCACTGCATGCTTCCTTTATGTTGTCAATCAGTTCAAAGCTGACTTTATTTTTACGCAGATAATCCACACAAGCATTATGTGCAATGCGGTATATCCAGGCAGAAAGCTTCAGACTGTCATCCATATTTGAAAGCGCTTTATATACCTTTACGAAGGTGTCCTGGGTAATATCTTCTGCAATATCAGTATTATATGTCATTTTATAAATATAATAAAAAATAGGCTTATAAAATCTAGAAAAAATTTCGTCAAAGGCCGTAAAGTCCTTGCTTTTAAATCTCTGTACAAGCTTACTGTCCTCGTCCATCCTAACCTCCGTTTTCAATGCATTTGAAAAAAGCAATTTCACTAAGTATATTAGTAAAACTGCTTTCAAACTCCATATATTTAGTCCATTACTGCAATATCAAGCTCCACAACTCCGCCTGTCTGTATTTCAAGTGGAATGCAGACAGTTTGAATGCCCTTTGTAGAAATATTAATATCCTGTCCCACCATTACAGTTGGAGGAGTTATGTCAATTTTTACTCCTATATTATAGAACTCGGTAGAAACATTACCAAGTATCATATTCCCCATTTCGGCAATTGCACTTTTTGACATTTCATCCAATGCAGGAACCTCCATGCCAAACATCATTGCTGAGGCAATACTGCATGCTGTAGCCTCGTTCATACTGATAAATACCTGTCCTTTAAAATCGCCCGCTATGCCTATTATTATAACAACGTTGTTTGCCAGGAAAGGAGAGTTTTTAACAAATATCTGACCGCGCTTAACATCAACGTTGGTAAGTTGCTTTATAAGATTCATTGATACATTTACAAAAGGATTAATATATTGAACGTTCATTATGACTCCTCCTTACTATATACACAATAATAAGTTATTCTACATTCTAATATATTATCCTTCTATATAATATAAATATTTACGAAAAGTTTACAGAAAAAAGCTGTTGATAATGAAGTTTCCTTCACTATCAACAGCTTTATAATCTGTTATAATTATGCAGCTATTCTGTTATCAACATAGCTTGTAGCTTTGCTGATATCAGTCATTCTGCCTTCAACCTCAGCGTTTATTCCGCCGTTTGCCTTAACATCTTCTATTAAAGCATCTCTGATAAGTATATAAGTATTTGTCCACTTAACTTCCTTTAATGTTACAAAGCCGTCTTGTCCGCCTGAGAGGAAGTCATTTGTACATACTGTATATGTCTTATCCATTTCAATTGCAGTACCGTCAGTCAGTGTCATTTCGATTACTCTTGAGCCTTCAGCTTGAGTTGAATCATAAGTAACCTTTATACCTGATACCTGCATCATACCCTTGTACAGCGTAACGCTTTGCTCCATAACCGCCTTTATTTGAGCACCGGTCATTTCAGCTGTTACTAATGTGTTATCAAAAGGCATGAATGTAAATATAGTTCCAACTGTTATATCGCCGGCAGCTATGTCACATCTTAAGCCGCCCGCATTTTGCATAGCAATTTGTACGCCTGCTTTCTTTCTCATTACATCAGCTGACCAGTTTCCAAGTATTGACTCATTGTTATAGTCTCTCTTAAGCTCAACTGCAGTCTTACCGATAACTTCGCCGAATATTGGCTTAAGCTCTTCATTGTACTTGTCAACTATAGCTTGAACCTCAGCAACTGGTGTTACCGCAAGCTTGCCCTTTGCAACATCGATTGTTGAAGCTCCTGCTCCAAGAACCTTCTTTGCTACAGGATCATAAACAACTGTTGCATAACCAAGATTTCTACCGTTGTAGTATGCTTCTATAACGGCTGCACCGTTGATCATACCATATACAGTTTTATGGCTGTGTCCGCCGACTATTACGTGAGCTCCTGTAACTCCCTTAGCAAGGTCAGCAAGAGCGCCGGTTACTTCCTTGGTCTTACTGTCTTGCATGCCTGGTATATGAGTAAGAAGTACTATTACTTCAGCTCCGGCTTTCTTAACTTCCGGTATAAGAGCATTGGCTACTTCTACAGGATCCTTGAACTCGAAATTGCCAACATAATCAGCATGAGCTGTTATTGCTGTTTCAGGAGTTGAAAGGCCTATTATACCAACCTTTATACCATTCTTTTCAACTATTGCATAAGGCTTCGCCCAGTTTACCGGTTTGCCGTTTTCGTAAATGTTTGCTGCTAACAGTGCTATATCCTTGTCAAGCTTTAATGACTCAAGAGCAGCTTCTATTCCCCAGTCAAACTCATGGTTACCAACAACCATTGCATCATAGCCTATAGCACCCATCATTTCAACAACAGGCTTGCCTCTGTGTACATTTGATATAGGAGTACCCTGGAAAGCATCTCCTCCATCAAGTACTAGTGTACCGTTAGGATTCATAGCCTTGTAGTAGTTGACGTATGCTGCAAGCTTAGCTGCACCCGGATTTGAGGATGAGCCTTCCACAGCACCGTGGAAATCGTTTGTTGACAAAACATCTATTCTCTTTAATGGTATGAATATTTCTTGTCCAGGCATTATTAGATTTGGCTTAACTATGCTGTTGTAATCAGCAAGCTCTTTCCAAGTGAAGCCATACTTTCTGCCTATCTTCCAGAGAACATCGCCTTCCTTAACAATATATGGCTTTGTCAAAAAGCCTTGCTCATATAATTCGTTAAGTGTAAGTGATCTTACGTTAGGAGTTCTTCCGTCTTCTGATCTAGGTATGCTTACAAGACCAGCTTCAACCAGAGTCTTAAGTGAGCCAAGGTGTGGATGATTGATGTTTGCACCAACTATCTTCCAGTTGTTGTCAACTGTTGGAACAACCTTGCCGCCCTTTTGCTCTTGTACGTACTTGATTATAAGGTCTCTTACTCTTCCGCCGTCACCGTAAGTTGCATAGGAATCATAGTATTTGTCTTCCAGTGTAGCCCAGCCGTTGCTTATAAGAGTACCAAATCTGTAGTTGTTAACTGCCATTTTGTATACTTTGTCATCTTCAATAGGCTTGCCGTTGAATGTAAGGTTAACTATTCTGCTGCCTGATGGCTTGGATATGTCTACCTGGTAGTTGATGCCTGAGAACATATCATAGTTGTAGCCTCTTACATCCTTATTGAAGCTTACTGTCAAATCGCCTTCATTGTATGTATTGTAGTAGTTTGCAGACCATTCCATGTATGCCTTCAGATTCTTACCAGTAATGTTAACACCCATCAGAGTGTTGTCATACTTGTAAATGAACGCCACATCCTTCTTCTTGAAAGGTCCAGCTACCAGGTTGGAGTCATTTGTGAACAATGCTGCTGTTGATATTTCTGCACCTGCATAGAACTTTTGGACTTCGTTTATGAGGTCTATTACTGCATTGTCCTTTATTTGAGCTGTAGGCATTGTAGTTACCTTTGCAGCTCCTGTTATGTAGTCAACTCTGTCTATGAAGTTGGCTGTTACTTCACCAACAACCTTGTTGGCTTCAGCAAGGGATGTGTCATGAACATACTTGAACTTATCAAGAAGCTCTTGGTCAGCCTTTAAGCCCTTTGTTGAAAGGTTCTTTGTAGTAACCTCCTTAACAACATAAGCATCACCTGATTTTTCAACCTTAACTTCTATCTTAGCCAAAGCTGCACCCCATCTGCCTGGCTCAATAACCTTAACGCCATTAACTTCTTTATTGTCAAACAATGAGTGTGCATGTCCAGCCACGATAGCATCGAACTCAGGGCATGCCTCTGCTATAGGCTCAACACCATCAGTTTCAAAGTATTCTGGGTCATAGCTGAGGTGCATCAAGCCTATAAGCACATCGTACTTGCCTTCAAGCTCTTTAACTACCTTTTTTGCTTCCTCTACAGGATCATTAAAGGTAAGGCCCTTGAAGTGAGCAGGGTTACTTGCTTCCCATCTTGGGATAGAAGGAGGTGTCATACCAACTATAGCAACTCTTACTCCGTCTCTTTCAATGATGGCATAACCGTCAACAAATCTTGTGCCGTCTTCCTTGTAAATGTTTGAAGAAATAACAGTTCCTTCGAAAGCTGCTATGTTCTTATTAAGGAAGTCAAGACCGAAGTTGAACTCATGATTACCTAGATTAAACACATCGTAGCCCATGTAGTTCATAGCTTCAACCATTGGGTGAACCGGTTGGTCGTTGAAAAGCTCTGCCATGTTGTCCTGCAATGTGTCACCATTGTCAACAAGAATCGCATTAGGATTCAGTGCTTTTTCCTGCTTAACAAGAGTCTGGATGAGACCGAAGCCTGCATCGTCATCAGCTGAGTCTATCGCATATTCATATGGATAGATTCTGCCGTGCAGGTCGCTTGTTGCAAGAATTGTTACTGTCTTTGTGGTACCTTCGTCAGCCCATAATGCAGCAGCAGGTGAAAATACAGAAAATACCATCACCAATGCCAGCATCAAGCTAAACTTTTTGAATGTTTGCTTCATTTACATACCCCCACATTGTTTTTTTGCATATATGTGTTTGTGGACATATATGCGCGTAATAGAATTGTAACATAAATTTAATGTTAAGACAATTTATAAAAAACAAAATTTACGGTTAATTATGCGTAAATATGCAGCAAATTTAAAGTATATTGACTTCATAGCCAGTATTTTGGAAATAAAATGCCATATGAAAATTCTCATATGGCATTTTATCTATTTAAATAATTTTTCATGAATCCAGTGCCGTTTGATGTCCACTGCCTTCTTAGGGCACAGCTCATGGCAGCAGAAGCATCTTATGCATTTGGACAAATCAACCACCGGCTTTCCGCTGCTCATATCTATGACGTCAGGTGGACAGCTTCTTTTACAGTCACCGCATGAAACACATTTTTCAAGGTCAAATACAGGAGAAGGTCTGAGAGCTTTTACTATTGCTTTTTCAATAAATCTGGGCACTCTGTTTCGTACAAAGTTTATATCTGCAGAGTGCGGAAGCTTAAAGGGCTTTACATTTATTTCCTGTAAAGCAGCACCCATAATATCTACATCACTGATTTTTCCACTAAAAACACCTCTCTCTGAAGCTGCTTTGATAGTCGGAACAGCATCAGTACTCATACCTATGATGTGTGCCGCTGCTGTATCCAGAGCAAAGGGATTGGTGGATCCCAGCACTAGTCCCGCATGTATCCTATCACCGGAGGAGGGCCCGTTCCCTTCCATTCCGTCAATACCATCAATAATTGAGAATGCAGGCTTTATATGCTGACAAATATCAATCAGATGATGAGCAAAGTTTTCTGCATTGTTCATTTTAAAATGATACTCTGCCTTTGTAAGCCCGGGCACCACCCCGAACAAGTTCTTTACCGCACCTGTATATGTCATCATACCGTGAGTTTTCAGCTTTGCCGCAGATATTATGAAATCTACCTGCTTGGCTATATTAATTATTTTCATGCTCTTAAGAAGCTTTGCATTATTATCCCATACCTCTGAGAAGGTAATGTCGTAATTCAGTTCACAGCCTGTTTTTTCAGCTACTTCAGCCATCCCTGTTGCTGTATATATAGCCTGCAGAGACTTCACCGTAAAGGGTCCTCCCGGACTATCTCCTATAATAGCCTTGCAGCCTGAATCCTGAACAAAACGTACTATAGCTTCTATTACTGACGGATGTGTGGTTGTAACCTCATCCGGGCTTTTTTTCATAAGCAGATTTGCCTTTACCAGCACCCTTGCGCCCTTTGTCAGCTTTTTCTTGAGTTCAGGAAAGCTTTCCATACATGCATATACTGATTTTTTTACATTATCTATATCATAATTATTGCATCTGGCAATATAAACCTTTTCCAAAATACATCCTCCGGCAATATAATCATTAATAGTTATTATAACATAGTTGAGTTTAGGTTGCGAGTTCTGCTTGTGACAAGCAGTCGAGTTGCGAGTTGCGAGAGACTGGCCGCCGGCCACCAGCTGCCAGTATCTGGCTAAACTTCGAAGTCCCACTCACATCAGTAACCAGTGCCCAGTAACCAGCAGCTAAATTATATACTCTATCTCACAGTTAGGGAAAATGTCTGCCAGTCTTCCTCGGAAAAAGCTTTCCATATCCTTGAGTTCATCCTCCTTATACACATATTTCCCATAACCAAATTGCCCATATTTGAATTTCCTGCTTTCCTCATCCATTGGCAGGTCATTTTGAGGAAATATATCCGCTATATTCTGCTTTGCTCTTGCAGTAAACCTATGCGAAATAACCTCAAAATATATTTTATCCTCTCTATGCTCATTAAGCTTGAGCTTCAGCTCATTGAGCATGCTTTCATAGTGCTGCTTCCAATCCTCATATAATATTACCGGTGCAATAATGAAGCCCAGCGGATATCCGCTGTCTGCGACCTTTCTTGCTGCCTCCACCCTTTCTTCCAGTCTGGGTGTTTTATGCTCATATTTTCTTATTACATCATCTGCATTTATACTGAATCTGACCGTAGTATGTCCATTATGTGCCGCATTCAGTATATTATCAACATCTGTGAATTTGGTTACAAATCTGAAGCGCCCAAGCTCTGACTTACCAAAAAACTCAATACAGCTCTTTAATGCACCTGTATAAGGCTCAACAGGTATAGGATCAGAGGTAGCAGCCCCTTCAAAATATGTTGTATCCGGTTCTCTTTCTTTTATATATTCTGCTGCTTTATTGAGAATTTCATCTGTATTTACATATACCCGTATATATGGCTTCTTACCAAGCTGAGTATTCAGATAACAGTAGGTACACATTCCCGAGCAACCTGTTACAATAGGAAGCTGATAGTGTGCAGAAGGCTTGCAGCTTTCGAACTTAAGCGTCCTTCTCACACCAACAACAAGTGTATTTTTACCTTCATAATATGCCTGACCTGGTGTTTTGCCGGGTATTTCTGTTACTCTGTTGTGTGATTTCAACAATCCGAACTCCACCCCCTGGTTTTTAAACCTTTCAAAAAGCTCTCTCCCCAAGGGATATTGAAGTGCATCCTGCTCTATAAGCACCCTTTTAGGACTAAATGCCATAATACCAAATCCTTTCAACATATATATTATCATGCTTTTTCTTATTCTATTATTCCCAAAAAAGCCATAACACTGCATAAAGATAGAAAATAAAGCAATGCTGATATTGACTCCTTATAGTTTTTGTAACAATTCTGTAAAAATTATGTAACACATTTGACATTGTATTATTATGGCTGTAGTGCTATATTTTAATAGTGAGCTCGCAGAAAGCGTGCGAGTGAAAAATACCAAGGAGGTCGTGAAAATGATTAGACTAATGAACTATGGAAAAACTAAAAAAGCTGAATCGCGGCCCGGGACTGCGTTGAAATAACAAATGTTGAAATAGATATTATTTCAGTCACGGGCTTTGTGTATCCGTGACTTTATATTTTAAAAGCAACTGCAATGACTGTATCCGTGCTTGCACGTTTGTACAGTAATTGCTGATGTGTGTATTGCTTCAAAAGATCATGGATAATCCATGGTCTTTTTTAGTTACTGGAGCTTGCTTTCATTTTAAGGGGGTATCTTGACTATGATGCTAAAAATTAGCGAAACTAAAAATTTACAAGTTGTGAGACAAAAAAAGGGAGGTTTTATCATGAGTATATTAAGTTGTATAAATATATTTACCAACTCAACAGCAGAACAAAGCAATACAATAGATGCATTTAACAGAAAAAATGTAGTCAAACAAGATAAAGCATATTCAATGTATGAAGCTTTGGAATACAGAACAGTGAGAAATAATACACAAGACTCCGGTATAGCAAATGAAATGTATATAAGAGCTTTTTAGTAGAAAGGCCGGGATATTATGAGATATTTGTATATGACTATAGTGAAATCATTTTCGCGACACAAAAAAAGACAACAAGACCAAGGAGGTAATAATTATGAATTTATTAAGCAGTTTATTAATTAAAGATTATGATAATAAAAATAGAAAATCAGAGCTTTCAGCTTCAAGACTTAATGAGGATCCGGGCTATAACAGCTACAGAACACTCGAGTATAGCAGAAAAAGCACTAAACAGAACAATCATAATCTACAGCTGAATGAAATCATCAATTTCAGATGGTAGCAAATTAAGTGATAATAGAATAAGCAGCTGCGAAAGCAGACTGCTTATTCTATTTTATATTAATCTTGCATATTACAGGATAATGGTCGGATGCATCGGATTTTATTGTTTGATAATCATGAGGCACTATGCCTTCAGAAACAAAGATATAGTCTATACGTGCATTCAGCTCTTCACTTTCAAAGGTATTATCAGGCTTTACATTGGTAAAGCCTGCAGAATCTCTGGCTATTCCTTCAAAAACATTCAAATCCTCAAGATTTGTATTGAAATCACCCATAAGTAAAAAAGGCATACTTTCATTTTTTATGATCTCTCTCAGTATTACAAGCTGCTCATCTCTTTCGCTGTTACTTAACCCTAAGTGAGTGTTAAATACTGCCAGTTTATAATCACCAACAGCTATTGAAGCCTTTAAGACTGTTCTTCTTTCATCCTTGTAAGGAAGCTGAATAACCTCATACTCCTCAATAGGATACCTGCTCAATACTGCATTGCCATATTGCCCATTTAAAATGCTCAGGCTTTTGCCATAAGCATAATACATGGACAGCTTGTCCGCCAAAAACTTAACCTGATCCTTGAACATAGTTCTTATTGAGTTTCTTTCTACCTCCTGCAGAGCTATTATATCAGCACCTGAATTCTCCAAAACCTCTCTGATAGAATCAAGGTCGTGCTTTCCCTTCTTGTTTATACCCCTGTGAATATTATATGTCATAATACTAATATCTAGGTCCAAATCACTTTCTTTGCGGGATTGCACTGATGACATAGTATCTAGTGAACCTCTGCTTGCTATTTTCACATTTCTGCTGTCATCTGGCAGTTTAGTATATTTAACTGGCTTTTTACTGCTAAAATCAATACTAAAGGCGCCAGTAGCAATAATTACTATAATCGCAGTAATTACTAAGCAAACACGTATTATAGCTTTCATAAATATCTCCATCTTTCAAATTGGAATTGGACAGCATTGCCTAGTAATTTGTCCACTACTATTATGTTAACATAATATTTGATACAAGTAAACAGAACATTCTCTATATTTCATATGCATTACAAAACAAACTTCTCTATAGCTTGTGCCACCCCATCCTTATCAAACTCTCCTGTGACATAGTCCGCAGCCTGCTTTATGCCGTCAACGCCATTTCCCATTGCAACTCCCAAGCCAGCGAATTCAATCATACTTATGTCGTTTTCATTATCTCCTATTGCCATAACCTGCTCTCTTTGTATTCCGTAAATTTCTGATAATATTTTCACGGCATTTCCCTTGGTAACACCTTCATTCATAACCTCAATATTGTCTTTCAGGGACTGGCTGACCGAAACACTGCAAGCTTTTAGAATTTCTTTTCTTATGTAATCAAGCTTTTCCCTGTTTTCATCCACAACTACAGCCTTAAGTATATTTCCCTTTTGTGTTTTCACAAGCTCTTCAAGCCTGGGAACAACCTCTATTCTTATCCTGTCTGATTCAGCCAAAGCTTGGTTCCACTCTGTATATCTCTCAGATATGTTGATAATTCTTTCGGTGTAAATTGCATCCTTTGTGTATAGGTGGCAATAGAGCTCCATTTGCTTGCACAGCTCAATCATCTTATATGCAGCAAAATCATTCAGCAAATTTTGATATATTGTTTTCCCCGTGTGATGCTCTCTTATTATTGCCCCGTTTGACGCGATTATTGGCGTTTCGATACCCAGCAGCCTTGCGTAATATGCAGCTGATGTGAATAGCCTGCCTGTTGCAACAACAATAATTATACCCTTGCTCTCGGCATATTTTATAGCTTGTTTGTTTCTCTCGGATACCTTCTTTTCTCTGTTAAGCAGCGTGTAATCCATATCCATCACTATCATTTTATATTCTTTTCTGCCATCCATCCTATCACTCCTTTGGTATTTGAACAAAAAACCCCAAAGAATATTCTTTGGGGTTTGATAACCAAATTGGTGCGCGAGGCGGGATTTGAACCCGCAAAACTACGAACCTGAATCGTATACGTATGCCAATTCCGTCACTCACGCCAACGGAAATATTATACCACGCACTATCAAGTTTATCAATAGCAAATTTACCCATGATTTTCATGTGTTGAATGAAAAACTAAATTCCAGTTTATAAGATTTAATGTAGAATTTAGTCTTTCTTAAATTCCAGAATTCCTTTACGATGAGATTGAGTTCCCTATCCGCAGTGAAAGGAGTTTTTCTATGAGC
>JBMORW010000016.1:122505-307999 GCA_049322695.1 Bacillota bacterium | reverse complement strand
TTTTCTGTAAGGCCATTATACTATATTTTTATCACTTAATATACAGTTCAAACCCAGACAATATCGAATTTAGTCTTACATTATTGAAACTTTCTTTTCACTGGAATTTAACTTTTCAATCAACGACCTATTCAGCAAATTTAACTATAAGTTTTATTTATAGTTAGTATAAATTTTCTATATTGGATTTAAGTATTCCAAATAACTATACTATAAAAGGGAGACAGCACTATACGAAAAATATTATATTTCTACACGCAGACAAACAAGGAGGATTTATGGATACACTACTGGCATTTATACTACCAATTTTGCAAATCACAATGCTTGATATAATACTCTCAGGTGATAATGTAGGTGTTATTGCTTTGGCAATAAGGAACATAGAGCCCAAAAGAGCAAAGATTGTAAGTGCCATAGGTATTTCAGGCGCAATAATTATCAGAATCGTATTTGCATCAATAATAACAGTTATTATGAAAATTGACTGGCTTCCTATCAGGTTGATAGGGGGAATACTACTGATAAAAATCACATGGGATTTGATTAATCAAGGTTTATGTGATTCTACAGAGGAATGTCATGTAAAATCGGAAAACACCTTCTGGAAGGCAATTATTAGTATAGTAATAGCAGATGTCAGCATGGGACTAGATAATGTACTGGCAATAGCAGGCTCTGCTGATGGAAATGTAAGTTTGATAATTTACGGCATATTGTTGAACATTCCAATAATATTCTTTGGAAGCCAGTTTGTAGCGAAGCTTATGAATAAATATAGGATTACGATATTTATAGGCGGAGCAATCCTTATGCATACAGCACTAGCCATGATTATGGAGGATAAGCTTATAGTACCCTATATAAGTCATATACTTGCAATTATAGTTCCGTGGATCATTGCAGCCGGTATACTGGTTTATGGACTCTTCAAGCTCAGGGCACTGGAAGCTGGTAAAATGGGTGTACAAGTTAGAAATTAGTATTATAGCAGCGTATTAGTTACGCTGCTATAGTGTTTTCCGCTATTTAATTCTATCGGAAATTAATTCTTTAATTCTGTCAATATTTAGATTTTTTCTTGAAGCATAGTCTTTAAGCTGATCCTCACATATTTTACCTACATCTATGTAATGAGCTTGAGGATTACCCAGAATTAATCCGCATACACTTGATGAGGGCACCATCATGAAGCTCTCTGTAAGCTTTATATCCAGTTTATCGGTAAATCCAAGCAGCTTATCCAGCTTTAGCTTTTCTGAATGATCAGGTATAGAAGGATAACCGATGGCCGGTCTGATACCTTTACAGCCATGCACCGCTTCAAACCCCCAATAGTCTTTCCCCACCTCACTATTTATCCATTGAGCAGCAGCTTCAACCAGACGGTCTGCCAAAAGCCTGACAATAAGCATGCAGTAATTATCTTCCCTTATGCTTTTTGGCAGTTTGTATTCTATAATCTTTATTGATGCTGCAAAAGCACCTATATAATCCTTAATACCACTGTCTTTTGGTGCAATAAAGTCAGAAAGGCAAGGATATTCTCCAGCATCGCTGTATTCCTGTCTGCGAAGCATATTAAGCCTTACGACCTCATAATTATCAGCTTTATCAGATAAAACAACGATATCGTCCTCCAGGGAATATGCTCCATATACTCCGTATATAGCATTAATCTGTACAGCTTCACTGTTTTCCAGCTCGTTCAGTATGTTTTGAGCCTCCTTTAGCAGCTGGCCAGCCTGCTTTCCATAGTTGCTGTCACTCAGTATCTCAGGATACCTTTTCCTCATTTCCAAGGATGTGAAGAAGAAAGTCCAGTCAATGTAGCCTTTTATGTCTACTATTCTTAAGTCCTTTACAGCCTTGCTTCCAGTAAAACAAGGCTCTGTGACAGTATTCAGGAAATTGACCCTTGCTTTATTCTTTCTTGCCTCCTCTATACTAATAAATTTTGCAGCTTTATTATTATATGCAGCTCTCAAATCATTGTACTCTCTGGATATCTGCTCTATCATTCCTTCTTTTTGATGCTTGTCGGCAAGCCTTTTACATACTTCAATGCTTTTAGAGGCATCAGCTATATATATCACTGCTCCGCTATACAGCTTATCTAGCTTCACTGCAGTATACACAGCTGATGCAGCTGCTCCTCCAATCAGAAGCGGTATCTTCAATCCCTCTTTTTCCATTGCAACAGCAACCTTCCTCATTTCCTCCAGGGAAGGCGTTATTAGCCCGCTGAGACCAACCATATCAGCCTTATGCTCTATTGCCTTATCAACTATTTCTTCCGTATCAACCATGATTCCCAGGTCATGTACTTCAAATCCGTTACAACCCAGCACAGTGGCTACTATGTTTTTTCCAATATCATGCACATCTCCCCTGACTGTTGCCAGCAGAACCTTTGTCTTAACCGTATTTTCGCTGCTGATATCCATGTACGGCTGCAGAAGCTCTACAGCCTTTTTCATGACACGTGCGCTTTTAATTACCTGCGGTAAGAACATCTTTCCGCATTCAAAAAGCTCTCCTACCCTTTTCATCCCCCTGAGCAGATATTTATCTATTATCTCTATTGCTGATCCTGCACTAGTAAGTGCTTCCTGTAAATCAGCTTCCAAGTACTCTGTATACCCCCTTATAACAGACTCCATTACTCTGTTTTCAATGCATTCATCTCTCCAGCTCTTACCCTGAGATTGCTTTCGGTGAGTTGAAATATTGCTTTCAGCATAGCTCAAAAGCAGCTCTAATGCATCCTTCCTTGTATTTAATATAACTGCTTCTACACACTCCAATAAATCTGAAGGTATTTCTTCATAGGGTAATATTGCCGCAGGATTAATTATTCCCATATCAAGACCTGCATTTACAGAATGATATAAAAATACTGAATGCATAGCCTCTCTTATTGTATCGTTTCCCCTGAAAGCAAAGGAAAGATTGCTGATACCCCCGCTTACCTTTGCATAAGGCAGATTCTGCTTAATCCACCTTACAGCAGTAATAAAATCCACAGCGTAATTTCTGTGCTCCTCCATTCCCGTACCAAGTGACAATACATTTGGATCAAAAATAATATCCTCTGGTGGAAAATTGACAATATCAGTCAGAATATCATAGGCTCTCTTGCATATTTCTATTTTCCTCATGCAGCTGTCTGCTTGGCCTGCTTCATCAAATGCCATGACTACTACAGCTGCTCCCAACTTCTTTATGATATCTGCTTTTCTGATAAACTCCTGCTCACCATCCTTCAGACTGAGTGAGTTTACAATATGCTTCCCCTGTATGGACTTTAAACCGGCTTCAAGCACTTCCCAATGAGAGGAATCAATCATGACAGGTATCTTTGCAATATCCGGCTCTGAGGCTATGAGTCTCAGAAAATTAACCATCTCCCATTTATTATCCAGCAAGCTGTCATCCATATTTATATCTATTATCCGGGCTCCGTTTTCAATCTGTTCTCTGGCAATAGACAATGCCTCATCATATTTTTTTTCGGCAATCAACCTGCGAAATTTTCTGGAGCCTGTCACATTAGTTCTTTCGCCAACATTTATGAAGTTGCTGCTTATATCTATATGTAGTGGCTCAAGACCGCATAATATGGTTTTATGGCTTTTAGCTGGAAGTCTTCTCGGAGCTTTACCCCTGCAAGCGGCAGCAATTTCTCTTATATGCTCAGGGGTTGTACCGCAGCATCCTCCGACAATATTAACATATCCGCCGTCAATAAGCTCCTTAAGTGCCAAGGCTGTAGCAACGGGCTTTTCCTCGAACTCTCCCAGTACATTCCTGAAGCCTGCATTTGGATATATACTTATGAAGCAGTCCAGCTGTGCTGTCAGGTGCTTAATGAAGGGCGCCAACTCCTTTGCACCAAAAGAACAGTTCAAACCCATTGCAATGACATTTTCATTCTTCATCGAATGAAAAAACGCCTCTAAGGTCTGGCCTGACAATATTCTTCCACTTTTGTCATTTACAGTAGCTGATACAATTATTGGCAGATTTTTGCTTTTCTCTTTAAAGATGCTTTCTGCAGCATATAGTGCAGCTCTGGCATTCAAAGCATCTATTATTGTTTCAATAAGCAGTAAATCCACTCCGCCGTCCAGCAAGCCTCTAATTTGCTCTTCATATGCTTCAACCAGCTCATCAAAGCTTATTGTTCTCAACTGAGGTCTGTTGATATCCTGATTCAACGAGCAGGATTTGCTTGTGGGTCCTATGCTTCCTGCTACAAATCTGGGATAGTCTGGATTCATTTCAATATATTTTCTTGCAGCTTCTCTTGCAATAACCGCAGAATGCCTGTTCATTTCATATACATAAGCTTCTGTGCCATAATCAGTCTGGGATAGCCTGGTAGAATTCAAAGTATTGGTTTCAATAATATTACTTCCTGCTTCCAGATATTTTTCATGTATTTCCCTAATAATACATGGTTGAGTCAAGCTCAGAATGTCATTATTGCCCTTGATATTTCTTCCTGCATCCTCAAGAAGCTTTCCTCTGTAAGCATTTTCATCAAGGCTATATCCCTGAATCATAGTGCCCATTGCACCATCTAATATAAGAATATGTGCATTCAGCTCCTTCACAATATCATATTTCATGCTCACACCTCCAATATTTGCTCTAACATTCAAATACTCTGGAAAGGTACTCGTTTATATCTGTCCTGACAGGCATGAAATACAGGTTGGAATCAATCTGCCTTACCAGTCTCAATACCTTCTGAGCATAGTCTATATTCCACTCTAAAGAAAACTCGAAGTCCTTGGGAAAAACAACATCATTCTTTATCTCCCAATAATTAACGGCATTTTCGGAAAGTATTGGAGATATACCCCAGTATACTTCGTAATCCTGTAAAAAATCCATATACATCTGCAGAAATCTGATATCGAAGAAAGGTTGTGTAAAAAATCCGTCTGCACCTGCGTCCAGCTTTCTCTGTATGTATTCAAGCTCCTTCTTTATATTTCCTCTATATTGGTCTATTGCCGCGTATATTTTTATATCCCTGATGCTTTTTATTTTTCTGATCAGATCCAAACTGTTTGTAGAGTAAACCTTTCTCAGATCCTGGGGCTTATCGCCTGTCAACACAAGTATCTCGCTTACATTTGATTGCTCCAGCAAATCCAGCAGTTTTCCTATATCTTTTGTATTGAAGTCCATTGCCCTGATATGCGGTATTGCTTCAGAAAAATGCTCTTTCAGCATTCCACAGGCCTCCCAGCTTCTGAGATTCAGCTTCAAAAGATCAGGTATATTGACTACACTGATGTTTCTGAATCTCTCTGATATTTCTACACCTTCACTTAGAAGCTGCTCTTTTTGTCTTGGTATCAGCTCTATAGAAATTTTCATAATAACACCTCCAGCTAAATTTTTACCAGTTGTATATCGCCACTGCAGCCAATATTATCTCCAATAATTACCACTGCTCCTTTGATTCCCACTATTGAACATATCCTTTTCAATGACGACTCAATATCCGCTGCAGATTTGATCATATTACCCAGTGCCGTAGCAGCGGCATCAGCCAAAAATGTGTCCCGGGAAATAATAACTGCCGCATCAGCATTTCCAAAGCTTAAAGAGTGACCTACGGTACCGGAGGAGGTACATATTCCGATGCCCTCAGGCGCATCTGCCCAAATGCCTATCCTATTGCTCAAGGGTGAGCTTCCTGCATATATGCCTATAATTCTGGATGAAGCGGATTTTATATAAATATCACCGCCGTTTTCAACAATGACTTCATCCGTATACTTCAGAAGCTCAACACCAACCATTTCACTTATTGCCCCCGCTACGGCTGCCATTGGCCCTACCCCTGCCTTTTCAGCAGAGCTGCACATTCTCTTTACTATTTCCGGGGCATTATGGACAGCTTTCACAGGCTCGAGGCTTTTAAGAAAATCCGGATGTATTTTGATATAGTCCTCCAGCTGTGTCCTATATTCACTGACAAGCAGCAGTGCTTCTTTTGTAATATTCCTCCTGGCTCCTATTCTCAAATCTGTCTCCATTATGCATATATCATAAAAGCTCAATCCCTCCGCTTTAAACTTTTCTCTGTAGCTTCTTTCCTCATACATCCCAAAAATCATCTCCTATTGCTATAGCTCTTACAGGGCAGGCTCTTACACAAAGGCTGCACAAAAGACATTTCTCCTTATCCAGCTCCACACTCCATTCATTTCTATTAAAATGCAAGGCTTCACTGGGACATATACCGGTACAGGCTCCACAGTGAACACATTCCTCTTCTTTTCTGAATATTGATTCAGACAACTCTTTGTATGCTACATTGTTTTCATTTAGATACCCAAGTGCCTCTTCAATACTTTTATCAGTGCCGGATATCTCCAGTATCATCTTTCCTTTTTTGCTAATACCTATATCTGCATGCAGTATGTTCACATAAATACCGTATCTGGTTATTATTTCGCAGGTAATTGCTTTATTGACTATGTTCTGTGGAAAAGACAATAAAAGTTTCAGCTTTCTCATTCTACACACCCCTTACTTCCAATTTGTTGACTTTGTTATCAGTCGGCAGCTTTGCTACAGGTATGCTCAGTTCAAAGCTTCCTTTCTCTATCCAGTTCTTCAGAAGCTCTGCTATCTCTCTGGCAAGCTTAAGGCTTGAAAGCGGTGCAGAGGTTACCCTCTTGCCTTCCAGTTCAACAGTACCGCTTCTGAGCTCTTCATAGCTGACTTGTTTCACAATCCTTCTGGGACCTGATGAAATACTGTAATCCAGAATGTTTGTCTTAATATCTCTATCCCGTATGGTTGTGTTTATAAGCATTTCCTCGTCTATAACAGGGATTGGTATGCCTATTCCTACAAACAGTGACACTCCATATTTTTCAAATACTGCAGCCCTTATGTACTTCTTGCTCATCTTCTTGATATTGCCTATAAGTGCCAATGTGCCTGCCGCTCCGATTGGAACACCCTCTTCTGTCCTATTCTGCTTGGGATTGTGTTGTGTACCCTCCCAAGCAACATAGCCTTCGGCACCTCCAAGAAATATTTTTGTACCCAGTCCTATAGTTCTGTAATGCGGGTCATTAAGCAGCGGACTCAGCTGTCCTGAGGTAGAATAGGTTACATTACCATATTCTGGCAGAAGTGTTCCCATATAAGTATATAAAGCCTTATCCCCCGAATTTGCAGCAGCTGCATAATTCTGATAAGCATTTCTGGGGTTGAACATAAAGGCTTGGTTGATATTATCCTTATTGATATAGGTCCTGATATCCTTTCTGGGATAGCAGTCAGTTCCATAGCTTATTGCCTCGAGAAGAATATCCTTGCCTGCAACTAAGTCCTCTATGACATGTGCTCCACCGTACTCAAAGCCCCTGGTCTTAGAAAGCTCTGTAGCGCCTATATATGCATCGACAGCTGCAATTCCTGCATATGCAGGCACGTCGTTCAGGCTTACGCCGGACATTCTTATTGGAGGGTCCGAATGTCCGAAGTTTAGAAACACACCGCTGCTGCACATTGGTCCAAAGGTTGCAGTTGTTACTACATCCACCTCCCTTGCTGCTGCTTTAATTCCTCTTTCTTCTGCATAATCGATGATTTCATCGGCAGTCATCACTACTGCCCTGCCTTGTCTGATCTTTTCATTGATTTCCTCAATACTTTTCTTAACCATTCCGTTTCCTCCTTAAATTATTAAAGTTAGTAAAATAAAAAGTCCCGACCTCAGGAAAACCTGAGGACGAGACTCATATCACGTGGTACCACCCCAATTCGCTGTATAAAAAAAACAGCCTCTTCAAGTACGTGCAATTATCCCATGGAGCATGGAATGTTCCAAGCAGCCAGCGGTTGCAGATACTCTAGCACTATAACGGGTGCAGCCGTCGCAGCCTAACATAAGCTCGGTGCAAGACTCAAGAGCCATGTTCATTCAGTATAGCATGCTTCCTCTCACCAAACAGAAGCTCTCTTTGATGCATCCTCCAAATTACTCTCTCTATCATAGTCCTTTAAAACAGTATTTAGTTAATTTCATTAATGATAACATCTACTATATTATATGTCAAGAAAAAAGTAATATTATAGTCTATTGACCTGTTAATACACTGCATGTTTTGATTTTGCATCAAAATATCTCCCTGCATTGGCGGATTAAGTGCAAAATCCATTATACTTTGAAACTTCTAAACCAATAATATAATATACAGCACATTTAACAAAGAACGAAACAATAGGCAGGATGATAAAAATCAAAACAAGAAAGGGTGTAGTCATTGAACTTAAAAGATTCATTAATCTGCCCCAATTGCAAGAGTGGAAGCTTTGATTTGAAAAGAGAGGCCACATATCTATATACCTATAAGCTGGAAACTCCACTAAGCGAACAAAATACCCGTTCCGAAGAGGCATTACCCTATCTCTTTGACAACCGTGAAAAAACATGTGACAGAGAGTACCTTCAGTGCAGTACCTGTGGAGCAAAGTTTCCATGCACCTCTGATATAGCCAATGGGCGGATACATATGACCATTGTCCAAAAGGCTGTTAGGACGGAGCATGTGAACAATCCGGATTTCCTGGGATAAAGAAGAGGATTCCTATGAAACGCCTTCAAACATCAGACAAAATACCTGCATTTACAGCCGTTTCAAAAGAATCCCCCTATTTCCCGTCATCCGTAAGTGTTCCGCTTAACCAAATAGGTATGGTCTTACCAAGATACTTAGGCTCAGGTTTAAATATCCCTGCTGTAATAAACGCTTTAAGTCTTGCTCCAACTTCTCTGAATCTGTAATACGCCATTTTTGGATAGATGTATGTATCTGCTCCAACACCACATGCATCTACACCAAGTCTTTCTGCTATATAAAGAGCTCTCAGCGTGTGGTATTCCTGGGATACTATTATAGCCTTTTCCACTAAAAAAATATCTCTCAGTCTATAAATGCTGTCATAGGTATTAAAGCCTGCATGATCCATAAATATATCTTCACGTGGAACCCCTTTGTTCTCAAGATATATTCTCATTGCATTGACCTCATCATATGATTTTTGCCCATGGTCTCCGCTTACCACTATTTTGGGTGCTTTCCCTGCTTTATACAGCTCATAGCCATGATTTAGCCTGTCTGCAAGCATGCCTGATACTTTTCCTCCGGGATGTACATAAGCGCCCAAAATAAGTATGGCATCTGCACAAAAGGTGTTTTCAGGCTTTACCAGCATTTTCTTCCCAATACTGCTTACATGGTAATCAATATACAGAATACCGGAAATCATCGAAAAAACGGAAATAATGAATATCATAATAATTCTTTTTTTAATCTTTTTCATATGAGTTCTCCCTCAAATTATGAATCTGCTATGTATAATTACTGCTTAATAAAAATAATAGCAAATTACTGCTGCAAAATCCAGTCTTATAATTATCAGCGAACACTTAAGACAAATATATAGTGCCATATACTAATAAATGTGATAAAATCAAACTATAGGAAACAAGCTAAG
Organism: Bacillota bacterium; assembly: GCA_049322695.1. Classification (GTDB taxonomy): domain Bacteria; phylum Bacillota; class Clostridia; order Lutisporales; family Lutisporaceae; genus CALGKJ01. The sequence continues at coordinate 298,459 of JBMORW010000016.1, read as the reverse complement.
AGGAGGTATTCAAGCATATTATGGTAGAAAAAAGAAAATCTAACAGACTGCCACTTAAGCTGGAATTAACTATATCCAATCTCTTCAAACAAGACTATGAGTTAATTTCTGATATAAACCAGAGCATCAATGTCGTAAATATATCCAAAGCAGGGCTTGGCTTTACATGCAGTCATGAGCTGCCGTTGGACTATTACTTTGATGCAAAAATACAGCTGACAGATGATAAGTTTTTCTATGCAGTACTTAAAATAGTTCGTATAGAAAAACAGGAGGATAGATATTTTATTGGCTGCGAGTTCGTGGGACTGGCTGATATCCTGAGCCAGAGAGTCGAAATGTATGAAACCGAGCTTAAAAACAATTAATTATTATGGTAAAAGCCAGACCGCAAGGTCTGGCTCAATACTTTTTTGAGCAAATCCTAGTTATTCTGACGAGTCTCTATCATTTTTATAAACACGTCTGTAAGTACAGGATCAAATTGGGTACCTGAGCACTTTTTCAGCTCATCCAATGCCTCAGGCTTTGACATTGCCTTTCTGTATGGTCTGTCATTAGTCATTGCATCGTAAGCATCAACAATTGATAATATCCTGCATTCAATAGGTATTTCTTCCCCTTTTATACCAAAGGGATATCCCTTTCCATTCCAATATTCATGATGCTTCAATATGAAATCCGCTATAGGAAGCAAATCAACTGAAGCTTCAGCTATGCGATGTCCTATCTCGGTATGACGTTTCATAATCTCAAACTCTTCAGGTGTCAGCTTAGAGGGCTTAAAAAGAATATAATCAGGTATTCCTACCTTGCCGATATCATGAAATTGTGCAAGCAGCCTTATATCGGATATATCCTTTTCAGGTATACCGATCTTGTGTGCAAGCATGACAGCCAGCTCTTCCATTCTGTTTGCATGTCCCTCTGTAATGAAATCTCTCGCTTCGAGCATATTTTTCATAGTCTGGACAATTTCGCTTTTCATGCTCTGCCTTCTGTGGAGCTTTACTCTATACATGTTATTATCCGCTTCTCTCATGATTTCACTTATGTCAATATAATCCTTGGCAAATGCATAACCAAAGGAAATGCTTATCTGTATAACATGATTGCTGCTGTTATATTTATCTGTTTCAGCAACAAAGTATTTAGAATACTTACTTATGTCTTCTTCTGTTTTATCTATAATAACAGCACAGAACTCATCACCGCCTATTCTGGCTACCATGGCTTCCATCGGAAAGGATTTCGTTATTATTTGAGTAGCTGCGATGAGATATTGATCACCCATGGCATGACCCATGGTGTCATTTATCAGCTTAAGCCCATCCAGGTCAAACATTGCAATGCACAATGTCTTCATTTTAGACTTCTGTAATCTTGCTATCTCTTTTTCGAAATAATATCTGTTGTATAGCCCTGTCAATGTATCGTGAATGCTTATTTCCATAAGCTTTTCTTCAGTTTTTTTACGTTCAGTGATATCGCGCACTATTCCTACAACTCTATCCTTGCCACATGCTGCCAAACGAGCTTCATAATGATATCTTTCATCCTTGATATCCAAGTGATACTCACAGGTTTGCATTCTATCGCTATTAATAGAATTATCTATGGCCAACTGGAATTTCTCAGCTAATTCTATGGGAAAAATATCACTGAGCTTCTTATTAATGAAATTTTCAGAATCTATATACAGCATGTTTTCTTGCATGGCATGGTAATCAAGTATTCTGCCTTCCTGATCCAACAGGAAAAATATATCAGGTATGGCTTCCAGTAAAGCTCTTATTCTTGCTTCACTTATCTGCAGCTTATCTATGGTTTTTGACAGTTCTCTAGTTTTTTGCCTGACTTTTAAATGAAGAGTTCTATTCCATAGTATCAGGATAAAAACTATTAGTATGATTGCTGATACAATGATCAAAACTTTTCTGAAAAGCTTTGAATTATACAAGTCTATATAGGTATTCCCATACCATTTTTTATCTATTTCATCATATTCCTGCTTGGTAATCTTTGCAAACCCTTCATTAAGAGTATTAAGCAGCTTTTTGTCGCCTTCCTTTACTGCTCTGTAAAACTGGCTTGTATATAATGAAGATGCATAATTAAAGTTCTGTTGTATCCCCATTTTGTACATATAGTACATTGAAGGAGGCTTACCCATAACGAAAATTACAATCTCCTGATCCTTGGCAGCCTTGACTACAGCCTCTGCGGTATCATAAACTACGATATTTGATATACCTCTTTTCTCCAGCTCTCTTATTGCATTGTCACTTTTCTTAGCAGCTACCGTAAAGCCCTTTAAGGATTCAACATCAGTTATGCCGGATATGTTTTTATGAAAGAATATAGGAACGTCTATAGTTGCATAAGGCTTTGTGTAATCAAGATATGCTTCTCTTTCTTTATTGTATGATATAGTGTCAATAACATCATACATCCCATCCTTCATTGACTGAAAGGCTTTGCTCCATTCCATTCCTGTTATCTCAACCCTGATGCCGGTCTTTTTCTCAAAAAGCCTCCACTGGTCAATGGTAATTCCCTGTAAAACCCCATTACTGTCACGGAATGAAAATGGAGGATAATTGTCATCCATTACTACGGTGATTTTCTGATCGTCATCAGAGTAAGCATGTGTTATATATAAAACAGTATTTACTGACAATACAACTAACACAATTATCAAGATGCCAACAAGCTTGTTCTTATACATTTATAACACACCTCCATTTCTGATAACCATACAAAAACCTGTAAAAATACTAAAGTCCCGCCTATTGGTATTTCCTTAAAAGAACACAGTAAATAAACTGCACAAAAATCATTTTACTAATTACATGTTAGCTTATTTTTCTGCGCTGTTCAACAAAATAACTATAAATAACATTCTATTCGACTTACATTTTTACGAAAAAATAAAGGAGGACAACCTCCTTTACAACATAGTTAAAAGCCTCTCTATTTAGATTTTGCCCCACTGGCACCATGACTTTTCATAATTTTTTTCATTCCGTCTGTAGCCTCTACTGTTCCATCCGGTAGAACCCAAACTGCTTCAACTCCATCTATACTTTCAATCAGCTTTCTGGATTCTTCATAGGATATCAAAAAAGCTGTTGTAGACAGGAAATCCGCTACTCCCGAGTCTTCCGCCACTATGGTTACTGCTTTGAAATGCTGACCGGGCATCAGGGTTACAGGGTCAATAAGGTGATGAACTATCTTCCCGTCAACAACATAGTATCTTTGATAATCACCACTGCTTACTACTGCAGCATCATTAATATATATAGTATCCAACAGGTTGCTATGGTCATCAGATATTATCGCCTTATCGGGATTTTGTATACCGACACCCCATCTCTCACGGACTCCGTCCAGAGGCTTTCCAAGGACTCTTATGTTACCTCCGGGACTTATGATTCCGGAGGTAAAGCCTGAAGCCATTATTTCCTTTGCAACTATTTCAGTTGCAAAGCCTTTTGCTACTGCACCTACATCCAGACTCATCTGCGGATCGGAAAGGTATACTGTGCTGTTATCAATATCTATTATAACCTTATCTATATCTGTATGCTTTTGCGCCTCCAGCAGCTCTTCCATGGGAGGAAGCTTTGCTTCTTCAGGAAAATCCTTGCCATGTGTACGGTATTCATGCCATATCCTCAGTACTGAACCCATTGCTATATTTGTTTTCCCGCCGGTCTTTTCATACCAATCCTTTGCAAAGATCAGAAGATCAATGATTTCTTTATCTACCTTTACAGGCTGTATTCCGGCATTATCATTAATGGTTTTAATATTGTTTATGCCTTCATAATTATTATAAATGTCATAAAGCTTATGCAGTTCTTCAAAACGATGCTTTATCTTTTCCATGTATGCTTTAAACTCTTGCTCATTCCTGCAGTAACCTACAACCTGTGTCAAGGTATCAAAGGTGTCAAAAAATCCTTCACTGAATTTTTCATATTCTTTTTTCGCTTCTCCCCTGCAGCCTGTCAATAACAGTATAATCATCATTGCTGCCATGAAAACCATATATGTTTTTTTCATCATATCACCCATTCCATAATATCAGATGCGCAATATTACTACAAGGTATATACTAACTAAAAAACTCTCCCACCTCTGTGGGAGAGTTTAGAGCCAGTTATATATATATTATTATTATTTTGCGTTTGCAAAAGCTTCTGCAACTGCTTTTATATAACTTCCAACATCCATAGTTACAAGTGAAGTAAGCTCAGGAACATCAGGAACTGACGGGTGATTATCATCAACCTTCTTAACCTTCATAGCCTTGATCTCATCGATAGTCTTACCGACCATCCATTTACCAAGTTCCTCAGCCTGCTGATACCATTCCTTGCCTATCTTTGATGCCTTTATCATTCCATAAGCATCCTTCAGCTCTACCTTTGTCTTGAACTCACCATTTTTGTCAGTTGTTACTTTACCTGTATTGTCAAAAGCTACCTTTGTCTGAGCATTGTCTATTATAGTTCCTACAACCTTGCCGTCCTTATCAAATGCTGTAGCAGCCATTACTGTATCTACTTGAGCAACTGGAAGAACTTCCTTACCGTCCTTGTCTTTTCCGAGACCCTTGGATTTGGCTATGGATATGTTGTGTCCAAGACCAACCTTTACACCGCCCTTAACTTCCTTAGCATTATTATATGCTTCTTCCAGAGCAGCTACATAGTCTTGAATGGTTATTGTTACCAGTGAAGCAAGCTCAGGAACATCAGGTACTGATGGGTGAGCATCGTCAACCTTCTTTACCTTCATAGCCTTTATTTCAGCTACAGTCTTACCAACCATCCATTTAGCAAGTTCTTCTGACTGCTGATACCATTCCTTGCCTATCTTTGATGCCTTAATCATACCATAAGCATCCTTCAGTTCAAGCTTAGTCTTAAGTTCAGCTGCTTTATCGGAAGTAAGCTGAAGAGCTGCATCAAAGTTAACCTTAGTCTGAGCATTATCAATAGTAACTGAAACAACCTTACCATCCTTGTCAAAGCCTGCAGCAACTATAACTGTATCAACTTGTCCCACCGGAAGCACTTCTTTACCTTCTTTATCTTTTCCGAGATCTTTTGATTTTTTAATGGATGTTATATGTCCAAGACCCAGCTTAACTATTTTTCCCTCTTCTGCAGGAGCATTCTGTTCAACTGCAGCTGTAGGTGTGGGCTCATTTGCTGCAGGTTCAGTTTTTTGACCGCAGCCAGCAAGCATGCTTAGAGTTAATACTACAATAAGTAATAATGAGAATACTTTTTTCATGGTTCCCCCTCCATTAAATTAAAATATGTTGCAATTCAATTTTATCACATTGTCTAAAAATAAACAATATTAGTTGAAAAAATCTATTATTATATTATTGATATTGTATTATTCTTTAGCAAACATAGTATTAATAAGCAATTAGAAGTTTTTATCACATTACTATTTGTATTATTAATTAACAATCATTAGTAACCTATGTTAAAACTCTCAATATATTCCTTTAATGATTGTCTGCAATTTCCGTTTCTGCCTATGGTTGTATCTGAACATATCAGTGAATTCAGTATGGCCTCCTCCACTGCTTCGGCAGCTGCTCTAAAAACCAAATCTATCCTGTCTTCATGAATCACCTTAAAAGTTTCAATATCCTTCTGTCTATAGTGCTTAACTCTGTTTGCGGTACTGAAGGATATTACAATATCACCGCTTCCGCTGCCTGCGTTCCCTCCAACCTTTGACATCCCGACAAAGGCTCTTTTTGCTATGCGCTTTAGCTGCCTTTCAGAGCAAGGAATGTCAGTTGCAATAATAATTATTATTGAGCCTTTTTCCTTCTCGCATATTTGCTCGTCCTTTTCCAGCTCAATTATTTTCTTACCGGCTGGATAGCCGTTTATTGTAAAGTCTTCCTTTCTGCCAAAGTTCGATAGAACCAGAGCACCCAAAGTATAGCTTTTCTCATCCAGCTCTATCAGCCTTGAGGCAGTACCTATCCCGCCCTTCATTCCAAAGCTTGACATACCTTTGCCTGCACCGATGCTTCCCTCTTCAAATTCTTCTGCAGCAGAACAGATTGCATCAAACACGTGCTGCTTGTTTATGCATCTTTCCCTTATGCTGTTTAAATATCCGTCATTACATTCACATACTACAGGATTTACCGTACCGGTGCTTAATCCTATATCTTCATTTTGCTCCAGCATATATTCAACAACGGCGTCATAAACCAGTCCAACATTTAAGGTGTTGGTCAACGCTATGGGCGTCTCCAAGGCTCCAAGCTCCTCAATCTGTATGGTGCCTGTAGTTTTACCAAAACCGTTTATTATATGGCATGCCGCCATCATCTTGTCAGTGAATATATTTTCTTCAGCCGGAAGTATAACTGTTATCCCTGTTTTATTCTTCTCTGTATCAATGGTACAGTGTCCGACCTTAACGCCCCTGACATCGGTTATTGAATTCAATTGACCGCATTTCATGTATCCTGTATTGATGCCGTAGTCCCTTATTCTTCTCTGATTTTTCAAACATATCAGCCCCCATATATATTATTGGACAGCTAAAAAGCATCCGATGATAATATGATAGCCAAAAAACATATAAAAGCAAAGTATATGCTGAGTATATATTCTTTGCTTTTATGCCTGATAGTGAAATCTTCTTTATATTATTGATATTAATGGAAAAATTTCCTCCAGTTCACATCAAAGCGTCTACTTCCAATTTCAAAATAGCCTTGAGCGGAGTAGACCCTTCTGAGTATATCGTTATGCTGTCCGAAGGAGACTCCACTTTCTATTTCTGCCAGTACCTGCAGTATCTGAAAAGCCATTTCACTGAGCCCTGTGACATCCTTGGATCTGTGCACCACTGTCCCTAAATTAACCTGACAGACAGCCCAAAGACCCTCATTCTGAACAGCCTGAATCAGCATTGCTATTTCCACGCCGTAGTTAGCAGGTATGCTCATTTTATTCAAAACATCCCTATAGATGGCGACTGTACCTGACAATGGCTGTATGAAACCGGATAGCTGAGGTTTGTGAAGATTTATCCAAGGTCTTGCTAATATCTCTGTTACCCTGCCTCCGCCAAGCTCAATGCCAGATGCCTCAACTCTTACAGGCCTTTCAAAGTATCCTTTGGAAAACCTGATGCCGGGATCGGTAAACATAGGGCCAAGCAGTCCATAAAAAAAGCGTGGAGTTATGCTCTCTATATCAGTATCTACCCAAACCAGAATATCAGCATCGGTTATAAAAGTGCTCTTATACATGGCTTCGCCTTTTCCTTTGAGGCTTCCCAATTCAGGACGGATTTCCTGATGTATGTATATGGGTATCTTATATTGCTTGGCTATATTGACAGTATTATCTTCAGATGCAGAATCTACAAGTATAACCTCGTCAATTATGCCCTCCTCCTTTACCTCCAAAGCAGCCTTTATAACATTGCCCACGGTCTTTTCTTCGTTAAGGCTGGGAAGCAGTACTGCGACTTTTTTACCCAGCTTGTTTTTGTAGCTTCTTAATACTGTTGATAAAGAATAATCCTCTGCATCAAAGGTTCGTTGTCTTACCCATTTATAAACCATATCACTTTCATCAAAGTGAATATCTTCCTCCTGCCCACGTACTATTGTAACACTGCCGGAATAATATTCTTTAATTTTTCTATAGAAAGGCAATATTTCTGAGTAAGCGAGAGGAGCACCGAAAAAAAGCATTTCATATTGGTTTCCTATACTTTTCAGCAAATCATACAGGGAGCCGTCCTTCCTCCATACCACTGATACATTATCAAACAATGCATTTGCGGGAGTCACAACTGATGATATGAATATCTCCTCCAAATGAGGTATGCTTTCCTCCAAATGATATATTTTAATATTTTTTATTCCTGTCATCTCCATTAATTCCAAAACAGCTTTGGCATTTGCTCCACCTCTGAGCACAGCAGCTGCCTGTCCGTCAACCCAACCGTCTGTGGCTGCAAATATAACATTTTTGTCAGGGTTTACTTCTTCCAGCATATCAAGTCCGACTATGTTACAGACAGCACCTGTTTTCTTCATCTGTTCAGTAAGAGGCCAATGAATTGAAACTCTCTTATTCATATTGCTACCTCCCTGTAATAAACACATGACATAAGCATTAGCAACCTTAACCGGCCATTCATACTTGGGTTTACCATCTAAGCCATACAGCAGTTTTGCTTAGCATAATTAAGCATACGGCTTTCCTTTATTATTGAAAATCCAATGTAACCGTCATCAATCAATGTTCTTTGTCTCTCCAGTTCATTAAGCTTCAAGCTTAAAATATCAAGCGGATTTTTCTCATACACCGTTTCCAGATTCCTGTGAAGTATGAATCTCCATAAACCATCCTTTTGGTCTGCTTCAACACCGTATTTTTTCTTCAATGACTTAATCTTCAAGCCATTTTTCATAATATTATACAGACTATAGAAGTTTTGAGGCGATACAGTACACAGTAGGTGTTTGAAGCCCATGGGCCTTACAAAAGATACTGCATGCTGAAGCGTAATGCTCTGAAGATCATTACCTCGATAAAGCGGATGTACAACCGTTGTTTCAAGATGTACAACACTTTCAAGCTCATCCTCCGGCATATTTATGTCATAGCCCAGGTTCTTTTCATTCTTTCCAGGAAAACTGAAATATCTGTATGCTATTAAGTCGTTTTGCTGGTTGTATACACCTATTATTTTTGCTCCGGATTCCAAATCTTCACGCATCTCTGCATATGAATCCCTGTATAGCACCTGTTTATTAGGCAGCTGCTCATATACAGTATTCTGTAACTCTATTACAGCGTTCAGTTCTCTGTCTTCTGTCAGTCTTATGATGTAATCCTCAGCAACCTTTGAGTTTCCGACGTTTTTAAAGATTTTGCCTTTTTCTAATATTGTCATAAATATGCCTCCTTTCGACTAAAACTGACAACTTCATAAACTCATCTAAGTTGTCTGTATATATATTATACAACTGACAACTTATCGATGTCAACTAAGTTGTTAATAACAGAATAAAAAATCCTGCTATTTTTTTAATAGCAGGATTTTTCTATTTCTTCTTATTTACATAGCTTTGTGCTCTATCTGTAGTATTTGCAGAATTTCCTACGTAGAGAACAATGTCTCCCGAGCAAAAAACCATCTTTGGTCCAGGAGATAAATATAAATGTCCCGATCTGTTGATTCCGATAATAGTAGCACCGGTGGCTTCCCAAAACCTTACTTCGCCAATTGATTTCCCTATTAAATGGCTATCCTCGCTTATTTTTATTTCCAGCGGATATATTATACCTATGTTCCTAAGCAGCATAGCTTGCTCAATAATTAAATCAAGTCTTTCCATTATATTATCTTCCAAGGCTCTTTTTTCAGAAATAAGATTGGTGATATCATCTCTCAAAGTAAGTATACGGTCTTTAGATTGATGCTCCTTAATAAAAGTATCCGCTGCCTCTTTAGACTTTATCATTATCCCTTTTCTTTCTATAACACTGACGACATTCAGTTCTTCCAGCAGCTTAAGAGCTCTTCTTATGGTCTCTGGTGATACGCTGTACTTTCCTGACAGAGTAGAACGTCCCTTTAAGACTTGTCCTACCTTCCATTCATTGTTTATAATACTATAAGCGATATCTAAAGCTATTTTTTCATATCTGGCTATTGAGTTCTTTTTATCGTCGTTACTGCTGTTAAGCTTCATAAAACACCATCCATAACAGAAAAATATTCTATATATATTTTTCCATTTTTTAATCCTTCTGTCAAATATCATAAGTATTTTTGTCTTAGACAGTTTCCTGTATATGAATCCTTGATCTTCATAACATCCTCAGGTGTACCCTGTGCTATTATCATTCCTCCCTTTTCTCCGCCCTCTGGTCCCAAATCTATTATCCAGTCCGATGAATGTATCAGCTCTAGGTTATGTTCTACCACGCAGACTGAATTACCTGCTTCAACCAGCTTACGTAAAAGAGTAATAAGCTTACGTACATCTTCAGGATGAAGTCCGGTTGTAGGCTCATCCAATAAGTATAGCGCATGTCCCTTCCCATTGCGTCCCAGCTCCTTTGCCAGCTTAACTCTCTGGGCTTCACCACCCGATAAAGTGGTAGCCGGCTGTCCAAGCTTCAGGTAGCCCATACCGACATCCGCCAGCACTTTAAGCCTTGCAGCAATTTCCTTTCTATCGCTGAAAAGCTCTAATGCCTCATCAATAGACATTTCAAGTACATCCGAAATATTCATATTTTTGTATTTGACTGCAAGTATTTGCCTTTTAAAGCGTTTGCCCTTACATACAGGACAAGTGACTTCAACATCGGGCAGAAAATGCATTCCAATTGTCAATACGCCTGCCCCTTCGCAGCGGTCACATCTTCCTCCAGGTACATTAAAGGAAAAATCTCTTGCTGTCAAGCCTGCCGACTTTGCTTCCGACAAACCTGAAAATAGACTGCGTATTGGCGTAAATATGTCAGTATAAGTAGCTGCATTGGATCTTGGGATCCTCCCTATTGGAGTCTGGTCCACAGTAGCTATTCTATCGATCTTTTCAAGACCCCAAATAGATTCATGCTTGCCGGGAGTGTTCCTTGAGCTGTTAAGTCTCTGTGAGACAGCTTTATCAAGAATATCAAATACCAAGGTAGATTTACCCGATCCGGATACCCCGGTAACAGCTATAAGGCTGCCTATAGGTATTGATACATCTATGTTTTTTAGGTTGTGCTCCTTTGCACCCTTTATTTCTATGAAGCTGCCTGAGAAGCAGCTTCTGTTGGAGCAGTTTTCGAATGTGTGTTTATTAAGGTGTCTTCCGGTTATGGATTCAGTATTATGCATAAGCTCCTCAGGTGTCCCTGCTGCGACTATTCTTCCTCCTGCTCTTCCTGCACCGGGACCCATATCTATAATCCAATCAGCCTCCAGCATCATATCTGTATCATGCTCAATAACCAGTACGGTATTTCCCATATTTCTTAGCTTTTTAAGCACAGCTAAAAGCCTCTTTGTATCTCTTGAGTGCAAGCCAGTAGTGGGTTCATCCAGAACATAAAGCACTCCTGTAAGTCCTGAGCCCAGCAGTGAAGCTAATCTCAGCCTTTGAGCTTCCCCCCCCGACAAGGTTGTCATTCCTCGGTTCATAGACAGATATCCTATGCCTATGTCTACAAATTTTGATATTCTTTCTTCAAGATCATCAATAATGGGTTTTGCTATATGGGCAGCATGACTTGCAAGCCTTTCCTTAATTGCTCCGATCCATATCTGAAGTTCCTCAAGTGACATATCTGCAAGCCTTACGATGCTGTCATCAAATATAGTGACATTCCTGCTGTATTGATTGAGCCTTTCACCATTACAGCCGGGACATACCTTCTTCACAATATGCTTTTCCATTTTTTCCCGGTACTCAGCATTATCAGCACGTTCAGCGTATCTGCGCAGAATATTTGAGGATACTCCTTCAAATCTTCCCTTTCTTGATGTCTCGGGAGCTTCTTTCCCCGGGAAATGCTTTTTGAACCTTTCATGGTTTACACCATAAAACAAAAAATCCTTCTCAATCTGACTTAGAAGCTTGACAGGCTTATTCATATCAAATGAAAATCCATAGTATTTCCCAGCCTCCTCAAAGGTATTCGTATTCCACTTGATCAGATGCTCATCCCACTCTCTGACAGCTCCATCCAGTATGCTTTTTTCGTCATCAAGCAGACTACTCCAGTCTGCTTCATAAATAACACCAAGTCCTGTACATATCTCACAGGCACCTTGAGGTTTATTAAATGAAAAATGCGCCATGGAAAGCTCCGGTATAGACTCTCCACAGAGAGGACATGCAAAGCTTTCTTCATATTCTTCTTCTTCATCAGAAGTATTATTCAGCTGTTCATCAGCGCTGTAAGGAGGTGCAACCCTACTTCCGCATTTTGGGCAGTCCCTTTCTCCCAGCTTTGCATATAGAATCCTGAGATAGGTGTATATTTCTGTAGCTGTCCCTACCGTAGAACGCGGATTTCTGTTTGTAAGGTGTTGGTCGACACTTATTGATGGCGACAAACCTATAATCCTATCTACCCTCGGCTTACTTACAAGATCTGTAACCATTCCCATGGATTCCATATACTGCCTTTGACATTCCTTCTGCAAGGTATCATAGGCCAGCGAGGACTTGCCTGAACCCGAAAGACCAGTCAATACAATCAGCTTGTTTTTCGGTATACTTACATCAATATTCTGAAGGTTATTCTCTCTAGCTCCTTTAATAATTATTTCATTCTGAAAAAAACTCTCTTCCACCATAATAACTATCCTCCCATTAAAAAGGTTTATATATAAATTATACAAGTGCAAATAACTCTGGTGATATAATGGAGGGTTTTAGTTATGTGAAATTTTTCTTCATATAAATAAGCTGATCTATAATCCTTTCAGTATCTTTTTCTGTTCCCTTAAGGGTGGTTATCCAATAGTCAGTAGCATATCGCATGTCCTCACTGGCAGTCATAATATCCATGAGACTCCCAGCATCGGCTTGCTTTCCAAAATCTATATGCTTGAGCATTTTCAAAATAGCCATCATGCTGTAGTTAGCAGATCTTAGGGTTCTTATTACCTTCAGCCTTATTATCTCTATATTTCCATATTCTCTATAACCATTTGCCGGATTTCTCGGCACATCTATAAGTCCGTTACGTTCCCAGCTTCTCAAAACATCTATGGATACACCCAGAAACCCCGCTGTGTCTTTCCTCTTTAGAAATGCTCCTGTTGCTTCATATAGCTCTCCCGAAATCCACTTCTGTATAATTGCAAGCGCTTCCTCCGCCTTTGAAAGCTCACTTTTCACATGTGTTCTGTATTCATAGGCTTCATTTAATGCAGCATCGATATCACCTTCTGCTGCTGTTTTTACTATGTGAGTTGCTAATTTTCTTATATTTCCTGCACAAAAATCGCACTTTAGTGCTATTCTGGAAAGGCGCATCTGCTCAAGATGTCTTTCTGAGTATAGTCTATAGCCCTTACTATTGCGAGGAACACTCTGAAGTAATCCCCAAGCTTCATACAAACGGACAGTATTTGGATGGACCTTTACTTCTCTTGCAATTTCAGAGGTTTTATAATATTTCATGCTTCCACTTCCCATTTATATAATAATCAGCACTCAGAATCCGAAGCGCTGCTGCCTATATCAACAGCATCTGTCTTTGCTTTATCGGTTTTTAACTTCAAAGTATACATTCCTATTGAACCCAATATGCCAAGAATAAAAGTAAGAGGCCATACTGCATCAATGCCCAACTTATCAATATAAATCCCCATTACGGAAGTCCCGAGGGAGGCTCCTGCTGCCCAGCTTAAAGAAGTTACTGCATTGAATCTCGCTCTGAAATTTTGTGGCGTATTATTGGCAATATATACTCCAAAGTTGGTGACAGTCAAAATTTCTCCTATAGTCCATATATAAGTGGATACAAGAAAAAGGGGCAGTGAGTTCACCAATGCTACCATCCCGAAGCCTGCTGCATACAATAATCCTGTTACTGCAATTGCACTTAGAGGGTGCCACCTTTTAGTTGCTTGTGTTACAATCATAGTCATTAAAAGCACTGTCACTGCATTAAAGCTCATATTTATACCATAATATCTCGGGCCGTCTCCTGAAAAGACCTTATCCAGCATCATAGGCAGCGAAAAGGTATGCTGGGTATATACTATGCTTAACAGTATAGTAATAAAAAGAAATACTATAATTTGCGGTCTCCTTAGAAGTACTGTGATAACATTGCCTTCCTCGTGCTTTTCCTCAGTTCGGGTGCTTTCACATTTGCTTTTGTCAGGCATTGTTTCTTCTATATTAAAGGCAACCAGAGCCACTGCTATAAATGAAGTTATTGCATCACCTATAAAAATCAGTGGTATATATCTGTTAAACAGAAAGCCTGATACTATAGGCCCCAAAGCAACACCTATGTTTATACCCAGGTAGGATAAGGAAAAGCCCTGCTGTCTCTTTTCAGCAGGCAGCACATCAGTAATTACAGCAGAAATAATAGGTCTTACTCCTCCATTCAAAAATGTCGATATGCACACAAGAGCTATTATAATATGCGGATTAGTAAAAAACACACAAGACAGTAATGATGCTCCTGCTGCTCCCTGGAAAAAAAGATAAGTCTTTTTTCTTCCAAAGTGGTCTGCTATCTTTCCGCCGATAAAGGAACCGGGTACCGAAGACAGTGCAGCAAACATAACTGCCAACCCGGCACTCTGATAGCTCAGCCCCAGTTTTTTTATAAGCAGCAGTGACAAGAACGGCATAACGAAATCTCCAAAACGGTTTATGATCTGAGCAAAAAATATGATATAAACGCTCTTAGGAAGACCCTTGTAAATGTTAAACAATCCCATAAGTTTCATCGTATTTATCCCCCTGTATTTTGCTTTAACTTCTTAGTTAACACTATTATACCATCATATCTCAACTTTGTTTATTAGGACAATTAGTATTAGAATAATTATACAAAAATAGTAAAGCTTATATTTAACCCGTTATCAACAGCATGTTTTTAATATATAATAGACTGTAAGATATTATATAAATCAAAGGGGGGCTATCATTGACAAACGTAGAAGCACAGGCAATAAAGCCTACTTCAAGACCTGAGAGAATCAAAGAACTTGATATTATAAGAGGTTTTGCACTATTTGGAGTACTATTGGTAAATACTGCAATGTTCAATACTACGCTGATGTCAAAATCAGCAATGGGCGCACCTTTAACCAACCCTTGGAATGTAGGGGTCTTCTCCGATAAATTGGCTGCTTTATTTATACAGCTGTTCGGCGAAGGCAAGTTCTACACCATATTTTCATTTTTATTTGGCTTAGGCTTCTGTATTTTTATGGAAAGAGCCGAAGCTAAAGGCTGCTCTTCCAAAAAGCTGTTCAGACGGCGCTCATTTTTTCTTTTGCTATTTGGCGTATTAAATTTTTCACTCGTTTGGTATGGTGATATACTTCACGTGTATGGCATAGTCGGCTTTCTCTTAATGCTTTTCATTAACAGAAGCACTAAGACCATAAGAAACTGGATAATAGGTCTGCTTATTTTTTCTACCGTCATATTTTTCGGCTTCATACTGTTAAACAGCTTGGGCAGCGCTCTGCTCCCTCCTCAAATGCTTGAAGCTCAGGAAGCATCCGTAAAAGCTATGGCAGAAAAATCAGTGGAAATATATCAGGATGGCTCTTTCCTTGATATAGTCGGCTATAGATTAAGCTTTGAATCAATTTTCATATTGATGAATCTAGTCTTTTTGATGCCTAAAATACTTGGTATGTTTTTAATTGGCTTATATGTAGGAAAAAGAAAGATATTCAGCGATATAGAGGGTAACATGGAGCTTATAAGAAAAACCTGGAGAATAGGCGGTGTTGTGGGAATCATAGCAACACTGACATATGCACTGATTCAATCTGAAGTTATTCCCTTTAATCAGATACTCTCAGCACCAATAATCACTTTTTTCAAGGAAATAGCTACTGTGTCTCTTTCATTATTCTACATAACAAGCTTGATTCAGCTTAGTAGAAAAGATAGCTTTAAAAAGCTTCTGTCACCATTGAGCTACATGGGACAAATGGCTTTAACCAATTATCTGGTGCAATGCATTACATTATCACTTATTTTCTATGGTCATGGATTAGGTTTGGTATACAGGATAGGAGTTTCACTTGGAGTTCTAATAACCTTGGCAATATATATTGCACAGATATTTATAAGTAAAATCTGGTTAAGCAAGTTCAAATATGGTCCCTTTGAATGGGTCTGGAGATATCTGACCTACAAGGGAGTTGTATAAAACTATTAAGCTTCAGTACATACAAAGTACTGAAGCTTTTATTTTTAGTATGAAATATGTTTAATGTTTAAGTTTTTGGTAATAATGTACTTATGACAAATTACTATAAAAATGAGGAGGATTATTATGAAATTTAAAAACTTAGCATTAGTCTTAACAGTTGCATTATTATTTACACTTTTTGTCGGATGCGCTCAGCAGCCGGCTGAAACTCCTGCTCCGACGCCTACACCTACTCCGGGTGAAACAACGCCGACACCTACGCAGACAACACCGCCTGAGACATCACCGGATGTTGTTACAACTGCATCAATAGTAGCCGATGAGGCTGCATTTATCAAGGCCATAGGTGCAACTGATGGAACCTGGATTATATGCTTGACAAAGGACCTGACTATAGGCCAGGATATTTCGCTTGACGGCGAGTACAAAAATGGAAAAAAAGACGATGCGGGAAAAGATATTATTCAGCGTAAAGTCGCACTGTATGAGCAGGATGAAAACCGCAATGTAACCAAGAGATTTACTTTGACAGCACCAAGATTTACAATCAACAGCCCCAATGCGCGCATACAGAGCGGAACCTTTAAGGGAGACCTGTATGTTTCTGCTTCCAACTTCCAGCTGGTTGATGCAACTGTAGATGGAAATGTATACTTCACTAATGATGATGCAAAAGCCAC
Organism: Bacillota bacterium; assembly: GCA_049322695.1. GTDB lineage: Bacteria > Bacillota > Clostridia > Lutisporales > Lutisporaceae > CALGKJ01. Next base: position 281,826 of record JBMORW010000016.1, on the reverse strand, counting down.
ATTTAAAATGGATGAGAAGAGCAAGGTTACCGGAAAGCAGGAAATGAAAAAATAAAATACATAAATAATCAAATATTAAATACAATTACGAATAAAAATCGCTGCCTGCATTATACTATTACTGAAAATTTTTAAAGGTGGTGATTAAATGTCGGGAACAGCAAAGCAATTTGTTGACCAAAGCAGGTCGAATGTACAGACAGCATTAGGCTCATTGCAGCAGGCTCTTAATTCAGTAGAAAAGCAGGATAACAGAAATATAATTCAACAGGCTATTAATACTCTTAACTCTGTTAATCAAAACTTGTCAGGTTATAGAGATTAGACAAAGTCGACCTTCCCCCTACATAAAAAATGTGCCGGCTAATAAGATTAATGCTTATTAGCCGGCTTACTTATGTAATTCTGCATATCTATTATTTTATACTGTTTCCATACTTATCTTGTTCATTTCACTTTTTAAGAGCGCAGAAGTAATCAGTACAGCCATTGTATCAGCTATAGGAAAAGCTATCCATACTCCCTTAAGCCCCAGGTCAAACAACCTTGGAAGAATAAGTATCAATGGTGTAAGAAGTATAAACTGCCTTAGCAGTGAAAGTATTATTGCCGGAACTGCCTTACCAAGGGATTGAAAAAGTGTAGCTCCTACAAATTGTACGCCAAGGAACGGTATAGCGGCTATGATTATCCTGAATGCATAAGATCCCTGTGAAATAATATCCTTATCCGACGTAAAGGCTCTGATAATTATGTGTGGAACAGATTGTCCGATAATCCACCCTAATATAGAAATCGCAGTCGAAGCAAATATCGCAAGCTTAACTACCTTTTTAACCCTGTCAATTTGCTTTGCTCCATAGTTATAGCCTGCAATAGGCTGCATTCCTTGAACCACTCCTATAATAGGCAGGAATAAAAAGGCAATTGTACGGTTGACTATTCCAAATACAGTTATAGCAATATCTCCTCCATATATTTTCAGAGAGTTGTTTATCACTATTGCAAATATTGTACCTGTTATGCTTCTTGCAAATGCAGAAGTACCTACTGAGAATATTTCTTTGATAATATCCTTCTTTAGTCGCAGATGATGCAGTTTAACCTTCAAGGAGCTTTTTCCACTATACAAAAAAGTAATTATAAAAACAAATGAAACAAACTGAGATATAATAGTTGCATATGCTGCCCCCTTTATACCCATCTTGAAACCGAAAATAAACAGTGGGTCTAATGCTATATTAAGCAGTCCTCCTATTAAGGTCGAGGTCATTGCTATCTTGGCATTACCCTCTGCTTGTATCATATACTGAGCAGACATTGAGAAAGAGAAAAACACACTGCCCAAAAAAATAACCCTTACATAGTCTCTTGCATATGGAATCAGGCCATCTGTTGCTCCAAACAATCTCAACATTGGATCTGTAAATAAAAGTCCCACAGAAGCAAAAAACAAGCTAATCAGAATTATCAGAGTATATGCATTACCTGCAACAGTGTCAGCTTTTTCAACGTTTTTTGCGCCCAGGTTTCTGGATACTGATGATGCAGCACCAATGCCTACCAGCTGAGAGAAACCCATAGTAAGCATTTGAATGGGAAATGCTATAGCCAAGCCTCCTATTGCCATAGGACCTACTCCCTGACCAATGAATATTGTATCTACCACGTTATACAAGCTGTTAATCATCATGCCTATTATAGCAGGTAATGACATCTGTACCAAAAGGGTACCTATCTTTTCTGTACCAAGCTTTTCACTGTGTCTTATCATTGTATCCTCCTTGTTTTGCTGATAATGCCAAATAAATTATCGATCTTTATACAAGGCGCGTAGAGACAGGTTTGTTCTGGCCACTATCAACCCTTGTTCTTAAGCAATAGCACCGATCTGCTTTTTCCTATATCAAGCTGCTTCGATATACTAAAGCCTGATTTCTCGGCTATAGAAATACTGGTATTGAAATCCTCAGCGCTCACATGCCCTGTCGGTTCAGCTACAAGCAGGCTACCGCCTTTTTTTAGCGCCATATTTATTTCTCTAAACAGTCTGCCTTTATCAGGCACCTCATGTACTACGGCAAAGGCAAGTACAAAATCAACTGTTTCTCTAAGGTCATCAATAAGAAGTGCATTCTGGCTGCACTTTCTTGTTTCTATACAGCCATCCAACCCTGCCTTCCTTGCTCTTTTGTACAATATTTCAAGCATTTTATCCTGCATATCAATGCATACAACCTTACCTTGTTCCCCAACTAGCTTTGCCATGGGGAGACTGAAATACCCCATAGCACAGCCTATATCCACAACCATCATTTTAGGTCCGACGTAATTTTTAAGAATATCATCGGGATTTTGGATTAATCTTCTTATCGGATTTAAAAGCAGGTATCCCATCCACCACGGACACACATTATCACTCATAATTTACCTCCCAGTTTGACAGTGTTTCAGCATCTCGTCTATGATGCCTGATAAGAAGCTAAAGCTTCCCTTTTCTGCTCTCAATGTGGTTTCAAAAATGTCTTCAAGTGCCTTGAATCTTGACTTATACTCTTCCTTACTCCATGGAAAAATTGAGGGATCAAACAGAAAGCTAAATCCTGTCAGTATAAATTCTGTCAACTCCAGCGGATGTTCTGTATAAAACAGCTTCTCCCTAATCCCCTGCATAATAACTTCTGAAAACATGGGAGAAATCTTTTTTATAGAAAGCACCAAGCTTTTTTGATGCATTACTATGTTTTCCTTTTTATGCAGATAATCTAAAAACTCTGCATTGTCAGTATGCATTTGCTTGTCTTTCATGAACATTCTTTTGATTTTTTCTATCGCATTTATGCTGCTATCCTCGACTATATGTCTCATACCTTGAATCTGTTTGTGCACTCCTCTTTCTATTACTGCATCCAGCACCTCATCCTTCGACTTGAAGTAGTAATAGAAAGTCCCCTTTGCAATTCCAACCCTTTGAAGAATATCATTGACAGAGGTCTTCTCATAACCTTTCGAGTTAAATAGTTCCCAAGCTGCATTCATAATCTCTGTTTTTCTCTCTTCAGGGCTTTTTGTAATTCTTGACATAACATCTCCTCCTGTGTCGACTGACGGTCAGTCTAATAATATCACATGAACTGAACGGCAGTCAACATATAAACCTTATAAAAATGAGTAAAAGCAAATATATCGGCTTTTCATACTATATCATTACAGTATTCCTGTTTAAAAGCGATATATCTCTCCAAAACATCACAGTTCTCCAAGAAAAAATCATTAAGTGTATGTATGCTTTTGAGAGTGTTAAGACTTATGAAATGCTCTATCATTTCTGTATCCTTCAGTAGAGTATCTTCGATACCTAGGTTTTTTAGGAAGCTTTCTATTATCTCATGTCTTTTTAAGAGAAATTTTCCGAGTTCTATTCCTGCTTCTGTAAGCTGAATAATACCATAGCGCTCGTAATCCACCAGCCCCAGCTCACTGAGCTTACTGACAATTTTTGTTACAGAAGAAGGACGGACATTCAAGCTTTCAGCAAGTTGATTTATTCGTACATAGGCTTCATCCTTACATATACGGCTGATCATTTCCATATAATCCTCCATGCTGGGGGTTAGCAGCTTTTTCTCGGAATTAATCATCTGATAACCTCTCACTGTGTGGAATTCTTTATCTTTCTTCATCTTTTAATCCCCTCATTTTCTCTTTAAGGTGTAACATTAATATGCATTCAAACATACCATAGTTATTAGCTAAGGCAAATAAAGTTTCCTATGACTAACTTTATGTTTTATTATATTAAAAAATTATTAAAAGGAGTATTTTTTATGGAAATGCATTTAATACCTCTTAATCTAATGCCTGTTGGCACCTTTGGCAAGGTCAGAAAACTGATTTCTGAAGGAAGCTCCAGAAGACGTATGCTGGATTTGGGACTTATTCAGGACACTACCGTAGAATCCTTAAGGAGAAGTCCTGCCGGTGATCCTGTTGCTTATCAAATAAGGGGTGCAGTCATTGCTCTTCGTTCTGAAGAGGCTTCAAAAATATTTGTTGAATTAATATAACTTTTATTAGGAGGTTTATGAATGGGCTTGACTAATCAATCTACCGGACTTGGAGCACTAAGAGAAATGTTTAAAGTGGAACTTCAATCAGCAGATGATATCGTGGTAGCATTGGCAGGGAATCCAAACACCGGTAAAAGCACTGTGTTCAACAGTCTCACAGGTCTTAACCAGCATACGGGCAATTGGCCCGGCAAAACAGTTACTAATGCTCAGGGTAGATATTCATATAATAAAAGGCAATATGTACTGGTAGATCTGCCCGGAACTTATTCACTATTGGCAAACTCTGCCGAGGAGCAGGTGGCGAGAGACTTCATATGCTTTGGAAATCCGCATGCCACAGTAATTGTAACAGATGCGACCTGTCTGGAAAGAAACCTTAATCTGGTGCTTCAGATTCTGGAGATAACAGATAAGGTTGTTGTATGTGTCAATCTGATGGATGAGGCAAAAAGAAAGAAAATAAGCATTGACCTTAATAAGCTTTCAAAGCTTCTTGGTGTGCCTGTAGTTGGAACTGCTGCAAGAGGCGGAAAGGGTCTGAAGGAGCTTAAAGACACTGTGGAAAAGGTTGCAGCCGGTGAGATAAAAACGGATCCGGTTCTTATCAAATATGATGCTGCTATTGAAAGGGCCGTTTATGAGGTAGAACCTTATATTAACAGCCTGATTGACAGCCAGATCAACAGTAAATGGGCTGCACTCCGTTTAATAGACGGAGATGAGGCTTTACTGCAATCCATTAGCAGCCAGCTTGGCTTCGATTTTTCCATGGATGCTATTCTCAATGAAAGGCTGAAAACGGCTCAAGCAGGATTAAAGGAAGTTAATATTGAAATGGAAGATTTGCGGGACCGTATTGTATCAAATATAGTCATGACTGCTGAAAGCATCAGTAAAGAGGTAGTCTCAATGGAAGGCAGAACGCATAATCAGCTTGATAGGAGAATCGACAGTATACTGACCTCAAGGATTTTTGGCATACCTATTATGATTGCACTATTAGGTTTAATTTTTTGGTTGACTATTGAAGGAGCTAATGTACCATCTTCTATACTGGCTAACGGCTTGTTCTGGGTTGAAGGCCAGCTGACGGTATTTTTCAGCTGGCTTGGTGCACCTGCATGGATACATGACATTATTGTACTTGGAATGTATCGTACATTAGCCTGGGTAGTATCGGTAATGCTTCCGCCCATGGCTATTTTCTTCCCGTTATTTACCTTGCTGGAAGACTTGGGCTATCTGCCCAGAGTAGCTTTTAACCTGGACCATTATTTTAAAAAGGCTTGTGCTCACGGTAAGCAGGCTTTAACCATGTGCATGGGCTTTGGCTGCAATGCCGCTGGAGTTATAGCCTGCAGAATTATAGATTCTCCGAGAGAGCGGTTGATTGCAACTATTACTAACAATTATGTGCCCTGCAACGGACGATTTCCTTCTCTCATAGCTCTCGCCACAATATTCATTGCCGGAACTGCAGGTGCGTACAGCTCTGTTGCTGCCACACTCTCCATACTGGCCATGATTATTTCAGGTGTAATGATTACACTCTTTATTTCCAAGCTGCTTTCAAAAACAGTACTTAAGGGCTTACCCTCCTCCTTTACTTTGGAACTGCCTCCATACAGGAAGCCTCAGGTAGGAAGGATAATTGTCCGTTCCATATTTGACCGCACCCTGTTTGTACTAGGCCGTGCTGTTGCTGTTGCAGCTCCAGCAGGTTTGGTTATTTGGTTTATGGCAAACATAACCATTGGAAATGTCAGCCTGCTTACTCACTGCGCACAGTTTCTAGATCCCTTTGCAAGATTTATTGGATTGGACGGCTATATATTAATGGCGTTTATACTCGGGCTGCCTGCCAATGAAATAGTCATACCTGTTCTTATTATGAGCTATATGTCGAAGGGCTCCATGCTTGAACTGGATAGTCTTGAGGAAATGAAGCAGCTTTTTGCTGATAATGGCTGGACCTGGCTTACTGCCACATGTACAATGCTATTCTCTTTAAATCATTGGCCCTGTGGCACTACGCTTTGGACAATCCGAAAGGAAACTCAAAGCTGGAAATGGACCTGGATATCCTTCATGGTGCCTACAATAACAGGTATCGCATTATGCTCTATAGTCGCTCAGGGAGTGCGCCTGCTTGGTCTGGTATGATAAGGAGCTGAAAAGTAAAAAGGGACACCTGTCCCTTTTTTCTACTCTACCATCTGTTTTCCACTCTTTCTGCAAAACCAAGTAAATCCTTTACTGCAATAACTTTCCCGTCATCCAGTATTGCTCTGCCTGTAAACCTTCCAAATACCTGATGCTGCTCAGTAGACAAAACCAACGCATTAAGATTGACGCTTCGGTCTATTATAGGATTGAAGCACATTTCAATGCGCCAATCCGATGAAGTTATAATCCAAGGCTTCAGATATTCATATTGATTGCTCTTATTCTTAGGTATTATAAATACCACCTTTTCGAGCTTACTGGCAATTCCATCATAAAAAAGCATATTCTCAGTGGCTGCTGAAGTATCTCCAAAGCCATAGCCCAAATTAAAACCAAAAACATTACCGTTGATAATACCTTGTGCAGCACTCCAATACCATGTTGCTTTATGGGGCCATACTCCTCGACCCCAATCCAGAAGGCCAAAGGAATCATCCGGGCTGAGCCTGAAAACCTTGCCTTTATACTGTACTTCTCCCGATGCCCTCATGCCTATTATCTTCCGGTTATAGAAAAACTGCTTATTACTTTGTTTGAAGGGTGTTGCAATTACCATAGAGTCTTTGGGCTCATCAGTCAAAAGTATTGATGCCTTGAAATCCATACCTGCTTCAAAGTCTTTCATTTCCAAGTTAAGCAGCCTTACATTGTCAGCATATTTAAACTCAGCACTCACTCTACTGTCCCTGTATATGATATCACCGGACTCCGAGCTTGTAGGCATTTTTACTCTCCAACAGGGAAATACTCTTACAATTGTTTTAGTTCTGTCCCTTATATTATTCAAATCAATAAAGGAAGCGCTGATGATACCTATGCCCGGTGTAGTACCAACCGTTAAGGCTACAAAGTAATTATTATTCTGTATAAGATAATAGTCCCATTCTTTCAGTCTCAGCTTCCTTGCTACATTTTCTCTGTTGTATTCAAGTATGGGATAAGTAGCGTATCCCTTCTGTATCAGCTCCCCGTGCTTATCCAGCAGCTTCGACGGATGTGTTATTCTATGCTGCATAGTGCACCTCCTAATCACCTAACTCTATCTAGAATATTTTATTCTGCAACAAGTCCAATAGTTACTTATCACAATACATAGAAAATAAAACTCACCGGCATTGCATATTTAGACAATACCGATGAGTAAAATACTTTTTTATACTAGGCTTCAATGCCTCCTGTTTTTCTTTCAATTGCAGCAGATACAAAGGCTGTAATAGGAATTGTAAATACAAGTCCTATACTGCCTGCAATTGCTCTTAATACCTCTGATGCAATTACATCCCAGTTTATTATGTGGGAGAAAGGTGTGTTATATGCCATCAATAGGAGCATTAGCTGCAGTGACCCTCCGGCGTAGGCCAGTATCAAAGTGTTTGACATGGTTGCCATAACATCTCTGCCTACATTCATACCTGCCTTCATCAAACTTCTTGCGTTTATCAGCGGGTTGTTCATCTTTACCTCATGCATTGCAGATGCAATAGACATTCCCACGTCCATATTGGCACCCATTGTCCCTATCAATATTCCGGCAAACAGCAATCCTCTGAAATCAAAATGTACGTTTTGAGGAATATACATAAGCATCTGTGATTCGTCGCCGCCAATTCCTGTCATTTTTGCCAGGGAACCTACCAGCATAGCTACCAAGCCTGCAACGATAACACCACCTATAGTACCGATAATAGCAGAAAGAGTCTTTTTATTAGGACCGCTAATTATCAGCATCGTCGCACCAATTACACCTGCGCATACAGCAACAGACACGACAAGTGGATTCCATCCGTCAAGTATTGCAGGCAGTAGTATTTTTATTACTGCCACAGCAGTCAGGACCAATGAAACAACTGCCTTTATACCCTTACCCTTGCCTATTACCACAAGAGCTATGACAAATGCAATTACAAGATAAAGCAGGTACTTATCCCTGGCAATCTCTGCCACATATGCAGCTGCTATTGTACCGTCTTCATTCTCTTCTAGGTATAGAAGCACTTCATCGCCTGCACGAAGCTGGCTTAACTTGTATTTATCATTGAAATTATAGCTTAATGCATACTCAGCCTGCACAGTTTCACCTTGATGAAATCCCTTTGTTATAAGGACTTCCACAATTTGAGTTGGAGCATTTATGTATCCTCCTGAACTGTCAATATTCCTGTCTTCTTCAGCTATAACCTTTATAACCTTAGCTCTTGAATATGGCTTTTCTATATCACTGTCTTCCTCCAAAGCAGACTCATACTCTTCTAAGGCAGCATCCATTTCTTCCATTCTGGCTTCTACCTCTTCAATATATGCTTCTACATCCAGATCCTCATCTGTTACCTCAGTGTTTTCATCCCCATAGTCAACATCAGATGCTTCCTCCGTTTCACCTCCACCGGCGTCACCCCCCGCGGCATAAACGGTTAATGGAGTTATAATAGCTGTTATTATTATTGCTAACATTAGAACAATAATTATTATGTTTCGCTTGTCAAACATTTATTTACCTCCGTGCTCCTACATTTCCCTTTGAATTATAACATTTTGCCTAGTGCTTGTTCAAATTAATTTAGGAGCTTTTCACAATAAAATTCGGAAAAGTTCCGTGTAGTTTTCTAGGAAAATAATGAAAAATGCAGTATAAGCAATACCGGGGTAATATGGTACAGCTGCCTGTCTATCCTGGATGAGCTTGAAAACCGGTACTATTCCATTGAAAGCATCAAAAACCCGCAAAAGGCTGCATTGTCATCCTGTAATGATGCATCCAGAAGCTTTTTCATCTGGTTGATTTGCTCTCGATAAGCACTATAAAATTCATAGCTGGGATTAGGATTGTACTTAAGCCCCTTCAGCCCGAAATATTCAATTACTCCCTTACAGGTCGTGGGCTTTATGAATACTTCAACACCCGGCCTGAAGTATACGGGACACACAGTAAGCAGCGGCCATTTTGCCAGCTGATATTCTCTTAAAAGTTCCGCCATCATTTCAAAGCCCACTGCCTGGTCTCCATGAAGAAACTCTCCCAAACCATGAGATAACCGTTCTTTTTCGGGCTCTGACAAGGCTTTAACCAAGTCTCTGAATTTTGGCTTTTCAAAAACTGATATCATTGAGGATTGGCCGACCACCTTCCCCATTGCATCTACTATTTTATCAGGGCTTTCAAATTTATCAGCTGCAAAGCTGTCCTGTGCCAGCTTATTCATCTTCTCTACCCTATGCTTCTTAGCAATTTCCTGCATTGCAGGATTGGAAAAACCACCTGGATACTTGGCAAAAAAACGTTTTTCCGCTTCCCTTAATTTATTCATATCCATATGTTAATCACACTCCTTTTTCATTATTGTACCATAGTCATAATTTTACAACGATATCCTTTAATAGTTTCATCCAATATAAAATTTGCCTTAAAAATATGGACATATTCATTATGTGATGATATAATATAGACACCTAATTATTTTGTTTATATTATAAATAGACTACAACAATATTTCGTCTAGTAATTTATTAGAGGGAGAGGAAGTATGAAAACTATCGAAAACTATCTTGACTGTGAAAAAAGAGTAAAAGCCTGGCCATCAAAAAAAGAAGGCAAATTGATTGTTCTGAAGTATCTTGCTTCCAAGTTTGAGTACGGGACTTTCTATACAGAAAAGCAGGTTAATCGAATAATTTCAGATATGCATACCTTCAACGACTACTTCATTTTGAGAAGAGAGCTTGTGGAAAGTAAACTGCTTGGCAGAACAAGAGATTGCTCTAAGTATTGGAGAGAAAAGCAGAGTACTGAATATGAAAGCAATAATTCATAAAAAACTCCTCCAATTTTTTCATTGGAGGAGTTTTTCTTTAATCATCCCATCTGTTTTTCAATTTGCCTTCATACCATTCATTGGCAATCTCCGGTATATCCCTGCCAAACTCATTGTCAAATCTTATATCGGATTTTGGCTTTTCTACTACAAACGTATGATCTGAGCTTTCATCATATTTCCATATGAAGTCATCACCGAGCTTCTGCTTTATTGCATTTATGGAATGCTCAGGTATGATTACGGTTATAAACTCGGTGTCATTTATATTAACTGAGCTTTTCGTTGCCTTCATAGCGTTATTCCTCCTTTTATTTTATACAATGTATTATTTCTTACTTTGAGCTCACTATACATGGAGTTAGAAAATGTTACATTATATAAACAGGAGGGCTGCATCATACGGCTTCCGGCCTGAGAATGCTGCCAGACTCCAACAGTATAGCTTCATCTGCCACACCCTCACAAACCGCATGACGGCCATTTATAAAAACATGTTTGATTCCTACGGGGCGTTCAGGCAAGTCTCCTTTTGCAGCAACGGTTTCAGCGTCAAACACAGTTATATCTGCTGCCTTTCCCGTGTGTAAATATCCTCTGTCAATTATCTTAAAACGATCAGCAGCAGCTCCGGACATTTTTCGTACTGTTTCTTCCAGAGATACACCTTTTCCATTTCGCGACAGTTCCAAAAACCTTGGATATGCAGTATATGCAGCTGCATTCTGCACCCCTTTTCCCTCAATCCAGGCATCTGTCATAAAAAGGGAGGGTCCATGCTGTATAAGCTTAGTAATAATTTGCTGGTTATAGTATCTGTACATATTTACTCTACCTTTTCCTTCACTCATCTCCACCAAACGCAGGTATGCATCCAATGGAGAAACCTTCCACTCAGCAGCTATTTCTGATACGCGCTTGTTACATAGTTCTTCCTTGCCGTCGCAAATCCATGCAGCCATCATATCCTCAAAGCTGAATCCCAGCACTTTCTTAGTAAGGCTTATCTCAGCAGCAAGTCTTAAGCGCACCAGCCTGCTGTTTCGTTTTTCTTTAGGCAGAGAAAGAAACCAGTTTGGAAGCACTACCGTAATAACAGATACTCCGAAGGTCATCGGATACAGATCATATGAAATATCCAAACCTTCACGGCGTGCTTCATCTATAAGTCTGAGGCTCTCATCCACAGTTCTCCAGGTAGACTCTCCGACATATATCATATGAGAGTATTGAAGACGTACTCCCGTGCGGCGGCTAAGCTCTATCATTTCCTCCAGGGCTCGCAAATTATGCGGCCTGCCTACAAAAGGAGGACTATATGAAGTAGATGCAGCTGAGCAAGCACGTCCATGAACAGTCAGTATTCCTCCATGCTTCGCTACTATACCTGCTGACTGCTCCAATTCATCTCGGGTTGCGTATCGGTCAGGCTCATACATCAAACCGAAGGATAGTCCAAATACACCTTGTTCAAAAGCTTCCTCAAGCTTTTCATTGTACAGTACAGTTTCTTCTGCAGTAAGCGCCCTGTTTTCATAACCGCATAGACCAATCCTTATGGAGCCATGACCTTGTAGAGGTATTATATTGAGTGGAACACGCTTTTGCACAGCTTCCTTCCATCCCCAATAGCTGGAGAAATCCCCTTCAGCATCTCCTACCCTGAAGAGCCCGCTTCCAAGCATTGATTTATATGGAGTGTCGGCTTTGTACCCAAAAGGAGAAAAGCCGCAGTTCCCTACAACCTGGGAGGTAATTCCCTGCTCGGCAAAGGTTTTGAAATACGGTACAGGATTACTGCTTGCTGCAAACCAGTCATTATGCGAGTGTGAATCAATAAAGCCCGGAGCAACTATCAGGCCTTTACAGTCAATTATTATACCCTCAAAATCTGAACAATAATCACCTGCTGCAATCTCTACAATAGAGCTTCCACTGATTATGACAGAGCCGGGATAGGCTGGCCTGCCGCTGCCATCAATAATAATACCATTTTTAAATAACGTTTTAATAATACCATCCCCCAAAACAATATTACTTTATAACATACTGCTCTTAACAGTATATCAAAATCGGAATTTTTAGACAATTCAAAGTATTTCTTCTAATATAGTTTTATAACATACATATTTCCAAGGCTTGCAGGAAAATCGTAATATATAGCGAATTTTGTAAGGCAGTTATTTTTTGTTTTTGACTTATTATAAGGGGGGATAGCCACAAATATGAGAAAAAAATATATAACTATCTTTACTCTAATCATTTTATTTTCTTTGACAAATCTTACATATATATTTGCTGCTAATGCAGAAAAAGATTCTTTATCCCAAGCTATTCCAGGCGAAAACTCAGAGCCGCGATCTGGAAATACTATAATTATCGGGGATGACATAGACTACCCTCCCTATAGTTATTTAGACGAACAGGGAAATCCTACCGGCTTTAATATAGAGTTGGCAAAGGCAGTTGCTGAGGTTATGGGATTAAAAGCCGAAGTAAGGCTTGGCAACTGGAATGAAATAAGGCGTCAGCTGGAAAACGGGGAAATAGACGTAATCTCAGGTATGTTTTACTCCAAAGAAAGAGAAAAAAGCTATAGCTTTACAACCAAACATACTGTAACCAGCGGAGACGTATTTACCCGCAAAGGAAAGGGCATCAGTGGTTTAGAAGAGCTTAAAGGTAAAACTGTTGTTGTACAGGCAGATGATATAGTTCATGAATATTTAAAAGCTCAAAATCTGGATATAGAGTTCATGGCAGTACCGACAGTCGCAGAAGCCTTACATCTGGTTTCATCGGGCAAATATGACTATGCCGCGGTGCTTAAAACACCCGGACATTATCTTATTAATAAGCACAAACTGAAAAATCTTGTTTCCAGCGGGCTGATACTTACTCCCAACGACTACTGCATGGCACTGCAAAAAGGTAATGATGACCTGCTGTTAACTCTTAACGGTGGTCTTCAGATACTTAAGTTCAGCGGCAGATACCAGGAAATATATGATAAATATCTTGGGGTATACGAGCAAAAAAGCCTTATTAAGCAGTTGGAAAAATATAAGTGGCTGCTAGGCATTATTTCTTTAGGAATCTTAATACTTATAACATGGACTATTACTTTGCGCCGCACTGTGGCAGTCCGAACCCGTGAGCTGCTTAACGCAAATATGAAACTTCAAGAAAGTCAGGAAGAATTGATTGCATCCAACGAAGAGTTGGAGGCATATCTTGAGCAGTTGGCTGCAACAGAAGAAGAGCTAAGAAGTCACTTTGATATGCTGCTAGAAAGCGAGAAAAAGTTGAAAATAAGCGAGGAGCATAACAGGGCTATTGTAAGTGCAATGCCTGATTTGCTGTTCATTATCAATCACGAAGGTATTTATCTGGACTGTAAAGCCAGGGATGAATATAATCTTGTAGTTCCAAAAGAGCAATTGGTTGGCAAAGCAATATGGGATGTATTACCTAAGGATATTGCTGATGCATATTTTGAAAAAATACAGGCTTCATTAAACACCGGAGAGCTATATGACTTTGAGTTTGAGCTTGACCTATCACATGGAGTAAGACATTTTGAAACCAGAGTGATTAAAAGTAAGGAAAAGGAAGTAGTGATTATATCAAGGGACATAACTCAGAAGCTTCAGGCTGAAAGAGCTCTTGAAGAGGAAAAGGAGCTTTTGAGAATAACGCTTTTGTCTGTTGGTGATGGTGTTATAGCTACAGACAGCAGCGGTAATATCACAATGCTGAATAATAAAGCCGAGGAGTTAACGGGTTGGACTGAAAAAGAAGCTAAATCCATGGAGTTTGAAGAGATATTCCAAACCTGTTGTGAAGATACCGGAGAGAGAAGTATTAATCCCATAAAAAAAGCACTGGATACTAAGGCTGTAGTCAAGTCTGAAGAAAACATTAAGCTTATTGGGAAAAACTCCGAGGAAATATTGATTTCATACAGCGTTGCGCCTATTCTGGATAAGGATTCAAATATCAAGGGTACCATACTGGTATTCAGAGATGTCACAGCAGAAAGAATGAGTCAGAAGAGAATAGAGTATCTAAGCTATCACGACCAGGTAACAGGTCTTTACAACAGAAGGTTTTTTGAAGAGGAATTAAACCGCCTGAATGTAAAGCGCAATTTGCCTTTTACAATAATCATGGCAGATGTCAATGGACTTAAGCTTATTAATGATTCGTTTGGGCACAGCATGGGCGATAAACTCCTGAAAAAGGTTGCGGAAGTTTTGGAAAAGAGCTGCCGTGCTGATGATATTATTTCCAGGATAGGTGGAGATGAGTTCGTAATACTTATGCCAAATGTCGATTCTAATGAGGCTGAGCAGATTGTAAAGCGTATTCGTCAAATAAGCTCCAAAGAAAGAGTTGCCTCCCTGGAGCTTTCAATATCCTTCGGGTGGGAAACCAAGTATCATGAGGAAGAAAATATTCTGGACATACTTAAAAAAGCAGAGGACTACATGTACAAGAAAAAGCTCTTCGAAGGTCCAAGCATGAGAAGCAAGACAATAGGGGCAATCATAAACACGCTCCATGAGAAAAATAAAAGAGAAGAACAGCATTCCCACAGGGTTTCTGCATATTGTCAGAGTATGGGTAAAGCAATCGCTCTGTCCGACGATCAGGTACAGGAGCTGAAGACAGTAGGACTACTTCACGATATTGGCAAAATAGCAATTGATGAAAACATACTGAACAAGCCTGAAAGGCTTTCCAAGGATGAGTGGGATGAGATAAAGAAGCATCCTGAAATAGGCTACAGGATATTAAGCTCCGTTAATGATATGGCTGAAATGGCAGATTATGTGCTGGCACATCATGAAAGGTGGGATGGCGGCGGGTACCCCAAGGGTCTTAAGGGAGATGAAATACCCCTTAAATCCAGGATCATTACCATTGCAGATGCATTTGACGCCATGACCTGTGAAAGAGCATACAGAAGTGCTATGTCGGAGGATTATGCTGTATCTGAGCTGATTAAAAATGCAGGTACACAGTTTGACCCGCTCCTGGTTAAGATATTTGTGGAAAAGGTTTTGGGGAAAGCATATAATTGATAAAAAAGCGGCTGTATACAGTTGGCAAGCAAACAACTGTGTACAGCCCTTTCTTATCATATCATTTAAGTTGTATGAAATAATATAAAACAGGTACTGCTATCAACACAATATTTATTATCATCAAAACCAGTTGGAAGCTTTTTTGCTTTGTAAAGACTATAAACCTTGAAAGCTTGGAATCAGAGAAATATTTTTCCCAATAGCCCTTCTTATATATTTGCGTAATTCCTCCTATTGTCAGGCTGTTTCCTCTAAGTATAAACCACGCAGCGGGATTACCCAATATTAAAAGTCCTATTATAGGTGTCAGGAGAATGCCTATGTGAAGTTTTGCTATAGAGTTGCTGAACTCGTTAGTTACAAACGTCCAGTTCCAAAGAGTATATGCAGCTATCCAGAAAATCACGCCTTCGCATGAAAATAAATAATAAACACCGTTCCACTCCCCTTGGAGTAAAGGTACTGATAATATAAGAGCTGTTCCCGTAATGGAGTTATAAATATTGCCCTTTCTAAAATCTGTAATAGTTGCCTCAAATATATTGATACACAAAAATATCAAAATCACATTCAATGCCATTTTTACATTTACAATACTGAGGAATATCAGTACTACCCAGATACGCATGAGAAGAAGCGTAGACAGCTTGAGCTTCTCAAAGAAAACCATGTCAAGCTTTAGCAAAATAATAATCGGAAGTATAATGTTAATAGGTATATTTCCATACAGCGGCTGGTGCATAGTCAATAAAGAGAGTCCGATAAAAACCAAAGTCAGAAAAATGAGTCCTATTGTAGAATTTCTTGGCATAATATCAAAAGCATTTTCTGATTTCATTTCTTGCCCCCCTAATTGTAAAATAGAAACAGCACTTATGGTATTTATATGCTAATATTATCAAAAAGGATTGTCAGTTACAACATATCTTAATACATCAGTATTATAGCAATACATAAGTCCTTCAGACAGCAATAATTAGCTGTTGAAGGACTTTGCCACATAGTCTTTATTATCGGCCTGCTGCTGGCATTCTTTCTACCTTCTGGCACTGGTACTATTCCACAGGTTGCAGGACAATCCGGCGCTGCAAGTATAAACGTGTAAAATTTCGGACTCTATTTTATGCTTTCAATATTTTTCATTTTACTTCCCCAGCCGGCAAGTGCCTTAAGGGCAGGTATAAGGCACTCCCCATTCTCCGTTAGCGAATACTCGACTCGCGGAGGCACTTCCATGAACTGATCCCGCTTGACAATCTCATATGCTTCCAGTTCTTTCAGAGTTTGGGCCAGCATCATATCGGTAATTCCATCAATAGTTCTTTTCAGCTCATTATATCGGATAGTACCATGCTTATGCAGCGCCCATATTACAGGCAGCCTCCACTTACCTCCTATAAGATTCAGGGCATATGTCAAAGGACAGTTATCAAAATTACTTTTATATAGTGCATGATTGCTCATAATATCACTCCCCATATACTCAGTTTTTTCTTAGTTAATAAGAAAATACTGCATACTTGTTATAATAATTGTAGTTGATATAATGATATCAAAGATGATTGATCAATCAAAGATATTTTTGATATTAGAAGGGAAGATGGCAATGATTATAGATTATGAAATCATTACTGCTGATAAAATTACCTGCATAAAGGATTTATGCAATGAACTGATGATTTATCAAAAATCCAAGGCACATATACATCCTGAGTGGTTTGATAACATGACCTTTGAAACAAGGATGCTTCCGTCTTTTAAAAGTGCCAAGGCAAACTTCATAATAACAGCAAAGGTCGGTGATGAAATCGTAGGATATGCCTACAGTAATATATGTCCGAAAACTACGTATTCGGGAGGCTTTGCTACACTTGCACCAGTTGATTTCTTTGATTTTGATTCTGTTGAAGGCGAAGATGTTGGCTGCTTGTCCCAATTCTATATAAAGGATGGCTATCGCGGCTCCGGTATTGGCTCAGTTTTATTTAACAGCTCTATGGAATGGCTGAACTCATTCAGTGAAATAAAGGATCACTTTATTTTCGTATCAAACGGCAATGATAATGCCTTGAAATTTTACCAGAGTAAGGGCTTTAAGGTCAGCCATGATATTCTCGAGGGCTTTATTACAGTATTGAGGAATGTATAAGAAAATCCTCTGCCATTATTACAGGCAGAGGATTTTCTTATGGCCTAAACACTATAACCAGAAGCATTCTAAGTTTATCTTTTGCAAGTAATGCATGCGGTACACCGGCGGGCATTACTATGGTTTCACCCTTTTTGACAGTAAACACATTACCACCTATTGTTATTTCTGCTTCTCCATTAAGCAAGTACACCATAGCATCACCACTGTATGAGTGAGAGCTTACTTCTTAACCCTTATCAAATGCAAACAGGTTTAAGCTCAGATTTTTGCCTTGTGCCAGTGTCCTGCTGACCACCTGTCCATTCTAATAAGCCACCAAAGCTTCCATTTCATATACCTTTGACAACTCAATATTTATTTTAAATGATACATTACAAATCCTCCTTTATTAATCGTACCCAAGCTCTATGTTTGCATGTATATTTTACAGCCTGGGGATAGGAGAAATTAGCATGAACTACAGATAATTCATCAGTTCTCTTATATCACTGATTATCAGATCTGCCTGACTTAGTTCATCTAATGAACCGAAACCATATCGACATCCTATGGTATATATGTTATTGATTTTACCCGCTTCGATATCATGTATTCTATCACCAACTATTGCCATTTCCCTGGGGCACTTGTTCATAATTTTCTCCAAAATCTCATATTTGGGCATATATCTGTATTCTTCAGAACAAGCCGTTTCCTCAAAATAAAAGTCAAGATTAAACAGTTCTCTTGCTTTATCTCTATAGTATATTCCGCAATTGCTTAGAAACACCAAGTGATAGCCTTTGTTTTTCAGATATTTTATGGTTTCCAATGCGCCGCAATATAGTACTGCTTTTTTTTCTTCCATTAAAGCAGTCATTTCACTTCCGATTATTTTACTGCATTCTTCACGGATCTTTTCATCCAAATCGGGCATAAATTTTTGCCACATCTCTTTACTACTGAAGCCTAACCAGTAAGATATCTCATTATCCGACCACTGTCTGTTTTCAACGAAACCATGTTCTACTAGATGACCAAAGGCCTTTCTGAATGCTGGTCCATATATTTTCATGCTGTCATGCAGGGTTCCATCATAGTCAAAGAAAATCGTTTTTATATCTTTGAGCATAGCCATAATCTTTCTAAAGCAGCTTTAAAAGATTTGCCATTTCAATTGCAGTAACGGCTGCTTCATAGCCTTTATTACCCGCTTTTGTCCCTGCTCTTTCAATAGCCTGCTCAATTGAATCAGTGGTAAGAACACCAAATATAACCGGTACTTCTGATTCAAGTGATACACTTGCAATTCCCTTTGACACTTCACTTGCTACATAGTCGAAATGTGGAGTAGATCCTCTAATGACAGCACCAAGACATATCACACCATCATATTTTCCTGATTTGACCATCTTCTTTGCAATCAAAGGTATTTCAAAAGCCCCAGGCACCCAAGCCGTATCAACGGCATCCTCATCAACTCCATGCCTCTTTAGTGCATCCATAGCTCCTGACAAAAGCTTACCTCCAATAAACTCATTGAATCTTCCTATAACTATGCCGAATTTCAAGCCCTGTGCAATCAAGTTTCCTTCATAGGTTCTCATTCTAATTTTCCTCCTTTACTTCTAAAAAGTGTCCCATTTTTTCCTTTTTCGTTTTTAGATAGTATTCGTTTCTCTCATTATGATTCATTTGTATAGGTACTCTTTCCACTATTTCTATTCCATAGCCTGATATGCCCGATACCTTTTTGGGATTATTAGTCATAAGCTTAACCTGCTGTATTCCTAAGTTTACCAGTATCTGAGCGCCAATTCCGTAGTCCCTTAAGTCTTCAGGAAATCCCAGAGCTATATTTGCTTCAACTGTGTCCATTCCCTGATCCTGCAGTGCATATGCTTTAATCTTATTAATAAGGCCAATCCCACGGCCCTCTTGGCGCATATAAAGCAATACCCCTCTGCCTTCATTGTTTATGTTTTTCATTGCCTCTGCAAATTGCTCGCCGCAATCACACCTTAAAGAACCGAAGCAATCTCCCGTCAGGCACTCGGAATGCACACGTACAAGAACAGGTTTTCCATCTGCTACATTTCCTTTTACCAGTGCTACATGATGCTCTCCATTCAGTTTATTTACAAATCCGATTACCTTAAAAACTCCATACTTTGTAGGCATTTCCGCTTCCGATACTCTCTCTACCAAGCTTTCCTTCTTTATTCTGTAAGCAATTAAGTCCTCAATGGTTATAATCTTCATATTATGCAGCTTAGCATACTCCATCAGTTGAGGAACCCTTGCCATAGTTCCGTCCTCATTCATAATTTCGCATATTACACCAGCTGGATAAAGCCCTGCGATTTTTGCCAGATCCACAGCAGCTTCTGTATGTCCTGCCCTTTTCAGCACACCGCCATCCTTGGCTGCCAGAGGAAAAATATGTCCCGGCCTGTTAAAGCTTTTGTCTCGCGCATTGGGATCAAGCAGCTTCAGGATAGTCGCTGCTCTTTCTGCAGCAGATATACCGGTAGTTGTTTCTATCGCATCTACTGATACTGTAAAAGCAGTTTCCTTATGATCTGTGTTCTTTTGAACCATTGGATGAATATCCAGTTCATTCAATCTAGCTTTTTCCATAGGAACGCATATAAGTCCCCTTCCATGCTTTGCCATGAAGTTTACAGCTTCAGGCGTAGCCTTCTCTGCTGCCATTAACAGGTCTCCCTCATTTTCTCTATCTTCATCATCAATAACGATGATAATCTTGCCTGCTCTTATATCTTCTATTGCTTCTTCAATAGTATTAAACCTAAACATATTCCATCTCCCCGTTTTTTGATTACATAAAACCATTTTCCCGTAAAAAGTCCATATCAATAGTCCTCGCCTTTTTCCCATTTTGAGAGAAGCTCATTAGCTTTTCGACATATTTGCCGATCATATCACATTCCAGATTGACTTCATCACCGACTTTTTTCTCCAATAAAGTTGTCTTATCTCGTGTAAGGGGTATAATCGAGACCTTGAACATTTTGTCCTCAACATATGCAACAGTCAAGCTTGTTCCATCGATTGCAACAGAACCCTTATGAACAATATACCTTAATATTTCCTCTGATGCTTCTACGGAAACCCATGTAGCGTTATCCTCCTCTTTTAAGCTGCTAACTATACCGATACCATCGATATGCCCGGATACTATATGCCCTCCCAGCCTGTCTCCAAACCTCAGTGCTCTTTCAAGATTAACCCTGCTTCCTGATTGCAGATTCTTCAGATTACTTCTCCTCATGGTCTCCGGCATAACATCCACCCAAAAACTACTTTTATCAAATTTCGTAACAGTAAGGCAAACTCCATTTGTACTTATACTATCCCCCAGCCTTACATCCTGTAATACTTTATCTGCAGAAATATTTATTCTGGCAGAATCAGCAGTCTTAACAATGGATTTTATTGTTCCTATTTCTTCAATTAATCCGGTAAACATTCGCACTTCATTCTCCTTTTGATATATAAGCCTCTATCATAATATCCTCTTCAAATCTGTATACACTTGTATTGTTTACTTTCAAGGCATCCTTTATATGTGATATTCCTTCTCCTCCAACCGGAGTCTTTGCTTCACTACCACCGACAATCTTTGGCGCAATAAAAACAAGAAGCTTATCGACTATTCCCGCTTTAAGCGCGCTGTAATTCAGTTCTCCTCCTCCTTCTAACAGCACACTGTCAATTCCTTTTTCGCCTAAAATCTTCATAAGGTGCGATAAATCAACCCTATTATCCTTCGATTGGGTTGTTATTATTTCTGCTCCTATTTCTTCAAGCTGTTTAAGCTTATTTTCATCTGCTTTTTCTGTGACAGCTATTATAGTCCTGGCATTTGATTTTAGATTCAACACTTTGGCTTCCAAGGGTATTCTTCCGCAGCTGTCTACAATTACCCGTACCGGGTCTGCACCTGACTCTTTTTCCAATCTGGTGGTCAGCCGAGGATTATCAGCCAAGACTGTACCTATACCTACCATAATGGCAGAAGTCTGATGTCTTAATCGATGCACATACCCTCTGGACGCTTCATTGGTTATCCATTTGGAATCTCCTGTTGCTGTAGCAGTTTTCCCGTCAAGAGTCATGGCTGTTTTCAGTATGCAGAATGGCAATTTGGTAGTTATATATTTTATAAATATTTCATTGAGCTTTTTTGCTTCATCCTCAAGTACACCTGTAACTACTTCTATTCCATGCCTCCTGAGTACATCAAGCCCTTTTCCTGCTACCAAAGGATTTGGATCCTCCATTGCAACAACAGTCCTTGCAATTCCATTATCTACAATGGCATTGGCACAGGGAGGTGTTTTCCCATAGTGTGAGCAAGGCTCCAGTGTTACATATATGGTCGCTCCATTTACAGCAGCCTTGGCGTTTTTGAAAGCATTTATTTCTGCATGAGGTCCTCCATAAAAAGCATGATACCCCTCACTAATAATAATGTCATCCTTCACTATGACTGCTCCTACCAAAGGATTAGGACTAGTGTATCCTATTCCTTTTTTTGCCAGTTCAATTGCTCTTCTCATATATTTCTCGTGCATAATATCATCTCCACATTTACACTTATGTATATTGTTGCCAAAACAACATAAAAAAAGCCCTGAAATCTTCAGGACCTAAATAGTAATTACTCTAATCTGCACAATATAAAATAGTAAAATAATTAATCATGCATAGAATAACTTCTCTCATCCAGACTATACTGTCGGTCTTGGAATCTCACCAAATCTGCCACCAAACAAATACTATACATCAGCAGTATTTACAAACTGCCATCAAAATTCTGTTTTGCAGCTCGCGGACTAACGTATTACCGTATTACCGCCGGTCGGGAATCTCACCCTGCCCCGAAGCTATAATTATTATTATTATTCAATTTATTTTATTGTATAATACTGCCTATCAAGTGTCAACATGCGATTACATGTTGACACTAGTTTATTATTCACATAACAGGCTTGAAATAATTGCTACCTGCAGCTGCTTCGTTTCTCCTTGGAGCAGCCTCCGGCACATCCGGGGCAGGTATTGTTTTTCATGCTTTTTATCGACTTATATACACCAAAGACAATAATACCTAGAAAAATAGCTCCGACAATTATGTTTGCCAACATACTAATACTCCTTTCTATGCAAATGTCTTTTCAGCCGCAGACACTGATTTAGGTTTTCTTATTGAGTAACCTAAGTACCCAGCCAATACAATAGTAATTGCCACTGCATATCCAAAGCCCGGTGCCAATTTACCATAAACAAGCACTGTTCCTATTTGTGTAATTAGCATAGCAATTGTATAGCCAACACTTAATTGAAAGAGAATCGCTCTTGTCAGCCATTTACCACTTCTCAGCTCAGATCTCATAGCTCCGATAGCCGCAAAGCACGGAGGTGTAAAAAGGTTGAGAACCAGGAATGCAAAGCCTGTCACCGGGTTAAAGAAATCTGTGAGTATTCCGCCTGGTATGTGTAGTGCTTCTTCCGATGCTACTGCCAATATAACTGCAAAGGTTGCAACAACGTTTTCCTTGGCAATAAAGCCTGTAAGTGTAGCTGCAGCCATCTGCCATCCGAATAGTCCAAGGGGAATCAGAAGCGGTGCGATGATGCCGCCTACTGAGGCAAGTATGCTTGCGCTTTGATCTTCAACAGCCTGCAGATTCCAGCCGTAGGCTTGCATAAACCACACCAATGTATTCATAACTAAAATTATGGTTGACGCTTTAACAATAAATCCCTTCGCTTGCTTAAACATTTGTGTTACAGCATGCTTCAGGCTAGGTATCTTGTATTCTGGAAGTTCTAGTATAAAGGCAGAACTGCTTTCTAAATTATACAGTTTCTTGAGTAACAATCCACCTATAATTATCATGGCAATTGCAAGAATATACAAGCCTGGCAGCACCCATGCCGAGCCCGGAAAAAATACTGCTGCAAATAGTGCTATTACAGGCAGCTTTGCACCACATGGCACAAATGGGGTCAGAATCGCTGTGATTCTCTTTTCGTTTTCATCTTCAATAGTTCTTGTAGCCATAACTCCGGGGATTGAACACCCGCTTCCAACAATCATTGGAATTATTGATTTACCTGACAAACCAATACCTTTGAAATAACGATCCATAACAACTGCTACTCTCGCCATATAACCGCTGTCTTCAAGCAATGCAAGACAGAAGAACAGCACCATAATCAGAGGTAAAAATCCTATTACTGCTCCTACTCCAGCGATTGCTCCATCTACAATCAATGCTTGGAGCATTGGATGAATACCTAATCCCTCAAAATAGCTGTTTGCAGCATTAGGTACGATTTCTCCAAAAACTATATCGTTAAAATAGCCTGATAAAAATCCGCCCATGCCGTTAATTGAAAATGAATAAACAGCCCACATGATAGCTGCAAATATTACCAGTCCCATTACCGGGTTTGCTACTATTCTATCTATTTTGTCACTTATGGTTATCTCATTTGCTTTTCTCTTTTTTGTTAAATATGTATTTGCTACTTTCTTTACGTATTGCTGTCTTGACTTCTCTTCCAGTTCTGCACCTTTGCCTTCAAACTCCGGAGGCATTTGACTAGTTTTTTTTGCCGCATTTACTGCTGCTATAATCAAATCATTCAAGCCTTCTTCTTCGCTTGCAACAGTCTCAATAATCGGGCAATGCAGCTCCTTAGACAAGCCCTCAACATCAATTTTATTACCGTACCGTGTAACCAGGTCCTTTTTATTAAGGGCAACTACAACAGGTATGTTTAATTCCAAAAGCTGCGTTGTGAAGTACAAGCTTCTTTCCAAGCTGCTTGCATCTATAATGTTGATTATTACATCTGGGTTTTCTCCTGTAACAAAGTCTCTTGTAATAGCCTCTTCACTGGTATACGGCGAGATTGAATATGCACCCGGTAAATCAACTATCCTGATGCCGTCAGATTTCAAATTAACTTTTTCAGTTTGCTTTTTAACTAAGCTTCTGTACTTTTCCTTAAGATTTGCTTCTTTTTTTTCTACAGTTACTCCCGGCCAGTTTCCTACATACTCTGTCTTTCCTGTAATAGCATTGAATAATGTAGTTTTTCCTGAGTTTGGGTTACCCCCCAAAGCTATTTTCATAAAACCCTCCCTATAAATAACTTATGTGTTAATGATAATCATTCTCATATCATTGCTGAAAAAAACTTACATGTTAGAAAGCATGTAAGTTTTAACACAATTCAATAGATTGTGCCATTCCTTTATCTATTGCATATCGACTGTCCTTAATGCTTATTATGTAATTACTTGCAAGTACTGAAATAAGTGTTACTTCTTCTCCTTCACTGCATCCTAATGAAAATAGAAACCTTCTGATTTTTTCGGTACCCGATATCGCTTTAATCAATCCTGTATAGCCTGCTTTTGCTTTTGACAGTGGCATATGCTTCACCCCTTCAATATTGTATAGATTCATAAACAAAATATAATTGATAATGATTTTCATTATTATTCTATATTAGTTTTACTTATCTGTCAATAGATAGTAAAAATTAATAGCAATAAAAATCCTCCGCAAGCTTTTTGCAGAGGATCTCACTTAATAAAACATCCATTCCAGTATTTACGGTTTAAATACAACCACTAAAAGCATCTTGAATTTATCGGCGGCCAACAATGCGTGCGGTATTCCCGCAGGCATTACAATTGTTTCACCCTTTTTCACTAGGTAAATGTTATCGCCAACAGTAATTTCAGCCTCTCCGTCAAGCAAATAAACCAGAGCATCTCCTCCGGACGAGTGGGAGCTTATTTCTTCTCCCTTATCAAATGCAAACAGAGTCAGACTTAGATTTTTACCCTGAGCCAAGGTTCTGCTGACCACCTGTCCTGCCTGATATTCAACCAAAGACTCCATTTCAAACACTTTTGAAAGCTCTATGTTTTTTATCAACTGCTCCATTTTAATCCTCCTTTACAGCATACAATTTAAAATTCATCTCGTATATAATATACCATTATTCCAAATTTTTATATGTGATTCCAATCACATATTATGCTATAAAAAACAAGCTTTTCCCATACTGTAACACACAACTGCAGCAGCTTTAGTACAACCATAGCTTTTTGAATACTTAGATGGTGTATAATTACTTCATAAGCTCATTGCACATACAATCAATAATTCTGGAAAATCTATAATTAAAATCTTTGAATCAGGTGAATTGTATGAACAAACCAAGCTATATGGACTTACTGTCAAGGGGCGAATTGGAGAATCGAGTCATACGTCTGAGAGGCATGCTAAAGAATTGCGTACTGTGTCCCCATCAATGCCAGGTCAACAGGTTGAAAGGCCAAAGGGGATTTTGCAGGACTTTGGACAAAGCTGTAATATCAGGGGCAGAAGCACACTTCGGAGAGGAAAAGGAGCTGGTTGGCAAGTATGGTTCAGGAACCATTTTCTTTTCTCACTGCAATCTAAGCTGTGTCTTTTGCCAGAATTACGAAATCAGCCATTGCGGAGAGGGCAGAGAAGTTACAGCTCAGCAGCTGGCAGACAGTATGCTGTATCTTCAAAACAGAAAATGTCATAATATCAATCTTGTCTCTCCTGGCCATATCGTGCCGCAGATTGTGGAAGCTGTTTTCATAGCTGCAAAAAATGGTCTGAGGATTCCTATTATCTATAATACAAACGGATATGACCTTACAGATACATTAAAGCTGCTGGAAGGCATTATTGATATATACATGCCAGACATAAAATTCTCCGATAACGAAAAAGCGCAAAAATATCTTGGCGTAAAAAACTATTATGATATCGCGAAGGAAGCTGTAAGAGAGATGTACATGCAGGTCGGCGACCTGAAAACCAATGAAAACAATATCGCATATAGGGGTTTAATGATAAGACATCTTGTGATGCCGATGAATATTGCAGGAACAGATAAAATCATGAGATTTATTGCTGAAGAGATATCAAAAGAAACCTATGTCAATATAATGTCTCAGTATTATCCGTCTCACCAAGCCTATGCTTACGAAGAGTTAAGAGGAAGAGTTGCCAAAAAAGTGTTCTCTGATGCATTGGAATCAGCAAAGGCTGCCGGTCTGGTTAATGTAGGGACGTTCTAGTATCAATAATGATTTTTAATATACTCCATATCTTTGATAATAGTAAAAAGCCCAGAGCACAAATGTGCCTTGGGCTTATACCCGTAATAACCATGCTTTGCTGCAGCTGCTCATTAATCCTCTAGCTGCTCAGCCTATTCTGCTTTGTTATTGCGAGAGTTACTGCCAGAATAGCTGCTGCAAAACCAAGCACTATCATCATATTGCCGAATACGGGAATTAAACCTTCCATATTGAAGCTAGTCAGACCTGCTATAATATTGTTAGACTTAACATACCAATAGCTTGGTGTGAAGGAAGCAATTTTAAGCACTGTTTCGCCTAATATAGCCTGGGGTACGAACACGCCGCTGATAAAGCTTGTTCCTAAGGCTACAACATTTGTTGCCGCTGACATAGCACCTTTACTTTTTACCGCATTTCCAAGGAAAAAGCTTATGCTTAGGGCTGCAAGGGTAAATACAAGTGAGTTAAGCAGAAATAATAAACCTCTGGATGAAAACATATAGCTTCCATACATTATAAAGCTTGTAAATATTAAAGCAAACCAGGCAATTGCAGCAAAGCTCATGTTTCCCAATATTATTTGGAAATTTATACTTCTAAGCCTTATTGGCGTACAGAGGTTCCGCTTCTTCAAATCTGTGCTGTTGTAGACAATCATAACTGAGCAAATACCTAGGATCAGAATAGCCAGTACTGAGTAAGCAAGATAGTTGAAATAGAATGCAACCTTTTCATTTTTGGAAACCTCAGCTGCTGAGTTTTTCAGATTAACCTCCACTTCCTGCTTCAAGTCTTTATCTATGTAGCTTATCAGCTGCTCCTCCGACAAATTATCCATATTTTCGGCATATATTAGGGCTGTGTTGAGATACTTATTAATTAAACTGTCAAGATATATTTCGCTTGTTGAGTCAGGTACAGCAGACTTTTTAAGCTGTACCGCCTTTCCGGCTAGCAGGTCATCAGTAAAACCACTGGGTACTTCCACAATATATTCCACTTGCCTGAAGAACAGTGCATCCTGCAGTGCTCTTGAATCTCCGGACAGTTTTACTATATTTGAGCTTTCACTAAGATAGCTTTTCAGTCCTTCTACCAGACTTGAATCTGTATCATGGTTTATAAAGGCTATATTAACCTTGGTTTCCGCAAAGCTTCTGTCAGCCTCCTTGCTGTTAGTGTTTGCAAGAATTGCTGTCAGTGAAATAAAAACAACAAAATATATCATAATCTGCGACAGGTTTTTCATTATTATTTTGTAATAGGCTCTATAAACTTGCATACTTCTGCCTCCTTAACACAAAATATGTTATTGTACTGAAGATAACGGCGAAAACGGAGAGCACTACAATGTTTGTAAAGAACTGTGAATATCCTTCATAATAATATAAGGCATACAAGCTGTCTGTTATCAGGTTAGCCGGGTTGAGGTATGCCAAAACAGGAAACCTGGTGCTTACGATGTATTTGATGCCGTGGTACATCGTACCTGAAAAAAAAGACATAAGCATTGTAAATCCAATCAGTACTGCAATTTTTACACCTTCACCTTTTTTTATTATTGCAGCAATACAAGTTCCAAGGGATACCCCTGTTATAGTCCCTACTATGCAGGTTAATGCGATATAACCCATTTGATCGCCGAAGTCCACCTTTAGTGCATATATTAAATAGCACATCAAAACCAATATTTCCGCAAGCTGAACGGTTACAGCTGCAAACATAGATCCAACAAAAAGCTTGAGCTTGTGTGCAGGAACCATATTTACTCTTGCTCCCTGCGGAGACAGGTTTGCCTGTATGGCTGTAACTTCTTTAAGTCCTAAAAAACTTCCATATAAACATGCCAGTGCAATTAAAGAGTAAAAGTATATGACTGCCGTATCAGGAGCAGGCTTTCCTGCTGCAGATGCCTTCAAATAATCGTTCCTTTGAAATATACCGCTGATTAGCTTGTTATAGT
Source organism: Bacillota bacterium (assembly GCA_049322695.1). GTDB lineage: Bacteria > Bacillota > Clostridia > Lutisporales > Lutisporaceae > CALGKJ01. The sequence goes on along the minus strand of JBMORW010000016.1, from coordinate 253,356 downwards.
CTGCTGCGGGGCTACTGCTTTTTATTGTTTCGATTGTTGATAAAGTCTGCATATAATCATCAATAAAGCTCTTAATAACCGTTTGCTTTATACCGGGCTTATTTACGGCCAGCTTAATTCCGCTGTCAAAATAGATATAGCCTTCTATTTTGTTGCCTTCCAGAAGCTTATCAGCTTCTTCTCTGGTAGTATAGCTTACATCAAACAGCTTCACGCTGCCTGTGCCTTTATCTGATTCCGAAACAGCAGCTACGGCATTAATAAATCCTAAGTTTTTTTCATACTCCTCACTTTTCACTATTCCAAGCTTTATCTCTGTAAACATTTCAGCATTTGAAAGGTTTGAAAAAGCCAGATTAAATAATGTAGCCAGCAGTATTGGAAATAGAAATGCCCAGAACATAGTTTGCTTATCCTTCACAATACACTTTAATCTGTATATATAGTTATGTAAAAACATTATATCCCTCCTCAAACTCCTAATCTCTGAGTTCCTTGCCGGTTATTTCCAAGAACACATCATTTAAGGTAGGCGGCTCGGAATATACTCTTCCAAGCACTGCATTTTTTGATTTCAGATACTCCAATAAGGCTACCAGATTGTTTTTACCTTTGTTTGATTTGACAACAAGCAGACTGCCGTTATATTCTGCTGATATTATGTTTGGAAGTCTCTTAACTCCCTGCAGTATATCATTGTCAAGCCTAAATATTTCAATAGTCAGCTTTTCACCTGTATTTATCATTCCTTTAAGCTCATCATTTGTTCCTGTGGCAATTATCTTGCCTTTATCCATAATGGCTATCCTGGTACAAATTTGCTCGACCTCTTCCATGTAATGAGAGGTGTAGACTATTGTCGCCCCTTCCCTATTCAGTTTCTGTATTCCTTCAAGTATATTGTTTCTGCTCTGAGGGTCGACTGCCACAGTAGGTTCATCCAAAATAATGAGCTTCGGTTTATGTGCTATACCGCAAGCAATATTCAATCGACGAAGCAAACCGCCGCTAAGTTTTTTGGGGTAAAATTTCCTGAAATCCTTTAACCCCACAAACTCAATAGCTTCATCCACAAGTTCTCGACATTTCTTTTTATCCGTAATATACATTCCACAGAAATAATTAATATTTTCATATACATTAAGCTCATCGAAGACAGCTACATTCTGCATAATAATACCTATATTTCGTTTAATATCGTAGGCATCCGGCGACATAGGTTTGCCGTATACTTCTATAGTGCCTTTGTCATACTTAAGCAGGGACAGAATGCAATTGATAGCAGTAGTCTTACCGGACCCGTTAGGCCCCAGAAGACCAAATACTTCTCTTTCATATACCTCCAGGTTTAGATGATCTAAAGCCACTAATTCATCATATCTCTTTACAAGGTTTTTCACTTTTATTACCATATGGAAACCTCCCTTTACAAGTTTACGTATTCTCACATAAGCTGGTTTATTTTCTTGTTTTATTATAATACTCTGAAATCCATCCGGTAAGTGATTATGCTCCAATAAGGCAGTGACAATTGTAATTATAGACTTGAGGACAATAATATGAAATGCTAGAATTTAAGTATGATAACAATTTCAATGGATTGAGGGTTTGATAGCAGAAATGGAAAAATTACTTGATAAATCGATTATTTTTATTGTCTCGCTGATACTGTATATACCCTCTGCAAAGCAAGCATACATGATTGCACCTGTTCTTGCAGTCATAATCATAAGTGCATACTTAAGCTTTCTCGAGGATGAACGTGCCGTAATAGCAGCATTTATTACCTATATAGCCGCATGCTTTTTCATACCTTCGCTTTTATTCTTTCTGCCAGTTATGTGTTATGATGCAATCCTTCTTAGTAGAATCAACTGGATATGGCTGCTTTCATTCCTGCCACTGTATGTAAAGGCAGTGCAACCCTCTATAGCTTACAATTGGCTGCTTTTAGCTTTGATATTGGCAGCTTATATAATGAAGCATCGAACTGAATCATACTTGAGAATTAAAGAAGATTATCACATGCTTCGTGACAGTACAAAGGAAATATATATAAAGCTTGAAAAACAGAATAAAGAGCTTTCAGATAAGCAGGATAATGAAATAAGCCTTGCCACTCTTAAGGAAAGAAACAGAATAGCAAGAGACATTCATGATAATGTGGGACATTTGCTCTCACGCTCAATACTTCAGATAGGTGCTCTGCTTGCTGTTTATAAGGATGAGCAAGCAAACAAGAATCTACTTATGTTGAAAAAAACACTGTCAGAGGCTATGGACAGCATACGCAGCAGCGTACATGATCTTCATGACGAATCCATAAACCTTAGAACTGAAATACAGAAGCTGATTGACGGCTTTAGTTTTTGCCCGGCAAAGTTCGAATATGAAGTAGAAACAAGTCCGAAAAGGGAAATAAAATACTGCTTTATAACTATCACTAAAGAAGCATTATCAAATATTATTAAGCACTCTAACGCTACCTGTGTCATAGTACTGGTACGGGAACATCCTGCAATTTATCAGCTGGTCATCCAGGATAATGGCACACAAGTGGATTTTATCAGTGAAAAAGGCATAGGCTTGAAAAACATCTCCCATAGAGTTGCAGCAGTTGGAGGTAATATCAATATCAGTACTGACAAGGGCTTTAGGCTTTTCATTTCTGTACCAAAGCAATATTTGAAAGGAACAGATTCGCTATGAGAATAGTAGTTGTTGATGATGACAAGCTGGTATGCGTTTCCTTAAAGACCATACTTGAAGCTGAGGAAAGCATTACCGTAGTAGGTATGGGACATAACGGAAAAGAAGCAGTTGAGCTGTATAACAGTTTGAAGCCGGATGTTCTTTTGATGGATATTAGAATGAGTATTATGACAGGAATTGAAGCTGCAGAAATAATACTGAAGGCGGACAAAAATGCCAGAATACTGTTTTTGACTACTTTTTCAGATGATGAGTATATTATAAAAGCAATAAGAGCCGGCGCCAAGGGCTATATTATAAAGCAGAATTTTGAATCCATCGTTCCTTCAATTAGAGCTGTACATATAGGACAAAGCGTATTTGCAGATGATATTGTATCAAAGATACCTTCCTTGATAGGAAGCGAAGGCAAAATTGATTTTTCAGCCTATGGCATTACTGAAAAAGAACTGGAAATAATAACGGCAGTTGCAGAGGGACTCAGCAATAAAGAGATATCAGCAAAGCTTTACTTAAGCGAAGGCACAGTAAGAAACACGCTTACTACCATACTTGAAAAGCTGAACCTTAGAGATAGGACACAGCTTGCAGTATTCTATTACAAGAACAGACTATAAAATGAAGTCGCAGCAGCTAAAAAATCCCCCGGATAAGTTCCGGGGGATTAATTTGTGCTGTTGAATATTCATATATATAAGTCTCTTATCCGAATATCCTCTTAACACAGTATCCTATCAGGTGCCGCAAAAGGTTCGATAGGGACAGGCTGTGGGCTCTGGCGGCTTTTTATATACAGCCTGCTCGGGTGTATATTCATAAGGCTTTGTAAGAGCATTTAGCAGTCTCCTCATCACACTATAGTCTCCATGCTCCACTGCAGCTTCCAATGCCTCTTCCACCCTGTGATTACGCGGGATTACTGCCGGATTGGACTTCTTCATAAGCTCCAGTGATACATCTCTAGAGTGCTGTTGCCTAATCAGTCTTGCCTGCCAGCTTTTATGCCACTTATCAAAGTCCTCTTTACCATACACAGGACTATCCTCAGGTCTGTCAAAGGTTAGTGCTAAAAATGTGTTTGTGTAGTCTGCTCCATGCTTATGCATTATGTCTAGGAGACTGTTTATAAGTGCTTCATCCTCGTTATCCTCATCAATTATTCCAAGCTTTGCCCTCATTCCTACAAGCCAGTTCCTGTGAAACAGCTCTGAGAAATCTGTAATAACATCCTGTGCCAGCATGACAGCTTTTTCCTCCTCTTGATGCAGCAAAGGCAGCAGTGCTTCAGCCAGCCTTGCGAGATTCCAGGCTGCAATTTGCGGCTGGTTGCCATATGCATAGCGTCCACGTGTATCAATAGAACTGAATACTGTCGCAGGATCATATTTATCCATGAAAGCACAAGGACCATAATCAATGGTTTCGCCGCTGATGGTCATGTTGTCCGTATTCATTACTCCATGTATAAAACCAACCAGCTGCCATTTTGCAATCAAAGCAGCCTGACGCTTGCTGACTTCCTGCAGTAACTGCAGATATCTGTTCTCATCAGCATCAATATAAGGAAAATGTCTTCTTAGTGTATAGTCAGCCAGCACCTTCAGTTCATCAAGTGTACCCCACTGCGATGCATACTGAAAGGTTCCCACACGTATATGACTGGCAGCTATGCGTGTCAGTATGGCACCAGGCAGTTCAGTTTCACGGTATACCGATTCGCCTGTTGTTACTACGGAAAGGCTGCGGGTAGTAGGAATACCGAGAAAATACATTGCTTCACTGATGATATATTCCCTGAGCATGGGTCCCAGTGCAGCCCTTCCATCTCCCCCACGGGAGTAAGGTGTTCTACCTGAGCCCTTCAGCTGAATATCGTACCTTTCACCTTCCGGAGTAATCTGCTCACCAAGCAGCAGAGCTCTTCCATCACCAAGCATTGTAAAATGTCCGAACTGATGACCTGCATATGCCTGGGCAATAGGAACTGAACCTTCCGGAATACTGTTGCCTGCAAGCTGTGTTATGCCGCTGTCATTCTGAAGCTCTTCAGCATTCAATCCCAATGATGCTGCTAATGAAGCGTTAAGAACTACTAGCTTCGGTAAACGAACGGGAGTAGGATTAACCCTTGAGTAAAATACTTCAGGCAGTTGAGCATAGCTGTTATCTAAATTCCATCCGGTCTTAACTATTATTTCTTGTTTTGCCATAATATCGCCTCTTTTTATTATTATTGTTTTTTAACTCATTACAGGTAAAAAATCTATGCATTATAAGCAATCTCTTAGCTTTTTTAGTGTCTGTAACAGCCAATATATTATACCCTTATTCAGAAGAAGCATAGATAAAATAATGTAGCCGGCCAGGGCAAATCTACCATGGCCGGCATATACTCTGCATTGATTAACTCGCTGTTTAAACACAGGATAAAACTTAATTAAAAATGCTGATATTTTCCAATCCAAATTTATCAAAGTTCATCCAAATCCATTCCTGGTATGGATCCAGTTTTACTCCTTCAGGGCTGAAATGAAAGCGCACATCATATTCACTGAAGTAAAATTCATTAGAGTCTATTATCTTCTTTATTTCTTCATCAATCGTTTCATTTGATACAGGGAGATTCATTTCCATTATATGTGTTTTAATTATTGCTTCCAAGTTTATGTCATTTATAAATAAATCCCTAAACTTCATTTCTCTACTGCGATTAAAATCATAGTTAAAAACCTTAATATGTTGTTTATGGCTGTCCCGGCGATATATTTCATCCAAGGAAAAAACACTGAGATACCCTCCTGCATTGATGGGCACTTCTATGTTATGAATAAAGCCTCCATAGTAACCGACATCTTTATTTTTTGAAACAAATTCTTCTGCTTCCTTTATGAACTCTTCTGTATCAAATGTGGTCTCTAGCATTCCGGCTATTTTTTCTTCCACTGATTTATCAGGAATATTGATAAAATCTCCTTTCATAATACTGACATGCCACTTTTCACTACCCTGTTCAGTATTATCTTTGGGAATAAATTTTATCTTGTTGGGAAACAGCTTTTTAGTAAGTTTGCTCTTTTCATATATATTGGTTCCTTCATCATAATACCTGTCGAATATATATAAATCGTCGCCGAAGTGTTCCAAAGGAATCATTATAGTATTCGTATAGCCATTGTATGCAAACTCATCATTTTTCTCATCCAATATTATCATTAATCCTTCAAAAGCCAAAGAAAAGCTCTGGTTCTCTCTTATTCCCTGAAATGGCTTTGTCATCATCTCACTTGAGTAATCGTCAAAATTGTTTTCTATTATATACTGACTTATATAGGCGTTTATTTTGCTTTTGTAGTCAATTCCCGGTTTGAACAGGTCTGAAAGCTCTATTTTATACCCTGTGTTCAGATCATAACCAATGCCCTTGCAGCTATATATGGGAGTATGATTTCCTTTATCAAAAACAGCATTAATATTGGCATTATAAATAATGAACAAAACATTGTTATGATTATAGGAAATATGTGCATAGGTACTTTTATGCTCGTATTTTTTAATTGGTTCCTGCCCCTCCGGGTACTTCACCTGAAGCTCTGTCAGCATTTCTTTAAGTACGGCAGGTATCTCCGTATTAAGCTTATTCTGCACAGTCTTGTTCTTTAAACCGGATATTACAGGATAATAGGTATGGCTTCTAACGAAACTTTCATCTTCTGTATCCAGTTGCTTGTATTCTATTTCCAGACCGTTGTTGTATATGAATAATCTTTCACTATAAGGTATAGTGGGCTTTATTATGATATTTTCTGCCTTTGCCTTTGTATCAGCAGTATCAGAGCTCTTCTTTTCACAGCCGGATAAATTTACAAGCATGGCTGCAATCAGCAACAGTATTATCAGCCTTCTCATAGTCTCACCTTACCTTAATGGGACATAGCCTGCTTCCTCAGCAATCTTCTGTCCATTGTCAGACAATATCCAGTCCAACAGCTTTCTTGCATTTGAGTCGCTTGGCTCTGTCTTTTTCAATACGGCATAATAAGCACTTGTGTAAGGATATTTATCGGTTTTGATTGTTTCGTTGCTTGGTTCTACGCCGTTTATCTTAACGAATTTGATTGTTTCACGTATATACATAGAATTGGCAAAATAGTATACTGAATACCCTATGGCATTTTCCGAATTATCATATGAAGCAATAGCTTCTATCAAACCTCCCATTTCGGCAGGTTTAAGTGCTTTTGGCGCTTCCATTATTGGCATACCCTTCATCACTTTGCTCAGCATGTTGGTTTGGCTGCCTGAATTATCCGGTCTTTGATATGCAATTATTGGCATGTCCTTTCCGCCCAGTTCCTTCCAGTTTATTATTTTTCCGGTATATATTTCCTGTATCTGTGAAGAGGAGATAGTATCAACGGGGTTGTTTTTGTTTACTAAGAAAACAAAGGCTTCCTTGACAACAGGTACTACCTCAAGCTCTATTCCTGCCTTCTTAGCAAGCTCAAGCTCATCGGCAGACGGTTCAGTAACAAATATGATATCTGCCTTACCGTCAATAAGGTTGACATATGCCTGATGTGTCCTGTTGTGCTTTATAAATTTCTTCACCTCATCCTGAGATAATGACAGAAGCTTTGAAGCAGCTGCCTCTGATAAGGGTATAGTTGCGGTTGACCCGTCAACTCTGGGATAGCTGTCTTTCGTAAATCTTACTCCCGAGCTTCCAATAGTGCATGAACTCAGATTTACAGTGATAAAAATAATCAACAATAACAGTAATCTTTTTTTCAATTTACTTCCCCCTATTTCAAAGTTTCAGTTAGTCTCTAACTTTTTTAAACAATATTAAGCAATAATGCAGAACATAGGAAGCTTTTTCCAATACTATATTATCGACGAAATACAGCACTATAAAGTTCCAGCTTTTAGAGACAATAAGATAATGTATTATTCCATTCGCACATGTTCAGCCACAACTCCGCAGCTGCATACAGTTCTCCGCTAAACCACTTTTTGCGGCATAGTTCATTTGCTCTATCCCTGCTATGAGCTTGGGAACAGTGCCCTTCCACAGGAATCTCTCAAGCATCTGCTATTAGGCATTTCATATTTTTTCTTTAAGCACCCACTATAAAGATTGACTAATTATTATAAGGCTCACCTATTTTAAGCTTCCGGCATAATATGATTTTATAAGCCTTTGAAGGAGTTGAATAAAGTGAACAAAATCTATCCGTGTCCTTTTTATAATTATGCATCAACGTATAATACCTGCAAAATGCATCCTTGCCCTTATTGTGCAAGCCATTTTGAACATCATTATTATCCTTATACAGAAAACATGGAATATGAAGCTGCGATAAAGCTAAAGGATTATGGACCTCAGCCATTTGTAATTGATATAGAAAAGGCTGCCAAACACAACGATACCTTCAGAACTGCCCTATGGACAGGAAGGCATTTGCAGCTTACTTTAATGAGTATCAATGTAGGAGAAGATATAGGCTTGGAAGTACATCCGCATTTAGACCAATTCATACGCATCGAAGAGGGTCAAGGACTTGTTAAGATGGGTGACAAAAAAGACAGGTTGCATTTTCAGGAAAAGGTATATGATGACTTTGCAATCATAATACCTGCAGGTAAATGGCATAATTTGATTAATACAGGAAGAAAACCCCTAAAGCTGTACTCTATCTATGCTCCGCCTCAGCATCCCTTCGCTACTGTCCATGAAACTAAAGCAGAGGCAGAAGCTGCAGAAGAAAAACATAATCGCTGATATGTTCATTTAGAAGCAAAAGAGCTGCCCCTTTTGCTTCTGCTAATTTTTATCCTTTATATGCCTTGATAAAAGCATTATAATGAAAAAAACACTAAATGGAGGAATCACAATGAACGAGCCTATGACAGTCGTCAGACAATTCCATAGAGCAGATTCAATAGCTGTATCAGCTGAGCTTGAAAAGGATGCTGCTGACCTGCATTTTATAAACGGATGCCTAAAACTAATAATACTGATAAAAGGAAATGCCATTTTGAGTATCAATGACAAACGCTGTGTTGTGATAGCTCCATCCCTGCTTTGCCTTAATGAAACCGAAATAGTGACTGTTGAGGAGAATCTTCAAGCCAATGTGTCTGTTATCCATTTTCATCCGCATTATATCAACCATCAGCTTAATTATAGCATAATCCGAAAACCCTCATTTGAGGCTTCAGTTACTACACGTCAAGACGTTCATCTTTTTAATGCTTTCCTCGAAAGGCACGAGACTTATAAAGGCATTATGCAGCTGACAGACAGTAATTTGCTGCTCCTTACTCAGCTTTGCAATGCATTTGCTGGTGAAATCTCTGAACAAGACCACAGATACTGGTCTTGTATGGCGAGATCATATTTCATCGAGCTGCTTTTTAAAGTAGTTCAGCTGTATACGAATTATGAACCAGGCTTATTGCATATACTCAAGGGTAGAGATGAAATCGTTGATGCTGTTATTCTATATTTAAATACTAACTACCATGAAAAAATCACTATTGAGACTCTGTGTAAAAGGTTTAATACAAACCATACCAGTCTTCAAACCCGTTTCAAAAAATTAACCGGTGAGCCTGTTATGCACTACCTGCTGAAATACGCCGTTAGTTCTATGGAATTGGCCAAGGATTATTTACATCAAAAAACGTACCCCATGACAAAATAGAGCATGTGTTGGAACGCATAGGCTCACACCATGCTGCTGGTAAAGATAGCAGCATTGAAGCCATACTGCTTAGTGATGCAGATATTATTGATATCATGGGTACAATTGGAGTTGCTCGTGAGTTCTCAAGGTACCCAAAGAACCTGAGAGCGGCATATGATTTGGCGAGGGAGAGAATGATAAGCTGCCCTGTCCGTGTTATACTGGAACAGACAAAGCCTGTTGTTGAAGCAAGGCTGCAATCCATGCAAAGGCTGCTGGATGATTTTTTGAAGGAGACCAATAATCTGTTTTAGCTTGATTTATAAAGCTAACTGCGTTTCCTTATAACAACCAAAGCATAACAAGAGCATAGCGACAAGATGCAAAGGGCATAAGCTCTGAAAAGGATTATATAGGATGTTCTCTTTCTTCCCAGTTCATATTATACAAAGCAGATAAATATGCCCTTTGTGAATTGGTGAGTGCTTGTGTTGTTAGCGGTTGCTCTCATTGTGACAGGGCATTTATTCTATAGACACTGACTTAACCCTTTTTTTTTCATACACAGTCCTACTTTTTTTCAGGTATTCATTTGAGGCTTCGTTCACGGCTTCCATGATGTCATGCTGTAAGGTACTAAGCCTTGTTTTTACCTTATCCGGCATATGCTGCACAAAGTTGTCTGCAACTTGCATTTTAAGACCAATAATACTTTTAATTATATCCTTACTCATTGTTTTTACCCCCAAATCGGACTCTTAAAGTGTCCTCTTCAAACTTTGCGCCAATAATATTCATACCTTGAAGTGTCTTTGGCAGCGTAATATTTCTTTTAAGATTCATTGTTCTTATAATCAGTTCGTCACCCTTTTGATTCAGCGATAAATCTCTTTTATCGGTAAATGGCATGTATATGGAAAAGATGTACTCATTTCCGGCTTTTTTTACTTCTTGAGTTCTGATGTTATATTTTATATCAACAGGACTTTCATTTTTGAATACTTCATTTCCCATCCTCTGCAGCATTTCTAGACCTACTATCTCGTTTTCAAACAGAGGAGAGTAATATATTGGCACGGGTGAGAAAGCCTCCACTATCATACCTTTATATTTCTTTTGTATTTCCTTCCACAAAGTGAAATATTCATCTGTCACATTTTCAGGTATGATCCTGTTGACAATAATCGCATCAACATTAAAGTCATAAATGTTCAAATACGTGAAGCTTCTTTGTGCTTCCTTTATTACCATTTTTTCAGGGTTAACAACTATCCTGATGCTTGTTATTGACCTGTCAGATAGTACTTGTCTCATCTCATCAAGTTGATTGTAAATCTTATCTATTTCTCCCATTACGCCATCTGATGGCATCGGAATCCCGAGTAAAGGCTCAACAACCGGCTTTACAACCTTAATAGCCTTTCTTTTCAGTGGAAACAGCTTATCCATCCACCAGCGAAGCATCTCAGGAAAGCTTAATAGTGCAAGTGTTTCACCCGTTGGTGCACAGTCAATTATTATTACGTCAAAAGTTTTCTCCTTGTAATAATTAAGAATCCTCAATAGACTCAAAAGATCCTCCATCCCCGGAAATACTGTCAATTCTTCTGTGGTTATATCCTTAACAGCTTTAGCAGTAAAAAGTGCTGTCAGATATTCCTGAACCTTACCCCAACCCTGTTCAACCTCATGGATTGAGTCAATTTCCTGCGCCCAGAAGTTCTTTTCTATCTCCATCGGCTCAGGTGAAAGCTTTATGTCCAGTGAATCTCCAAGACTGTGTGCAGGATCAGTACTAACCACCAGTGTTTTTAATCCATTTCTTGCACATTTCAGCGCTGTAGCGGCAGCTACGCTGGTTTTACCGACTCCGCCCTTACCGGTGTAAAGTATTATTCTCATAATATATCCTCCTTATTTCCGCACTCGAATTATTCGCATATCGTAATATTAATTAAAATAAAAGCCTTTTCAGGCATCTATTCAATTTCTATCCTTTTAATGCTATTCTGTTTATCCATATCCTTTTGCCCATTTGTTACTAATTGACCGAATGCATTGGAAAGCTTATTAATTATTCTAAAAAGATATTGTCTTTCTTCCTCATCCAAAGAGTCATAAACCAGCTTCACATAGTCAGATATATTGGTTTTCAAGTCCTCAGCAAACATTTTGCCTTTATCAGTAAGTGTTATGGTTACAATCCTTCTGTCTGTTTCACTTCTTCCTCTTAGGATATAGCCCTTCTTAACCAATCTGTCTATAATACCGGTTGCCGTACTCATGGGAAAGTTCATTTGATCTGAAATCTGACTCATTGTAGCTTCTCCGAGTCTATCTGCCATCATTATTGTAAATATTTCCTGTTTAGACATTTCTATATCAATCGTCAGCCACTCTTCAGGAAATGCTATACGTTTTATATTATCAAAAATAAGATCAAAATAATCATCATATGTAAACATTGATTCCTCCCGCGAATATTTCGATACTCGTAATATATCTTTATTTTAATACTCCTGCATTATATTGTCAATATTATTTTAAAATGTTTTGTACTCAGTATTAAACTCAGGTTATTGCACAATGCACGGCTCCAGTATTGTAATGCTTATAGAATCATACACTATAAGTCTCTCCTGCTTCATCTTTTGAAGCTCTCTGGACAAGGATGTACGCTGTACTCCTATTCGTTCTGCCAGGGCTTTTTTTGTAGTCCCGAGCATAATCCTGTAAGAATTCTGCAGCAGGTATTCCTGCTTCAAATATGTACATATACACTCACGAATTGTACGGTTTGTAAAATGCTTGATTTTGTCGCCCAGCATAAGAGCATTATCGGAAATCAGCCTTAGAAAAAGCTCAAGAAATTTCCTGTTGTTGAAACAAAGCTCGTATAGTATTTCCCTGGGAATTTCAAGAATAATCACATCTGTTTGCGCTGTTACATTCATAGGATAATATGGGTTTGAAGAGAATATCAGATTGCCTCCAAAAACGTCCTGTGGATAAAACTCAACAACCGTAAAAAGATTACCGGATTCATCAATCCTCTCGATAGCTATTTTCCCTTTAATAACAGCTTCCAGACTCCTGCACTCGTCACCTTCTGAGTGAATAAGCTTACCTTTATTATAGCTTGCTATCCTAAACAGCCTTCTGCTTAAATAGTCCTCAATATGAACTGATTGAAGCAGAGGAATCTTATCTATGTTTTTCAATACTTCATTCATAAAAAAACTCCTTGAGTGTTACTTCGGTAACTCCTTTTTCTATTTTATCATTATATAATGGTTTTATCAAAACATAAGGAGGATATATATGGATTTGATTACTCTAGCACTATGGAGCTTGGCATTACCTGCTGTCCTGTATTCTTATTTCAGGAAAAAGGATATGTCAAAGGAAGCAATGCGCAAAGCAAAAGGGATGATGCAGGGTATGCTCCCTGATATTATTGCCATAATATTTCTGATTGGTCTGGGGCTTACAATTTTTACGCCTGAAGCCATAGCCAAGTTACTGAGCACCTTAGATATAACAACTGGTACCTTTGTAGCCGCATTGGCTGGGTGTATCACTCTGATCCCTGCATTTGTAGCTTTCCCGCTTGTTGGTTCTCTCATTGAAGGAGGTGCCAATCTCATACCCGCAGTCGCATTCCTAACAACCTTAACAATGGTCGGCATCAAGACATTTCCACTGGAAATCAAGGAATTCGGCTTAAAATTCACCCTGCTTCGCAGTTTCCTGAGCTACTCTGCTGCGCTGTTAATTGCGTTCATAATGGGAGGTCTTATTTAATGTCAGCAAGATTTCTAAAAAATCATAAGCTAATTGTAGTTACCATTGTTTTGTACATTCTAACCTTCATATCGTCAAAAGAACAGTTCGCAAAATCGCTGCATAATACAGGACACTATCTTATTGAAATGGCACAGGTTATGCCTGTAATATTTATGCTTACAGTTCTTATTGAGGTGTGGATATCAAAAGAAACCATATTAAAAAGCCTTGGAGAAGGCTCGGGTATAAAGGGCTTTGGTTTTTCGGTTATATTGGGCAGCCTTTCTGCAGGCCCTATATATGCAGCATTTCCTATTTGCAAAATGCTTTTATCTAAAGGCGCAAGCGTAGCAAATTTAGTTGTTATATTAAGCTCATGGGCTGTAATCAAAGTTCCGATGCTGGCAAACGAAGCTAAGTTCTTAGGACCAAAGTTCATGGCTATACGCTGGATACTGACAATCATCGCCATGTACTTTATGGGATATGTAACTTCAATATTTGTTAAGAAGGAAGACATCCCTGTAATAGCTGCGCCAAGCTTTAATTGCTTGACTATCAATAAGGACTACTGTGTAGGCTGCAGCATTTGTGTAAAGCTGCTTCCGGAGATTTATGAGATGAACGGTAAAAAGGCTCAGATAAAAATAAAAGGCTCTATTAATGAAAATATGCCCTCAATAATGAGTACAATTGAAAAATGTCCTGGGAAAGCTATAGTCTTCAATGGAGATAAAGCTTAACAGAATTATACATAAAATGTCTCTTCCTGGTCACATACATGTTTATCACCCTCCAAAGGCTGAGCTGTGACAGGAAACATATGTTGCATGGTTCAAGCTTGCAGTATAAAATGCTGTCAAGCTTGAACTGTTTCGCCATATGTGCTCAGCCGCAGCTCATAAAAATACCTTACTGCCGGATGTTTCTGCTTCATCTTTTCAGCCAGGCTTAGCAGGCGTTTTTTTCCCACTCGTCTGTCTACTAAAGCCATTATATTCAATAATATATCATTACTCTCCAAGCTTTCCTCTATTGAAGAGGATATAAATCTGTTGGCGATAGTATAAAAATCCGATTTGCTCAATGCTGTTTGGGCTGTAAATATTTCCTTTGCATACTCTGATATTCTTCTGTTTCTTGCTATTACCATAATTCGCTCCTCAGGGATCATCCCCTTGGCTGTTTTTCTTACGGCTTCTATTTCTTCGGCTGTGGCAGGAATATCATTATCGGGATCATTCTTAATTTCCTGTTCTGTCTGGTACCATCTTATTTGGGCAGTAGCATCACTCATGTTGAATATATTCTTTTTATCTACTGTAATATGACACCGCCCTGCTTTATCGGGTAGGTATCGATAACTGGCAGCACTGTACTCCACTCTGCCACACAGCGATGGAGAAAGAAATTCTCCCAGCTGCTGCTTCATTTTACTCCATGCCATACAATCCTCCTATATTCCAAACGGTTTATCTTTCAAGCTTATATCTGCCCTGTATCATAGTTCTCCAAAATTTCTTGCTCCCGGAACAAGCTTGAAACCGCTTCTTCGTAATCATGCAACCTTTCTGACTTTTTAATCCTTTTTGCATATCTTGTATTATTTGAAAATACTGAAATCATGTAAAACCATACTGCTTTCATTTTAAATAATACATTTCTTTCTCCATATAGCAATGCTTTATAATCACTTAATATCTTATCATGAAAACCTTTAAGCAAACTTTTTTCCAGCTTCGTATTATTCTTAATACCGCTTGCCAGTGCCGGATTAGCCAGTAATCCTCTTCCCAGCATAAGAGCTTCTACATTGGGGAAGCTCTCAGTAAGTTCCTTGTAATCCTTTACCGTGAAAATGTCACCGTTGTAGCAGATAGTATTTTTGCTCATAGATAAAGCTTCCTTGAAGACCTTGATATTAGGCTTATTCTTATAAAAATCCCTCTGTGTTCTCGGATGAATAATCAGCTCATGTACAGGGTATTTGTTGAATATTTCCATTAAGTCATAATATTCCTCGGGCTGATCCTTGCCTATTCTTGTTTTTATTGATATCTTGGTTAGGGAACGAGAAAATATATTGTATAAAAAGCAGTCAAGCTCTTTTTTTCTGGAAAGAAAACCTGCTCCCCTACCTTTTGAAACAACCGTGCCTGACGGGCATCCAAGATTGAGATTGATTTCATCATACCCCATACACTTCAACTTCTTTGAGGTATTTATAAAGTCTTCTGCATTGTTAGTGAGCAGCTGTGGTATTACCACAAGCCCTTGGTTATTTTCCGGCAGTATATCCCTTAACTCCCTGTTTTTAAAGCTTTCACTTTGATTTGCTACAATAAATGGCGAAAAATATTTATCTATATTATTAAAAAAGCAATTATGAGCATTCCTATATACATAACCAGTCAGTCCTTCCATAGGTGCAAAATAATATTTCATATGTCAAGACCTCCTTCTGCAAGCGCTCTAAGTTCTTTTCACACCAAAAAATCCTCTGCATATTGACTGTATATAACCTTCTGAACGGTTACATGTTTTTGTTCTATAATTTTTTTTGCTATACTGCTTATTTATATTATAACATAATGTTATAGCCAGGCAGCAAATGATAAGAAAGCACCTCCCGCTATCAAACAGACAGGAGGTGCAGGTGTCCCCAGAAGCTAACCGGCAGCCTTAAGACTTATAAATAAAGTTCGCGATTACATGTATGAAATTACAGTGAAACACTAAATGAAAGTTTCCTTTCTGTATACCGGCTTATCTCATGCTTTTATTTCTTAGGCAAAGACTTTAAAGCCTGCCAGTAAATATACCCTTCTTTTTGTCTGCCGTCAGTATCAAGAAGACTGATATGGTCAAAAATACCCCCAGCTATTCCCAATGGTGCATCATTTGGAAATACCCAGATAATTGCTTCTATATCAATATCCTTTGTAAGCTCAACTAATCTTATTAAATAATCCCTTTGTGTTTCAGGAGTTGCATTAACAAATTGAGTAGGAAGCTCTTCAGAGGGCCATCCTGTTTCGGTTATCATAATAGGTTTATCTGTATATTGGAGAACTTCATAAAAATAATCAGAAAGTATATCCCTCTCCTTTTACAATATATTTCTTGTCAGTGATATCGGTTTTTTCTTTTGTACCGGGCGACTTTGCTTCTGCAGCACATCCTGTTGCCATAAAAAAAACAATACAAATCACAAAACACATAAAAGCTCTTTTCATATTACCCTCCAAAAGTACCAATGCACAGGACATAGCAAATTGCTTGATTTACATCTCACTTTTTAGCATTATCATTACCTGTACGAAGTATTCTATATATATTCTCTATAAAATGCACTGTTTTACTGCCTCTTTCCATGGACTTTCCAAAAGAGAACACCTTCTGCATTCAGCTTAGCAGAAGGTGTTCTCAATGTAAATATGTTCGTAAGTCCAGTGTCTGACACTTAAAGCCCTATTTTGCAAATTTAGGTTCTCCTATAATAGTGCTGCCACCAAATGTATATACCTGAAGTGTTTTATAGTCAATGCAGTCGATATCAAACTCCATTTCAGTTCCATGCTTTAAATCTTCTATGCTTTCTATTACTGTTCCATGTTCGTTTGTTATTTCTACCTTAAGAGGAGTATCCTTCTGTCGCCTTCCGGAATCCAGCTCTTCCTGGCTCCATGCAGCATAGAGAGTAAATTTCAGTCTCTTGTATTTATAGTTACAGTTAAATGTAGGCTTAATAAAACGATAGTCTTCGCCGCAATAGCCAAAATCAAAGGTCTTGCCTGATTCAGTCGTCAGGCGTTCTGCATCTATTTTCTTTGTTTTATACAGTGCCGCTGAGCCACCATCAACATATTCGGGGGAGGCATTTATATATACATCTTGTGCATTACCGGAATCTATATCTGGTATTGTGCCGATATATGCTGTTTTTGTATCTGCATCGTAATCTACCGGAAGCCCCACGGCCTCTGCAACAGCTCTGAGCGGCAGATAAGTACGACCTTTATATGTCAAAGGCACGTACACAGAGCCATCCTGAGGATCCTTTGCCTGAAAGAGTGTTCCGTTAATCACTACGCTTATGTCGTTATTGAGATAAACCTCAGACAATTCAATGAGTCCACCGGACGCATTGGCAAAAGAACCTGCACTAAAGGATAAAATAACAATCAATACCAAAACTAATTTCATTTTTCCCGTCATTATAAATCTCTCCTTATATAACATTTTTATAAGGAGATTATATTATCAATGACCATCCCCATGATATCACAATATTGCCAAATAATTACATTAATATTGCTTTTTATTTAACTAAAGTACTTGTATAAATGGATTACTGGATGGACTTAATGAACTCTGAGGGTGTTAGCCCAACCTTTCTTTTGAAAATTGAAGAAAAATGACTGTGGCTGGAAAACCCAAGTATAAAGCATATTTCTGTAATTGAATGCTTTCCTGCCTTAAGATATTGCTTCGCTTTATTGATTTTGATATCCATATAATAATCATAAGGAGTTTTGCCGGTATTATCCTTAAAAAGTCTCATAAAATAATATGGGCTTAAATTCACAATCCTGCACAGCTTATCCAGTGAAAACTCAGAATTATCATTTTCCCAAAGATAATCAATTGCTATATTTATGTCCTTCCTTGCAGTGTATCTGCGAAATCCGTCTCCACCATGAATATTACATTTGAGCTCTCTCAGCAAGTTAATAGCTAACTCTGTAGAAAGACAATCAAGAATGAAATGATATCCAAGCTGCTTGACTCTAAACTCTGTTTCAAACTTGGAAATAAGTGAAGACAAGTTATTACTTAAACAGTACAGTTTATTACAAAACGAAAAATCTGTTTTATTGAACTCTTCTTTAGTTAATTCCTGAAGCTTTTGTTTTTCAAAGAACATGGCAATAAATTTAATATCTTTAAAATCATTTTGCTTTAAAGTGGTAGGGGAGACAAATAGCCTTTGACCCGGATTAGTAGGAAATATCATGTTTTTGTGCAGATTTATCACCTTATTATCAACATTAAAGGATGGGATTTCTACCCTTGGTATCACAAAATGATAGTAGTTGAACTGACTAACACCACCTACAAAAAATCTAGGTTTAAATACTACCAAATCTGAGTTATAGTATGACTCAGGCTCTTCAGGCATGACGTCATTTATACTTTTAATAACTTTACTGCTCAATAACTCCAAACGCGCAACCTCCAGCGATGTAATTTTATACCATTATTATGACACATTTGGTAATACTATTCGAGCATTTTTGGGAGTTTTTTTTATCAACTTATTATGTCCGCAGGTGTTATGCACTGAAGTAATGGAATAGATACCGGTTGTTATTATACTATCCTGCACTTATCCCAAAAAAGCCTTCTTTTCGCTCCTGCAAATCCTCATAATTGTGTCCTTACCGGTAATAAGAGCTGTTGGGAGCCCTCCGGGCGGCTGCAGCCACTGTCCGCTTAATACTATATTATTAAGTCCTTTTACATAACCTGTATGGACAAGAGGCTTTCCGGTTATAGTCGGCCAAAAAGCCATAAATGCACCACGGAAAGCATTGCAGTATCGTACATATGTTTGCGGCGAAGCTACATCAAGCAGCTTAAGCTTTCCCTTCATATTTGGAAAATGAGTTTCCAGTGCATGGATTACAGCTTGTCCGATTCGGATCTTTTCCTTATCATATTCTACTTTATCCTTAACTAATATCTCCCATGCTTTTAGCTCCGGCTCGAACTGATTAATAGCTGCTGTTATTACAGTATGACCCTTTGGAGCAAAGTTGGGCTCATAACCATAGTGCGTTATCTGTAAATACTTTACTGGCTTCTGATTCTGATTAATACCTAAAGATTGTACAGGGAATTTGAGGGTACGCGGAATATCACTCGTTGAGCCTTCATATCCTATTCCTACATAAACATTGGATGCCAAAGGATATATATCAGGATTGTCATATCTTTTCTGAAACTCCCGGTCAGTATACCGTCCCTTTAGCAGCTGCTCATACAAAACCTTAGCATCGCAGGCAGCAATAAAGTAATCTGCCATAAAGACTTTTCCCTCTTTGGATTTAATGCTTTTAACCAACCTGCCTTGGATATCAGCTTCAATAATCTCACAGGAGGTCTCAATTCTTCCACCCAAAGACAGATATTTGCTTACCATACGTTGTGCCAGCGCCTTGGAGCCTCCGATAGGAATAGAAGACTGCCCCCCTGTGAAAGTTCCCAGGGGAAAAATAACAGATATAGCACTATAATCTCCCTCTGGCATAAAGGAATTGATAGCTTCCCTCAGTGCAGGATGTCTAAACTTATTGGCTAAATCCTTGACACTGATTTTTCCGTACTTCTGCATGATTGGGCCAACATCCTTCATTGAGAGAATGTACCTTAGCTTTTCAGCTATATTCATTAAATCCATCGGCTTTCCTGTTGGTATAGAAAAGGATTGCAGCTGTCTTATATCCTTGCAAAACTCTTCAATAATGCCTTTGTCTTCCGGTGATATTTCCAACCAACTTGACTTGATACGATTTAGGTCCCGATAGAAATGTACAGTAACACCGTCGTGTTCGACCGCTATAAAACTCTCAGGATGGTAAATCTCAACCCCATCCAGTGCACCCACTGCCTTCCAAAGGTCATGCATCTGTGTCCCTTCTTTGGTACCAACCAACCAGTGAATACAACCATCTATGTGGTAACCCTGCCTTTCCCAGCCTGTACACTCTCCACCAAGAGTATGATGTTTCTCCACTATAACACTTTCAAAACCATTTTTTTGTGCAAATATCCCTGCACTAAGCCCGGCAATGCCTCCGCCGATAATAGCTACTCTTTTCAAATTTATTCCCCCAATTTTACTATGTAGTGCGTTAAATAACTAGCTTTACTAACTAAACGCCAATATCCAACAGCATACTGCAGATAAGGCGGCGAGAGTACCTGAAACATACTTTTCTTTTTTACTTTTTGAAAACACACACATTACTGTGTTTAAAGACAAATAAGCAGCAAAGAATAAGCAAATCATTTTTGTGACTTTTATTGAAAACAAAAGTGGCATAATACCTCCGGTTTGCAAAATTATCATTACTGCAAACAGTTGAACTGGAATTAATATAGCACATACCATTCTAAGCTTCAGCGGCATTACTTTATATTTCCCGCCTAATGCCAGCTCACCAAACGGAAATCCAAATGCTAGAAGAGTATACAGCATTATAGGTATGCAAAATAGCAACGCCCCAATAATTGTTATCATATTTTTATCCTCACTTTCACAAATAAAAATCGACAGACAGTATGAGAAGGAAAACTAGTGCACTAATTACCTTCTTCCTTGATAAGTATCTTCTCGAAAAAATCAATATCAAATTGTACTTTCTCCAAGCCATATTCCAAACAAAATATCTGATACTGATATACATTAGAAATTGTATCCTCCAGCATTTCATCCGTAGAAATCTGAAGTATATATTTATGTAATTCTTCATCTTTCAATATACGTTCTACATTTCTTTCAATTACATTCTCCTTTGTGGCTTCAACTATACTCTGAATGTGTAATAACTTCTCTTGCTCCAGCTTTAAACTTTCAATACAGCTTCTAATTAACTTCTTTCTTGTTTCCTTCTGGGTAATCCCCATAAAAAAGAACTTACTTTCTTCCATGTTCTTTGCCTTTTGAAAATCCATAGGCGTTTCAATCCATTTCTTAAAAGCTTCCAATCCACTGTCCGTAATGCGATATTCCTTCTTATTGAGCCCCTTATCTACATATTCATGATAAGTGATTTGATTGGCAGCAAGCAGTTTTTTTATAGCAGCTTGAAGGCTTCCAAGACTATCGCTGCATACAGAGCTTAAAAATTGAGCAATAAACCCTCTCATCTCATAAATTGTCATGCTTTTTATTAACAATAAACTTAGAATAATTTTGTCCATAAACCCACTTCCTCCCCACAATATCAGATAAATATTACTATTAGTAATATTGCTATTAGTAATATATTATTCCAAGTAATAGTATTTTGTCAACCCATATTTTCCAAAGTATTATGGTTACATGCACTTATGATTTGATTCTATTAGAATAGTTCTACACATATTCTTATATAAGAATATGAATGAAGGAGTGTAATGACAGTTGGGAAATGTTAAAGTCAGTTTACGCCCCATTGTTAGTAAGATAAATCTGCCTACTGTTCTAAAAACAGCTATATTACCGGGTGACACAAATGAAAGATTATTTATTGCAACACAATTAGGTGAAATCTTTTATATAGGGAATGGAGCAATTAAGACTTTTTTAGATATTCGCCCGAGAATCATAAGACTAGGTATTTCTGACGGTGGGTATGATGAACGCGGACTGCTGGGGCTAGCGTTTCATCCTGAATTTTATTATAACGGCTTATTTTATCTGCATTACTCAGTAGCCGGAACACAAGGTCCAGGCGCTCTCACTGAATTATTTAAGCCTGATCCGTGTGATCCCGAAACCTTAAACCTAAGGTGGACAAATAGAAAAACTCGATATGATCATATTGATACAGTTGAAGAATGGATTTTTCAAACGAATGGCAGACCTCAAAAACGGCGTACTTTACTTAATTTGAGAAGACCATTTTTTAATCATAATGGCGTCAATAGTTTAAACTTTTCACCTGAAACAGGAAAACTTGTGTTAACAACCGGAGATGGCGGATCAGGCTATGATCCATTTAATCTGAGTCAGGATGATATGGAAATCGCGGGTAAAATAATTGAAATTGATGTAACTAAAAACACATACATAAATAACCCGCCCTCAGTCACACGTTTTAGTGAACTCCCTGCACCTATACAGGAAACGCTTACTGTAATTGCAAAAGGTGTCCGCAATATACCCGGCATTTCATTTCAAAGGTTTTATAATCAGTATATCAAATATGTGGGAAATGTCGGTCAGGATATGGTAGAGTCGATTTTTTCTTTTCTTCACTACAAGCCAATACCGGTTACTAAGCTTATTCAAGCTTCTCTAATGAAATCTGAGCCTGACCAAGAAGGATTTATTAACTTTGGCTGGCGAGGGTGGGAAGGTATTTTTCCTACTTCGATTATAAGGGGCTGCTCTGCAAATCCGACATTTGATGAGAAAACAATTGCTTATTACAATGAAGCAGTAAAAACTTCTGTGCAGCGCCTTCAGCCTCTAACCAGTTATTTTCATAAAGAGCCCCGACCTGATAAGTTTGGAGGGACTGCACTTACAGGAGTACAGCCATATATGGGCAATGGAATCCCCTTTTTAAAGAAAAGTATTGTGTTTACTGATTTTGCTAGAGAGCATAGACATGCTTCACAAACTCCTGCTAGAGGAGTATTAGCATATACCAGAGTAAGAACAGATTGTAAATTAAGTGATTTTGGCGTTATTGAAACAGATTATGATTTTGGATCTCAATCAGCTTTTTATGTTAGTTTGGGAACAAATCTCAATCAGACCAGACTTTATCTAGGGGTTTATGGCTCCATGAATGTGACTGATTCTAACCTAGGTACTGTTTTTGAAATTATTCCTTGATTCATAACTTTTAAAGTAGTACCTGACAGGAGGTATAAGTTGATAGAAAAGAATATATGCAAGTTTATTTGCGCTGGAGGAATATTGACAACAGCAGCTGTACTATTCCAATCAGCACCTGTATTTTTACCCATAATTGGATTGGCATTAAGTCCATTAAGTACCTTACCTGTTGCCATAGCTTCCGTTTTAAATATTTCTCTTGGATTTACCGTCTTTATTTCTTCTGCATTAATTCTTGCTTTAGTTTGTACACAGGAGGCTATAATTCTGCTTTGTGCCACCGGGCTACTGGGTATCGTTATCGGGTCATTGCTTAATAGGAAGGGAGTAGTAGTTTCCATATTAATATCAAGCACAGCACTATCTTTTGGTTTGATTTTTTTAACCTATATTGTTGGCATTTCAGTGTTTGTAAATCTAACCAACTCCCTATCAACGCCTTTAATTCTTTTGATATTTTTCTCATTCTCCCTTGTATATGCAGGCATCTGGAGTATTTGCCTTATAAAATTCATAAACCGCCTTATGAAAATAAGCTTTGTTAGTCAAATCAGCCGCACCTAACAGCTCCAGTCATCAGACAAAATCAACTCCTCTGCCGCAAATACTTCTCTGCAGCTAGAGAAATATGCTGATGCTCTATAATAATGCTTCCTAACGGTCTTTTTCTTCTTTGAAGAGCTCATCCATCTGCTGCTTTGTTTCATAAGATAATGCATCCTCCAAATAATTTTGATTCGCAGCCTGCATTTCCTGATAGGCTTGAATAACTCTTTCGTTGGCTCTCTCAATTTCCTCCTTCAACTCTCTGGCAGACAATACAGAGCAGCCTGCTCCCCTGATAATGATCTGCTGTAAACCGTCTGAAGTAGCAACAGTTATATTATATTTTTTCTGGTTATCACAGGCAAATCTTTCAATAAAATGATCTGCAGTCTGTGCCTCTCTGGTATACACCACATGTAGGTTATCATAATCGATTATTTCCTCACTATGCCTCTGGACACGATGAGCATCAAACACAGCAATAATCCGGCATCCCTGAACACCCTGATATTTGCTGAGATAATCTAGCAGCTTTGATCTTGCAGCGTCCAGATTATCCTCTGCAAGCTCCTTTAGTTCAGGCCATGCAAAGATTATATTGTAGCCATCAACAAGAAGATATTCATCTTTGGCATCTTTAAGCTTTTTTATATTGATCGTTTGCTTATAATCTTCAGGAACAGCTATTCTTTTTTGCCAGACAGACTTCTTCCCTTGATTTGCATAATAGGTTTGATTAAGAATCCTGTCTACTTCCTCAGTGTCAATCCATTTCTCTCCTGAATATACTCCCTTTTTTTCAGTAGCAGCTTCCAATAAACTATCTTTTTTTTGCAAGAAGCTTTCTACATGCATATAGTGCTTTACTTCATCCCAACTAACTAAAAATACGGAACCATTAGCACAAAATACTGAATCTGACGGATTATGGACATCCCTATCAGAATTGTATCCTATCATTTCTATTACTTCATCAGTATTATGGCAGGGTTCGTATCCCTTCAGACTGCAGAATAGTCTGCCCTGACCTTTGGTATAAGCCGTGACATCCTTCTGATAGTTTCTCATTGCAGCAACAGGAGCTGTTCCTGTGAGAACTGCAGTTTCACCTTCTATGTGTTTAACATGGCACGTTCCGTGCATTTTCTCAATATCTGTCATAGCTCTGCCTACCATTTTCTCGGGCAGTTCAAGATAAAAGGAATAATATGGCTCCAGCAATACAGATTCCGCTTCCTTTAAGCCTTGACGTACTGCACGATAGGTAGCCTCTCTAAAGTCACCGCCTTGTGTATGCTTACTATGCGCTCTGCCTGAAACCAGAGTGATTTTCATATCTGTTATTGCCGCCCCAGTGAGAACCCCTTTATGTGCTTTCTCTTTTAGATGGGATAAAACAAGCCTTTGCCAGCTCCTGTCCAGTATTTCTTCACTGCATTTTGCTTCAAACTGTAGGCCGCTGTCTCGTTCTCCGGGCTCCATTAATAAGTGGACCTCCGCATAGTGCCGCAGTGGCTCAAAGTGTCCAACCCCTTCTACGGTATTTCTAATAGTCTCTTTATACACAATCTTACCCGAATCAAAAGATACCTCGACACCAAATCGACTTTTTATAATATTTTGCAGGACTTCTATTTGAACCTCACCCATAATCTGTACCTGGATTTCCTTAAGCTGTTCATCCCAGACAATATGAAGCTCCGGTTCCTCCTCCTCAATAATACGCAGCTTAGGGATCATCACTCTTGGGTCACAACCTTCAGGAAGTATTATTTGATAGGACAATACAGGCTCCAATATGGGGATATTTGATGCTTCCTCTCTTCCTAAACCTTCTCCGGGCTTTGTCTGGCTAAGTCCTGTTACTGCACATACCGAACCCGCCTCTGCTTCACTTACAGCCTCAAACTTTTGACCTGAGTAGATTCGAATCTGATTTACCTTTTCTTCCCAAGCACCATTATTCAATACATCTCTTACCCTGAGTTTTCCTCCGGTAATTTTCATATAGGTAAGACGGTTTCCTTGTTCATCCCTGCTGATTTTGAATATTTTTGCTCCAAATTCTTCCGGATAGGAAGGTACTTGGGTATACTTCACAACACCCTGAATAAATACCTCAACACCTTCCAATTTCAAAGCTGAACCAAAATAGCACGGAAATATCTTACGTTCTCTGATAGCTCTCTTAATCTGTGGAGTTTGGATAAGTCCTGTTCTCAAATAGGCTTCCATGAGTGCTTCATCACACATAGCCAATTGGTCATTAAAATTCTCTGTCTCATTCTGTTCAAAGTCAATGCATCCATCATCCAACTGTCTCTTTAATTCATTAATTATTTTACCTTTATCTGTTCCACACTGGTCCATTTTATTGATAAACAAAAAAACCGGTATTTTATATATAGAAAGCAAACGCCATAAGGTTTTGGTATGCCCCTGAACACCATCTGCTCCACTTATCACCAAAATAGCATAGTCCAGTACCTGGAGAGTCCTCTCCATTTCTGTTGAGAAATCTACATGGCCAGGTGTATCCAGTAAAGTAATCTGAATATCAGCTGCTTCAAATACGGCTTGCTTCGAAAAAATAGTTATCCCTCTTGCTCTTTCCAGTTCATAGCTGTCTAAAAAGGCGTCCTTATTGTCCACCCTTCCTAATTTTCGAATTTTGCCGCTCAAATAAAGTAAGCTTTCTGATAAAGTTGTTTTGCCCGCATCTACATGGGCCAATATCCCAATAACCAGTTTCTTCATAATCTATCTAAATCCTTCGCAATATATCTATATATATAATACCAACAATTCGAAAATCTAACAAATCACTTCTCATTAAGATCACCGGCAGAGCTTCTATTTCTGTAAAAGGAAGCAAAATTAGTACAGCATCAAAGGAAGTATGAAATTATGAGCAAAACAATAAAGATTCTCTGTAGAATTTTTCCAAAAAGAATCTTTATCTTGATATATCCTTACTATAAAGTAACACACTTAGTTGAAGGCTGCTCAGGCTGGCTGAGCAATGCCCAAATTCAAATGCAAAAGTGCTCAGCAAACTGCGATTAAGACATTCTATATGATATTAGACACTTTTTATTAATCAATTACATTCTTTAATTGAAAGCGTGGAAAAATAGGATAAGGATAATTCCAGCTCTCAATTTCAAAGATGCTGCCCTTTAATTCTCCGTCTGTTATATCAAATGGAATCCTGATAACTCTTTTAGCTACTGCATCTTCCTGCACTATGCCGTTTCTCAAGTATCCGCCGTTAATAATATAATCTGTCTTCATCCCGATAAGTCTTTCAAACCAACTTCTGTTCTGTTTTACAGTACAATTCACTAACTCTGCATCACCTATTGTGCCAATAATCTTTCCATCAGCTTTTATAGTGATTTCAATATTTATCAATTTTCCTGAATGCTCACCGGAGGACTCTTTATTTTTTGAAGGTAAAAATACTTCAGACTGTCCAATCCATTTACCTAATAAAGGCTCCTGCGGACTCCAGTCATGCAGCAAACTGCGATTAAATGCTACTGAAGCAGGTATCAGCAAAAACAGCAATATAAGCAGGATAAACACTACTCTCAGCTTATTATCAGATAAGCCTTTCTTCACCATTACACCCCCTCTTTACCACAGTTTATAACCAATAGTGATGTATTAAATGCCTATAAATCATTTATCTTCATTCGATTTATTTCCGTAACTGTTTTCTTTCCAAGCTTCCTTCTGCATACCCTGTATATACTGAGCCAGATAATAGTTGGTATGGCTGTAACAACAAGTCCGAGCAGGGCTGTAAAAATGTCTGTGAACAATAGAGATATAATAATAGAACATAATATATTTATACCGGGAACTATTAATCCTAAAAGCTTGTTGTACCTCGTCGATAATAAGGCCTGTATAAAAGCTATAACTGTTACAATCAATAATACTAACCCTATACTGCCCATTTATTTCAACCCCTTAACTTGATTGTTATATTCGTTTATCAATATTTTAGCAGTATCCAAATCTATTTTTTCATCTATGGCTAATTTTTTAATCAGTGCGATATAAGGTTCTTTCGGCTCAGAATCATTGATTTTAATTTTTTGTATCAGCTTATCAAGTCTCAGCCTGATAGTAGGATAAGTAACATCGTATAATTCTGCTATTTCCTTCAACGACCCCGATGCCAAAATAAAGTTCTTAATAAAGCTTATATCTTCATTCTCCAAATTAGCTAGCCAGTTTGGAATTCTATTGGCAGTCATACTCACACCTCAATATTTATTAATGTGTCTTAATTATTGTTTTTAATAATATTAAGTATGCGCTTTAATTTTATTAAAGTCAAGAGATTATTACTAGTTATTTACAATTTTCCTTCGAACTAGGACTATCTATTAGCAGTCTTGTAGCAATAGCAAAGCAATATATTCATATCTCACATTTTTATTGAACTCTGCAAAAATACCCCGGAACAATAGTTCCAGGGGAAATCACAATACAGATATTTTTATTCTAAATCCTGTATATAGTTCTTTTTTTCTTTGGCTAATCTGTGAGTATTTTTAAGGTCCAAATATCTAGCTGCAAGATATACCATTCCTGACCCAATTATTATATATCCTCCTTTGAAGTCTATGGTGTACTGACTATCATTCAGAAAAAACACAATGCTTGTCAAAGCTGCAAATATAGCTATGGAAACTAGTGACTGCATTTTCCTTTTGAGACCTTTTTCTGTAATGAACATTGGAGTAATCATCCCTTCTGTCATAAAAATAGCCAATACAACTCCAACATAATAGATATATATGATCGGGTTAGCCTTCCATGACAAGCTGCCATAGGCACCAAATGCTAATGCTGTAAACCAAACAAAAAAATATCCTGACAGCTTTAACAAAAGATTTAAAAGTATCTCTGTTTTACAGGGTCCATTGCTGTTATTTATAATTTCATTTGTAAACCCTTTTATATCATCCCCAATAACCTCTTTCAAGCTGGAATTTCTAAGTCTGGATTCTTGTGCCATTCCTATCAAATCTCTTTGGATTACCTGCGCATCATATGAACTCACCCTGAATATGCTCATACTCTTCATAATATCTTTTATAGTCTGCTTATCTTCAGCACATAAACTATTTGACTGCTTTATATTTTCATTTTTTAGCAACATTGTTTCATTTTTAGACATATTTCTGTTCCCCCTTCATTATTTTATCAACTGTTTCTTTTACGCCACTCCATACAGTATCAAATTCCCGCAAAAACTCTTTTCCTGCATCAGTGAGAAAATAATACTTTCTTTTTGGTCCCAAGGGTGATTCTTTATAAACAGATGATATTATTTTCTTTTTCTCCAATCGTACCAGAATAGGATAGGTTGAGCCTTCCCCTACCTCTTCAAACCCATAGCTCTGCAGCCGTGATACTATTTCATAGCCATAGGTCTCTTCATCACTTATAATCTTTACAATGCAGCCCTCCAACGTTCCACGCATTAACTGGGATCGATCCACCATACTCTTCACCTACCTTGCACCACATAATAGCCAGCTACATTGTACCGCATAGTAGTGCAATTGTCAATTAGCTTATATGACTTTCCTCCGGGGTCTGCTCACATAACAACCTTCTGACATAATGTTAGTATAGCCGCTCTAAGTTTTATCCTCCTGTGAAGTTTGCTTTTGCATATTTCTTTTGGTATTATATGATTTATAAAAACAAACAATAATATATAAAAAGGAGGGAGGGAAAATGAGCACAATGGATAATCAAGAGCAAAAGCATCAGCGTCGTGTTCGATATAAAGGCACCCACCCTAAGACATATAAAGAAAAATATAAAGAACATCAACCTGAAAAATATGCTGATACAATTGAAAAGGTTATTAGAAAGGGTAATACTCCTGCAGGAATGCATATTTCTATCTGTGTTAAGGAAATACTGGATTTTCTGCAGATTGCCCCGGGGCAGATCGGATTGGATGCGACACTTGGCTATGGAGGTCACACCTTGGAAATGCTTAAATGCATGGACTCCAAAGGACACTTATATGCAATAGATGTTGACCCCATCGAGTTGCCTCGTACAAAAGATCGCCTGGAACGTTTAGGCTATGGTCCCGAGATCTTGACTATCCGGCAAATGAACTTTTCCCAAATAAATCAGATAGTCTATGAATCAGGACCACTGAACTTTGTACTGGCAGATTTAGGGGTATCCTCCATGCAAATAGACAATCCTGATAGAGGCTTCTCTTATAAGAAAGAAGGACCTTTGGACTTAAGGCTGAATCCCAAAAAAGGCATTTCAGCAGCAGAACGCCTTAAAACTATAGGACAAAGTGAGTTGGAGGGCATTCTGATAGAAAACTCAGACGAGCCTAATGCCGCTGCAATTGCCCGGGCTATTATATCTGAGACAAAAAAAGGAGCAGAGATATCAACAACAACACAGCTTCGCCAGGTTATAAAAGATGCTCTTCAGTATCTTCCATATAAAAATAGAGAAGAAGAGATAAAAAAAGCCTGTCAAAGGTGCTTTCAAGCGCTTCGAATAGATGTAAACAGAGAATTTGATGTGTTATATGAGTTTTTGGAGAAGCTTCCAACTGCCCTGGCAGAGGGTGGCCGTGCTGCTATACTGTCATTTCACTCAGGTGAAGATCGGCTTGTTAAAAAGTCCTTTCAACACTATTATCGCTTAGGGGTATATCGTGAAATATCTACCGGTCCTATACTGCCAACAGCAGAAGAATGCAGGCTTAACAGCCGTGCTCGATCTGCAAAACTGCGCTGGGCTGTAAAGGCATAGAATAACTGTATTTTGATTTTTAATGTGTCTGTCCAAACTGAATAATCAGTACCTATAAGCATAACTGCCAATATAAGTGCTATCACTAAAAGTCTTGTTCCTATTATGCTCTCGGCATTTCGGTGAGCTTTATTGCTGCTTGTGCCTGACAGGAGGATGGAAAATTCTTCACCACCGCACCGAGTGAATACACCCTCACCGTGTGAACTCTGACTTATAGCTTCAACCATTTTTGAAGTACACAGTTTTCTGTAGGGTCTCCAAATATTAGGCTTATGTCTCTCAAAGCACTTAGATCGTTATTCTGGGCAATATCTAATGCCGAAAAATCAGCAAATTTCTCATAAGCTATAAAGATATTAACATCAGAACTGCAAGCACTATGCACATCATTTTATTTGAACAACGCGCCTTAGTAACTCATTATTGCTGGTTTGTACTCGTATGGCAGCTCTTCTTCATATAAGAACTTAAAATTGTCATCACTCAGAATAGGTATAAATACATCATAAGGAATCCTAGAAAATTCGCAGGCATAATTGCTGGCTCCGAACCACATACCTGCCTTGCTGCTCAGATTTAAACCTCGAGCAAATTTCGTGTAGTTAGAACAATCATGAACTGCTAAATCCCAGTTTTCTTCAGCGGCTATTTTCATGAATTTCAGAGTTAACTCCCTGCTCCAAACAGGAGAAATATAGCCTAGTCTTGAAATGTACATGTTTTCTCCAAAATAATTGTAAATATTATTCTCATTGAGATGTAATTCTGCACAGTTGATGAAATCGAGTTTTGTCTCCAGAATTACTTGCTTTTTCTTGAAAAATGCCTCAAAGAACTCAGGAGTCATTGGAGTTTCAATACCAACATTTTTAATGTATTTTTTCGCTACTCCAATATTTTTAATAACCTTATCTGAACAGTTGGAAGCACCCAGGTTAAAGCGTATCTCATTTAGACCGGCTTCCCCCAGTGCTTTCAATGACTCTTCTTCAGCTAAAGTGCCATTAGTGTATAGATGCTGATGAATTTGAGCTTCACTGAACTTCTTAATAACCGGCAAGTATTTTTCTATTTCCATGAATGGTTCCAAATAAACATAGGAAATACCGGAAGGCTTCTGGTGGATAGAAAGAAGCAGATCAATATCCTTCTCATAAAATTTAGTGCCACCGATTTCCCACATTCCTTCTCCAACAGGAGAAATATTATCCAGCTGACCATAATTATAACAGAACTTGCATTCCAGGTTGCATTTATTCGTTTTTCTGATTGCACTCAAACCGGTGCCTAAAAGACAAGAACGACAGCCGTTAGGGAATTTGCTTTCATCTCCCACATAAAAGGTTCTGTTCTCCAGAGTTTTTAAACCTCTGATTTCTGATATTAACATATCATATCTATGATTAACCGCTGCCTCAATTTGTGCAAAGGTAGAGTAAATCACTTCTTCATGCTTTGCACTTATTTTCTCTTTCTCCGATAGCTGCGAAAAAAAATCAAACCATAACAACGCATCATTCTTTGAAATTTTCATAAAGTATCCTCCTTTATAAGTGCCAGGCACCTGACATATTCTCAATTCTACCATAAGGTTCAAGTAAAGCAAATAAGTTATTAATTTATGCCTGTCACTTAAAGTTATTATATCTGCAGAAGGTTAATGAATAGACAATAACCAACAAAAACGTCGTGTCTTATTCTTATCCCAAACATTAGAAAGTGCTGGTTATATAAGTTTTCAAATGCCTAAACAGTAGGTATATTAGCACACAGCATCTACTCTCTTATTTTTTGGGGCAACAACCATTACAAAAGTTATATTTCTTCCCTTATCTGCATTTAAAAGCTTACTCTTACCCATGATAATCTCCCACTTGAGAAAAATATTTCTGCCTTCTTCATTCTCAAAATTGTCTGCCAATAGTACATCAACCATACCTGTTCTTTTCCAATGTCGTTCCCACCACTTAGCCGAATGCCAGGAGTAAAAATCAGGCTGCCAGAGCTCCCTTAAATACTCAGGTAACTCCTCCTCAAATTCTTTATACAAGCCCGGCACTATAATTCCTATTTGTCCCCCTGGCTTAACCAATCTGCCAAAATGATTTTTCATATAGTAATCGCAGGTACCAAAAAACTGCAAGGCGTTTATGCTGATAATAGCATCGAAAAACTCATCAGCATATGGAAGTGAGTGTGCTTCTGCCTTTAATGGGTATACTTTGTCCCCGACTCCTGCTTCCTGTATGCGAAGCCAGTTCTCTGTCGGACTTATCCATAGATCATTTGCCCATACTTCAAGTCCAAACTCTTTTGCCAGGAAAATTGAGGTTATTGCTTTTCCACAGCCCATATCCAAAATCCTCATACCAGGCTTAAGCTCCATAGCTCCGGCTAATGCTTCTGCAAGCCACAGACAATGAGACCCCAGCTCATTTTGGATAATCCAATCCGGATCATATTTTGAGGATAAGGTATAGCTTTCATTTTTCATCAGCTCGTAAACTTCCTCCTTAGCTAACGTCATACATGTTCCTCCTTCATTAATCCTGCAATACCAACTTATCCCCCATATTATCACTAAAGTTATAACCCATTATAAGCTATAAATCGGCTTATTAATTAAAATATACAGCAGAAAACATGACTATATAGTGTCATATTTCTGCTGTACACTTTTTTAGTATTCACAGTCTCAAGCTTCTATTATTCCCCAGCAAATGCCAGCCACTTACTTTGTGAGAGTATTTATTGGACATATTATACACCATGTTCGCGGTTTGTATAAGATTCCAAGAGCTAAACCTATTGTCACGGATGTAAACATCATTGAAAAGATACGATATCCAAGATGAATCAAACTTGGTGCAATATTTAGATCCATCAATTGAGGTAATTGTATTGGCAGGGGAAACGCCATTAAAAAACGTATCTGCTCAATGGGCTGAATGTTCCCTATAGTTACCATTATAGTTGACATTAATACAAAAAACATATTAACTGAAAAATATATGACTACACCCTTACTCAAGCTTTTGTCTCTCAGTAGTTTGGGCAGCTCCAAGCCAAGACTTAACTTTGATAGGATTTTACTAAAAAACCCTGCTCTTGGACAATAATACTTGCACCAAACCTTATCTTTGTACTTCAAATACTGAATGAATGGCAGTATGAAGCATATAGCACCCAATAAAGACAGGGAAATATGTATGAACCCTGACATAAAGAACAATATTGTTATCCAGAATATCTGACTCTGTATGCTTTTCATTTCCTCATCTCCCTATAAATACAGTTGTCTGATCAGCTGTAAAAAAAGTTTGATTTCACAGCTTCAGCGATTCTTATCATCTGCTTGTCTATAATTGTTTTATATCCCATGTATTTATAGTACAGAAAATTTGCTGGAAGATAAGTGACTTAGTCACATTAGGGCATATTTCACCTTGATAATATGCAGGTAAGCTAACTCACAGTCCATAACTGGATATCTTTGATGCCTGGCACTTAATAATCTTAAATAATCTGTGTGACTATTAAATACTACCTGCTATTCTCAGAATTTCTTTTGCTGATATATCAATATCCTCATAGGTTGTTTTATACGAACTAACACTAATCCTTATTACCGCTTTCCCATGCCATGTAGAGCCTCCAAGCCAACAAACCCCCGATTCTTGGATTCCTTTGATTAATGCAGCTGTTTTTTCGTCTGATGCGTGTCTAACTAAAACCTGATTAAATACAACATCATTTAGTATTTCTAATCCTCCCTGTTTAAGTAGTTTTGAAAAATATATAGCCTTGTTATGCAATTCCCACACCAACTCAGAAACGCCTTTTTTACCTAGTCCTTTTAGTGTTGCCCATAAATCAATTGCTCTTGCTCTTCTAGACATTTCTGTTGTATAAAACATTCCATCACGTTCATCACTTAATACAATATAGGCTCCAACCATATGCATAGAATTAACCAGCGCTTCTTTATGCTTACATAAAATAATGCCATTGTCATAGGGTGCATTTAATGTTTTGTGCCCGTCTGCTGACCAAGAATCTGCTAACCCAACCCCCTTAGTCAGATGATTAAACTTCTCATTAGCTACTGCCCAAAGTCCAAAAGCTCCGTCAATATGAACATAAGCACCTGCTTTTCTCGCTCTTAGGCAGACCTCCTCAAAATTATCAAATGCTCCAGAATTAACATTTCCAGCTTGTAATATAATTAAAGTCCCATTATCCAAATCTGGCAGTTTATCAACTCGTATTCTTCCTTGTTCATCACTTGGTACTTTGATTATTCTGTCGTTACCAAGTCCGATAATTGAAAGTGCTTTATACACTGTAGAATGGGCTCCTTCTCCTAAAACCACTTTAATTTTTGGAGAATCTGTTAATCCATTTTTAACAACATCATGCCCCAAATTCTTTAACAGAATGTTTCTTCCCACAGTCAATCCAATGAGTGTTGCCGTAGAGCTGCCGCTCACATAGCCTGCAACTGTTTCCTTTGGAAGCTTTAATAAATCTATAAGCCATTTTTCAGTAACTTCTTCAATCTTAGCTGCTACTGGAGACAGTACATACATTGCCGGGTTTTGATCCCATGCATCGGTTAGCCATTTACTTGATAATGCCGATGGTAGAATACCTCCACAGACAAAACCAAAATATCTTCCACCTGTTTGTGCAACAGTGGCAGGTGATCCATAGGTATTAAGCTGTTTTAAAATCTCAGATGTTTCTAAAGGCTCACTGGACAGTTCTTCATCAAAAGCTTTCAAATTACGAATTGCTTCTTCATCCGGAAAAACTCTCATTTTATCAACTTTTTTAATATATTCTACTGCCATTTTATGAGCCGTACTCAAATCTTCTTCATAATTCGTGTTCCTGATTTTCTCAAGTATAAAGCTTTTAAATAATGAATTTTCCATGTATGTTCTCCTTTATTAATATTTGATTTAAGTATATAACTTATAATTCATTCATACAATATTTTCCTATATCAGATGATAATACATAATATGTTTTACTACAACCTTCAGAGTTTAAACAGATAAAAATAAAAAAATAGTGCATTTCTGTTTCTATGACAAGCATTTATCAGAAAAGCACATTTTATTTTCAACAAACCCTCAAGCCCTTGATATTATTGGTCCTTTTTATATAGCTTACTACCGCCTCCACGTGTGATTTGGCAGTAAGATGATACTGTAACGCAAAACTATTGAGTTTGGGTAAGGGGGTCAGGGGTCGTGAAACTCCTTAGTTTATACCTTTACGTAGTTTAATATAGCACTCTATCTGCAATTACACGTAGAAAGATATTTTACGGCACCTTGTTTTTTATTAACACTGCCTATTGTGTTGATTTCTCAAAATATTCTTCAAGTACTATACCCTTGTTATATATTTCTGTTGCAGCTTCTATCCCAACATATCTGAAGTGCCATGGCTCATAATTATATCCGGTGATATTCGTCCTGCCTTCGGGATACCTAAGAATAAATCCAAAGCGGTGTGCGTTATTTTTTAGCCACAATCCTTCTTTCATTCGCCCAAGTGCCTTGTCATTTTCTTCATCATAATGGTCAATATTAGTTATATCCATTGCTAATCCAGTTTGATGCTCGCTGCGTCCCGGGAGAGCACAATATTTATTGGCATACTCTTCTCCTTTTTCTCTCTTAACCCATTCATAAAGCTTCTTCTGCGTCGCAAATGAACGGTACCCTGACTCACAATATAATTGCATGCCTTCTTTTGAAGCTGAAGCAAATAGTTCTTCCAACGCTTTCGCAGCTTTTTCCCTCATTTTTTTCTCATCTGCAGCAATACCCTTAATACATTTGACTTCCGGAATAATTAAATCACCAGGAACATAGTCCGATGACAGATAGTTAGCCTTATTGACCAGCACCAGGGTATCATCCGGGTTCTCAATGTTGCCCTGTATTGGCGGTTCATAGATAAATATTAGTATACTCAGTAAAGTGGCTATAACCAGAAAAGCCGCAGCAGCCAGAATCACTCTGTAATTTTTTAACATTAGTATTTTTAACATTACTATTACCTCCAAACTCATGTAGAAACGCTGATTTTAGAATTGACATAGTAAGAGTCGTTTTCACCTTCCTCTATAAGCAAATACGCAAAAGTCCCTTTCTTTTCGCGTATTTGCTTATTTCTGCGTAAAAGTACGACCCCTTTGTAAAAAAGTTCCCTCAAAACATCCATCTAAGGGAACATATATACTCTCTAAATCCGCTTTATTACCGCCGCACACTCCACGTACGTTGAGGATACAAAAAAGATGCCGTTTGAACCTGGTGTGGGGCTTTGGTGTAAGGCTTATTTTTCCTGTAACTCCTTCAATTTTTCTATGTCAGAAATAGCATAATCTTTTCCCTTTTCTTTTTTTAGTATTCCCATCTCACAGAATTGCTTAATGACATATAACACATGACGATAACTTACATTCATATACTCTGAAATATCTGTATGAGGAATATTATATACCCCGTTATGCTGATATTGAAGGATAAACGCCGCAAGTCTTCTACTTAAAGGATAATTTAAGCTCTCGCTCATTCGATAACTTCTAGATAATAATTTATTAGCAATATACGATGCAAAATAAAAAGAAATTTTTGCATTTTCTTTGCATAGTTTTCGTAATTCATCTATGTCAAATTCCAAACATTCGATATCTTGAAGAACTCTATTTTCTTTTATGTCTGATTCATAGCAGAATAAGGAAAGCTCTCCTAACCAGTCATTTCTCCCTACAAAGTCAAGGATTGAACGTCGTCCGTTTTTATGATCA
The DNA here is from genome assembly GCA_049322695.1 of Bacillota bacterium. Taxonomy (GTDB): domain Bacteria; phylum Bacillota; class Clostridia; order Lutisporales; family Lutisporaceae; genus CALGKJ01. The sequence goes on along the minus strand of JBMORW010000016.1, from coordinate 216,353 downwards.
ATATAAATTTTAGCAGTCCCAGATAGAATGAAATAGCAATATATTAGATTACTGTTCATTTTATAAATATTATCGTTTTTTAGGAAATTCCTTTTCCTTCCACTCTCAAATACTACCTTGGGTATTTCATTATCAAAAAACATTTATATTTCTCTCCCAATGTGATATTTCTCATGTTTTATTTTCCTTTTTTATTATAACATGTTTATAATGATAAAAATATTACATTATCTGAGGTGAAATATGATACCACAACATTCGAAAAAATTATTATATTCAGTATTGGCTTTTATGATGCTGGGCTTAGGTATTTCTCTGCAAATTAAAGCTGGAATTGGTCAAAGTATGTTTAATGCGTTCTCTTTGATTTTGGCAGACCTATTTAATTTAGAGATTGGAACTGTGCTAAACTTTTTAAACATGTTATTTTTTATAATTTATCTTATTATCAGGCGGTCTCACATTAACCGTCGCGACATTATTCAAATAACAGCAACCATAGCAAATGGTTATATTGTCAATCTTTTTGTTTACTTTGTTTTGAGCCATTTGATAATTCATGCCTACTTTTTAAGAATATTGACATTTATTCTTGGGCTTATATTAGCTTCACTTAGTCTGGGGGCAATTTTAGCTATGGAAATCATTCAGTTCCCGCTTGAAAGTTTATGTATTGAATTAGGTAAAAAACTTAGATGTAACCTGACGACAATTCGCATGCGATTTGATATTTTCTTTATGATTAGCTCACTGATACTTACTTCAATATCCAACCTTGGCCTATATATAAGAGAAGGAACTATCATTAGCTTTTTTCTGCTCTCCAGGTTAATAGGGATCTCATATTATTTTCATAAAAAACATATGTAGAGGGGATTGCAAATCATGTATGATATCATTTTGATGGACCTAGACAATACCATTTTAGACTTTGATTCTGCCGAAAAAGACAGTTTCAGAAAAGTCATTGAATCAATAGGGTTAAACTATACAGATGAATTATTGCAGAGATACAAAAAAATAAACGAATCTTTATGGAGTCGCCTCGAGCAAGGAAAACTTTCAAAAGAAGTTGTATTGAACACGCGTTTCAGTGAATTTTTTAAGCTTTATGGTATTCAAGTTGATGGCAGGGATATAGAAAAAAAATACAGATTTTACCTTGATAATTCTTCCTCACTCATTCCAAATGCAGAGTATACTTTAACAACACTTAAGATAATGGGGAAAAAAATTTATTCAGCATCTAACGGTGTCTATTCAACACAAATCAAGCGCCTGTCAAATGCTGGCATAATCGACTTGTTCGATGGGCATTTTATCTCTGATAGAATTAAGCATGAAAAGCCTTCGCCTTACTTCTTTGAATACTGTCTCAAAAACATATGTGAAGTTCCAAATGGTTCCATAATCATGATAGGAGATAGCCCTACTTCTGATGTACAGGGAGCCATTAATGCCGGAATTGATTCCTGCTTTTACCACCATAACAAAAATGTTGAATGTACCTATGCCAATTATACTATATCTAATATTTCCGAACTGTTAGATATAGTATAATTAATTGGTATTAAAAATAATTATATCTCGATGCGTCCTTTTACAAAAGTCCTTGAGTGTTCAATTTCATTCATAGGTCTCAATCCGTTGCTAATACTGAATTTTTTGCTCTTTCTAGCTTCACAACCGTCTCCACGTGCCTGGAGTTGATGGCATTGATGTCATTTGAATCGTCCGTCCTTGGAAACATATCTACGGCTTTTTTACCGCTATCGGTAGGAGAGAACATATCGATATAAAAATATGCAAACATTTTCTTAGTATTTTGCCTAGATCAATCTTTCTCATCTTTTGTATTTGAGAGATTCCTATCTGAATATTTTTCTTCAAAAGTCTGCACAATCGTTTCACACAAGGGTGCTTTTAAAATCTATAAAGCAAGAAAAAATAGAGTTTGCCACACTATTTGCATTTAACATTAGTGTTGTGTGGCTATCGTCATTAGAAAAGTATTTACCAGTCTTGGCATTTGCAATTACTTTACTTGTTTTTACCGTATTTCTTTGCCCCAAGATCATCAAAAGTCATTTCAAATTGAATATTAAATTCTAGACTACTCCATTTGTCTTTCCATGTATCTCCGGTGAATGGTTTTTGTGTTAAGGTGTTTGTATAACGACCAATACCTAGACAATCGCTATTAGCCTTTTGAAGTTTATTGACCAATTCTTTTGCTTCTTGCTCCAAGGAAGATTGAATTCTATCTTCCAGTTTCAGATAATTCTCATGTATATCAGATTTCATCCCGTCTTTGTATTCTCCAAGGTGAGACGATAATTTTACAGATACATTAACATCATTATAAGAATTTGAAAAGTCTATCTTTGTGGTAGTTTTTGTGTTTAATAAAATTATGTCACATATGGTGACAGGTAGCACTTTATGATATTTTACTAAGGGGTGTAAAAGCCTAAAAATGCGTTCTTCTTTAAGTGTCAAAGTATCAGTCAATGCATCATTGTTAAATACTGCAATACCTGAGTAAACCAATTTATTATTTTCTATTTTGTAGAAGGGCAGATAAGGGTCTTCATATGTAGAATAGTAACTCTTTAGAAAGTAATGCAGGTTTTGTGTTAAGATTTCTCCTTGAGATTCATTAAAATTCATTTTTTCATAGAGAAATATATCTATATTTTCCTTAAGTGTAGTATTTAAAAAACTTTCCATATCACCTTCCACTACCGCTAAATAAAGTCTCTGAGAAATGGAAGGGTCCCTAAAAAAAGTATTGATAACATCAAAAAGTCCCTGTTCTGCTATTTTCTTATCGATAAATACTATCCTCAATTGACCAGTTTTTACTTCTCTAAAATAGTTTGCATTTAATTTCAATCTTGCACCTGTCAAGGTTCTGTCTTCTGATTTTATAATTTTCCTTTCTTCTTTTTTTATAGGAGGTACAATTGTAGTGACCTCTATATTGTCGTCATCAGTTGGTCGAATATAAAATAAAACCGAAGGTGCTATATTCTCAATGTAATTTTTGTTAGGTATCCTATGTTTTGTACAACCGGTCAAAAATAAACACACTATCATAGTAAATATAAAATATCGCTTTAAAAATGACATTATTTTACCCTCCGTGACTTAGCTAAAATTGCAATGAATATTATAGCTGGGATTGAAGTGTAAGTAAATACGGATAAGTATAATAGAACATCGTCCCAAAAGAGTGTTTGAATTTCAGTTGTAAAAAGCTTTAAGATAAAAAAAATACAGGCGAATGTAAAAAAAGAGCTTGTCATAAAAAATGCAAGTGTATTTTCTTTTAGTTTTTTTTTGCTTCCCGTAATATATAGGATAGCCTTAAAAGAAGATAGTAGAATTACAGCAAGGGAAAGAGTAAAATTTACCATAAGAACCGGCAGGGTAATCATTTCAATTCTTTGTATGGATTTAAATTGCAAAAAGCTAATCATATTAATATAACTATGTTGAACATAAGGTAAAAAATCGGATCCATAAAAGATAAATGTACCAAGAAAAAAAACTACATACTCAATAATAGTCATTAAATTTCCAATAAACATGGATTTGTGAATGTTTACATCAGAACGAATATACGGTCCAATTAAAATAAGATATTCAGGACCGCTAAAGAACCCCCATATTAACAGCATAGAGTTAAGAAAATTAGAATTAAATACATTTCCAAACAACGGAAATATATCTTGAATGCTAACAAAAGCATTAAACATTAATAGTATGTACAACGATAAAATCCCAACAGAAAAAACAAATGTAATAACTGAAAATTTTAATGCATTTGAAAAACCTTTACTTGCCAAATAGACGCTTGAAATGATTAAAACAAGTACTAAAGTTGGTTTCGGGTGTTGTGTCATAAGGTATTTGTGTAGTAGATAAACATAGTAGGAACTAGCAATAATGAATTTAATGAACATAAAGCACAACCAAACTAATAGAAAAATTTTAGAATATACATTTCCAAAGAGGTCGTATACTCCCCAAATACCCTTTTTCCCTGGATGACTTGAAAGCCATCTAGACAATATGTAAATGTTAAGTTGTGAAATAACTCCGCCAAGAATAATAAGCCATACCATATGAGGATATTTTAATCTTTCAGTTGAAAATATAATAAAATGAAGTATTTGAAATCTATTTATCAGTAAGGCAAGCATAACAGAATCAATTTTATGCTTGCTAGAAAAATAAGATTTATTTGAATTGATAATATTAACCATATCCATCTATTTTATGTTCTCCTTTGTACTTGAGGTTCTATTTTTATTTTGTGTTTGCAGATATTCAGGTCTTGTTTTCATAAATTGTACAGGTGAACGAATAATAACATCTTTCCAGTCTTTTGAATAAAAGGGGGCTAGGGGAGCAATATAAGAGCGATCTAAAGAAGTAAGTGAATTCAAGTGAATTCCTAGAAAGAGTAATCCAAGAATGATACCAAAAGACCCCCACAAGCCAGCTAATCCAATAAATATGAATTGGATTAGTTTACTAGAGTTTGTCATTAAATAGTTAGGAACAAGAAACGAAGCCAATCCGAAAATAGCTACGCAAACAACCAGAACAGGACTAGCGATTCCACTGTCTATTGCAGCTTGACCTATTACTATACCCCCAACGACTCCAAGACTTGGTCCTATTTTTGAAGGCATTCTTAAACTACCTTCTTTTAGAATTTCTAGTGTTAAAGTCATTAGAAAAGCTTCAATCACTGGGTTAAATGGCACATCACTCCGGTAGGTTAGTATGATTATCAATGATTGGAGCGGAAGCATCTCATAATTATACGTAGTTATTGCTACGTAAGCTGGAACTAATAACAAAGTAATTAAAAAAGCAATAAACCGAATAGTTCTTAAAAAAGAGCCTACTAGCCACCGATGTACATAGTCTTCTGGAGATTGAAATAATTCAAAAAAAGTTATAGGTGCAGCTATAACAAAAGGAGTTCCGTCCAAGATAAGTGATATCTTACCTGATGAAAGAGCTGAAACAATAACATCAGGTCTATCACTTAACTGGTATTGCGGAAAGAGGCTGTTTTTATTATCATCTAAAAATGAAGTTATGTCAGACGTATTTAAAAAAACATCATAATCGATATTTCTAATTTTTTCTTCCATTGTTTTTAATATTTCAGAATCTACTAGACCATCTATATAAATTAAATAAAGCTTTGTTTTACTCATAGAACCTATTGTAAAGTCTTTGCATTTTAATTGTGCAATAGGTAGTCTTCTTCGAATAAGTGTTATATTTTGATCAATTTGTTCAACAAAGCTATCATTTGGCCCATATAAAATGCTTTCCTGCTGAGATGTATCAATAGAACGACTCAAATCCCTAGGAATTACTATACTCCAATACTTTTCTTGGACTATATCTTCAATCAATATTGAGCCAGTTAGCAAATTCTCCATTGCCTTATGTAAAGTATCTATTTCTGTTACTTCGATAGAACCAATGCTTAAAGGGACACTGCCTTTGTTTCCGTGTAATAATGGCAAAATCACAGTTAAATTTAATTGGTCAACATTGATTAAGGATTTTAAAAAGTGAAGAGTATATTCGTTACCACCAGGTGTGTTTAAATTTATCTTGTTGAAATCAGCCATGTTAGAAAACAGGTTTTCTATTGTTTCAGCTGATAGATTCTCGGTGACGCTATCTGAAGTTGATTTTTTATTTGAACTTAAACTATTTCTTCTAAAAATCATTTTCAAAGGCTCCTATTATTTGTATTTTTACTAACTATTTTTTTAGGTTTCCCAATAAATTATAATATATTCTCCTAATTAGATTATAAAAAGATTCTCCATAAAGATGTTGTAAAAGTGTGATTTTAAACCTTTATAAAAAAAAATTTCCAGTTCTTAAGTTTTATTATTATACTTCAATTTGTTTTAAATATTTTTTTAAAAGTATTGACACTAATACAATTCTATGATATATAATAATTAGCACTCATCATTATAGAGTGCTAACAAAATAATACGAAAAGGAGTTGTTAATTATGGCTGGATTAGTACCTTTTAACAGAAAAAACAAAGAAATTTCAACCAATACTGGTATTGGGGACTTCTACAACTTGCTTGATGACTTTTTTTCAAATGATTGGCCATTTAGAAGAACCCTCACTTATGATACTTTCAAAGTTGATGTAGAAGATAATGGCAAAGAATACCTTATTGAAGCTGAAATGCCAGGTGTAGATAAAAAAGACATCAACGTTGAACTCAATGATGGGAAGCTAACGATTTCTATTACTAGAGATGAAAGCAGCGAAACAAAGAAAAAGAATTTCATTCACAAGGAGAGACGTTATAATTCTATGAGCCGTTCTATTTACTTAGAAGATTCCAAACCCGATGCCATTAAAGCAAAACTTGAAAACGGGGTGCTAAAAATTATAGTTCCAAAAGTAGAAAAGCCAAACAATAGTATTACAATTAATGTTGAATAAGATAAACCAAAGCACATCGGGATAAAATGACCGATGTGCTTTGGTTTTCAAAATATTAATATTACTTATTTTTCTTGCTACTTTCTTGAATTTAATAAGATTAGTCCATAAAAATGCATCTCCTGATTGATGGTCGGTCAGAAAAGCTATGTCCATACATCTATTTCAACACCCGACTTAAACTCAACAGTAATTTTCTCTTCAAACACCGTAACCTTCTCAATAAGCCTCCTTACCAGCTGCTCATCATATTCATCCAACTCGTAGGACTGCTCATTCAAGAATTCTATCATCTCATCAATACGTTGCCTTCTTCCTTCACGTTCTGCGTTTTCTATCATCACATTTTGTTTTAGTTCCCTCAGGCGGTATATTTCATCAGCCACTTCGTTATAGTCATTCTTGGACTTTGCTTGTTGAAGTAACTGTTGCTGTAATTTTTCCAGTTTGCCATCGATATCAGTGATGGCTTTTTCATTTTCCTCGTTAAGAACAATAGTTATGTTTTTCTGCAGTACCTGGAGAAGAGGTTCTTTGTTAGCTAGGAGTTGGTTAATAGCTTTGATGACTGCTGTCTGTAATGTTTCTTCGTTTATGGTTGGGGAGGTGCAGTCAGACCCCTTTTCCTCCAAGCGACTAACACATCTCCATACAATGGATTTGCATCCCCTGTTATTCCAATGGACTCTCCGATAAATGTCACCACACTGTCCGCAGTATACAATGCTTGATAAAGCGTACTTGCTACTATAAACTCTCTTTTTACCGCTTTTGCCACTTCGTATGTTTGTCCTTCTCACCATTTCTTCTTGGACCTGCATAAAAAGGTCCCGTGGGATAATAGGTTCATGGCTGTTCTCTACATAATACTGAGGAACAATCCCGTTATTCTTGACTCTCTTTTTAGAAAGGAAATCTACTGTATAAGTCTTTTGCAGAAGGGCATCTCCGATGTACTTCTCATTCTGAAGTATCTTTTTCAGTGTTTCAGGTCTCCATTTTGTTTTTCCTGCTGCGGTTAGAACCCCATCTGCCTCTAGTCCTCTGGCTATCTGTAAAAGGCTAGCACCCTCAAGGTATTCCCTATAAATCCGTTTTACAATTTCCGCCCCCTCAGAGTCAATCACCAGTCGCTTATCTTCATCTTTCGTGTACCCCAAGAATCGGTTGTGGTTGACCTGCACTTCACCTTGTTGGTATCGGTACTGGATGCCTAGCTTTACGTTTTGGCTTAATGACTGACTCTCCTGTTGGGCAAGGGAAGCCATGATGGTAAGCATAATTTCTCCCTTAGAATCCATTGTATTAATGTTTTCCTTTTCAAAGAATACTGGGATGCTTTTATCTTTAAGCTGCCTGATGTATTTCAAACAGTCTAAAGTGTTTCTAGCAAATCGGCTGATTGACTTGGTAATAATCATATCAATTTTACCTTCCATACACTCTTCAATCATCCTATTAAATTCTTCACGTTTTTTTGTATTGGTGCCTGAAATCCCGTCATCTGCAAATATTCCAGCAAGCTCCCATTCTGGATTCTTCTTTATAAATTCTGTGTAATGGGAAATCTGAACTTCATAACTGTTAGCCTGTTCATCGCTATCCGTAGATACACGGCAGTAGGCAGCTACTCGTGTTTTAGCTTTACTTTCATTTGTTTTTTGATTACCCACCCTCTTAAATGCTGGAATAACCGTGACATTTTTACTTACTCCCATTCGCTACACCTCACTTTCTATCAAGCTGTATGCATATTCTGCCTGTTTAAATGGGTTATCATATTTTTGCTCTAGGGGTTTTGCCTTAAACTTCATCTCAAGATCCGTTTTAGGTTCTCCTTTTGGATCCCATACCCTGCCTAGCTTTTCAGCTCGTTTTTGTCTTTCAGTTTTAGCTTTTTCAAAAGCCCCCTCATCAATAATCGTTGGATAGAATTCATCACCAAGGTAGTGCTTGTTCTGTAGTATTTTAGCCGCAGTGGCATGGTAGCAGTCTATTCCAGCTTTTTTAGCAGCATCCTTTAAAGATAGTCCTGTCAAATACCCTCTATATAAATTCCTTACTTCCTCTGCTGCTATCTCATCCACTACAGCTTTACCGTTTACAATTTTATATCCATAGGGCGTGTGAGCCATCTAATTCACCATCCTTTCCCTTAGTGTAATTCCACACTTTAATGCAAAACCAATCTCCTCCCGTGAATAAACTATAATTCGGTCTACATAGTTTTCAAATAACTCATCCTCGTAAGTTGCGGGCATTTTAGATTTAGAAACAAACTTAAGTAGTTGATTGACTTCCTCTACTTTAGCAAGGTTACCATTAACTGAATGGGTAAGCTGTTCCTTTTCCGCTATAAGCCTCGAACTTTCTGCTTCAAGTGCATTCTTTTCTTTAGTAAATAGAGCAGGTTCCAGATATCCTTTGGCCATTAAACCCGTCAGCATCTGACTCTGCTCCAAGTTACTTTCAATCTTTGCTTCCAATTCTTCAATCCTCCGAAAGCTCTCTGCGTTGTTTTGATTACGCAATCCATCCAACAACGGTCTTATTATGAACTTCTGACCGAAAACCAGTTTATTCATCATCGTAACAAAAGCAGTTTTTATATCATCATCTCGAATAAACTGCATGGAACATTCAGTTATCTGCTTTATGTGCTTTTTGCAACACCAAGCTATATATTTTCTTGCTCCTGATGAATGAATACGCCTTTTAAATGTACTGCCACATTCTGAACAGATAATTTTACTTGAGAAAGCATATCTGTTTTGATATTTATTGTTGTGCTTTTCTATGCCTTTTTCTTTTGCCCTTTGGCTCATAACAGTTTCTACTACATCAAAAACTTCATGGGTTATAATTGGCTCGTGGTGGTTTTCAACCAAATACATATTTTTCTCACCGTAGTTGATGTGTCTATTAAAACTACTGTCTGTATAGGTCTTTTGCAAAATAGCATCCCCTGTATATTTTTCATTTCTAAGAATCCCTCGAATTGTTGTAGAAGTCCACCTCCCACCTTTTTTTGAAGGGATGCCTTTATGATTAAGGTCATCTGCAATTTTTTGTGTACCCTTACCCAATAATGCCTCTGCAAAAATATACTTTACAACTTCTGCTTGTTTGGGATTTACAACCATATGGCCATTAATGTTTTGATAGCCATATGGTGGATATGAAATCTTGAAGGTTCCGTTCTGGAATCTTTTTTGAATTGACCACTTATTATTTTCCGAAATGGAAATAGACTCACTTTCTGCAAGTCCACTTAGGATGGAGAGCATTAGTTCACTTTCCATTGATTGGGTGTTGATGTTTTCCTTCTCAAAATAGATGTAAACACCAAGGTCTACCAGCTTACGAACCATCTCCAAGCAGTCTGTAGTATTTCTAGCAAATCTACTAATAGACTTTGTAATAATTAAATCAATTTTCCCATTTTCACAATCTGATAACATTCTAAGCAGTTCAGATCGCTTTTTCTTTTTTGTTCCAGAAATACCCTCGTCATAATAAATGCCTGCAGACTCCCAATCAGAGTTAGCTTTAATGTAGGTTTCATAATGGTTCTTTTGCGCTTCTAGGCTGATAAGCTGCTCAGTGCTGTCTGTAGATACTCGTGCATAAGCAGCAACTCGTAATTTTGGCTTATTAAAGGGATCGGCCATATTTCCTTCTATTTTCGTTATCTTTTTCATCCTCTCACCTCCTTCTTGGTAGGTCACATATTACCTCTAAAGTACTTATATATCAACGTTTTTAGGTCATTAACTCTGCCAAGAGTGGTGAGAAAGTTTGCCGATTTAATGCGGTTATTTTGTTGAATTCAGCCTCCGAAATCAAGCCTTTTTCAAGCATCTTATTCAGTAATTTTTCTGCCTGGATATAATCAAACTCACGCTGTAGCTGCTCAAGAGACACACTTTTAGATTCGATTCTGTTTTGTATGATATCATCCGTAATCTTTGTAACTTTCTTATCCTCATTCTGATTCATATAGCATTACCTCCTACCTAATAGCCGCGGGAACAGGTCGAAGTTGAGGATTTGTAAAAATTAATTTGAATCAGAGCATAAAAAAAGAGCCTGCAGGAGCAAACCCCCACAGGCAATTTATATTTATTATTCATATTTAATAAAAGCATCCTTAAATCCAGAAGCTTTTGCCTTTGCAAGCTGTGCTTCAGCATTGGCTTTTACAGAGAAAGCACCGATTTGCACACGATATAGCTTAGTTTGTGGTGTTACAGGATTTTGGCTCTTTCTGCCTCCAATTGTTTCTTTACATCAGTTCTAAAGGTATCCATCGACTTAACGTGTTTGGGAAACCAGTGCATAACATCTGCATGGTTACTTGCGATGCCTAGTTTGTGACCTTCGCTGTGGCAGATGATGTCCTTCTCACTAAAGCCATAGAGTTTGCAAAGATATACACAAAGCTCTATAGCTTCCATATAAACAGCAGAAAAATACGAGGCATCGGTCAAACCGTCCTCGCAGATTTCAAATCCTATATGCGTATTGTTTGCATCTCCTCCGGCATGCCAACCTCGGTGATTCCAGGGTAATGTTTGATAGGTGGCAATGGAGCCATCTGCTAATTTACCAATAAAGGCATGAACACAAACTTGTCGACCACCGGGTTTTTCCTGATTCCAATGGTTGTTATATTGATTAATCCCCAGTAAACCGTCGTCTGGGCCAACATACCTTTTGATATTAGGGTTATTGGCACCGGTAGAATGCACCATGATACCCTTCGGTGTTATAGTTTTGCCTGCTTTGAAACAAGCATTGTTTGTTAATATAAGTTTTTGCAGGTTCATTTTGATCACCTCACAGATTATAAGATTTAATTTGTAGCTAGAGTAGCTGGATATAGATGGTAGGTGAACTTCAGATCACAGTATGCACTTGGCGATGTGCCATCACTTCCCATACGGATATATAGTCCATAACCAGCAGGTACTCTACCTTGACGCATTTGAATATGAATATGTTGAGCTGCGTTAGTACTATCCGCCCCAACAGGTGTACTCCGTGCTATCCTGGTGAAAGTCTCTTCATCATTGGAGATATATAAGTCAAGTTCTTTCTCACTTGTATCTGATTGACGGCAAAGGGTTAACAAATGACAGTCATAAGTCGCAGGATAAAGCAATCCACCCTGTCCTCCAATAACCACACTATTTATGGGTAAAACCGTGTGAAAATGACCACGTACACTATTGACACCGGTTGGACCTGAAACGTTGCCCGACATGATATATCTCAGGTAGCTTATCCTTGTGAATGGATTGATAGTTGCAGTTGCAGTAGAAGTAAAAGGTATTGGTGCTGTCTCATTTTCCGCTCTTTCCAATACGAATAAGCTCTCACCCGCAGCTACAGAAACTTCGCCAATAGAAAATCTTTGACTCGTCCAGTAGGCCGTACAAGTCGGATTAGGATCTGTACCTGTGCCATAAGCAATGTTCGCATCGTCTTGAATACCTCTTATGGCTTCAGCAAATTTCTTTACTGTATTTCGGAGGGTGTCTTGAATTAATATTTGAACATTATTTGCAGTCGGACTGCCCAAAACTGTAACGAAAGTATATGTCACTGTGCCGATTACTACATTGTTGCCATTCGCTATACCGGTAAAGGTTATGGATGCTCTTCGACTTATCATATCCGGTGCTGTTGCGGTTTCTATGGGATGCATATGATTAAGGAGAACCCCAATCCGCGTGTATAAATGGTCACGCGCATCCTCTACCAAATTGTGTGTAGTGTTTAGTAGATCATAGTTGTTATTTAATAGGTTATAAGTGAGATTTAGCAGATTATTCGTTTCGTGAATATCCAGTTCAGCTAAGGCAGAAAGCACTTGATTGAGCCATTCCTGTGCGGGAGGTTCTGGTGGTTCAGCAATTCCGTCAACAAGTGCATCCTCAACTATGGTTAATATTTGAACGCTTTTTCCAACCACTTCTCCATAAGTAACCCTTATTTCCAGGCGACCGACACCAACAATAGATGTGTCCGTTGCACTAGGTGACCATATTAGGACTCCATCGGCATAGTTGGTGACCACCGGATAGGCAATTCCATCAGATCTTAGGTAAATCGCACTTAAGGCGGCATTGGGATATTTATCTTCCAGTAAGCTGGATACATCAAATTCAATATTCCGGTAGTAGTGTTCACCTCGCCGCCCTATAAACACCGTTACCGCTTTCGTTAAGTCAATCATAGTCCATCACCCGGCTTACGGGGTTCTTCATCGTGCCCATGTAGCTGCTCTAGAACCGCCTTTAATTTTTCTGGAATAGGTAGACCTATATGTCCGGCATTCTCCAAAATGGATACACCCTCATTACTTAAGTAGAAGAAGATTACCGCTGTACGCAAGGCACCACCACCATCTCCGGTGCTACCCAAAATTTGTGTATCAAGAATATGAGCAATACCTACCATCACAAAGATAAGTACCTTTTTGAAGATACCTTTTGACCCGATTTCACTACACAATTTTTTATCCGCAATTGCACAGAGCACCCCTGTCAGATAATCTATGGCAACAAAAGCTACCAGTGCATATAGAAATCCGTCATAGCCACCAAGAAACCATCCAAGAAATCCACCTATAGCCGCAAAGGTCAACTGTATCCAATTCCATATCTCTTTCATTAAAAACACCTCCGTTACATTAAATTTGTGTATAGAAAAACGCCCCTGCATATCACAAGAGCGCTGAGTTGTAGTTATCAAGTTTATAACATCAGAATGAGGTCCTGAATCTGTTCCATCACATCCGCCTTTGGCCTTCCTGTGCCGATGGGTAGCCATGTAAAAGCTGGTATGTCAAATGTGGCAGAAGAATCAAAGCCATTAATTACTCCGATAATAGTATCCATAGCCTTACGAATTTCAGTGATGTGGAACGGCCAGTTCTTGATAGTGGTCTTTCCTGCAATGATCTCCTCTCTCCAAGTCACAGGGGATAGGTTATAGTAACTACGAGCCATATTTACACCGTTTCGAATCATCTGAATATGTGTTGCCTTTACATGCGTCACGTTCGCAGAGATTGTTTCAAAAGGTGGTTGTAGTATCGTAAAGGAACGGACAACCTCTGTGCTTGCCGACTCAATATCACTGTCAAGGCAACGAAAGGTAATAGTATGATTTCCTACAGTAAGTGGTTCTGCTTGATAAACTGTCTTAACACCATTACCAAGATGTCCACTCGTAGAAAACCTCTCAGGATTGTCTACACTATTATGCCATACCCCTGAATCAATCTTCACCTCCACTATCTGTGTCTGACCGTCTGGCTCTACACCTGTTGTGATCATGAAACGTGGTGTAGTGTTATAAGCAGAGTTACCAGTCATTGGGTAGGCAATTATAGGAGCAGCAGGCGGACTGTTTTTCTTTACCGTGTTACTAACCACATAACTTGAAACCGCATCGAGTGCATCTGTTACGCTGATTCGATAACGGGTATACATTCCGGATATCTGTGAGGCATATACCTCATGTGTGCCTGAAGTAGCACTTGAAATAATAGTAGTCAGTGCTTCATATGCTGACCAGTTTATTCCGTCTGTCGAGGTAGCCTGTTGGATGACATATTGCTTAATGGCACTGGTTCCAGGTGTCGTTCCGCTCCACGTAAGGGTTATCGTGTTGACTTCATATATTGGAGGAGCCGCTGTAAAGGAAGTCGGTGGCATCGGCAGTGTATTTTTGCGGACTGTGTTACTAGATATAGTCCAGTCTGAGTAGAAACTCTCTCCAGCCGCACCGCGCGTTCTTACTCTGAAGCGACGATAGTAACCGCGAGTAGTGGGTGGACTGACAGTTACGCTTCCGCTTGTTGATGAAGTGAACGCTATAGTCAGTGCTGTCCATGCTCCCCATGCACTGTTATCTGCCGAGTCACTATACTGTATCTCATAGGATGTGATAGCATTGCCCGCACCACCCGATGCACCACTCCATGAAAGAGTGACGTTTCCTTCTGCTAAAGTTGCACTTACTGCGCAAGCAGTTGGAGGCCCGCAAGCTGTGATGTCACAATAGATACTATTGCTGACTTTCTCGGAAGAGTAAACGTCCAGAGTGTCTATCGTCCAGATACCAAACTGAGTATAAGTTCCTGGAACTCTTGATACATTTGGATTGTAGCTACCACTACTGGCCGACAGGGTCAACGTTGTCAGTACATTCCACGGACTCCAGGTACTGTTATCCGTAGATGTTCTACTGGCAATCTGATATCCCTTGATTGCACTCGTGCCACCAGAGGCTCCACTCCAGGTAAACGTGATTATTTCATCGCTATAATTTACTGGAGTGGCCATTGCAGTGGTTGGTGGACTTGGGACTGTGTTCCTACGAACAGAGTTCGAGGATATCTTCCACCCTGAATAATAGCTTGCTCCTGCCGTGCCTCGTGTCCGAACCTGAAACCTGCGGTAATTCCCCCGTGTAGAGGACGGTGCAACTGACAAGCTGCCACTGGTAGCCGTGGTATTCACTGTGGTCAGTGCTGTCCATGCTCCCCATGTAACGTTGTCAGTTGATTCGCTGTACTGTATCTCATAGGATGAAATAGTATTATTTATACCACCTGATGCGCCGCTCCACGACAATGTGACGTTGCCTTCCGAGAGTGTTGCATTCACTGAACAAGAAGTCGGTGGACTACAAGCGGTTGTTCGGCTAGCCCAATTTATAGTTAGAACAATCTGGCTCAGGTCATCCCTAGCACCAAATCCCATGTAGTTCAAAGTGCTAGAACCTGCATCCATGAATAGACAATTGCTCGCACCGCTACCAATGGAGTCTATGAGTGCGGTGGAAATGGCTATATCCTTTGCTCCTTGCCCTGCAGAAACAGTGTAACTATACCCCGAGGTAACTTTCGTCGGTCTGCTCCCAGATACGCTAGTGCTTGAACTTGGGGCTGGCATACCGTATGCATTTCCGGCATACAACGTCATGGTTCTAGCAGAGCCCCAGTCACCAGCTGCAATTCTTACAAGATGAATACTGGCAGAGGTTGGGTAATAGTTTGCATAGGTATTCCGAATACTAGTGAGGTCAAACAACATAGCGCCCACATTTTCATAATTGTTGGCTGCAGTATAAACCCCTTGTCTGACATAATCGGTTACACCTGCAATCCAGCTCCCGTTACGCCATGTACATGCATTTATTGCCTGATATGTTGCCATTGAAATTCACCTCACTCATAAACCGCTGAAACCAACGAATTTACCAATCCGCATAGACTGGTATTCAACCGAGTATCTATTATGTTATTTGCTGATATCGATGTGGCAGCCGCCGGTACTAGAACATCAGCAATACCTAATTCATAGATATCACTTGTTCTTGTCAACTCTGGGGCTACCGGTGTTGCTGCGGGAGTTCCGGTAACAACTGCAAGCTGAATGCTCCTGGTGATCTGGCTTAAACGAATGACAACTCGGTCAATCCGAGGATTGCTTCCATTTGCCGTAGTAAGAGGTATGTTTAAGTCATCTGTATTTTCATACCTATATCCATTAATCCATGCACTGCCCGCCGCAACGCTCACCGCCAATCCAATCCCGGGCGACACTTGAAGATTAGTTGATGTAGCGTAAAATACACCATTCGAGACAAGGCTTCCGAAATATGCTGCAAAGTCCGTTGCTCCATAGACTCTATCTCCATCGGATGAGTTAAAAAATCCGCTTTTCTCCATATACCAATTCCTCCTTTTAGACTGTTTTCGTGTATTCCATAATTACGTAGCCAGTAAATGCTGTCCTGTCATTACCGGGTTCAACAACGATATTGGTTTTATCCGCGTAGAGACCTATTTGTGATGCAAAGTTGTTGTACCTTGCAAGTGGTAGCGGCAGGAAAACAGTCCCATTTGTTGCAAAGCCAGTTAAGCTGACAACAGTATTGAGGTTTGCTATACCGTGGGCTACGCTTCCGGGGATCGCGTTTGGGAGGGAACCAAGATTTATTTCTTTCCGATAAATGGTCTTCCCATCTATCCATAGTCGCCCTGTGTTTTGCTCTGTTGTTGAGTAGTCGGTAAATGAGGATGCCATTTTGACAGCTGTAATCGTACGGTCTGCAATCTTAGTACCGGTGACTGCTCCGTTTGCAAGTCTTGCTGTAGTTATAGGTTCATTATTGATATTCAGCCAGTTCGCTTGACCAGAAGGATTGTTGAATACGAAAACAGAAATTACATAAAATGTCATGGTGTTGCGGGAAATAAAAAATCCCATTGCCCGCTGATAACCGTTTCCCGTGTTGTCCCCGCTATGCTTTATCAGATACACATGACCGTCGTCACTTGGCTGGTCACTAAACTTGTTGCCACTCCATGAGGTAAAGTAAAAGGCATCTCCCGGCATCATATTGTGTAAGGCATATTGACCGACAGATATAGTCCCCGCACCAACATTTATTTCAAGCGCGGGAAGTTTTCCAAACAGATTATTTATAGTATCGGTAACGCTATCTCCTTGAATTTTAGGGTCTACCTCGTTTAAATCACCAAGAGCTTCTGTGACATTTCCTAGCGCCTCCGTTACCTCAGAAATACCGGTGGGAGCATAAATTGCTGTTTTAACCTCGCTTATATCGGAGCGAATTTTCTGCGCTATTGTTAACTCAGCTTTTCCAAACACTACACTGATACTCTGACCGTCTGCATCATAGGTTTCTTCGACTTCAGTGATGCGTGTTGTCATGGATATACCCCATTCCTTGGAAATGACTTTAACGGTCTGACCAAGGTCGAAGTCTGTCTTGTATGTTAAATTGCCGTGGGGATTAACTGATGTATCGAAGGAATAACGTATTGCCTGCTCGCTTAGCTTACTTTGACCCCGAAAAATCAGTGTGTCGATGTAGTCTGCTCCGAAATCGTCCTCACGCAGGTCTTTGGCATCCACAAAGATTTCGTGCCGTGTCTCTCCAGAACCACTTGTAATGGCAACAAATGTCCGATCTGCACCTTCGCCTTCGCCGCCGACGAGCGCGGTATTGGCATAGTCAGCAGCGCTTATTGTATAAATTTGTTCAATTAAATTCTCATACCCCTTGGAGAATACCGCTTGTGACTCAGTGCCCATATACAACGTTACCGTAAAAACCCCTGACGCAGGAGTAAACATGGTCTTGATACCAACATCTGAAACCCCGCATAGGTCCGTCACCACATCCATCAAGTTCCGGTATGATACCTGTGTACTGATGGGCACACTCAGGTTTGGAGATGAAAAGGATATATCAGTGATCTTTCTTGCTGTATCAGAGGGATTGATGAGATTATTATTTATGAGCTGCTCTACACAGGCAGACAGGTCGCCTGACAGTATCTCCGTTTGCCATACAATACGCCTTGCAAGAAGGGACGTGACAAAGCGGCCACTTGCAGTGATAAATTCCTGCTCGGTTTGGGATAGTTCCAGGTGCTCAATGATACCGGCTTCCTCATCGTCGTTCTTCCAAATGATATTACCCTCTTTAAGGAGATCCGCATTCTCTTGTGTGGCTATGGCTTTTATCTCAAAGGAGCCGCACTGTGAGTATCGCCTCGTCCATCGCAGATACTCAAAAGATTCCACGATGCCCTCAAGCTCTCTATTTGAATTGTAGATATACAGTTCCATGGTTACACCCCCAGAAATTGTGGACGAAAGTAAATGCTAACCTCCAGCAGATCCATATTGACTGAAGCATCGTAGCGAAGTGTGTTAATACCTGCTGCAAGCTGAAAGAACACAGAATTGGTGTCTAACAGTGAAAAAGCGTTAGTTTGGGTCATTCCATCAACTCTGACTACACGTTTGCCAGCGAAATGGGTATATACTCGAAGCTCATCCCCTGCATTCATCGTCGTGAGAAGCCGGATGAATTCACCGGTGTCTATGTTTAAGAGTTCCGGGTTCGTTACTGTACCTAGCGCTCGAAATACAATTTCACATCCACAGGATACATCACCGATATTTTCCACGGTAATGATCTGGCTTGGCTGACGCATTCCAAATTCCATACCACTCGTTGGTATCTCCAGTTCAAACTCTAACAGTGGTATCCATGACGCCAGTTCCTCTCTCACCTCCTCCAAGGTCTCAAAGAAAGGTGATGGGCAGAGTAGGCTGACAAAGAAATTGGGTACCCGTTGCCGATTGGAAACGGCAAACCCTGCCTCCTCAACCACACAGGAAATCTGTCGCCCTCGATACTGAAGCGTCCCAAGTAGCTTTGGACTAAATATCTGAAGGAAGCGCTGTCTCCGCACATAGGCCTCGTCAGGAGTACCAGCAACAACCGTACCTTCTAGCGTGATGTTTCGCATATCTAGTGTAGATGAGATATAAAAAGCGCCGTCTTGGTCAGGCGCCTTAAAAGTGTTAACGGTTTGTCGTATGTTCCCAGTCCCGTCTATCTTAGTAAGAAAGTACGGACGGCTTTGTCTGAGAGTAATACTCTCTCCATCTGCATTAATATAGGTTAGTTCCATGGCCGTACCTCCTTTATAATTCAAGTGCTAGTTTACGGGACAGATTTTTAAACTCACGTGCTAGTTCTTTTTCTGATAAAGCCTTAGGTGACACCACCGAGATATTCTGATTAATACTTGTACCGGTGGCTCCGCCTTGCCCAGATAGACCTCTGTAATTCCAATCAAAACTTGTTGGTACTGCATTTTGCATATCCCTAGAAACTGTTGCCATTGCGTCCTCAAAACCCACACCGATACCTTCACCCATATTCTGGCCAATTCCAGCAAATAGAGTTGAAGGGGAACGGATACCGAAGAAGTCTTTAATCTTCGATACAACATTTCCGAAAAATCCAGAGATTTTACTCCATAGCCATGCGCCTGCGTCCGAAATACCCTTCCACAATCCTCTTATCAGATCACCGCCCATTTGAGACATTTGGCTTATATACCCGGTAAAAGCTCTAACCAGTCCTGAGATGATCTGTGGAACTGCCTTAACAATCTCCACGATTATCCTTGGAAGGTTTGCAATCAATGCCACAAACAGCTGAACACCTGCCAAAATAATCTTATCGATATTTCCTACAATAGCGTTTACCACTGAGGTAATAATCTTTGGAATCGCACCTACAACAGTAGTAATAATCTGTGGAAGTGCTTGTATCAGCGATATCAAAAGCCGGATTCCTGCATCAATAATCATGGGAATCGACCCAATGACTGCACTAATGATACTGTCGATAATTTGCGGAATTGCCTCAACAACTGCTGTAATAATAGTTGGCAACGCTGTAACCAATGAAGTCAATAATTGAATGCCCGCATCAATGATCTGTGGAATAGATTCTATTAAAAAATCCACCACTGCTTCGATGATGGCAGGCAATGCAGAAACAAGCTGAGGTATTGCTTCCACTAATCCTTCCGCCAATCCAATAATCAACTGTAAAGCTGCATCCAGAATCAAAGGTAGGTTATCAATCAACCCTTTGACAATCTGAGTGACTGCAGAAACTGCTGCAGGTATGAGCTGGGGTAAAGCTATTCCAATACCCTCCACAAGTGCGGTTACCAGTTCTATTGCCGCATTTATGAGCAACGGAAGATTATCAATCAATGCTCCAACAATCGTCATTACAGCATCCACTGCCGCTGGAATTAGTTCAGGTAATAGGTTTAGGAGTGTCTCCAACACCTGGGTGAACAGGCCCGTGACAGTTTCCAGCAACAGGGGAAGCAGGTCGCCCACTGCAGTTAATATAGCATCGAACGCAGGTGGGAGTGCGGTTACGATGTTTTCCAAAACAGGAACAATGTTTTCAACGACTGAACGAAAAGCATCCACAAGATTTTCCGTCAGATTGGTCATGTCAGCATTGGCATTGCCGAGTCCAGCTGTAAAAGAACCAAGTGCAGCCTGTAACAATCCAATAGAACCGGAAATTGTCTGAGTTGACTCTCTTGCAAAATTTCCCGCGTACTGCTCCGTGTTCTCAAAAAACATCTGCATTGCAACTTCGGCTTTTTCCGCTTGTGTTGCAGTATTCCAAGTGAAATCCAGCCCCTTTGCGAGAGCGTAAGCTTCGATGTTTGTGGCGTTCATCGCAACACCCAAGTTATCCATCATCGTGAAATTACCTTTTGCCGCACCTGTGACAGCCTCCAATGCAGAGGACATATCTATTCCCATAACGGAGGCCATGTCTGCAGCACGTTGCATCGCTTTTTCGGTCAATTCAAGACTTTTACGCTGTTCGATACCCGAGCCTTGGAACAATGCACCCATTTTGTTGGCGGTCGCAAGATACTCACTTTGGGATACCCCCAGATTTTTATAGGCTTCCTCACCGGTTTTCTGAATGGATGCAGCATATGCACCGAAAACCGCTTCAGAGCCACCCAGATTTTGTTCCAACTCTCCGAACTGCGTAACTACCTCTTTACCTAGCTTTATAGCAGCGGCTCCAGCTGCAACTACAACCGCCCCCATTGCTACACCGATGCCCTTAAGTACACCGCCAAGCTTTTCAAACTTACCGCCAGCATCTTCTGCACTTTTGCCGGAATCATCTAATTCTTCACCGAGATTATCCGCTTCAATTGTGGACTCCTCAAGCTCTTGTTCCATACCATTGAGTTCTGCCTGAGCTCTATTTAGCTGAATCTGCCAATTCTGAGTACGTCGGTCATTTTCACCGAAAGAGGAGGCGGCATTATCAAGAGCAGCCCTAAGGGTGGCAATCTTGTCTTTTTGTGCGTCAATTTCTTTATTCAGAACCGCATTACGGGCAGTAACCGACTGGATGGATTTATCGTTTCTATCAAACTGACTGGTCACAAGGGCCATTTCACTACCAAGTACCTTAAATGTTTGATTGATTTCGGAAAGAGCCTTCTTAAACTCACGCTCGCCCTCAACGCCAATTTTTAACCCAAAATTATCTGCCATACCTTCACCTCCTCCTAAATACCCGGTGGGATAATATCATCAATCGTTCGAATCTTCTTTGGCTTTTCAATGCCATGCCACTGCTTGTGGCAGGCCCATAAATCAAAAAACAGTCCGATTGGCATAAGCCAGAATTCCTCTGCATTCATGCCCATCTGAACTGTTCCATAGTAAAGAAGCCGGGTAAAGACTTCAGCGTCCGTTACCCGACTTCCACGTTTTTTGGATTTTCTTCCTCACTTTCCACGTTGCGATTCGTACCTTTGAACATTGCATCAGTAATTGCACTTTTATACGCCGCCAAGTCAAGCGGTGAGGTAAGAAGCTCCACTTCTTCCTCGGTAAGCAGCTCCTCAGGTGTGTTCTTATTTTTCAGGTTACGAATCAAGATGGACTGGTTTGCAAGCAGTGTTATCAACCATACAATTTCGTCCAGTGCCATCTCGAAGTTTTCTGATTTCATCAATTTTTCTCCGAGATTTTCAAGTCCCCCGTACCGATTTGCAATCGCTTTAGTGGCTCTTGTAGTGAGTATCAGTTCAAAATCTTTACCGCCGATGTTAATAGTGGCACTTCTCTCATTATCCATCTTTTCCCCTCCTATGGTTCCGGTGTATAGACCGGTTCGTAAACTTGGGTAAACCAACCGGTGATGGTGGTCGATGAAACACCTGGATCACCTTCTGTGACCTCCGCTTTCCACGGGTGCTTGCCCAAGCCATCCAGCTTATTCCTGCGCATAACCGTTCCCTCAATAGTAGGTGTGGAAAAGGTAATAGAATCCGCCTTAGTCTGCAGGTTGGTTTCAGGCAGACCGAACTTTACGCGGTATAGCCAGAAATATCTGTATGTTCCATTTGCCTTCTGTGCACGAAATCCCACTGCAACAGGTGTACTCACATTCTCACTTGCGGAAATCAATACCCCGTTATCATCAGTAGAGGCACCAGTTAAATCCGCTGCCACTGTAGGGCCAATGTCGTCCATACCGAGGGTAAGTGTACCGCTATTAAAGTCTTTCACTACCTCGGCGGCACCATCATCAGCATACAGAATCGCTTCTACTAGCTCTACCGAGAGTTCGGCAGTGATGGCTTTTGCAAGTACCGCAGGTACAGCGTAGGTTTCCTCGCCGTTAGCGTCCTCGGTTATTTTTGAATAGTACAGTCTATCAAGACCGATAGTTGCCATATGTTATTCCTCCAATCCATAATTTTTCGCCACATCAATGGCATAATGGTGATATCCAGTATCATCCTCGTGTCCGATATATCGACGTTCAGTCACTGTGAAATCAGCATTTAATAAAGCTGTTGTGATCTGTCTTTTCCTTTCTAAGTAGTTATTCTTTGAAAACAGCGATAGCCGTGCTTCTTGTACATCAAAGCCGGGACGGTTATCCGCATGGACTTCAAAGATGTCTGAAAGCGGGATTATCACAACATACTCATCCGGCGCTAAACCAGAAAAAACCCCGGTTTCCACGGGGATCGGTATAGCAGTTATGAGAGTATTTAGTTCCTCCAAAATATTCATATCTTGTCGATCTCCTCCTCCAACTTGGCGACCATCGCGTTGATGCAAGGCTTTCTGGAGGCAGTTCTCGCAGGTTTCAGAAAAGGTTTTGCAGGCTGACCATGCTTGCCATATTCAATGATAGTAGCAATTTTAGCATTGCTCTCACCATCAGAACGTGGTTCTGAGAAACCTACTTTCACATTAAAGTTACCGTCTCTATCCTGTTTTGCATCCGAAAGACCCAGTGAAGATAATAGCTCGCCTGTACTTCTGGAGGGATATTTCGTATTCTTACCGACCACATCACTCAGATTCCCTTTGACTTTATCCAACACCACTGACCCACCAACTTCCAATACCTTAGGGAGAATAACATCAGTCTGATCAGCTAACCGGGATACCTTCAATAGGAATTCCTCTGGCATCTTCATATTGGCTTTTGCCATATCCATCACCTCACAGTTGGCTCCAGCTTTTCCGTTAAAACCTCAACATACATTCCACGACCTCTTACATCCTCTACACTTAAAATCTGATACCTGCCATCTTCGCAAACTATGATCATTTCCGTTGTGACATTAAGTCCAGAGATTTTCCTAAACCTAAACAGTGAAGATGCAGAAGAAAATGACGCCATATTGGTCCATCGCTCACTGCCATGCCGGTCTTCTTTATAGGCACGTACACTAGCAAGTATGTTATCTCCCTTTGTCGCGAAACCTTCCTCATCCTTGATTGGAATTGTGCTGATGATATCAATAAAGGTATTCATCTTACCGAAGCTCATATCAAACACCCCACTCTCGGTCAAGACGAAGTAGTAAGTTCACAGTATTCCAAACTTGCTGACCTGCCTGTACGCTATCAGCGAAGAAACCTGCTGTCGAGCCATCCCTACTTTCATAGAAATGACTCGACAACATGATCACTGCTTGTTCTGTTGTAGGAGGCATGGCATGGGTTTCATAATGATCTTCAGGAACATGCTGATAACTCTGTGCATATGAAACTGCAGCGTTGATGAATCCGATAAGGAGAACATCGTCCTGGTCATGCGTTAAGATTAAGTTCGCCTTGACTTTCGGCAAGAGATTATCTGCTACTGCCATACTGTGAGCCTCCTTTTATATTCCACCTTAATCAGCCTCCATAAGTCCCGCCGCTTTTAATTTGGAAAGCAGGGCATTAAAGTCTGCGACCAGACCGGCGATATCTGTAGCAGTACTGTCCGCCTGGTTTTCAGCAACCGGGAGCCCTGTTACTGAAGCTCCCGATAAGATTTCCATCGTTCCACCTATTACCAACTTCTCGCCGCCCTGTTCCATGTAGTTCTTCGTGTTATAACTCATATCGCACCTCCATTAAGCTTTTTGCTGGAGCACTTTAACAGCCTCTGGCAGAATAAGCTTTCCGTCCACACGTTGGGTAGCAATGAAACCTACCTGTCCAGTAGCGGCAAAGAGTTCATTTAAACGCTTGAATACTCTTCCCTGACGGTCAGCCACCCAGTAATAGCTAAAGTCACCGAACACCATGGTCTTTGCCCCTGCTGCAATGGTGGGTACATATGACGAGGTATACAGAGGACGGTTGAGTATAGTATCAGGTGTGCCTGCCTGGATGGATGGCTGCCAGAGATACTGCCCATTGCCGTCTTTCAACTTACGGATTGCCTTAATAGTGGCATCGTTCATTACAAATGCCGCCTTATTACGATAAGGTGCTTTCAGACTGTAAAACAAATCTAAAACCTCATCCAGTGTTATGGCAGTGGCGCTTGCTGTAGTAATGCCGACTTGACCACCGCCAGTAGCATTTAGGATTCCTGTAGGCTTACCTGTACCATCACCCACAAAGAATGCTTCCTCCTCCTTGTTGCCGATACGACGTGAGAATTCCCTTGTAATATAGCTTTCAAGATTAAACACAGAATCGTTTAGCAGTTCCTCGGAGACTTTAATCATCGTTGCTAGTTTATAGGCACCAATAGATACTTGCCCGAAGCTATCGTCACTCTCAGGAATGACTCCTTCTTCATCTACCCAGCTTGCAGTTCCTTTGCTTGCAACAACGGGGATTTTACGATCACCGGAAGAGGTTGTGATAACATTAGCAAGTCTACGAAAGATGTTCTCTTCCTCTAATGCTTCCACCAGGGTACGCTCAAATTCATCCGGTACAAGGTATCCGCCCTCAGAGTCGGTACCGATTTGCAGAGCATTTCTGACTTCATAGCCACCCTTGTCACGCATAGCATTCCAGAAGGCTTTTCTATATTCAGCACTTGCACGACCGGTCTTTTCCTCTCCCTTTCTTGTAGGTTCATTAGTAATTGGGTTACTGGTTGCTTTCGACAGTTCCAGGTCAATAGATGCTTGACGTTCCAGACGCTCAATTTCCTTACCAAGAGCCACAACATCGGCTTCCATCTTTTCATAGGTTGTAGTGTCCTCAGCGGATAACAGTCCATCACCGCCACGTTTAGAATCAAGAAATGCCTTTGCCGCATCCCATGCCTTAGCGCGTTTCTCGCGCAACTCAAGAATTTTACTCATTGTTATTTCCTCCTTTAAATTTAGTGAGAAATTAAAGAAAGCCGCTTATCAAGCGACTCTATTGGTGTACCAGTTTTCAGTTGTTGTTTTGGCAGTTTGCTTATAAGTGAGTTGGTAACTGCCATCCTGCTAAAAATAAGACTATCTGACAAATCAGGCGGCTCGCTCTCCATGAACATGATCTTGTCTGCAAAACCAAGTTCAATGGCTTTATTCGCATTCATCCAGGTTTCCGCATCCATCAGATGTGAGAGTTTAGTTCGAGAAAGACCCGACTTCAACTCATAGGCATTAATGATACTTTCCTTAACCTCATCTAGAAGAGCCTTTGCTCTCAGCATTTCCTCACTGTCGCCTATAGCAATCGTTGACGGGTTATGGATCATAAGCATGGAAACCGGGGACATATATACATCTCCACCCGCCATTGCAATAACGGATGCTGCACTTGCCGCAAGTCCATCGATTTTTACAGTGACTTTTCCGGTATACTCCATGAGCATGTTGTAAATCTGAGCTGCTGCGAACACATCACCACCAGGAGAATTAATCCAGACTGTGATATTGCCGGTTCCTGCAACCAGTTCATCTTTGAACATCTTAGGTGTGACCTCATCGCCCCACCATGTTTCGTCTGATATTACTCCGTTAAGATAAAGGGTGCGCTCTTCATTAGAATCTCGCACCCAGTTCCAGAATTTCTTCATTTACTGACCTCCTTCGGTTTTGGCAAACGCACCTGCGTCAGCCAGTTTTGTCATATTTCCGTTAACCAAATATAAATCACCGCCTTCCTCAGCTGCAATACGGTTCATGTCCTCCAGTTCACGGATATCGTTGGCTGACATCCAACCATTCTGCCGTCCTGTAGCGTAGCCATTCATACGGCTTTGGTAATCGCCACGTAGCAGACCGTCTAAATTGAACTTGATAAACAGTGCTGTTTTCTCGGAAGGTAAAATAAGTGATTGCTGAAGACTTTGTTCCCAGCGCACCACCCAAGGGTCAAGGGTGTATTTTACAAACTCCAAAGACTGCTGCTCAATATTTGAGAAACTGGATTTCTCAAGATCACCCACCATATGTGGCGGCACTCGGAAAATCCTTGCAATCTCATTGATTTGAAACTTCCGTGTTTCCAGAAACTGCGCCTGTTCCGGCGGGATTCCGATGGCTTGAAACTTCATGCCCTCTTCTAGCACGGCAATTTTGTGAGCATTGCCAGTACCTTGGTAAGCACTATTCCAACTATCCTTCACCCTCTGAATATCTTTGATTACTCCCGGGTGTTCTAGCACTCCTCCGGGATTAGCACCATTGGCAAAGAATGCCGCTCCATATTCCTCAGTAGCAAGCGACATACCGATAGCGTTTTTTGCCATAGCGATAGGACTATAGCCGATGAGTCCATCAAAACCTAATCCAGGTATGTGCAGAACTTCATCCTTACGGAGTGTGACATAGCCACCTTTGGGGTTTAGACCACTTTCATCAGTATCACGATAGTAGGTATAAACCAGCTCGCCATTTGATGCTCGACTAACTTCCATCTTGTTGGGGAGCAGAGGATAAAGGGCAACTGCCTGCCCTCGTCCGTTTCGAACCACTTGTGCATAGGCATTACCCCAAAGCAAAAGATGACTCATCAGTGTTTCTCTGAACACGAATGAAGTCATCTCTGGATTTGGTTCATCATGAAGAAGGTAATACAACGGGTGGAAAGGGACCCTTTCTTTTCCTCCATCAGAACGATATCTATATACATGAAGTGGCAGCCCTGCTATTGCTTCTGCCAATATCCTTACACAGGCATACACTGCCGTTGCTTGCATGGCAGTACGCTCATTTACCGCTTTACCAGATGACGTTCCGCCAAACAAGAATGAAAATGCGCTACCCACACGGTTTTGCGGTTTGTCTCTTGAGCGAAACATTCCTTTTAATAAATTCATAGGCGTCACCTCCGAACATAAAAAATAACAACATTTTGATTACAAAGTCATTGATGTCTAAAAAATAATCAACCCTCTTTCGTCATACACTGAATCTCCGCTATTACCTGAACCACAGCGAATGGCACGGTCGAGTGCCATAATAGTTGCCACCGCACCATCTATTTTTTCTGTACTTTTTTCCTTATCCGGCTTCACGTTGCCCGCCGGGTCAGTTTTTATATAAATGTTATCCATCATCCACCGAAGCACTGGATGACCCCCATGCGCTATTCTCTCTTCTAACGTCAGTTTCATCAGTTCCTTGGTAGGTGGTGACATATCTTTAAAGCCTTGACCGAAGGGAACTACAGTAAAGCCTAACCCTTCAAGGTTCTGCACCATTTGAACAGCACCCCAGCGGTCAAAAGCAATCTCTCGAATGTTATACTTTTCTCCCAGTTCTTCAATAAAACGCTCAATATAGCCGTAATGTACTACGTTTCCTTCTGTGGTTAGAAGATGCCCCTGCTTCTCCCAAAGATCATATTGTACATGATCTCGTCGGACTCGTAGGTCGATGTTGTCCTCCGGCATCCAAAAATACGGGAGTACAATGTATTTATCCGTTTCATCCTCTGGTGGGAACACCAACACAAAGGCCGTAATGTCTGTAGTGGATGATAAATCAAGTCCACCGTAACATACCCGGCCTTCAAGACTTTCTGGTATAACCGGAAATGCACAGGCATCCCACCTTGCCATCGGCATCCAACGGACAGACTGCTTTACCCACTGGTTCAGACGCAATTGGCGAAAGCTGTTCTCCTCGGCGGGGTTCTGCTTTGCGCTTTCACAAGCGGCTTTTACCTTGTCGATGCCCACTGTGATTCCCAAGCTTGGATTTGCCTTCTTCCACACCTTCGGGTCTGTCCAGTCATCCTCTTCCTTTGCACCGTAGATTACAGGATAAAAGGTAGGATCATACTTTCTACCCTCAATGATATCAAGCGCTTTTTGGTGTGTTTCGTAGCAGATGCTCTGGGTATCTGTCCCTGCCGTGGTGATAAGAAAATATAATGGCTGCATCCTCGCGTCACCAGATCCCTTCGTCATGACATCAAATAGTTTCCGGTTTGGCTGAGTATGGAGTTCGTCGAAAACAACACCATGTATGTTGAAGCCGTGCTTAGAGTAGGCTTCCGCCGACAATACCTGATAGAAGCTGTTGGTTGGTAGGTACACTAGTCGCTTAGTTGACGCCAGTAGCTTGACACGTTTATTGAGCGCCGGGCACATTCGCACCATATCGGCTGCTACTTCAAATACAATGGATGCCTGCTGACGATCGGCAGCACAACCATATACCTCTGCTCGCTCTTCACCATCACCGCAAGTGAGGAGAAGTGCGATAGCCGCCGCAAGCTCACTTTTTCCCATCTTTTTAGGTATTTCTACGTATGCCGTGTTAAACTGTCGGTATCCATTAGGTTTTAAAGTACCAAACAAGTCACGGACTATTTGCTCCTGCCAGTCGATGAGTTCAAAAGGCTTTCCTGCCCATGAACCTTTCGTATGGGAGAGTGCTTCAATAAAAGACACGGCATAATCAGCAGCATCCTTATCGTAATATGATCCATCAGCTATAAAGGCGGTCGGCTTATATTTCTTCAGTTTTCGCATAAACACCGCCCCTTTTATGAAAATAGATAAGGAAAAGAGCCTCAAACAATTGAAGAGACTCTTTTCCTTTATCCTACTTATATTTAATTATTTCGTTTCATCTACTTCTCCGGTCAGTATGAAGTGAGTGTATTTTGCTTTATGGTCAATTAAATAGACTACCAATTCATAGAACCCTCGTTCATTTGCTTCATACTGTACTCTGTTCACATCAAACATGTTTGTGACTCCGCTTTCTCGAATGGATAGGATTTGTTCCTTAATTACTTCATTCATAGGCTACCTCCTCCGATTCGGTGGAATCAGTTGTAGCTTTGCGCAGGATATCCACATCGAAGCCCGCACTTTTATAGCCTTCTAAAATTGTACTGTAATAATAACAGCTTGGCTGACCAATAGGTCTCCCATCGTTCATAATGTAGACCATCGCCTTTACGGTTTTGCCGCTTAATTTCACTTTTACAGTTTCCTTGCGATAAAGGAACGGCCATCCTTCGTAGCGGTCAAGAGCCGCCTCATCAGCCGGTGTGATTTCCCACACCAATACTGGTACACTTTGACCCTTTAATGGCTCAATGGTCGCAACAGCGCCCGCGTGTGCCCCTCTAAATAACAAGCGATAATCATTTATTTTACTTGTGCCTACCACCTTGGCTGTGGGGCACCTGTTGGCCATTTGCTCCAGATTAAGATTGGAGCCATAGGCAAGATATAATTTACTATTCATTATAATCCTCCTTCTAAGCTTTAGGGGTTAGGGGCAGCTCAGGCCGCCCGAAACCGCCATGCAGCTGAACCCGAAAGTGCTGCGGTCAAATGTTCTCTGCAGTTTGTAAACTCATCACCTATGAAACCAATCCGGTTTAAATAAGTTCTCATGGCAAATTTCTCGTTCTCCACCTGTGGTTTCTTTGCCGATGCACACTTTTGTGTTAAGGCTTGGTGGTTGATGGCGAGTGCTAGAACAATATAACTTCTTATCTTTCCAGCATGAAGCTCGCTGTTAAATCCTCTAAGCTCAACTGTATGGTTTCCAGTAAAAAAGCTGTGAAGATTGAGGAAATAGTAGCGGCTGTTGTGATAATGAGTACCTCTGCTCTCACTGTAGCCCTCGTACCAGATATCCTCAATTTGTCTCATTGTCTTAGGCTTTTTGCGGTTCATCTTCTCAACCAAAATGCTGTCCATATTCTTACAATACCGCATTCGCTCTGGTGCAATCTGAAGTGCTTTATAAAAAAGGTCATTCTTGCTCGCGATGATATTTACGAAGTTTCGAATACTTCTCGGTGTATGATCCGCACCGTCTAGGTGAATGTGAATGCCGCAAGATGTATTTGTAAAGGCTCCGGCCTTGCGAAGCTTTCTAACCAACTCCTGCAGTGTCTCAATGTCCTCCCGGTAGTTAAGAATAGGGCTAACCAGTTCGACGCTGTACTCTCTGCCTGCGGCTACTTTTCTTCCACCTTCTTTTCTTTGGCAGTTAATGCTCCCGTCACTCATAAACTTCCAAACCCGCCCATCCGGTGCTGTTACCTTTTTAGTATCGTAGTAGGTTCCGCCTTCAGCATAAGTGCCTTGCAAAAATTCTGTTGCAACCTTTGCTGCTTTTTCCCTTGTGATCCCTGTGAACTCAATTTCAATCCCAAATTTTGCGCTTAGCATTATTCTCGCTCCTTCTAAAGTGTGTTTGTCCTTTCGACATGTACATATATCACTCTAAAAGGCTTATATAGCAAGACAATTATCCGATATAAACACACAATTCTATTGCCATTTTTGGCTTAGAATGTGTGTACTTTATTTTTCGATTTTCTTGCATAAATCTTCGCCAAAAGCCACTCCAAGAGAGCTACCGGAATCCCAACTTACGTGGATTGTTCCCATGTCATCAACACCAGTAACCGTACCTTTAGCTCCAGGCTGAAGTTTGGTATAAGGGTCATTCATTTTTATGAGCATAACCCTTGTTCCTGGAGTGTAATAGCTTTTTAGTTGCTTTAGCATTTCTGGGTGAATTATATTCATTATTCACTCACCTCCTCATGCTTGGCTGTTCCGCTTTTGAAAGCAGAGCTGCCCGACAGTTTTGAGAGGAGAATTTTTCGCTCCATCTTATATTCTGAGCCAATAAATCCAAGCCTTAGAAGGAAACAACGGAAAGCGTACTTTTCATTATCCACTTCCTTGACTGTTGAAGTAATTCTCTTCTGACTTTTTGCCATATCACAAATAGCTGTGATGAAATGAGTGTAGGCTTTAACCTTATCGGCATCTGCCGCAGATCGAAACCAAGGAAATCTCAGTGTTTCTTCAGTCTGCTCAATCTGAAGTGCCTCTACACCGAGGGCCTTTTTTATTAGATCTCCTTTACTTTCAATAAGCTTGTTTAGATTATTAAGGGCTACATCTGTGAACCCTTCCTTTAGAATCTCAATAACAATCAAATCATAACTTTCCGAGTTATCCTGTGTCTCGTTTACTGTTTTTTCAAATATAAACCCGAGGCTTTCAAGACTATCCAGGAGCGTGGTCGCTTTTTCCCCTACAATGCATTCGTCAAAAATTAGAGTGCCTTCTTTATCCACCTGAAAATCGTCAATTTTGTAAATGAATGTAGGCGCACCTTTATATTCATGTTTTATTCCGAGTATCTCTCCAATCGCAACTACAAGCGCTTTTCTTTCAGCACCAGAACGATGAAAATTAATCTTCATGCCAAATACCACCTTTCCTTTTTGGTAGTACCATATATCACTCAAAAACTACATAATAGCAAGTTAAACCTTTGAGAATGCAGACTTTTATTTATCCAATTCATCAGGAGGTTGGGATACAACGCTATAAGGAACCTTTTCTTTATCACGTATCAAATAAACATTCTCATCTGTTCCAACCTGTTCAATGTAGCGCTTTACGATAACATCACAGTACTTTTCATCCAATTCAATAGTGTAGCAGATTCTATCTGTCTGCTCACAGGCAATAAGTGTACTTCCTGAACCTCCAAAGGGATCAAGCACAATGCAGTTACTAAGGCTTGAGTTCATAATGGGGTATGCCACAAGCGCAACTGGCTTCATGGTTGGGTGGTCCCCGTTTTTCTTCGGTTTCTCAAACTCCCATATGGTGGTCTGCTTTCGGTCTGAATACCAGAGATGCTTCCCATTCTTTTTCCAACCAAAGAGTACCGGTTCATGCTGCCACTGATAAGGAGAGCGACCAAGAACAAGGGACTGCTTCTTCCAAATACAAGTGCCGGAAAGATAAAATCCTGCATCCGAGAATGCTCTTCTGAAATTGAGTCCTTCCGTATCTGCATGAAACACATAAATAGAAGCATCCTTCGCCATCGCCGCTTCGGAGTTTTGAAATGCCGCAAGCAGAAATTCGTAGAACGCTTCGTTTTCCATATTATCATTTTTAATTTTTCCGGCTGTGCCTTCATAGTTAACGTTATATGGAGGGTCCGTAACTACCAAATTAGCAGCTTTCCCATCCATCAAGACATCAAAGGTGTCTTTCTTAGTACTGTCTCCGCAAACTAATCGATGCTGTCCAAGTATCCAAACATCCCCTAACTGAGAAACAGCGGGCTTTTTCAGCTCGCTGTCCACATCAAAATCATCTTCTTTTATTTTATCTTTAAGGGAATCCTTGAAAAGCTCATCCAACTCTCCCGGATCAAAACCAGTCAAAGACACATCAAAGTCCGAAGCGTTTAGGTCTGTGATGAGAAGGGCCAGTTTATCTCTATCCCAGTCACCGCTTATTTTATTAAGTGCTATGTTCAGAGCCTTTTCCTTTTGTTCATCCATTTCAACAACCACGCATTCTATCTCATCCATACCCATACTCAGCAGGACTTTCAAACGCTGATGACCTCCGATAACTTTGCCTGTAGTCTTATTCCATATAACGGGTTCAACATATCCAAACTCCTCAAGAGATCGTTTTAGCTTTTCATATTCTGCATCACCCGGCTTTAAATCCTTCCTCGGGTTATATTTGGCAGGGATGAGTTGTTTCGTTTTAATCTTCTCTATCAACATACTTTTCCACCGCCTTTCTAAACTCACTGTATTTATTTACATCCTCCCAAGGAAAGAGGCAACTGTTAAAGTGTCCATAAGTCGCTGTGTCAGAGTAAATCACATTTCTAAGACGCAGCTTTTCAATGATTGCTGCAGGTCTTAAGTTGAATACCTCTTGTGCAGCAAGAGGTAGTACTTCGTCAGTAACAGTGCCAGTGCCAAGGGTATTTATAGTGAAGGATACCGGATTTGCCTTACCAATAGCATAAGATATACTAACTTCACATTTCTTGGCATAACCACACCAAACGATATGCTTAGCGATATATCGAGCCATATATGCACCGCTTCGGTCAACTTTGGTTGGGTCTTTGCCACAAAGAGCACCACCACCGTGGGATGCAAGTCCTCCATAGGTATCAACCATAATTTTTCTACCAGTTAAGCCTGTATCGGCAGCGGGTCCACCTTCGACAAATCTACCAGAGGGGTTAATGAGGATTTCTGTTTTATCATCAAAAGGAAAGTCCTCAAAGCACTGCCATAAAACATTGTTTAAAATATCTGCCTTAAGGTCTTCATGGGATTTGCCCTTATCGTGTTGTACCGATATCACGATAGTCTTTACTCGCACTGGAGTGTCCTCTTCATATTCCACTGTAACCTGTGCTTTACCATCAGGGAGGATACCTTTTATAAGTTTCCCTTTTCGGCAATCATCAAGCCTCTTTACTATTCTGTGGGATAGCACAAGGGGTAGTGGAAGCATTTCTCTAGTTTCTTTTGTAGCATAGCCATACACAGTCCCCTGATCACCTGCACCTACTGAACCGTACTGTTCGTTGACACCATTTCGTGCTTCCAACGCAGTATTAACACCAGCCGCAATATCTACACTTTGATTATGTACATATACATAAATCAAAAATTTCAGAGGGTTGTATCCGACTTCTTTCAGCACATTTCTAACAATGTAACGAATGTCAACTTTCTCGCTGCAGGAGATCTCGCCCGCCACGATAATTCTTCTCTTGGTCGCCATAACCTCACAAGCCACACGTGATGCTTTATCTTTTCGCAGGCATGCTTGTAAAATACTATCTGCAATAATGTCGCATAATTTATCAGGATGCCCGGCGCATACACTTTCTGCTGTTAAATATCTTTTACTCATTACACATCTCCTCATCTTTATTTTCCTCTACGGGCAGATAATAATCGCTCCATCACATCGTCCTGTGGGTTTAACCCTGAATACTCTGTAGCACAGTTTTCACGAACGATCTGATATATTTCCATCCATAGTCTGTTTGTCTGACTCATAAAGTTTTGACTCATAGCCACATAAGGGCTTTGAATTGCATTTCCAGTGGTTGGGTGTTTAGCAAGAAAGCCAAACTCAGTTACCGCTTCCTCACACTGTATCCATCTTGCAGCGCTCATAGCATAGCGTTCTAAAAGCTGTGGAAGCACCAGGTGGGCACATCCCCTTTCCTCTAGCCATTTCCATGTAATCTCATAGATTTCACTGGCCAACAAGGTTTTCCCGTCCTTTTGCACCGCTGAGAGCATGCCCCTTGGTTGCGGCATTTCCTGCCCCTTAAGGTCAGCAGTATTTTTAAAGTCAACGACTTCAAGCTTTCTTTTACCGGGATTTCCCTCTGCTATTTTGTCAGCAAGTGGCTTCTTCTTTTGACCAGAACCGATACGGGCACCTCCACGATTTGTTCCATCTTTGGCCATTTTACTCACCTCTTTTCGTTGTCTGGTCCTATTACCCCGTTTGAAACCGCGTTTTTTCGTGCGTTACCCCACGCCCGTTGCACAATCAAAAAGCTGTAGAGATTTAATCCCCCCCCCTTACCGGGTTTGCCATCTGTCTCCATCTCTTGCTGTGATTTCAGAGTGGCATGGAGTACAAAGCGCCATCAGATTACTTTTATCGTGTGTTCCTCCTCGTGCCAATGGAAGAATGTGATGGACTTCAGTTGCTGGAGTCAGCTTTCCATTCTTCTTACACTCTTCACAAAGAGGATGAGCGGCTATATAACGGTCACGAATTCTTTTCCATGCACGACCATAACGCTTACGGGTTGCTGGGTCACGGTCATATTTCTCATACCGTGAAGCTTCTTTCTTAGCATGCTCTTCACAGAAGCGACCGTCAGTCAGCTCAGGGCAACCAGGGTAAGAACATGGTCGCTTGGGTTTCTTTGGCATATTGCACCTCCTTTTTGCCCATAGAAAAAGCCCTCGCAGGAGTGGTGCTCCCGTGAAGGCTGTTTGCGAATATTCCATACTACCATTATATAGCTTTCACTACGGACAAACAGTGTCATCGTATGCCAAACTGTGCCAAAGTGTGCCAACTTTTTATTTTGGAACCTTTAAGTGTTGCAAAGCTAAGGAATGAAGTCTGTGAACAGTACGCATTGACACATTAAGGTTAACGCAGATTTCTTCCCAGTTAAGGAAGTTGATGTATCGGTAGCGGAGCAACAGCTTTTCATCTACATTCTCCATCTTGTTAATAGCCTCTCGGATATCAGTCTTTAGCTTTACCAAGTGTTCAACCTCTTGTTGTATCTGTTTCTCCAAATCTACTATCTTTATCACATACTTTTCAAAAGGTGGGTCTGTACTCTTTGTTCTACTAACTTTCTCCTCAAGCACAGGGGATGAAACACTTCTTGATAAATCCCTTAAGTTCTGTAGTTCCTCAAGATCGGAGTTTATCAATTCATTTAGACGGTAAGCCTGCTTTAAGAATTCCTTTGCCGTCATCGCCTAACCACCTCCTCATGTAGCTTTTGAATTAACATTTCTGGTTCAAGGGAGGTTATGTTAGAGAAAAGTCTGGAACGGAAGAATCGCTCAACCTCACGTTTCGTATATAAAGCAGAATCATTACGAGGATATTTCACCAATCTTTGTAGTGCAAAGCGGTAATCCTTAACTGCTTGTAGAATAATGGCATTCGCCAATTTTTCAAATGCGTCCATCATACCGCCTCCCTCGCTTTCCCAAGATTTGCTTTGACCGCATTGATTAGGTCGTTCTGTGTCTTTTCCTTTCGTTTCAAGGCGTTCATAACATCTTCATCAATAGTGCCTTTGGTAATGATGTGATGGATTACAACCGTTTCATTTTGGCCTTGCCTCCAAAGTCTCGCATTGGTTTGCTGATACAGTTCCAGACTCCATGTAAGTCCAAACCATATCAGAGTTGAACCACCACTTTGTAAGTTCAGACCATGTCCTGCTGATGCAGGATGAATAACTGCTACAGAAATATCGCCATTATTCCAATCCTTAATATCCTTGGAAGTCTTAATTTCACGGACTTTGAATTTCGCCTTGATACGCTCTAAATCGTGATTATACCAATAGGCAATAAGCACAGGTTTGCCATTTGCACCTTCAATTAAATCTTCAAGGGCATCCAGCTTTCGATCATGAATGAAATGGGCACTTTTATCTTCATCATAGATAGCACCGTTTGCCATCTGTAGGAGTTTGCCTGAAAGGACTGCTGCATTCATGGCATCAATCTCTTCACTAGCAAGTGCAAGAACCATCTCTTCACGAAAGTTGTTATACACCGACTGCTCTTTTTCACTCAAATATACAGGCACTTCATTGATCACGCATTCTGGCATTTTCAGAAAATCCACTGACTTCATGGAAATGGTGATATCCGAAATGAGCCGATATATTGCGTCCTCTGCCCCGGGTAACGGTTTATATGAAAACACAATCTGCTGATTACGTTTATCCGGAGTAAAGAAGGAATTGCGGTAGTGAGTTATGTACCTGCCGAGTCTTTTACCCATGTCGAGAATACGAAACTCTGCCCACAAATCCATTAAACCGTTACTTGATGGTGTACCCGTAAGACCCACAATACGTTTTGCCCTTGGTCTGGCTTTTAGTAAGCTTTTGAACCTTTTTGCACCGTAGGACTTAAAGGATGACAGCTCATCAATGACCACCATATCGAAAGTAAAGGGAACATCGCTTTTGTTTACCAACCAATCTACATTTTCTCTATTTATAAGATAGACACTTGCAGGTTTCCTAAGTGCTGAAAGACGCTCTTGCTCTGTACCGATTACCACTGAAAACTTCAGTCCTTTTAGATGCTCCCACTTATTTATCTCAGCTGGCCAAGTATCCCTTGCTACCCGGAGTGGGGCAATGACCAGAACCTTTCCGACTTCAAAACTATCAAGGCACAAGTCAAATATAGCAGTAAGTGTAATCACGCTTTTCCCAAGACCCATCTCCAAGAATATTGCAGCTATGGGATGCTCTAAAATGAAGTTGGTCGCGTAGGTCTGATATTTATGAGGATTGTATTTCATCGAGTATCCCTCCAATCTGATCATCATTGTCAATTACATAGCAGGCAAATCCTAACTGTTGTAATTGCTTTATTCTTCTAAGCTGTAGCGGACGGGGTTTCTTACCGGGAGCCTTTAATTCCACAAATGCCATCTTCCCATTTGGCAAAAGTACCAGGCGGTCTGGCATTCCATCTAAACCAGGACTAACAAACTTCGCCGCAATACCTCCCATCTTTTTTACCGCCGCCACCAGTTTCTTTTCGATAACTTTTTCAAGCATAAATTCCTCCTATATAAAGGCTCGGAACAAGAAAACAACTTTGACCGATTTTTCCTATACGCGCGTGTATATACGTATGCACAGGCTTACACTCTTCTTTTTATCATCTTTTATATATAAAGGTAATTTCTTGTTCCACTTGTTCCAAACCGTCATTCTTTATTGCTTTATCTATATTTGCGAGTGAACAAGTCTGGGAACAAAGTATGGTACAACTTTAGCTTTGTTCCTCATTTCGGGAATAAGCTCGCTGCTTTCCGTAGACAGGAAACGTCACTACACCATTCTTGTTCCCGGTGTACTTGTTCCACTCACTGATTTTTCTCATAATGGCACCGATGGCATAGGAGTCTGAAGGCTTTAGCATTGATGCCTCTTTACCGAAACACTCACACCAAATCTCCATATTACAAACAAGGGTTCTTTTTACTGTTCCAACACGGGTGCCGCCACCAAACTCGCTACCGCCAAGGAAATTTCTACGCTCGTACAAAGACATGGCATCCCAATCATCTGGCAAAAGGGTATCCAGATAGGTACGAACCAGTCCTTCTCGTTCGTCGGTTTCCATTGCATCAGCCTGTTCACTGGTTGCTAAATGTAGATCATCACCTTCAAGGTAGAGTTTTTCACCATTCTCATAAAGCACCAGTGTCTCTGCCCAGATCTGCTGAACTTCCTCTTTTGTCATCTGCCAAGCTTTCTTTTTACTGTTACCACTAATGCGGACTGGCCAGAATCTGCGGTTGCCCGTAATATCCCGAAGAAATCCGCTTTCTGCATTTGTAGAACCCACAATCACACATTGACGGGGATGGCTTTCTACATTGACTCCATAACTTGCACGGTACTTATCATCAGTCCTAGAGATAAAAGACTTAACAACCTCCACATCGGTCTTACGCATTCCGGCAAGCTCACCCAGTTCCAACATCCAATATCCCTGCAATTTTTCAGGACCTGCTTTATCCTTCATATCCGTAATGGTCAAACTGTCCGAAAACCAATCTCCAGCAAGTTTGGCAAAAAAGGTAGACTTACCGATGCCCTGGGGTCCGTTTAAGATAAGCACACTGTCAAATTTTGTACCTGGTCTATAAATACGGGCTACCGCTGCAACCATAGTTTTACGAATGACTGCTTTTGTATAGGAATTATCCGTTGCACCGAAATAATCAATAAGCAGGTTTTCCACCCGATTAATACCATCCCATTTTGGCAGGGAGTTCAGATACTCCTTAATAGGATGGTAGGCTCTCTCCGTAGCTACAGCTACCACTGCATCCTTGGTCTTAGTAGGAGAATAAACTCCATACATACTGCTTAAGTACACTTTAAGTAATGCGTTATCTGAATCATTCCAGCCAGCCTTAATCTGTTCCCAAGGCAAACCACCTTTGGCATCAATACCATCACGGTGGCAGTTAAAAGCTATATGTTGTAAATTCCCATCATGCCGAATAATTAGGACAATGTTGTCTAGTGTGTCTTTTATTCGCCCTTGCTTATCCAGTTCCAATCCCGTCTGCCAATCTTCATCGCTAAACTCCTCTTCAGCTTGAGCCTGTCTTTCCTTGGCAAACTCTGCTTTCACTGCATCGTCTTTTATGGCAAACTCACACATTGCTACAAAAGACGGCATCCTGCCGGGAGCCGTAGTAGTGGAGACCTTATCATCTAAAGAACCGAATTTATGAATGCGAACAAGGTCAAAAGCATTTAAGAGTAGACCGCTTGACGGATCGGTGGCATGGTGACTGTATGCGAACTTATCATCATAGATAATCACACCTGCACTACTGTCAGCCGGGATATAGTCATAGCGGCCTTCCATAGCAGATGGGGTATATACTGCACCTAAGAATTTCTCAATTGCTTCACAAACGGAATAGGTACGACAGAATGTTCCTACCACACCCTCCTTTAAAAGCGGGTCTGCCTGCTCCTTAAGACTGCGATTAATAACTTCAGACTGTCTGCTTGATACCGGCCAAGTTGATGTATCATGCCAGTTTTCATATTTTGAAAGATAAATATCAGGATCAAGTAATGCTCCATCCTGTTCTTCATAGACAAATTCACCATTTGAGGATGTGGATGGCCAATACATAAGGCGATGCGCTTCATATGTCGTGTCATCGAAAAGGTCAATACCGATTTCTTTTGCCACCATACGTCCAACGGCTGCATATTCTTCTTCGCTGATTTCACGAGCAAGTGGAATAATAAGCCTAAGTCTTGGATTTTCTGGTGTGTGTTTATGGGTGGAGTAGACGCAGCATTTAAAATCGAAAAGCATTGATATTTGCTCCCAGATATCCGGCTTACCGTAGTCCATATCAAGGGTAAGCAAAGAGCGGCATAGAACATTACCCTTCTTTCGCCTTCCTTCTTTTAGATGCCCTCCGACAAAGCCGCCTACATCCTTGATGTCATCCTGTTGGCCTTTTTTAAGTTTCCGATATTCCTCTACCGTTTCTGTGGTACGTTGTGTCGTTTTTACACGGGAGCAAAAATCCTCCCATGAAACATCACTGTTTTTCCACTTTTTATCCATCCGGCTGTTGCCCACTGCGATTTTCATAGCCTTTCGACCTCCTTATACTCCGGATTAAAATATCTGACCGTCTGTCTGCGTTTTTTAGCTACTTCAATCTCCCTTGTCATACCGCTTGAGATGATGTTCCCAAGCACCCATACCTCAGAGCACTTTCCCATGAGCACGATATCCATGAAAATTGCAAGTTCCCGTTCATTTAGGTTTTCATCATCCATAAACTGCGGAAACATAAGGTGCGGAGCAATTGGTATACAATTTTGCTCCAAGGCAAATCTACAAAAGCTACGAGCCTTTTCAACGTTCCCTTCTATATCACCGGAATAGGGAGAACAAATATATACAAGCGGCTTAAAGGCAGATTTTTTATCTGCCTTTTCCTTTCTCATTATGTTGGTCAGTGCTTCATGAGGAGTTGGATCATGGTAACCCTCAGGATTGAATTTGTTGATTCCCATTACGCACCCTCCATTTCTATCTGTGGTAAGATACCGTCTGCCTTCATAAGTTCATAAATGAAGAGTCTGCCTTTTTGTGTCCAGTAAGTATGAACCTTTGTATGTTGTTCTCCTTTACTGCCAAGGTAGCTATGTGTTTTGGTACTGGTGTAGCCTTTCTCCGCATACTTCTGATATAAAAGCCAGATGTCACCCTGCTTGAACTGGATGCCTTTATCATGAAGATAACGGTTCATCCATATAGCAGACTTGCCATAATCCTTAGCAATTGCCGATGTGGAAATAAGGTCTTTACAATTTAGAACCACATCATAATAGGACACCTTCGGTTTCATTTCTGTAATCTGTTGATTCTGAACAGCAATCGTACCTTCAAGCAGTTTATTTTGATGTCTTATTTGAGTTAGCTGTTGATTGGCTAACTGTAGTGCCCTTGCCATGATTGCCTCTGGTGAATTCCACTTCCTCTCAATATCAAGGAAGTATTGGCGGCACTGCTTTCCTTTTGGAGTACGCTGTATCATGCATAGCTCTTTTGCCATGTCGATGGTAAGCTGATGATCTACGCTTGGTCTGCCTCCAGTACTTTCGCTCAAAAATGAGCTAAAGTCTGACCCTTCCTCAAATCCATACTCACACATTCTTGGAAACCAGTCCTTATACGCTGTCTTGACTTCCAAGGCTTCATGTAAATCACGACCGAGTACGGTTGGTCGATGATTTTCATAGTTGATTCTTACTAATTCGTCCATACGAATTACCTCCTGTAATTTAGTCAGAGGAAAGTTCCTCTACCTAATAGCCACAGGAGGTAATGAATGTTGAGGATTTTGAAAAATTAATTTAATCTTTTTGATAAAACTGACACTCATAGCCATCGGCACTAAGTAACAGACCTTTTGCCCAGCTTGGTGTTCGTCCCATCTGTTCACAAACGGTAGGAAGTGACATTCTCATATCTGCTTCGATAATAATTTCATCATGTACATGAGCCACAATAGAACAATTCTTTAATGTCTGCATGGCGTAGCACAAAATGTCACGGCTGATTGCCTGAACAATATTCTCTACAAATTTGGGTCCGTAGCTTTCGATTCTTTCCCATTTTTTCGTTCCGCCGACACCTTCATAAGTAACCGACTCACCGCCAAAAACATTCTCTCCCATACGAGGTTTTACATAGGCAAGCCGTCTACCGGAAGGAAGAACAATAAAGAGCATTCCACTTTGA
This sequence comes from Bacillota bacterium, assembly GCA_049322695.1. Classification (GTDB taxonomy): domain Bacteria; phylum Bacillota; class Clostridia; order Lutisporales; family Lutisporaceae; genus CALGKJ01. The sequence continues at coordinate 174,278 of JBMORW010000016.1, read as the reverse complement.
TATATAAATTGAATGCCGTGTGTCTCTGTGGGAGTTTTCTGCTTAACACAGGTTTTTACCGCACGGTCAACATCCCACCAAAGTTTTGTGATATTGGGGTTGGACTGTCTCCAAGCATTTACAAGAGGCTGAAGTTCTTCTTCTTCAATTCCCATCTCTAAAGCACCCATCGATTTTAATGCTCCAACAGACCCACCATAGCCGAGTGCAAGTTCGGCTATTTTGCCTTTTTGACGAAGATGTCCGTTCACACCGTGTTTTTCAACAGGTACATTAAACATCTGAGAGGCACTGGCACAGTAGATGTCACCACCCTTTTGGAATACCTCTGTTCTCCATTTCTCACCTGCAAGCCAGGCAATGACACGAGCCTCAATCGCTGAGAAGTCTGCAACGATAAACTTCATTCCATCACGGGGTATAAAAGCAGTACGGATAAGTTCCGATAAGACCTCAGGTACGGAATCATAGAGCAGAGTGAGGGCATCAAAGTTTCCACTACGAACTAAAGCACGGGCCTGTTCCAAATCAGGCATATGGTTTTGAGGGAGGTTCTGCAATTGAATCAGCCGCCCAGAAAACCTGCCCGTTCTGTTGGCTCCGTAAAATTGAAACATCCCTCTAGCACGACCGTCATGGCATACCGCATTTTCCATTGCTGTGTATTTCTTCACAGATGATTTAGCAAGCTGCTGACGAAGCTCCAAAACAGTGCCTAGTGGTTCAGGTGCTGTCTTTAACATCTCTGAAACTGCTTTTTTACCAAGGGTATCTGTTTCTAACCCATTCTCTGAAAGCCAACCTTTCATTTGTTGCACCGAGTTTGGATTCTCTAGATTAGTCATGTCCTGCATAAGAGCAGTTAGCTTTTCACGGGTATGTTCATCTATTGCGACAGCCTGTTTGACAAAGGTCATATCAATGGCAATGCCACGATCATTGATTTCCTGGTCAAGATGATATTCCGCCCATATATTCTCTGGCATCTGAAACTTGGATAATCTCTGCTTTATAGACATCTCGGCTTCCACGTCACGAAGGTTATAGGCTTTAAAACGCTCCCATTTATCCAAATCATGTTCCGGCAGATTTCGTACTCGACCCCCATTTGATTTTGTAGGAGTGCAAGGTGTACAAAAGTATCTGATTAAGTCTTTACCCTCAGTTAGCTTTTGTTTTTCCAATCCTAAAACAGCACCGACACCTTCTAGAGAAAGAGGAAGTCCCATATATGCCGACCATATCATGGAGCACTTCCATGATACAGGGTCAAGATATTCTGAAAGATTAAGCCATTTCGATATACAAACACGCTCGAACATTGCATTAAAAGCCCACTTGGTTACGGAATTATCCATGAGGGCATTGATAATCTCCTCCGGGATTTCCTCTCCACAGGCAAGATCAATAACCTGTACTTCGCCATTGTCAATGGAATAGCCAAACAGCAGAATTTCAAAATCATCACTCTCGACATAACGGTAAACTCCGCATTTTTGAAGATTGACACTCGAAAACGTCTCTATGTCAACAGAAATAGAATTCATATATTACCGTCCTTTCGAATACAAACAAAGTGGCAGAAGAACTTCCTCCGCCACCTCGTCTGTCTAATTATTTATCTGTTATGCCAGGAAATCATCATCTTCAACAGTGGTGAAATCATCCGCAGCATTAGTTCTGCCACCTAAAGGCTCTCCGTCCCTTACCTTCTGGATATTGCCAAGTCCACAGGCTACGCCCTTATTTCCATTTGAGTTGAAAGCATAGAAATTAAGGGATACTCTCGCATAGCAACCGCTGTACACCTCATTACGATCTAGAATAGGTCTGACCGCTTTGTCTACAATCTGAGGTGGAGTATTGCTGTTGGCATTTACGAAATAATGACCTTTGTAAGCCTCGTCGTCACGCTCCACGTCCCCATCCCTAAGCGGCAACTTGATGGCAGCCTTATTCGGTTTCTTACCTCCAAACTTTGCAATGCCCTCTTCAATAGCTGCATCTACTGCTGCATTAATTGCATTGATGGTTTCCTTATCTGTCTTGGGAATCAGTACTGAAACGCTGTACTTTTCCGCTCCGCCATTGATGGATACCGGTTCCCAGCCATGAAAATAGCTTAGCCTTGTATTTACACTTGTAACAACCTTAGTTCTGTTTTGATTATTCATATTCCAATACCTCCGTTATTTCGTTAAATTCGTTTTTTACGTTTGATACATTCATAACCGGACGCTTATCTGAAAGTGGGACTAGCGTCGGTTTGCCCGGTGGTTTATGTATGAGGCCACCGAGAATTTCCTCAAATTTTGCCTTACCCATTAACTTCTGCATTTCTGTTAATGTAATGAGACTCTGACAGTAGATATCCTTATAGCCATTTGCCTTGACTGCTTCAGCCACAGCATCTTCATCTTTATATTTACGGACAGACCTACCCTCAACTATCTTAAACCCATGCCACTCTTTACCGTGATTGACTGCAGCATCCGTGGCATAAGAAATGATTTCGTTTGCCCACTTCGTAAGGTCTGTCAATTTAGCAAGGACTTCCTCAATTTCAGCGTCCGTAAGTAGAGGTGGTAATTTAAACTCCGACTGTGCCAGTTTCAGCTTTTCTTCTGCTCTTGCACGGCATTTAACAGCAGCTCGGCAGAAAGTACACCACTCACCTGGAAGATATTCACCTTCACCGTCATAGGCCATCAATGCCTTTGGTTTTAGTTCATTTTCTGCCCAGTCTTTTAATTCCTTTACGGATATAGTCCATGTGCTGACATTCTCCCTACGTGGTTGGAAGATGGTCATGGAAACCTCCTCAATGTCATATAGTCTATCGTAGATTTCCAAAGCTCCAAGTGCATACAGTTTCATCTGCGGGTTATCCACCACATCTACGAGCACCCCCATGCCATATTTAAAATCGATAATATGAAGCCCTTTATCGGCAATGATGATGCAGTCACCCGTTCCGAATCCCTCCGGCACATAGCAAGAAAAATCAAGACGTTGTTCAATAAGTACCAGCGGGTCCGTACAGCTTTGCTTCGCTATTTCAAGCTGCTCCATTACAAATTCCACATAAGCATCACTGTGTTCTTCCATCTCATCGGTGTTATAATCCGAGATAGGACGCTTACTTCTCATATGAAGTGCTTTTTTAAGTTTATGTTCACAAAGAGCATGGGCGGCGGTACCTTCGGCTGCTGCATTGGATTCGTTATTTACAAACTCCAGTTCCAATCTTGCAGACGGAAGACAGTGAAGCCACCTATGCGACCCAGATGCGGAAAGTACTGCGTGATCACTCATTGCCAAGTACCTCCACGTCCTTCAGCATATTTGCATAATGTTTTGAATCAACTTCACTTAATTTAGAGCCGCCATATTTTTTTATAATCTCCCTCACTTCAGCAGTAAGACCGGCTTGACTCTTTTCAGCGAGTTTCGCTCTGACTTCCTCCAATGTGATTTCTTTTTTCTTTGGTTTAGGCTCTTTTACAGTTGTAGTCGGTTCTTTTGTTTCGACAGGTTCATTGCCCGCCATTACTTCTGCAACCGCCTGTATGCTGTCTGCCAAAGAACGCATATCAGAAACCACATCAAGGAGTAACTTGATTTTGCTCATGACTTATTCCTCCCTCCTTAATCTCACAGATAGCGAGTTCCTGTACGGTATCACCTGGAACAAGGATAGTCAGTTTCTGCTTATCACCAAGTAAGAAACGAAGGAAACGCTCCCTAATGGTGACATTACGACAGGAAACAATCCCGCCAGACTGTGGATGTTTTGAAACACTGATTTTCAAATTGTGTTTCATGTTCTTCACCTCTTTCCGAGAGCGTTTATGTACTGCCCTCTACCTTTTAGCCTTGAGAAGAGGGGAAAGTTGAGGATTTAGGAAAAACTTTTTTGAAATTTTTCATTGCAGTTTCCATGCGATGTGAAATGGCACCTACTGTAACCCCTTCACGCCTTGCATATTCTGTTACAGAAATGCCATCCATGACGATAGCTATGAGAAGTTCTGCCTGTTTTTCTTTGAGATTCTTGCGAATAATTTCACAGATATATTCATACTCTGCCTGCTTCTCCCGAGCCTCTTCATCTGAGTTATCAGGAAAATAGTCCATATGATCGATTTCATCTTCAGCCTCGTCATCCTTGCGAAATGGCTTCTTGGGCATGCCCCTGTGTCTATCAAATTTATGCCAGTTGTTATATTCCGGCTTATTGAACCGCTCATCTATAATTTCTTGGACAGATCGTCGAGTTACAGTTTCTTTATCTTCAGCAGAAGATAGCCTGTCTTCATAATCCGCATCAATCATTACAGTGCAGTCCTCGTCTGGCACCTCCAGATAGGTAGGTTTGTTGTCATACAGAATTCTAATTTTCATTTTGCATCCTTTCCGCCGGATTGCACTGGCGGCAAAGGATACAAAAATAGGCCTGTACTAGAAGTACACAGACCCTTATATCCTGAAAATGATCGCAACAAGGTAAGGTACTTCTATTGCAACGCATAACAATCCTAAACGGACTGAAACGTTGCAATATGTATCCTTTGCCCTTATTGCAAATCAGGCATTTGATATATTTTTTTTGTAGCTGGTAAGCGGTCAAGTTTTTCTATTTGCTAAAGTAAGCTTGTCTTACCATCTATTTAAATTCTAATAATTTGGGCGTCTTAAATCCTCAGCTGGCACTCTGCTGACACTCCGCTGATACTCCGCAAATTCTTTTTTTACATCACGACAAAAAAACTAAGCATTTGTAAAGAAATACTTAGTATTTTTAGATTATTGATTGAAATTCGCTTAGTAAATTGCTATAATTAGTAAATACGCATCAATAAAAACCATCCAATAGTGCTTGGAGGGCGTTAAAAATGGCATTTAGTTATAATAAACTATGGAAGCTTTTAATTGATAAAAAGATGTTGAAAAAGGATTTAATGGAAAGAACAAATTTAACTTCAACAACGTTAGCAAAAATGGGTAAAGATTTACCGGTAAGCATGGATGTGTTAGGAAGAATCTGTAAAGCTCTTGAAGTTAACATAGGCGATATCGTTGACTACATCGATGATGATACTCCGAAGAAATAAAATTATTGAAGGGGGCGCAATGTATGAAAAAGTTATGCTTTGGTACTTTTGCAACAATTTTAAAGAAATGCATGGCTAAAAGAGTTACACAAAAACGATTGTGTGGTACCATGCTTCTTTCTATTGCGCCCACTTATGATATTAGTGGTGAAGATGGTACCGTTTCAGATTTAATACTAGGCAAAAAAAATTTATCCCCAATAGTAACTGAAACAGCTCCTGATGTAGATCCTCATGATATTTCAGATTACTTTAAGCAAAACATTCTCCAGATGTTGAATAGTAATAAGAGAAGCCTAATCGTTTTAGCCCTAAAAGACATTATTGCATCTGATAACTCTATCGAGCCTGATACAATTGTTGAAATAGTAAACCGCATGACAAAGGAAGATATCATAAAGCGTAATTCCTTTGTATTGGAGGACTTCCTTGCAGGAATCCTACTTTATACAGTGCTTTACGTCGAAAATCGAAATTGCGAAGGCAGTGTTAGTGAGATAACAGATGAGTACATACATTCCTTTGAAGATAAAAAATTAGACATAAGCTTCATTACGGCATATAGTAATTTGATTCCAGAGACTGCTTACGAAATTGCGATTGACGCCCACTCTCTCGTGTTGCTTGCAGAAACAGGGGGCAAATGCCAAAAGTGCGGAAGAGTTTTAGGTATTAAAAAAGAAGGCAATGACATTAACTACGCTAAAGTCGTTCGCCTTTCAGAAACGGATGAAGTGCTTCTGTGTGTTGAGTGTGAACGCGAAATCCAGAGTGCCTCCGAAGAAGAGAAATTGGCTTTGCTTTCGGACAAGCGTGACCTGGAAAATCTTATGATAGCAAGGGATGCTACTTCGCGATATACACTAGAAAAACAAATTGAACAAGTACTTCGGGAAGTAGATTTAATGGATGTTACCGATGATACACAGCTAAAAATCAAGCCTGTTAAGGTTGAGAATAAAATTACCGAAAAGCGGTTGAAGGATCGGGTGCTGTTTGATGTCAGGCAGTTATATGAGGGGGTAAACGATTCATTATATCGGCTAGCTGGTGAAAACAGATTAAACGTTGATAGGTTTGCTAAAAGCATTAGACGGATGTATGAAGATGCAAGTGAATCACATATATCACAAAGCGAAATTTACTATCTGCTTGTTGAAACATTGTTTGAAAAGACAGGCCGCAAATATAGAGGAGCGTGTGAGATTATAATCTCCTACTTCGTACAAAGGTGTGAGGTGTTCGATGAGGTTACCAAATAAAGTAATTCCCTATACTAATAGCGTTATTGCTCTTTTTCCGGATATCTTAGAGGCATTAACGCAACAGGACATGTCCCCTAAAGAGTTGTTTGAAATAACAGCTTCTCGTAAAAAGGACTTAGCTGATTTTCTAAGTGCTTTAAACTGTTTGTTTGCATTAGGTAAAATTGAATTAATTGAGGAAGGGAGGGTGCTTCGCTATGTTAAAGGAAATTCAGTGTGATAAATTTGCACCGGATCATCGAGTTATCCGGTTTAACTCTGGTCTAAATACAGTTTTAGGTAGTGCAGGTGGTAGTAATGCAATCGGAAAATCAACATTTCTATGGATTATAGATTATGTATTCGGCGGTGAAAGCTACTACTCCCTAACTGATGATATAAAAAAGGAAATAGGTTCGCATATCATCTATTTCACTTTCGAGTTTGATGAACAACCATACTATTTCTATAGAAGTACGGATGATCCTAAAAATGTATATCGGAGTGATGAAGAGGGCCATTTCATTACAAAATTATCGCTAGAAGATTTTCGGAAATTTCTGTTTCAGGAATATAAAATTGGGATTCCTTCCCTTGCATTTTCAGAAATAACCGAGCGTTTTTTCCGTATCTATGGCCGTGAAAATACACTTGAAAAGTATCCGTTGCTTGTAAAACCTCGTGAACAGGATGAAAAGGCTGTAGATTTTCTATTAAAGCTATTCGGGCACTATAGAATTCTTGCTTCTATAAGAAGTATGGAGGAAGAACTCGGAATTAAGTCTTCACAACTTAAATCTCGCCAGCGCCAAAAGGTTGACATAGAGAAAATTGAGAGTAACCAAAAAACAATAGAGTCGTTGAGGAATAGACTTCAAAAGCTAATGAAAAATAGTGAAGAAGCTCAATTAGCCTTGTTTGGATTTGACACTCAGGCGTTTGAGAGAATAACAGCAATTCAAAAAGAATTAAATAGCTTTGTTCGCAAGCGTAATCGCCTCCAATCACAACTTAATGCTATAAAGAGCAATATTGCTGATAACAAAGTAGACACCGCAAGTGAATTTGATTCCTTGGTACATTTTTTCCCAAACACTAATATAAAAGCTTTTGAAGAGATTGAATATTTTCATAAGAAAATTAGGGAAATCCTTGGCGAAGAAATGAATCAGGAAATCGAACGATTACAACCGTTAATCAATCAGTATGATCAAGAGATTATGCGACTTAATCGAAAAATTGAAGAGTCTGGTCTTGCAAAAGAGATGTCTGAGAGAGTACTATCTCAGTGTGTTAATGTGTCTAAAAGTATTGATAAGCTTGAGGAAGAAACAGCGGAATTGATTCATCAAAAAGAGCTTCAGGATGCACGAGCTGATGCAGAACAAATACTTGAAAAACTGTTGCAGCAACAAACTGAAAAATTGGATGAAATACAAGATGACATAAATCTGCGCATGAATAAAATTAACGGTGTAGTAACTGAGGAACAGGAAACTGCCCCTCTTTTGTATATCACTCCTCAAAAGGAGATCGTCTTTGAAACACCTAGCAATACAAGTGAGGGAACAGCATACAAGAGCCTTGTTGTGTACGATTTAAGCATACTTGAATTACGTCCAATCCCTGCACTTATCCATGATTCAAATATTTTAAAGCGTATCGAGGATGTTCATCTGGAACGCATATTGGAACGTTATCAGACCAGTAGACGTCAGGTTTTTATTGCATTTGATAAAGCTGACTCTACAACTACAAAGGCTCATAAAATCTTAGAAGAGACAGCAATCTTACGCTTATCGGACGGAAATGAATTATTTGGTCGTTCGTGGAGTAAATACGAATCGAATGATTATTAACATAGGAGGATCAAAAGAAATGGCTGCAATTGATGATTTATTGCGCCAAATTCCGGACACTTCCTTGCGTAGCCGCTTGGAACAGGAATTTGCCCGCATTTCAAAAAATAAAAAATTTGGACTCGTATTTGAGGAGCATATCCCAGAATGTACTCCTCTTTACAACGTTCCTATCAAACGCGGTTCGACAGTTGCGTTAAAAACTGGCCACATTAATGATGTATATACAGTAATAAAAATAGATGGTGATTCTGCTATTTGCCGTAATAAAACAACAGGGGATATAATGAACTCCCCACTTATGGAGTTAGTTTCAGTTGCTCAGTTTGGGGAACCGATATTTCCTACTCTTCAGCCAATTGATTCTGTAGAAAATGCGCCTGATAGTAATTTATGGCATTCAATCATTGAAGCAGATAATTACCATGCACTTCAGTTACTAGAATATCTCTACCCCAAGAAGGTTGATTGTATTTATATTGATCCACCATACAACACAGGTGCGCGGGATTGGAAATACAATAATGATTACGTAGATTCTAGTGATAACTGGCGCCATAGCAAATGGCTTTCAATGATGCAAAAAAGATTAAAAATTGCTAGAAGGATATTGAACCCTGATACGGGTATATTGATTGTTACAATCGATGAGCACGAAGTTCATCATCTTCGCACTTTACTTGCGGAGCTTTTCCCTGAGGCTCATATTCAGATGGTAACTGACGTAATTAATTATAAAGGCGTATCACAAGGACATTTTGCTCGAGTTGAGGAGTATATTATTTATGTTTTTATGCCGATGGCGAATATTTCAAGTTGGTACGATAGAATGCTTGGCGAAAACGATACTTTTTCTAAAAAGGTAACATGGGCATCTTTACTTAGACGAGGCAGTGATTCATATAGGCAAGATTCACCTAATTTATACTATCCAATATTAATTGATGAAGAAAATAGCCGGGTTGTCAAGGCTGGGGATGTTTTACCATTAGGAGAACACCCTGATTACGATGCTACTATAGATGGATATAAAGCAGCATGGCCCGTTCGAACTGATTTATCAGAAGGCCGATGGTCAATGAGCAATGAAACTTTAAATAAGATGATAGAGCTTGGATATGTTTCTGTTGGAAAATTCGATCCTAAGCGAAAGACATGGCCTATTAAATATTTGTTTAAGAAACAACGCGAACAGATTGAACGTGGAGAGATAATCATAACTGGGCGTAACAATGTTACTGGAGCCGTTGAGGTGGAATATGCTGGAGAGACAAATCAGCTCGTCCGAACTGTTTGGTACCGAAACTCTCACAATGCAGGAACATATGGAACTGACATGATTACAAGTATACTCAATAAACCCAATACATTTTCTTTCCCTAAATCACTTTATGCGGTACATGATGCGCTTGGTGTGGTAATTAAAGATAACCCAAATGCTCTCATTGTTGATTTCTTCGCTGGGAGTGGTACGACTCTCCACGCCGTGAATCTATTGAACGCTGAGGACAGCGGTCACAGGCGATGCATACTAGTTACCAACAATGAAGTTTCTGTTGACGAGGCACGGAATTTACAAAGGAGCGGCTATCAGCCGGGTGACCCTGAATGGGAAAAACAGGGAATTTGCCGAGCAGTAACTTGGCCGAGGACAAAATATAGCACCCTTGGCAATCGTGACGACGGTACGGTCTTGACAGGCGATTACTTTACAACCCTGACTGAAACAAAAGAAGTTGAACGCTCATTCTATCAACTTGGCTTTGCTGAAGACTCCGAAGTTCTAAAGAGCAGTGCCAAGAAGCAGCTTGTCTCTTTGCTTCGTAGCAAGGAAGGAAAAACGCAACTTCCACAAACGTTGGTAAAAGCGGATAGTAAATTCATCGTTTCGGATAAACATACGGCATCGATTCTTTTTGATGTAAATGCTGTTGATGAATGGTTGGATGAGCTGGAAGGTCAAGACCACATCATAGACTTTTACATTGTTGTTAAGGAAGCAGCGGTATTCAAGAGAATTAAAGCGAAGGTTTCCGACTTGCTCGGCCTTATAAATGTAACATCACAAGTTAAGCGTCCAATGAGCGAAGGCTTTCCAACCAACGTAGAATACTACAAGCTGGATTTCTTGGATAAAACCAGCGTGTCACTGGGGCAACAGTTCCGTGAAATATTACCCTTACTTTGGCTTAAATCTGGTGCAATCGGTAAGCGGCCTGAAGTAAGTAGCAATGAGGAACCGGAAATGTTAATTCTACCGCAGAACGGCTTCGCTATTCTAATTGATGAAACAAAGTATGCTGAGTTTGCTGAAAAACTTTCGGAGGAAGATAATATTAGAGTTATCTATTTCGTCACCAACTCCGAGGAAGCCTTCCGCGAAATGACTTCGGGAGTTAAAGCAAATAACACATACCAACTATATCGTGATTACATCGATAACTTTGTATTAGGGAGCAGGAGGGATTCATAAATGAGAGATATACTATTTCCTTTTCAGGAAACAGCCCTTGGTGAACTGCATTCTGCAATTAAAGATGCTCATGCAGTGTGGCGTGAAAATAAGCCTCAGATAATCTCGTTTTCCGCACCTACTGGTTCGGGAAAAACTATTATTATGACGACTCTTTTTGAGGAAATACTCTATGGTAACGAGGACAACATCGGAGATCCAGATTCAGTTTTTGTTTGGCTTTCCGATTCACCAGAGCTCAATGAGCAAACACGGCTAAAAATTGAAAGCAAGTCGGATAAAATCCGTGTTAGAGACTTAGTGACTATAGATTCAAATTTTAGTGCTGAGTATCTCGAAGGTGGTTGCGTTTATTTTCTAAATACACAAAAACTAGGTTCTGATAAGCTACTGACTTCAACATCTGATAAGCGTCAGTATTCTATATGGGAAACCCTTACTAATACTGCAAAACAGATTCCTAAAAAGTTTTATGTGGTGATAGATGAAGCACATAGAGGAACTTATACCTCTGTGCAAGCAGAAAATAAGGCTCAATCTATCATGCAAAAATTCATTAAGGGTAGTGAAGATGACGGTCTTTGCGTCATGCCTTTAGTTATAGGTGTAACTGCAACCCCTCAGAGATTTGATAACTTAATTGCCGGAACGACTTCAACGGTTCAAAAAGTCATCGTTCCACCTGAGCATGTTCGTGAGTCAGGTCTTTTGAAAGATAGAATTATTATTCACTATCCAGATATTCAATTCAATGCTGATATGACCATGTTTAAAGGGGCAGTTGATAATTGGCGCAAAAAATGCACTCATTGGAAGACTTACTGTGAGCGCGAAGATGAAAAAGTGATAAACCCTATTCTTGTTATTCAAGTTGAAGATGGAAATGATCGTATAGCAACCCAAACCGATTTGGGGGCTTGCATCGATTTACTAGAAGAAACGCTGGGACGCAAATTACAGCCTGGAGAAGCGGTACATACTTTCAATGACCATGGAACTCTTAAAATACGTGACGTTGAAATTCAGCAAATTGAAGCCTCTCGAATTCAGGAGGATGAAAGTGTATTAATCGTATTCTTCAAAATGAATCTTTCCACAGGTTGGGATTGCCCACGAGCTGAAACGATGATGTCATTCCGCAGTGCACAAGATTATACTTATATCGCTCAGTTGCTGGGACGTATGATACGTACGCCTTTGGCAAGACGGATTTCTTCCGACGCAGAGCTTAATAGTGTCAGCCTATTTCTTCCATACTTTGATGAAGAAACAGTGAAAAATGTAGTCAATGCTTTGCGTGACAGCGAGGCTGCTATGCCCACTGAAACAGGTACCAGTAAAGAGCTTGTTACACTTGGACGAAACCTTGCCTATTCCGATGTATTTGAGGCAATGGATAACCTCATAACTTATCGGATAGATTCATCTCGAAAGCAGGCACCACTTAAATTATTAATACAGCTTTCCCGTGCGCTGACAATGGATGGTATCGACTTAGGGGCGCAGAAAGCTGTTAAAAATGCAGTTTTATCAAAAATGGATGATGAGATATCACGGATAAAAGAAAGCGGAGACTTTGACACTCGAGGGGCTTCAATTACTGGTTTTGCTCTCGGTACACTGATATTTGAATACGGAGACAATGCCTATTCCTTTGATGAAGAAACACAGACAATGACCATGTCCGATTTTGATATTTCCCGACATTTTGAGCAAGCCGGAAAGTTGTTGGGAGAGGGTTTACACAAGGAATATTGGATTCGTCATAGTACCCGAGACCATATTGATGTAAAAAAAGAAATCATCATTCTTACACATGATACTGATGCAATGGAAAGGATTAATGACTATGCTGAGGAAGAATTCATAACACTGTACGAAAACAACAAGCGATCCATTGCTAGACTTAGCGAGGCACGAAAGAATGTCTATGAAAGATTAACTAATGCTTCTGTACAACCGATATCTGTACCATGGATACTACCAGATTCAATCGATTTTTCTATACCAGATAATAGCATAAAATTTGAGCAGCATCTTTATTGTTCTGAGGATGGCACATTTGAAACATCACTGAATCCATGGGAAAGCGGAGTTGTTACAGAAGAGCTTAACAATGGTGCTGTATGCTGGTTACGTAATCTTGACCGCAAAAAGTGGTCACTAGAAATCCCTTACGAAGTCAGCGGTGTCACCACTCCTATGTTCCCGGATTTAGTTATTGTTAGATCTGATGCACAAGGTTATGTTTTTGATATTTTAGAACCACACGATCCTAGCCGAAAAGACAATTATCCTAAGGCAGTGGGTTTAGCAAAATTCGCAGAGAAGCATTGGGATATATTTGGCAGGATTCAGCTCATTCGACTTAAAAAAGGTGTAGATGGTCGTGAACATTTCTATCGACTAGATATGGGAAAAACAACGATTAGGAATAAAGTTCGTGGCATAACATCAAACGAGGAACTGGATAGGATTTTCGATACAGATGCTGTACGAGAAGATTAAATAATGCATCTATCCTGTCTCCTCAACCTCAATAAAAAATCTAATCTGTCAACTCGACCCTATCGCTTTCAGGGCAGTTGATATGTTTTCTCAAAGAATAAAAATAAGGGTCTCCCGACATTAACATCTACGGCAAAGTAGCCGTGAGAAAAGTTCAATGTCAGGAAGCCCTTTATTTATCCGTGTTTTGAATAACCCTATTTCTCCACCCTTGACATCAAGACAACACACTCAACATGCGCCGTATGCGGGAACATATCCACCGGCTGCACTTCCTTTACTTCAAAGCCCTTATCACTGAGATATTTCAAGTCTCTTGCCAAGGTCGACGGATTACAGGATACGTATACGACTCTTCTGGGCTGCATTTCTGCTATTACATCCAGCAGTTCAACCCCGCAGCCCTTTCTGGGAGGGTCAACAACCATTACATCAGCCTTAATGCCTTTTTTGTATAGCTCCGGTATAACTTTTTCTGACTCGCCCAGTATAAATTCTACATTCTTCACCTTGTTGAGCTTGGCATTCTGCTTCGCATTGTCTATTGCCTGTTCAACTATTTCCACTCCGTATACCTTCTGAGCCTTTTGGCTAAGAAAAAGAGATATTGTGCCTATACCGCAGTATGCATCAAATACAGTCTCCTGACCTGTCAGCCCTGCATATTCCAGCGCTTTGCCGTACAGCACCTCTGTCTGCACAGGGTTAACCTGAAAGAAGGACAAAGGAGATATTTTAAACTTGAACTCTCCTATATAGTCAGTGATATGTTCTTGTCCATATAATACTATATTCTTATCTCCCAATATCACATTGGTATGCTTTCTGTTTACATTAAGAATGATGCTCTTTATGTTTGCTATTCGGTCTATCAGCATATCTACAAGCACATTTTGACAGGGTATGCTGTCTCCATTGGCTACTATGCATATCATGACTTCGCCTGTCTTGAAGCCCTTGCGGGTCATTATATGTCGGATAAGCCCTTTGCCTGTTTTCTCATTGTATACATTTATATTGTACTTTTTTATGAAAGTCTTCATTATTGCCACTGCTTCATCATTCAGCTCATCCTGAATAAGACACTGCCGGGTATTCACTATCTGATGTGAGCGGCTGGCATAGAAGCCTATTAATACATCCTTGTCCAATCCAACAGGAAACTGCGCCTTGTTGCGATATCTCCAAGGCTCTGTCATACCAATGGTATCATGAACAGGAACATTCTTTAGTCCTCCAAGCCTTTCTATTGCATCCCTTACTGCTTGCGTCTTCATATCAAGCTGAGCTTTATAATCCAAATGCTGAAGCTGACAGCCGCCGCACCTGTTTACCACACCGCAGGGAGGCTCCACTCTGTGCTCTGACTCCTTTAGTATCTTAAGCAGCTTTCCATAGCCAAAGGTTTTATGCAGCTTTACTATCCTTATCTCTACCTTCTCCTCAGGAAGTGCTCCTTCTACAAAAACAGTAAAGCCTTCTATTTTACCTGCACCCAAACCTTCGCTTGTCATGCCTGTTATATCAATTATGTAATCCCTGTTCTTTTCCACCGGTATGTTTATTTCTGTGTCCTTTTTCCCCATCTGCCCCGCTCCTCAGTATTATTTCTGCTTCCTCATTATCAAACCTGGAATTTAGCTTACTTATACTTATCTTAATATCATATAGCTCTTTTTTCAACTTTTTCTGAGTTTTTATGATATCATCTATCTTCATGTGCAAGTCTTCGAGAATTATCTCAGATTTCAGATTTATAAGATAGTCGTTTTCGGCCTTTAATCTATCCTTTTGAGATTCTCTGTTCTGACTCATCATTATGATAGGTGCCTGAATTGAAGATATACATGCAAGTATCAGGTTTAAAAATACATAGGGGTAAGGATCAAAAGGCCTTGCAAGCATCAGCCTAGTGTTGAGCAAAGTCCAGCTCAAAACAATTACTGCAAAAACAATGAGAAACATCCAGCTTCCCGCGAACCTGGCCATACTGTCAGCTGCCTTTTGTCCCAAAGTAAGCTTGCTGCTTAGCTCGGTATTAATGTTTAAAGACTTTCGACCTCTTATAAGCTCATGGAGCTTCTCTTCTCTTTCCTCTTCATCATTTATCAGTATCTCATCTAACTTCTTGTCAACCATACAATCACTCCTAATCAGTTGCGTGTGCCGCTTATACTAAGCGGACGAGTTACGAGCTGCGAGCTATCAATTAACAACAGTCAATGATAAGTAAACAATGTACAGCTTAGAAAGACTTTGAAGTACCGCTTAATTAAAAGCTTGATCATTGATCATTGCAAATTGATATTTATCGCTGTCCACTAACTTCTGATTCCAGATTTCCGATTACTGATAATTAGTTTTAGCAAAACAAGCAAATTAATACAAAATAAAAAAGGATTGAGTCCCAAAAACTCAATCCATATAAACCCTTTACACCGTCCCCTGCCAACTTAAGGTTAGCAGTTAACAGTTAGTAGCTGACCCTAAAACATTTCCAAAGTTTATTTAATATATACCCCATTCTTCATTACCAGCTTACCGTCAGCATATATTTCTCCGCAGTCCCTCAGCTCCTTTATCATATCCCAGTGCACTGCTGATTTGTTGTCTCCGCCGGAGCCCTCATATGCGTTACCTGCTGCCAGATGAATAGTACCTCCAATTTTTTCATCAAACAGTATGTTCTTTATGAACTTCTTAATACCATAGTTAAGGCCGATTCCAAATTCACCAAGATATCTTGCGCCTTCATCGGTATCCAATATCTTATTCAGAAACTCCTCGTTCTTTTCAGCCTTTGCATTTACTATTTTTCCATCCTTAAACTCCAGTCTTGCCCCATCTACCTGAGTACCATATCTCATAAGAGGGAACTCATAGTATATGTATCCGTTTGCTGAGTTAGTAACAGGCGCATAATAAACCTCACCGTCCGGAACGTTGTTTTGTCCGCTGCACTTTATACCCTTCCTGCCTTCTATACTGAAGGTAAGGTCAGTGTCTCTGCCCGTTATTCTTATTGTATTGGCTTTATCAAATATATCAAGTACATTATTCATGTCCTCGTCCATTTTACTATAATCTACCAATGCGGCATTAAACAAGAAATCCTCATATTCCTCCAGGGACATGCCTGCTTCCTGTGCAAATGCATCTGTAGGATAGTTGGTTATAACCCATTTCTTCTGCGTGACCTTTTTTATTATGGGATTCATATTTTTATTGTATTCCATGTTTTTTTGTGAAGGTACATTGGTAAGATTCTTTACATTATCAGGAGCATCTATTGCAAGAAAAGCATCACATTTTTCATAAGCACCCTCAAAAAGACTATACACGTTATTCATTTGCTCCTCACTTGCATTTTCCATGAAAAACTTTGTGTGATTGCTGAATAATGTATGTACAAACACATTTGCACCCTTTAGTACAGCTTTTCTGTATACTGCGTCGAAAAGAGGCTTACCCAGGATACTGGATCTTATTACAAGGTTTTCCCCCTTCTTAATTTGAAGCGAATGCTCCAGCAGTACCTCCGCCAGATTTTCAATTCTTAAATCCTTCATTAACACCACTCCCCTAGTATATTTTACGAACATGAAATTTTATATACGACTAAACACCTAATTTGATTATAGCTTTATTGGCAGACTATATCAATAGAAAAGCAAAAAAAGCGCACCCTTTCGGGTGCAAATGATCAGTTACCTTTTTTATTAATTATTGCCAACTTTACCTCAAATATACAAATATTTTATAAACTATCATACAATGATAACCTCAGGATGCTTCGGCTCGATACCTGGCATCTGAAGCTATATCAGGTTATCCTCTTAAAAAGCTCATACAGCTCTGGCTTAACCTTTTTCATATTGACCGGCTTTTTTTCGCTGTTTGTAAAAGCATGATGGGTTTCTCCTTCAGCAAGAAGCTGTCCATCTTCATCTCTTGTTACTCTGTAATGAAATACCATTCTCGCAAGGCCCAGCTCCTTGATAACTGCCTTAACTGTCAGCATATCATCGTACATAGCAGGCAGCTTGTATCTGCAGCTGGTTTCTATTACAGGCATAACAACCCCCTGCTTTTCCATATCCTTGTATGTCATTCCGAACTTTCTCAGAAAGTCAGCTCTAGCAACCTCAAACCAGATATAGTAATTCGCATGGTATACTACTCCCATCTGATCTGTTTCCGCATATCTGACTCTGATTTTACTTTCACTGAAATTCATCTACTCCTCCGAATAAAGCTATAATACTCTGGTTACTCCGTTATATACCAGTCCGTGGGCTGTATCCATGGTTACTGTCTGGCCATCCTTCAGAATGCTTGCGGCATACTTGACACCTACTATTACAGGCTTTCCGAGTACCAGTGCCACAACAGCCGCATGAGAGGTTATACCCCCTTCTTCCACTATGAAACCTGCAGCCTTTTCCATTAACGGAACGGTATCCTTGTCTGTAGTCTCAATAACCATGATATCTCCGCTTTGCAGCTTATCGCTGTCCTTTGCCGGATCCTGTATGATGCATATCCTGCCTGACAATGACTGTGTACCAACCCCCATACCTCTTGCAATCACTTCTCCCACTATATGTACCTTTATAAGGTTTGTGGTTCCGGCTACGCCTGTAGGAACTCCGGCAGTTATTACTACCAAATCTCCGCTCTTTATATACTTCTGTGAAATAGCTTCATTTACCGATAAATCAATGAGTTCATCGGTATTTTCGCTTTCAGGTATTACAATACCATATACTCCAAAGCTGAGGCATAATCTTCTTCTTATGCGTTCCTCTGTTACAGCCGCAATAATCGGAGCCTTAGGCCTGAATTTTGCTATCATTCTGGGTGTGGAGCCTGATTGGGTCGGTGTTATAATTGCCGCAGCTCCTAAATCCATTGAAGCTGTACAGGAAGCATGGCTTACTGCATTTGCTACGGTTATTTCTCCTATATCAGACAGCTTCGTACCAATACTGTTATAGTCAAGTGATTTTTCAATTCTTTCAGCTATGGTAGACATCATTGTGATAGACTCAATAGGATATTTACCTGCTGCCGTTTCACCGGAAAGCATAATTGCATCAGTGCCGTCCAATATGGAATTCGCAATATCCGTTACCTCAGCTCTTGTCGGTCTGGGATTGCGAATCATTGAGTCCAGCATCTGAGTAGCTGTAATTACCGGTTTGCCCATATCATTTGCAAGCTTTATAAGCTTCTTTTGAGTTAGGGGTATTTCTTCTGCTGGAAGCTCGACTCCCAGGTCTCCTCTTGCAACCATCAATCCGTCAGAAACCTTCAAAATCTCCTCGATGTTGTCTACGCCTTCCTGGTTTTCTATTTTTGATATTATCTGTATGAAATCTCCCTTGTTTTCTTCAAGTATTCTTCTTATTTCCAAAACATCTGATGCTTTTCTTATAAAGGAAGCAGCTATAAAGTCCACTTCATTTTCTATACCGAAAATTAAATCGCTTATGTCCTTTTCAGTTATGGCAGGGAGCTTTGAAGTAGCGCCCGGTATATTGACATTCTTCTTATCGCTTAGCGGACCTCCGTTTATAACCTCACAGATAACGTCGCATTCATTCTTTTCCACTGCCTTAAGCTCTATTAGCCCGTCGGCTATCAGTATGCGGCTTCCGACTCTTATTTCTTTAGGCAAATCCTTATAGGTTATACTACATATGGTATTGTCACCCATAAGCTCCCTGGTGGTTAATGTGAAGCACTGTCCATTGCACAGCTCGGTTTTTCCATCTGTAAACCTTCCGAGCCTAACCTCAGGTCCCTTGGTATCAAGCATTATAGCCACCGGCTTATTCAGCTTCTCTCTAACCTTCTTAATAAGGTCAATCCTTCTTTTATGCTCCTCATGATCCCCGTGAGAAAAGTTCAGTCTCGCCACATTCATTCCTGCATTGACAAGCTTGGTTATCATTTCTTCATTCTCCGTTACAGGTCCTATTGTACATACAATTTTTGTTTTTCTCATTGAATCCCTCCCATCTTATATAGATTTATAGTTAAAACGCACTAGTCTATTTAACGTTCCAAACCTCAAGCTTCTTACTTACAAGCTTCTTTTCCAATCTTGCATACCTTGGAATGCCATTTTCCATCCGTAGCTTTACTTCACCCATTATTAACGGTTTTATATATTCAATTGCCTCTTTTTTTACGAAGTTGCCTTCCTCATTTATCCATTCCCTCGGTATCTTCTTTTCCTGATTTGCAACATCTTCTAAGTCAATAAGCTGTGTTATGCAGCTGTACTGAGGAGATTTTTCCCTTATCATTCCCACCATCTTTCCTGTGTGTCCCTCTACTGCATAACGTACTGCCATCTGACCGCACAGGTATGCTTCTTCATTATCAGTCAGTGATGCCCAATGCGCAGCACTTCTCTGTATAGTGCTGAAGTTAACGGTTCTTACCTTTTTGCATATATTTCTTTGTACATAAGACTGCAGCACCTCACAAGCACCACCCAACTGCACGTGACCGAAAGCATCCTTAATGGCATTTGGATCGGACATTTCAGATATGTACCTTCCATCCTCTGTCTTTATGCCCTCTGAAAAAGCTATTACACAGTAATTATACTTATCAATTGCTGCTCTTACATCCTTATCGAACTTTTCAAAGGAGAATGGTATTTCAGGCAGATATATATAGTGAGGGGCATCATCTTCAAATTCTTTGGCCAAAGCCGAGGAAGCTGTAAGCCAGCCTGCATTTCTGCCCATTATTTCACATATAGTCACTGTAGGGTAGTTGTATACTCTGGCATCAAGCCCTACTTCCTTCATGGATGTTGCTATGAATTTTGCAGCACTGCCAAAACCGGGTGTATGGTCTATTATTGGCAGGTCATTATCTATGGTTTTGGGAACTCCGATGGACTTCAGGTCATAGCCTACACGTTGGGCATACTGGCTAACCTTGTTGGCGGTATCCATAGAATCATTTCCGCCTATGTAAAAGAAATATCTTATGTTATAGGCTTCAAATACGTCTATGATTCTTCTGTAGTCCTTCTCACCGTCTTCTATTGATTTCAGCTTGTATCTGCAGGAGCCAAGAGCAGATGCAGGAGTTACCTTAAGAAGCTCTATTTCCTCAGGGTGCTCATTGTTCAACAGGAATATTTCCTCATTCAATACGCCTGCTATACCGTTAAGTCCTGCATATACCTCATTGATTTCACCTGTTCTGAAAGCCTCCTGTATAACACCGCAAGCACTGGCATTTATTACAGATGTAGGTCCCCCTGATTGTGCTACCAAACAATTGCCTTTTAATGTCATTATCATATCTCTCCTTTATAAATATTATAATTTGAAAACTTTATATAAATATAAAATTATAGTTAAATACATGAAATAATATTTTGTACCTATTATAGCATTTTCATACATATATGCATATATAGAGAAAAAACTTCATTGTTCAAGTTTCAGGTTACTTCTCATGCATACCATGCAAACTCCAGGTATAAGTTTACTTCTAGCTTTAGAGCATGTAAGCTGTAATACTATTATACTTTTCACAGCCTTAATACCTATGAAATATGCAGAGATGCTATACTTCGTCCCTGTTTGACAGAATATTGGCAAGCTCATACAACTCATAATCAAATTTTTTCTTCATGGAAAGCGCTTCATTGATTTCCATATCTATTATTTTGTTATCTCTGATTCCAACGACTCTACCTGCCTTACCTTCAATCAGCAGCTCAACAGCTTTTGCCCCAAGCCTGCTGGCAAGTATCCTGTCAAAGGCAGATGTGTTACCGCCTCTTTGTATGTATCCCAATATGGAAGCACGTACATCCATGTCAACTCTTTCCCTAATGAGAGTTTCTAGCTCCTTTGCATCACCTGCTCCTTCAGCCAGTATTATTATACTGTGCAGCTTACCTCTGTTTCTTCCAAGTATTAGCTTCTTGCAAATATCATCTATATTGTACTCAACCTCTGGTACAATAATACTTTCCGCTCCCCCCGCCAATCCGGCATAAAGAGCAATATCACCTGCATTCCTCCCCATAACTTCAATTATGCTTACTCTTTCATGAGAGGTGCTGGTATCCCTAATCTTGTTAATGGCATCCAGAACATTGTTTACTGCAGTGTCAAAGCCAACTGTATAATCAGTATAAGCCAGATCATTATCAATGGTTCCCGGAACTCCTATACAAGCAATACCCATTTCCGTAAGCTTACTGGCACCCATAAAAGAGCCGTCACCGCCTATGACAACAATACCGTGAATATTAAATACCTTTGCTACATTAAATGCCTTTTTTCTACCTTCTTCAGTCTTGAATTCCTCGCTGCGTGCAGTACGCAGTATTGTTCCGCCTCTCTGAATGATATCAGCTACCGATGCCATATTCATTTCAATAATATCGCCTCGTATCAAACCATTATAGCCCTTTTGTATGCCATACACATTAAGCCCCTTGTTTATGGATGTTCTGACCACTGCCCTGATCGCTGCATTCATTCCGGGAGCATCTCCCCCGCTTGTTAAAACAGCTATGTTTTTCATATAATCCTCCCAACGTCCCGCTAGGACCGATATAGTCCCGCATCATTAAAAATAAAACACTTCCCCATTAAAGGGGTGTAGTGCTAAGTGTTATTTTTTACAGCGTCGAATAAGCTGAAACTGCTCATTTGCTTCAGACGTCAGACACAGCAATCCTGCTGTGCCTGACATTTTATATTATAAGCCAAGCTCATATAATATACTATGAGCTTCTTCAACTTCAGCTTCAGGCACAAGAACTTCAAAATACCCTTCATCCTCATCTGTTGTTTTATTTACAGGCTGCACCTTTACTAAAACACCCTCCTGAGATATGAGAGCACTTACCTTATCTGCCATTTTTTTATTTTTAGCCAGATATACTACTGTCCACATCAATTGTGCCTCCTTCGACAGGTCCAAGCCGAGTTTTATCAGTCTATACCCAGGCTTGCTAAATAATGTAAAACCATCTGCTACTAAAACATTTTAATTGAATTGCATATTATTTTCAAGTCATAATATTGTTTCTTTTTTATCATTTTACAGCTACACATGTTTCTCCTACAAAGTTTTTGAGCTCCTGTAACAGCTTTTCCTCAATATTGACCCAATAGCTCTTATCTGCAACCATTATGCTTGGTTTTCCGTCCTTTCGCCCAGCTTCATCCACAACATAAACAGGTTGATTTCCTTTATAGTATGAAAGCAGCTTTTTCACATCCTCCAATATACCAGGTTGCTTCTGAGTGTCCACCTTAATATACAGCTTACCCACCTGTTTTTTCTCAAGGGGTGCTATCTTATCACAAATAATCTTCGCATCCTCTTCTTCCTTCTGACTGACTCGGCCTTCTACCAGCACTATATTGTCAGCTCGCAGAACCTGTGAACATGCTTCGTATATTTTAGGAAACACAATCAGTTCGATTACTCCATACAGATCCTCCAGCTCGGCAAATGCCATCATGTTATTGCTTTTGGTGCTTTTCTGCTTTACCGATACTATAATACCTCCCATAACTACTCTTTTTCCATCCATGTCGGAACTTATTTCAACAAATTCCTCTCCTTCGCCTTTTTCCTTTATGAGGTCGGCGGTAGTAGCGGTAACTCTGCTGTCAAGCTCATCCTTGAACTCCTGCAAGGGATGTCCGCTGATATACAATCCAAGCATTTCTTTTTCCATGGCCAAAAGCATGTTCTGTGGGTACTCTTCAATTTCAGGATAAATATCTTCATTTACCGTTTCATCCTCTATGTTGTCAAAAAAGGAAAGTTGGCCCTCGACATTGCTTTTCTTCTGCTCCTGTATACTGTCCATCATCTTTTCATATGCAGCCAGCATCTTGCTTCTGGAGATTCCAAAGCTGTCAAATGCACCACATTTAATAAGACTTTCAACAGTTCGCTTGTTAATGACTCCAATATCCACCTTTTGCAGAAAGTCATACAAGCTCTCAAAGTTTCCTTTCTCATTTCTGGCTTTTATTATTGATATAATGGCATTGATACCAACGTTTTTTACTGCAGCCAGGCCAAATCTGATTTTCTTATCCTTAACTGTGAAGCTAATGTGGCTTTCATTAATGCTTGGAGGCAGCACTTCTATATTAAGGTTTTTGGCATGCTGAATATATTCGGCAACTTTTTTACTGCTGCCCATTATGCTGGTAATAAGCGCTGCTGTAAACTCAACAGGATAATAATATTTAAGCCATGCAGTCTGATATGCAACTATAGCATATGCTGCAGCATGAGATTTATTAAAGCCGTATTTTGCAAATTCAGCCAGTTCATCGAATATTTTGCTGGCAATTTCTGCCGGTATGCCGTTTCTCACACATCCAGGTACAATTATGCTTCCATTGTCATCCATTATGCCATTAATGAAATTTTCACGTTCCTTGGCCATAACATCGGCTTTCTTTTTGGACATTGCTCTTCTTACGAGATCGGATCTTCCCATGGAGTAACCGCCAAGGTCCCTGAAAACCTGCATTACCTGCTCCTGATATATTACACAGCCATAAGTAACATGCAGTATGTCTTCCAGCTTATGGTGCAGGTATTTAATCTTTTCTGGATTGTTTTTGTTTTGTATATACCTCGGAATCTGATCCATTGGTCCTGGTCTGTACAATGATATACCTGCTATGATATCCTCCAGACTGCTTGGCTTCAGCTCCTTCATAAACTGTGTCATTCCTGCACTTTCCAGCTGAAATACTCCGTAGGTTTCACCCTCTGATATCATTTTATAAACATTCTGATCGTCATAACTCAGGCTCTCAATATCAGGTGCAGCTATTCCCCTATCCTTTATCAACTCCAGAGTATCTCTGATTACTGTCAGAGTTCTCAATCCCAAAAAGTCCATTTTGAGAAGTCCCAGCTCCTCCAAAGTACCCATAGGAAACTGTGTTGTAATGACATCCTCATTCATTTGCAGCGGAACATACTCCGTAACTGCCATTTTAGATATAACCACACCCGCAGCATGTGTAGAGCTGTGTCTTGGCATGCCTTCAACTGCTTTGGACATATCTACAAGATATCTTACATCATCATCTTCCTCATAAAGCTTTCTAAGCTCGTTATTTACCTCTAAAGCCCTCTCTATAGTCATCCCTATTTCAAAGGGTATCTTTTTTGCTATCATATCAACATCAGCATATGGAATATTCAACGCTCTTCCGACGTCCCTTATTGCAGCTCTCGCTGCCATGGTACCAAAGGTTATTATCTGAGCCACTCTATCCTTGCCGTATTTCCTGTTGACATAATCAATTACCTCCTGCCTTCTTTCATAGCAGAAATCAACGTCAAAATCAGGCATGCTGATTCTCTCAGGATTTAAGAACCTTTCAAAAATTAGATTATATTTTATGGGATCAATATTTGTGATTCCAAGGCAGTATGCTACCAGACTGCCAGCACCTGAACCTCTGCCCGGACCAACCATAATGCCGTTATCCTTTGCAAATTTGACATAATCCCATACAATAAGATAATAGTCTGCATATCCCATTCTGGTAATGACAGAAAGCTCATATTCGGCTCTGTCCAAAAGCTCCTGGTCAACTTTTGCATATTTATCGTACAAGCCTTCAAAGCATAAATGTCTTATATATGAATTAGAGTCAAATCCTTCAGGTACTTCAAAAGCCGGAAGATGCACCTGCCCAAAAACAAAATCCATATTACACATATCAGCAACTTTTACTGTATTCTCAGCTGCTTCAGGAATATACTTAAACAGTTCGTACATTTCTTCGGGCGATTTCAGATAAAATTCATCACCCTCAAACCTCATTCTTGATTCTTCTTCTACATTCTTTCCGGTTTGTATACACAGCAGTATATCCTGAGCTTTGCTGTCCTTCCGTTCCACATAATGTACATCATTGGTGGCAACCAGGGGAATTCCCGTTTCCTTTGACAGTCTCACTATATCAGGATTTATCATTGTTTGTTCATTTATACCATGATCCTGAATCTCTAAGTAGAAATTTTCAGGACCAAATATATCCCTGTATCTTACAGCCGCTTCCTTTGCTGCTTCATAATTATTCTTCATCAGGCATGTGGCTACTTCTCCTGCAAGACATGCACTAAGCGCAATCAAACCACCGGAATATTTTTTTAAAAGCTCATTATCCACTCTCGGCTTATAATAAAAACCATCTGTAAATGCATAGGAAACCAGCTTGATAAGGTTGTTATAACCTTCCTGATCCTTTGCAAGCAGCACCAGATGATATTGGTTTGAATCAAGCTTGGGATCCCTGTCCTTCATTGCTCTTGTTGCAACATATACCTCGCAGCCTATTATCGGCTTAACATTATACTGCTTTGCTTTCTTATAAAAATCGACAACTCCATACATTACTCCATGGTCGGTAATAGCTAATGAGCCCATACCAAGCTCGGCTGCTTTTTTCACCAGCTTTTCCACTCTGGCTGCTCCGTCAAGCAGACTGTATTCCGTATGGACATGTAAATGCACAAATTCCTTCATTTGTTCCACCCTCAAATATACAAATAGCACATACGATATACATATGTGCTTTATCCTATATATATATGATATTATAAACAAACGGCATACGCAATAGTAACAGCTAATGACCGTCTGACATTTCGTTGAGCTATCTGCTGAATACCGTAAACAACCTGACTACCCAATCGCTGATATTGGGGTACGCTTCTTTTATTACAGCATGTATTTCATTTTTGGAAGCAATTTTTTCCGAAATATCCAGCACATATTTACCCACAGGCTCTCCCCCAATAGCTACAATGCCTTTTGCAAGTCCTCCGAAGGCTATCTTGCCCACTGCCAGTCCTCCTATAGCTCCTCCAAAGCTTAGCGCCATTCCACCAATGGCCAAAAGTCCCGCTCCCGCAAAACCTCCTAGGGCTGCCAATGCGCCTACTGCTACACCACCAAATGTCAATAAACCTAATGAAATACCGCCAAAGCAGAGTCCCCCCAGTGCCAAACCTCCCAAGGATATGACACCTATTGCCACATCACCTATTGCTATAATACCCTTTGCAACCTCAGGCTTGAATCCAAATCTTCTTGATTTAATATGCACCAAAGGCAAACCGAATATTTCCGTTTTGGACCTATATTCATAGCAGGTCTTATAAAGATAATCAACCATTGTCCTTTCCTGTACCAGTCTCTCTATTACCTCTGACTTGTTTTCATATATGTTGTCCATAAACTCGCTGGCAACCTCTCTTGGGTCTCCCATTCTTTGGAGCACTATACTAATATCTTCTCTTTCAGATGCTGCACTTATATGTGAGTATAAATCCCTTTCAATTCTCTCCTTCATTCTGTCTTCTGCTGCAATATAACTTAATACAGTCTTGACATAATTATTTATATCATTGTTCATATATCTCCCTCCTCACACTTCCGATAATATTGAGTTAACACCGCTTATAAAGCTCTTCCATTCATCCAGCATTCCCCGAAGCTCCCTTCGTCCATAATCAGTTATTCTATAGTATTTTCTGGGTACGCTTCGCTTTTCCGCAGCCGGCTCCCAATAGCTTTCTATGTATTTATTATCTTCCAGCCTATATAGTATGGGATACAATGTGCCTTCCTTCATCCTGAACATACCCTTGCTTTTTTCATCCAGCTCCTGTATTATCTGATAACCATACATATCTCTGCTGCTCAGCACCTTTAGTACTATTATCTCTATGACACCCTTTTTAAGCTGCTTATCAACCTCGCTCAAAGAATCACCTCCCTAAATGAGACTAGTAGATCAAATACTCCAAATAGTATTACAATATACTTTGTATTACTAAGTATATTGTAATATAATATACTTAGTGTGTCAATATGATTGGTAATAAAAAATGCCGGTTACTTAATAACCGGCATTTAACTATGATACCAACTCATCTGTCACAAAGCTTATATCCATGCTTCCTGTCTCACATTCCACCGTGCATGTCCATATACCGCTCTCGGAATATTTGAGTGCCGCATTGTCACTCAGCATTGTAACAGGGGATTCCATAATAACATATTCTTCAATATTGGGGAATGACTTGATGGAGTTGCCGAGTATAATGTTTGAACACTCTGCAAGAGTATCCTCCATATAGCTCACCTCTTCTTCCTCTGTCAAATCTTCAAGTACAAACTGCTTTATTATTCTTCTCAAAAGCATTTCATCCATACTCATTATAAATTTTCCCCTAATAATACCTTTGACATTAATAAAAGAAGATACTCTCTTTAAATAAAGCTTTTGAACCTGTTCTATAAATATGTTGTTAAACCTGCAGTCCTTAATTCCTACCTGCTCCATAATAAACTGCTTTGCCGTTTCTATAATGGGATTCATTATATCCGAAACAGCGATGCTCATCACACTAACAGATTCCTCATTCGGAAGCTTAACACAGAATGTAGTGCCGACACCTTCATGAGTATATATACTTATGCTTCCATTCAGTTTTTCAACTTCTTTCTTTACGGCAGCCAATCCTACACCCCTTCCCGATAATACGGAAACATCTGCTTTTGTAGAAAACCCTTCTATAAAAACAAGGTCAAGTATTTCCTCCTTGGACATTCCTTCCAGCGACTCTTTACTACACAAGCCCTTTTCCAGAGCCTTTTTAGCAATGCAGTCTGTACTTATACCGCGGCCGTCATCAGCTATACAAATAACTATTTCATCCTTAATAACACTTATATCACATTTGATTGTCCCATATTCAAATTTTCCGGCATTAACTCTTTCTTCCATGCTCTCAATACCATGATCCAGAGAGTTTCTGAAAATATGTATCAGAGATCTTGCAAGAAAATGATATTTCTCTATATCTATAAGGAATTCTCCACCGGTGATTTCACATTGGCCAATAAGCTTGCCTATTCTTTCACCCATTTTTTGCACATACTCAGGATATGTTTTTATAAGCTCCCTGAACGGCCTATAGCTAAGCCTTCTTAAATCAGGCAGTATCATTCTGCAGTCATAAGCAGAAAGTTGGTTTATTATCTTTTTTTCAACATTCTTGAGACTTGCTTTATCAACAGTTACAGTACTATCCGACTGTAGGAACTTTCTACCGAGTATATCACCAATAATTGCCAAATCGCTCTCTAACCATTGTAACAGATTATTTGATTTAATAAAAGCCTTAAACTCATGATAATTAATTTCATCTGTATTTTTCAGATACTCTGCAAGCCCTGACTCCATTTCATGGAGCTTATTCACTATATTGACCATATCAAAAAGACTCAGGCTGCCCTTGAAATTATGGATGTTTTTAAATATTTCAAAAATAACTGTTTTTGAAGACATACCGGAATTAAGTAGACCTTCCAGTTCCTTGTCACAGAAATCTCTATAATTCTTTATACACTCTGTAAAGCTGCTAAAATTGGCAACTATCTTGACTACCATCTTAAGCATTTTTCTTTCTTTTTCAACTTGATCCTCAAGTACGCGCTTATCTGTTATGTCTGTCATAATAACCATCATCAGCTTGGAACTGCTTTTACTGCTGTCATCAATAAGCTTATATTCAAATTTGATATTTCTGTTATTAATCAGCAGCTCTTCGGGAAGCAGTGAAAGATATACTACCTCAGACCAATTTGTCTTATTATTGAATATTTCCTTAAATATGCCATCAATTAATTTTTTTTGTTCCTCATCATTGCTGTATATTAAGTCTGACAGCTTTCTTCTTTTTATTATTTGCCCAAAAATAACCCCGCATTGTGCACTATATTCATCATTTATTAGCAGATTCTCACCAAAGGTAAGCACTCCCTGCCCAGTGTTGTTGAGAAGGTTCCTTATAGCAAATGTCCTGTCAGCCACAGTATCTTCGAGAGCTTTATTCCACTGCTGGCTTTTCTGCAGCTTCAGGTTCATTTCATCTTCATGCCTCTTTTGCAGTACAGAAAGCTTTTGAAATGCCATAAATGCAGATGCAAGGCTTCCAAAGGCATTAAGCACTTTTACCGACTGCGTAGAAAACTTCTTATAGCTTTCTATATCTATATCAAGGCCAAGATGTCCAACCCAATCTTCATTGACGTTAAGCTGTACTATCAAGGACTGTCTTATTTCCTTTGAAGCTTTGGTAAACTGCTTATATATCTCCTCGGGCATCCTTGGCTGGACATTATCTACTATATAATCTGTCAGTACAACATTATCCTGTTTAAACAACACAAACGGCTCAATGTCATCCTTCCTGTAATCATAGAAGTACTGCTTCTTAAAGGGTATGCTCTGTAAAAGCTGCAAATCATGTCCTCTTGCTGCTACAAATCGCCAAGAGTCACCTTCAATGGCAGAAATGCTGCCATAGTCAGCTTCAGGTATAAGCTCCATTGCAATATCCAGCAGCTCCCCTAAAAACTCTTCATCCTTGTTCATTGCATAGATGCTCATTTTTCCTGAAAGCTTTATCAATGCTTCAAGCTTATTTACCAATGTATTAGACTGTTTCATTGTCATGAATGCTGAAGCCAGACTGCCAAAGGCTCCAAGCAGCCTCTTGGAATCATCAGAGAAGGATTTATCACTTCCACTTGCTATATCAAGTGATACTCTTCCTACAGATTCCCCCCTAAAATTTAGCTCTACAATAAGTGACTGCTTGCTGGGTCTGCTTGCTTCAACCAGCTTTGTATATATGGCCTTTGGCATAAAGCTCTTTGACTGCTCCAGTATGTTGTCAGTGCAAAAAACATTATAATCATTATCGCCGGAAGCTGATGAACTTCTCAAATCATCATTTGTTGTACCTATGGCTTTATAATCCGCCTTAAGATTGAGGTCCTTCAATATCTCTATATTATGACCCTTGGCATCAATAAATCTCCATATACCGTGTTCAACTATTGATACACTTCCATAATCCGCCTCAGGTATTTGCTCAAAAGCCATGTCAAAAAGCTCACATAAGAAGCTGTCATCATTTTTTGATGCAGATGATACAAGCTTCGACAGCAAACCTATTATATTCTCCAGTCTCTTATACGCAGAATCAGTGTCTCTGGCTGAAATCATAAGATTACCTGCCTTTTTTAGCTTATGCTTATAGATTCAAACACTTTATGTTTACAATAATTATATCATAATATATAATATTTCGACCATTTTCTTATTTTCTTAACAAAATGAAACACAGTCAAATTTTGACTGTGTTTATCGTTTATCCGAGGCGCTTTAACAGCTCTTCTCTCAGTTTTTCATAACCCGGCTTACCGAGCAGTGCAAACATATTCCTCTTATACTCTTCTACCCCCGGCTGGTCAAAAGGATTGACACCCAAAAGATATCCGCTCATGCCACATGCTTTTTCAAAGAAGTATACCATTTTTCCATAGATATATTCATTCATTTCCGGCACATTTAGCACCATTATCGGTACTCCGCCGTCCTGATGTGCAAGCATTGTTCCCATAAAAGCATTCTTGTTTACATAATCCATTGTCTTGCCGCTTATGAAGTTCAGTCCGTCTAAATCTTCATCATCCTTTGGTATAAGCATCTCTGTCCTTGAACTTTCTATATTTATCACGGTTTCAAAAACATTTCTTGTTCCATCCTGCATAAACTGTCCCAATGAATGAAGATCTGTTGAAAATTCCATGGAAGCAGGGAAAATTCCCTTGCCATCCTTCCCTTCACTTTCTCCATAGAGTTGTTTCCACCATTCGGCAAAATAATGCAGGGATGGCTCATAGCCAATAAGTACTTCTATCAGCTTACCTTTTCTATAAAGCAAATTCCTTACTGCAGCATAAAGATAGCATACATTAGTATCCAGATTGCTGTTTTTATACTCTTCATATGCATCTGCTGCACCTTTCATTATATTTCCTATATCCACTCCTGCAGCAGCTATAGGCAGTAATCCTACGGGTGTCAGTACCGAATATCTTCCTCCTACATCATCCGGTATGACAAAGGTTTCATAGCCCTCGCTGTCAGCAAGCTGCTTCAGAGCTCCTTTTTTTGCATCTGTAACGGCATATATTCTTTTTGCAGCTTCCTCTTTTCCATATTTGCTTTCCATGAAAGCCTTAATTATTCTGAAAGCAATAGCAGGCTCAGTAGTGGTACCGGACTTGGAAATGACGCATACACTGACCTCCTTGCCCTCAAGAATATCCATAAGATGCTTATGATATGTACTGCTTATATTATTTCCCAGGAAGTATACCTCAGGTGCATTTCTTTTTTCCTTTGTCCTCAGGTTTTGAAAGGAGTGACCGAGAAGCTCAATTGCAGCTCTGGCTCCAAGATAAGAGCCTCCAATACCTACTACAAGTAATACATCCGAGCTGCTTTTTATTCTTTCCGAAGCTGCAGCAACTCTTTCAAACTCCTCTTTATCGTATCTTACAGGCAGGTCCACCCAGCCCAGGAAATCACTGCCTGCCCCTGTCTTATTATGAAGCATATCGTGCATAAGCCTAATGCTCTCTCTTAAATTGTCTAACTCATGGTCCTTTATAAATGTTTTCGAATAATCCAAGGTAATTCTTTTCATATTGATCCTCCATTATATTGCGTAGTTATTCCAGAAAAGCTGCTCCAACTATTCCGGCATCATTTTCCAGCTCAGCTATCACTATTTCACCATAGCCTATGTTGCAGTTAAATACAAGCTTCTTAACCTGCTTCCTGAGCAGCTCAAGCAGATAATCGCCTGCCTTAGATACTCCGCCCCCTATGGCAATCATATCCGGGTCAAGCAAATTATAAATGTTTACTATACCTATGGATAAATATTTTATCATTCTGTCAATAACAGCTTCAGCCAGCTTATCACCTGCTCTGGCAGCATCAAATACCATCTTTGCTTCTATGCTGTCATAATCTCCATTGCACATTTTTCTGAGGCTGGAAGCCTGATTACTGTTATTCAGTAAATATCCGGCGTACTTTTTTAATGCCGTAGCCGATGCAAAGGTTTCAAGACATCCGTTTTTGCCGCAGTTGCAGTCATAAAAGTTCTCTCCTACTATCATATGACCTATTTCTGATCCGGCACCATGACTTCCGCTGTAAATCTTGCCATTTATTAAAATACCTCCGCCTATTCCTGTGCCCAATGTCAGGAAAACGGAGTTCTGTGCGCCCTTTGTAGAACCAAAGAGACTTTCAGCCAATGCTGCCACAGTTGCATCATTATCAACACAGACCTTTATGCCCAGTTTATCTTGAAGCCTGACTGCAAGAGGAACATTTTCCCAGGAAAGATTTGTACAGTAAATTACATTCCCCGTATTATAATCGGCAATTCCCGGAATTCCTATACCGATTGATATTATATCGCTTAAAGACATGTTAGCCTTAGCCAGCAGCTCCCTTACCAGTCCGGCAATATCATCAACTATTATTTCAAAGCCATCAGAGACTCTGGTGGGTTTGCTTCCCTGAAACAATACCTTTCCATTATCATTGACAATTCCGCATTTGATTGTTGTTCCGCCTAAATCTATTCCTACTCTCATACTACACCTCTGCCTTTGTTATATATCTTCAATTATATCCTCAATCAAAATATTATTATACTTTGTAAGGTCTATCTCATTCAATTCCTTTATTTCATTTCCGTCTCTGTCCTTGAATATTCTTACGATAGGTCTGTTGGGATATTTTTTGTTTACATCCACAACTATGGCAATTTCACCTGTATTGAGCTTAACACAGACACCGGAAGGGTAAATGGCAATATGCTCAATAAAATTCCTTACTATTCCATAGTCAAACTGATGATAACCCATTCCAATGAGATATTCTATTGCATCGTTAATGTTACTTCTTTTTTTGTATACCCTGTCTGAAGTCAATGCATCATATACGTCTGCAACTGCAACTATCCTGGAAAACTCGTGAATCTCTTCACCTCTAAGTCCAAGTGGATACCCGCTTCCATTATAACGCTCATGATGAGTCAAAGCCACATAGCTTGCATATGTACTGAGATCCATACTCCTTTTTAAGATTTCATATCCATAGCTGCTGTGCTTTTTAATTTCTTCAAACTCTTCAGGGGTCAGTGACGCAGGCTTGTTCAAAATCTCCTGGGGTATTTTAACCTTGCCAATGTCATGCAGCAGTGCTCCCAGTCCGAGCTGCCTAAGCCTTTCCTTATCATATCCCATGGATATGCCGGTTATTACAGAAAGAACACATACATTGGCACTGTGATTGAAGGTATAGTTATCAGTCGTTTTCAGATCCTGCAAATTAACCATAGCATCCGGAACATTCATCAGTTCATCTACTATTTTTCCGACAACATTCCTAGCCTGCTTTATATTGAGACTATTGCGCATTTTCATGCTGTCCATTGCATGCTTCACTGCTATTCTTGCTTCAAATCTTGTTTCTTCGGAAATAACATCATCAGCTACAATATCATGGCTTATATGATCATCAATATAGATTTCAGTGATTCCAAGCTCTCTGAATCTGTTTATATAGATTTCCTTCAATTTTATTCCGGCATTTAATAAAATATTACCGTCAGAGCTGTAAATTGTTTTTGCCAGAACCATATCATTATTCAGCTTGTCCACATGTATTCTTCGCATTTTAATACCTCCGTAATCATAACTGGAAAGCTCCAAGCTATTTCGGATTGTTGTTCATGTTTTACTTTGCTTCATAAAAAAGCCATAAAATTGTCGAATACTATCTTATTATATTATATTACCACATGATTACAATTAAGGTAAACAGTATAATAAATTACTCATTAAGCTTAGTTCTAAGAGTAGCTGCAAGCTCATCAAGCTTTCTGAGCCTATGGTTTACGCCTGACTTGCCTATTGGAGGATTCATTAATTCGCCAAGCTCCTTCAGACTCACATCCGGATACTTAAGCCTCAGCTCTGCAATCTCGGATAAGCCCTGCGGCATCTTGTCCAAACCTATCTTTTTAATGACAAATCTGATATTTTCTATCTGTCTCATAGCTGCATTTACTGTTTTGTTGAGATTGGCTGTTTCACAGTTTACGATTCTATTGACATTGTTTCGCATTTCCTTGTATATTCTAGTGTTTTCAAAATTCAAAAGAGCATTA
This sequence comes from Bacillota bacterium, assembly GCA_049322695.1. Taxonomy (GTDB): domain Bacteria; phylum Bacillota; class Clostridia; order Lutisporales; family Lutisporaceae; genus CALGKJ01. Next base: position 139,915 of record JBMORW010000016.1, on the reverse strand, counting down.
TGGGCACCAATAATATTAAGCAAATCTACAATCTGCTCTCCTTCCTTGAGATAAACCACATAGTTTCCTTTTCTCTCAACTACCTTGGCATTTAAATCATAGCTGTTAATAAGCTTTTTCAGATCCTCTGAATAGGCTTCATTAGTAGTGACTATTTCCAAATGATAAGCCTTTTCCGGGTCGCTTACTGAGCCACCACCCAGAAACGCTCCCCTTAGATATGCCTTCTTGCAGCAGCTCTTCTTTATGAGCTGCACTGGCAGCCGATAATTAATCTTTTTACCCTGCGGACTGTCAGTTAATATACTTACAGATTTCAGAATATTTTCCGAGCCCATACCATAATCAATATATAATGTATAATTATTGTTTTTCTTAAGCTGCTTATTCTTTCTGACAATTACCTTTGTATGGATATCAAAATTGTTTTTCAGCATTGTAAACAGCCTTCTGGCAATTGAAGCATTCTCTGTGGACAGTCGTATTCCCAGATTATTTGAGCCTTGTATCTGAATGGTCCCTGTCATTTTTATCAATGCCGATAACTCGGCAATCTGACAACATTTATTTTCTATGACTATTTTAGATATTTCATTTTTAGCAATTGAAGAAAATGTCATATACCCACCTCTTTCACAATATCCAGATTCTTCAATTCAACGTTCCTAATTGGTTTACGGGCCATATCCTGAATACGGCTTGACCTACAACTTCTCCCTTTTCAACAAATCCAACCGTATCGGCACGGCTGTCCCGGCTGTGCGGGCGATTGTCGCCCATTACAAAATATTTACCTTGAGGTACCTGCCAGATATTCTGACCATAGCTGTTGGTTTCCAGCTCAGTATAGTCTTCAAGCACTTCGTCATTTATATAGACCTTTCCGTTTTTTATTTCCACTGTTTCACCGGGCAAGCCTATGACTCTTTTTATCAACAGCTTATTCTGCGATACATCCTTAAAAACTACAATATCGCCTCTGTCCGGAGTACCGACAATATAATTCATTTTTGATATTACCAGCATCTGACCTTCTTGCAGTGTAGGCTCCATGGATATCTGGTTTACTATTGCCATCTGGAACACAAAGGTTCTTAATATAAAAGCAATTAAAAAGGCTGATATTATCCATTTCAACCAAGAGAAAAAGTCTTCCTTCTTTCTATCCTTTTCCTGCTTTTCCATATCTTTATCCACATTGATGTTTATGTCCTCCAACGCACTCTCTCCTTTATCACTTCTTCTTGCTCTTCTTCAGCTTTCCATTTACATAATAATAATCCAACAGTCTTTTTTTATCCTTTGAAATAACCTCTTCATTTACCAGTTCAAATATACATTCTGCCAGAGCCTTAAAATTATGCCTCAAATAGCCGTTTTCAACACTTATAAAATCACCTTCAAGCACTCTTGTACCTAGGCTGTATACATTGTCATAATCAATAATGATAGGTGCTGCATTTTCCGTCTTATACTTTTCAAGAAGTATGTCAGGCACTGTGCCTATATTGGCAATAACATAATCAATAGCTATCTTTTCAGAGTGTTCATATATTGCCTTTATATGGTCAGACAAAGTATAGTCTATAGTTTCTCCCAGCTGTGTCATAATATTGCTCACATATATCTTCAAGGCGCGGGATTTGTTTATCGCCTTTACAACATCCTTAACCAGCAGATTAGGCAGTATGCTGGTGTATAAGCTTCCCGGCCCCAATACTATGGCGTCAGCCTCAGTTATTGCTTGCAGTGCATCAGGTAACGCCTTGCAATTTGAAGGTCTCATGAAAACCTTTTTTATTCTGTGCTTAAGATCACACTGTCTCTTAGGTATCTGCGATTCGCCCTTTATAATAGTTCCATCCTGCAGCTCAGCGTAAAGCACTACATTTGATAATGTAACAGGCAGGACCTTTCCGGTAACTGCCAGCACGCTGCCAACTTCCTTGACTGCTTCATCAAAGCTGCCGCAGATATCATTAAGTGCAGCAATAAAAAGATTGCCAAAGCTTTGACCCTTTAGTATTCCTTCCTTAAACCTGTACTGCATCAGCTTTTCCATTATTGGTTCTGTGTTTGCCAGAGCCATGATGCAGTTCCTGATATCACCTGGAGGTAGAATACCCATATCTTCCCTGAGCCTGCCGGAGCCTCCGCCATCATCAGAAACTGTTACAACAGCTGTTATATTTGATGTATATTTCTTAATACCTCTCAAAAGAACTGAAAGTCCGGTACCTCCTCCGATAGTAACTATTTTCGGACCACCAGTGAATATTCGGGTTTCATGCAATAAGCTTTCAAACATTTTTTTCCTCACCCGACACTCCCCCTGTCGATTATTTGCTCCATGATACAACTCTATAAAAACCTGCTTCATCATCTAGGTTTTCCATCTTTATCTGTAGTCCTCTTCCTCTATATCACGGTGCTCTGTAATAACTCTGTGATTGTTGTCCTTAAGCTTCTGGCTCAAAAGGTTTGCCATAGTGACTGACCTATGGCGCCCTCCTGTGCAGCCAATGGCTATTACAAGCTGAGTTTTTCCCTCTTTTATAAAGTGAGGTATCAGGAATTCCACCATATCCGAAAGTTTTTCCATAAATTCAGCGGCTGCAGGCCATTTCATCACGTATTCCCGTACTCCTTCGTCATTACCGCTGTATTTCTTCAGTGTTTCCACATAAAAGGGGTTAGGCAGAAATCTGACATCAAAAACCATATCCGAATCCAGTGGTATACCGTATTTGAAGCCGAAGGACAGCACGCTTATCATCAAACCCTCTGATTTACCGCCTTTTACAAAAATATGCGTTATTTCCTCCTTAAGCTCAGTGGAGCTCATATTGGTAGTATCAATTATATAGTTTGCCTTTTCCTTTATATTCTGCAGCTTTCTTCTTTCGGCCTTTACACCTCTGATTATTCTTCCGTCTGCGGCCAGAGGATGTCTTCTTCTGCTTGCCTTATATCTCTTGATAAGAGTCTCATCAGAAGCCTCTAAAAACAGTATTTCATATATAAAACCCGCCTGAACCATTTCATCCAGACTTGACTGCAGCTGGTCAAAAAATTTACCTCCTCTGATATCTATTACAACGGCAATGTTATCATTGGTACCCTTGCTTTGACTGCACATCTCGGCAAACTTTACCAGCAAAGCCGGAGGGAGGTTGTCAACACAAAAAAAACCAACATCCTCAAGAAACTTTATTGATTGACTTTTTCCCGCACCGGAAAGTCCTGTCACAACAAGAAATCTCATATTATACCTCCTTTGAGCTTGCATATGTAAGCAGCTACTAGCTTCTAGCTGCTAGCTTGAGCTAGTTCTTCGAAACCTCTTCTATAGGTACTGGCGGCCAGTAGCTAGTGGCTAGCGGCTGACCCCAAAGGAATACCCTATAATGTTATTTTACCGCATTTATTATCTGGGTGCTATTCAAACCTGCTTGCTCTGCTATTTTTACCCCATAAGCCAAATTTCCTACATCATCCGGCTTATGAGCATCACTGTTTATTGCAAACATTACTCCTTCTACGGCAGCTGCCTTAACAAAATCAACACTCATCTTGTTGTTATGAGAGTTGATTTCCATAGCTGTGCCTGCTCTGCTTGCCGCTTTCGCCACCTCTGTAGTATCAATATTTATCCTGGCACCGGGATGTGTTATTATATCTATATCGTATTTCCCGATAGCCCTTATCATAGCTTCCGTATTGGACTCCCTTACCCCTCTTATCAGCCCCGGAAGCAGTTTTTCAGTATAATTCTTACCATATATTTTTATGGCTTCCTTTATGTTTTTGGGCAGCACCATCATATGATAGCCTACCAGCAGAATATCCAGATACTTCATTACGCTGTCATAAATATCTATATCTCCCTCTGTACTAATAATATTACATTCCAAACCCAACAATACTTTTACATCCTGACAGCAGGTATTGATTCTGTCTATTTCTTCCCTCATTTTCATAATATCCCTCAGCTTCACTCCGAAGGTAAAATGTCTGATGCCGTGATCTGTTATAGCTATTTCCTTTAGACCCATCTTCCGGGCTGCAATGACATTATCCATGATGCTGCCCTTTCCATGGCTGTAGATTGTGTGAGTATGGTAATCTGCAAAGAGCTTTATCAATTATTTCACCTCTAATATTATTTTACAACTTTTTTTCCATAAATTATATGCTTCCGTTTTCTAGTATAAAAAATGCAGATTTTTTTATGCTAATAAGCAAAAAACCATTTCATTGTGAAATGGCTTGATTAACATGATTTTCTTACTATCAGCCTGGGCTTGAGGAACTTGATGTTATTGGCTATTTTTTTCCTCTCAAAGTGTCTTACAATGAAGTTCACTGCATCTATACCGAGTTGACTTATATTCTGTGTCATACTGCTAAGTTCAGGAGTTATGTAATTACATAAGTAAATATTATCATAGCCCATCACAGATACATCTTCTGGTACTTTCAAGCCCTTCTTCTGCAGTGCCTTCATGGCTCCTATAGCCATCAAGTCATTTGCTGCAAAAAGAGCATCAAATTCTATTTTTCTGTCCAGCAATATTCTGCATGCATCATATCCGCCTTTTACATCATCCGTCAAGGCAGATACCTCAAGCTCTTCATAAAATTCCAGGCCTGATCTGGTCAATGTTGCTATCATATTATCTCTTTTAACGACACTCGGATAAGAGTTAATATATCCATTTATATACGCAATCCTTACGCGCCCTTTGCTTATAAGGTATTCTACAGCCATGCTTGCTCCTTTGGCCTCATCAGTCAGCACACAATAGACATTTTCTCTTTGCATATAGTGGTTTGTAAGAACTACAGGTACATATCTGCTTGTTCTGATAATATGTTCATTATTCTTTTCATCCATCTTGCGACCGCCGGCAAAAATAATGGCATCTACCTGCTTCTTAAGGAATATACCAATATACTTCTCTTCCTGTTGTATATCATTGTCAGTATTGCCTAGTATTATTGTATAGCCTGACTTAGAAGCAGTATCTTCAATAGCCTTTACCATTTCACCATAAAACGGGTTGTTTATGTTAGCTATTATAACTCCAATAGTCTTTGTAGACTTAAGCACCAACCCCTGTGCCAATGCATTGGGGGTATACTCCATTTCCCTCATAATGCTGTGAATTTTGTCAAGTGTATCCGGCTTAACCATATTGGGTCTGTTTATAGCTCTTGATATGGTAGTGATTGAAACTCCGGCCATCTTCGCAATATCATATATGTTATTATTTTTACTATCCTTCATAATAATCATTCCTTTATAGATTAATAAGGTGCAAACATGTACCGGTTGTGTTTATCTGTATAATTATAACTCAAATGCCACATACACGCAAGAATTAAGGCACATGTGCTCCTATGAACAGGAACATGTGCCTTAATTTTCTAAAACTCTCCCAGAAGCTTGACTTCGGTCTCAAGCTTTATATTATATTTTTCATATATGGTTGTTTGTATATGTTTTATGAGCCTGTATACATCCTCTGAGGTGGCTTCTCCTGTGTTTACCACGAAGCCGCAATGCAGAGTGGAAACCTGTGCACCTCCTATCTGAAAGCCTTTCAGTCCGGAGTCTTCTATAAGCTTACCTGCAAAGTGTCCCTCAGGCCTCTTAAAGGTGCTGCCTGCACTGGGTAAGTGCAGAGGCTGTTTAGTTTTTCTCTTTTGAGATAGATCCGCCATTACACTGTTTATCACCTCAGGATCTCCTTTTTTAAGCTTCATGCTGCAGGTGGTTACTATATAACCTTTATCCTGAATTATACTGTGCCTGTATGAAAAACCAATTTGAGTGGCGTTAAGCCTGGTCAGGTTAAAATCCTCATCAAGCAGCTCTACCCACTGAATTACATCCTTCATTTCTCCGCCGTATGCACCTGCATTCATTGCAACTGCACCTCCAAGAGTTCCAGGAATACCGCTGGCAAACTCCAGGCCTGTCAGACAATTCCTTGCAGCAGCTTTGGAAAGTGTTGAAAGCAGTATTCCACATCCGGCATTTATCTCTTCATTATAGATAGAAATAGCAGAGAACTTATCAGCCAGCTTTATTACCGCCCCCCGAACACCCTTGTCGGAAACAAGGAGGTTTGATCCATTACCCATAAGATAATAAGGAATCCCGTTACTTTTCATATATTTCAGAGCAATTATCAAATCTTCGGTATTATCCGGCTCTATAAAGATGTCTGCAGGTCCTCCAAGCTTGAATGAAGTATGATCCTTCATGGGCACATTGTATTTTATTCCTCTGATATTCAAAGCAATTTCTCCATAGGTCTCTTTTTTAACAGTCAATTGATATACCCCCTGTATTATCAAACCAGCTTAATACTTTTAGCTTCTTCTATATTATACATTATTATTCAAGATTTTCTACAAGAAAATCTCAGCCACAGGCTCATGACTGGTGGCGAATTACGCATTAATCCTGTTACCGCTCATCCATATACCTTTCTGCCAGAAACTTCATCTCCTGTACAGCCTGCTCTATGGTAATCTCATTATTTATGGCTGCCTTTAATCTGGACTGTAGTACCAAATCTATATCATCCCAGTTGTAAAGTTTCGGAAGAGTCTCAAAATATTTCAGGCTCTGTTGAATCAAAAACATTTCCTTGTCGTTTATATATAGATTCTGTCCGGATTTCCTTACCGGGAAATACCCATAATCCACCAACTCCCCCTGTTTATCTGCCGAGGTCAGGTATTTTATAAACTCAACGCATTTCTGTCTTTTATATTCGTCCTCCTGCTTAAATACGGCATATGAGCATACTTGCGCTCCTATATTGACAGGTATTTCTGCTTTTCCTGCAGGGAAATTGGCTACAGCAAAGCTCAGGTCATGGTTTCCCTGTATTGTCCTCAGATATGGCACTGCCCATGAGCCTGCAGTGTATACAGCTGTCTTGCCCTTCAGAAAAGCAGTCCAGGCTTCACTTTCACTCATAGCCCCAAATTCAGGATGAGTCACCTTATGTACATGCTTCAGCTCCCAAAGCTTTTTTATTCCGGATACTGCCTCTGGATAATCGAAGCAGTATCTGCCCGTATCCTTATCTATTATTTGTGCACCGTCGGATAGTATTATGCCGAAGCAGTTGTAATAACCCGGTGCAATGAAGGAGTTAAAACCAAAAATATCAGGACCTCCTTTATTGTTATTATCATAAGTCAGCTGCTTCATTGCTTCAAGAAACTGATCATAGGTCCAGCTGCCTTCCTCCGGTAGTGCTACTCCTCTATCATTAAAAATATTTGTATTAAGAAGCATTGTATAGCCTGTCATCATCCATGGCAGCCCATACTGCTTACCGTTGTGCACGGTTGTTTCCAGAACGTTTTCCAGAAAATCATTCTTATCCTCAATGCTTATATATCCGTCCAGTTCCTCAAGTACACCTCTGGAAATATAGTAAAAATCACTCCCAACAGGGGCGATATCAGGCAAAGCCCCCGTTTTCTCAGCTGCCTTGAGCAAGGTCGGCCCGCTGTTCCAGTCCAGCTCTTTGAAGTCTATGTACACACCAGGATTGTTTTTCTCAAACTCTCTGATTTTTTTTCTTATCCATCCATACCTTGATCCTGTGTTGAAATTCAGTCTGGGATAATCCCAAATTGTGATTACTCCCCTCCACTTTATATCCTTCTCCATACTTTTATAGTGTTGATTGTAGTCAATCTTATTATTTTTTAAATATTTTGGAATAAGAAAGATTGACGCTGCCATAACAGCACATAAAAAAAGAGTAAACGCTCTTTTAAAGGTCATTTACATCCCTCCAGATAAGCTTTTACTCTATATATATTCTTCATGTATATTCTTATACTCACTTTATATCCTGTAGAAAATGCTATTGCTGAGCTTTGTTATAAATCAAACTGTCGTACTCAATATTTTTACCTTTATCTTGCAGATACATTATAACCTTTTCTGGCTGAGTGTTCAGTACCTGTTCTTCTTTAATGCCTGTTTCCTGAAACAGCTCTAGCACCTTGTCAAACTTGCCCACATCAAAGCTTACATGTGCGTCACTTCCCACACATAGCTTGATACCCCTTCTTCTCGCCTCTAATGCAATGTTCTTGCAGTTTTCATAGCTTCCTTTTCTGGCAGCAGTAAAAGATGTGTTGTTAATCTCAATAAGGGTATTTGTATCAGCTGCGCATTGCACCACTTTTTCTATATCTATAGGAAATCTTGGATTCCCTGGGTGTGCAATTATATCGACAAGTGGATTTCCCATTGCCCTTATTACTGCTCTTGTGTTTTCTTCTACAGTTCCCGGACTCATACTTACATCATGCAGTCCTGCAATTACCAGCTCCAACCTCTCCAAAACACTAACAGGCAGGTCAAGCCTGCCTTCAAAATCAATTATATTTACTTCTGCACCTTTAAGTACCCTTACTCCATTTATATATTCAGGTAAAACTCTGAGGTTTACGAAATGGAGAAGATTAGGACCACCCGGAACCGATGGTCCGTGATCAGTCATAGCCAGCATTCTTATACCTTTTTTCCGTGCTTCTGCTGTAATTTCTGCTATTGTACTGTATGCATGACCGCTGGAAATGGTATGACAATGTGTATCAACTGTCAATTTCATCTTACACCAACTTTTCTGCCAATCATTGCTGCTCGTTTTGATTGTCTTGCTTGAAACCGCTGTCAAATCCGTTTGTGTTGTTGTCGTAGAACTCGATTGGTTCTTCAGGGATAATAAATGCAGCTATTACATAGGCCAGGACACCAAATACTATACCCGGTATAGTAAGGAGTACCCAGACCAATCTTATTATTGTAACATCAATATTGAAGTAATCTTCCAAACCGCCGCACACACCCGCAAGAGTTCTTTTAGTTCTTGACCTGTATAGTTTCTTATTCATATATATACCTCCAAAACATTGTTGTTTTTTTGTTTTCATTATTATATACGGAGCTTAGTTAAAAATGTCTCATATTCTGAAAAAATTATATACAATTTCAGCAATTTTTTTGTTCATGCCTTCCGCTTTGCTCAGTTCTTCTATAGATGCATCCTTTATTTTCTTAAGACTTCCGAAATGCTTTATCAGTGACTGTCTTCTTGCAGGGCCTATTCCTGGAATCTCATCCAAAGCAGATTTAACGGTTGTCTTTTGCCTAAGGCTTCTGTGATAGCTGACTGCAAATCTATGGGCTTCATCCTGAATATTTGTTATCAATCTAAAAGCATTTGTGTTTATAGCTATAGGTTTTTCTTCATTTTCACAAATCAGACCTCTGGTTCGGTGTTTGTCATCCTTTACCATACCGCATACCGGAATATTCAGGTTTAATTCACTCAATACCGATTTTGCTGCATTTACCTGGCCGACACCTCCGTCAATCAATATCAAGTCAGGATATGCAGAGAACTTACCTGATTCGTAATCCTTACCCTTTTGGTCCAATTCCTCTCTTTCTTTCATGCCATGGAGAAATCTTCTGCTTAATATCTCCTTCATACTCTGATAATCATCAGCACCTTCAACGTACTTGATCTTGAATCTTCTATAATCCTTATACTTGGCCTTTCCCCCTTCAAATACTATCATAGATCCGACATTTTCAACACCCTGCAGATGCGAAATATCATATGCCTCTATTCTGTCCGGCAGCTTTTCAAGTCCTATATGACCTGCCAGTTCCTTGATGGCTCCTATGGTTTTTTCTTCATCATTCTTCTGCTTCTCAACATACAGCATCAATGTATCATGAGCATTTTTCTCAACCATTTCCACCAGCTTAAGCTTTTCACCCTTTTGAGGTATTATAATTTTAACCTTGCTGCCTTTTTTCTCTTTCAACCAGGCTTCGATTATATCTATATCTTCTATCTTATGATGCAGTATGATTTCCTTTGGTATGAAGACATCATCACTGTAGAACTGTTTAATAAAGCCGCACATTATCTCTATTTCATTTTCATATACCGACTCTGTAATAAAGAAATGCTCTCTGCCAACCAACTTACCGCCTCTTACAAAGAATATTTGCACACAAGCATCGTATTTTTCTCTTGCAAGTGCAATTATATCCTGATCTTCCATGGACGAAGATACTATTTTCTGCTTTTCTCCGATTTTTCTCAAAGAATTGATATTATCTCTTAAGTCTGCCGCTTTTTCGAAGTCCAGCTCCTCAGCTGCCTGATTCATTTTTTCTTCAAGCACCTTTATTAGCTCATCCTGCTTGCCGTCCAGCAGCATGCATACTGATTTGACAGCCTCATAATACTCTTCCCTGCTTACATTTCCCTGACAGGGAGCCATGCACTTATTTATATGATAATTCAGGCAGGGCCTTTCATTCTTTCTGATTTTACTTAGATTTTTACTGCAATCCCTTAAGGGAAACATCCTCTTTATGAGCTCAAGGGTTTTGTTTACGGCATAGCCGTCCGTATACGGACCGTAATATTTAGCACCATCCTTTTTTATTTCCCTGGTCATCATAACTCTGGGAAAATCCTCATTTAGGTTAACCTTTATATAAGGATAGGTTTTTCCGTCCTTCATAAGTATGTTGTATCTCGGCTTATGCTTCTTGATAAGATTACATTCAAGTATCAGAGCTTCAAGCTCAGAGTCTGTTATTATATACTCTAGATTTTCTATCTTCTCCACCATAGCTGCTACCTTGGGGTGCTTTATGGAGGAATGGAAGTATTGCCTTACTCTGTTCTTTAGATTAATAGCCTTTCCAACATAGATGATTTCATCGTATTCATCCTTCATGATATATACACCGGGTTTTTCCGGTAAATTCTTTAATCTATCTTCTAAGGACAGCATCAAAATCCACACCTTCTACATTTGATTTTTAACCTGTATTTTTATATAATATTGCATAGTTGATTGTATTATCTTAAAGTATATATATAGCCTGCGAAAATATATATACTTCTAAATTTTTAGAAAAGAGGTATCCTAATGTTAAACTCTATGAAAACCACTATATTCATTATATCATTGACAATGCTGATTGCTTATTTCACTGCTACTTCGGGAATCACAATGTATGTTCTGAACAATACCGCACCTATTGTATCCTTTTATATTGTGTCCTTTATCACTATGATAGGATATCTTTTTATGCTGGCGGTTCAGGCTGCAGTCAGAATAATCTATACAAACAAGAAGCTGAAAGGCACAGGTGTTATAGCCAAGCTCCCGGTAAAGACCATGAGATTTGTTGATAAGCTTGTTGTATATTCCTTTCCTGTTGTCCTCACCCTGCTTCCGGTTTTCAGAAAAGGGGTGCTGGATGAATATGCAATAGCAGCTGTGATTTGCATCATCGTACTTATTATTATATTAGAAATATTGTTTTATTTAAATAGAAGTACTATGAATTTGTATATTACAAATATGGGATTGGCAATTAAAGGCATTGACCTGCGCCTTGACACTCCCCTGCCGTCAAATTACAAGAATGCAACAGGCTTCTATGGATTTGAACGGCTGCAGAGCTTCATGGATTTAAATGACCGACTGATATTGCATCAGTCCTATGATGCAGGCATAATAGAAATAGTCGCCGACAGGGATGAGCTGAACAAAATAAAAAGCCTGCTGCTTTCAAAGCAGGTTGTAGAGAGAAAAAGATAGAAGAAAAGCTGCCGGCGGGCAGCTTTTTTATTCTACATATCCTCAGGTGAAGGGCGGAGAGTCTTTATTCCGAATGTAAACAAAACCAATCCGAACAAAAATACTACAAGCAGTTCAGTCTGTACCTCCAACAGTCCCCTGCCTTCAGCTAGCTTCATATAAGCATCCAGCATCCATTTCTGCGGAGTAATATTTGCCAGCTTTTTCAAGAACTCATTCATAAAATCAAGCGGAAAGAAGCAGCCGCCCAGAAAGCTCATAGTAACAGCAACTATTGTAATAATCATATTATACTTCGTACCATCATTTACAAATCCGACTATGCCGACACAAAGTCCAATAGCAGTTATGAGAAATAATTCGAGCAGCAGAAAAACATTTACCAAAGAAGTACCAAAATCAAATTTAAATATTCCAGCAGCAAATATCAGGAATATTATTATCTGCAAAGTTCCCAGCAGGAAGTTTGCCAGCAGCTGTGCCAAAGTCATTTCATAATCTCTCAGAGGTGCACAGAAGGCCCTCATAAAGGTCTTTAGCCTCTTGTCCTCCAGTAGAAGCTGCATGCCAATCCCTATAAACATTAAAATAAACATTGAAATCATACCTATGGCAGCCTTTGACTGCAAAATTGCTTCATTTGAATTATCCTGCAAAGCTGCCTTAGGAGGAGGACTGTTGGTTATGACAGCTCCCAGGTATGCATCTATTGTACCCCTAAGCTCTTGCACAGTCTGCCCGTCCTTAATGCAGATAAGCTTCACTTTATCTTCTCCGAATAAACCTTCAGGCAGTATTATTCCAATATCTATCTGCTTGCTGTTAACCATTTTTTCTATATTTTCTGTATCAATATCTATAACATTATAGTTCTTGTTTTGTTCCAAATATGACGCCAGACCATAATCATTATGTGAAAGGCATGCTATGCCGATATCAGATACCTTTGGACTTCCGAACATGAGTGTGGCTAATACAGCTGCCAGTATAGGGAAAATAAATATGAAGCCAAGAGCACTTATTTCCTTTAACAATCGCTTAATAATATTTAATGCTATCAATATACTATTCATAAATATTCTCCCTCCTGTATATCATGGAAGCCGCAAGCAGCATCGTTATGCTTAACAGCGCCAGTATGATGAGATTGCTCATTATATCTTGAATCCCCTTGCCCTGCATAAGCATCAGATAGGCTTCTGATATCCATTTGTTGATGGTGAAGTTTGATATAATATCCAGGCTTTCTGACTGTATGATACCTCCGCTCAGAAATGTCATGCCTATTACTACTATGGACATTACACCACCTGCGACCTTTGAGCTTTTGAATATCCCGGATATAAGAAACGCCATAGCCGCTGCAGTCAATATTGCCGCTAGTGTTACTATAATAACATTTATCCAGGATGCTCCCCAGCTGACATCGAAAAATAATGCAGCAGCAGCAATTATTGAAGCGGCAACCAGCAAAATTACTGTTGAGTGTCCCAGAAGTATTCCGAAAAGCAGCTTAAGCCTGCTGATGGGTGCAGAATAAAGCCTGAGCATAGTATTGGACTCCCGTTCTCCGACAATAGCGGAGCCTGCTATCATACCTGTCAGAAGAATGAACTGCACAAGTATTCCTGCTGTGTAGGCTTGCATCAGATTTATATAGCTTACCTTTGAAGTGAATATCACATCAACAAAGCTTTCATATACAACTGCAGCTGCTGCATTGGCATTATTTGTTATAACATGAATCATATAAAGCTGCATAATTGGTATAAGTATCAAAAAACCCAATAGCAAGTAGTTCTTTCCGATAGACTTAAAGTTTTTCAGAGCCAGATTAAATATCGCCATTATCTTACCTCCTGCATCAGTCTCGCAATTTTCTGCCTGTAAGTGACAGGAACACATCTTCCAGATCAGGCTCCTGAAGGGATATGTTTCTGACTACAGTGCTTTCTTTGGATAAAACAAACAATACATCCTGAAGCACCTGCTGGGCATTATGCGTCAACACTTCTATGGTATTTTCTTCAAGCAGTGCATTTTTTACACCTTGAATCTTCTTAATTTGCTCTAAGGTATTAAACCTTATCTCAACTGCCTCAATGAGAATTCTTTCTTCCTGGTTAATCTGATTTTTAAGGTCTTCCTTTCTATCCAAGGCTATAAGCTTACCGTGATCTATTATTCCTACTCTGTCACATATAGCTTCAACCTCTTCCATGTAGTGGCTGGTATATACTATTGTAGAGCCCCTTCTGTTCAGCTCCCTGACAGAATCAAGTATATGATTTCTGGATTGGGGGTCTATGCCTACCGTAGGCTCATCCATAATGATAATTTCCGGATTGTGAACTATTGCGCATGCAATATTAAGTCTTCTTTTCATGCCTCCTGAATACTTTTTAGGCTTTTCCTTCTGGCTTTCAGTTAGTCCCGTAAACTCCAAAGCTTCATCCACAGCCGATTTTAATCTCTTTCCCTTCAAGCCATATAAACTTCCGAAAAATGCAACATTCTCTCTGGCAGAAATATTATCGTAAATAGCTAGATCCTGCGGTACAAGCCCCAGAAGCCTTTTAACCTCTATGCTGCTGCTCTTCACATTAATATTTTTTACAGTTATTTCTCCGCTGGTCGGCTTTAGAAGTCCCATTACCATCTTTATGGTAGTACTCTTACCTGCTCCGTTAGGACCTAAAAGTCCAAAAATCTCGCCTTTTTGAATATCCAGACTGATATTATCTACAGCCAGCTTGCTGTCATATCTTTTTACTACATTTGTCAATTTTACAGCCATCCTATTACCTCCTGTTTTTATCTTACATTCTTATTCTAATTCTGCTGCAGGTTATATTCCATTACTAAAAGTCACCATATATAGTGACTTAAGTCATTCTAAAGGCATTATGAAAAAATAAATGCATATGTCGTGTAATATATTTCTCTGACAATGCTATTAGCTTGCAATATATAAGTACACACCGCATATGCATCTTCTTCTATTTCCATGCTTTATAAACTTGTTTACTGTTCGATTTTGCCGCCTTTGAGGTAGAATATAGCTATCTGTGTCCTGTCTCTCAGATTCAGCTTTCCAAGTATATCTGTTATTTTATTCTTTACCGTGCCCTCACTGAGAAATATTTTCTCAGCTATTTCCTTATTAGTGCATCCCTCTGATATAAGCTTGATTATCTTAAGCTCTGTCTCATTTATATCATATTGTGTAAAGTCAGTATCAGGCTGCTGAGTCAATAAGCCTGTGACTTTTGCTGCAACATCAGGATGAATCAGCATATTTCCGCTGTAAACAACCTTAATGGCATCTATGATTTTATCAGGCGATATATTTTTCAGCAGATAACCGGAAGCCCCGTTTTTGAGTGCATCCACTATGTAATGATCATCATCAAAGGTAGTCAGTATTATTATTTTTGTACCTACGCATGCCTGCGTTATCTTCTTAGTGCCAAGAACTCCGTCACACACAGGCATTCTTATATCCATCAGAACTACATCAACTTTGTTGTGTCTGCAAAAATTATATGCCTCATCTCCGTTGGCGCAGGTACCTGCTACAAATATATCTTTATCCATGGAAATGATAATTTTCATGCTGTCTCTGACAATCCTGTCATCATCAACTATCAATACATTTATCATGTCATCACCCCTTTCAGGCTCTACTCTGTTTCAGAAAAATTACTTATAGGAATTCTGTTTTCTATGATGAATCCGCTGCTTCCATCTATATTCAAGCTGCCGCCTACAAACTTCAGCCTGTCTTCCATAGCCGACAGTCCAATTCCCTTTTTTATGTCCGTGCATCCTGCACCGTCATCTTTTATCCTTAATAGAATGATTGCTTCCTCGTATATCAGCTGTATAAGTATGTTTCTGGCTTTGCCGTGCCTTACGGCATTGGTTACAGCCTCCTGAACATTTTTGTATAAAACCATTTCCACACCGGGAAGAAGCCGTACAGCTGCACCTTTAACATCAAATGAAGTATTTATACCTGTTTCTCTTTTGAATTTTTTCAGCATTTCCTCTATTGAAAATATCAGATTTCTATATTGCTTCGGCCTCATGCTTCTAACAGTCTGCCGCAGCACATCTATGCTTTCTCTAAGATTCTCTACTGACATGTCCAAAAGCTCTCTTCCGCTTTGATTACCGCTGTCCAGCAGCCTTACGCCAGCTTCCATCTGCATAAGCAAGGCTGTCAATCTGTGACCTATAGTATCATGTATTTCCTCGGAAATTCTCTGCCTTTCCTTTACGGATGCAAGGTTTTCCACCTGATGCGAGTACAGCTCTATCTGCTTTTTGGCACTTTCCAACTCCTGACTGTACTTTCTAACATCATCATAAAGATACTCCACTTCCTTCAGCTTATTATTTAAAAAGACATACATAAATGAAGATGCAGACAGTATCAGATATATAAACATACACAGCATCTTTGCTTCTATGGTTAGTGGCAATATAAACCATACATATACTAAGGATGTAAGTATAAATGCTGCGTAATTGAATTTATTCCCATATACTATTCCGTCGACTGCTGTTGCCAGTAAGGGAAAAAAAATATATCCTCCGTAGCTTTGGTACAAAAAACAGATCATAGCCATGTCTCCGAGCAAAGACAATATAAATGCCTTCCCCTTAAAATAAATAGACCTGATCTGCATGTTGAGAACAAGCAGCAGCAATATGAATAAAGCTGACGCCATATTCCTTTCACCAATTCCCATTACTATATGCAGTAAACTGATGGTCAATATAAGCAGCTTTGTATAGAATACATATTTATCCTTCATATAATCACCACTGTTAAAATTTGTCATAGCATCCGTTTATTTCACAGCACAGCCTTTCAACGATTGCATTATTACCCGCAATGATATTTATGCCCTTTTCTTTAACAGACGTAATAACCTTTCCTCCCGCTTCCTCTATCAGCAGTCTGCCTGCAGCTATATCCCACAGCTTCAGCTTCAGCTCCCAAAAACCATCCAGCCTGCCGCTGGCCACACAGCACAAATCAAATGCTGCACTTCCACTTCTTCTTATGCACATTATCTGTGTAAGCAGTGAATTCAATATTGCTAGGTTATTGTTTTCACAGTCAACAGCCTTATCATAGGGGAAGCCTGTAGCCATAAGAGCTGTCTGGAGATCCTCCCTGTCAGACACCTGTATCCTCCTGCCATTCAGATATGCGCCTTCTCCCCTGCTGCCGTAGAAAAGCTCATCAAGCTTTGGGACATATACGGCTCCCAGCATGGCTTCACCCTTGTAATACAATGCTATTGATACTGAAAAAATAGGATAGCCATGGAAATAATTATTTGTACCATCCAGGGGATCAATAATCCACATATAGTCGTTGCCCTCATTCAGCATGCCCTCTTCTTCAGACAATATGCTGTGCTCAGGATAGCACTCCTGTATCCTGCTGATCAGCATCCTTTCAGATTCGTAATCAATCTCGGTAACTATATCTGTAACAGTTGATTTGCTGTGATATTCAAGCTTCTTCTCCAGCATGCTCAGCTGATATTTTCCGACTTCAACAGCCCACTGCCTTACATTTTTTAATACTTCATTCATATTCAGCACTCTATCCCACCTTTCCAGTTCTCCCTCTATAAGTATTCCATAAATTTTCCGTAATTCCTCTATAGAAAGGGGGTCGGGGGGGGGGCTGTGTTTGTTTAGA
>JBMORW010000016.1:0-122495 GCA_049322695.1 Bacillota bacterium | reverse complement strand
AAACAACAAAAAAACTCTGGCCCGACCTCTAGTTCTATTCAATCCTCAAATCCCACTTCATGCTTATGCTTTTTTTCTCTCCCGGCTGCAGCTTATACATAGGGCTCAATGCCTCAAGCTCTGCATATTCATTGAGTTCATCATTGTATACTTCTATATTGCAGCCATGAGGATAATCAATGCCTCTGCCTTCAAATCTGAAGCAAATGGTTAATATCATGGATCTGTCATATGCCTTGCAGTTATAGCAAATTAATGTATTCTTTGATAATATGCCCAGCTTGAATCTGCCGTTACCGCACCCGCAGTTGATTCTTACATTGAGGGGATCATAATCCAGTATTTCCAATGACGAGCTTCTCGGCATGTCAAATTCTTTGAACACCTTTAGGCTGTATGATCCAGAGTCCTCATCCTGTCTTATCAGCACAGTTCCCGGAGTGGCTACCTGGCCTATGCCCCATATCCCGATATACTTTTCTTTACTGCCATGATTTATGGTTCCTTCCTCAAGTATTACGGCAGAGCCTGTATCGGGCATAAATATCTTCCGTTCAAACTGTATTCCCAGACTGTCTGAAACAGGGCTGAGCATATGAAGCTCTACTCCCTGGGCCGTCTCATACACCTCATAGCTGAAGGACCCGGAATCAAGCTCATAGGGAGGAGGCCAGCCCCACATGTTTTGCGGAGCAGGCCATGCTTTATATCCTCCATAGTTCATCCAGCCGGTGTTAATCAGCTTATGGGGGCTGTTGACATATAATACATTGCAGCCTTCAACGGAATACTCAGTTATTCGGCCTCCCAGCTCAGGTACTGCAGCTATTATTACTCTATCATTTTTAAGTATTATATGCTTATATCCATTATTCTTAATAAAATATGACGCTTTCATACTGCACCTGCATTATTCCAAAGTAATATGGATTTTATGGATACTGTCTGCTTCAAATATGGGAAGTATATTGCCCATGTATTCTCTGCCGTCTACAATCATCCTCTTAACACCCTTGCACTTATTATGAGGATTTTCAATAGTTATATCATATATCGCTCCTCTGAAGTACCTTTTTATCCTTATTCCAGCCCAGCCTGCAGGTATGCATGGGTCTACTGTGAGGCCGTCGTATTCTGGTCTGATTCCCAATATCCATTTTGTTATTGCTTCATAGGTCCAGGCAGATGTGCCGGTAAGCCAGGAGTTCTTCGCTTCTCCATGTCTGCCAGAATCCTTACCTGCAATCATCTGTGCATATACATAGGGCTCCATTCTGTGTATATCGCTTTTATCCTCAAGATATGCAGGAGCTATTTTTTTATAGTACTCAAATGCCTTATCCCCTCTTCCAAGCATTGTTTCAGCAATCATTATCCATGGATTATTATGGCAGAATATACCTGCATTCTCTTTAAGTCCCGGAGGATATGAGGTTATTTCACCCATACTGAGGTTGTATTCCGTAAATGCCGGATTATTCAATACAAGTCCGTATTCTGTATTCAGCAGCTCATATACTGAATCCAATGCTTTTTCAGCCATGCCATCATCCAGTCCTATGCCTGCCATTACACAGAAGCCTTGAGGCTCAATAAATATTTTACCTTCATCATTGTCTCTGCTGCCAATCTTATTTCCATAATAGTCATAGGCTCTCAGAAACCAGCTGTAATCATAACCGTATTGTTTTACGTTCTGAATCATTTTGTCGATTTCTGCTGCAACTTTGCTTGAAAGCTGCTCATTTCCCAGTTTATCGCAGAGCTTCACAAGCTCCTTGCCTGAACAGACAAACAAGCCTGCAATAAACACTGATTCAGCTGTGCGCCCCGCCTTATTGTCGCAGGTCTGGAAGGATTCGTCGGGGTTTTGCGAGAAGCAATTCAGGTTCAGGCAGTCATTCCAGTCAGCACGACCTATTAAGGGAAGCCCGTGAGGTCCAAGATTGTTTAGTGTATAGTCTATAGACCTGGTCAGATGCTCAAACAATGTACCCATTTTGCTTTCATCACAGTTATAAGGTATGCTCTCAAATAATATGGAATAATCGCCTGTTTCCTTTATATATGCTGTTGTAGAAAGTACAAGCCACAACGGATCATCATTGAAGCCTCCGCCTATTTCATTATTTCCTTTTTTGGTTAAAGGCTGGTATTGATGATAAGCTCCTCCATCCTCCAGCTGGGTTGATGCAAGATCTAGAATTCTCTGTCTTGCACTTTTGGGAACCATATGAACAAAGCCCAGTAAATCCTGATTGGAATCCCTGAAGCCCATACCTCTGCCAATACCGGTCTCAAAATACGAAGCGCTTCGTGACATATTAAAGGTGGTCATGCATTGATACTGATTCCATATGTTCACCATTCTGTCCAGCTTATCATCACCACTTTCAACAGTAAATTTTGACAACAGCTCATCCCAGTGCAGCTTCAGCTTGCTAAAGGCAGCTTCCACTTCTCTTTTACCCTTATATCTTTCTATTAACTCATATGCTTTCGCTTTATTTATTACACCCTTGCAGCTCCATTTTTCATTCTCTTCATTCTCAATATAACCGAGTACAAATACCAATGTCTTTTCTTCTTCAGGCTTGAGCTCCAGCTCAATGTAATGAGAAGCAATAGGACTCCAGCTGTCTGCAAAAGAGTTGCCAGCTTCACCCTTAAGAACTGCCTGCGGCTCATGCAATCCGTTATATAAGCCTAAAAATGAATCTCTTTCAGTATCATAACCTTTTATGTCATGATTCACACTATAAAAAGCAAAGTGATTTCGTCTTTCTCTGTAATCGGTCTTATGATAAATAACACTGCCTTCGATTTCCACTGCACCTGTATTCAAATTTCTCTGGTAGTTTGTCATATCATCATAAGCATTCCAAAGACAAAACTCTACAAAAGAGAACAGCTTCAATGCCTTGTTGTTTTTACTGCTGTTCTTAAGCCTCAACTGATGTATCTCGGCATTTTCTCCAAGGGGAACCATAAAAAGCAGCTCGGATTGTAAACCGTCCATACTACTGATTATCTTTGTATAACCCAGTCCGTGCCTGCACTCATAGGTGTCAAGCTCTGCCTTCACCGGCATCCAGGAAGGGGAATATACCCTTCCGCTGTCATTTATATAGAAATATCTTCCGCCGTTGTCCCTTGGTATGTTGTTGTATCTGTATCTGAGAAGTCTTCTGAGCCTTGCATCCTTATAGAAGCAGTACCCTCCTGCAGTATTGGATATCAATGAAAAAAAGCTTTCCTGTCCCAGATAGTTTATCCAGGGAAAGGGTGTCCTGGGAGTTGTAATAACATACTCCCTGTTATCGTCATCAAAATAACCGTATTTCACATTTATTTCCCCCTTATATCTTATATAGCACACACGTCAACCCATTATTACTTCCACTTCATGAATGCCGCCGTCAAAAACCGGCAGCACGTTTCCAATTATATACTCTTTATCAACCTTTATTGTTTTAACACCACAGTTAAGTCTTTCCGGATTCTTTACTGTAATGTTATATCTGGCATTTCTGAACACTCTGCTTATACTGAAGCCCTCCCAGGATGAAGGTATGCAGGGATTTATGGTAAGACCCTTATAGGTGGGCATTATACCAAGTATATGCTTTGAACAGGCTTGAAACATCCAGGAGGCAGTGCCGGACAGCCAGCTGTTTCTCGCAAGACCGAACTGGGGATGTTCATCACCCAGTATATTTTGAGGATAGCAGTAGGGCTCACATTCAAACTCATCAATAATTTCATTCTTGTTTACCGGGTTTATCTGATTATAGTATTCAAATGCCCTGTCGCCATTTCCAATCATTGTTTCGGCTATCATCGCCCATGGATTGCTGTGAAGGAATATGCCCCCATTCTCCTTGGCACCCGGAGGATAAGTGGTGATTCCTCCTTTTTGAGGATTATAGCCGTCATAGCCGGGATAGCTCAGCTTGATACCGTTCCTTGTATTCAATATCCTATATGCAGAGTCCATAGCTTTTTCAGCTCTTTCTTTCGATGCAAAGCCTGATAATACTGCCCAGGATTGTGCATTCAGATAGATCTGGCCTTCTTTGTTACTCTTTGACCCTATGGCCTTGCCCTTCTCGTCAAAATACCTGATGTACCAGTCTCCATCCCAGCCATGTCTGTTTACTGTCTCTTTCATTTCCTTGTAATATTGCTCATATATATCTGCCTTCTTCTTGCTGCCTATGAAGTTAAGCAGTTCAATCATCTCGCAAAGAGCCTTTCCGTACAGGTTGGCATTGAACAAGGATTCTGAGCCTGCAGGCAGATTCACCGTATCATTCCAATCTGCAAAGCCCAGAAGCGGTAAACCGTGTTTTCCAAGATTACTTCTGGTAAATTCTATGGCTCTATGAAGATGCTCCATAACGCTTCCTTCTTCAATAGGCTTTTCATTCTTGTCTTTATCATAAAATGGAATTATCTTATCCAAAAATGAACTATCACCTGTCTCTTTTATGTAGGAACAGACAGACAGTACAATCCATAAATGATCATCTCCGTAGTATTTGGGTCTGTCTTCATGCTCCCTTGAATCTCCTTCATTTCCTATCATCGTAACCGGATTAAACTGGTGCATCGCGGAGCCGTCAAGCCTTTGTACCTTAAGCAGCATTTCAATAAGCTCTTTACCTTCCTTTGGCGCATGTGTCATAATACCCATAACATCCTGAGAGCTGTCTCTAAAGCCGATACCTCTTGCGCCAAAGCCCAGCTGGTAAAGAGAGAGATATCTTGACCAATTCTTGGTAATATAGCATTGTCTGGGGTTATGAATGTTCATCATGGTATTCAAGGCTTTATCAGGAGTCTCAACTGAGAAAGCCGACAAATAGCTCTCCCATGAGTACCTTAACCTGGTAAACTCCTCATCAACGTTTGAAAAATTACGGAAAACCGCTATGCTTTCTATTTCTTTTTCAATTGACTCACATTGCCCCAATTGGATTACAACTCTCTTTGTCTCACCCGGCTGCAGTATGCCCAGATGGTTCATAAGTGCGCATATATTGTTCCCTCTTTCTGCTTCATAGCAGCCAAGCTCAGGATTTTTTAAGCTTAAGGGGCTTTCCCAGGTGCCATATTCATTGTCCCCAAGAAATCTTCCCCGGTCTGTCTCAAAGGATGAGACAGGGCTGCTGGATGTATAGAAGTTTACTCTGCTTTCCTTATTCATAAAAGCATATTGAGTTATGACAAGATATCCTCCCGGAGTTCTCAGGGCTCTGGACTGCATGGTCTGAGGCACCCAGTCAGCATTTGTCAGCTGCTTAAGTGCATCAAAATGAGTATATTCCACAACAGGTATCAGGTCCAACTCCACCTCGGTTGACCTGAGATTTGTTATTTTAATATCTCTTATAACTCTGTGATCACCCTTGGGTACGAAAATAGTTATATCTGCTTTAATGCCGTAGGTTTCAGAAATAATGCGGCTATAGCCCAGTCCTACATGGCATTCGTAGCTATTATACTGATCCAGAGTAGGTACGAAGTATGGAGAAAAGATTGTATATGCATCACTATTCCTAATTCTTATATACATTGTTTCCCCATTGAAGGATGAGGCAGGAAGCTGCGGTATATATTTTGTTATTCTGTTTATAGCCGGATCTCCCTTGCATATGAGTATTCCTCCTGTTTGGTCAATGAAGCCGCCAAAGCCAAGGCTTCCTATATAGTTAATCCATTTTACCGGAGTTTTAGGATTTGTTATTATATACTCCTTGTTAATATCATTGAAATATCCATATTTCATGAAAAATCACCACCTGTTCTATATCAACAATTATGCTCTTCTACATTATTAACTTTTGAAGCAGCATCAGTATTGTAGCTTTCTATTGTTCTGTTCAACATACCGTAAATGCAGAAAGCTGTTAAGCTTATATAGGTAAGTACAAAAAGAGGCAGTATTTTAATTGTTGCTGCAGCCATGGCAAATATTGTTACGGCCGAAAGCAATACTATAAAAATACTTTTATAGCCCGTAATTATTGCCAGGCGAAATGCATCAAAGGTTGAAAGCTCATATCTGGAAATCAACGGAAATATTACTATTGAAACTATAATTATCTGCAGCAGTACAAGTATCTGCAGTCCATAGAAAACACTGCTAATACCGTTGATACCATTCAATAATGAAAAATTTACATAAATTACAATCATAATGGCAGAGATAATAAGCCAAGTAACAGTAGACTGACGAAAATTACTCCTGAAGCTTCTAAAAAAATCCGCAGCCTCCCTGGTTTCCTCGCCTCTGATTACCTTGCCGATTACAAAGTATAAGGCTGTAGTGGAAGCACCGACAGTAAATATGGGTATGCTGAAAATGAGCCAAAGCAAATTCAGAATCAGCATTCTGTATATGAAATTCATCGATTTGTATAGCAGACCATCTATGCTGACCAGCTGTTTCATAAAAATCACTTTCTTTCTTTTTTATAACAACGGAAAAAGTTGCACAGCAGCTTTAAAGATGTGCACCTTTTTATAATTGAATAAGGCTAATATCCTAGTATTAGCCTTATTCAACCGGATCGGTCGAGGGAACCGACCCAATTCAGGGGTAACTATTTGAAGAGTATTCTATTACTTCTTGCCCGCCTTTTTAGCCCATGCATTAAGCTGAGCCTGCTTTTCGGCTATAACCTTATCCAGACCTGCTTTTTTGAATTCTTCAATAGCCTTTGGAAGCCATTCTTCCGGATCAACAGAGCCTGTTTCAAGTGACGGTATATACTTCTGCCATACATCTGTGCAAGCAGCTATTTCTGTCTTTATCTTGGATGGATCAAATGTAAAACCAAGAGTTTGTGTTCCTGTTGCCTTTTTATTGAATTCCTTAAACTTAGCCCACTTCTGCGGGTCTTCATTTTCATACAGATAGTTAAGGAACTGGTTTCCAAATACCCAGCCTATACCAGGATTATACTTCTCTACCTGTGGTCCTGCTGCTATTGTATTTTCACCCTTCTTTACATAATGAACATTCTCTATACCGAAGTTTATAAGGTTGTTCAGATACTTATCGGAGTTGACAAGCTCTAAGAACTTCATGGCTCTGATTGGGTTTTTAGAGGTTACGGATATGGCCATCATTGATCCTGTAGTATCACGGTTGGATATTACAGGTGGTGTTATTTCCACTTGTACCCACTGGAAGCCGTGCTGATTTGACATTTCCACATCTTTTCCGGGCTTAAGAGACTTAACGGCTGCAAATATCTTTCCTGCCTTTTCATCATCATCGTAGTTTGTAACTGTTGCTGCATCCTGTCTTATATAGCCTGCAAGATAGAATTTTCTCATGGTCTTGAAATATTGCATCATTTCAGGAGTTTCAAATTCGTTGAAAACCTTTAGGTCCTTTGAATTGTTGTATACCACGCCAGGGCACTTGTCATCACCTATAGTATCGAAATCCAAAAGCTTTATTGGAGATTCTCCGTCCAATGCTTCCAGCGGATATACACCGGGTTCATTTTCCTTTATAACCTTAAGCATAGGCTCAATATCTTCAAGCTTCTTTATTGTTGTAAGATCAAAGCCATATTTGTCTGCCAGGTCCTTCTTTATAATGAAGCCCCATTGATGAGCTTGCTCCTTGTTGCAGGGAATTGCATACAAGTCCCCGTTAACTGTTGCACCGTCAAGGAATGTACTTCCAAGAGCTTCCTTTGTTTTTGGCATATATTTGTCAAGATAGTCGTTAAGCTTTACATATGCACCCTTAGCTGCATTTGGCTTATAGTGGTTAGCCCATGAGGATGTGAAGCAGATATCAAACTGCTGGCCTGAACCGATTATAGCCTTTAACTTGTCAGGATATTCTCCGTAGCTGTAGCATTGAAGCTTAACTGTTGCATTGATTTTATCCTTCAGATATTCATTGATTTTTGCTTCGACAGCAGCCGTATCCTCCTGCTGTCCATTGCCTATGAAATACCACATTATTTCATATGGCTTAGATGGATCGTCCTCAGGCAAACTCATTGCTGATTTTGACCCTGCACAGCCTGATAAGGTTGTGAATACAAGCAGCAGTGCAAAAACTAGGCTAAGGATTCTTACTTTCTTAGACATTAGATTACTTCCCCCTTCAGAATATTGATTTGCTTTTATATAAAAGTGCAGTCGGATTATCCGAGCACTAATAGCCTTATCCCTTTACGGAACCTATGGTTAAGCCCTCTACAAAATACTTCTGGAAGAACGGATAAGCAAATATTATCGGACCTATTGCTATCATCGCCATAGCCATACGGGCTGTTTGCGAGGGTATGTTTGCAAGCATTCTGGATGTATCAGTTATTACTCCGGCATTGCTGGTAAGAAACATTATGCTCTGCTCAACCTTATACATCAGATATTGCAGATTATACAGCTTAGGATTGTTTATCAACAGCATGGGATAATACCAATCATTCCAGTAGGCCAATACATTAAACAGTCCTATTGTTGCCAAAGCAGGCTTAGCAAGCGGAAGCACTATTTGAGTATATATTCTCAGTTCACCTGCTCCATCTATTTTTGCTGCCTCAACTACCTCATCGGGAACACTGGTAAGAAAAAATGTCCTCATAATAAGTACATACAGGGGAGTTACCAGAAGAGGAAGTATGAGACCAAACAGCTTATCTGTCAAATTAAGGTATTTGGTGTATACCATATACCATGGAACCAGTCCTGCATTCAAAAGCATCGGAAAAAGTACAACCATGGTGAAAAACCTTCTGTATTTGAAATACTTTCTGGATATAACATAAGCAAATAAGGATATAACAATTATGCTCAAAAGACTTCCTACAACCGTTACAAATATTGATACACCATAAGCTCTGAGAATAACATCCATGTCCTTCATAACATAGGTATAAGCCGAAAGGCTGAGCTTTGACGGAAAAAGACTGAAGCCTTCATGTGATACTGTCTTCTCATCTGTTATTGACACGGTAAATACCAGAAGTAACGGAAGTATGCAGCATAGAGAGAAGAATATCATTATTATATTCAGCAGGATGTTCGCTCTTCCGGATATCTTGGTGAAATCCCTGTAGGTGCTCTTTTTCTTAGTTTTTTTCTCCATAATTACCCGCCTCCCATCAGAATAGTGCACTATCCTTATCTATTTTCCTAACTATATAATTTGCAATCAGTACAAGAGACAGTCCGACTATTGCCTGATAGAAGCCTGCAGCTGCTGCCATACCGATATCACCAGTGGATCTGAGAGCTCTGAAAACATAGGTATCTATTGTGTTTGTTACATCCTGGAGTATTCCCATATTTCTCGGCACATTATAGAATAGACCTATATCGGTGTAAAACATTCTGCCTACCTTCAACAGCGTTAGCACAATTATTACCGGCTTCAGCATTGGTATTGTTATTTTTGTTATTTGCTGCCACCTGGTTGCTCCATCTACTGCAGCCGCTTCATAGTAGGCCTTGTCAAAGCCTATAATGGTTGCCAGATATATAATGCTGTCATAGCCGGTCCATTTCCATGTATTCACTGCAACAATAATCCATGGCCACAGCTTTGTTTCCATATACCACTGCACAGATTCAAGTCCCAGCCTGCTCAGTATAGCATTGAAATAACCCATATCTGAGCTTAAGCAGGCGAACACAAGATAACTGACAACGACCCAGGAAAGAAAATACGGAAAAAACATTATGCTCTGATAAAGCTTTGCAATTTTTCTGTTCAGCAGCTCATTGAGTATTATTGCAAGGGCTACAGCTATTGTTATGGAAATTATGATAAAAACCATATTGTAAAGAATGACATTTCTTGTTATTATCCAGGCTGAATTGGATTTGAAAAGATACTCGAAATTTTTAAACCACAGCCAGTCGCTTCCCCAGATTCCTTTTGAGTAATTGATATCTTTAAAAGCAACTACCATGCCTGACATGGGAAGGTAATTATTTATAAAAAGAACTGCTAGAGCCGGCAGCATCATTAAGAAAAGCACCCAGTTTTTCTTTATTTCCTGCAAAAAATTGATTATTCTGTTTGTTCCAACTGTATGATGCGGTTTAGTTTGAAGCTGTGCATCTGCCATTTCCGTCACCCTTTCCATGAACATATACATTTATCTGTTAAGCTGATTACAAAAGATTTATGTCAGTTAGCTTTCTTAATTAGATATTAACCATTAGACAGGTGTGAATAAATGGAGCATATTGCTATTTGGTTAACTTTATTGCAATAAAAAGAGGTGCAATATTTTACAACAAAATATTGCACCTCTTTTTATCGGAAAAGGAACAGTATACCTGTTCCTCTCGTCCCTTTGAGTATTTATATGTTCTTATACTCCGATGGAGTAACACCGGTATATTTCTTGAACAGCTTTGAGAAGTAATGAGCATCGTTGATTCCAACCAGCTCTGCTATTTCATAAGCCTTGTAGAATGAATTTTTAAGGTATTCCTTTGCCTTTTCTATTCTTACTTCGTTAAGGCAATCTACAAAGTTCTTTCCAAGTTCCTTAGAAAACATTCTGCTGAGATAATAAGGACTTATGAACACTTGCTCCGCAACCTCATTTAAGGTTACAGAATTCTGATAATTATTGCTTATATATTCCAGAGCCCTTTGCAGTGTTGCATTTATGCTCTTTTGATTATAACTCTTGATTTTATCTGCTGCATGCAGTACTATTGCTTCTATAACTCCATTGGCTTCCTCAACTGTTTTACAGCCATCAAGAAGGGAGCTGGCATTATAGTCAATACCGTATATTTCTTTGCGTGTTTCAGTTAGGGTCAGGCTGCTTAGTGTGTTAATCAGGTTATTATATAGTGCAAATACCTTTTCAAGGCCTCCTTGATTTTCGATGGAAGCAATTTCACCTGCAGAGTCAAAATACTCTGACAGTATATCCTTGACTATGTGGATATTTCCGGACTTTATGCTTTTTATCAGCTGATTCTCTATATTCTGTACCCCGGAGATATCTGTGGGCTTGTAAAAGGCTTTAAGATCATCGTAGAGTATAATAGGAGAGCTTCCCATATAAGACTTATAATACAGTGCATCCAATGCCTCATGTGCTTTTTCCTCTATGTCA
Organism: Bacillota bacterium; assembly: GCA_049322695.1. Lineage (GTDB taxonomy): Bacteria > Bacillota > Clostridia > Lutisporales > Lutisporaceae > CALGKJ01. The sequence continues at coordinate 111,375 of JBMORW010000016.1, read as the reverse complement.
AAGGGACCCTTACCCGCACTGCTTATTGTTATGGTAATTGAAAAGTCAAAGCAGCTGTATATAAGCTCCTGCAGGCTCGAACACTGCTTATATATCAGATTAAGCATGTCTTCTATGTTTGCCTGCTTTGGCTGAAGGAGAAAAACGATTACATGATTATTAATAGGTACATAAGTTATATCAAAATGCTCTGACATTATATCCTCGAAGGTGTTGATAACTCCGAACTGATAAAGCTGCTTTTCATAGTGTGTCTTATTTGCCGGCTTGTTTTCTTTCTCTGTTTCAACAGCAACTATGTAAAAATCATCCACCTTCATTCCATAAAGCTCGAGTTCTTCCAGCATATCCTCATTCCTCAGATGTGATGTGAATATTATGTCATACAAAAGCTTCTGCTTTAAAATCGGAATTTTGCTTTGAAAGCTCTGCTTCAGATTTTGCAGCTCTTCTTCGATTTTTATTTTTTGCTTAAGCTCCTTTACAGCTTTGCTTATGACTGATGTTATATCTTCAATTTTGGATGGCTTAAGTATATAATCATATGCACCAAGGCGTATTGCTTCCTGCATATACTCAAAATCCCTGAAGCCGGTCAATATTATAATTTTACTGTAAGGTATCAATGCCTTTGTTTCCTTAATCATATTCAAGCCATCAACCTCAGGCATATTAATATCAGTAATTATTATATCCGGCTGCAGTGCTTTTATCTTGGCCTGGCCTTCAACCCCGTCACTGGCCTCTCCGCATACATCACATTCAAGACTTTTCCAGTCAATTATATTTTTGAGGCCCTTTCTTATGACTGCTTCATCATCCACAATCAAAACCTTAAACATAATAAGACTCTCCCTCCTGATTAATATTGGAAGGTATGTTTACAAGCACCCTGGTATATTCATTATATTTACTCTCAATTTTCAAACCATAGCCGTTGCCGTAGAACAGTTTTATTCTTCTGTTTACGTTTTCCAGACCTATGCTGTTTTTCTTATGGTCACCCAATCCATTTGCATAGGTATTTCCATCATTCTCCAACTTGCTGTTTAGTTCCTCCAGCTCTTTATCGGTCATTCCTACTCCATTGTCGCTTACACATATAGTGACTGACTCTCCCGACTTTACTACACTCAGCTCAATGATTCCATTTCTCCTGCTCTTATCAATTCCGTGCTTCACAGCGTTTTCAACTATCGGCTGAATAAGCAGCCTTGGGATGGACACGTTCATGGCTGCTTCATCTATGTGCTTATCAAGCTCCAGCCTGTCTTCATATCTGCTTTTAATTATTGAAATATAGTTTTCAATATAATTGAACTCTTCTCTGATTGTAATCAACTTATCATCCCTGCCTATATTTGCATCTATTATGGAGGCCAAAGCAGATACGGTCTCACTTATTTCGGGTACTCCGTTAAGCTGTGCCATCCAATTGATGTTTTCAAGGGTGTTGAAAAGGAAATGTGGATTAATCTGTGCCTGCAGAGCTTTAATTTCAGCTTCCTTTCTGGTCAGCTCCTCTTTATAAATCCTGTTCACAAGAAAATCAATTTTCTTTGACATATTGTTAAAGCTTTCATTCAGATAGCCAAGCTCATCAGCTCTGTTTAAATGCAAATCCATATGCCCCGAGCCCTTTTCCAGCTTCTTCATAGCCTCAACCAGTCTTTTTATGGGTTCGACTATATCAAATGCAGTAAATAAACTGAATGCAGACAGTATTATAAGGGAGCTTACAATAATCATAATCACCCATCTCCTAAGGGTATTGATTTCTTTATAAAGCTCCTGCAGCGGAATATGATATACTATTTTCCACTTTGGGTTTTTGAGCAGTGCATACGAAACCAAAAAATTATCTTTACTGTCGATATAGTAGCCGCTTGTGCCTTTCAGATCCGATCTTATGAAGCTTTGGGGCATAACAGACTCGTTATTATAATTATTTACAATCTCTTCATTATACTCTGATAATATCAGTATATTGTTTACGGACTCGTCCGATAAATCTTCATATATTGATTCAAGAAACTCCTTCTTAATTAAAATTGATATAAGCCCGATCTCTTTGAATGTGTCCCTGTCGTAAACCAGCCTTACTATAAAAACGTTCTCTATCTTATCACCTTTTTTATCCAGATACCATGCCATTTTGCCATCATCCTCGCGGGCTCTTGCCAGCATATGCTCATAGGGCATCATATATTCTATGGTAGCTTTAGCACTGTTGGAATCAAAGCAGAAGTAATCCTTCTCCTTTGTTACAATACACATTGATTGGATTTCATTTCTGGATAGGGTTGATTGTCTTAGAATGCTTCTTACCTGGTTGGCATTTGTAAAATAGCTTATATTATCATTTTTGCTTCCGCTTTCTCTAAGTGTCTCATATACCCTGTTGTCATACAAAAGCTCAAGAGTAAGTGCATTCATGTTCTTGTCCAAATCCTCAAACCTGTGCTCAATGAGCCTGATAATGTCCTGTGAATAATTGATGGATTTGTGCTTAATTATTTCAGAAGATTTTTGGTAGGATGTGAATGCAATAAACAGCAAAGGGACTATTATCTGTATATAGAATAACAGAAGCAGCTTATGCCTTATTGAAAGGTTTCTATAAAAATTTATTAATTCTCTTATAATGCCCTTTTTCATATCTTTTCTCCCAAACATATCCTATTGCAATACAGCGTTTTCATGCATTTCTGCGAAAACCTCTTCAGGAGTTAACTCTCCAATCAGTACAAGGGGGAATCTCTTAACCAGAACACTTTCCCATTGATTTCTGTCTATAAAGCTGTCTGTAGGACCTATCAGTTCCTTTGAAGATGACACAAGCTCTTTCCCTATTTTGTTAAGCCTGTTTTCTACAAGTTCATTCTCAGGTATCTTTATATTGCTTATAAATCCTGACTGATTCAGAAAAGCTTTTGCCGAATCAACAGATGTCAGATGCTTCAGCAGTTTCAGGCAGATATCCTTTTTTCTTGGGTCATTGCGAGCTATGGAGCTCATATGAAAGCTGCCGTTTCCCAGTCCATATATAATAGCAGTTTTATCTGCCTTTCCCTCAATGAAGCTTGGAAAAGGCACTATGTCTACTGTTTCATCATTTGGATCCACATAACCTTTACCTATGAACCATGAGCCTTGTACTATCATGGCTGCTTTTTTCTCAATAAAAAGATTGTTTCTGGTAGCATTATCAATAGTAAAAGCATTCTCAGGAAAGGCTTTAGCATCATACAGCTCCTTCATATATCTCATGGCATCCGTATAGCAGCTGTTTATTATGCTTCCTTCAATCCCCATGCAGCTGTACGGATTTTCCGTATCCTGTTTCCCGCCAAGCTTCATTACTATGTTCTGATACAGGAAGGTACCCTCCGGAGTTGAATTATAAGCGATCGGTATAATATTATGCCTTCTGAATATCCTTACTGCTGAAAGAAGTTCTTCATAGGTTTCAGGGACCTTCACTCCGTACTTTTCAAAAAGATCCCTGTTAATGAACAGACCTTCATATATTATTTCAAAGGGGAGCCCATATATCCTGTCATTATACTTGCAGTATTCCCACGCGTCTTCTCCAAAGCTTTCATACCATTCTTTATCGTTTGACAATATCTCTGTAAGGTCAGCTACCTTTTGAGCATTTATAAGCCTCTTAATATCTGAGCCCGGCCATAATCCAAAGACATCAGGATCGTTTCCCTGAGCAAAATCAGTCTTAAGCTTGAATAAAAATTCATCACCTGACATGGAATTGTTAATAATCTTGACACCCGGATTATTCTTCTCAAACTGATCCAGCAGCTGCTGAAGCTGCCAAGCTTTGGTGTCAGATCCTCCCCAACTGCTCATGAATCTTATTTCGATTTCTTCCTGCTTTTCAGTAACGAAATTGTAATTGTATACATCAGTTACTCTTGTAAATGTAAAAGCTATTGCCAGCAGCACAGTAACAGCAGCTATTCCAATATACACATACCAGTATTTTGACCTCATGGTATTGCCTCCAAAATGTTATTTAGCATATAATTTATTAATATTCTCTAAGCTGCATATTTTTTCCTGCAATGTTAAAATACAAAAGGTATTGACTTATATCAATACCTTTTGTATTGGAGTTAAAAACAGCATCTGTGATTCTCATAGCACTGCCCAAAGTCAGTGGCTAAAATTCACCAATCCCAGACCACTGTCCACTATTCACTAACCCCTATTCCTTTTTATTTGCTACTTATTATACAATATTTTTTCTTCAAATATTCTTTGCTCATCCGGCATGTCCAGAGCCAGCGTTCCACCCGGATTCATAATATTGTTTGGATCAAAGTGTCTCTTTAAAGCTCTGAACACCTCAAGCTGATTCTTACCAATCTGACCTTCCAGATAAGGAGCAATTGTCTTTCCTATACCATGGTGATGGCTCATGGTCGCTCCGTATTTCTGGATATTTGCAAGTATTCCTGATTGATATTCCTTGTACTCCTTAATATCACTCATTTTTGCAATAAAAATGAAATACAGGTTTGTTCCCTGAGGATACAGGTGGGACATATGAGTCATGCATATTGTATTTGGCCTGCTTTTGCAGTATTTCCTGACTCCTTCATGCACATGCTTAAGGTTTTCCCAATTTACAGCACATTCCAGTGTATCTGTCATTATACCGAAATCCTGCAAATCCTCTCTCATATATGGGTCCCTGAAGCGCCCATGCTCCCAAGCCTTTGTAACATAGCCCGTGGTATACATGGCACCGTAATTCTTACAGATTTTGTGCACGTTTCTCTTTACTACCTTTGTAAAGCCCTTTTCTCCATCAGTATGACCAAGCATAAGGCATCTTTCCATTGGCTTATAGCCTCTGATTATCAGTGCATTGTCTATTAAAGTCCCCTCTACTCCGTAAAGCTTCATAGCTACGCTTGTTTCTTCAGGGTCAGATATTCTCAGTACTGAAGGGTAACCAAACTGTGCCTGCATTATTTCCCGGGAAGCATTAATTGCATCATCCCAGTTTCTGAACACATAGCTGAAGCGTCTTTGATTTTCCGGCATATATCTGAATACCTTAAGGGTACAGGTAGTCAGAATTCCATAAGCTCCTTCGCTGCCGATCATTATCTGATCTATATCAGGTCCTGTTGCCTGTGCAGGATATTCTCCTGTCTCAATTATACCTACAGGTGTAACATATTCCTGTCCTATAACCATATCCTCTATTTTACCGAAATAGGTAGAGTTCTGGCCTGCACCTCTTGTTACAACCCAACCCCCTACAACTGAGTACTCAAAGGATTGTGGAAAATGCCCGCAGGTATATCTTCTCTTTGCACCCAGTATTTCAGGAGCATTGTTCAGTATCCTCTCCAGCTCAGGACCGTACATACCCGCTTCTACTGTTATGGTCTGATTTGTCTCATTGAACTTGATAACTCTTTTCATATGCACACGCATGTCCAGGGATACTCCACCCAGCATAGCCTCTGTGCCTCTGGTTACTGAAGAGCCGCCTCCATATACATAAACAGGTATGATCTGCTGGTTGCAGTATTTTACTATTTCTGCTATGTCCTCTTTGCTTCTGGGGTATAGCACTATGTCAGGTATATTCTCCACAATACCGTTTCTGAGCCTCATAAGATCTATCATTGTCTTTCCGTAAGCAACCGCAAGTCTTGTGTAGTCATCCATTTTCACATTTTCTTCCCCGACTATCCTCTTAAAGACTTCAATCTGCTCTGGCTTAAGATTAATAGGTTTATTATGCTGAACCTTTTCCAGACCCATCTTTTGCGGAGTCTTGAAATCATCATCAGTCATCTTGAAGGTTTCCTTCATGAGCCTGTAAAGTCTCTCGTTAGGATTTTTGAACTCATCCATTGCACCCCATTTAAGAATTGATCTGTATGAATCCTTAGGAGGTACTTCTCTGTACCACTTTGGTTCCGGCTCTCTCTTATAACTCTTATGCTTTGACATTGCTACTTCCCCCTTAATACTCAGGATATTTTGTAATATCCTGGATTTCTTTATATAAACCTCTGATTTTGGAGTATATTTTTGTGTATACTCTATTGTATAACTGAGCATATATTTCTGCATTGCTGCTGTCAGGTGTAAACTCCTTGCTGTATCTGACCATTCCTTTTACAGCCTCTTCATAGCTCTTATAGCTTCCAAGCCCAACCATACAGCTAATTGCGGCTCCCAGTCCGGAAGCTTCATAGGTAATTCCCTTGTATACCGGTCTATTGAACATATCTGCAGTAATCTGACAAATTGTATCGCTTTGTGAGCCGCCTCCTGAAAGCATTATCCTCTGAATTTTCTTTCTGGATTTTCTCTCTATCTTTTCTGCTCCGTCCAATAGAGCATAATTGATTCCTTCAATAATAGACCTGTAAATATGCGCTCTGGTATGTACGTCTCCAAAGCCCAGAATAGCACCTTTGGCTTCAGGAAGCTTATGTGCTGCACCCCAATAGGGCTGAAGCATCAGGCCATGAGAGCCGGGGGGTATATCACTAAGCAGCTCGTTAAGCAGCTCTTCCGGCGGGATATTTCTTTCCTTTGCCTCCAGCACTTCACGTGATGAAAACTCCTTCTTAAACCAGCTTATCATCCAATATCCCCTGTTAATCTCTATTTCAGGATTATATCTCCCCGGAATAACAGCTGTGTAGGAAGGGAAAAACTGAATGGGCTCATAGTATTTTCCTGTTGTTGTCTGTATTGTTGCGGTTGTTCCGAAGCTGATGCTTGCCGAGGTTTCATCCAGGCAGCCTACTCCAAGGGTCTCACAGCTTTTATCTGAGCCTGAGGTTACAAATGGAAGTCCTTCTCTTAAGCCTGTTTCTTCTGCTGCTTTAGCTGTAATAGCACCGATTATCTTCCCCGGCTCTACCAGTTCGGGAAGCTTATCCCTATCAAGTCCAAACACATTCCATCTATAGTTTTTGTTTGATTTCGGCCAGCATTTGTTTTTATAATCATAGGGTATATGGCCTACCTGATTGGCAGTGGAGTCTACCATCATACCGGTAAGCTTGAAAGTAAAGTACCCTGATACATGAAGGTACTTATAGGTCTTTTTCCATATATCCGGCTGATTCTCCTTTACCCAGTTTGCCTTGCTTTTTTTGCGTACCAGCCCAATGGTTTTCTGCATACCTACCGTAGAGAACATCAGGTTATCCAGCATTGAGAGGGGTTCACTGCATTTAGCCATTCTCTGATCCAGCCATATAATTGCAGGTCTCAGAACATTCCCCTCTTTGTCTACAAATACACCTGTATCTCTTTGAGTAGTCACAGACACACCGATAACTCTTTTAAATATATCAGGCTGCTCTTCTTTTATTTTCTTTATAGCATAGCAGGCACTTCTCCAGTACAGTTCCGGATCCTGCTCAGCCCAGCCCGGATTGTGAGAAAAGTATGGCTCAAACTCCACCTTTTCCTTAACAATAAGATTTCCGTCTCTGTCAAAAACCAATGCTCTCACACTTTGAGTGCCGCAGTCAATTGCCAATACATACTCTTCCCTCATCCATCATACCCCCATCATTAGCTTCATATCTGCAGTAGATACTATATTGATACCTGTACCAAGCACATTCTCAATAATGATTTCACCGGATTGTACCAAGTGATTTACCAAAACTCCGTTAAGCTGCTTCATAACTTCAAAAATCATGTGCAGGGGCACTTCACCGTCAGTCTTGACCGGAAGCACCGGAAAATCTGGAAAAATTGTCTTTACGGTAGATGTTACAGTTCTTGTGGGGTTTGTCATTTCATTTACCGCGAACTCCTTACCCCTTTTGCACATATGCCCCGTAACTTCGTATTGGTCTTCCACTGCCTTGACCTGCAGGCTGCAGCCTCTGGGACAAATAATACATGTCATGCTTTTCATATTACCCCTCCACCATTCTTAATTCCAGCCTGCTGTCAGCACTTATTTCCAGCTTGCTCAAATCAAGCTCTATTTTCTCCATCTCCGGTGGCCTCATGACGCTGTGCTTTTTCTCATGAACTACTACCCCGCCAAAGCTTGCAGATACCCTGGTGTCATACCTTACATCTCTTGAGCGAAAATAGATAACAGCTTTCTTGTTATCTGAATTTATATCAATATACTGAGGAACAATGTATAGAAAATCCTTGCTGTCTCCGCAGATTGCAATGAGCTTTCTTTCATAATGTCCTTTGGAATAATCTGCTGCATACTCTCCGGCAAGCTCACCGCTTTCCGAAACATAGTCTACCAGGTCGTTTACGTGCAGTGCATTACCGCAGGAAAAAACTCCCTCCATCGAGGTCATGAAATTCTGATCTACCACCGGACCTCTGGTGTTTGCGTCCATTTTTATACCCAATGCTTCTGCTATTTCATTTTCCGGAATAAGTCCTACAGACAGTATTAATCCGTCACATTCAACCATTTGCTGTGTACCCGGTATGGGTCTCATGGAATCATCAACCTTTGCAATCTCAACTGCCTCTACCCTGTCAGTGCCTACTATTCTTGTTACTGTATGAGAAAGGTACAGTGGTATATTATAATCCTCTAGACATTGTACTATATTTCTTGCAAGGCCCGAAGGGGTGGTCTTGGCCTCATATACTCCTAAAACCTCCGTGCCTTCCAGAGTAAGTCTTCTTGCCATTATTAATCCTATATCTCCGCTGCCAAGTATTACACATTTCTTGCAGGGTAAATATCCCATAATGTTTACAAAGTACTGTGCTGTTCCTGCCGTATATACACCTGATGGCCTGGAGCCGTGTATGAAAACCTGCTTTGAGGTTCTCTCCCTGCAGCCGTTGGCCAGCACCAATGACTTTGCATTGATTTCAAATACTCCATCCTTTTCATTTACCAGCTCAATGTTAAACAGATTATTTTCTTTTTTTACCTTGGTTACAAATGTTGAAGTCAATACTGGTACAGACAGCTCATTCACCATCCTTATATATCTTTCTGCATATTCAGGACCTGTCAGCTTCTGCTTGAAGCGTATCAAGCCAAAGCCGTCATGAATGCACTGCTTCAATATACCTCCTGCTCTTTCCTCTCTCTCAATTATGAGAACATTTGAACCTGCCCTTGATGCTGCATACCCCGCAGCCAAGCCGGCGGGACCAGCTCCCAGAACTACAACATCATACATTATACCATTCATTTTGCCACCTCCTGCATATCGCTTCCCGCTTTAGTTTCACCGGTAAGAATATAGGAGGCGTTTCCCTTTTTAGTCACTTCAGTCATTTTTACACCGGATTCACTTTGTATCAGCTTTAACACATGGGGCAGGCAGAAGCCCCCCTGACATCTGCCCAATCCTGCCCTAACCCTTCTTTTAATACCGTCTACAGTATGACAAGGAATAGGTGACCTAATAGCGTCTATTATTTCACCCTTGCTTATCTCTTCACAGCGGCATATTATAACTCCATAGTCAGGTCTTGCTTTAATGTATTGATTCCGTTCTTCTGCCGACATCTTATGGAGCTCCGGTATCCCTTTCCTTATTGGATTCCATCCTTCTTTTGGCTTGACTTCAGAAAACTCCTTCAGTACCTCGCAGGTAAGTCTCTCAACTTCTTCTGCAATGGCCGGTGCCGAAGCCAGACCTGGTGACTGTATACCTGCAGAATGAATCAGATTCCGTACATACTCAGACTTTTCTATAACGAAATCCTCTTCATAGGTAGATGCTCTGATACCTGCAAAATATGTGATTATATCAGCAGGCGATAAAGCCGGTATAATAGGAAAATGCTTTTTAATTATATTCTGTATATTTTCGCGGTTTGTGCTGTAATCCTCCCTGTAAGGCTGCTCGTATGCATCAGGACCGACTAATATATTATCCTCAATAGTCTTGACAATACCGCCGCCCTTTGTCACACCCTTTACATTTATAAAGCTGGGCTTTCCGATTACAGAAGTAACCAGCCCTCCTCTTTTATTATCTACCAGTATGACCTGTCCCTTTCTGGGATGTATGGTAAAAAATTGATCGTTTGCCATATCAGCAATTTTATCCGAGTATACTCCCGCTGCATTTATCACAACCTTCGGATATATTGTTCCTCTATTGGTCTTTACGGTGGAAATTCTGTTTCCTTCCAAAGTCATGGATTGAACTACTGTGTTCAAGCTTACCTCTACACCATTCATCATTGCATTTTCTCCATATGCAATTGTCAGCTTGTATGGTGACAATACTGCAGTAGAAGGAAACAGCAGGCCTCCTACAATGTTGTCTGCAATATGAGGCTCACGACTCTTGACCTCTGCCCTGCTCAAATGCCTAATGCCCTTTACTCCATTTTGCTTTGCTCTTCTTTCGAAAAGCGGATATATAAATTTAAGCCAGTAGTTATCATACACAACAAGAGATCCGCTGCGTCTCAAAGGTATATCAAGCTCATCCGCTACCCTGGTATACATATCATTTCCCTTGACATTGAAATATGCTTTCTTTGTACCGGGCTTCGGCTCTATACCGGGATGCACCATTCCGTCGTTTCTTGAGGAAGCATGCATTGCCAGGTCATCTTCCTTCTCTGCCAACAGCACTGATATATTCCATTTAGACAGTTCTCTTGCTATAGAGCAGCCTATGATTCCTCCACCGATTATCAAAACATCCACTCTTTTATCCTGCAGCGAGAAGTCATTTATAGATGGACTTTTAATGCCTGGAAGCTCAAGGCCTTTTACAACCACCCTGTTTACTACTCCCTTATATCCTCTTTTGGCAGCAGTCTTTCCTGCTTCAATAACCTTATCCCAGCTGTCAACCTCTCCTTCAATAACTATGGAGCTTCTCCACTCTCTGCAGTGTATGGACTCAGAAACACTCTTTTTTAACTCGTTCTCAATCTTCTTCAATAACTTGCTCAATTATCACACCCCCATGTCTGGTCATCCGGACATCCTAACATTATTATATATAATTATATTATGCTAGTCAAATAAAAATATGAACATGTACTTAAACAGAAAAACAATAACCACAGCCTTTCATGCTGTGGTTATTGTTCAGATGCTATTTTGTTACAAGCCGGCTGCACTCCACTGATAAGTTGTATAGCTGTTCTTTATCCAGGTATTTATGGTTTTACTGTTTACTGTAACACCGTCAATTTTAGTAACAACCGATGCTACTTTCCAATCATCTCCTCCAGCTTGTTTTTTCACATATAGTGCAGTAACAGATGACCTGGTTTTCCCAATACAGAAGTAATATGTTCTGGTTGATCCCATTTCAAAATCATTTGCACTGCTGTCACACAGGAACTCAGAATAAGTGCCGTCGGAATACCTTACTCCAAAATATACATTATCGTCAGTTCCTGACCACCAGTCGCTGGATGTAGAAATAGTTGCATCAATAAAGCCAATTATCGGGCTTTGTGTATTTATACCTGCTGCACTCCACGCATAAGTAATTTCATCCCCGCCTTCTATCCATTTGTTTAATACCTTGGCATATGCAGTTTGCCCCCAAAGCTTTATTGCTGCTGCCTCTACCTTCCATGCATCATCTATACCGCCCTGAATATAATTTGCATACTTTCTGAAATAGAACTGACTTATTTGATTTGGCTGATAGTGTGTATCATTTATTGTAAAGGAGTATGTGCGTCTGGACCCGGCTTCAAAATCGTTATCCGAAGAATCAAGCAAAAATTCTTGTCTCATGCCGTTACTTAATATTATACCGAAATATATATCGTTATCAGTTCCCGAAAAAGTATCTTCTGAGGTTTTTACAGTGAGATTAATTGTACCAAGGGCTGTGCCTGCAGGCCTCACCAGTCCTCCCGGAGTGCTCCATGAGTGAGTCTCATAACCGGGCTTCAGCCATTGGTTCAATGAGTTGCTGTGCACCAGACTGTCATTTACATATATATGTACCGTATCAGCCTTCCAATCGTCTCCGCTGAAAGGCATTATCGGATCCTTCCTAAGCCAGACACTGGTCACCTTACTTAAGTCAAAATCAGGGTTATAGAATTTATAGTATACGGTAGTAGTAGTATCCATTTCAAAATCCTGCACTTGGCTGATTTCCCCATTGGAATACGCCATATTGTCAAGCCCGAACTCTATTCTTTTCCCATCACTAGTCTGCATTCCAAAGAACAAATCATCATCCGTACCTGCATAAAGCACATTAGAAGTTTTGATTTGCAGCTTAATCAACTTGTCTGCACTTGCAACTTCTTTTAAAAACCTGTAATATACCAGAGCCAGGCTTTTCTGTGTGTTTTCCATGGTAGCTCTTGCCGCATTATCCCAATGACCTCCTGCGCTTGTCTCATATCTGGCTTCAGAATACATTTCATAGCTTCTTTTCCCATAGAAATCCATGTTAGACTTCAGAAAATCATGGAAACCTCTGTTCGCACTCACTGTAGATTCATATACTTGCCTTCGTATAGCAGGGTCACTATCAATATTACTAATCCTGTAATCCAGTCGGTTTTGATCCACGAAAGACTCAAAATCCCCATGGTTCTTAGTATCGTCAAATACAGTTTTAAGGGCTGCGTGGTGTGGATTGCAGGCATCTGTAATAAAGTGTGATGCATAACCAAGATAGTATGCACCTGCCTCATAGGCACCCATTTCCCATTGTGTTACAGCCTTATCCATGTATTTGGTTGCCATATATAGTGCATGTATCTGAGGTGTATCGTTGGGAGCATTGGAGTCACTACCTGTATAGGTCCTGCCTGTGTACGGATTGTAAAAATGACTTGCCCATATGCTGTTTTCCGTTATGACCTCCCTGAGAACATCTGAAAAATTATCCGGATCATCGGCAGCATCCTTCATTACATTCATATACTGCATAAGACGTTGGTAATTTACATCATTACTGATTTCTGTCCCCAAATCATTAACTAGCATTTCAAATGCCCAGCCAACCAAATCGCTATGAGTGCTGCCTGACCATGCGCTTAATTCTACAGGAGTCATGCATGCCAAAGTTACGGTTATTAATATTACTGCTAACCAGCTTTTTATCCTTTGCATAATTATCCCCTTTCTCTTATTTTATACTTCATAGATATACGCATTGCTCATAATCCTCCTTTCCTAATATTTGCGTATTTGTATGAAATTAACTTACTATTAACTGACCAAATCTACATATTCGACACTAATATGTTCCAAACTTCTACATATTTTACTATGATTCAATTTTACTTGTAATTTTATATTACCACAATAGGAATAGAGTATTATTTATTCTGAGTATAGCTGTATCTGTCATAATTAAACATTAAAAAAGAACTATTGCACTTAGCAGTAGTTCTTCGTTTTTTAGTGTCCCATTGTATAAATATTTTCAGGAATTATGAACTTCAGATAATAGAACGGTTCTTCATTATCATTGGCATATATCCATCTTTCAAGATTAAGTACCGTTGTGCTCTGGTCTATATTCAGCAACCTCTGCTCTTCTGTATCAGGTACTCTGGGTATAATAGTCTGTTCAACCTTATTAATAGTAATTTTCAACTCTTTCAGTATCAACTGAGCAAAAGAACCGGTTAAGTCCAGCTTCTCAATATATTGTTCAAACTCATTACTGAAATATGAATGCTCTAAAGCAATAGGAATATTCTCGGCATACCTGACTCTATTAATATAAAAGCAGCTTTTCTGCTTTTTCCATTTCAATCTGGAAAGTAAATGCTTGTCAGGGAGCAGTTCTCTTTTTTCAAGTACCTTATTACTTGAGCTAATACCTCTTATGTTCAATGAGTAAGTAAGGCTTATTAAGGGCTCGAATCCAAGTGATGGCAGCTTTCTTGCCACAAAGGTCCCTATTCCCTGCTTCTTATAAAGATAGCCCTCATTGACAAGCAGAGCCAAAGCTTCTCTGACAGTAGCCCTCCCTACTTCATATTCCTCCATTAAAGACTTCTCGGTTGGTATCTGGGAATCTACTTCCCATACTCCGTTTTTGATCTTGTCCTTCAATTCTTCTTTAAGCTGTATATACAGCGGAATGTATTTATCCCTGTCCAGCATCGTCATCCCTCATTCTTGCAATTTTTCCAGAATATATAGGTAAATTATACTATATGGCTATGAAAAGGGCAATAAAAGTATGGAACTTGATACAGTCAAGCCTCCATGCTTTTCAGAAAACAGATAACAGGAGACAGGGATTAGTGGACTGGGATTCGAGATACGAGATGCTGGACACTGGTAACATTTCTCGCTGCCCGCAACACGCAACCCTGCCTTCTCACAACCTTGCAATCAGCAATAATGCTTTTGCCGTTAGTTGTTAGCTGCGCATTTAATGCGCTAACACCTTCCTCAGAAACTGCCCGGTATATGAGTTCTCATCCTCTGCTATTTTCTCAGGAGTACCCTCTGCTATTACAAGCCCACCTCTGTCTCCTCCTTCAGGACCCAGGTCTATTATATGGTCTGCTCTCTTTATAACATCCAGATTGTGTTCGATTACCAGCACAGAGTTGCCCGTATCCACAAGTCTGTCAAGTATCACAAGCAGCTTATCTATATCTGCAATGTGCAGTCCGGTAGTAGGCTCATCCAAAATATATAAGGTCTTACCTGTACTCCTCTTGGAAAGCTCATATGCAAGCTTTATTCTCTGCGCTTCTCCGCCGGACAGCTGTGTAGACGGCTGCCCAAGCTTTATATATCCCAGACCTACGTCATTTAATGTCTGCAGTTTTCTTTCTATCCTCGGAATGTTTGTAAAGAACTCCAAAGCGTCCTCCACAGTCATATCCAGAACCTCAGTTATATTCTTTCCCTTGTATCTTACTTCAAGGGTTTCCCTGTTGTACCTCTTACCTTTGCAAACCTCACAAGGTACGTATACATCTGGCAGAAACTGCATTTCTATCTTTATGATACCATCACCCTTGCACGCCTCACAGCGTCCTCCCTTTACATTGAAGCTGAAGCGTCCGTTCTTGTATCCTCTCATCTTTGCTTCTGAGGTTGCTGCAAAAACCTCCCTGATCAGGTCAAATACTCCTGTATAGGTAGCAGGGTTGGATCTCGGAGTACGACCTATAGGTGACTGATCTATATCAATTATCTTATCAAGATATTCCACACCGTTAAGCTGATCATGCAGACCTGCACGGACTTTGGAACGATTGAGCTTGCTCGCCAGTGATTTATAAAGTATCTCATTTATTAATGAGCTCTTACCGGAGCCCGATACTCCGGTAACGCAGGTAAATACTCCCAAAGGTATTCTTACATCAATGTTCTTCAGATTATTTTCCTTTGCTCCGAGTATTTCAATCCATTTACCGTTGGGCTTTCTTCTTTCAGCCGGTACAGGAATTTTCCTCTTACCACACAAGTACTGTCCTGTTATAGAAGCTTCGCAGGCCATTATTTCATCTATGGTACCTGCTGCTACTATCTGTCCTCCGTGTATGCCAGCACCGGGACCAATATCTATAATATGATCTGCAGACCACATGGTATCCTCATCATGCTCCACCACCAGCAGCGTATTACCTATATTGCAAAGGTTTCTAAGGGTTTTCAGAAGCTTGTCATTATCTCTCTGGTGGAGGCCTATACTCGGCTCATCAAGTATATAAAGAACACCTACAAGACTGGAGCCTATCTGAGTTGCAAGCCTGATTCTCTGAGCTTCTCCACCTGATAGTGTACCTGCCGCTCTCGACAGGGTAAGATATTCCAAGCCTACATTTATTAAAAACTCAAGCCTCTCATTGATTTCCTTCAATACCAGCTTAGATATTATCTGCTGCTTCTCTGTAAGCTTAATGTCCTCAAAAAAGGACTTGATTTTATATACTGACATTTCACATACCTCAGCAATGGACAGTCCGGCAATCCTGACGGCAAGGCTTTCCTTTTTGAGTCTCTGCCCTTTACATTCAGGACATGGCACTGAAGACATGTATTTTTCTATCTCTCCACGCATATAGTCTGATTTGGTCTCTCTGTAACGTCTTTCAAGATTGTTGACCACACCCTCTATAGCAACGTTTATTTCACCTTTTCCATATTCCCTCTGATACTTTACTTTTATCTTTTCTCCCCTATTTCCATACAGAATAATATCTACAAATTTCTGGTCCAGTTGCTCTACGGGAACATTCAGATCAAACCCGTAATGCTTCGCTGCAGCTTCCAGTATATTATAATACCAGGAGTTGTCGTCAAGGCTTTTCCAAGGATCTATGGCACCTTCCATTATGGACAAGGTCTTATCGGGAATTATCAACTCAGGATCTATTTCTCTCAACTCACCCAATCCGTCACATTTTGGACACTTTCCAAAAGGACTGTTGAAGGAAAACATTCTGGGAGCAAGGTCCTCAATACTGATACCACAATCTGTACAAGCAAAGTTCTGACTGAACAGCATCTCATGATCGTCGATAATATCAACCAGTGCTGTTCCTCCTGTAAGTTTCATAACAGTCTCCAGGGAGTCAGTGAGCCTCTTCTCCATGCCGTTCTTGACAACAAGCCTGTCTACCATTATCTCTATTGTATGCTTCTTATTCTTATCCAGCTTGATTTCATCATTTATGTCAAATACTTCTCCGTCAATCCTAACCCTTACATATCCACCCTTTTTAATATCCTCCAGTACCTTTTGATGCTCTCCTTTTTTACCCCTTATAACCGGTGCAAGCAGCTGAAGCTTGGTGCCTTCCTTGAGCCCCATTATGTAGTCAACCATCTGATCAACTGTCTGCTGTGATATTTCTTTTCCGCAGTTATGGCAGTGCGGAGTACCGATTCTGGCAAAAAGCAGCCTGAGGTAGTCATATATTTCTGTAACAGTACCTACCGTGGAACGTGGATTTCTGCTGGTAGTTTTCTGATCAATGGATATAGCAGGCGAAAGTCCCTCAATATAGTCAACATCGGGTTTTTCCATTTGCCCCAAAAACTGCCTGGCATATGCCGATAATGATTCAACATATCTCCTCTGTCCCTCCGCATAAATGGTATCAAATGCGAGGGACGACTTGCCTGAACCGCTGAGACCGGTAAGTACGACAAATTTGTCTCTTGGTATTTCAATATCGATATTCTTCAGGTTATGCTCTCTGGCACCCTTAATAATTATTTTATCTTTAGCCATCATTAACCTCCGTAACTTTGTTCAGTTTCGGGTTTCGAGTTACGGGTTACGAGTTTTCGGTTCTAAGCCGAAATATTAATCTCGCAACCCGCATCTCGGCGTTCGAATGAACGCACCCCGCAACCAGTTACGAAAGAAAATCAATCCTTTTTGATTTTCTTTCGTAACTCTATTATCTTATCCCTAAGCTCTGCTGCCCTTTCATACTGCATGGACTTCGCGCAGTCCTTCATTTCTGATTCCATTGCTGCTATAACTCTCAATATGTCTTCACGCTTCATCTTATCTATATCGCTCTTGATTCCATACTTGACGGTATCTTCTGCAGCGGTTGTTGCTTCTATAATATCTCTGACTGCCTTTATAATAGTTTTAGGCTGTATATTATTCTCTTCATTGTACTGCATCTGAATCTTTCTTCTTCTGTTTGTCTCACTTATTGCATTCCTCATCGAATCTGTAAGACCATCTGCATACATTATTACCTTTCCTTCAACATTTCTCGCAGCTCTTCCTATTGTCTGTATAAGAGATGTCTCTGAGCGCAGAAAGCCCTCTTTATCAGCATCCAGTATGGCAACTAAAGAAACCTCAGGAAGATCCAAGCCTTCTCTCAGCAGATTTATTCCCACAAGCACATCAAATTCTCCCAAACGCAGGTCTCTTATTATCTTCATTCTTTCCATAGTATCTATGTCTGAATGCAGATATCTGACTTTAATATTCAATTCCTTCATATAAGAGGTCATATCTTCTGCCATTTTCTTTGTCAGAGTCGTAACAAGCACTCTTTGTTTTTTTGCCACTCTTTCATTAATCTCTCCTATAAGATGGTCAATTTGTCCCTTTACAGGCCTCACCTCAATTTCAGGGTCCACCAGACCAGTAGGTCTTATTATCTGCTCAGCCACAGTCGTGCTTAGGTTAAGCTCATACTGTGCCGGTGTTGCACTTACAAATATAACCTGATTTAATCTTTGCTCAAACTCCTGAAAGTTCAGAGGTCTGTTATCAAATGCAGAAGGAAGCCTGAACCCGTACTCCACCAGCGACTCTTTTCTGGACCGGTCACCGCCGTACATACCCCTTACCTGAGGAATGGTTACATGGGATTCGTCCACCACAAGCAAATAGTCTTCAGGGAAAAAATCCAACAGTGTATATGGAGCACTTCCGGGCTCTCTTCCGCTTATATGTCTGGAGTAGTTTTCTATTCCCGGGCAATAGCCTACTTCTCTCATCATCTCAATATCGTAATTGGTCCTCTGAGTGAGTCTCTGAGCCTCCAGCAGCCTGTCATTCTCTTTAAGCTCCTTCACCCTGGTCTCCAGTTCAGCTTCTATATCATTTATGGCTCTCTGCAGCTTATCGTATGTAGTTGCAAAGTGTGAAGCAGGGTATATATATGTGTGCTGCAATTCACCTGTAATATTTCCTGTAAGTGAATCAAACTCAAGAATCCTTTCAATTTCATCTCCAAAAAACTCTATTCTTACTGCCTTATCTGAGGATGATGCAGGAAAAATGTCAACAATATCTCCTCTTACTCTGAAGGTACCTCTGACAAAGTTAATATCATTTCTGTCATATTGTATATCAACCAGCTTTCTTAAAACCTCATCCCTATCCTTAGTCATTCCTCTGCGCAGCGACAATATCAGATTCTTATAATCATCAGGGTCGCCAAGTCCATATATGCACGAAACACTTGCGACTATTATTACGTCTCTTCTCTCAAAAAGAGCTGCTGTAGCCGAGTGACGCAGCTTATCTATTTCATCGTTTATATCTGCAGTTTTCTCAATGTAAGTGTCAGTCCTGGCCACATACGCTTCAGGCTGATAGTAATCATAATAGCTGACAAAATACTCTACGGCATTGTTAGGGAAAAACTCCTTAAACTCACTGCAAAGCTGAGCAGCCAATGTCTTATTATGAGCCAGTACCAATGTAGGCTTTTGTACCTTCTCAATTACATTTGCAATTGTAAAGGTCTTGCCTGAGCCTGTAACTCCCAGCAACGTCTGATGCTTATCACCCTTCAGAATCCCATTTGCAAGCTTTTCTATGGCCTGCGGCTGATCTCCTGTCGGACTATAATCCGAGACAATTTTGAACTTATCCATCATCATCTCTCCCATTCAAAATATAGTAATATCACGAATTCAGTTGTTTACATAATGTATTATATTCTATTTATGGTCAAGTGTAAATGCAAAATTTCAGAACATGTGTTCGCAATATTAATTGTATAATTATTGCAGTTACCTGTCAACGCTATATATAAAAAATAATGAAAAAACTACCAATTTTTTAAATGGTAGTTTCTTTATTAATTATCCAAGCCAGCTTAAACAACCAGCTATCCTCGAATTTTCTAAGGTCAAAGCCTGTGGCTTTGTAGATTTTGTCTATCCTGTACAGCAGCGTATTTCTATGTATATAAAGCTTTGAAGCAGTATCTGTCAGATTAAGATTATTTTTAAAAAAAGCTTCAATAGTAATTTCCAGTTCACTATTCATTATTTCAACTAGTTTATGGGAAAATACTCTTTCTTTTATATCCTTTTTCAGCTTTTTATCCAGACCGAATGCCAGTCTGTATGCATAAACATCGTCATAATCCATAACCCGGCTGCTCAGGCAATACTTCTTCATCAGGAACAATATTTCCCTGCAATTTTTAAAATTATCGACAATATCACTGTAAGCTTTGATAGTGCCTCCAACGGCTATGTAGCATTCCAGGTAGAGTTCTGACAACACGTTATCATATATAGCAGCACATGCTGCTTCTTTATCACAGTCATCACCCACTATTATAATATTATCGCCATATTCAAAGACCATTATGGCATCTACAGTGTTATTTATTATTTCAATTATGCTGCTCTTTTCATTAGGGCTGCTGCTTCCATCAACAAGAGCAAACCATCCTTTTATTGTATAAGCTTGATAAAGCTGACTGATATCTTCCCCTGCTTCAGCCTTATCCAGAAGCCTGATAACATACTCAATAGGGGAGCTTTCCCTATTGAGTATGTTATTAATATTATATAGCAGCAGCTTATCCAGGCTCATATTCAAGTCGGATGCCTGTTCTATAAATATACGATAGTTATCTTTTCCAATTTGCATCTTGTAAGAAGAATAGTCTTCCAGATTATCCTTTTCACAAACCTCTTCGCATGTCAGAGGAGCAGGCAGATTATCAGGATATATACATCCAGTGCCCGGCTTTATTATGATTATTTTTCTGTCTGCTATTTCAGATATACCAGACAGTAACTCATTTAACTCTGACATATCGATCCCTCTTTTAGTCTGTTTATACTATAGCCTTTTCTGTGCTTATGTCAAACAGATGTATCTTATCCCATTTAAACTGGAGCACTACATCGTCACCGGCTCTCTTTCTTGTATGTGAGTCAACCTTCGCAACCACCTGTTTTTCGCATATCTTCAAATAGAGATATGTTTCTGAACCCATAAGCTCTGCCACCTCAACCTTACCCTTCATGCTTGAGAATTCACTTGCAAAAGGCTCAGTTTCTGATTCATGCAGGCATTCAGGTCTGATGCCTAAATACACTTCCTTGCCCACATATCCGTTACCCTTTAACACTTTTTCTTTGTCTGGAGTAAGGTTGATTACTGTACCGTCAGGCAGCTTAACAGCTACTTTGCCGTTATCCTCAACAACGCTGCCGCTCAATATATTCATCTGCGGGCTTCCTATGAAAGTAGCAACAAACAGGTTAGCAGGATTGTCATATGCATTTTGTGGGGTATCAATCTGTTGAATGTCTCCATCTTTCATTATAACAATTCTTGTTCCCATTGTCATCGCTTCTGTTTGATCATGCGTTACATATATAAAAGTTGTCTGCAGGGTCTGATGAAGCTTTGATATCTCTGTTCTCATCTGCACTCTGAGCTTCGCATCCAGATTCGACAGCGGTTCGTCCATTAAGAAAACCTTAGGCTCACGTACTATTGCTCTTCCCAATGCTACTCTCTGTCTTTGACCGCCTGACAAAGCCTTGGGCTTTCTATCCAGAAGATGCTCTATCTCAAGAATCTTAGCAGCTTTTCTGACCTTTTCATCTATTACTGCCTTTGGCACTTTTTTCAATTTCAATCCAAAAGCCATATTTTCATATACGGACATATGAGGATAAAGTGCGTAATTCTGGAAAACCATTGCAATATCCCTATCCTTTGGAGGAACATCATTTACCAGCTTATCTCCAATATAAAGCTCTCCGGCGGATATATCCTCCAAGCCTGCAATCATTCTAAGCGTTGTTGTTTTCCCGCAGCCTGAAGGACCAACCAAAACTATGAACTCCTTATCCTGTATTTCCATATTGAAATCTCTTACTGCCGTTACATTTCCGGGGTATACCTTCTTTACACTTCTTAAAAATAAATTAGCCATACTTTTTCCACTCCTCTTCAAAGTTCATATCTTTAGTATAGCTTGATTTCAGGGTGCAGACCATTATGAGTATTTATAAATATATCCCTGTTTTTTTGTAACAATTTATGAATAAAAAACACTTTTGTGAAAAAAGCACAAGCAGCTTAAGTATAAAACAATCTCAAAAAAAATAAAATAAAATATGAGGTGATAGAAATGGATACGAATAAGCACGATAGCTTCAGCATGGAAAAGGATGCATATGATAAATATATGGAGCCCTTCAAATACCTGGAGCAAATCAGTGAAAGCAACAGAAAAATCTTTAATGAGCTTCTCCGCTATACAAACGAAAATATTCATAATGAGGATGATAATAAGGTGTAACAAAAGAAAAACCAACTATGTATAAACATAGTTGCCTTCATATCCTTCCTTATTTGATAACGAGCTTTATATGAATAACCTAAAGTTCGTTATCAGCATACATATCACCTGAGTTTTCTCTTTATATAGTTTATAAGCCGTTGATAAGGTCTTATTGTTTCATTCAATTCAAAATACATCGAAACATTCTTTGGCACAATCAGTGCACCAAGCCCATTGATGCCATTTCCATAATCCTGATATTCCCTTGTTTCTATTATGCCGCTTGCCTTCTTGATTTCAAGCCAGACCACACTGGGACGTTCAGAAAGAAACTCTGCAAGCTTCACTTCACTGTCAACAGGAGTATTATTTATACTTAGTATTATATCACCTGGTTCAAGTCTCATATCAGAGGCAGGGGAGTTTTTTCTTGTATACAGCACTGTAACTCCATTATATGATGAAGCAAACAACGGCTTACCGTTTTCCTCCTCCATTTTCCCGTATAATATGAGCATTTCATGTGCAACAGGTGCAAAAATCGCTGCGGCATAGGCAAAAAAAGTATGAATGGTAGCAGCAACAGACAGAACTATAAGTATTACACTGTACACTGCCAATCTCCATGATGAGTCCTTACACCTTTGTTCAGCAGTTCTTGTTATTGCCACATCTCCGTATCCCAGGACTACAGGCACAAGAAAGGGCAAGACACCAACACCTGTTTTATACGGAACAGCCTGATTCATTATAGGCCACCAATCCGGCATTGATTGAATTCCAATCACATTAGGGCTCGAGAGAACAGAAATGCCAAAAACCAACATCACAAGAGGTATAGGCCACATCTTATTCATCATATAGCCTCCAACAATGGAACCATCACCTTTTTTCAAGAAAAGCGGTATTGAGTATGTATATCCGTCTAATCTTATAAGCAGGCTCTCCACAAGATGAAGTATGCCTATCAACGCCAGGAGACCCGGAACATTTATGATGGGAAACCCCGTCAGCAGGTTTGAAACTGCTACGATCCCACCTGCATAAGAAAAACAAAGATATCTGGTGTTTATCATTGAAAGCAGTATTGCAACAAGCCATATGTACATTATACCTGAAGCAAGAACATTTTGGCTGTCATGAGCATAATCCTGCAGGGTTATTCCCAGGGAAATAACGAGAAAGCTGCCTAGCAAGCCGCCTATTATGCCGCCTACCAAAGAGCCTGATATTTTTTCCAGCATCGGATATTTATTCCCCAGCATTAATTTTTCTATTGCCGAACTCTTTCTATACATTAGTATTAATAGAATAAAAATCAACCAAAAAAATTCATTAGTCACCAGACTGCTGATTTCCTTCAGTACCAAACCTGCTATCCTAAGTATGTCATGCATAAAATCCCCCATTCTGCCGCTGACAGCACTCATAGTCATATATATTACCTTATTGCGGCAAGTTGGAATGTGCTCCTTTATTTTATCCTTTTCAATATCTCCTCTATAGCTCTGTCAAGCTGTACATCCTTTATGTCCTCTGCTCTTTGATTATCTTCGGGCTCCAATGCTTCAACTACTATGTCAGGCTCGACTCCAACCTTATTTATGCTTATACCGCTTGGAGTAAAGTACTTTTGTACGGTGAGCTTATAGCCGGACCCGTCCCTCAGGTCCTTTATGTTCTGCACCAGACCCTTACCAAAGGTTCTTGTACCTATAATCAAGCCTGCCTTTCTATCCTTTACCGCACCAGATACTATCTCAGATGCACTTGCACTGCCTTCATCAACAAGTATTACAAATGGAATTTTCAGCTTTCCCTCTCTGGATTTATAAGTTTCGCGGTCCTTGCTCTTATCCTCGGCATAGAATACTACTCCTTCATCCAGTAGCTCGTCAGCCACTTCCATGCATTCTCTGACATATCCTCCAGGGTTTTGACGAAGGTCTATAATCAGCCCCTTTATTTTGGCATCTGTCAGCCTTTTCAGGGATTTACTGAACTCTTCTCCTGTATCCTCATCAAACATACTGATTCTTATATACCCAATATCATTTTCAAGTATTTTATCAGTCACATACTTTATATTTATCATTTCTCTTGTCAGTTCGAAAACCAGGGGTTCATCAGCTCCATCTCTCATTACTGTCAGCTTAACCTTGGTTCCAGGCTCGCCCTTCATGACTTTGACAGCCTTATCAGAGTCCCATCCAACTATATCTTCTCCGTTAACCTTTACTATCTTGTCATTTGTCTTGAGCCCTACTCTTTCACCTGGCGTTCCTTCTATAGGAGCTACTACAGTTATGTAGCCTTCTTCACTTTTGGTAATTATGACTCCGATACCGCCATAAGAGCCTGAGGTAGTTTCGTTGAAGCTTTTAAACTCTTCTTCATCCATATATATTGAATAGGGATCACCCAGTGCTTCAAACATGCCTTTAATGGCTCCCTCCATAAGCACTTCATCCTTGGCACCGTCAACATAGAACTTATGAATCTCGTTTTTCAGTGATAAAAGCTTTCTTACATCGTTGTACTGCTCCCTCGTAATAAGCTTCATACCGCCAAAGGTCATGGCCATTGTGTTAGTCAATATGTAAGTGAGCATAGAAGTCACTATTACCAGTATGGCTGCCCATATAAGTGCTGTTTTTTTACTTATCATAATACACCTCATATTAATATAGTCGTTTTTTATAATGTAATAATTGTGAATAGAAATATCTCTATTACTATTGAACAAATAAACAATACTATTATAACACAATACCATTATATCCAAAATATGCAATAAATAATTAAAAGGTAATAAGCTATCTTATTACCTTCTACTGATATATATTTTAGTACCATCAAAAATATTACATCAAAGATGTCAGCGTCCATATATATCGCAAATATTAAGGATATACATATTCACTTGGTGGTCTGTCTGTCTTTTCAATGCTTGTTACATCTATTACGGGTATCTCCATATCATCCACTGCGACTTTGTTTATTATGCCTTTTACTATTACCCATTGGTCAATGGCAAGCTCAGCTGCATCTGAGGAATTACATAATAGACCGATTATTTCTGCATCAGCAGCACAGCAGGTTACAATATAACGTCCAATAACAAATTGATTCTCCTTAAGCTCCTGGGTTTTAAAAATGAAGCCTTTGACTTCAACTTCCTTGCCTATGTTTTTATCTATATCTGCATAAAGCTGTTCGATTATACTTGCAAAATTCCAGTCCTCCAGCTTTATTACATCCATTTTATTAATATCCGATTCAGCATCATATGTATTTGTCCCGACTGAATCAGAGCTCTTCGGTTTGGAATTTGCATCTTTTGCGGCACTTGACTGAACAGCCGCTTCAATGTTAAAGCCTTTTTTCTCAATCATAAATGAATCAAGAGCTTTAGCCGGAAGTGCAAAGCCCAATATCAAAGGAATACAGAATACTATATAGCTAAGCTTTACGTATCTGCTTATACTGCCGCTGTTCTCCTTGAAAGCACTTATTACTTTTTTTGCTTGTACAACAGCCATTAACAGAAAAGCTACAGTTGAAAAATAAGTAAATATTCTTAAGCTGGGATTTATAAAGTAATATAAATCACCGCTTATAATAAGCACCAGAAGATATATCAGGAAACCGGTTATAATAAATAATCTTATCAACTGCTCTATTTTTCTTTTCATTATCCACCTCAAAATAAATAGCTTGATATATAGAATACAATCAGATTGAGCAAAGTCACAACTGTTATAAACAAAGCTGCAAACCTGACTTTAAAACTTCCAAACAGCATGGCCGTGTTCTTGATATCCAGCATTGGTCCGAAAACCAGAAAAGACAATATTGAACTGTTGGAAAAGCTAAAGCCAAAGCTTCTGGCTACAAATGCATCTGCTTCGGAGCATAGTGAAAGTACATATGCAAGAGCCATCATAATAAATATTGATAGGAATCTGCCTTCTGCAAAGGCTAAAACGGTACTTCTGGGTATAATGACCTGTACCGAAGCTGCTAAAGCTGCACCAAAAATCAGAAACCTTCCCATTTCAAAAAATTCTTCTATGGAATGCTCAATTATACTTTTCATTATAGCAGCAGGCTTTACTTTTTTATCTGCATGTGCGCTGCAGCATGCTTCCAACTTGTTGTCATTGCACAATGTATCATATTCACTTTTTAACAGTTCCAGCAGCTCCTCATCCTCTATTTCCTGCTTAAAGTGTTCATAATTCTTGCAACTGCAGTTTTGTTCATGCTCATGACTCGCACATCCGCAGCTTATGGTTGTATCTATATCCGCCTTTAAAGGATCAACATCCTTGTTCATAAAAAGAAAAATGATTCCCACAGTAATAGCAATAAATAATGCACCAAGTACCCTGGCATATACCATTTCAACCCTGCCGGCAAAAGCATAATATGTCGAAGCAATAACTACGGGATTTACAATTGGTGCAGCTAATAAAAAGGTTATTCCCATATATGCAGGTACACCCTTTTTAATCAATCTTCTTGCCACAGGTATTATTCCGCATTCACAGACCGGAAAAACAAAACCCATAAGTGAAGCTGCGGCTACGCCTAAAAACTTTCTCTTTGGTATCAGTTTTTTTATATGCTCCTCGGATATAAATACCTGTATAATCGAGGATACCAATACTCCTATAAGTATAAAAGGCAGTGCTTCAACTATAATACTGATAAAGATCGTCGAAAAGTTCTGCATTAATAAATACAATTACTTACCTCCTATTTTTTTGATTTACTGCATTTACTACAATATCCATATATCTCAAATCTATGTTCTACTGGTTCAAAATTCATTTTTTTGAACTCTTCATTTGCTATATTCTTGAAGGGGCATATATCAATGGTCTTCATATCCCCGCAGCCTTTGCATATAACATGATGATGATGACTGTTCCGATTTATTTCAAAATGACATACTCCGCTTTTAAGATTAAGCTTGTCTACAATATTCAGCTCGCTCAGGAATTCCAAATTTCTGTAAATTGTCGAGAAGTTGATATTATTATGTGTTTTTTTTACAAGCTCAAATACTTCCTGTGCAGTCATTGGAACTTGATTCTCCTCCAGCACCGACAGTATTATCCTTCTTTGCTCAGTCATTTTATAGCCTTTTTCCTTAAGCACTGCTTCCATTTCAGCTATAGCCATCATGACCACATCCTTTGTCTATAAATATTACCCTGCTCCTTACATTATACCATACACTCAATTTAGTCTTAACATTCTTTTATAACCTATTATTACCAAAAGCATTGCTACTGAAAGCAATACAATGGTACCGCCAGGTGCCAGATCCAGATAAAACGACATCAACAGACCTGCTATTACTGATATCAGTGCAAAAACAACCGACAAAAAGCAGGTGTTCTTAAAGCTTTTAGAAATCTGCAGGCTGGCAGCCACAGGTACTACCATAAGCGAGGATACCATCAATATCCCTACTATTCTCATTGAAACAACAATTGTCATTGCCGTGAGCACGGTAAAATATATATTCAGACTTGTTACTGGCACTCCTGACAACTCAGCCCCCTCCTCATCAAAAGCTATGTAGAAAAATTCCTTGTAAAAAAACCAGACTGAGGTAATAATAATCAAGCTCAGAAAACTCACAGTATATATGTCCTTAATGCTGACTGCTATAATGCTTCCAAACAAATAGCTGAGAAGATCTGCATTGAAGGATTTTGCGAGGCTTATAAATACCACAGCCAGTCCAATGCTTGCCGAAAGTACTATTGAAATAGCAAGCTCAGCATATTGTGTGAAGTTTTTCCTCAACCTCTCTATTCCCACGGCAGCACCCACTGAAAAAATCAAAGCTCCCCAAATAGGATAAAAGCCTCCAAGCATTCCGGCTGCAATCCCTGCCAATGAGGCATGGGAAAGAGTATCTCCTATCATGGACATTCTTCTGAGTACTATAAATACACCTATTAACGGACATATTATTGCTACCAGAATTCCAGCAGCAAATGCCCTTTGCATAAAGCCATATTTCAGAATCTCCAGCATTTTATACCTCCAATACTCTCCTCTTAAGTAATAATGTCAGTGATTATGCCTTAACGGAATTATTTTACTTCCTCCGTATGCTTCAAAGCAAATATCATTGTCACAGCAGCCTTCACCATCGTGTATATACAGCTTACCGTCAGCTATGCAGGCAATTTTGTTGACCCTGCTGCTTATGGCCCCCGTATCATGTGTTACCATTACCAAAGTGATCCTTTTCACTTTATTCAAGAACTCCATCAGTTCATAAAAGCTTTCCTCGGATTTGTAATCAATCCCCACTGTAGGTTCATCCATAAAAATAATCTCAGGATCACTTACCAATGCCTTTGCAATAAACACTCTCTGCTGCTGTCCGCCGGAAAGTCTTCCAATAAGGCGCTTTCTGTAATCCTTCATACCTACAATATCCAAAACTCTATCAATCTGCTCTTTATGTTCCTTACTGAGTCTTCTACCCATACCTATCTTCTGGTATAGGTTTGCAGCCACTACTTCCTCTACTGTAGCAGGAAAAGCTTGGTTGAATGCAGTTGCCTTCTGAGGAATATAAGCAATCAATCCCCACTGCTTGAACTTGCTGCTGTCTTTTCCGAACATCGTTATGTTTCCTTTATGCGGCCTTATAAGCCCGAGGCAGGCTTTTATAAGCGTACTCTTTCCCGATCCGTTTGGACCTACTATACCGACAAAATCTCCTCTGCCGATAGTAAAGCTTATATTATTCAGCATAAAGCCGCCGCCATATGAAAAGCTTAAATTTTCGACCTTGAAAATACAATCATCCATTATTCACTCAACGCCTTTATCAGATTATTCATATTGTCATACATTAGAGTAAAGTAATCCTTACCCTGCTTGATTTCACTATCGCTAAGCCCATGTGCCGCGTTAAGTATAAGCGTTTCGGCACCTGCCTCCCTTGCCAGGGTTTCAGATAGTTTGGGATTTACCAGCTTTTCTACGAAAATATATTTTACAGAGTGCTCCCTGCATTCCTCCACCAGCTCAGCCATTTGTGCCGGACTGGGCTCATCGTCGGGAGAAATACCTCTAATTGGAATCTGCTCTAAATCATAATCATGGGCAAAATAGCTGAATGCATCATGAGAAGTTATTATCACACTGCTTTTCCTGTCCTTCAGACCTTCTCTGATATCCTTGTCCAGTTTATCAAGTTTATCTGCAAGCATTTTATAGTTTTTCTCGTATATTCCCTTATTTACAGGGTCAAGCTCAATAAATGCGTTCAGTACATTCAGCGCTTGCTGCTTATACCTGACAGGACTCACCCATACATGGGGATCATACTCACCGTGATTATGATGATCTTCTTTCTCATTTTCTTCTTTATCTTCTGAATGCCCGTCAGCTTCTCCCTCATGATGATGCTCATGCTCCTCAGGCTTTAAAAGCTCTACTCCGTCACTTGCGCAAACAACCTTGGTATGATTTTGGTTTAGAGTACCTATTATATCTTCAGCCCAGCCTTCCATTTCCACGCCGTTATATATAAACATCCTGCCCCGCTGCATCTCCGCTATAGTCTTTGGTGAAGGCTCCCAGTCGTGAGGTTCAGCGCCTGCAGGCGTAAGATTAATAACCTCTGCTCTGTCGCCGCCTATTTCACTTGCCAGAAAATACATTGGGTAGAAGGACGTATACACCTTCATAATATTGTCCTCATTGGATTCTTTCACACCTTTTCCTGAATTTACTTGTTTTGAAGCGCAGCCCGCAAAACTAGCAACAACAAGTATTAGTACAACCATAACAGCAATCAGCTTCTTCATTAACAATCACTCCTTTTTGCAAACAGTTTGCATTTATATTGTATAATATTGCCTTATTTTCTGTCAAATATACAAAGCAAAGCACCGAATTTTTAAAAAACTCGGTGCTTTGATAACATTTCTATTTAAAATACTTCATTGGATCCGTATGTTGTCCGTCTTCTCTAACCTCAAAGTGCAGATGTGGTCCTGTTGACATACCAGTACTGCCGGACTCTGCAATTTTCTCGCCCTTCTTTACTGACTGCCCCTTGGAAACCAGCAGCTTGGAATTATGGGCATAAAGAGTGGAAATCTTGCCGCCATGGTCTATGATTACCGCATAGCCATAGCCACCGTAGTAATCTGCATATATAACATCTCCATCATTTGCTGCTACAATCTTTTTACCTGATGGAATAGATATATCTATACCTGTATGCATCTTTTTCTTCTTCAAAATCGGATGTACTCTATAACCATAAGGAGAGGTAATCTTATAATGATCAGGCGCCGGCCATTCCATTTCACCGCCGGTGTACTTCTTCTTGGATTGAGCTGCCGCAATCAGCTTTGCCAGCTCAGCAGACTCCTTTACCAGCTGGTCGAGCCTTTCCTCCAGTTTGTCCAAATCCTCATTTATATCATCTACAGCCTGCTTTTTATCCTCCATAAGCCTTTCTATTTCTTTTTTCTTATCAGCTATCTGCTGCTTCAGTACCTCTTTTTCGTCCTGTTCTTCCTGCAGCTGTGCCTTGGTTTGCTCTATAGTCATTTTATACTCACTAATTTCTGCAAACAACTTCACATCAAAATCAATTATCTGCTTTAAAAAATCCATTCTGGATACAAAGTCAAAAAAATCTGTAGAATCCAGTAAAACTGATAAATAACCCACATTTCCATTTTCATACATTACCCTTACTCTCTTTTTGAGCATTTCCTTCTGGGCTACTGCATTTTCGCTGGCTCTCTCAAGCTCTCTCTTTGTTACGGCTATTTTGTTATCAAGCTTTTCAAGGTCGCTCTCAACTTTTTTCAAAGAAGCGATTGTGGAATATAGATTTTTATCCAATGATTCTAACTGGTTGCTGATTTTTCTCAATTCTTTGTTTTTCTGGGATATAGTGCTCTGCAGCTGCTGCTGCGTCTTTTGATTCTTTTTCTGCTTTGCTTTCAAATCATCTTCATCAGGTGTAGCATATAATGGAACAATGCTCAGCGCAAAGCATAATATTAAAAGAAATGTTACTATTCTCTTCAATCTCACAGCTTTTCCTCCCCTTACACCTTAATAAATCTTCTTACCGACAGCAAGCTTCCCAATGCGCCAATAATAATACCTATAAATACAAGCAATACTATCAGGCTCAATATAATACTTTTAAAAGGCATCAATGACAAAGCAAAGAAACCTATCATCTGCTTTTTGATGAGGCTTATAGTGTAGAAGTATCCAAGCCCCAACAATGCCGTCGAAGTCAAAGCTCCTACGATGCCCAGAAGTATACCCTCCACTATGAAAGGAGCTCTCACAAACCAATCTGTGGCTCCTACGAACTTCATAATTCCTATTTCTCTTCTTCGTGCAAACACTGTAAGCTTTATGGTATTTGATATTATAAAAACTGAAATGAACAGTAATATAACTATAATCAAAACACTTGTCATCCTAAGTACATATGTAGCCTTGAGCAGCTTCTCCAACTCGTTTTTTCCGTAAGACACCTTTTCTATGTTGGACATTGACGACAATGCAAGTGCAACTGATGATGCTTTCTCGGGATTCATCAGGGTTACTACAAAGGAGTCAGGCAGAGGGTTGTCCTCTTCAAGACCTTCCAAAAGGTAGGAGTTTTCACCAAGCTTCTGTTTCATATTCTCCAGTGCCACAGCCTTGGAAATAAAAACAACCTCCTTGACTCCGTCAATACCTTTTATTTCTTCACCCATAGCTGATATAATACTTTCACTTAAATTATCACTGAGATATATAGCCATTTCCACCTGTGCTTCCAAAGCCGATGCAGCATAGTCCACATTAAGCACAATTATAAAAAATATTCCAATCACAAGCAATGCTGCGATTACAGAGGTTATGGAGGCAGCGCTCATAATCTTGTTACGTCTTAAGTTGCTTAAGCCTTCTTTAATAAAGTATTTGGTGGTCCTAAGTCTCATCGAAATAACCACCTCTCTTTTCGTCTCTTACCATTATACCGTCCTCTATGGCAACTACCCTTTTTTTCATTGCATTTACTATATCACTTGCATGAGTTGCCATAAGAACAGTCGTACCCCTTTGGTTAAACTCATACAATATTTTCACAATATCCTTGGACATCTCCGGATCTAGATTACCTGTCGGCTCATCGGCAATCAGCAGTGAGGGTCCGTTTACCATAGCTCTTGCAAGAGATACTCTCTGTTGTTCTCCTCCTGACAGCTGTCTTGGATAAAGGTTAGATTTTTTACTCAGTCCTACCATGCTAAGCGCTATAGGCACCTGCTTTCTTATTTCACGAGGCTGAGCTTCTACAACCTCCATTGCAAATGCTACATTTTCATATACTGTCTTGTCCGGTAGTAGTCTAAAATCCTGGAATACGACACCCATACTTCGTCGTAAATAAGGAATGTCTTTTCTCTTAAGGCTGGTAATGTTTTTTCCGTTTATTATGATTTTTCCTGCTGTGGGCTCAAATTCCTTCATCAATAGCTTTATTAACGTAGATTTACCTGAGCCGCTGGGACCTACCACAAAAACAAACTCGCCTTTATCAATAAATAAATTCACATTTTTCAATGCCTTATGGCCGTCTTCAAAGGTTTTGCTGACCTTTACAAGCTCAATCAAGCGATTACACCCCTTTATCAACCTGATTACTGATTATGTAAAAAGGCTTCATGTAAAACTTTCATGTATTTGGAAGACTTTCA
Organism: Bacillota bacterium; assembly: GCA_049322695.1. GTDB lineage: Bacteria > Bacillota > Clostridia > Lutisporales > Lutisporaceae > CALGKJ01. The sequence goes on along the minus strand of JBMORW010000016.1, from coordinate 78,637 downwards.
TTAAACATGCTTTATCAAAATCTACAAAAAAATATCTTATGTCTTCCTGCGAACTATCAAATTATATACTTCTACATAAAAAAACAAATTCCTTTATTCCGTAGTATTTTATTGTTGAATTTGCATGTTTTTTTGCACATATTCGAAAATATCTGATGTTTTTTAGTTCAATATAAAAAAGAACCTTAGTTTTACGTATAACCAAGGTTCTATAAAGCAACTTTTTTAAGTGTCTCAAAAATTTTCTTAACATTTTTCCACCAATTCTTATCTTCTGCATATTTTCTGTTTATCCATTCAATAGGATCCTTATCGGAGGGCCTGTTCCTGCTTAAGTTAAGAATTGTTCTGGCTGCAATAGCAGATGAATCCTTAATATTGGTATTATATTTTTTCCAGCTTCCATATACATTAAAAGGATTGTTTGCTATTTTGGCAGAATATTTGCTATCGCTGGGTACAAAGGATTGCTCTTGACCGGCAATTGCAAATAACAGCAATGGATTCACATTATACTTTTTTGATGTTTCAATGATTACGTCAAAATATTTCTCTTCAGCCAAAATAGACTTTCTGCCTTTCAGCCATTCCTTTAATGCTTCACTGTTTATACTGTAATATTTTAAGTCCTCATGTAAATCATTTTCCGCAGCGTACAGGTGTTTGAAAGCAGAAGAAGTATTCTCTTTTTTATACTGCTCTAGAATATAGCTGGCACTCAACAATTGTTTTATTGCTGCGTTATCCTCCTCTGTCATTTCATCTGCTGATGCAGCGCTTTTACTGTAGAAGGAAAAGGCAGATATGCATACAACGGCTAAAAACAGTGATATTACCGTTCTGTAGTTTATTTTTATTTTACTGAGCATGCTTACATTTTCGCCGATTTTGCAGACATATTCCTTCAATATTTCAAAAAAATGCTTAAGATAACCGATTCCATGAGAATATACAGAATGTTCCTTTTCATTCTCATGACGCTGCTCCGGTTTTTTTATTTCAGGCATCGCCTGAGGATTGGCGCTGATTCTCTTGATTACAGCATCCAGGTTGTATTGGATTATTTCTTCGTTAAAATCCTTAATGATACTGATAAAGTCCTTGACTTCCTTTCTACTGATTCGTATATCCTGATTGTCATTAATCCAATCGGTAAGTGCTGCAGCATACGCATCTTCGGAAATCTTCAGCGATAAACAGCAAGATAACATCTCTTCAGCATCAATGCTGAAAATTCTTTTGTAGGTTGTTTTCTTTAGTACGCTGTCACGTATTGTCTTTTTGTATTCATCATCGAACTGAGAAATATTGTTGTTGATTATAGTTTTTATTGTGTTGGCGAGAATAACGGCATGCTGTTCGCTTCCCGAATCAGGATATGTATCGGCAATATAATCACGCAGTTCTTTTACATCATTGTTGCTTAATATTTCTTTAGTTTTCAGGTTATTAACAATATTTTCTATCATATGTCCTCCCTAAAAACTTTTTGGACCAATATTTTGTGGTTATGGAAAAGTATACCTGTTTATAATATACCTATTCTATATTATAAATAATATTTACAATAAATGCGACAAAAAAAATTCTTTTTTGACAGGCTTGTCTGCTTTTACTCATTAACAAGCATATTAAACAAGTATTGATTATTAACTAATATTATATTATAATATAGGTATACCCCAACGGGGTACTAGTATGCAGGAGGGAAGCAATATGAAAATAAATATAACTCAAGCAGCTGCAGAGGAGTTAAAAAAGACAGGCATCAAGGATTTTAAGATATTCATTCAAGGGGATGGCTGAGCAGGTCCCGTATTCGGGCTGGCTCAGGGTGAGCCGGAAGCTGCAGATATTACTATCCAGGTTGAGGATATGAAGTTTGCCATTGAGCAGGAGTTGGCTGATGTGCTTGATTCAGTAGATATTGACTACTACAAAAGCTTTTTAAGAAAAGGATTTGTACTATATCCTAATGGAGTTAAGAGCGGATGCTAAAAAGGTATGGCTATGCAGCCATACCTTCTCTTTTGCACTTGTACCTGATCTCGAACATATTAAGCCACAGCATGTAAACGGCAGCAATTGCGGCCATTATGAAACATATATGCCACAGGCTTTTCAATCCGTATGCATCTATTATCCTTCCGAAAGCAATAATACCCAATGTATGACCGGATCCCATAAATAATGGAAGCACTGCATTGAATCTGGCTCTGTGATTTATGGGAGAATGGTTTGCTATGAACACTCCCGAGTTTGTGACATCAAGTATCTCTCCAACTGTAAAAATAAAGCCTGCTACAAAATACCATGCCAAATTATTAACAAATGCCAGCATTCCAAAACCAATAGCATAAAACAAGCCTGCCAGTGCCTCATTTATAATAGGCTTGTTTCCGGAGGTCAGCTTAATTGATGGTAATGTAAAAGCTATGACAACAAAGCCGGTAAAGGACATTACATATCCAAAATATGAAGGTCCAAGCTCTCCGCCAAAGGTATTGTTAATTTGCAGCGGTATGGCAAAACCTATTGAAGCATATACAAAGGAGTATGCAAATCTTGCAAGCATGAAGAGCAGCAAAATGGGTCTTCTGGCAAGTGCAATCAACAGCCATTTGGATTCGGCGCCTTCGTCATCACTTTTTGCTTTGCTTGCTTCTATTTGCTCGGCAGTCGGTATTGTTTCCTTTACAAAGAACAATAAAAGAAATATTGTTAACAGGTTTGCAAGGGCATTCCCCAAAAATATCCATTCCGTACGATAATTATACAATAAGCCTGCCAGTGTAGGTCCTACCGTAAAGCCAATGTTTATGCCCAGATACAGCAAAGACATTGCAAATTTTCTGTTATGCCTGTCAGTCAAATCAGTAACCATGGCAGAATTGGCAGGCTGTGCAGCGCTTGCAAAGAATCCCGCAGTAATCAACAGCCTCGGTATCCAGATAAGTTCACTTACGAAAGCGCAGGCTCCAAAGCTCAAAGCTGCTAAAAGCTGAAAAACCATCATCAGTCTTTTTCTGCCTAAATGGTCTGCCAGCTTACCGCCAATCATAGTGCCCACAGCATTGAATACGAAGCTGTACATGAAGTAATCACTGGCCTCTGTGGCGCTATAACCAATTTTTTGTGTCAGGAAAAGAGTGAGAAAAGGATAAACGAAATTTCCAAGGGCGTTTACTACCCTTGATATAAAAAGGACATAAATAGATCGAGGCAAGCCGATATAATCTCTAAGCTTATCAGCAGCCAATCTGGTAAGTCTGTTCATTTTGTTAACCCCCAAAATAAAAATCAAAGTAAATACATTATATCAGAAAAAGTACTGCCGTAACAGCAGTACTTTTAACATCACAGTTCCATAAATATCAATACATAAGCTTGACAATTCCATATTATGTTGCAAATATGTCCTCCAGCTCAGTAAATTTGTCATGGGTAACAAGTGCATCCAAGTCGGTGTTTTTCAGCTTTACTATATAAGTCCATCTTCCGTATGGATATATTTTATCGATTAGTGAAAGGTTTATTATATATGATTTGTGACAGCGGAAAAACAATGATTTATCCAGCTTTTCCTCCAGATCTCCAAGGCTTTCGGAGGTAGAACAGCTGCCATGTGAAGTATGTATGACTGTACTTCTGTTTTCACGCTGTATAATTATTATATCATGCATATCGATAAAGCTGATGCCTTCCTTGTTCCTTACAAGCAGTTTATCCAATCCTTTTTCGTGCTTGAATAGCTTATGCTTTATAGGCTCATACTGCCTTTGATTAATAACCCCGATTCTTTCCATTGTTTGCTGTATGCGTTCTATTTTAAAGGGTTTTATCAGATAATCAAAGGCATATAATTCAAATGCGTCATGCATATACTCCTCATGTGCAGTAACGAATATTACAAAGGTTCTGGGGTTTATATCCATTATTCTTTTTGCACATTCCACACCTGATAAAACAGGCATCTCAACATCTAAAAAAACGACATCAGCGTTACTGTCTTCATATAGCTTCAATGCAGCTTCTCCGTTTTCAGCCTCGCCAATAATTTCAACATATTCTATATCCTTAAGCGTCTTTCTCAGAATCAGCCTCATGCCATAATCATCATCAGCTAACAATACCTTAAGCTTCAATCTATCACCAGCCCCTATGATTAATAGTTTCTATACAGCTTTTACAACTATTCTCCTGCCCTGAACCTTTATTATCCTTATATTTTCGTCCTTCTCAATATATTCACCCTCTGTAACCACATCCAGTCTTACACCGTCAAAATCTCCCGTACCTGAAGGCCTCAATACTGTCAATGCTCTTCCTTCCTTCCCCAACAGATATTCCAAATCCTCAGTGCCAATATAGCCTGATTCTTTATTCAGAGACTCATTCAATATAAGATGCTTTGAAAGTCTTCCCTTAGTGGCCGACTGAAGTACCAGTATCAATGACATTCCCAATAAAGCAAGAATTATGATTATCAGCACAAGAGCATCAATAAGGCTCTTAGCAGTTAAAAAGATTCCCATTATCAGCAGTATTGTTCCGCTTATTCCGGGTAAGCCAAAGCCGGGCATATGCATCTCAACAATAACAAGTATGAAGCCCAGCATAAACAAAAAACCGGAAATCCAGCTCAAATTGCTGATGAATCCAAATATGTCCATATTCCCACCTCCGTTAGATTTTCTATATGCAATGATTATATAATACTCCCGTTAATGTTCATATACAAACAGTCTGTAACATACAATATACCGTTTGATTTGTCACATAATCGCATTTTCAGCTTGCATTATCATGGGCTTTGGGCAGCCAACACTCAAAGAAGGTCTCCTGCTTACTGCTTCTGACTTCAATATAACCTCCATGTGCTTCCAGAATCTCTTTAGTTATATATAAGCCCATTCCCTCACCCTTGTCCCCTTTGGTACTAAAGCCGCTGTCAAATATTTTATCTGAAATAGTCTCTGGTATTTCCCTGCCATTATTGCCGACAACGAAGCGATAGGACTTCAAGTTCTCAGACAGTTTTATCCATAAATGCTTTTCACCTTCGTTCAATTCCAGCTCAAATATGGAATTATCAATGAGGTTGCTTAGCACCCTGCAAAGCTCCCATGCCTCAATATTTAAGTCCTTTAACTGTGTGGTAATATTCAAGTGTACGTTTATACCTTTTTTCTCGGCATTTATTATTTTCGCTTGAAGTAAAGCATTAACTGCAGAATTACTGGTCTTTAATATGCGATTTACTTTTTGTATGTCACAGTATATTTTTTCAATATATTCCCTTGCATCTTCAAAATCACCCATTTCCATGAGACTGTATACAACCTGAAGCTGATTCATAAAATCATGCCTCTGAGCTCTTAATGTATTATTCAACCTCTGCAGCTGATTATTATTATCATTAATTGTATCAAAATATCTTAAGCTTTGGCTTAATACCCCTGTGTACTTTATTGCCAGGGCACTGTTTAGTGCTATGGATAATATAAGAAACAGCATGAAAACTATAAGTCCGCCTGCTCCTTTAATTCCCGCTGCAGGCATTCTGTCCGTAAGTATATACGCAAATGCAGCTAAAGCGGATATTATCTGAATGGCATTTATAATGTTAAGAAAGAGTACAGTTTTTCTCAGATTGAGTTTATGATGCACTGTATCACGGCCTTTCAAGCTAGTCTACTTATATTCTATATTATTAAGCTCCTCCTGTGAATGAGAAACCAAAAACCCCTGATAAAATATCAGAGATTTTATAAGCTTGCCTTTATATGAACTGTACCAAAATCATGCTGCTGAATCACAGAGAAATGGTATAAACACTGTAATTACCGTGCCACAGTTTTTTCCACTCTTAATATCTATTTTCCCTTTATGCAAATGTACAATTTCCTTGACTATTGATAGACCAAGACCACTGCCTCCTATTTTCCTGGAGCGGTTTTTATCCACCCTGTAAAATGGCTCAAAAACCTTGTCTACATCCTCTGAAGGAATACCTATTCCAGTGTCTTCTATCTTCAACCGGATATAGTTATCCTCTTTGTCTACGTATATATCTATGTATCCCTTAGGCTTGTTATACTTTATCGAATTATCAAGTATATTAATAAGCATACTGTACAGCTTTTCATAGTCGCCCAGAACACTGTCAAAGCAGCTGATATTCTTATTAATCGTTATATTCTGACTCTCCGCCTTAAGTCTCAAAGCATCGACGCACTCATTTACAAGGTCACAAACAGACACTTCCTCGTACTTGATTGCCATGTCAATATGCTCCAAGCTCGAAAGAAAAAGAAGCTTTTCTACCATATGCAGCAGTCTTTCGCCTTCACTTTTTATTGTGTACGCGGCATTTTTCAAAAGATTTGGGTCATCACTGTATTGATTTACCAAATCACTGTAGCCTATAATTGAGGTTAAAGGAGTTTTAAATTCATGTGTAACATTATTCAAAAAGCTTCTTTGAAGCTCCTTTAATCTTTTTTCATTCTCAACCATTTGGTTCAATTGATTTATATTGTCGTGTATCTTTCTTGACATATCGTTAAAGGATATAACCAATTCTCCTATCTCATCCTTTGAGCTGGGCTCCAAATCTATTATATAGTCCTTATCATGCACCATTTTAACCTGGTTGTTCAGCTCTACAATTGGCTGAGTAAGCTTTCTTGCAACATAATTTGCAATAAGCAGGAAAACAACCAGAATCAGCAGACCGGTCGTCAGTATCAGAATCTGCGTTCTGACAACTATCTTATTTATCGAACTGAGAGGATACGACAACCTTACAGCTCCGAGTTTTTCCAGAGGAAATGCAAAATAAAGATACTCAGGTCCTCTTAGTAATCCCGTCTCCCCTTTAAGAGCTATTCTCTTAACCAGATCAGGCATATCCTCCTGTATATCAGATGAATCTGCCAATAAAATACTGTCATTATACAGAGATACCCTGAGACCCAACATATCCTTCAGCTTATGGGCTATTTCTATGCTTCTTCTTGCGTACTCCAGCTTATTATACTTACTAAGTGTATACTTAATAAATTCATTTACTACTTCTTTATCATTCATAAGTTTGTTCTGTACTACGTCATCAGTCATGCTTCTTTGTATAGCCAGAGTTATTGCAGTACCAAAGGTCAGCATTGAAACCACCAGCAAAGCCATTATTAAGAATGTTATTTTATTTTTAATCTTCATTGGTACTATCACCCGTAATCTTATAACCTATTCCATATATTGACTTTATGTTTTTGCTGAAATCTCCAAGCTTCCTTCTTAATCTTTGTATATGAATATCGACACTTCTGGTCTCTCCTGCATATTCATAGCCCCATACCCTGTCCAGCAGCTCTTCTCTGGTAAAAACCCTGTTTAGGTTGCTTATCATAAGGTACAGCAAATTATATTCAATAGGTGTTAATTCTACTTCCCGACCCTCATGCATGACTCTTCTGTGATCGCTTAATATGGTCAGCTGATTCAAGGTCAGTGTTTCAGGCTTGCTTCTGACCTTTCTTCTCAATAAAGCTTTTATTCTTATTATAACTTCCCTTATATCAAAGGGCTTGGTAATATAGTCATCTGCTCCGAGTTCAATACCTGCAATCTTATCAGTAATGTCACTTTTTGCCGTTAGAAGTATAATATTATACTTTCCGCTGAACTCCTTACATATCTGGTAGCCGTCCTTATTGGGCATCATTATGTCCAGCAGTATTATATCCGGGTTAAATGTGTTTATTTTGGTTGTTGCTTCATAGCCATCGTAAGCAGTGTCCACTGTATAACCTTCTTTTTCTATTACATACTTCAACATATTTACTATATTCTCTTCATCATCAACTATAAGTACCCGATACATTGATTACACCCCTTTACGGCTTAAAATGAGTACGTAATGATTCCATATAAGCTCTTTCCAAATAAAAAATATTGTATATTTTGAATATACCATCTTATAATTTCTCAATTTCGATTAAATTGTAACAACATTGTAAATAAAGACTGTTACTTACTCGCACGATTAACAAAAACCCTCATAACAGACTTAGAATTAAAATCGTTATAAATGACTAAAAGCTGGTCACCCCGTTTTGACCAGTCAATATCATATATGGTTATATCGTCCAGTATTTTATTATTTTCACTGCCATCCTCATTTACCACAAAAAGACCTTTATCTCCTTTTGATACAGAATATGCCAGTCTCCTGGAATTCTGACTCCAAACCATATGATCCACACTTTCATTCGAAATGTGTATAAAGCCTCTCTTGGCAATATTGGAATCTACAATCCCTTCTTTTATTGTGCCAATGAAAAGCTTGGAATTATTGTTCGCATCCTCGAAATACAGTGCAATATTCTTGCCGTTGGGAGAAACAGAATATTTCTTTATATTATAGCTTCCCAGCCAGTCCAGAATAAGCCTATAATAATCACCGTCAATATAGTTCAATGAGTTACCGTTTTTCTTGCTGTAATCGGCATAAAACTGAAACAGCCTATGATTCTTACTCAAATGAGAAACGTTGCTTTCAGGAGTCTTGAGATACACTATCTTGTTATCTATTACTGACAGGTTGTATTTGTGTATTGAGTCCAGCTCATATCTCTTTTCGCTTCCGTTATATACATTTTTCTCATAAATGCTTCCGTCAGTACAGCTGTACAGTATTGTTTCATCATCCTTCCAAACTACGCTTGACTCTATCGCATTTTTTTTGATTCCTACAAACGGATTCGGGTTGTTTCTATTGTTCAAATCCATCACTGATACTCTGCCCTTGAACACAAACATAAGTTTGTTTCTATCAGGAGACAGCTTATAATGGACTATATCTCTCTCTATCTGCTCCTCAAAAATAACTGTCTTATTGTATCCATAGCTACCGTCTCTCAATATAATTGAGTTGTACTCCTCATCAAAAGGCTTTACTATCAATGTCCTGTCATAGGATATATTCACTGCGTAGCTGCCTGAGCTTATTCTGGTATATTCCATCCTCACGTTGTTTTTTCCCATACTGCCTGATGGTTTATTCTTTTCATTCAATACAATGTATGTTTGTCCGTTAATATTTTCAATACGCTTTATGTATGTGCTCTGCGAGATACAGCTTGTAAAAGCAAAAACCAATATCAACAGAATTGCGGATAAAAAACTTCTTTTTCTCATATGCTCACTCCATAATAAATGCTATTTTCTGAATCTATATCCTGCTCCCCACACAGTTTCAATAAACTGCAGTCGCGCATTATTCTGCCCAAGCTTCTCCCTGATTTTCTTTATGTGAACAGTGACAGTTGCTATATCTCCTACAGCATCAAAGCCCCATACCTTATCAAAAAGCTCTTCCTTGCTATAGACTCTGTCAGGGTTTTCTGCCAGAAACATTAAAAGGTCAAATTCTTTCGTGGTCATTACGATTTCTATTTCATTAAGATATACTCTCCTTGAACTCTTATCTATGCATAAACCATTTATCTGAACAACCTCGTTAACTTGCTGCCTTCCTCCTGTCAGCCTCTCGTATCTCATAAGATGGGCCTTGACTCTGGCAACAAGCTCGTTAGGGCTGAAAGGTTTGGTTATGAAATCATCTGCACCCAAACCAAGTCCTCTTATTTTATCTATATCTTCTTTCCTTGCAGAGACTATCAGAATAGGTATTTCACTTTCCTTACGAATCTGCTTACAAACCTCAAAACCGTCAAGCTTGGGAAGCATAAGATCAAGTATGATTAAGTCGTAATCATTGCGTTTTGCTTTTTCCAAGCCCTTGCCACCACAGATTTCCACACTTACTTCATATCCGCTTATTTCGAGATAGTCCCGCTCAAGCTCAGCAATACTGATCTCATCTTCAATTATCAGTATTCTTTTCATAATAATCACCATCTCTACCATAATACAACTTCAATGTAAAATATATGCTTGTGCCTTTATCTATTGTACTTTCAGCCCATATCCTGCCGCCATGCTCTTCTATAATCTGTCTTGCTATTGAAAGACCCAGTCCACTGCCGCTCTGTTCAGTGTTTCTTGAAGTATCTGCCCTATAAAACCGTTCAAATATCCGGGTCAGCTCACTTTCACTAATACCCTTGCCACTATCCTTGATTTGAACATAGGCATATTCTTCATCTGAACTTAGATATATTTCTAGCTTCAACCTGTCTTTTCCTTTATATTTAATGGAGTTTCCAACAATATTCAAAATAACTCTTTTCAGTTTTTCTCTGTCAGCCAGCACATAACTGCTTTCTTTAAGCGTTGAAATCAAGGATATTTCTGAATTCTCCTCCTCAAGGTCCTGCCTTAATTCTTCTACACAATCTTCAAAATACCTCTTTAAATCAACATTTTCAAAATCAAAATTAAGCTTCTTCATATCCAGCTTTGAATACAGAAATAGATCATCAATCAGTCTATCCATGTCCATTGTTTTTTTATATATGGTCTTTGCATATCTTTCAAGCTTATCAGGAGTATTTGCTACTCCATCTATTATACCTTCTATATATCCTTTAATAGAAGTTATGGGGGTTTTAAGATCATGAGAAATGCTTGACAAGAGAGCTTTTCTGTCCTCTTCATATTTCTGCTGAATTTTATAAGATTCTTTAAGTTCTATTCTCATATCGTTAAAGGTACTGCAGAGTCTGCCAAGTTCATCCTTGGATTCACACTTTACTTCATAATCCAGGTTTCCTTTTTTTATTTCCTCTGCACTCAATTTCAAAGCATTCAGAGGTTTAAGTATACCCCTGGAAAGTATCCATACTAAAAAAATACTGGTGGCAGCAAAAATAAGAATCACAGTATTGATAATTAAATCAACATATCCTCCAATAAACTCATATATTGGACTGATATCAGCTACTAGATAAGCACTGCCTGGTTTACGGTTATTGGAAGCAAAATCGTACTGTTTAACAATTGTTGTTGTGTTTTTACTATCAAGCGCCTCAAACTGATATGAGTTATCCGAATCTCCTTCTAATACTTTTTCTATAACATAGCTTTTTAGTTCTTGAGAAGCATACACAACTCTTTCATTTTCCACGATTACTACCCCTAGCTTTATTATGTCCAGCTTCTGTTCAACTTCTCTCATGAACTGCCTATCCTTAAACTTTTCAGGATTATTGATAGAAGCGTGCTCAACCTCAGTGCACACCTCTATTATTGCTTTTGGTATATCCCCCAAAAAATCTGGGCTCAAATCATACCTGCTTTGGAAGCTGACAGCTGAAACAATGAATATTATCACAGCTGCTGCCAAAGATAATACCACAGGCGTAAGTATCATTGCAATATAAGAAAGAATCAGCTTAGCCCTTATTGACATTTTAATTCCTCCAAATTAGTAGGTTTCAGTTTAGATAGCTGATATAAGAGTGTATTGTGAAGGGGTTTAGAGGCTGTTAATGAAACGAAGGAAAAGCTGCTTCAACTGTTTGAGCTAAATCAATATTGTTATACTCTACTTTTTTTCTGAAACATTACTATGATAAAAAGCTTATTTTGGGGCGAGTTCTGAAACAGCCCGTAGTGAGTTTACAGCTTCTTTATCTCGGAGCATTTTACACTTGTTATCAGCTGTCTAAACAAGTCAGGTTAATACAAATATCCCTTCATAGCATTCTCCTTGAATGCTTTTTGACTTTTTACAAGCTACTTCCCTAAGCCCCGAACTCTTCATTATTGTTCTTACTTCTTCCACTGACATTCCGTGGTTTGGATTCGTAGGCTCCTTTATATAAAGCTTTCCATCAGCATTGAGCTTTTCTTTCAACGCTTCTATTGTTTGCTGTCTTTTATCAATATTTATATCATGAAGTACGAAGTGTAAAAACACCGCATCTTGGGATTTATCTGACACCTTGCATTTTTCAATATTTGATTCTATAAACTTTATGTTGTCAAATCTTGCATTTCTTTTTTTACTTTTTTCAACCAATAATCAGAAGTATCAAGAGCAACAACCATCCCCCCCTTAGACAGTATCTGTGCCAGAAATCTAGTGCAAATCCCCCCTCCGCAGCCAAATTCCAGCAGCTTCTCATCTCCCTTTAGACCTAAATCGTTAACATAGTTTCCATAGAATCTCTTACCCAGCCTAAAGGCAATTACTTCCTCCAAAATAATTTCCAGCGCGGTAGGTTTCTCAAAGCTCATAGTTTCACTCCCCTAACTAAATAATTCCGGGTATGAACATCTTAGTATACTTCTTATATTCGATATATGCACTGCCAAATTCCTTCTGCATATCCATTTCTTCTCTTTTTGCGAGTCTGTAATACATCACAGCCATTACAGGCCACATAATCACAGTTGGTATAGTAGCCCAAGTAAATATCATCCCTGTGCTAATCAGCATGAAGCCTGTATATTGAGGATGCCTTATATATCTGTAAATTCCTTGAGTAACCATTTTGCCTTTTCCTTCTTCTTTACTCCAGTAGTTTCTATAAATGCTGTTCCAGCCATAAATTACCAGAGTTATCCCCCCAATAGCCAATGCAGCACCTATATACATTCCTAAATGTCCGATATAATTTATTAGCGTATGGCCCCAGAGCACTCCCTCCGGTAAAGTAAAACCAAACAACCAAGCAAATATATACATGCTGGCAGGTATACCATGCATTTCAAATGCATATGCAACTACAAAAGCCATATACGCAGAAGCAGGCTTTCTCTGGCTCTTTTTGTAAAAAGGAACAAATGCAAGAGCTATTCCATAGATTATTATGAAAAATAATACTGCTCCCCATTGCCCAAAATGACTCATAAGTGTTTCTTTCATTCTTATTACCCCCTTATTTCATAAATAACATGTTTATAATATCAAGAGGTAATAAACCTCCAATAAATAAATTATAAAAACTTTATAAACTTATATAAAAGAAAAAGAAAGTACCACGGTACTTCCTTCACTTATGCTTCGTTTGCTTCTATTTTTTTAAATCTTTCAGCCAAATCATCAAAAATTGAATATATAACTGGAATTACAACCAGCGTCAGTACAGTAGAGCTTAAAAGCCCTCCGATTACTACCGTAGCCAGTGGTGCCTGCATTTCTGAGCCTTCACCCAAACCAAGCGCAAGAGGTATAAGTCCCAGCACTGTAGTCAAGGTTGTCATGAGAATAGGTCTGAGTCTGGTAGGTCCCGCCTTGATCATTGCATCCTCTCTGCTCATTCCTCTCTTTCTCAGGGTATTAACATAGTCAATAAGCACAATTGCATTGTTGACAACAATCCCTGCAAGCATAATCACACCAATAAAAGATGGTACGCTAAGAGTTCTCCCGGTAATAACAAGTCCGAAAGCAGACCCTGTATAGGCAAGGGGTACTGCAAACATTATTACAAACGGATGCAGCAGTGATTCAAACTGTGCCGCCATAATCATATATACCAGAAACACTGACAAAACCAGTGCCAAGCCCAAATCTTCAAAGGATTCTCTCATTTGCTCCTGCTGTCCTTCCACTTTTATGCTGTAACCGGCAGGTGTGGACAGCTTTTTAATCCCAGCTTCAATATCGCTGCTGATACTGCCTACATCTCTGCCGAATATATCAGAGGTTACCGTTACATACCTTTCCTGTCCCTCTCTTGTTATAGAAACGGGGCCTTTCTCAATTTTAATATCGGCTATATCCACCAGCAAAACTTCTGCACCGGCAGGAGAATTAATCTTAATGGATTTCAGAGCCTCATAGTTATTTTTATAGATATCCGGCAGCTGCACCCTTACATCGATTTCGTTCCCGTCAACTCTATAGCGTGTAGCCACTCTACCTTCAACGGCAGTTCTCACAGATGCAGCAACCTGAGCAGAGCCAATACCGTATGCTGCAGCCTTATCTCTGTTCAGATAAATTCTGGCTTCAGGACGGCCTTGTGATACACTTGTCTCCACTTGTCTTGTTCCTTCAGTATCACCTACTATTTTCTGAACCTCTTCGGCAATATCCTGAAGCTGTTCAAGATCCTGTCCGGATATTTTCACAGAAATGGGCGCACCTCCCATACCCATTCCGCCTCCGAAGGTTGAGCTTACTTCATTTACTTTTATTTCCGCTCCCGGTATTGTATCCGTTACTTTTCTTACCTCATCCACTATAACTGCCGTACTTCTGTTTCTTTTCTCCAAAGGAACCAATGTAACACTTATAGATGCTCTGTTACTGCTTTCGGTGGTTCTCACACTCATGCTTCTTCCGATACTGCCTACACTTACGAACATTTTTTCAGTTTCAGGCAAATCAGACAGATACTTTTCTATTTGTTCAACCAAACTATTGGTTTCCTCAATTAGTGCTCCATGACCCATGTTAATATCTACCGTAAATTGTCCCTGATCCATAGCAGGAAAGTACTCAGTTCCTATAACAGGCAGTAGCAGAAGGCTGAGTACAAATACCGCAAGTACGGCAGCCGCTGTTGTTTTCTTGTGCTTAAGCACCCATACCAGCACTTTTCTATAAAAATCATCTATTGAATCAAGTACTGTATCCCAAGCATCAAACAGCCTGTTCAGAATTTTACTCCTTGAAGCCTCATGCTGCTTGACCATTTTTAGCATTTTACTGCTCATGGCAGGTATAACTGTCAAAGCGACTATAAGAGAAGCAAGCAGAGAAAATACCACAGTCATAGCCAACTGTTTAAACACTTCTGCTGTAAAGCCCTCAGTAAATACTATGGGTAAGAATACAACAACCGTAGTAAGTGTAGAAGCCATTATAGCTCCTCCCACCTCCTGAGTGCCGAGCCTTGCAGCTTCCAACTTACTGTGGCCTTCGTTTCTATATCTGTATATATTCTCCAAAACAACAATAGCATTGTCTACAAGCATGCCAATACCAAGTGCAAGCCCTCCCAGAGAAACCAGATTCAGAGTTATACCTGAGAAATAAATAAGTACGAAGGTTGCAATAATAGATATTGGTATGGCGGTTCCAATTATCAGAGTTGTCCTGATATTCTTCAAGAAAACGAAAAGCACCAGTACTGCAAGCAGAGCACCCATAACCGCACTCTCTGAAACATTACTGATAGAATCCTCTATATATTTTCCCTGATCGAATACCAGTTCTATACTGATATCAGCATTCTGCTTCTCCAGCTCCTTTATTTTGCCCTTAACTAAATTAACTACTTCAACTGTGTTCGAACCTGTCTGCTTCTGTATTGACAATCCTATACTGCTTTTTCCGTTCATCCTTGTATAGGTTGTAATCTCCTTGAAGCCATCTTTAACCTCTGCAATATCCCGTAAATATATAACAGTACCTGTAGGCAGAGTTATTGGTAGGTTCCTTATGTCATCTATGCTTTGGAATTCCCCTGTACTTCTGACCAGCAAGCTTTTTTCACCATATTCAACCACTCCGGCAGGTTGGTTCAGATTCTCAGACTGCAATAATGCTATTACTTGGTTATAAGTCACTCCGTAGCCTGATACTCTGACTGGATCCAGCTCAACCTTTATTTCTCTTGTTTTGCCTCCTGAGAGAGAAACCGATGCAACACCATTCAAGCTTTCCAGAATGGGCTTTATTTTATCCTCCACATAGTTCCTCAATTCAATATCATTCATTGCTCCGGTAATTCCCAAACTGACAATGGGAAGCATATTGGGGTCAATCTTAATAACCATGGGCGATTCAACCTCTGCCGGCAGAAACTTCCTCACCATATCTATCTTTTCTCTCATCTGCAGCGCAGCAAAATCCATATCCGTACCATGGTTGAACTCCGCAACCACTATTGAACTTCCCTCAGACGATGTAGATTGTATGGATTTAATATTACTTACGGTTGCTATAGCGTTTTCAATATTTTTTGTGACAATGCTCTCTACTTCCTGGGGACCTACACCTTGATAGCTGGTGGAAACTATTGCAATAGGCAGATTCATTTCCGGTATAAGGTCAATGGGTATCCTTGTAAAGGATACTGCTCCAAGCAGCAGTACTATAAGTACACACATCAGCACAGTTACAGGTCTCTTAATAGAAATTTCATGAATTTTCATATCTATACCTCTATGTACAGCTATTTGCTGTTTTCATTCTTAGTTATTCTCACTTTTTCACCGTCCTGCAGGAAGTCTTGACCCTTAACAACCAGCTGGTCATTTCCGTTGATTCCGGAAATTACTTCTATGTACTCGTCGTCCTGCAATCCTGTTATGATTTCCTTTTTAACGGCTATATCACCTGAAACAATAAAAACAGATCTCTTACCTTCCTCATCAATAACTGAATTTATAGGAATTACCAAAGCATTATCGATTTTATCAAATATGAATTCAACCTCTGCAAACATTCCGCCTTTTATAGACTGTTGACCGTTAGCTATTTTAATCCTTACAGGATAGCTTTGCAGTCTTATATCAGCACTTGGTGATATATTCATTATCTCCCCGTCAAAGCTTTGATTATCCATTGAAGGTATTAGTACCTTAACACTGTCACCCTTTTTTATCTTATTTATAATGCTTTCTGTAACATTTACGTCCACAAAAACATCTGTCAAATCCACTATGATCATTGCTGCTGCAGCATTGCTTACCATTTCTCCTTCATCAATGCTTCTTGAAGCAACGATACCCTCGATGGGAGATTTTATAGACAGGTTTTCAAGCTGATTTTTTGCTGTATTATAAGCTGCCTCTGCCTGCTTGTACTGAGCTTCTGCTATAGCAATAGCCTCGGGAATGCTTTTATTTTGTACAAGATCAAGATTGTTTTTTGCTGCAGTATACTGCTGTTCTGCAGCTGTCAGCTGTGCTTCCGCCTTATCCAGCACATCCTTCTGAACCGCACCTGCATTATACATTTCCTTAGTTTTTTCATAGGCTGCTTTAGAGCTGTCATAGGCAGCCTCCGCTCCCTTTAAAGCCAGCTTGAGCTGCTCCAGCTGCTGCTCACTGGCACTGCTTTTGGTTCTGATCAGGCTTGATCTTGCAACATTAACAGCTGCTTCTGCCTGAGCCACCTGAAGTCTTACGTCTTTTTCATCCAGGGTGAAAAGCACATCCCCCTTTTTTACCCTCTGTCCTACATCCACAAGCACACTTGCAGCCTTTCCCGGTAACTTAGGTACTATTATCACTTCCTTTACAGGCTTTATCTTACCATTGAGTATAACCTTGGAAACAATATCCCTCCTAAGTGGAGCCATTGTTTCAACCGCTGCAGATTTCTCAATTTCCTTTTCTGTATTTTCTTTATCAAGAAATCCACAGCCGGCTGTAAAAACTGCTGCAGCCAGCATTAATGAAATTAACCTTTTGCGTGATTTTAACATTTTAATCCTCCATTTTTTTATTCTGCTTTTCTTCATTGATTATCTGATTTGATATTTTTTGTATTACAGAAAAGAAAGTAAACACTTCTTCTTCAGCCAGGCTTGAGAAATATTTCTCGAACAGCTTTCTGACATTATCATCAGCTACTCTCAGTGTATCTTTTCCTTTACCCGTAATTTCCAGGTACACTATTCTTCTGTCATCATCACTTCTGACTCTGCTTGCAAGATTCAGATCACACAGCTTATTGCTGAGACTTGTTATTGCGCTTAAGGTTATTCCCATGTGGTTTGCTATATCCGTCACTGTACATCTCCCTTCACTTCTCAGATACCTGAGAAAAAAGAGGTGCGGCTGGCTTAAGGCCGGATCCAGACCTGCCTGAATCATGCCTCTGAGCCTTCTGTTCAGTATAATTATCATTTTATCAAAAAGCTCCATATATATTCCGCTGTTCATAAACTCACCTCTATTTAATTAAATAACTTAAATATTTTACCATTTAATTATATATTCACTTAATTATTTGGTCAATAAAAATGTTTGTAATGTACACTAAATACATGCATATTATTTGCAGCTTTTTGAAATTAAGTACAGAGACTGACTAAGCCGCATTTATACTAAATGCGCTCCTTTCTAAATAAAAAAAAGAAGGAAATGGCTCCTTCTTCTTAATAACTCCATTTATTCAATAAGCTCTAAAGGATCCCTTTCCATAAACAGGTTTGGATCGACATATACAGAACCTACGCTTATAGTCCAGTGCAAGTGAGGTCCTGTTGAAAAACCCGTGGAGCCTACCTCTCCGATAATCTCACCTTTTTTTACGTACTGGCCGCTCTTTACTAATATTCTGTCTAAATGTGCATAGGCACTGAATATGTTGGCTCCATGATCTATTATGACTGTATTCCCGGTAATATTAAGCATCATGCCAAGCTTTACCCTTCCACTATTCGCTGCCTTTACCTTGGTTCCTGTTGGAGCAGCTATGTCGAGTCCTGAATGCCTTCCGTTCTCTTGGTCATTAATATACCTTATTACGCCAAAACCGGTAGATAGCCTTCCATCATTGGGCTTGATAAAACTGCCGTCCCACTGCGGCTCCGGATGGGTAGCAGATTTTGCAGCAATAACATGTTCGGCATCTTCCTTAAGCTTACTGTCATTTGTTCTCAATTCCTTTTGCTCTTCAGTTACCTGAAGATACTGCTTCTCAAAATCCTTCTTCATTATGCCTATGCTTGCATTAAGCTCACTGACAATAATGTTATTTCTCATAACCTGTATCTTAAGAGGAAAATCTCTGACTTGAGTTCTATAGTCAATTCCTATGAAACATATCTTCTTATCCTTGTAATCATACATAACAGGTGTTCTGGAAGCTAAGGGTGTGGATATAAACACCCTGTCATAATCACTTAACTTTGACACAGCAACAGTAAAAAACTCTCCGGGATAAAAGAATCTTCTCGGAAGCTCAATTACAGGCTTTTCACTTAGCATAAGCGAAACAGCTGATGCATCCTCAAGCATCCCCGTCACTTCAACAGAATCCCTGTCTTTATAAATACTGCAGCCCGCGATAAATACTGCCATAATAAGAATAATAATAAGCTTAGTAATGTTAATATTTGACTTGCTGATTCCCATTTGCCCTCTCCTTGAACTTATGTGCTGCTACTATTATATAATATATATTATTAATATTAAACCATCGAAGTCCTGTAAAGTATTGACAAATATAGAAAAAAGGCGGCTGCAGACGCATTTGAAGTCCATTTTGTATACTTATATTTCAATTAGCTCTGCATTTTCTATAGCATTCTTTATTAAATTTTCTACATCGAGTTTTTGTTCTTCGCTTCTGATATCGCCAAGCTTCGGCTTAGTTTTGGGATGCTTAGGCACAAATATTGTACAGCAGTCCTCATAAGGAAGTATGGATGTTTCATAGGTTTCTATTTCTCTAGCAATATCCACTATATCTACTTTGTCCATTCCGATTAAAGGTCTGAATACAGGCATATCTATATCACTGTTAGTTACATACAAGCTTTCCAAGGTCTGACTTGCTACCTGTCCGAGGCTTTCTCCGGTAATCAGACACATTGCACCTTCTTTTTCTGCAATTTCTTCAGCTATCCTCATCATAAATCTTCTCATAATGATTGTAAGCTCATCTTCCCTGCACTTCTCTATAATATTCATCTGTATATCCGTAAAAGGCACTATATAGAGCTTAAAAGAACCTGTATATTCAGAGAGTCTTCTCGCAAGCTCAATTACTTTTTCCTTTGCACGTTCGCTTGTATAAGGATGGCTGTGATAGTATACGGCTGTAAGTTCCATGCCCCTTCTTGCAAGCATGTAACCTGCTACAGGACTGTCGATTCCTCCCGAAAGCAGCAGCATACCTTTTCCGGAGCTTTTATAAGGCATACCTCCAACTCCCTTTAGCTCACGAGTGTAAACATAACCCTTATCTCTTATTTCGACATTTACAATACATTCCGGATTATGTACATCAACCTTTATGTCATCAATGCTCTTCAGTATCTCTGCACCAACCTGCCTTGATACCTCCATGGAAGATACCGGAAATTTTTTGTCTGCCCTTTTTGTTTCCACCTTAAAGGTACTTGCATTTGTTTTCTTAATCTGTTCAATTGAAGCTGCGGCAATACTTGGTATATCTTTTTCAACAACTTCGGCTTCTGCTACAGAGATAATTCCAAAGGTTTTGGAAATTGCTTCAGCCATACTCTCAGATACTGTATCTATGTACATTCTTCCTGACTCCTTCTCTATTCTATGCCCTACTCCTATCCTCTTCTTTATGTTTTTTATCAGAAGTTCCTCGAACATTCTCCTATTTAAACCTTTAAGTGTTATCTCACTTGCGTATTTTATCAAAAGTCTTTTCATTTATTTATCCTCCTTAAAAACGGAAGTATCTTCTTTAGAACCTCAATAGTACTGTCAACCTCTTCAATTGTATTCTGACTGCTGAAGCTGAATCTGATGGATCCGATTATATGCATTTCCTTTAAGCCGATTGCCGGAAGTACATAATTAGAGTGTTTTTTATCCCTTGCAGAACAGGCAGAGCCTGTTGAGACGTATACGCCGTGTTCCTCCAGAGAATGAAGCAGCACCTCACCCCGCACCTTTTCAAAGGATACATTCAAAATATGCGGTATATGCTTCTCATCAGCAGGACTATTGATTTTTATTCCCTGTATCTCCTCCAGCCTCCTGATAAAATAGCTCTTTAGTCCGGCTACTTTTTCTCTGTTTGCACCCATACCTGCAGCTGCAAGCTTTGCTGCCACACCAAAGCCTGCTATACCCGGCGTGTTCTCAGTGCCGGACCTTACGTTGCATTCCTGCCCCCCGCCTCTTATCAGCGGCTTCAACTCCAAGCCTTTTCTTATATACAAGGCTCCTATACCTTTAGGTCCATGTATCTTATGAGCACTGACAGTCAAAAGGTCTATGCCCAGCTTATTTACATCAATAGCTAGCTTGCCGGCAGATTGAACAGCATCAACATGAAGCTTGGCTTTTCTGCTGCTGCTTCTTATAATACTGCTGATTTCTTCAATAGGCTGAATAGAGCCTACCTCATTATTTACGTGCATTATAGTAACAAGCTTTGTATTCTGCTTTATTTCTTTCTTAAGCTGTGCAAGGCAAACTATTCCGTCAGAATCAACATCAAGCAGCGAAGCCTCTATTCCTTCCTTCATCAAGTCTTCAATGAGTCTGATTACACTTGGATGTTCTATTCTTGAAGTAATAATATGATCGCCTTTTCCTATCATTCCTGTTATAGCAGTGTTATTGGCTTCACTTCCCCCTGAAGTAAAATATATTTCCTGAGAGTTTGCAGAAATAAGCTTTGCCACACTTTCCCTGGCTTTTTTCATAATTTTTTCCGCTTCTAAACCCATTCTATGTGCAGAAGAAGGATTGCCGTAATGCTTTTCCATGCATTCTGCCACCTCATCAATTACTTCTCTATAAGGCTTTGTTGTTGCACTGTTATCGAAATAAATTATACCCATACAGCCTCCTGTAAAAGCTAAGTATTCATATTCTAACCATAATGTAATTTTCTATTTAAAACAATAAATAAACCCTTTCGGGTTTACTTTATTGCTTGTACAGCTCTGTGGACAGGTATCTTTCTCCTGTATCGGGAAGTATGACTACAATGGTTTTACCTTTGTTTTCCGGTCTCTTTGCCAGCTCTGCTGCGGCATAAACTGCTGCGCCTGAGGATATCCCCACCAGCAGTCCTTCAATCTTGGCTAAAGACCTTGATGTTGAAAAGGCATCCTCATTTTTGATTTTAATTATTTCATCTATTACATTCAGGTTTAAAATATCAGGAACAAAACCAGCACCGATACCTTGAAGCTTATGCGGCCCGGCAGCTCCGCCTGAAAGTACTGGTGAATCGTAAGGCTCAACGGCAATCACCTTTATATCCTGCTTAATACTCTTAAGTACCTCTCCGGTACCTGTAACAGTTCCTCCGGTACCTACTCCTGCAATAAATATGTCTATATTTCCATCAGTATCTCTCCATATTTCCTGTGCTGTTGTTTTTCTGTGAATCTCCGGGTTTGCCGGATTTTTAAACTGCTGTGGTATAAATGAATTCGGAATCCCTGCCGCAAGCTCTTCAGCCTTCTTTATAGCTCCCCTCATACCCTCACTGCCTGGTGTCAAAATAAGCTCTGCCCCAAGTGCTGTCAGAAGATTCCTTCTCTCAATGCTCATGGTATCAGGCATAGTAAGTATGAGCCTGTATCCTCTTGCAGCTGCTACGTATGCCAGTGCTATTCCGGTATTGCCGCTGGTGGGCTCAATTATAACACTATCCTTGCCTAAAAGCCCTCTCTCTTCTGCATCCTTAATCATTGCATAGCCTATTCTGTCTTTGACACTTCCTCCCGGGTTGAAATACTCCAGCTTTGCCAGTATTCTCGCATCAAGCTTGTTAACCTTACCATAGTTTCCCAGCTCCAGCAAAGGAGTATTACCGATAAGCTCCGTTATGTTCTTAGCTATCTTAGCCATAAATATCCTCCTACATTGAATTTTTTGCTATATAAAAAACATATATGCATCTTCACTGCTCAAATTGCTGTATTCTTCTAAAAGGTCCTCCAGTGTGATTTTGTCTATAAGACTATTGACTGCCAAATCCATCTTGTTCCAGACTTCATTCGTTATACATACTTCCAGCCTGTTTTTACAGCTATCAGCTTCATGCTTCTTATCAGTCACAGTCAACTCACCTTCCATGGCTCTCAAAATATCTCCCACTGTTATCTCAACTGCTTCCTTTGCCAGTACATATCCTCCCTGTGAGCCCTTTATGCTGCTTACAAGGCCAGCCTTCTTAAGCATTGCAAATACTTGCTCCAAGTAGCTTTCTGAAATACTTTGCCTTTCTGCAATATTCTTAAGGGGCATATGCTCTCCCCGTGAATATATCGCAAGGTCAAGTATAGCCCTTAGTCCGTATCTTCCTTTAGTAGAAATTTTCACAGCATCACCTCCATAAAAATTACCTAGTATTCCTATTTGTTTACTTTGTTATTATAATATCTCTATTTCATATTTATGTCAATACAAAAGACTGGAGCAAAATTGCTCCAGTCTTTTTCCTTCAACCTTTACTTCCCTGATTCTGTTTCATATGGCCAGCTAATAATACCTCCCAGGTTGTATACATTCTTATATCCCAGCCTATCCAGCATTGCTGCAGCAGTTCTGCTTCTGTTTCCGCTTCTGCAGTATACCAAAATCTGCGCTTCTTTATCCTTCAATATAACTTCTGCCTTTTTTGGAAGCTCAGCCAGAGGAAGAAGTACGCTGCCGGGTATATGCTTCTCATAATTTTCTTCAGCTGTCCTTACATCCAAAAGTATAACATTTGCTGCGGTTTCCAGTACTTTTTTTGCATCCTGCGGAGAAATACTCCTTACCATTGCTTCATCACCAGTCTTTCCTTCATTTTTGGTTACAGCCTCACATGCTGCAGCATTAAAAATTATAACAGCTAAAAAAAGCATTATAATAATTCTATTTTTCATATTGACCTCCAAATCACTATACCTATACCCCCATATGGTATATATAACTATTTTACACCAAAACTTTTTATAAGTAAATAATAATTATTAATTAGACAATTGAAACATTTTCCAGCTTCATTCGTATATTTATATGAAGATTGTTTATAAGGAGGATTATCATGTATATAGCAGGTTTTGTTATTGGTCTTATCAGTTTTATAATCGGCATCATTCCTCTTGTAGGATGGCTTGCGGTGCCTTTTAACGTCATAGCGGTATGCATCGGCTTATTTGGTATATTCAGAAGAAGTGAGCTTTTCAGAACAGATTACAATTTTGCTGTAGCAAGCCTCATATTAGGCGGAATACCGCTATTGTTAAAATATATCATATGGTCATAGTACTCCTGTCAGAAGTGCTTTGTGTTTTGTGAGAACACATAAAAGCATTGACTATTCCCATCATGAGGTTTAAAATTATTATTATTTGCCATCCTATCAAATATACCTTTATGAGAGGGATCAGCATGAGTGAAAAATATAAATCCTATAATAAAAAATCAGAGTATTCCTATACCTTTGGAGTATTTCCCACCATAGAGCTTCTCTTAAAAAAGCCCGAAGCTGCAAGCAACATTTTTTTGAGCAGCGAAGGTAAAGGCAACGAAGGAATTGATAAAATAATAGGCATATGCAGTACAAAAGGCATCTACTGTTCGTATAACGATAAGCTTATCGCCAGACTTTCTCCAAAGGAAAACTGCTATGCTTTGGGTGTGTTCAATAAATATGCTTCAAAGCTGCAAACCAACAGCAGCCACATTGTAATAGATAACCCCGGTAATGCAGGCAATCTTGGAACCATAATCAGGACTATGGCAGGGTTTGGAGTAGAAAGTCTTGGAATAATAAGACCGGGAGTAGATGTTTTTGATCCAAAGACTGTAAGAGCCTCCATGGGTTCTATATTCCATATTTCCTTTCAATATTTTGACAGTATTGAGGAGTACATGAGCTCATACAATAATAATATTTATCCGTTTATGCTTAAAGCAAAAAAAACCTTGCATGATATAAAAAATGAAAGGGCAGAGAAATTTTGCCTTGTTTTCGGGAATGAGTCAAGCGGCCTGCCGGATAGATATAATGATATAGGGATTAGCTTAACCATTCCTCACAGTTCAGTCATAGACTCATTGAATCTGTCAATTGCAGTGGGAATAGCTCTTTATGAGTTTACAAAACCCGGTTATGGAAAATAATAAAGACTTCTGAGCAGTATTATCTAATATAAGCCTTTTCTATAAAAAACTTTTATGGTGCATTAAATTGTATCCATGCCGGACGTAAAATAAAAATCCTTTTAGCCGGTAATCCGACTAAAAGGATTTTTTTATACCTTAAATATAGAAACAGCTTCGGACAGCTTTTCTGAGCTGTACTTTGCATCCCGGGCTTCTGTCAGAATACTGTTTGCCTTTTCCAATATCACGTTGCTTTTTTCCGCAATATCATTTACACCTTCAGCACCCTCACTGGCAGCTGTTGTAACTTCAGTAATTGACTTTACTATATTGTTTACAGATGTTAGAAGTTCATTTGATGCTGAGTAGAAATCATTCACCAATGAGCTGACGTACTGGGCATCATCAAAATACTGCTTGCCTGTATCAACGAACAAAACATAATCCTTAACCACTTGCTTATCAATGAACTCAAGCATTTTTGCCGTTCCTGACTTAAGATCTGATACCGCGCTGACAACCGTACTTGTAACCTTCTGTATTTCCGCTATTGCCTGCTGGGAATGCTCTGCAAGCTTACGGATTTCATCAGCCACCACAGAAAAGCCCCGTCCGGCCTCACCTGCTCTGGCTGCTTCTATAGCTGCATTCAGCGCCAGTAGATTAGTCTGATCGGTTATTTCCATTATTGAGTTTGACAGTATATTTATCTGATCTATGGCCTTCGATCTGTTAAGGGCTTCTTCAAGCCTATATCTTACCTCATTATACATAACTCCTGTATCCTTTTGAGATTTGACAGCATTGTCCCTGAGGCTTATTGCCCTCTGACTTATTTCCGATGCCCTATCCGAGCCCTCATGAGCCTTTGAAGCCATCTCCTCACATGAACGTTCGATTTCAACCGAAACAGCATTCATTTCTTCAGTTGATGCTGCTGTTTCCTGCATCCCAGCGGACAGCTGCTCTGTAGCTGCTGACACATCCTCAAGTGTTCCGCTGAGCTCAGCTATATATTTGTTGACATTTTCAACTATGGCATTGACATTATCAGACTCCGAACTGACACTATATATTATGTTTTTAAAGGACTCCTGCATTACATTTGTTGCTCTGCTTATATCCCCTATTTCATCCTTGCTTCTTAGCTGCTTTGTGGAAAGGCTTATGCTGAAATCACCCTTTGAAACCTGATTAAGGTGTTTTACTATCTGCTTTACTCTTTTTGATATATCAATAACTATCATCGCAGCAAACACAATAAGCAAAATAGCTGCTGCCAAAGATACTACAGCATTCAGCTTTAATGTGGATTCTCTTACTCTCAAAAAAGCATCATTGGCTGAAGCTGCATCTTCTCTTAAGGATTCAGCAAACTTAGACATCATATACTGTATTTGACCTACATTGTATCGAATTACTTCCAGCTCGGCTTTTATTATACCCGCTTTGCCTTCTTCTGTACTGTTCAGGAGGGGTAAAATACTGTTCTCAAAGGAATCTGTTATTCTGGTCAGCTGTGTTTTCACAACCACTATCAAAGCTTTTTCTTCATCTGTGTCAGCAAATGCAATCACCTCAGCCAGTTGTGCTTCCTTTTCCTGTTTTATTCTTTCCCAATCGCTTTTTGTTCTTTGTGCATCATTAATAATAATTGCATTTGCTACAACGGCATAAATATCTTCTCCCATAGATGCAGCCCTCTCAGCAACTAAGGATTCGCTGGCCCTTTTAAAGGATTCATTCTGATATTCACTTAACCGAACCATACTGATGTTGGATATTACCCCCAATACTGCTATGGCAGCCAGCGAAAAAGCTATGAGTATAATCAGCTTCCACTTCAAAGTAATTCTTTCAAATAAGTTCAGCATAATTTCCTCCTCATTCCCCAAATTTCGTTGAAATATTTTGTATATATTCTGCAAATTTTATGGAAGTCCTCTAATTCTTATTAACAAATACTACCGTTTGTACCATTTTTACATACAAAAAGCGAGCCATAGTAAATGACCCGCATCTTCTGATTTATGACATTAACTCAATAAAAGCCCATATTCTTAACCTGCTCGAGCAGCTTGTCCGCTTCATAAGGCTTAGTTATATACCCTTCACAACCAATCTCAAATGCTCTGCGTACAGAGTCAGTTTTAGCCAGGGCGGTAATGAGTATTACTTTGACTCTTTTATCCGGTGGAAAATCTTTTTTAAACTCGTATTCTCTTATTGCTTTAAGCACCTTTACACCATCCAGCTTCGGCATCATTATATCCAGACAAATTAAATCATACGGTCTGCCTTCTTTTATTGACACACTAAACGCCTCAAGTGTTTCCAAGCCATCTACAACAAGATCACATTCACCCAATTCCTTCATCAACCTGTACAGATACTGCCTGCTGACAGCATCATCCTCTGCTATAAGAATTCTCATATACTTCACCCCGCATGCTTCAAAACAGCTCTGAATAAGCCTCCATTATCAAATCTGCCAGTGCAGGAATCTCCTCACGATTTTTCCGACGGCACGCAAGCTTAAGCCTTGTGGCAGCTTCTTCGATGAAATTTGCACCTATTGCAGCTGATAGCTCTTTGATTTTACTTGCCAAACCTTCAATCATTGAAGCATCATCTGTATGCTTGCTTATATCCAGCTGTCTTATACAGCTTTTCAAAGAAATCATGGATGCTGTATTCCCCGCAACAGCAGTCTCATCCTCGTTGTCGGACAATAAACCCTTGATTATATCGTCACTTAACTCTTCTTTATCACCTATTATAATCCCTTTATCAGAATCAGTAAAGCTAATACTGTTATGAGCTATACCGTCAGTTATCGCAGAAGGCTCATCCATTTCAACAGCTATGTCAAAGCTGAGCTCAAAGGAAAAAACCGAGCCGGCACCCTTGATGCTGTCAACCCATATCCTGCCGCCCATAATTTCAACCAGCTGCTTGCATATTGCCAGGCCTAGACCTGTTCCCTTATATTTCTTTGTCAGTGAACTGTCTATCTGATTAAAGCTAATAAACAGCTTTTCCATTTCATCCTTGGATAACCCTATACCGTTATCAGACACCTCAAAGCAAAGCTTTACATTTTCATTGCAAATTCTGACCGGCTTTACCTCCACCTTTATGCTACCCATATCAGAAAATTTAATTGCATTGCTGATCAGATTATTCAGTACCTGCTGCAGTCTTGCAGGATCGCCGGTGAGTTTTTCCGGTATATCCTGTGATATCATACATTGCAGGTCCAAGCCCTTTTCTTCCGCTTCATTGCTGTGGCTCTTTACAACATCTTTAATTGTATTTCTTATGTTGAAGCTGGATTTTTCAATATTCAGTTTTCCTGCTTCCATTTTGGAAAAATCCAATATTTCATTAATCATTTTCATTAACGCCTGTGTACAGTTTTTTGCTATTTCAAGGTTTTCTTTTTGTTCTCTTGTCAGTTGAGAGCGGAGTGTAAGCTCAATCATTCCAAGGATGCCATTTAACGGGGTTCTTATTTCATGGCTCATATTGGCCAAAAACATACTTTTTGCTTTATTTGCTGCTTCTGCAGCCTCCTTAGTGAGTTTTAGCTCCTCCTCGAACTTTTTACGTTCTGAAATATCTCTGACAATTGCTACAGCCATTTTCTTGTTATTCCAATTCTGAACATGAGAGCTTACTTCTACAAAGATTCTTTTGCTACTCTTTGTTATCAATATCAGCTCAAATTTTTCAGGAAGTCCCTCCAGCAGCTTTTTACTTATCAGCCGTGCTTTACTCATATATTCGGAGGCTATTAGATCAGAGATTTTTATTGTTTTAAGTTCTTCACAGGAATACTCCAGCATCTTACAGGCTGCAGCATTTGCCTCAGCAAAGCTGTTATGTATCATATCTTCACAAATATTTGCCACTAATAGAGCATCCTCAGTATTATCAAATATACTGCGGAATTTTTCTTCAATCGCTTTTATAGCTCTTTCTGCAGCCTTACGTTCGCTTATATCTCTGATAATACTCAGCAGTACTGTTCTTCCCCCAAGCAGAGCACCTTGTGAGCTCACCTCCACTGGAAAGCTCGTACCATCCTTTCTTAAATGCTCTGCTTCAAAGAAAATACCTTCCTTATCTGCTTTATCCATCTGCATTCTGGTATTTGCTTTATCCTTCCTCAAGTCGAATATGGTAAGGGACAGAAGTTCATCCTTAGTATAACCATAAGCCTTGACAGCAGCTTCATTTGCACTTATTATTTTTCCATCCATCTTAATTACAAGAATTATATCCCTGGCCTTTTGGGAAAGGAACTTATATAGTGCTGTATCTAAATCATCAGTTTTACCATTATCAGAATATACCATATGTGCACCTCAGCAAATCATATTATTGTGTTATACTTATAGAATCAAGAAGAGAGCAATTTTGCTCTCTTACTGTAACCTAATTAATATTGCTATAATTTACCTTATGCCGCACAATATGGCTGTAATGTGTAATGTCAGACTTTAAACTCACCGATTACCATGTCGAGTGCGGCAACAATTCTTTCTTTTAAAGGAAAGGCGAATCCGCTCATTTTCCACTTTATACACGTAATAGATAATATGCCTAATACTATATCAGCAAGCACCTCTTCATCAGCTGTGTCCTTTATATAGCCTTTCTTTTGTGCATCCTTTATCACTGACAGTATAAACTCATATCTGCTTCCCATAATTTTTATTATTTGATGGCTAAGCTCCGGCTCATACATTAAAACCATTAGTGAATTCATAATGGAAATGACTGCAGGATAGTTCTCATAATACTCAGCATAAGCCTTAATACAATAGTATAATGCTTCGATTGGCTCAAAGCCCTTTAGTCTTGCTGATTCGGCTATATCCTCATCATATATCGCACCTCGGTCCAATATTGCACTTACCAGTTCATTTTTTGTTTTAAAAAATTTAAAGACTGCACTTTCCGATATTTCTTGTCTTCGTGCTATTTCCTTAGTGGATAGTCCCTGTATTCCCTTTTCATCCAGCAAATCTATAGCAGTGAGCAGTATTGCTTCCCGTCTGTGCAATATGTCAGATACCATATATGCTCCCCCTTTACAAGCAAGTTATCTTTATTATCAATTATACTATATCACTCTGATTAATACTTGTTCACAACATAGTATTTCAATATTTTAAAGATTTACTCTATTGCTTGTGAGAAGGAGAGCATAACTCTCCTTAATACTTACCGAACTCCTTATCGCTGAGATCAATTTTTATTTTTTTATCATTTCCCTTAGAAGAGCCTGCTTCATTATTATCCTTTTTACTTTCCATCATGCTGTGCAGCATTTTTAGCATTTCAGGGTCTATTTCCCTTCCGCCTCTATAAGCAGTGCCCGCTTTCTTCAATTTAAACTTTCTGACCTGCTCTCTCAGCATCTCAGCCTGTCCTGACAGCTCTTCACTGGCTGCGGCACTTTCCTCAGAGGTTGCAGAGTTGTTCTGTGTAACCTGTGAAACCTCCATTATTCCCTGATTTATCTGAGCTATACCGGCGGCCTGTTCATTTGAGGATACAGCAATCTGCTCTACCAGCTCAGCTGCCTTTGTAACTCCTTCAACAATTTTATTAAGTGCACTAGCAGTAACATTGGCAATCTTGGTGCCGTCGTTTACCTTCTTTATTGAGTTTTCTATCATTGCAGTTGTTTCCTTCGCAGCGCTGGCTGAACGAGCTGCTAGATTTCTGACCTCCTCTGCAACAACTGCAAAACCCTTACCGTGCTGTCCCGCCCTCGCTGCCTCCACTGCTGCATTAAGTGCCAGAATATTGGTCTGGAAGGCTATCTCGTCTATTACCTTTATTATCTTGGATATATTGCTGGAGGATTCATTAATTTCTGCCATTGCCTTAAGCATCTCTGCCATTTGAATGTTTCCTTCCACAGCGTCGTTTTTGGCCTCCATTGCCAGATTACTGGCTTCGCTTGCATTAAGCGCGTTTTGCTTTGTCTGCGCTGATATTTCCTCTGTGGAAGCAGTAAGCTCTTCTATTGTACTTGCCTGCTCTGTTGCTCCTTGAGACAGGGCTATGCTGGAATCCGATACCTGCTTTGCTCCTGTTGTCACCTGTTCTGCCGCTGTATTTATGTTGGACATTGCTTCATTGATGTTATCAGCCATGTTTGAAAAGGCTTTTGCAAGTACACCTATCTCATCCTTTGTTTTGATGTTTATATCAACATTCAAATCTCCGTCTGCCATTTTTTCTGCTGCTGCAACCATAACCTTAATAGGCTTGCTGATTATTCTTGATATTACAATACCTAGGCCAATAGCCAGCAGCATACCGCCAGTTATGATGATTATCATAGTGGTTACTGCCTGGTTTGCTGTTGCAGTATTTCCGTCAGATTTTTCTTTAGCATAGCCAACATTTAGATCAGCCAGCTTATCTATTGCATCACCTTGTGCATCTGCTGACTTTTTCATTTCACCGTTTATCAGTGCATAAGCTTCTTTATCCATATTCAGTCTAGATAATCTCAGCAACTCTTCAAGATTCTTATCAAATTCTTGTCTTGTTGCATTAAATGCTTCATATGCTTGTCTTTCTTCATCTGAAGATATGGCTTTTTCGAATTCGGTAGCCAATGCAGAAATTTCTGAAATTACCTGTTTTATTGCATCGTATCTTGCATTCACTTCTGTAATGTTCTCTTCCAATATCATATTTAAGGAGTTAACTCTAATTCTTTGAAAAAGCTTTGCCATTTGTCCCGTTATCGCTATTGGAACAGTATTTTCTTCATAAAGCTCAGTATCTTTTTCTTCAATAGTCCTGATATTAATAATGCCTACAATGCCAACTACGCCAGCGATAATTGCTACTAGTATAAATGCACTTATCAGCTTTGCAGCTATTTTCATATTATAAAACCACTTCATACATATTCACCCCTAATTTTTAATATTATTAAGTTCTGCTATATCTTCTTCCTTCAAGAGCTTGTCACAATCCAGTATCAGAATTACTTCATTCTCCGTCTTCCCAAGGTTCTTTATATACTTATTGTTGAAACTGTTGCCTATTTCAGGCGGAAGTACAATGTTTTCATCGGATATGTTTATTACCTCAGCCACACTGTCCACTATCAAACCTACAGAAACAGACTGAATGTCAACAACTATAACACAGGTTCTGTCATTGTATTCCCTGTACTGTTTGCTGAATCTCAGCCTTACATCCATAACAGGTATTATTTTTCCTCTAAGATTTATAATACCTCTTATGTATTCAGGCAGTTCAGGCAGCTCTGTAATAGGCTGAAGCCCTATGATTTCCGTGACATAAAGTATTTCGATGCCATAGGACTCCTTACCAAGTGAAAATTTCAGAAACTTCCCTTTTTGAGTATCCTCCTCAAGCACATCCCACTGGTCATTTACATTCATCATGCTCCCCCCAATCATATTTTATTCATTGGTAAGTTATCACTCACTAACTAGTTTTTATGAGCTTATTATACATTTCCAAAATCTACATGTCAATATGTATTTTTTTAATTTTTCTGACAATTTTTTGTCAAATTTAGTAAAAAATAGACTCGCCTTTCGGCGAGCCTTATATACTTTTGTACATCCGTATATCCTTATACCATTTAGCATTATACAATGTAAAATCAGGTACAAACCCTATTTCCTCATATCCCATTCCTTTATACAAGCCTATAGCTCTTTCATTAAACTCAAACACCCCCAGCTCTATCCCCTTAAAACCCTGGGATTTGCATTCTTCCTCCAAAAGCTTCATGGCAGTCTTGCTTAAGCCTTTGCCCCAATACTCCTTTTCGCCTATGCATATACTTATCCAAGCTGTTGACTTCTTTTCAGATATCAGATCTTCAAAAGCTTTATCGATGGATACTACTCCTATTGGCTTACCCTCTACAGTAATGAAAAACCTCTCTTTGCTGAGATTATCTTTATCTCTTTCGTACATTTTGACACCGTCTGTCATAGTTAAAGGCTCATCACTCATACGAGGCTTTATGTAAGGCAATATCTCAGGGTCGTTATACCACTTTGCAATAAGCATAAAATCTTCCAGGTTTTTGTTTTCTATCTTCTTTAGCAGCATTTCCATTTTGATTCCTTCCATTCTGATTTTTATTTTTCAGAGATATCCGTTTACTTATCTACAATTGTAGATTATACAAAACAAATAATAAAAGCAACAGAAATATTATAATGTGACTGCAATTATGTTCTCAATGTGGTTTTATTGTTATACTGAAGTTGAAACAGGTCCTAAAAAATCCACCGTCAGCTGTATAGAAGTCCTATGGAAATCGGATAATTATAGTATCAACCAGCGTATTGATTTAAGACTAACGGAGGTACGAGTTATGAATAATACTTTTAGCAGCAATGACAGAGTAGGAGATATAGTTACCAGATTTCCTAAATCCTCTGAAATATTCAAGGATTATGCTATTGACTTCTGCTGCAGAGGAAACAGAAAGCTCAAGGATGTTATTGAGCAGCAGAAACTGGATGAACTTAACTTACTGGACAGACTGAACAAAGAATATGAAAAATACTGGACAGATGAAAAGGACTATAAGGACTGGAATAAGGCGGCATATAGCGAACTTGTCGAACATATTGTAAAGGCTCATCACTCATATCTATTGAGAGAGCTTCCCATAATTGCGGAGCTGACAGATAAAATAGAAGAGGTTCATGGCAGACAGCATGAGGAGCTGCATAGGGTAAACAGCCTGTTTCGCGTTATGAAGCATGAGCTGGAGGAGCATATGATAAAGGAAGAGGAAATAGTGTTTCCTCAAATACTGGAATATGAAAGAACTAAGTCACAGGAAGCATTGAACAGGGCGCTGCAGGTCGTTATTGAACTGGAAAATGAGCATGAAGCTGCAGGAGATATTTTAAAGGAGCTTAGAAGAATAACCTATCAGTTCTCACCTCCCCAGGGAGGCTGCACAACCTATTGTTTGACCTACAAAAAGCTTGAAGAGCTTGAAACAGATATTTTTCAGCATATACATCTTGAGAATAATATCTTGCACCAGAGACTTCTAAATGAGCAAATAAGGGCATAAAGCGAAAGCCCTTGATTCCTCAAGGGCTTTCGCTTTCGCTTTATTGTTCAAAAATTGCCTTTTTAAGCTCTTCTGCCTGTTTTTCGTTTATTATACCATCTTCTACCAGTTTTTGAAGCATACTCTTCCTGTTTTTCTTGACAGACTTTATATATGCTTTTCTATCTGCTTCATTCATATCTTTAAGCTTTTCATGCATTTGGATTCTTTCTTCAACAGCCTTCCTGATATATTCCTTTATCTCCCTGGATTTATTATTGTCGAATACTCCCTTGTCAACCAGCCCTTTTAATGCAATATCCAGACGCTCTTCATTTATATGACGTATCTTATTCCTGATAAGCTCAGCTTCCTGCTCATTAATAATACCATCGCTTACAAGCTTATTGACATATCCATATTTCTTCGCTTTTCCAAAGCTGATTCTTTTTGATTCTTTTTCCTTAAGCACCTGGAATATCATATCAGCCTTATCCTTGCTAAGCTTTCCTTCCTCCACAAGCTTGGTTACTGCTGTCCTTACAGCTTCTTCGAATTTTTTATATCTGTGTTCAGGCTCAAACTCAATATTGCTTGCAAAAATCTGAATACCACCCGAAAATGCCACACATACTATCAGTATAAGGCAAATCAAACTGCGAAACTTCATATCTATACGCTCCTTCCAACTATATTAGTCATTTTCATGACATATATAGTTTGAGCATTTTTATGATGAACTTGTGATGTAATTTTATCTATTTTTTTGCTGCTGCTTCTTACTTAGCAACGTTTACGGCTGCCTGAACTGACTAAGTGCTGGTGACCATATATTATTTCCTGTTCTTAGTACGGCGTCACAATAATAATCTCCGCTTTTCCATCATACTGTGTGGAATTATCCAGGTAAACAGTTATTTTCCCGTATGTATGACCAGCTTCTATATCTTTGGAATCCTTTTTATAATATTCTCCATCACTGCCTTTAAAGTAGATGGTCACATTCTTATTGAATTCATAAATAGTCGTTCCCAATCTTATACGTCTTTCATCTATTGCTCTTGCGCTTGAAGCCTCAATATTTGTGGTCACTATTTTCTCTATGGAAGATACCTTGTCTTTTATCAGCTTGACCTGCACTACCTGTCCTTTAGAAATAGCACTGTACAAGGAAGATGTCTCTGTAAACACCTGTGTATATGACAGATTATATTGTGCTCCGTCTATAAGTATTCTGTAGTTGTATGTTATTCCTGTTTTGTTGGTCATCTGCTCGGCGCTCAATACTATTCCTAGGCGTAAATCCTCATTGAGTATGTTTTCAACAAATATGACATTGATATCCTCAAAGCCCCCGACTTTATTAATGTACCTTATTCTGCCTGCAGGTATGGTTCCGCCTGGCATATCTTCCCAATCCATAAGGTATGCAGTGCAATCATCTCCATAGCCCTTGTTTACAAGATTGAAAATCTTTACATTGTCAGTAACATAGCTGGAATCTATTTTCTTTTTTTCCTTGTCTATTTTATACTCTGCATTGCTGTATGTAAGCTTCTCCAAGGATACTGTTTCAAATTCCTCGCTAAGATCATCTTCAATGACATAGTACCTGACAAACTCACCGATAAAACCAAAAGTGCCTGAATACAGTCTGTAGGTTTTTGTTGTACCATCCACATGCAGCAGTTTTACATAGTAGTTGTATTCTCCTACTTCTCCCAATGCTTCGGATTTATCTGCATAATTGTCCACCACTAATGCAAAATTTTCTTCTATACCTGTGGTATCAAACTCTATATCCACTATGCTTCCGTCACGTCCAAGCAAGGCCTTTACACCGTCTCCCGCTTTTATGGCCCCAAAGCTGCTGTTTATCTTGTTTACATCCATATACCTGCTAAGCTCATATTCAGTACCGTTAATAATAACGGATTTTGGAGAAACCTTGTTTGGCAGTATGCTTTCAAGCTCACCCTCCACCTGATTTTCTATTACTACAATGTATTTGTTCTGATTCCATATATCATTTACCTGATAAACAACATCATTCTCCTTGATATCATGCCTGCTTATCATCTTGCCTTCTTTGGTAATTCTTATGCCCTTATCCAAAGCAATATCTCCGATACTGCTTCTTGATGCAGTAAGATTCGAAGCCACGACAGGCTTACTGTATATAGGATCTACAATAACACCATAGCCATTTCCCTTTGATTCCTTTTCATAGTTGATGACTATCGATGTACATACCTGAAGCAGCTTTGTTATGTCCCTGTATGCTATTTTTTCTCCCTTGTGATAGTAAGTAAGCTTGTTCGGAAGATTTAAGGTCTTTTGCTTTTCTTTATCGACATATTTTACAGTGTTTCCTTCAAAGCTGCTTACACCGATATTAAGTATGCTGCCTTGTTCTCCAAAATAGCCTTTTATTATTCCGTCCTCAATATACAATCTGTATTTTTTTCCTATTTCCAGAAGCATTTTTTCATTGTCCAATAAAAAGCTGCCTTTATCAGTAACAACTTCATTCTCAGACAGTAAATCGTTGGCTGCAGCATTATCAAGTATGATACACAAGCTGTAATGCTCGTATTTTTCAGCAAATATTATATTTTCAGCCCTAATGCTTACATTAAGAAGATTATCAGTCATCACTGCCGCTGCCCATCTAGGTACACTGTCACTTGGGTTAAGGCTTATACCCTTTGAAATATCAAGCTCCTTTGCTTTTGTAATATAGTTTGCAGGCCATACACCGGTTATATCACTGTCACCATATCCCAGCAGCTTTACGTATACAGTACATATTTCTGCAAAGGTTATGCCTTCCTCCGGATGAAAGTTTCCATCCAGCTTGCTTTTCAAATATCCCTTATTTACAGCATAATTTATATAGCCGTTGGTTGGCCTTACAGAGCTTACATCAGAATAATGCGATACTCCCTGCAAGGATTCTGACTCTTCCTCTGCCTTCAGAAGCTTTGTAATAATCTCGGCAAATTCTTCTCTTACAAGGCTGTCATCAGGTCTGAACTCATTATTGTCTGAGCCGTGCATTATCCCCATGGAAGCCAAACGTTCTATTTTATCCTTATGTGTATAGGTACTCTTTATATCGTCGAAATCAGCAAAGGCTATACAAGAGCTGCCTATAACCGAAATAATCAATAGCGCTGCAATAATCCTGCCTAAATATAATTTCATTCCTCAACCTCCTACTCGTATTACTCTACTCTCAGTGCCTCTATGGGATTCAGCTTTGAGGCCTTGCTTGCGGGATAAAGTCCAAAGAATACTCCTACCGCCACCGAGAAACCGAAGGACATCAATATAGTAAACAGCGATGCCTTAACATCGATGTCCATAAGCTTACCTGCAAAGCTGCCTGCTGCAATTCCCAGTACTATTCCGATTATCCCCCCCAGGCAGCTGACTACAATAGCCTCTATAAGGAACTGAACCAGAATATTGCTTCTCTTTGCACCTATAGCCTTACGTATTCCTATTTCCTTTGTACGTTCTGTAACCGATACCAGCATTATATTCATTATTCCGATACCCCCGACCACAAGCGAAATTCCGGCAATCCCTCCCAGCATTGCAGTCAGTATGCCGGTCATTTCGTTTATGGTTTCAAGCATATCAGCCTGATTAAAAACTCTATAGGAATCAGTGTTTTGAAACTCCCTGAAAAGAAAATCCTCCAGCACAGTCATAGCTGCATCTACTGTTTCTGGCGTCCTGCCCTGTATATAAAAGCTTCTGATTGTGGAATTTTTCAGAAGCCTTTTTGCTGAAGTATAAGGGATTATTACTACATCATCCCCCGATTGAGCCGTACCGTTGGATTTTGCTTCCAGTAATCCTATTACGGCATATATATCTCCGTTAATCTTTATCTTTTTTCCTACAGGACTTTCATCTGCAAAAAGCTCCGAGGCTATATACGTCCCTATCAATGCCACCTTTTGCTTTCTCTCTATGTCAAGTGCATTGAAAAACCGCCCTTCTTGGACGTTTGTATTACGAACAGTCTTATATGCCTCGTTTGTTCCCTCCAGTGAGGTTGAAACATTTTTATTTTCATATTTTACCGTTACGCTTCCACTTATTATTGGGGCTATGCCCTCAATTAATTCGGCGTTTTTCTCGGCAAAGTCAAAAAGGTCATTCTCTGAAACATTACGTGAGCTTCCTCTGCCGATGATATTTACACTGATCATGTTGGTGCCCATGCTCTCAAGGCTGTCAGTTATCTGTCTGGTTGAGCTTTCAACTATGCTTACCAATATGATAACCGCACTTACGCCTATAATAATTCCAAGCATTGTCAGAGCTGAACGAACCTTATTGGTTGCTATGCTTTTGAGTGCCATCCGGAAGGATTGAAGCAGCTTCATGAAACCACCTCACCATCATGTATGATTTTTCCGTCATGTATTTTGATTACTCTCTTTGCCTGTTCTGCTATGCTTTGTTCATGTGTAATGAGTACTATTGTGTTACCCTCACTATGAAGCTCATGAATCATACTCATGATTTCTTTTCCTGATTTTGAGTCCAATGCCCCGGTGGGTTCATCTGCAAGGATTATTGAAGGCTTGCTGGAAAGTGCTCTCGCAATGGCAACTCTTTGCTGCTGTCCTCCTGACAGCTCTACAGGTCTGTGATGCATCCTGTCCTTCAGTCCGACTCTTTCCAGTGCATATACCGCCATATTGCGTCTTTCCTTCTTGCCCAAGCCCATATATATCAAAGGCAGCTCTACATTTTCCAATGCAGTAAGCTTGGAAAGCAGATTGAAACCTTGAAATATGAAGCCTATTTTCTTGTTTCTTATTTCTGCGAGCCTGTCATCCTTCATCTTGCTTACTTCGCTGCCATCCAGATAATACTTACCCGAGGTAGGAGCATCAAGGCATCCAATCATGTTCATCAACGTGGATTTCCCTGATCCCGACGGACCTACAATAGCAACGAACTCATTCTTCTTAATATGAATACTCACGCCATTTAGTGCGTACACTTCATTTGTACCCATTTTATATATCTTATACATGTCTTCTATTTTAATCATAAGCCACCTCACAGCATCCCTTTCTTAGTTTTGTTGGATTCTGACAGCACCGTCACCCCTTGGAGCTCTCATTCCTCCGCCGTTTCCTCCCGGAAAACCGAAGGGATTATCGGAGTTAGTATTTTGTGAAGTAACAGGAAGAACAACTGTTTCTCCTTCTTCCAGTCCGCTTATGATTTCTATATAGTCATCGTTATTAATACCTACTTCTACCTCTCTCATAATACGACCCTGCATGGTGTTTTTAGAAGCAGACTTATTATATTGAGCATTGCCTCCCTGGCTTTGATGGTTTGTCTGTTCTTCTGCGTTAGTATCTTTTACAGTAACAAAGGTTTTGCCTCGGAGCTTTGTAATGGCAGCCATAGGAACGTACAACACATTTTTCTTGCTTTCTACCAGTATTTCAGCATTTACATTCATACCGGGCTTCAACTGACCAGGCTCATTTATTGTTATCTCAACGGGATAAGATGTGACTCCGTTCTGTGAGTTCCCCAATACTGCTATGGAGGTAACCACTCCTTCAAACACTTTATCGGGAAGTGCATCAGCAGTAATGCTTGCCTTTTGACCTACAGAAACCTTGGAAATATCCAATTCATCTATGGAAACGGTAAATTTCATTTTAGAAATATCTGCAACCTTCATAAGCACTGCATTTGTACCTGAGCCGTTTACACTGTCTCCTGCCTTGAAGTTTTTTTCCAATACGGTGCCGTCTATTGGAGAAAGTATGCTGTACTCATCCAAAAGCTTCTGTTGTGTCTGCAGCGACAGCTCCAGATCTCTCATATCAAGCTCATTTTTCTGGTAGGTTGATATCAGACTCTCATTTTCTAATTCTGCAATGATCTGTCCTGCCTTAACATAATCATTGTCATTGACAAATATTCTTTTAACAGTTCCTGCTATTTGCGCTGTTACGGCTTTTCTTTCTATACTGCTGATTTTACCTTCAGCCGGAGAAACCATTTCATTGCCGTCAACGGTTATTGTACCTGTAACCTTTGTTCCTTCAGCCAGTGAGCCTGTATTTTCAAACCTTATTTCCACATCATACAAAGCAATACCGTCCACTGATGCTCCTGATGTCTTACTAATACTTACAACTACTCCGTCAATATATGTAAAGAACTGTGGTATCATAAGCTTGGCAGGCTGGCCGATGCTGATTCTTTTTATTTGTGAATTACTGAAGGGAACTATGGCAGACAGCTCTCTGTCATCTGCTACTTCTGCTATTTTGCCGCCACTTGAAATCTGGTCACCTTCTGAAACAGAAATATTATCGATTATTCCATCGACAGGCGAATATATTGTAAGCTTGCCGATACTATCCTCTGTAGACTGATTGCTTAGCCGCTGTCTCAATATATTGTTCTCTGCCTTTTGAACAGTATTCTGCTGTTCGGTATCGTCCAGCTTATACAGCAGATCCCCCTCCGCCACCCTGTCTCCTACTTCGTAGGGTGCGCTTAATATATCCCCTTTCACGGTAGAAACCACGTCATAGCTTACAAATGGCTCCAGGGTGCCTGTGCCTGTCAGCTTAACCTCCAGATTACCTCTTTCAGCCTTTACAACCGTTTCCTGAACTGCTTTACTGGCATTGACAGCGGCCGTAAACCTTCCGTAGCTTCTGTAGCCCATAACCCCTACAAAGACTATGACCATGAGCAGGACTATAAATTTTATAACTGTCTTTCTAGCCGGTTTTCTCAATTTTCTATCCTCCCTCTTCCATTACTCATAATATTGCACGACTTCTACATTAAATCTTATCTATGTGACAGAAATGTGATGGTACCTTGGAAGCTCAATCCAAAAGGTTACTCCCTCAGCTACATTATATACTCCGTACCTTCCTTCATGCAGCTCTACTATAGCTCTTACAACTGCAAGCCCAAGCCCTGTTCCGGCTGATGCAAGATAATCCTTTGTATCAACCTTATAGAAGCTGGTCCAGATATTGTCCATTTCAGCTTCATCTATTTGCTTTCCGGTGTTAAAAATACTCAGTCTGATGTATTCCTCTTTCTCATTCACTTCTACTCTGATCTCACCGTTGTCATTCACATGCTTTAATGCATTGCTCATAAAGTTGCTTATGACCTGTTCTACCCTGAGACTGTCTGCCGTGACCTTAAGACCCTCCGGAACAACAAGCTTAAGCCGCACATTGCCTTCATCCAGCTTCTTTATATATTTATTCATACAACTTCTTACAAGACCCGAGATATCGAAGCTGGATTTATTTATTTTGAAGGTACCGGCTTCATAGGAAGACAGATCCAGGAGATCCTTTATAAGGTGACTCATTTTTTCCGACTCATCTATTATGACTTCTGCATAATGGCTGATATCTTCAGGCTTTTTTACAATACTGTGCTTTAGCCCGTCTGCATAACCCTGTATCATGCTGATAGGAGTCTTCAGTTCATGGGATACACTGGAAACAAAATGCCTGCGCATTTTCTCCATACTTCTTTCATATTCGATATCCTGCTGCAGCTTTTTGTTTGCTTCTATCAATTGTCCCAGCGCATCACTTAGTTTATCCGAAATATTATTGATACTGCTGCCAAGCATTCCGATCTCATCCTCTGAGCTAACCTCCACTCTGTCGGTAAAGTTCTGCTCCGCAATATGCTGTGCAACCTCATTCATATGTATAATAGGCTTTGTGAATTTGACAGATATAAAATATACTGTCACAGATGCTATGGCAAGTGTCAGCAGCCCGGAAAGCACTATGAATTTTCCGGCAGCACGGCTGTTGTCATAGACCACCCTCATTGATTTTTCAGCAACGAATATACCTCCATGTGGGAGCTTGCCTATGAAAGCCATAAATGTCATGGCCGGGGGTTTGTCAGGCAAAACCATAAACATGGTGTCATCCTTTGATGCTGTTCTAAAATCCCTGATGTTATCGGCTATCATGAAAAGTGTCCGCTCTATCCTACCCTTGCTGAAGCCTGAGTAAGTACTTGCCATAACTCTTGCTCTATTATCAATTATCATGATATTGCCGCTGTATTCGTTTTCCACTTCATACAAAATGTCTTCTGCCTTTACACCCCTTTCCAGCTTTTCAACAAACTCATCGTATATCTGCTGCATAGCTTTTCTATTGTTCCTTATGAAAATGTCATCCAGCAAATATAGGTTGATAACATATATTGCAAGGAAAAATGACATCAATATCATAGTAACCATTGCAAAGAGCTTATGCTTTATAGAATGCTTCATTACTCCACCTCTAATCTATACCCGAAGCCCCTTACAGTCTTAATGCATTCTCCAAAGGCGTCTGTCTTGGCTCTTAGGTTTTTTATATGTGTATCTACCGTTCGAGGGTCACCAAAATAATCAAAGCCCCAGACAGCATCCAGTATTTTATCTCTTTCCAATGCAATATTCTTGTTATTTACAAGGTAAATAAGCAAATCATATTCCTTGGGGCTAAAATCAACTATGCTTCCATTTTTCTTAACAACTCTGCTTTGAGGAATTATCTCCAAATCCTTTATCACAATGCCTGCATCATTATTCTTCTCATACCTTCTCAGAGCAGTTCTGACTCTTGCCATAAAAACCTCATAACGAAAAGGCTTGGCAATATAATCATCAGCTCCTATATCAAGTCCGTGAGCTTCGTCTGCCGCTTCCCCCAGCGCAGTCAAAAATATGACAGGTATATCCCCTTTGGCTTTTATTTCCTTGCATACCTGCCAGCCGTTTTTACCGGGCATCATAATATCAAGAATAACTAAATCAACCTCAAGTCCTGTGTCTATTTTTTCCACAGCATCCTTTCCATTAGCTGCTTCATAAACTGTGTATCCGTCATTAGTCAAATAATCATTTATGATTTTTCTTATTCTGCTTTCATCATCAACTACTAAAATTCTGGCTGACATGAGCTTCCTCCAAACTAACATTATAATAATAGGATAGCAAAATACCAATCATGTTGTACAGTAACCAATATATTAACACCATCACTAAAATTATAAAGCCTGATTGTGATGTTTTTGTGATAAAATCAGAAAACAGATGATAGCATACATGAGATGCCGGCTGGCGGCAAAAAAAAGAAATACCAGGCTTCAGAAAGGCTTCATAGCCCTGCTAAATCTGGTATCTGATTCCTGTCTTACTTCCCGGCTGCCTTCTTCACCATTTCCTGGTGCTTCTTGTCTACCCTGTTTGTACTGTGCGTCCTGCTGTTGAGGAAGTGAACATCAAAATGTCCGCTCATATCATTATCCTTAACCTTGTCCAGGTTCATACCCTTGCCATATCCTGCACTTCTGTTTGATACTGTTTTATTAGCCGGCTTGCTGTCCAATCCGGCATGCGGCATACCTGCAATGGAAGCTGCAATCTTTCTTCCATCTACTTCTATTATGGATGGTCTTCGCTCCCAGCTCCATTTGCCACCCCATATTTCTTTCATTA
The DNA here is from genome assembly GCA_049322695.1 of Bacillota bacterium. Classification (GTDB taxonomy): domain Bacteria; phylum Bacillota; class Clostridia; order Lutisporales; family Lutisporaceae; genus CALGKJ01. The sequence continues at coordinate 35,297 of JBMORW010000016.1, read as the reverse complement.
TTGCAGTATCCTCAGCAGTCAATGTCTCGCAATCAGCATGATTGTGCCCATATGTACGTACTATCTTATATTGCTTGCCTGTCCATAAATCTGTTACTGTTGCAATAGTGTTCAGCTTAAATGCATCCTTGTTTACTTCCTTGTACCAGTCCAGCATTTCTACTCCCTCAGAGCTGACTGCACTTGTGCTCTCTTCGAAAGTTGAGCCGTCATAGCCTGCAGCTATCAATGCTTCTAATGTCAAAGGCCCCACTATTCCGTCCGCTTCGATTGAGTATTCCTTTTGGAATGCCATTACAGCAGCTTCAGTTACTTCTCCAAAATAGCCTGTTGCTTCTTCATCAAAAAATCCCTGCTCCTTCAAAAAGCTTTGAAGCTTTGTAACCTCATCCCCCCGGTCACCCTTCTTCAGTATTCCGTCTGCATAAACAACTGTCAGTGATGTCAGCAAAAATACTGCCACCAATAAGGTAATAATGATTCTCTGCCTCTTCAATTGTAAATCTCCTCTCCCCTTAGAAAGTGCATTCCAACACTATCTAGTCAAGCAAATCATATACAGTTTTGACCTGCCTGAATGGCTTACGAGGTTAGTTGACGGGTTCGGGCTGAGAGTTCGCCCTATACGACTTCTGCATATCTGCATAATAATAATGTTGCATCAAGTAAATGCTACGCAGCGGCTTAACTTCGTTAAACCAACGATTACGCAGTAATCGTAATTCACCCCAAATTTATGTCCCCCGCTCCGGCACGGATTCAGCCATAATTGCCTGTCCTTATTTTAACTGAAATACCAAGTTAAATCAATGGATAAATATACCAAAATACATATCTCAATAACATCCGCTATAATGCTTCTGCATTCATATAAATCTTTTGAACTTCTTCTCTTGAAAGCAGTGCATTCAGAATAGCGGCAATCAGTATTATACCCGGTATATTAACCAACAGTCTGGTGACTGCAAACCAAGCTCCCAATGAAGCCATTTCAAACAAAAACATCGGGAGCTTGGTTGTTGACCATGCACCCAAGAATATAAGAATATTACTAAGCTTTACACCCTTTCTCATAAAGACTGCAGCTACGGGAAAAGCTCCATATAGAGGCCCGGCAGCTGCAGATCCCAGTAAGAATGCCAGTAAAACACCCTTTATGCCGGATCCTTCACCCATATATTTAATCATGGTCTCTCTTGGAACCCATATATCCAACAATCCGAGCAGGATGAAAACGGGAGGAACTACCATAAGCATCTCTTTTAAGCTGTAGCCTGTAATATTCAACGCTTCTATACCCGTTTCCCTATTGAAAAAGATAATAATAATCGTCGCGGCTAATGTGAGCAAAAAAAGCCTGTATCTCATTAAAAGCTTCATATTCCACCTACCACCTTCCCTATTATATATGCAACAAAGAATGAGAATATAAATGCAAGTCCATTTCTCATGATTGTCATTTTTTTACCAAAGTATTTGATCTCAACAGGTGCCGTAATTATGCCAACCATCATAAGGGATGAGACAAAGGCACCTATTTGCATATAGCCCGCCCCACCCTTTAACAGCATTGCTGCAGTCGGAAAAGCAACAAAGCCAGGTATCAGAGTAACTGCGCCGACCACAGAAGAAAAAGCAACTCCTATCCAACCTGACTGTGATCCAATTATTTTTGATATTTGTTCAGTATCTATATAGGCAAGCATTATTCCAACAAGTATAATGACTCCCAAAAACTCAGGCAATATATTTTCAAAAGCCTTCCATGCCTTCTTAATGGCCTGCTTTGTCTTTTTCTTATCCTTTAAATAGGAGATTAACAATAATATACCAGCGACTGCATATAACATATAACCGTTCATTACTATCCCCCTTACACTTAAAAAGGCACCAAACCGGTACCCTTTTATCAGTTTTTCTTATCTACTTAGTGACCACATCCGTGATGACCGCAGCTGTGATCTGCTTCAAACTCATGAAGCTTATTATTTTTCAAAAGCTCTATATTTTTGGCTGCAGTGCTGCTTTCAGCTCTGAAAACCCTGATTCCTTGATTTCTAAGCTTATTTAGCGCACCTGCACCTATCCCCGCTACCAGTATAGCATCAACACTTTCACCTGCAATGGCTTTAAGCGGCTGACACATACCATGTGTATGATGCAGATCCTGATTTTGTATAAGCTTCATTTCTTCATTTGCCAGGTTATAGATTAAAAAAAATGGTGCTGATCCAAAATGGTCAAAGGCAATGCTGTCTAAACCCTTATTTTCTCCTATTGGTATGCATACTCTCATTATGTATACTCCTTTCAAGTTTATTTTCGGCAGCACATGTTCCTGCTGCTTTTGCAGTTTTCTCTGCAGTCACTTGTTAAATGTACCTCAGGAAAGCATTTCATACTGCTTTTATGATCACACAGCTCTTCAATCAGGGATATTACCTCCATAAGCCTGAATTCCTGAATTACATAGTGCACATAATAGCCTATCTTCTCGCCTACTATTATCTCAGCATCCTTTAAAGCTCTCAAATGCTGCGAAACTGCCGCCTCAGAAATTCCAAGATGCTTTGACAAGCCCTTTGCACAAATCCTTCTCCTAGACAATATGACAAGTATTTTGAGCCGGGTTTCATCGCTTAAAGCCTTAAGCAGCTGTACAATCCTTTCCATGCTTCACATCCTTCCAATTAAGTGTATGCTTAACTAAATAATATATCACTTATATGGTTTTGTCAATGAGATGGTAAACCTTAGTAATATGCACACAAAAAATTATATGTTAAAATGAAGAGTATATGGGTTTAGCTGCACTAATAAAGTGAAAAACACAGGTGAGGTATGATTATGATTTTGGAAAAGGATAAAATAAACAGATATATCAGGCACATTTTAATACCGGAAATAAGCGGAGCCGGACAGAAAAAGCTGTTGGAATCTTCTATTCTTATTTGCTGTGAAAGCATGAACGACACATCAGCCCTTTTATATTATGCAGCCGCTTCGGGCATAGGCAGTATAGATTGCTTTTTTGAAGCAGCACAAGGTTTTCCAAAGCTTGCTGCAGCCTTAAAGGATCTGAATCCTGATTTGGATTTCAGGCTTATGGACAGCCTGGCTCACGATGTATGTAAGGATTATGATGCAGTCATCATTATTTATGACAATGATTGCTATTATAAGACTATAGCTGATATCTTGAGTAGGGTTACTGATACCCCTGTAATAGCAGCAGTAAATAATGGCTGCATGGGAGCATTGAAGGTGATGAAGAAGTCAAACAACTCTTACGTAACACCTTATAGCCTGATAAATACATGCAAAGCTGTCAATAGCGCCAACAGCCCTTTTGCAATTGTTACCAAATGCTTATTGGGTACTCTGTCTGTTATAGAAGCAATAAAGCTTATTGTAGGAATAGGAAAGAACTGTAATGGCATATATATAAACTCCAAAACAGCATACATCACAGACAGCAGAGAGGATTTTGAAAAGCAGTGCAGTATTGATAGTAATAACCAAGGCATCAGCAAGGATATAAAAAATGGCAGCGTACTGATTGTAGGCAGCGGCGGACTGGGATCACCGGCAGCATTTGCATTGGCACACTGCGGCATCGGTAGAATAGGGCTTGTTGATTATGATGTGGTGGAAGTCAGCAATCTCAACAGGCAGATACTTCATACCACAAGCCGTATAGGCATGCCCAAGGTAGAATCTGCAAAGCATTTTCTCAAAGATATAAAACCTGATGTGATTATTGATACCTATAACGAGAGATTTTCCATGGAAAATGCAGTTAAGCTTATTAATAAATATGATATCGTAATAGATTGCCTTGATAATCTTCCCTCAAGGTATTTATTGAATGATGCCTGTAATTTTGCAAAAAAGCCCTTTATAGAAGCAGGCGTATTGGCCTTCAATGGTCTCATAACAAAAATTACTCCTTCATCAGGTCCATGCTATCGCTGTATCTTCCCTGAAGCAATCAGCAGCAGCAATGTACCTTCCTGCTCAGAAACAGGAGTGCTTGGGCCTGTACCCGGAGCAATGGGCTTTCTGCAGGCAGCAGAGGCTCTAAAGCATGTACTGGGACTAGGGAGTACGCTTACAAATAAAATGCTCCTTTTTGATGCTATGGATATGGAGTTCAATATGATTACTCTCGATAAGGATCCGGCTTGTGTTTTATGCAGTGACAAGCCTATAACAACAGAGCTTAAGAATTATGAGTTCTTTTGTAGTAGTAAGAAATCGAGCAGGAGAAAAATTAACTAATTCTCTCGACCTCCTTGCCCCTGGTTAGTGGTTGGTGCTATCAACCCCCACAGCGGACTTTCACTGCCAAGCTCGCAGGGATACCGCGCACATAAAGGAAAACCACTCTTGTAAAGTGGTTTTTTATATCTTAAAGACTACCTTGAAATAGCAAGTAAATAGAAAAAAACGTTCCTGTAGCTGCAAGAAAAACTACTCCAGACCCTCCAAGTTTGTTATTGCTGTTATAAAGATTTTTCCCGTAGGTATAGGTGTAATAACCAAAACTCAGTAGTATTATTGATATCATCGTCTTAATAATACCCTTCCTCCTTACTGCTCCTCACCTATCTCATCATTAATTGGAGTTGACCCGTACATAACACCGGTTCTTCTTATATTAAAGTCCACATCAACATTAACTTTTGCATTTGGAAAATCATTATGCCAGTTATATTCTTCCCATTCTTGTATTGTATTGAAATATCCAGCAAATTTGTATCCAAAGCCGAATATATCAGATTCAAACTCTTTCTGAGCCTTCTTTATTGTTTTCTCTACACCTGTCTTTATACGCTTTTCTAATAGTAAGTTCAGTTCATCTATTCTAGCCAGGCTGTCATAGTTTATTCTACTTTGTATAGCCCCTAGATCTGCTTCAATACTAAGCTTTATGTGAATTACAGAATTGCCCTCAGAATCATAATAGCCTTTAATTATTGGCTTTCTGCCCATTCTTTCATCAAGTACTATTGCAGCCCCTGGCTTATTAGGATCCTCTACGCTTACAAGTGCTCTTGCAAGCTTTCCTGTTATCATCTGCATTTATCTTGTTTCATGTGAATTAAGATATCCTACCATTTTGTCTCCCTTAAACACTGCAGTACCAAAATACTCTCTTTTTGCTGCACCTTCCCTAGGTACTTCACCCGGTAAGAAATTGTAAAAATCCTTAAAAGGAGGACTTCCACTAGACTTTTATTCATTAAGCTTTTTAAATTCATTTACTCCGGCATATGCTGCAATTGAGTTCTTATACGAAGAGAGCATATCCTCGTAAAACTCTACGAAGGTCTCTCTTGCAAACAATCCACTATGCTCTGACTGAGTAACCATAAGCTCCATGGATTTAGTGGCACTTGCTCCGATAGTTGAGACGTTGGTTTTAATGAAATCCTCGGCCTTCCCCCTACATACGACCACATGCATTATCCTCCTGGTTTCTCTGTATCTCATCATTGGAGCAAGGTATTCTCCTATTCCACTTCTGGCGAACTCTTCAGAAAAAACAAGCATCTTGGCATGTGTCAGAGATATGGTTCTTGCTATTGCTATATTGAGGAGATTGACCCCCTCCAATATAGTAGCTGCTTCTATTGTTGTAATGACAGTTCCCTCAAGCTCTCCCGTCTCTGAAATGCCTTCTCCTCCTGCCTCTTTACCTCCTCCCCCTATAGTACCTCCCGCTGCTCCTTTATAAGAGGGATATTGAATGGTTAGTCTCACCTTGTTATTAACTCCCATATCAGCCCCAATAACCAAGGGGTATACCTGCTCGTCTATTTCTATTAGATCATTGCAGCCTGTAAAAGTGGAACTTACTATTAATAATGCTATAATTAACGAGCTAACCCTTCTCACTTTCAGCCTTACCTCCCTTTTTTCCTAAAAGCAGTGAAATAACAAGTACAAGTATCGGACCTCCAAAAATCCATATGCCGCTGTACTGCCTTATTACCAGCATATGTATCTCTATAACCTCGCTTATGTTTTGAGGCAGTATGGCTATTGCGAACAGAAGTATGGCAAACATATAGACTAGGGGCTTATGATCCGGAATATTTAACGCTTTGCAGTAGGTAGCTATGGACATATAAAATGAAGTTGATACCGTCACAACGGAGCACAGTATCCATATGAAAAGGAATATCGCTTCAACTCTCTGAACAAAACGGCTTATGTATATGATTCTGGATAATTGAAACATACCTGAAAGATTCTCACTTCCAACTGTATATCCAAAGGCCATGATATAAAGAAGTAAGCATATGCTGAATACTGCTCCTCCTATTGCTAAGCTGATGAAGCCTGCCCTTTTGAAAACACTAATATCATTAAGTGCATTTATTGCTAAAGCCAACAGTATAACCTCTGCATAAGCAGAGCTTCTATAAATCCCATTAATAAGTGTATTGCCAAGCCCGAAGCCAAAAAAAGGCTTGATGCTTTCTGGATTATAGAAGGTTGAAGCCATGACCAGAAGAACTGCCATACCTATAAAAACTGGAAAAATGCTCATATAAGATACTCTTGCAATAACTTCCAATCCCATATATGCCAGCAATACAGTTACAGCAATAAAGCCTATAAATATAAGACTTGGCGGTGTATAGGGAAGCACATATGCCTTAAGTAGTTCTAAAAATTCCCTAAGGTTCATTGCAGAATAATAAAGTATAAATCCACTAAACAATATACCCATTGCCTTACCTATCACTTCTCCCAGCACAGCTTCAAAAACCTGGATAATATTCTTACCGGGAAACCTTTTCATTAGAAGATATACTAAGTAGAATAATGCTGAAGCAGTGATAAAGGATATCAGAGTCATGTACCAGGCTGCAGTGCCTGTTTTTTTCACAACTATCATAGGACTTGTATAAAATATTTTTGTGATCATCAATAATGACGTTATGCTTACAGCCTCCGCAAGACCAAATTTCCCTTCCCTAAGCATATCAGTTTTCCCTGCCTTTCATTTTACTGTCATTATCATTGACAAACGCGTCCTCCATTGCCCACTTCCTGGAGGTTTCAGACTGCCTTACAGTATCCAAAGGATTTATATTGTCAGGTCTTCTTTCCTGTTTCCATACCGGCTTCTTAGATATCAAATCTCCGCTCATGCTGGTTTTGGGAGCTGTAATAGAAAGAAAAGGCACTCCAAAAGATTTCATATCTGATAACAATGCCATAATTGCTACCAATACAAGACCTATTCCATAGAATCCCATAACAGATGCGCCTAATATCAATACAAATCGGATGATTCTTACAGCAAAGGCAACACTGAAGTTTGGTATAGCGAAGTTACCTAATCCAGTAACAGCAACAATGATAATAAGCACAGGATTTACGATATTTGCCTGGACTGCTGCTTGGCCTAATATCAATGCTCCTATTATTCCTAATGTGTTGCCTATGATACCGGGAATGCGCACCCCGGCTTCTCTTAATAACTCAAAGGACAGCTCCATTAAAAGTATTTCTAAAATGGTAGGAAATGGCACATTCTCCTTGGCACTGACTATTGCAATCAAAAGATCAGTAGGTATCATCTCTCTATGATAGCCAACCATACCTATATATAATGCCGGAAGCATCGATGCTACGAATATGGCGAAAATCCTTATAAGTCTTATGGCAGTACCGAATGGCCACCTAAGATAAGTCTCCTCAGGCGTATGTAAAAAGGAGTGAAGAGTTACCGGAACTATCAATGCAAAGGGGGCACCATCAGACAGTATTACCGCTCTTCCTTCAATAATATGTGAAGCTGCTCTATCAGGTCTTTCTGTATTTAATATTGTTGGAACTAATGTAAATGGACTATCCTCAATAAACTGCTCCAACATTCCGTCACCCATGACAAAGTCAGCGTCAATTCCGTTGAGCCGTCTTTTTACCTCATGAACAATGGCAGGATTTATTAAACCATCCAGATACATAATGGCACATTGTATATTGCTTCTTTTTCCTACTTTAATATACTCAGTAGTAAGATTTGAGTCCTTAATAATCCTTCTTACCAGAGTTATGTTTGTTTTAAGATTTTCATTAAAAGCCTCCTGTGGCCCTCTAACTACTCCTTCTGTTTGAGGTGTTCTACACCTCTCTTTTCAAAGCCCTTTGTTTCACAGGATATATAGAAGTTACAACCATCTATATATAAACAGGTGTTTCCTGATAGTATTTCATACATAATTTCATTTGCATCAGTTATCTTTACAGCTTGGTTAGTCTCTAGCAAGTTCTGCATAATATAGTCCAGCTGACTGATACTTGCTTTATTTGTTCCAATATCACTCTTCAGAAGCGGCCTTAATATGAAGTCATTAATTATAGCTCTATCCACCATTCCATCGATATATGCTATAAAAGCTTTGTACCTGTTTGAGACTACAAATTCATGTATAATAAAATCTTTGTTAGATGGATAGTTGAATTTCACATATAGTAAATCTCTATTTTTTTGTATATCCGGAAAAGTAACTTCATTACGGCAAGTTCTTTTTTTGCTTCGAGGTCAGTCTTGACCGTACTGTCTTCATCAGAAGCTTTGTCCTCTTTTCCTTCATTTACTTCAGGAATATAGAACTTCTTGACTTCTTTTTTTCCTTGTAGCTAACTAGGGATATCAGCTTCTGAATCTTATTCTTTGAATTCATTCCTATGCCACCTAAATGCAAAAGTATTATCTGATTCTATATTTTTAACATTATCAGGCATTATATTCATACTAAAATAAAAGAAACCAGCCTCATTGTGAAGTCTGGTTTCCTTTATTTTATACTTTATGATTTACCTAATATTAAAGGGCTTCAAGAATTTATCTACCTCAATTTCTTTCTTGTTCTCGTCCATTACCTTAACCTTGGCAAACACCCAGTCATTTACCTTGCTGGGGTCCACACCTGCATCTATGAAGGGCTGTGGATTGAGCACAAATACTATGTCCTTATCGTTGGTTGCCATATCCTTCGCCCATTCAAACATATTGCCTTCTCCTACAACCACGCCATAGTGGTCAAGCTCTTCGTGGTATCCTACGGCAGCTCTGTAGTTTTCCACAATCTTCTTAAAGGAGTCAATGGCTGTCTCTTCTCCTTTGTATTCAAACTTTTTATCACCTAAATCAGAATATATCACAAGCTTATCTGTTTCGCTTATATAAGCATATTTATCACCGGGAAGTCTGGTCACATCCAGCCCTGCAGTAAGGAAGGGCTTGGCATCGAACTCTATAAACAAATCAGCTTTTCCCTCTGTACTAAAATCCCTGCTCCAAAAAAATCTTTCACCCGTAGGCGATATAAGTGTCCATCCGTTGTTGGTTTCATCAGAAACTACCTTTTCCGGTATAGCCTTCAGCAGTTCATCAAAGGATGTAACTGCAACCTTGCCTACTACGTCTGTTCCCTGGCATGCTGCAAACACAAATACAAGTACTGCAGCCAACGCAATCAATATAATTTTCTTCATATTATCCTCCATTTATTACTTCATCATTTTTTCTATGGTTTCCAACAGTTCGTCCAGCACTTCATTTTCTCCGGCTTGAATCCTGCTTACTATGCAGCTCTTCATATGACCCTCAAGCAGCAGCCTGCTTACTGACTTTATTGCTGATTGAACCGATGATATCTGATTCAGTATATCATCACAATATACATCCCTCTCAATCATTCCTTTTATACCTCTGATCTGCCCTTCAATGCGGTTTAGTCTGGCTGCAAGCGCAGCCTTTGACTTCTGGGACCTGTTTGATGTTCTAGTATCCGCGTGACAGCAAGAGCTGTCCGTACATTCACTTTCTTCATGCCTTGAGTAGTCATCACTCATAGTATTGCTTCACCCCCGTTATAAGATTACATATTCTTTATAGCTGCTACGTCATAGCCAGCATCTTCAACTGCTGCCTGAAGTATCACGTCATCAACATTTGTGCCTAAATCTACGATGGCATATTTACCTTCCAGATTTACCTTGACTTCCTCTACCCCTGCCAGTTCCTTTAAAGCTTCCTCTACATGCTTGACACAGTGCCCACAGCTCATTCCTTCAATAAATATTTGCTTTTTCATTTTTATCCTCCTATAGTTTCTTATGTTCCTTGATGTTTTGATAATGGATACCGGACACTGAAAAGGATAAAGCCTGATCTAATACTAGCGTCCGGTGTCTAGTACTATTTTGCTAACTTGATAACTCGAATGTAGTTATGCCTTTTCGGAATCTCGCTCTCGACTTCTTCTCCACTTGGAAGAACTTTCAGTTCTTCATCGCTCTGTAGTACGTGAACACACCTGTAGAAAGAAGCCTGTGATGTCTATAGTAATAAAGTAGTACTAGAGTCTTGAATCTAAAATTTTTATTTTTTTGGGTTTAAATCTTTTCAACCTCAGCGCATTTGTCAATACAGACACAGAGCTGAGAGACATGGCTGCAGCTGCAAACATCGGATTCAGCAGAGCTCCCCCAAAGAGATGCAGCAGACCTGCTGCAATGGGTATACCAGCTACGTTGTATCCAAATGCCCAGAACAGATTCTGTTTTATATTTCTGATGGTGCTCTTACTTAGCTGGATAGCTGTAGGAACATCCATAAGATCACTTCTCATTAGAACTATATCAGCTGATTCCATAGCTACATCTGTGCCCGAGCCTATTGCTATTCCTATGTCGGCTTGAGCAAGTGCCGGAGCGTCGTTTATTCCGTCTCCCACCATAGCCACCTTTTTACCTTCCGTCTGAAGCTTCTTGACTTCATTTGCCTTATCCTGAGGCAGTACCTCTGCCATTACTCTGTCTATTCCCACCTGTTTTGCTATTGCACTGGCTGTCTTTCTATTATCACCTGTTATCATCGCCACTTCTAACCCCATTTTGTGCAGCATTTCAATAGCCTTTACGCTGCTTTCCTTGACAACATCAGCCACAGCAATTATTCCGGCCAGTTTTTCTTCTATAGCTATATACATAGGAGTCTTTCCTTCATCTGCTAAATTATCAGAGTCCCTCTCAAGAGCCTCAAGCTTGATGCTTCTACCAGTCATCAGCTTCCTGTTGCCCAGCAGCACAGTCTTTCCGTCAATACTTACCTCTATGCCGTGGCCGGGTATGGCAATGAATTTATCAAGCTTTAGCATCTCAAGCCTTTCATTTTCTGCTCCTCTTACTATTGCCTCGCCTAAAGGATGCTCCGAACCCTTTTCTGCTGATGCCGCAAGCTGTAAAAGCTTCTTTTTGTCAATTATATCCGTGGTTATTATATCTGTTACCTCCGGCTTACCCTCAGTAATAGTGCCAGTTTTGTCGAATACTATGGTATTTATTTTGTGTGTAGTTTCCAGTGCTTCACCACCTTTTATGAGTATACCGTATTCAGCTCCCTTTCCTGTACCAACCATAATTGCTGTTGGTGTAGCCAGTCCTAATGCGCACGGGCAGGCAATTACAAGTACAGATATGAATATGGTGAGAGAGAATACTGTGGACTCACCGCTGATATACCAAGTCAATGCTGATAATACTGCTATTACGAATACTATTGGAACAAAGTATCCTGATACTATATCTGCCATTTGGGCTATAGGCGCCTTGGCACCCTGTGCATCCTCAACCAGCTTGATAATCTGTGCAAGAGCAGTATCGCTTCCTACTCTTGTAGCTTTGAACTTTATGGACCCATGTTTGTTTATGCTTGCTCCGATAACTTTATCTCCTATATTTTTCTCAACAGGTATGCTCTCTCCCGTCAACATGGATTCATCTATAGAAGTATATCCTTCCACCACTTCTCCATCTACGGGGATTTTCTCGCCGGGCTTAACAAGTATTATGTCCCCGACTTCCACTTCTTCTATAGGAATTTCTATTTCTTTGCCTTCATGTATTACTATGGCTGTTTTTGGAGCGAGTCCCATAAGCTTTTTAATTGCTTCCGAGGTTTTTCCTTTTGATACTGATTCGAGAAATTTTCCTAAAAGTATAAGTGTTATTATTACTCCTGCTGTCTCAAAATACAGACTTTCTGCAAATATGAAATCACCATTGTATATTCTATAGGTTGCATAAAGACTGTATATGACTGCTGCCGAAGTGCCCATTGCAATCAATGAGTCCATATTGGGGTTTTTCCTGAAAATAGCCTTAAAGCCGATGGTAAAAAATCTGTTTCCTGCAATCATTACCGGAATAGTCAGCAAAGCCTGAAGCATAGCAAAATTCAGCGGATAATCCATTGGATGCAGCAAATCAGGCAAAGGCAGTCCAAGCATATGTCCCATTGCAATGTATAGCAAAGGTATTGAAAATACTGCAGATACTATAAATTTAACCCAAAGTGACCTTATCTCCCTTTCCTTTCTCAGCTTATCCTCATCAACCTTTTTGACTGTATCTATTTCCAGTGCTTTATAGCCTGCCTTTGATACAGCCTGCTTTATCTCGGATAGCCTGGTCTGCTTAGGGTCATATTTTACTACAGCCCTTTCAGTTGCATAATTAACCGTTGCAATTTCAACCCCCTGCAGCTTACCCACTGTTCTTTCAATAGCCTTTGCACATGCTGCACAAGTCATTCCTTCTATAGGTATGGAAACTTCCTTGGCAACACTTTCTTTAACTGCCTGATACCCAGCCCTTTCTATAGCCGCCTTGATAGCTTTAACGCTGACCTTTTCCTCGTCATAATCTATAATCATTTTTTCAGTAGCAAAGTTTACATTTGCCTCTGATACTCCATCAAGCTTCTTTGCTGCCCGCTCAGAGGCCTTTGCACATGCTGCACAGGTCATTCCAATTATTTTATAGGTTTCGGTTTTCATATTCTTACCTCCACATCTACTATACCCCCCTACCCTATATTTTAATAATAGTTCTTTTTAAAAAAACTGTCAATAGTAATTTTACGGCTGTTCAGAAGGGAAGTCTCCCATCCTCTATAGGGAGGAACATAAATCAGCTAAATCTCAAACTTCAGTGGGGGTGCAAATCCTCTTCTGAAGCCGTTATACTTAAGCATAACAGCTTGCTGTTATAGCGGCTTTAATTATTATTTTTTTGAAATCTACGCTTTGTATTATTCTTACCATTTCAGCTGTTTATATCAGTTCCATAATATACATTTTTTATGAAGCTTTTATGAAGAAAAAAATGCTGTATAAAACAGCATTTAAAAACTCATTTCACAAAAAGCAGCAAACTCACAGCCATAACCATCATTCCTGCAACCAAGCCATAAATGGAAAGGTGCGCCTCTCCGTACTCTCTGGCAGTAGGAAGCAGCTCATCCAACGAAATAAATACCATAATACCGGCTACGGAAGCAAACAATATTCCAAAAACTACATCATTAAAAAATCTGAAAAGCAGCAAGTAACCTATGATTGCACCTAACGGCTCAGATAGACCGGATAAGAATGACAGCTTAAATGCCCGTTTTTTGTCCCCGGTTGCATAATAAACAGGTATTGATACCGCAATGCCCTCCGGAATATTGTGTATAGCTATGGCAACTGCAATTGCTATGCCAAGTGCAGGGTCCTTTAATGCAGAAGTAAAGGTTGCAAGCCCCTCAGGAAAGTTATGTATGGCGATTGCAAGGGCAGTCAATACTCCCATCCTCATGAGCTTGCTTTTGTCCAGAGTCTTCTCCTCATTATGCAGGTCTTCAATTTTCTTCATCTCATGAGGGTTTTCATGGGAAGGTACAAATTTGTCTATAGCTGCAATAAGGAACATACCTCCAAAAAAAGCTGCCACAGTAACCCACGATCCGGCTTTCGTTCCCAGGACATTTACCAATGAGTCCTTAGCTTTGAAAAATATTTCAATCATTGATACATATATCATTACGCCGGCTGAAAAACCAAGAGCAATGGATAGAAACTTGGTATTAGTCCTCTTGGTGAAAAATGCAAGTGCACTGCCCACACCTGTTGCCAGGCCTGCAAATACAGTAAGTCCGAATGCAAACAGAATTGTGCTGAAATCCATAAAGCTACCTCCTTATGATGCTAATATTTTATACAGTATATTACAAAAAAATCCTCTACTATCATACTATCAGAAGATTTTTACAAGGTAAATACAATAATGGAAAATTATTATTGATTAATAGTATTTCGAGATATAATAGTGTTTTGAATAGTATTCTTGATTAATGATATTCTCATAAAGCTGCAAATCACAGATGCCTTACTAATAACATAAAATGTTGTATAGATAAGACAAACTATGTCCCTAATTTTGCTTAGGAGGGAATAACATGTTTCATATTATACCATTCATAGTATTAACTGCTGCATTACTGAGCTTAAATAACGGATCCTGTCCCAAATATGTTGCATTAGGTGATTCATTATGCGTAGGTCTTAATGCTTTCTGGGGCTGCGGTTATACCAATCTTTACTACAGGTGGCTGGTTAACTGCAAGGGACTAAGAGGTCTTAACAGCTGCAATCTTGGAGTAATGGGCTGGACCAGCAGTGATCTTCTCAACGCAGTAAAATATAGCTGTAAGTACAGAAATGCTATAAAGGAAGCTGCTATTATAACTATTGATATCGGCGGCAATGATATTATTCAATCAAAATATACTCCTGAAAAACTCTCTGACGCTCTTAACTGTTATAGAGAAAATCTAAACTCTGCGCTCTTTGAAATAAGATGCATCAACAAATGTGCACCACTGTATATTATGGATATATATAATCCGTATCCCAAATGCCATCCCATGCATGAGTTAGCTGAACAGTGGATATGCAAATTCAACTCTGTAATATGGAATACCCCTGTTATACCGGAATATAAGATTTCCGGCATAGCAAGTGTATATTCTGCATTCAAAGGTAATGAGCTTGAGTATACCTGCATCAGATATAATAATATCCATCCAAATACTCTTGGCCATAGAGTAATATTTGATTGCTTCAGCTCAGTATATGCAGGATAATAGGTAAAAAAATATAAGGCAATGGATTGCTGTACTCCATTGCCTGTTCAGCTACTTTGCTTTTACCTCAGTCCACACCCTGTTATACTCTTCAATAAAGCTTCCCGGGTCTTGGAACACTTCCATTTTGTTGAGCTTAGTCAAATCCGGATAGGCTACCTCACTGTTTTTTGTCTCCTCATCCAAGAGCTCATATCCGGCTTTATTTGGTGTGGAATATCCTACATATTCTGCATTTGTCTTAGCTACATCTGCTCGCAGCAGGTAATCAATGAATTTGTGAACTTCATCGATTTTTTTGGATCCCTTTGGAATTACCATTCCGTCGTACCAGAGATTGGAGCCTTCCTTTGGTATTGCATAGGCTAGGTCTTCGTTCTCTTCCATAAGCGCTGCAGCATCTCCGCTCCAGGTTACCATAAAGGCTGCCTCGCCAGAAATCATTATGTCCTTTCCATTGTCTACAACATATGCCATTACCAGTGGTTTTTGATCAATAAGTATTTGCTTAGCTTCCTCCAATTCCTTCGGATCTTTGGAGTTCATGGAATATCCAAGCTTCTTCAGAGCAACCATCAATGAATCCCTCTGCGAATCCAGCATGAGAATCTGCCCCTTGTATTTTTCATTCCACAGAATATCCCAGCTGTCTACAGGGTCTGATACCAGCTTTTTATTGTATAGTATACCAACTGTTCCCCAGAAGTAAGGTACAGAATACTCGTTATTGGGGTCATATGTGCCGTTTAAGTATTCCTGACCTATATTCCCGAAATTTGTAAGCCTCGCCTTATCTATCTTCTCAAGCATTTCCTCTCTTATCATCTTCTCAATCATATACTCGGAAGGAAATACAAGATCATACTGGGTTCCGCCATTTTTTAGCTTGATATACATGTCCTCATTAGTAGCAAAGGTCTCATAGTTGATATCAATTCCGTATTCCTTTTCAAATCCTTCCAGAATTGACTCGTCAATGTAGTCTCCCCAATTGTAAACATTAAGCGTTGTCTTACCCTGACCGCAGCCTGTAAAGGCTATAACCAATATTAGTAATACAACAAAAGCAACTGTTCTCTTCATTTTTACCTCCCAAATTATAATATTTAAAGCTCTTTTACCTCGATCTTCTTATTAACAATCAAAAGCATTGTTATTACGGTGATGAACATCAGAGTTGAAAGTGCATTTATTTCCGGGCTTATACCACGTCTGGCCATGGAATATATTGTTATGGATAGATTTGTTACTCCGTTTCCGGTAGTGAAAAAGCTTATTACAAAATCGTCAACGGACAGCGTAAAAGCAATCAAAGCTCCTGCTACAACCCCCGGCATAATTTCAGGAAGTATGACCTTTGTAAATGCTTGAAGAGGTGTAGCTCCCAAATCCAGTGCAGCTTCAACCGTATCCTTGGATAATTGCTTCAGCTTTGGCAGTACTGACAGCACTACATAGGGCAGGCAAAAGGTAATGTGCGAAAGCAGCATTGTAATAAAGCCAAGCTTCAGACTGATAGAGGCATACAAAGCCATTAATGCCACACCTGTAACTATATCAGGATTCAAAAGCGGTATATTATTGACGTTCAGAATCAGCTGCTGGTTAGGCTTCTTCATCTGAAATATACCGTATGCCGCAAGTGTTCCGATGACTGTAGCTATAATGGAAGACAGCACTGCTATTGTCACTGTATAATATAATGCCTTCATTATCTGCTTATCCTGAAAAAGCTTCATATACCAGTGCAGTGAGAAGCCCTCCCAATTGCCGCTGTATTTCCCCTGGTTGAAGGAAAAGAACATCAGAAACAGTATTGGTGCATAAAGAAAAAGTATAACTGCGATTATATAAAACTTCTTTAATAACCTCATATCATTATACACTTACCCTTTCTTCCTGCTTGTCGTATCTGTAAAGTATACCTGATGCTGCCAATACTATAGTCATTAGTATGACTGACAGCGCAGACCCAAAATTCCAGTTGCCTACCAACAGGAATTGCTGCTCTATAAGATTTCCTATCAGGGTATATTTACCTCCACCCAAAAGTGCAGATATTACAAAGGTGCTTACGGCCGGCATAAAAGTCATTGTAATACCGGACACAATGCCGGGTACACTGAGGGGAAGAATAACTCTTTTAAACACTATATATCTGTTTGCGCCCAGATCTTCTGCAGCCTCAACAACCCTTGGGTCAATCTTCTTCAGCACTGTATATATAGGCAGTACCATGAATGGCAGAAAGTTATATACCATACCGAGAAGCACCGTGCCTTCATTAAATAAAAGCTCTACACTTCCAAAGCCTACAAAATCAAGTATACTTGCAATAAGCCCGTTACGTCCCAGCAGGGACTGCCATGCATAAGTCCTGAGCAGAAAGTTCATCCACATGGGAAGCACTAAAAGTATGACCAGAAGCTTTTCATAGGAAGGCTTTACTCTTGTCATGAAGTATGCCAGCGGATAGCCCAGCAGCAGACATATTGCAGTAGATACAAGTGCCACATATATTGATCTTACAGTCACACTAATAAATATCGGGTCTGCAAACCTTTTAAAGTTTTCAAGACTGAAACCCGTAGTCCCTGCATCAGAGACAGTAACTGCGTAATATACCACCAACAGCAGTGGAACTATTATGAAAAGTATGCTCCAGAGCAAATAGGGTGTACTACTGACTCTTTTAAACATTTACATCACCCTTTTTCATAATATGAATACTTTCAGGTTCAAAGGAAATACCTGTTTTCTTGCCTGCTTCCACGTAGCCTGTAGAATGAACCATCCACACAAAGCCATTGGTCCTGATCATCATCTCATAGTGTACTCCTTTAAAGGTTACTGATTGAACCTCGCCAACTATATGGCTGTCATCCGGCGCTGTCAGGTTTATATCCTCAGGACGTATTACTACGTCTACATGCTCATCCTTTTCAAAGCCCTTATCCACACAAGCAAACTGTATACCCTTGATAACTACCTTATAATCATCAGTCATTATGCCGTCAATAATATTGCTCTCTCCGATAAAATCTGCAACAAAGGCATTAACGGGCTCATTATATATATCAGTAGGACTTCCTATTTGCTGTATTATTCCTTCCTTCATGACTAATATCTTGTCAGACATTGTCAATGCCTCTTCCTGATCATGCGTTACATATATAAAGGTTATACCAAGCTCCTTCTGCATAGCCTTTAGCTCTATCTGCATCTCCTTACGAAGCTTCAAATCCAGAGCTCCGAGAGGCTCGTCCAGCAGCAGTACCTCAGGCTCATTGACCAATGCTCTTGCTATGGCTATTCTCTGCTGTTGTCCTCCGCTTAAGGACGAAATCTTTCTTTTTTCAAAGTTTTTCAGGTTTACCAATTCAAGCATCCTGGAAACCTTTTTCTTTATTTCATCCTCAGTAGTTTTCTTGAGTCTCAGGCCAAAGGCAATGTTCTCATACACATCCAGGTGCGGAAATAGTGCATATTTCTGAAACACTGTATTAATCTGCCTCTTATATGGCGGTACATGGTTTATTATCTCACCATTGAACACAATTTCACCGGAAGTCGGATATTCAAAGCCTCCAATCATTCTAAGTGTTGTCGTCTTGCCGCAGCCGCTGGGGCCCAGCAATGTGAGAAATTCATTTTTTTTGACCCAAAGATTAAGGTTGTCAACAACTATGTCCTCACCAAATTTTTTTGTGAGATTTCTGGTTTCTATCAGCTTTGCCATATTCCACCTCCTAAAAACTTGGCGGAGAGCTTACCAGCAGCACTGCCGCATCCTTTGTTCTTGAATTATTGTAAATACTGTGACTAATATCAGCCTTGAAATAAAAGCTTTCACCTCTGTTTATCTTATATACCTTAGCCCCTATTTTCAGACTTATGGTGCCTGATATTACATAACCGAATTCTTCTCCCTCGTGAGGCTCATCCTCATACAATACAGCTTTGGGCCTAAGCTCTACTAGAATAGGCTCCATAATATTTGCCTGAGCATCAGGCACCAGCCATTCTATCTTCAAGCCCTTTTCATCATCTATTTTTTCAAAAATATCGTTTTTTGTAAAAACTACATTGCGTTCCTTTTCCTCTGTAAAAAACTCCTGAAGGTTACTACCCAGAATATTCAGGAGATCTGAAAGACTGGCAATGGATGGAGAAGTATGATCACGTTCCAAAAGCGAGATAAAGCTCTTGGAAAGCTCGCATCTGTTGGCAAGCTCCTCCTGGGTAAGCCCGTTCTGCAGTCTCAGCTTTTTCAGCTTTTCTCCTATTTTCATACCCTCACCTCCGAGTTTCTATTATTCAACATAAAGTTTAATGTTACTAAACCACAATTATAAATATACCCTTTTTTTCCATAAAGTCAATAACAAGTTTTATAGAAGCCGGGGTGATTTTCAACAGGTTTTTTCATATGCAAAAAGACACTTTACAGTGTCTTTTTGAAGTGCCGATATATAGCTTTTCCAATTGTAGTTATATACCAAATCCGAATGTTCTTCCAAAGCCTCCAAAAGCAATGATAGCAAGTATGATAATGAAGAAGTACTTGTTATCACAGCCCCAAACTGGACCTGCTGCTAAGAGTATGAAGAGCAGAAGCAATAATAAGAAACCGCAGTTTCCAAATATTCCTCCTACAGGAGCTACTTGAGCACCACAGCCGCAGCCTGCTCCAACACCGTATAATCCGTCTGCCATATTCTCACCTCCCGATTTTGTAAATACTTCGTGTCCCAGTAATATAGTATGTACAAGTCAAAAAATTGTTCATATCAGAAAAGTATAAACCTCTAAAAATTAATTATTAGCATGTCTATCTATGTCAGCTTTTATATATAAGCAAAACAGCTCAAAATTCAGTGATATCAGTTATAAGCTTAAAGACAATGTTGTCGAAATGGATCCTGCATTAAAGTCTGTTATTGAAAAGTATTGGAATGAAAGTAGTTTTACACTGGTAGTCGACAAAAACAATTACAAGCAATTGTCAGAAAAGAATAAACTGATGGAAAGCAATATATACGTTAATTTCGAACATAATAAGGGTTTCAAGCTGACAAAGCTTGAAAAGAGTAACAAAGACTATATAGAGCTTACATTTGAGAAAGCAAAGCCAGATGAAATATTCGCATATTTGGAAATACCTAAGCAAATTGTTAAGCTCGATAGCACAAACTTCAAAGCTAATGAGGATACTTCAATTACCGGCGAATTCTCCACTGATTATCACAGAATCGATCTAAATAATAAAGTATTAGTAAATAATACATATGCCAATGTAGTTGCTAATGGCTATATTGAAATAATATCACCTGCCATAATCGGTTATATCAACAGCAGCAGCTATGAAATAGGTTTTATTGGCCACGTATATTCAGATATAAAGATAACATCAGATTTTAAAGCATCAAAGACTTACAGAGTAAAGGTTGCAGAATATGGTATAGACTGCGAAGTTGGCGAAGCCGTATTGGGCATTTACATAATTGTCAGAGCAGGAGGAAGTGCCAGCGTTGAGCTGGATTTCCAGCAGGAAACCTGGATTGATGTAGGTGTAAACGGTGATTGCATGGGCTATCTTCCTACATCAGCACAACCATATGACTGGTCACACTCTTGGAGCTATATAAATATAAGCAATTTTACAGCAACAGTATGGACAGCCGTCGGCCTCAATCCGCGTGCCGCAGTAACTATAATGGATTGGGACCTGGTAGCACTTGACCCGGAAGCTGGTATTTTGGCAAGGCTTGACTATATAAATGGAGATTACAGGCTCAGGGGGTGGGGCTACTTAGATATTGATGTCGCAGCCCTGGATGATGATTATAATGTATACTATAAAGAATGGCTGATATACGATGAATGGTTCTAAAATAGAAAGCCTGGCAGTTTTATACTGTCAGGCTTTATTACTAAATAATCTTTGAAACTTCCTCTACCTATGATTGCTGGCACTGAGACTTTCATAAGCTCTCATAAGCATTATTATGGCCTCTTGTCTTGTTGTGTTTCCTTTGGGATTGAATCTTCCCTGGCCTACATTGTTTACTATTTTTTCTTTATGGCACAATATTACGCTACTAAGTGCCCATTGATCAATCTGCTCCTGGTCTGTAAAATAGGATTTTGCTTCTACAGCAGTATTGATATCCGGATTGATAGCCTTAAGGGCACGCGAAATCATAACACATATCTCCTGCCTTGTGATAGAATTGGAAGGCCCGAATCTGCCTGACCCTATTCCGTTGGTTATGCCTATATTATATGCTTTTAGGACATCAGCACTGTCAGTATCAATAAATGTATCTGAAGCTGCCGGCTCTGCCGTTTTCCCGCTCAATACTTCATATAGTATTACCGAAAGCCTGGAAAACTCTTCTCTGGTAATGTTTGAAGCTTTATCCTCCAACAGCTCAGGTGGTACCAGATCATAGTTTACAGCCTTGATAAGCTCAGGTACTGCCCAATCATCAGTCCCGTATTCAAAGGGTAAATCCAAAACCAAATCAAACTCGTTTATTATGACCTTATCCTTATATATCACTGCCTTCATACTGCTTTTTACTAGCCCTGTATCCACTTCCATACCGGATACTCCATCAACAACGTTTACTGACAATCCATCTGCAGTATGAATATTCTGTCTAAGTACATCTACTGATGTCCCAAGCGCAATATCTGATATTTCACATTTTTCATTATTTAAATTGTAAATATCCGAGGTAATATTACCTTTTACTTCAAGCTCCATCTCTAAGCTGTTATTTTTTTCATTGACCTCAGCTACAGCATTATCCGCATCAACCGATATACTTATTTCGTGAACACCTGCCTTAAGCACTCCCAAATCAACATTCCAAAATCTGGTCATGTCACCTTCATCAATGACGGGACTTTCTATTCTCAGCTTTTCACTGCCATTCACATTTATGACTACTGCTGCCGGTTTTGAAGCATCCAAACCGTAATTGGTTATTCCAAAGCTTATATACAGATTATCTCCTTCTGAAAAAGCGCTGCTCTCGGCTGTATCGTCATACCCTTCAGCCGAAATACTATTGGATAAGCTTATGGTGCTTTTCTCATCATCAAATCTATATAATGAAAAGTCAGGCTTGTCCATATGACCTAAGCCAAGCTCTTCAAAAAGCTTTACTGTTTTAGGGGCATTGTCTCTAAGCTGTGTACTTGTTTCTGCGTTTAATAAGTACATTGTGTAGGCTTCTGCAAAATATTCTTCAGAGTAATCAAGAAAATAAAAAGCATTGCTCTGACTGCCGAAAACTTCATCGCTTTCTTCCTTCCATATGCTTTGGAAGTCTGCAGTATTTGAAATATATGGACTTGTAATAGCATCTATCCTGTGTGATATCTCATGAAGCTCAAGATTATGACTACCGTGCCCCTTACCCATTTCACTGTATCCTATTCTGACAATAATGGGTCTCCCACCTACACCCGGAACATCATCCCAGGTCAATCCCGTTGACTCCCAACCCCTGGGTACAACACCTCTAAGATGTGTATACTCAGTCTCATCAGTAATTCTACCGCTTACAAGCCTTATGCCTTCCCCATTATCCATTAGCTTATCTAATATTCTGGGCGGTATCAAAGCTATACGATCAAGAATAGCATTTACCTCAACCATATCATAATCTTCATCAGGAAGCTCGGTAAATAATCGTGCAAGCGATATAGTGTCAGAGTCATACTCAGCCATACTGCCGGAATCAGCATAATAGATGTTAATAAATATACCATTAGCAGCAATGATTAGTGTGAATATTACAGCAAAAACATTTCTGAGGCTTTTTTTCATCTTAACATCTCCTCGTCTGTTTACAGTACTTGCATTTGCATACAATACTTATAAATATATTATCATAGTATATCAGCTGTGGACAATGCTCAAATTTACATAACATCATTCAGTCTTCGATAGGACTATGGTATAAATTATTACTTAGAATACAGAATAATAACGAGGTGAGTAACATGAAAAACAAGAATAAAAAGCACACAGCTACAGCATATAATCCTAAGCTCAAGGATGTAAACACAGTAAGAGAAAAGCAGGAAATTATTGATCCGGAGAAGGGTCCTTCCGGTAGAAGATAGCTGTATAACAATAGCCCTGAAGAAAACATCATATGATTCTTCAGGGCTGTTGTTATCTTATTGCTCTTACAGGTCTTGCTTCAATATATCCCCGCTCAGGTATAGGTGCCAGCTGATACCTGGGTGCATCCTCATCCGCCCATGCATAACCATAGACCTCAGGCTTGTAATCATTCATAGCACTCCATATGGCATCTATAGCCGCTCCCATTTCCTCATCCTTATAGGCTGGCCCCTGAAACACCATCATTTTGCATGGAGGCAGCTCAATAATCTCCATACCCTCAGGTATTTCACCGTTATAGCTTAAAGGCACTTCTACACCCTGAGCATAAACAGAGGTGCCCGGCTTACGGAGCTTATCAGGCAGCCACATTCCGATAGGCTCATAAAGCGCTTCCTTTATGCTTATAAGTACTCCATATACGTCACAGCCCAACTCCTCGCAGTACTCAAAATAATGTGCAGCATTTAGTCCTCTTTTCAATATCAGCTTCCTTGCAGGTCTCTCAGCTACCTGAACGAACACAGTACTTGTGTTTGGTCTTTCCATATTAATTTTCACTCCTTTTCTTGCATAAAGATAGTAGTCTCTTGCGCTGTATGGCAGGAACAGGGGTATCGGAGGAGTATTCTTCCTGTAATACTCCGGCGTAATACCAAATTGCCTGGTAAATGCACGGGTAAAGCCCTCATGAGAATCATAAAGTGTATCAAAGGCTGTATCAAGTATCTTTCCTGACATATCACGAAGCCTTTGAGCTGCCCGGGACAGCTTGCGTGCTCTGATATAGTCCAGAGGCGATATACCTGTAAGCTCTTTGAATATCCTCGATGCATAGCTGGCTGAATATCCGGCTTCTCGTGCCAGATTTTCCAGTGTTATGACCTTCTCAAGATTTTGTTCAATATAATCCTGCATTTTCTGAACTGCATTTACCTTATCCAGCATTTGACTACCTCCTACAATTATAGGATAGCATGGTAATGATTTATTTTTCTTGACCGCATTTGTCAGGTTTGTATATGTGAATTTGATTATTTTCAATCTCATAAGATTCTATGGATGGCTTTATAATTTATTATAACAATTCTGTGCGGTATAAAAAAAGGTAATAAAAAAAGCCTTCCGGGGAAAAAGCTTTGTTTACGGGTTTATTTATTATGCATGGTTCACATTGAAGCCTATTATGCTGCTGTCAGTACTGATTTTCTTCCATTCAGGCTTTCTTTGGGTGAAGGTTGTTACGTATCTGAAGCCTGCCTGCTGCGCCAGCAAAAGTGCATCTGCTATGCTCCTTCCTACATCAGCTGCAAAATGTGCATCTGAGCCTAAAGTAAGTATCTCTCCACCCAGCTGCCTGTATATTGCCAGAACATCCAGACCGGGCATTGTTTCCTTGGGTGATTGTCTTAACCCAGAAGTGTTTATCTCTATACCCTTATTGTTTTGTATAACCAGCTTGAACAGCTCAATCAGCATATCATGTTGAAGTGTCAGCGAAATAGGTCTTCCGTATACTGAGGTACTGTATCTTTTTATGAGATCCAAGTGGCCAATACAGTCAAAGTCTCCCCATGCTGTAAGCTCCTTCAGCTGACCTATATACATTTCGCATAAATCCTCGGGTCTTATTGCTTCATAATCAAGCTGTGAAACATCCAGACCGCTTGGAAGCTTATGCGCAGAAGCTATTATATAGTCATAATGAAATCCCTTAAGTATGGCTTCAGCTTCTTCCCTGAAAATATGAGGCTGCCCTAGCTCAACTCCCAGCTTGATTTTCAGCTTGCCCCTGTAGGCCTGCCTTGCCCTGAGCATCTCTGCCCAATAATTCTTTTGATTGTATGACCTGCAGCTTTCGTCTCCTATACTTGGCTCAAAATGGTCTGTTACAGCTATTTCCTTCAAGCCATTTTTTACTGCACTTTCACATATTTCCATTATACTGTTGTTTCCATCAATGGAGTTGGTTGAGTGTATGTGGTAATCGTATAAATATAGCATTTATGTCTCCTCCTTTCTTCAATAATCATATTACCATTATAACCCTTTTATTGTTGTTGGTGTTTACAGGCATG
Organism: Bacillota bacterium; assembly: GCA_049322695.1. Lineage (GTDB taxonomy): Bacteria > Bacillota > Clostridia > Lutisporales > Lutisporaceae > CALGKJ01. Next base: position 10,075 of record JBMORW010000016.1, on the reverse strand, counting down.
TTACACTTATGTTAAGTTTTGTCGTACAGCTTTATAAAAAAGGCTTAGCACCCTAGAGTGTTAAGCCTTTTTTTATTTCATTATGAAAAACACGTCAATATCATTGGACATTCTGCCTTTATACTCCTCAGAATTTACAAGAAAGGAAATTGCATAATCCGAAATTTCATCAAGGTTTTCAAATATCTTACCCTCAAATCCGGTACCTATTGATTCTCTCTGCTGAGTATTGGTTATATAGCTTAAGCCTTCAAAGCTGTAAGCGGTATTTTTCTTTTTTGTTATTTCTTTATAGTAAATCTCAAGCTCCACTATCATGTTAAAATCGTCTTCCCTGTTACAGCCTCCGCATCCTGTGCTTCTACAGCCTCCTCCGCAATCATCCGGTGCATTGTTCAGCTGATTGTTGTCACTTTTGCAGCATTTCATTTTATCACCCTCTATTGAAGATTTGGTCACTTGCTTTATGTCCTTTACATAATATTAACACAATACTCTTTGCATATACAAATTGTTTTATCTATATATTCCCGCTTTCAGTGAATATTATCTCCTTTTTATCCCCATCGATGATTACATGTGTACCAAATGCAATAGTAGGCTGGGGAAAGCAATGTCCTGCCTTGAAGTTTGTAATAATCGGCTTTTTAAAAGGTAAAAATATTTGCTTAAAAACCTCTTCCAAGTCAAAGCCTGTATCTTCTTCACTACCGGTATAACCCTGATTGCAGTCAATCCAGCTGCCAAGTATTAATCCTGCACAGTCGTCAAGCTTTCCTGCCAAAGCTAAGGACGTAAGCATTTTATCCACTTTGAACAACGGCTCACCGATATCCTCTATAAATAGGATTTTGCCCTTTACATCAACCTCATAGGGTGATCCCAAGGTAGCTGCCAGCATAGACAGATTGCCGCCTATTATCTCGCCCTCTGCCTTACCTCCTGCAAGGCTGTCCAAAGCTTCACCTGCTGGATTCTCTACAGTCCCCGGCACCTCGCAGGTAAAGATGTTTTTTCTAAGACTGTCATAGGTGTAGGCTTCAAACTTAACCTTGTCGCCCTTGATCTTGCCGTAGGATGACATTGCCATTGGACCATGATAGGTTACCATCCTGCAAATCCTGTTAAATGCAGCATGCAAAGCTGTTATATCACTGAAGCCCATGAATATCTTAGGATTGTTCCTTATCATGTCATAATCCAACAGCTTTAATATGCGCATTGTTCCATATCCGCCCTTTAAGCAGAATATTCCCTTTATACTGTCATCTGCAAAGGCATTATTCAGATCCTTTGCCCTTTCCTCATCTTTCGCCGATAAATACCCATATCTTGAATAACAGGTAGGATACATCACAGGCTCAAGGCCTAATGCCCTGATACGCAGCTCTGCCTTTCTCACTGCATCTTCTTCTCCAAAAGAAGTGGGAGAAACAACTGCAACCCTGTCTCCTTCACATAATGCCTTAGGCTTTATTATCATTCGCATCACCTCCGCCCCAACCACTCTATTTTCTTCCGAGACAGCTTTACCATACCTTCCTTTTCCATTTTTAAGAGTGTTCTTGTAACAGCTTCTCTTGTAGCACCGATGTCTATACCTATTTGCTCTCTGGTCAGCTCAAATACACTGCTGCCGCTTAGCCTGCTTTTACCTTTAAAGTATGCAATCAATCGGCTTTCTACACTTTCAAAGCCAATATCATTAATAACCTTATACAGAGCATCCAGCTTCTCATGCAAATCAGCATAGATTTCTCTTAAAAAAACAGGGTTGCCAGCTAGATGCTTGATAAAGACTTCCCTTGGTATAATAGCTAAGCGCATGGATTTCTCTGAAAAAACTTCGAAGTTGATTTCCTTACCGTAAAGGAGTCTTATTATAGTCAGATGGCAATAATCACCTCTGCCAAGCCTATATACCGTAAGCTCTCTTCCGTTTTCACTCATATACTGGATACGAAGTATTCCGTCAAGAATAAGTGTAAACCCCTGGCATTCATCCTTAGAAAAGCAAAGCTTATTGGCATTGGCTTCATAAACAAATGTCTTTTCTATTATACTGTTGAGAGTACTGCTATCCAGCCTTGTAAACACAGTATATGACTGAAGAATTTCATTTTTAAGAGAGTTCAATTCAAGCACCCCTTTTACCATTATCATATTAATTTTACAACACAATCTATTGTATGAAAATACCAATACTTTATTGTGCATAAAAAAATGTGCCTATGATATATATACCATAAGACACAAATGAAGGGGTTTTGGAGTTTTATACCGCTTTTTTAACGCACTTGTTCAACATATCCGAGTAATGCTGCTTTGGTAGTGCACCAACCTGTTTATCACATACTATACCGTTTTTCATAACAACCACAGTAGGTATACTCATTACACCAAACTGTGCAGCCAGAGCCGGCTCGTTATCTACATTCAGCTTACAGACCTTTGCCATTCCCCTGTACTGGTCTGCCAGTATCTCAATAGTCGGACCTATCATACGGCAGGGCATGCACCAGGGTGCCCAGAAATCTATCAGCACCGGCAGGTCTGTTTCCAATTCCTTATGGAAATTCTTACTAGTTAATTCAATAATATTACTATTCATACAAAACTTCCTTTCTATTTTTTTGATTATGCTTCTCTTTGAACTGCTCTCATAGGACACAACTTTATGCATCTTCCGCAGTCTATACATTTTTCATTATCTATTTTAGGCAGCTTATAGCCGTCCTGAGTAATAGCTTTAACAGGGCAAGCATTTATCATTGGGCACCTGTGGTTTTGCGGGCATCTTGCAGGGTTTATGCTTATTGCCATTTTATCACTCCTTTTGCATACCATTATTGTAATTTTATTGTATCAGGCAGTTGATTATAGTTCTGTGACTTAATCACATATCATTACATTTTTTTCAAATTTGAACAGGTATTTTGTCTATAGTATTTTTTATGCAACAAATATATAATCAAGGTAATAATATACCAGTATAAATTGGGAAAGCTTTGTTCAAGGAGTTCAATATGAATAAGATAAAAGCATTATTATATTATATGGCGGGAAGAGTACCGATAGATAATAAAAACATATTAAAAGGAAGTACTCTGCTTCACATATCCGACACTCCAGCCTCCTTCTTCGGAGAGCTGGCAAGACTTATAAAAATCCTTCAACCCGATTTTATAGTGCATACAGGAGATATGGTAGACAACATAAAGCTGGAGCTTTTTCCCGGATCACTATGGAGGTATGAGCGTGAAGTAAAACGCTTAATCTATATGCTGGAACAATCCGAAGCCGAAAGGATTTATATCGCTCTCGGAAATCATGATAATGAAGAGATTGTCAGAAGGTACAGTAATAGAAGTCATATTATTACAAGTGCAGAAACTGTAAAAATAGAAGATATAAAATTTTGCATTGCTCATTATCCTGATGAGGTATTATCACAGCCGGGTGAAATCAATCTTTATGGTCATAACTTATCCTTAAAAAGCGGTTACTCGGAAGGCCGCCTGTGTTTGAACGGAATAACCGGCATCAACCTCATAGAGCTGAACACCAGAAAATACCACAGCTTCCCATACCCATTGGGAACAGACGACCAGCGTTTATGCAGAAGCAAAATAGGTCTATAACAGGAGGTTTAACATGTTTTCCTTAATACGCAGCGGACCGAAAGCTCTTTTAATAGAAAGCAATAATACGGATAGTCTTAAGAAATACCTAACCCTGCAGCTGGGTGCTGCAGAATATGATTACAGTACTGCTTTTGAAAAAGCAGGTGAGGCATTTACTATACTCTTTCTTACAAAACATATCACTGATACTGTCAGTGAAAAGGATATTATTGATACCCTGATAATTGAACAGGAGCCCGATGTTTTTTTGTGCCAGCTTATTAACGATGGACAAACAGCACTTCTAACTAAGCTTCGAACTGCACCACGTATTATCATTGTGCGTTCCATGGGCGATTTGGAGAGCGTAGTTCAAGAAATAAAAGCCGATCACGGAGGAAGCACAGGCTCTCTGATGGAAATCTTGAACTCCCGCAATGAGAAGGGTACTCTGGTTGCTGTCACCGACAAGCCTTTACATCGCAGCTTCAGGATTGGAGAATTATATGAAAAGTGCTTATATATCGATGAGCGCTTTTATCCTCTCTTTAAAAGCCTGCGCCTTCATGCACTTAAGTATCTGAACAGAGGAATAGGCAACAAGGATTGGTATGAACTGGAGATACGCATATATGACAGATACAGTGCCTACAAGCTGCACTATGAAAGACTTTCAAATCTCTTTGATTTTTTGGAGTTGGGTATTATTCTAGGCGAATCCTGGACTAAGGATTATCCCAGGCTTATGATGTCAGTGGGCGTATATCGTCTTCGTTTCTTCACTTTACATGATCCCAAATATTTAAAAAAGATTCTGCTGGGTCTGGAATACTTGGAGGATAATACAAGAATTGTCGATTTTGATTTGTATTATCAAAGAAAAAAGATGGATTGGACGGATGCAATACAACCGGGGGACCCTAGAGTACGCCATGAACTGGGGCTGAAATATCGAAAAGAGATTTTTTCCCGTTTGACTGAACATGAGGCAGAAAAAATAATGCTTCTTGAAGAAGCTGTTTTAAGAACCAGATATTAGCTGGAAGTAGGGGACAGGTTTGATATACCCGTCCCCTATTCCGCTGTCATTACAGCCAGGCAATATTTTACCTGTAACTCTTTCTCATGTTGATTTTATAATATGACTTTATTTGCAGTTCTCTACATGTTTGATAATATTATTCTGATATTGTAAAGTCAATATTTGTAATATCACCCGATACATTTATCACTTCTGCTTCTTTAATATTTTGTGTGATTCCATTTTTTGCATAGTAAAAGTCTTTTTGCGTATTGCTTCCTGCATATATGACAGCAAGCTTAATGATTACTTTCTGAGGCTTCTTTTCCAGATTTATCATGTATTTATACTTTTCTTTACTGACATCATCATCCTTATTAGCATGTACAGGGCTATCTGCATTAAACCACTTTCCATCTTCAACGTTTTGAGCAGTTATGAATACAGATGCTCCGTATTTTTCAACTATCTCATTGTTTATAAAAGATATTTCGCCTTTTATAGACCATCCTTTTATAAACTGCAAATCTATGGTCTTATCATTTTCATCCATCATTATTCTTGAAAGCTTAACAGGAGTACCTTTCTCGTCAAAGTATTTGCTGCCATAAATGCTTTGTTCATTTTTAATTATCCTTTGCTCAAACCTGTAGCCTCTTTTATTGGGTATCAAGGGAATAGAATATTCAGTTGAGTTCTCTCCCTCAGGTATAGTTACAACAGTAGTAAAACAGATATCATCAGAATCAGAATTATTGTTGCTTGTATAGGCAATGAGTTCAATTTTTGTACCACCTTCAGCTGCTGTAGTTTGAGGCGGCAGCATTACTTTTCCTTTAAGATAGCTGTAACTTCCAGGCTTTATATTGTTATCTGACCAATATTTAAGATATTTATAGTTATAGCGAACTCCATTGCATTCAGGATACAGCTCGTTATTTACTTCATGATCCTTAGCCATTTGCCCACCGGTAATATTGAAATAATCATAATTGATAATGTCTTTGTTGTAATATTCAAATGGAGGGTCATTCCAGGTTGGATCTACATAATAGTACTCATCGTCTAATTTTACAATATTCCATGCGTGCAGACCGGCTGATGTATCTCCGACAACAACTATACATTCTATACCCACCAGATTGAGCAATATTTTAAAGCTATGTGCATAAGCGTTGCAGACTCCTGTTTTATTAACTAATAGGCCATAGGGATGATAGGATTCAAAAGGTAAAGTGTCGTTTATTAAGTTCTGATAATCATACCTTACACTTTCCAGAAGAACATTATGTATAGCAAGCTCCTTTTCATAGTCTGACATACCCGGCTTGACAGCCTTAGCTATTATTTTTTTAGCTTCCTTCAATATTTCTTTTGCTTCAGCCAAACTATATGTATGATAACAATAAAAAAAATCAAGCTTTTTTAGCTGATCCAAAACAGAAAGATCTTGTATACGATTACCGTCCATTGACAATAAGCTTATTTCAGGCATATTACTCAAAATACTTATGTCTTCTATCTTGTTATCACTTATACTCAGACTAGTGAGTTTAGTTAAGTTTTTCAAACTGTCAATATCTTTTATATTATTATTATCGATATAAAGAGATTCTAAATCTTCAGCAGAGCTGATTGCATCCAGACATTCAATATTATTGTCATCAAGACTCAAGCTTCTCAACCCGCGGATGTTTTCCAGTGAACTGATATCTGTTATATCATTACCTCTAAGATAAAGATATTTAATATTGGTTAAGCCTGAAAGTGCACTTATATCCTGAATTTTGTTATTATTCAGATTCAGAAACTCAAGGGAGGTAAGGGCTTTTAATGCGCTGATGTCTTTAACTGCATTATCATCCAGATACAGTCTCTCTAGTTTGGTAAGCAATCTCAATGGATTAATATCTTCTATACAGTTTTCATTCATAAGCAAGTATTTAATATTTTTCAAAGAACGCAGCGGGGAGATATCTTTTATGAGATTTCCGGTAAATCTTACATCTTCGATACTCTTCAGCTCTCTGAGTATTTCAATATCCTTAATCTTGCAGTAATCAGCTTGAAGATATCTAAGATTTTTACAGTATTGCAGCCCTTCAAGGCTCTTGACATCTTCTTTAAAGAATGAAATATAAGTAATTATTGCTAAATCCGATTTGTAAATTTTCCCTTCCGGCTTATTTATGATACTCCTGATTTTTTTATCAACAATTTCGTCTTCAAAGGTTACTTCCGTTTCATTGAGGGTGAGTCCTGCAATCCTTCTTTGTCCATTCCAGCTTACTGTTCCGAATGCGTTGAGGTCCTTAAAAAGTATAAGCGTGCTGTTATTCATGTTATAAGCTTGTACAAGAGTATTGCCTACAAAAGTCTTAATATCTGTACGAAGAACATCTCCAAGCTTTGATCCTATCGCAGCGCCGGTATTTTTTTCTATAGGTATGGGGGTAAGTTTTTTATATTCATTTCTTACAATATGAACTTCTCTTTTGGCTTCATCCCACGTGACATCAAAGCCGTAGTTATTTAAATCACTTGCTTTGATGCCTGTGCTGTTATCTATATTATAGGATGGTATATCACAGTTGTTTATCTGTGCCACAATATCTGTAGAAAGCACATCTCCTATATCATCACCTATAGCATAACCTAATGTGTAAGCAGGTACCTGTAAAAGCAGGGAAAAAATTAAAGCAAAAATAATAATTTTTCTTTTCATGCCGTTCCTCCTGATTTAATTTATGTTGTAACTAAGAATACTCTGCTGCTTAAGTCTCTGCCCAATGCATCATAATGGCGGCTTCAACATAAAGTAACAGAGACTGTCCTGTCGCACTACCTTCTATGCAATCAAAGCAAAAACACTTCTTATGGCAATTCTATAATACATATTTTACCATAAGAAGTGTCTATTATATATAGCTAATAATTTTGCGGGACAAGGTGCCTGTTTCCTTTGTCCCTCATAAACTAGCGGATGTAATTATTGATATACATAGGTCGGATCTAGTTTTTGAAATCAAAAGATGCAAAGTTTTTGCATTTTATTATCGACCCACACGTTTAAATTCTATCTTTTGCGATTCAAATTCTTCAAATACAGATTTCTCTATTGAAAGTAATATCGCTGCATCAGTGAATTCTAAAGTACCACTAATACGATCATGATTATCTTTAAACTTTGCAACATTATTTTCAATTTTTGCACTTATATTACTAAATTGAGCTATACGAAGAAATCCGAATGAAAATTCTACTATGTCATTGTTTTTTTGTATGATTTCTAACTCTGCTTCAGGACCTGAATATTCTGGGGCATACCATTCACCAACATAATCTATTTCCTTGATTGAAGATTTATTGCTATGAATACTTTCAGATATACCCAAAGTTTCTTTTCCTTTATCATTAATTATATCATAGGAATTTTCGTTTGGGGGCTGAATACTAGGTACATTATTTGGTAAATTTCTGTCCCCGCACCCTGCTAAAGCAATTACTATTAGCAATACCCACGTAATAATTAAGTATTTTGATTTCATTTTGATTATGTCGAGTAGACACTCTCGACTTCCCTTTCGTAATATTTTGTGTCGTGAAGGGATGTCTGTTGCCCCTCACAATAATGCACGTGCGGTTTTCCTTCATACAACTCTGCTTACACACATACTGATGTATTCTACTACTCATGTCACAGACGTTCACAACAACCTTACACCGCTGAAAATCACATGATTCTTAGGGATCGATGAAATAGGCGAACCTTGTTCGGCATATAACACTGACCCCGCTGTGCCTATCATGGTGAAAGAAAATTAAATTGTACTCGTTTAAAATCATTATATGCCCATCATAATGTTATATATAGTTGTTGCATCTTTCCCTCTAACTATCGACCTGTTTGCTTTATCACTGGGTCTCTCATATTCAAAGCATATATCATAACCTGCAAGATATGCCGCATCCTTATTGCTGCTATCATATTTTTTCCAATCATCGTAAATATAACTGTAGCTTTTTGATTAAAGTTCTTTAACCATATACTCAATCTCTGTTTCAAGGGACTCTTCCTGTGTTGGAAAACCATCTTTATTAAAGTTCTTTGTATTATAGTATTCAATCAAACCTTCTGCTCTGCCAAAAGTCCATTGAATGTCACCCCTGTAGCTGTCCTCCTGCATGAATCTTCCCAGTACTGGGTTATAGAATATTGCTCTCAGGTAATACTTCCCTGTTATGCTATCGTACTGCTCTCCTGAGTACATGAATCTGTTCTTAGCTGTTACATTGCTGCTTACAGCGTTACCGAAGGCATCATAGCTGCAGCTGTTGAGTATGCTTCCGTCTGCTGCTGCAAGGGCAGCTCATGCGACTATCTTCCTTACTCTACCTTTTACAAAGAAAGGCGGTTATCGCCACAAGACAACCGCTCCATCAAAATTATCGCAACCTATCAATCATTACCTCATCAAACGAACCATCGTTCTTCATTCTTCCTACTTCATACCACTCAGCACAGTCTTTAAAGTAGTAAATATACTCGCCTACAATACATGCAAATGTGCTTCTAGGGACTCCATCTTTATTGGGAAGTTCTTTTACTTTCTTACCATCTAAGCTTAGGTTGTAGACTTTGGTGTATGTACCTAAGCCACTAACAAATACTTCCTCAGTGCTAATACAAAAAATTGAATCATCTGTAATATTAGCAGTGTCAGTTGGTTGGTTGTATACTGATACTTTACCTGTCCCATCATCCTTCATTTTAAACATTCCTTCTCCAAAATTATAGTAAAATATCCATCCTCTATTTATAAGAAAATACTTGACATCACTCAATACTTCAATTGGTTGTGTGTTTTCTAAGATATTCATTTTATAAAGAGGAAATTTATCTTCACCAACCTTACCAGAATAATAGAGCCAACCATCCTCATATTGTAAATCATAACTTTCATTATCGTTCAACTTTGCTAACTCACTACCATCCGTTTTCATTTTGTATATCTTATTTCCTTCAGGAACATTGATAAAATAAATCCATTCCCCTACTACTGTCATATTGGTACAATCTGCTGCATATAGCTCTTTTCGATTAGCTCCATCTTTGCTTAATCTGATAATTTCCCCATAATACTCTCCTGCACGATTTTGCTTAATATAATATAACCAATCTCCTACAACATTTATAAAACATGGTATATCTTCGGAAAGAACTTGAAAGCTGCTTCCATCAGGCTTCATCTTGCAAAGCTTTCCGCCATCAAAATCATACCAGGTTGTACCCGCCCAACAGTAGTCCCATTCACCATCTGTTGCAGCAAAGCCTATGTTGGCAATGTTCCCAGGTGTATTTCCAGGTGAAGGGTTAAGCTCTGCTGCAGGTGAAGTCTTAACTTCTCCTGCAGTAGGGCTTGGGCTTACG
>JBMORW010000015.1:0-104574 GCA_049322695.1 Bacillota bacterium | reverse complement strand
TTTCTGTAAGGCCATTATACTATATTTTTATCACTTAATATACAGTTCAAACCCAGACAATATCGAATTTAGTCTTACATTATTGAAACTTTCTTTTCACTGGAATTTAACTTTTCAATCAACGTATGATTTTCATGATTTTCATGGCTTTTCATCTATCTTCCAAGAACATACTCTCCCCAGCAATACCTCAGCAATCCTAACCTTCTGAAGGTCTGCCTTCTGACATTTTTTCTGTAGCGTTCCAACAGCTGCTTTTCATTATGCTGAAGCTCTCTTTCACTGTATATAGTCTTTTCAAGCAGCGCTATTACTTCATCCAAGTCCGAGGCACATTCCTCTATATAGTTATGAACTAATACCGAGTATTCTCTCAAGGTCTGATTCTGCTGCAGCTTATAACCCATTTTGCCAAAGCACTCCAAAACGTTTTTTAAATAGCGCTTGGCATACCTTTTTCCAGATGCATTCTTAATGATGATTTCATTAATAGTTTTTACTGACAATAGAAATAATATCCTTAGTATAACTAATGCCGTAAGTGCATATTTCAATGTTTGCGATATATTGAAATTAAATCTGAACTTTTCAGACTGCACTGTTCCTGCAGAAATTCCTTCATCCTCCATGCCTACAGACATATCTCTTCCTGTGAAAAAATTACTCGAAGGCAATGCTATATCAGTCTGTTCATCATTGTTTTCTGCTTCTGCTTGTGCGACCTGCTGATTGTCCACAAGCTCAACCCGTGAATATGCAGGAGTTGCCTCAAAGGTTATCCAGCCATACTTTTCAAAGTTTACTTCGACCCAAGCATGTGCAAAGGATCCTTTTACATCACGGCTGGTATTGCCGGGATAAACAGATAGAAAGCCTTCCACATATCTGCATGGAATGTTTGAAGCTCTAAGCATTACTGCCATAGCTGTAGCAAAATAAGTACAATAGCCTTCCTTTCCTTCGAAAAGAAAATAATCTACAAAGTCATAATCTGATGGAACTCTGGAAGGTTCCAAGGTATATTTGTAATTTGTTCTTAAATAGCTTTCTACTGCTTTTATTTTGTCATAGTCATTATCATATTTTGAGGTTATTTCATATGCAAGTCTTTTGACTCTGTCAGGCAAGTTAGAATTCAACTGGAAGTAAGTTGTTCCAGCATCTGATTTTGTACTAACTGCCCTAAGCTTTTCTTCATTTATATATGGGGTCACGCATTCAATTTCATAAGATTCCTTTCTAGTCACCTGCTTTGAAAAGTAAGCTTCGGAATCTTCATCAACGAAAAACCTATTATCCTTATGATTCACTCTATACAGCTTATATGGCGCAAAAATAGTTGATGAAATAAGCTTTTTAGGAGTAATCATCAATTTTTTGGTGTATGTTTCAACCTCATTGGTATCAAAAGGAAGTGAAAGCATGTCACCTGACCTGTGCTGGAAAAAGCTCTTTGGCTTCTTTTCCCAGCTGTAACCTGTATATACATCCTTAACTACTCCTCTTAAATAAATAGCTTCTTTTGAACTTGTCGAGACATTCAGCATGATACTCTCATCGAGCAGTATCGGGCCGCCAAGCCTGCTGGATCTCGATCCCTGAAATCCGGAGCTGAAACGCGAATGGAACCCGTAGCTGTAAGAATCCAAAGCATCATTGCGCCAGTCCAAAACAAACGGAAATATGTCTATCACTTTATTATTTAGCCACTCCCATCTCACGGGCTTAATGTTAAAGGGCATGAAATATGCTGAAAGCAATGACATAATAATAATTACACTTGAATAAGCCACCCACTTTCTGCCTATGTCGCTTTCTGCTATACTGCCCGTCTTAAGCCATTCCCCACTTTTTTTCTTGTATACCTTATAGGTATATAAAAGAATTGACGCAAATAAAAAAATAAAAAGATAAAGCTTGGCTCTGCCTACATACATGAACCAAAAGAAGGAATGAGCTGCCGTACCTAATACAATCTGTATGAAGCTCCCCTTTTTGCTTATTGTAAGCAAAGATATGATTATTGCCGTAAAAGCTGCATATACAATTGAGAAAAGTATAGTATACTTCAGATCAAAGGCTTCATAACCAATAATGTACCCTTGAAGCCAATAAATAAAATCAGAAACCTTCCAATAATATCCTACAAGAACCTCCATTTCATATATCGCGAGATAGCCGGCATAACCTCCCAATAACATCACAACTACAGGAATTATTATTGGAAAATATACTATCAGCATCGCTGCAACTGTAATGGGAATGCTAAGAAGTATAAGCTTAAGATAGCTGATGTCCATGTTGCTTAAATCCTTAACAGCAAAATTAAAGGTTAAAATTATCAGTAGAATAATTCCATAATAAAATATTATTTCGTATATCCTTCTACTTTTCATATTGACCTCCCAAAGCCTGCATAATATCATCCCATATACCAACTGTATATACTACGACACCATGCTGTTTCAACGCTTCTACATTATTATTGACTATATCTCTGTTTTCGCACAGATGGACAATTACAAAGCCAACACCTTTTGCTTTATAGGACAAAACTGTATCCAGCATTGTCTTGCTTACGTTGGAAGTCACTATTATTGCCGTTGCACCAAGATTCAGCTTCTGACCTTCAATCCTCACCAGTTCATCAATTGGTATGTCACCTGTAACCTCTGACTTAGTTATTGCATCCAGGAATTCGGCAAATTTGTTTATGCCTGTTCCTGATACCCTAATATATTCACTGCACTTACCAATCAAGCTCACAGACATATTTCTTGCAAGAGCATATCTTGCTATTGATGCTGAACACTCCGCTGCAAGCTCTTCCATTTCATCCTTGTAAGCTCCTTCATAGCTGTACTCGTATAGGTCCATAAACACATTTATGTCCGCAGTTGCATTCAGATCAACGTTCTTTACATGAAACTCTCCTTTATGGGCAGTAACCTTCCAATGAATCTTTTTTATACTATCGCCATTCTCATATTTTCTTATATCTTTAATGCTTGCAAAATCCTCATAAGCATTATGCCTTACAGCACTTGTTCCAAAGTGCTGCCTCAGCGGTATTCTGAAAAACCTGAGGTCATATACTTTAGGATAAACATACAGAAGTATATTAGTGTCTGAAATCATTTTCCAGCTGAAAACACCGAAAGCATCACCAAACTCAAGTTCCAGATAACCGATTCGATAAATACCTTTATTTTTGCATATTATATCCTTTTCAATAGTGGTCTTTTCGCCTGGCATCAAAGAAAAGATTCTGTTTCTTTCTTCCTCTCCGGTCAGCTTGCGTGAAAGCTTTGTGCTTATTCGCAGGTACGGTATCGGAAAAAAGCTTGAATTATATAATTCCATTGACATTTTGAATCTGCTTCCTGCCTGTATCTTGTCACTGCTTTTCCATACTATGTTTACAAGGTTTTTATAAGCGCTTTTACCGGCTATATAAGAAGCCAGCAGCAAAAATCCTGCTATGATGAATATGGCGTAAATATATACTCCGCCAACAAAAAGTGCTGTAAAAAACAGAGCAGCCAGCAGTATAAATGCCTTAAGCTTTATCTTAGTAACCATTTCCGTTCACCACTGGAACTCTTATTGTCTTGGAAATCTCTGCAAGTACTGTATGTTCGTTCTTCCCTTGTATCCTGGCTTCAGACTTCAATATTATCCTGTGTCCCAGGGTTGGGTCAATCAAGGATTTTACATCGTCAGGTATAACATATTCTCTTCCTTTTATATATGCCAGTGCTCGGCTGGCATTAAACAATGCAAGTGTTCCTCTGGGGCTTGCGCCAAGATATATATCCTTGCTGCTTCTCGTAGCATGAACCAGCTGAATAATATAATCCTGAATACTGTCATCAACAAACACTTTCTCGACCTCGTTCTTCATTTCAGCGATATCCTCTTCTGTCGCAACAGGCTGAAGTGAGTCCAACGGGTTTTGACCTTTGTATGTACCAAGAATCTTCTTTTCCTCAGAAAAGCTTGGATATCCCATTGAAATTCTCAATGTAAACCTATCCAGCTGTGCTTCCGGCAGCGGAAAAGTTCCCTCGTATTCTATTGGATTCTGGGTAGCGAGTACAATGAAAGGCTGAGGCAGCTTATACGTCTCACCATCAACCGTTATTTGTTTTTCCTGCATTGCTTCAAGCAGGCTTGACTGCGTCTTTGGTGAACTTCTGTTTATTTCATCTGCCAGTATCAGGTTTGAGTTTATTGGACCTTGCTTAAATTCGAACTCACCCTTTTTCATGTTATATATCGAAATGCCTGTAATATCTGAAGGCAGCAAATCAGGTGTGAACTGTATTCTCCTGAAGCTGCATCCTATGGACTTTGATATGGCATGCACCAAAGTTGTTTTTCCAACCCCGGGCACATCCTCTATAAGTACATGACCTCCGGAAAGTAAAGCAACAAGGATTTTCTCCACACTATCCTTCTTACCTATTATTACATTGGAAACATTTTCAATGATTGACGGTACTAATGCGCTCTTTTTCATTTATGGACCCCCTATCTTAAATTGAGTCTGCAGCATAAAAAACTGATGTCTTAATGCATTTCTGCATATGAATAGTAATATGCCATTTTGATAAGACTATTGTATTTCAAATAATCTGACAATTCAATAAACTAAAAGTGAAATAAGTTTTAAATATTTTTCACAATTTCCAAAAAAAGAAAATTTGGGGTCAGGTCTGACCCCAAACACTGATTCTATTCCTCTATAACAACTGCCGTACCGTATGCCATTATTTCTGCCGCTGACTGCATTACGGAAGCCGAAGCAAATCTGATATTTAATATGGCATTTGCTCCTAACTCCTCTGCATTTTTCACCATTCTTGAAACTGCAATTTTTCTTGCTTCGTCAAGCATCTGTGTGTACTCCTCGATTTCTCCGCCAACGAGAGTCCTTAAGCCGGCCATAATATCCTTACCCAAATGTTTGGAATGAACTGTACTGCCTTTAACAATGCCAAGCGTTTTGATTACCTTCTTGTTTGGAACATGATCAATATTGACTAAGATCATCTTCATCTTCCTTTCTCTTCTTTATGAATTTCTCAGCAATCAACGTAATTATAATAATTATCAAACCAATGGTTGCGGCCAGCAAGCCAAGCTTTATCAGAAACGGTATTTCCGGCTCCAAAGCAAACTTATAAACTGCAAAAGCCATTATACACAGTAAGCCCAATAAAATCATTAGTATACCAACCTTTTTCACAGCTCTCACTCCTCCCGTTTTTGTTTATAACGAAGAAAAAGCTATAAAGTTTCGGTCTTTTTAACTTTTTTGTATTCTTCCTTTGCAAGCGCCCATTGTTCTCTGGCCATTTTTTCTATCCTGGGGTTTTTGCTGCGTTCCGGATTGGATACCGCCTTACTCAACCAAAGTATTGCATCGTCGTACTTGCCCAGACGCCTTGACAGTTCTCCCATTATGTACTGCATAGTTATTTCATCAAAGCTGCCGATAGGAAAATCTTCTACATTGTAGGCCTTAACATAGTTCTCCAGTGCATATTCGATAAAGGTGCGTTCCTTTGCATCACCAAGATATCTGTACAACCAGGCTATTTTCAGACAGGTTCCTGCTATGATGCTGTCCTTTGCTTCTTTAGATTTGCTGGTATACAGAGCAAGCTTGAAGCTGTCTATGGCGTCACTGATATTTCTCTCATCACAAAAGCTGCGGGAAACTCTAAAACCGGAAAAAACCTCCTTAAGCCTTTGTACTTCATTCTTAGTAAGATCTTCAAAAGAGCTCTCAGATGCTGAATAGCCGCAGAAGGGACATACAAAAATTTCATAAAATATTGGATTATGATTCTTATAGTGAGTACAGAAATCCGAATCCTTCTTATCTACAATACATGCATTTTTTCTTACTTTCATCGTCTTAAACTTATTATTGCATATAGGACACTTGATTTCCTTTTCATATAATGCTTCACTCATGGTAACACTCCTGGATACATCTTATTTATTGTTTCAACTTATATGATAATATTTTTCAAAGTTATATTCAACATTATTTAACTGCCGTACAAGTATAATGAGATTGCGTTCACATAAATTCAGGGAGGAATAATTCCTCCCTGAAAGCCTGCTTTTAATATTATCCTCAATCGGCACTGCTACCATTCTGCTGAAGCGGCTCTATAGCAGGTACTCCTCCGGTGCTGTCATTCTCAACCTTCATTGTACCTACTCTCTTGACTCCGTCAACTACATTATAGTTATCCGTAAATAGAGGTTCCTTGAATATTACACTGCCATTTTCAGTAATTACTCTGTAACTCTTTACTACATAGCCTGTAAATGCCTTCTTTTCCTCAATTTCTGTTCCCTCAGGCAGAGTTGGATCTTCTATAACAGTAATTACAGGCTCAGTTGTACTAATAGTCACTACTTCAATCTTGACCTTTCTTTCAGGATAATCATTCCTGCCGAATATGGAAAATGTCACCCAGCTGCCTGATACCTCTCCATAAACATACACAGGGTATGGCGTAGAATTCTCAAACTTCAAATCAATATAATCGCCGGAAATCGTAGCATCTCTTCCGATAGCTATATAGGAAAGCGGAAGCGTATGATTCCTTCTTTCTATAATTTTCAGGTTGGAGAGCAGTGCAGCATTGTAAAGCGTGGATGACACCTGGCATACGCCTCCTCCAATACCCGGTACAAGCTCATTATTTATAATAACCTTGGCTTCCTTAAAGCCGAATTCCTCTAATCTAGGTCCTACTACTTTATTAACCGAATATATTTCTCCGGGATAAAGCAGTACATGTGAAGCACTGCTTGTAGCAATCTTTATATTATGAGTCCTATCCACATCGGCAGAATTAAACTTTGTTGAAAACTGACCAAGCACATCTTTTATATTGTCAAGCACTTCTTTTTTTACGGCTGGCTCTTTAATTTCTACAGGAAGTTCTATTGAAGAAGATCTCCTGTTATCCAGCTCCTGTTTTATCAGCTCGACAGCTTTCTGTCTGTCCAGAATTCTTCCCTGCTTGTCTTCTGAAACGATAAAATTAGGCTTTTCATACTTTATTGTAGCATCTACCACTTCCTGGTCAATACCTGTTCCAAGCTTGTCAACAAACTCTCGTACTGCTTTATCATCATAGGTAAAATCCAGCGCAAGCTTGTGCTCTGTATATCTCGAGTTAATAACTGTAACAATCCTATTTATAAAGTTACCCTGACGTCCTATTTTGTGGGCGTCATCTATTGTTTTTGAAATATCATAGCTGTATCCTATTTCCTTATAACCAAGCTTCCATTGCCGATCCTGGAACTTCAATGTAAGCTGTAAGCTGTCCAAAGAGCTTTCAACTGCAGATTTGACCTTTTGCTCAGCTTCCTCTCTGGTTAGCCTGCCAACATCGATGTTCTCTATGGAAATGTTAGGCAATATTTTATCACCGCTTACAAGAAGAATACCAATTATTCCAACAACTATAACAAGAAAAAGAATAATGCCTATTAAGATTTTGGTAGTCTTGCCCAAGCTATTACCTCCCTTTTTATTCTACATAATTGGACTATAAGAACTCTAGCTTTGTTCCTTATCAAAATCAATATTTATATTATATATTAATCAAAATAAAAAATATACCGTATAAGCTAGTTTATTCCAATATTGCTAAATATAATCATTTCAAAAGACTCTGCTCACATAATTAGCTGAGAGCCAGCGGCTCCCAGCAGCTAATTATCCCATTCTATTTCTATTCTGTCTCCATTGATAAGAGGATCGGTATAGTTAACATAATTTCCATTAAGCTTCATGTTTATTTTTCCTTTTATCTCTCTTGGATTAATATCAATAAAATTGAAAACATCTACAAATATAAACTGTGATTTTGCTGAATCCTGCATTCTGACTAATTTGCCGTTAACCCATACATCTATAGCAGAGCCATGATTCATATTTGCGGAGTCAGACTGAGTCTGCGGCTTTTCTTCAGGTATTTCAACTGAAATAATATCGCCGTTGGTTATCAAGGAATCCTTTTGAGCTTCCTTTCCATTGATTAAGAACTTTGTATTATTATCAGTAATATCAAAGTATTTAATCAAATCTTCAAGCCTATCTATCTGCTTTATGGATATTACATCTCCGTCAGATATTGCCTCATCAACCATAGCCAGGGCATTGTTTTTCATTATAGCGGGTCTCAGCACATGTGCCTTTCCGTCTATATATATCTTTTTCACGGGAAAATCCGTAATATAATCCCTTATGAATATTTTAGCTGCTTTACCATCTACTGCAGGGTCTATGGTTATTTTGTCTCCGTTGGAAATCGAATTATCAAGACTGACCCTTGCTCCGTTAAGAAAAATCTTTGCAGGTTCTCCCGGTTCTCCCTTTACAGTTTCTGTCTTTCCGTTCAATATAAAGGAAATAGACTCCCCTCTTCTGCCTATAAGGTTTCTCGGATTATATCCTACGAGTATCAATGCATCAGCAACAGTAAGTGTCTTAGAGTTAAACAGCTTAACATTCTTATCGTTAACTGTAACCTGAAGGAAATCCTTCTGCCTGTTCATATAGGCTGTAACGGCAATTCCTATGGGAGTAATAAACTCCGGATTTATAAGCTTCTTGTTGTTTATTTCAACATCCCTGATTATATCAGCCTTTCTTACACCTACTCTTTCAGCAGATATTTGCAGATATTCGGCAATATACTGAGGGAGCAAGGGTATCTGACTGCCTCCGCCAATTAAAAATACTGCACTGGGGGATTTCCCATTGAACTCTATTATCCTATCCGAAATTTCTTTAGCCAACTGTTGTATTGCAGGCTTTATGGAATCAAGCATTTCCGTGTTCGTTCTCTCTTGAGTAATGCCCATGACATCTCTGAACTTTATTTTATCCTTTTTTGAGAGGTTGATTTTTACTTTTTCAGCAGTGTCGAAATCAAGCAGATAGTTTTCTGCAAGCTTCTCAGTAATCTCATCTCCTGCCACCGGTGCCATAGCAAACGCAAACACCGTTCCGCTCTTTGTCAATGCAATATCCGAGGTGCCGGCACCAATGTCAACAAGAGCAATGTTCAATAATCTCAGATTGCTGTGTATGGATACATTCATGGCAGCTATAGGCTCCAAGGTAAGACTGCTTACTTCCAGGTCCACTCTTGCAACAACGGCATAAAGACTATCAACAACTACCTTTGGCAGGAAGGTTGCTAATACTTCGATACCTACTTTTTTGCCCTTATGACCCTCCAGATTACCAATTACATTTCCATTTAAATAAAAATTTACAATGGCATAGCCGACACAATAGTACGCCAAGTCATCCTCATGCTGCATTTTTTCCACTTCATGCTGAGCCTTCTGAATGGCTTCTATCTCAAGACTGCTAATAAGCTCCCTGTCTATATTGGAGATTATGTCCGTCTCTCTTTCCACAAAGGTTTTACAGGTTTTTAATGAACGTCCAGCTGCAGCTATTGAAACTCTTTTGAGCTGTACGCCCAGCTTCTTTTCAAGCCTATCCTTAACCTTGGCAGCAGCTTTTGCAACAAGCTCAATATCATGAACCTGTCCGTCGTACATCGCACGCTCCTTATGCTCTTCAACCTCATGTGCCAGTATCTTGAATTTTTCTCCGTCATGACAGCCGACTATGCCCACAACCGTCCTTGTACCAATATCCATGGAAAATAATAATTCCTGCTCTGTCATCCACTACTCACCCTTATCAATATATTGCTCTTATAACTTCAAAACAAACGGATTTTCGAGCTAATTTAACAAAACAATTTATAATTCTATATCATGCATCATTATTCCTGCAAGAAATGCAAGTGTTCACTATTTTTGTGTCATATAATGATGAAAATTTCTAGTTTATCTATAATATGCTACTTTTTTCATGGTTTAAACATTATTAAACAGCATATGCTAGTGTTGTTGCATACTATAAGGAAAGGAAGATGGACATGAAAAAAAATCCTATGACAATAATGACAGTCAGCGCTATAGGTGCCTTGACAGGAATGATGCTTATGCCTGCCTTAAGGTCAAAAACAAAAAGAAAAGTCTCTCGTTCAGCCAGAAATGCTTATTTCAGGGTCAGTGACTTTATACAGGATATCAGAGAAATGAGGAGCAGATAGGTAAAAAACCTATCTGCTTTATTTGCTGTGTGTTCTTATAAATTCACTTTTAAGTATTCCCATCAGTATTTCATCATAATACGCTCCGTCTATGTAAGCAGATTTTCTGGCTGTTCCCTCATGCTGAAAGCCGCATTTCAAATAGCATCTGACTGCCCTTTCATTAAACTCATAAACTCTTAGTGACACTCTGTTAAGCTCAAGCTTCATAAATGCATATTCCAATAAAACATTAACGGCAGCTTCGCCGTAGCCTTTTCCCCAGCTCTGCTTATCACCGATTCTTATGCCCAGCTTACAGCTTTTGTCCAAGTCACTAAAATCATATAATTGGATTGTTCCAATGGGCTTTCCGCATTCATTATCTATTATAAGATTCATGGGATCATAACCATAGCTTTTTGAATAATTGTACCTCAGTCTGGCTTCAGTTACCCTGGAGCTGGTCCAGCCTGCAAGCCTGTTCAGTTCATAATCATTATACCATTCCACAAGATATTTCATATCACTGTCATCGCATGGTCTGAGCAGCACATTGGCTCCTTTAAGTACACCATATAAGCTTGCCCTTTCTTTAATTACAATTGGATTTGCAAGCTTTATACCATATTTCATAAGCTTCCAGAGGTGTTTATGATATGTATCCCTGTTGTTGATAATATCATAAATACTATTTAGCTGGAGCTTGTATATTACACATATGCCCTTATCTATACCGCCTTTTACTATAAAACCCTCGGAGCTGGAAAACACGGAGTATTTTCCGACAACTCTGCCGCTCTCCAATACTATCAGTCCAATGTTACCTGAGCTGTGTAGCAAGGTTTTTACGAACATGAGCTTTGTAAAGGGGTACTTCCCTATAAAGCTTTTATATAATTCTGCAGCATCCTGTGCAAAAGCTTCTATAAGCTGTGTATTAAGCTTGGTCATATTTTGCCCTTTCTTTCAAAAAACTTATGTTTGATACTAACTTCCTTCTGCATAAAGCGGTGTAATAGCAGTTATTTATTGTTTATTCGCAATTTATAACCCACAAAGGTTTCTATCTCTTTAAAGCCTATGCTCTTATACAGCTTCAAGGCATTATGATTTTCACTTTTTACAATAAGTGAAGCTTTCGAGAATCGGTTTTCCTTAATATAGTTTGCACAGTGAGTAAGGATGAGTTTACCATATCCCATTCCTCTATAGTTATTATACACTCCTACATTATATATGTAACCTCTGTTTATTTCTACCTCCAGATTCACGGCTGCTGTTGCCATAACCGCATCACCTTTTTCCAGAAAGAAGGCATGTGTATTGGGCTGCAGAAACAGCCTTTCGTGTATATCATTCTTAAAGGGCTGCTCTCCTTCACCTTTAAACGCATTGGTCATTATATCGACATAAAGCTCAACGTCTTCTTTCATCACTCTGCGAATATGCAGTTCTTCCGGCATAGCTCTATGCTCCCAGCCATTTAACTCCATATCCATTTTCCATGAATACTCAAAGGGCTGAAAACCTCTGCTTTCCACAAATCTGACGGAGTCACCCGCTTGCTGCTTGCAGCCTATTTCTACTGCTTTTGCATTGTTCTTATGTGCTGCATCCATCAATATATCAAAAAGCCTTGAGCCCAATCTCTTTTTCCTGTAATCCGGGTGTATATGCAGTTCAAACTTAACCTTTTCCAAAGACCCGAAAATACCGCACATGGCAAACCCAATAAGCTTTTCTGCCATATATGCCAAAAAGATATTTTCCTTTTGCTTTGGTTGACTCAGCAAATACTCGAACATTTGGTCAGGAAAGGAGATTTCCATTTTATCATACCTGTTGATTATTTCAATAAGATCCCTGATAGACTGTAAATCCTTCCTTTCTATAGTCCTAACCTTAACATTTGACATATCAATCATTTGACAGACCTCCTACTTGCAATTATTCCAAAAGCTGGCTAAAGTGCTTGACAGCTCGGCGGCACTGTTGATAAAGACATTACCTGACCATTCGCCTGGGAACAGCTTTCTATAAGCATCAGTCTGATATCTCTCATCAATAAGAACTACAAAGCCTTTGTCTTGTGCTGAGCGAATAACTCTACCTGCTGACTGAAGCACCTTATTAATACCCGGAAATACATATGAGTACTCATATCCCTTATTATTATGATTATTGAAGTATTCCATAATAATATCCCTCTCAGGACATATCTGAGGAAGACCAACACCTACAACTACAGCCCCCAGCAATCTGTCTCCCGTCAGATCAATTCCTTCAGAAAACAAACCTCCAAGAACTGCGAAGCCTAAATATGTTTCAACAGTCTGATTCTTGAAGCTCTCGATGAATTGCTCCCTTTGTGCCTCATCCATGGAACTGTTCTGTATAACAGTATTTATTTCGGGATACTTCACTATAAATATGGAATGTACATCACGCAAATATTTGTAGGATGGAAAAAAAGCCAGGTAGTTTCCATTCCTTGAGGTTGCTGCAGCATATATACAATCTGCTACATCTCCTGTAGTTAACTCTCTTTTTTTATATTTAGTGGAAATGCCTCTTATATATATACCAAAATTTTCACTGTCAAAGGGTGAGCTCATTCTCTTTATGTAATCCTCCTCAAGGCCGCCCAACAGCTCTCTGTAATAGCCTATGGGCGACAAAGTTGCAGAAAAAAATACAGCTGATTTTTGTTTTGTAATGACCTCCCTTATCAAAAAAGAAGGATCCACGCAAAATAGCCTTAAAACGGTATCTCTGTCTGCATTTGACACATAGGTCACATATCTTTCGTCATAAAGCTCAGATATTTTAACAAAGTTGTTTATTTTAAAGTATAGCCCAAGAACAGAATCATATCTGCTGTCATAATAATTTTGGGATAACCATAGTTCTGCTTCTACTATCAGCTCTCTCAGCACCGGATACAATTCCCTGGGAGGCTCCGACATGCTGCAAAACCCCGAATCCAAGCATAACCTTCTATATTTTATAAGCTCTGAATTAATACTGCCAAGCAGCTTCACAATGGATGACTTCTTGCCTGTTGAGCCCAAATCCTTTTTCAAGCTCAAAATCTCTCTTTTGCTGACTTCGGCTGAATACATATCACGAGCTCTTTCTACAAGGTTATGTGCTTCATCTACAAGTATTATATATTCACTCTTATTTTTTTCAGCAAAAAATCTCTTCAGATATACTCTTGGATCAAATACATAATTATAATCGCTGATAATGCAATCGACCCATAGAGATATATCCAGCGACAGCTCAAATGGGCAGACAGTGTGCTTCTCAGAGTATTTGCACAAGACGCTTTTGTCTATTATGTCTTCATTTATGAAAACATCCCTAACTGCTTGTTCTATTCTATCATAATAACCTCTGGCATACTCACAGTAGTCCGCATCACAGATTGTCTTTTCCTTTGGACAGATCTTTTCCTTTGCAGTAATAACAAGGCATTTAAAGGCTAATCCCCTTGAAATCATTGTTTTCACAGTATCGACGGCTATTTGCTTGTGGGTGGTTCTTGCAGTAAGATAGAATATTTTTTCAGCAAGGCCCTCACCTACTGCCTTAATTGAAGGAAACAAAACAGATATTGTTTTCCCAGTACCGGTTGGTGCTTGTATATATATTCTTTTTCCCTCTTTTATTGTTTTATAAACTGCTACTGCAAAGTCTCTTTGACCTTTTCTGTATTGTTCAAAAGGGAAATCCAGCCTCTTTATTGTAAGGTCTCTGCATTGTGTCCATTCTCTAGACAGAACAAGCCAGGAGACAAGTTTATTAAGAAGCTTAAAAAAGTACTCTTCAAGCATGGAAAAAGAACATTCCCATTCCACAACCCTGGTTTCATCCCTGTCCAATTGATAATATATAAGCTGTACTACGGCGCTGTCTATGCTGTTCTGAGCACAATATATATATGCATAGCAAGCAGCCTGAGCATAGTGTGGATGGCTGCTATCAACAGAAATTTCATCCAAAGCTAAGTTAGTGGATTTTATTTCTTTTATTATGGTCATATCAAGATTTCTGACTATGCCGTCTATTCTGCCATCTATATGAAAATCAAACCCATTATAATTCAGTACATGGTCAAATGCATATTCCGTGAAAAGCTCTGCTCCATCGGGCAAATCATCCTTAAAGCCTTTCTGAAGCTTTTGATGAGCCCTTATTCCTTGTATAGCCTTATTGGAGCACATAAAAACAGAGTTTATGCTGCCCGACCGCATAGTATTCTCAATCAAGTCCCTGACTGAAATTTTAATTGTTTTTGAAGCCATAGTTATACCTTCATCATTAAAATAATACAGGTATATTATAGCATATTAATCATCCTGTCAAAACTAAAGGAGCCCGTATAATACAGACTCCTTTTGCTAAAGCTTATTTTATTGCATCCGGCTCTAAAAGCTCAGGGGAGGTCGCTTCCTGAGCATCCAGAGTCAACGGCTGGTCGGAATAATAGGCTACCTGGTCTATATGGTAACCATATGCAGTTACACTGTAGTCAGTAACAAGGTTGACATTAATCTGGTCTCCGTCAACAGTTGCCCAAAACGCGCTTAAAGTGCCGTCATATGTGGCAATTGTGTTACCGTTCTTATCCTTTATGTATACAAAATCATAATTCTTTTCTGTCTCAAATCTGGAGAAATGTACAGCAACTTTTTGAGCTCCTGACTTGGTATAGGTATAGGTATTATTATAATTGTTAGTATAATTATGTGGTGTATCAATGCTTACATTTTCATAATACCACTGGTATGTGCTTGAGCCGCCTGTCGGATAGGTCGCTTTAAGCGCATATTTGGTTGAAGTGCTGTATGCACCGCTGTAGCCTATGACCTTTACATAGTATCTTCCTGTACCGGATGCAGAGTACGAAATACTTTCATTGCTGGTTGAGCCTTTCTCGGACTTTGCTATTGTGCTTCCGCTTGAGTTCAGGAGATACAAATCATAATCTCCGGGCAGATTTGTCAATGTGACTGAAATATTTCCTGCTGCTGATATATCGAAATAATAGTAGTCTACGTCGTTTGAGGAATAAATGTATGAATCATATACTGTTCCGCTGGCAATAGCACCATAGGCTTCTGTCCTGGAGTTGTTTGGCTCGTATGTATCTCCTCCGCCTGCTGTACCTCCAATACCTACAGCTGTAAAGCCATTTGCTACTGCCTGGTATTCAGCTCCGCCTGACCCGTATAAGTCAGCTGCAGCCTGAAGCAGCGCATTTCTTGCATCTGTAAATTGTGAGGTCGATGTCAGATATGCTGTCAATGCTCTGTAGTATATTCTTCCAACCTTAGTATTATCATTTATGGTTGTTGCAATATTATAGAAAGCTTTGTTAGGTATACCGCTGTTTATATGAACACCGCCCCAGTCGCCTTCTTCAGTTTCAGGGAGCACCTGGTAATCATTCATATGAGCCGGTTGATTATATAAAGTAGGATTCTGCAAATCTCTTAAGGCATCCCCGGCAATATTTGGTGTGGTTATATCTTCACCCATCTGCCAGTCATTAGCTTCACCTTCAGCCAGATACCCGAATACATCGGACATGGATTCATTGAGAGCACCGGATTGACTTCTGTATTCCAGATTACAGGAGTTCTCGGTCACGGCATGTGTGAACTCGTGTGCTATAACATCGAGAGCACCGCTGAGCGGCGCAAATTGAGTTCCATCACCATCACCGTATACAAGATAACCATTCCACCAAAATGCATTATTGTAGTTTGAGCCGAAATGTACAGAGGATTTTATTAATGCACCATTGCCGTCGTAGCTGTTTCTGCCATGATTATTCTTGTAATAATCATATACGATGCCTGCGTAATAGTGTGCATCTACGGCAGCAGCCTGAACTGATGAGTTGAAGTTATTGTCGGTATCATATACAAGTGTGCCAGGAAGTCCATATTCGTTGGAGCTGTAATTCATGTTATATGTATAAATACCGGATCCTCTTGTAAGATCCTTCATATAATAATTGCCATTGGTGTAATCAAGATTAAGATTCCTGGTAACTCCGTGAGTGTCTACCCCTGATCCTGTTGTAGCAGATTCAGCCAGTGCGTTAAAGCCATCAACTACTTTATTTGTGCTCGAGTTCACAAATATTTTCCAATTTGCAGGATATGGTGAAAGGAATTTTAGTGTAACCAGATATACCGGCTGCCATGCTCCGTCCTTATTATATATAAATGCCTCTACTGTAGGTGCTTCGGCAAAGCCTTTAAATTTCTTGTTCAGCCCTGCAAACTCAGCAGCTGCATCAATTACCTTCTTAGTATTGTTTTTAAACTCTTTGCTCCAGTTGATTTCGGGTATTTCTGATTCTACGCTTCCATTGATCGCATAAACCATACCTTCAGCATCCGTGTGCAGAATTACTTCTGATCCATACACCGGTATTCCGTCCACCTCATGGTAAGCGCGATAGTGTGTAGCCCCAATTTCATCCTGAAATGCTTCCTTTATTTTCAGGTTTCCATTATCTAAAGCAAATACACCTTTGTTTTGATCCAAATACAAGAAAGCATCATTCTCACCCTTTATTGCATAATCAGATAAGCTTCCTACTATAAAGCTGGGGTTCCCCTTTTTCTTATTCCATTCAACCTTCAGACTTTTGCCCTTTTTCTCTGATTTATTCTGCATTTCATCCAGTTTTTCAACTATCTTGGCTTTTTTGTCGATATTAGAATCCTTTTTGTCCTTTTTGAAGCCAGCCATATGTGTATCTTCTGTTGCTGCACTTATAATTGTGCACATTGCTAATACAAAAACAAGAACCAAAACCAAAAATCTTTTCACTTATAATCCTCCTCGATTTTTATACTTTTTATTGACTATTTATACATTTATTTCCAAAATCGCCTCCTTATTCTCGCATTTTGCAGATATCTCTGCTGCTTGTCCATTACACATATATGTGCTAATAAGCGCTACAGTGCACTATGTAACGCAATATTGTATTTTTATATTACTCATTCGACATATTTCTGCCTTTCAGTTACTTATTTTACTACTTACTGTCCATATAGTCAATGATAATGTTTGCATTATTTAAAAAAATACTAATTTTGTTTACTATTTAAAATTTTTTGATAATTTATACTTAATATGTATAATTATTCACTCTGTATAATAATTTCGAAGATACTATAAGCAAAATAGTAAAAAGCACCCCAATGTAAGTCGGGATGCTTTTTTGCTAGTTATAACCGTTTATATATTCCAGAAAATCATTATCCTGATCCATGAATATAGTCGTACCCTTCATACTCCTATAGGTATTGATTCTTTGAATAAATCTGTAGAATTCCAGATCCTTCTTAAGTGCCTGTTCATATACTGCAAGAGCTTCAGCATCAGCCTGTGCCTTTATTGTCGCTGCTTCCTCCACACCCTTTGCTATGATTTCCTGCCTCATCCTCTCAGCTTCCGATGTGTCCTTTACGTACTGTGAATCTCCTTCTGCTCTCAGCTTCTCGCTATCCTTCTTTATTTCCTTGACCATCTTTTCCTCTATACTGTTGATATTTGCCTCTGGAAAATTCTTTCGATGTATACCAATATCTATTACAGCTATACCGTATTCTTTAATCAGTTCCTCACTAAGTGATTTGGTTTTTTCGTTCAGTACTTTATCTACCATTTCCCTGTTGAAGAAATCATCAAAACGGAGCATATTGGCTGATTGTATGACTACCGGATATACTCTGTCATCCTGAAGCCTGTTCCAATCTCTTTGACCATTACCCAGAGTCATTATTACCTGTGCCGGATTAACTACTTTGTACTGAGAAAACATTTGTATGTCAATTTTTCTTCTGTCAAGTGTATTAATAGTCTCTTTGCTGGAAATGTAGGTAAGATATTTGGAAGTATAAACAGTAGTTTCATCTACAAACGGTATTTTGAAATGAAGTCCCTTGCTGTCTGATACCTCAATGCCGCCGTATCCCTTTTCCTTAAGGTTTTCTATAACCATATTCTTATCTGATACGTCTATCACTACCTTGGTGATCTTACCAAAACGTCTGACTACAGCCACTTCATCTTCACTTACTGTAAAGGTCGATAATGCAAGTATGAAAGCTAAAAGAATGAGCAGTATGAATAAATCAAATTTTAACCATTTTATAAGCTTCATAATTTTCCTCCTAATTATTCTTTTCATCTACTAGCTGCTTTTTCAGCTCCTGATCGTTTTGCATATTATAGAACTTGTATATACCACCCTTTGACATGTCTATGACAATATCATTATTGGCAACAAACTCCTTCATCGCCTCTACATAATATTTTTCCTTAACTATTGCGGGATTCTTCTGATATTCAAAATACAACGCCTCAAATTCAGCTACACTGGCCTTTGCATTAGCCATAACCTTTGCCTTATAGCCTTTGGCCTCCTCAATAAGCTTTGTATATTCAGCTTCAGCTTGGGGAATAATTGTGTTACGCATCTGTATAGCCTCTTGTATTTTTCCGTTTTTGTATTGGTTTGCCTCTTCAACTGCTTCATAAGCCTTGTTAACCTCAGGCAAAAGCATGGTATTCTGGGTCTTGACCTCTACAATTTTTACGCCTGCTTCATACTCATTCAGCTTTTTTTGCAGCTCCGGCAATATCTCTGAATCTATTGCACCTTTATTGGTTAAAGCTTCATTTAATGAGAATACCTGTACAGTATTTCTAATAACATCCTCAAGAGCAAGACGCATGGTTCCTTCAAGGTCGTCCACCTTGAAAAGATAATTCTCCGGATTATCCACCTTATACCTTACAACAAGATTAATGAGCACTACTGAGCTGTTATTGCTTTTTGCATCCACAATTACCATTGCCTCTTCATTATTGTCACTGTACTGAGGCTCGCTTTTATCAGTTCCTTCTACAATAGTCGAATATCCATATTCCAGCTTATGAATTTGAGATACATTTACCTTCTCAATGGTATCAATAATCGGTAGTTTGAAATGAAAACCGGGCTGAGTTACAATGGCTTCCATTTTTCCAAATCTGAGAACCACTCCATTCCAGCCGGTATTAAGCTTGTACACCGACCCCAACAGCAGAACTATCAACAGGATTCCAAGCAATGCAAGCTTGACAAATCTAAAAGCTGATTTCATCTCAATTTTTTTACCATCAGTCATTTTGGTCAGGTTCATATAAGCACCCCTTTATTTTATTATTCATCTACATATATATAACGTAACAGAACTTAATAGGTTTCGAAAGGTGCAAAAAATATGTTATGTTTAAAACTAAATTAATGTATTATATAATATTAATAATAATACTTAGGGAGGTATGATTATGAATGATATTTTGAAAGCACTGGCTTATGCAATAGAAATGGAAAAGCAGGGTGAGTATTTTTACAAAACAAACATGGACAGAGTGAAATCCACTAAAGCCAAAAGCATATTTCAGCGTCTTGCATTAATGGAAAAGGATCACCAGAAGCTGCTACTCAAGCAGTTTGATGAATTAAAACAAGGGAAGAACTGGATTGATATATTGAAGTTCAAAGAAAACGAAGTTGATATGTTTGGAGCCAGAGAGGAGCTTGAGCATATACCTCAATCCGAATATGAATCCGAGTTGGGTGATATCTCTATAATCAGAATGGCTTACCTGCTTGAAAACGACCTTGCTGAGTATTATGCAAAAGCTGTTGAGAATACCGGGGATCCAATGGGCAAGGAAATGTTCCTGACTCTTTCAAAATGGGAAATAGAGCATAGAGATATGCTGTATAAAGAATACAAAGAGCTTATGGAAAGAAACTGGTTTGAAATGGGCTATTCTCCATTCTAAAGGACAAGGGATGTCTCACAGCCAAAACCTATGAGACATCCCTTTATTATTATATCAAGCCCAGTTCTTTACCAACCTTTTCAAAGGCTGCCAATGCCTCATCCAAGTCCTGTCTGGTATGAGCTGCCGTAACAATTGTCCTTACTCTTGCAGCATCTCTTGCAACAGTCGGGAATACTATACTCTGTGCAAATACTCCCTCTTCAAACAGCCTTTTGCTTAGAGTGATTGCTTTTTTATCCTCTCCTGCTATAACAGGAGTAATTGGCGTTTCGCTCTTCCCTGTGTTGAAGCCCAGCTTATTGAGCCCATCCTTGATATACCTTGCATTATCCCAAAGCATATCTGTAAGCTCAGTGCTTTCTGAAAGTATATCTACAGCCTCCATACAAGCCGCAACAACAGCCGGAGGAAGTGCAGTACTGAACAGGAATGGCCTGCCTCTGTGATTCAGCCATTCTATAAGATTTCTCTTACCTGCAACATAACCTCCTACGACGCCTATGGCCTTGGATAATGTTCCTATTTGTATATCCACTCTGTCAGACAAGCCAAAATGGTGTGCCGAGCCTTGTCCGCTGCTGCCCAATACCCCGCTGGAATGTGCATCATCGACATATGTAAGACATCCGTACTTTTCTGCCAGTTCAACTATTTCAGGAAGCTTTGCTATATCCCCGTCCATACTGAACACGCCATCCGTAATAATCAACTTGGTTCTGTAATTATCCTTGACTTCAAGAATAACTCTTTCAAGGTCCTCCATATCACTGTGCTTGAATCTGACAACATCCGCCTTACTCAATCTGCAGCCGTCTATTATACTCGCATGATTCAACTCATCACTGATTATTACATCTCCTTTGTCTACAATTGCCTGAATAACTCCTGCATTGGCCGTAAAGCCAGACTGGAATACAAGAACTGCTTCTACATGCTTAAACTTAGCAAGCTTTTCTTCCAGCTCCTCATGAATAGTCATGTTGCCTATTATTGTTCTGACGGCACCTGCTCCTACACCCCAATCCTCTATAGCCTTAATAGCTGCCCTTTTGAGTCTGGGGTGATTTGCAAAGCCTAGATAATTGTTAGATGACAAATTGATTACGTTTTTTCCGTTGATGATACATCTCGGTCCGGATGCACTCTCCAGAACAGTCAGCTTTCTGTATACTCCCTGCTCCTTTAATTGATCCAGCTTTTCGGTAATAAAATCAAGATCGTGCAGACCCAACTTAATCCCTCCAATGATATAAAATAAATTTTTCAGTTACCAGCCTCTGGCTACTAGTTTCGAGTTGCAAGTTGAGAGCATAAAGTAACCCTTCAAAGCCCTGCAGAAAAACAGTGGCTAACGACCAGTGACCAGTAGCCTGAAATAACAGCTCAACCACTAACTCTTATGGTATCAAAACCACTTTTCCGCAGTTGCCGGACTTCATCAGCTCCATGCCCTTTTCATAATCCTCTAAAGGCATCCTATGAGTTATTATAGGCTCCACATTCAATGTCCCTGATGCAAGCAGTCCTTTTACTGTGTACCAGGTGTCATACATGCGTCTTCCTGTAATTCCATGTACAGTCAATCCCTTGAAAACTACTTTGTTAATATCTATTTCCACGGGTTTTGTCGGTATTCCCAAAATCGAAAGTCTTCCACCGTTTGTGAGAAAATCTATTTGCTGGTTTAAAGCAGTTGCATTTCCTGACATCTCACAAGCAACGTCCATACCATGTCCGTCAGTCATCCTCATGATTTCTTTAACAACATCTACTTCCTTAGGGTTCAGGGCTACCTTAGCGCCAAGCTTTTTGGCCAAATCCAGTCTGTATTCATTGATATCAACTGCAATTACTGAAGAAGCTCCACATGCCTTTGCTACAGCTACCGAGAGCAGGCCTATAGGGCCACAGCCAACTACCGCAACAGACTTTCCTGCTACAGGTCCCGAAAGCACTGTATGCACTGCATTTCCTAAAGGTTCTTGAATCGAGCCGATGGCAGGATCAAGGTCTTTATCATTTACCCATGCATTTGTTTCCGGAATAGCCACGTACTCAGCAAAGGTACCGTCAATGTCCACACCAAGTATCGCACAATCATGACAGATATGTGCATTACCGGTTCTGCACTGTACACATCTTTCACAAACTATATGTGTTTCAGCCGAAACCATATCTCCTACCTTTACCCTATGGCAGTCACTGCCTACAGCTATTACTTCGCCGCTGAACTCATGTCCCATAACTCTTGGTGGCTTTATCCTGTTTTGGGACCATGCATCCCAGCTGTATATATGGTAGTCAGTACCGCATATCGATGTAGCCTTCACTTTAATAAGTATTTCCTTTGGTCCGTAGCCTGGTATTTCCTTTGCTGTCATTATCGCGCCCGGCTGAGCCTTTTCCTTCATAACGACCTTCATAGTACCATGCAATTGATATACCCCCTTAAATAATATATGTTAAGTACATTTTTTTATAATGTTTCAATACTATTATATCATCCACTAATAAAATAAAAAATATGTTTGCACAAGAAATAAAAACATTTTTTGTGTGTTGTACTTGTATTGCGCACAAACGTTGCTAATTTTCAGACATATTGTAGTGAATATTTTTACATTTTAATACAATAAAGCTGTGGCAGCAAATGCCACAGCTTGTTTTGGCTATTTTATTTTACTGTATTCCTCAGCCTTCCAATATCCTTTATTACTACCTCCACAGTATCCCCGTGAGAAAGCTTCCCTATACCTGATGTAGTTCCCGTAGCTATCACATCTCCGGGATAAAGCGTCATTATGCTGCTGATAAAGCTTATAATATCCTTTACCTTAAATACAAAGTTTGAGGTGTTGGATTTCTGCTTCACTTCATTGTTCAGTATAAGTTCAATATCCAGGTTATCATAGTTCAGTCCTGCAGCTATACAGGGTCCTAAAGGGGCAAAAGTATCAAAGGATTTTGCTCTGGTCCACTGCCCGTCAGCTTTTTGCAGGTCTCTAGCAGTTACATCGTTAAAGCAGGCAGCACCAAGTATATAGTCATAAGCATAATCCGGCTTTACATTCCTGGCTGTTTTTCCTATAATCAATGCCATTTCACCTTCATAATCAACCCTCTGAGACATCTCCGGCAGTATAATTTCGTCCTCCGGGCCGATAATCGCTGAGGAAGGCTTTATAAATATCATTGGGTATCCAGGCATTTCATGCCCCATCTCTCTGATGTGGTCTATGTAATTTAAGCCTACGGCTACTATCTTTGAAGGCTTGCATGGCGCAAGCAGCCTTACAGCACCAATCGGAAGCTTATTATCAGTTATATGATATTCTCCGAACAAATTTCCTTTGATAACTTTTACTCCATTATCTTCAAGCAACCCAAAGCTTGTTTTACCTTTATGTTCAAATCTTACAAATTTCATAAAACTCTCCTTTTACAGGTCTGCTGCTGCATCAAGCAGAATACCCGGTATTTCATTTCTCTGTCTTCTATGCTGTTCATGCTCTCTATTATCTCTGCCTTCAAAAAGGCTCTTGCTTTTCAAGGGCAGATCACTTATAAAAATTAATGCGGCCGCTTTCAATCCGGCTTTTGCTGCTGCAGTAAATACAGAAGATACCTCCATCTCTACTGCATCACATCCCTTTCTTTTCATATAGTCAAAGACAGCACTGCTTTCACCCAGGATTGTATCTATTGTGAATATCCTGCCTCTATAAGTTTTTATACCATAAATACCCTCATATTTTTTTATACAGGAAAGCAGTTTGTCAGACAGCTCATAATCTCCGGCTGACAGCTTGCCAAAGCAGTCTTCCTCAAAATTGTCGCTGTGATATCTGGAAAACCCTTCTCCTATTATCGCTTCGCTGACAGCCAGCATATCTCCTATTTCATAGCTGTCGTTGATGGCACCTGCCGATCCGCTGAAAATTACAGTCTTGCATTTTGCATATTCCAGTGCCAATATACAGTCGCCTGCCAAGGGCGACCCGATCCTGCATTCTATCACTGTTACCCTTTTTCCTTTTTTCATTACGGTCATGCCATCATACCAGCCGCTAAATTCTAGTATAACCTCATCAGCAAATTCTTTAAATCTTTTGAGGTCCAGTATAGGGCTTACTACAACCGTATCAGCCACATCACTTATATTACATCCGAAGTATTCTTTTATCATGGTCTTATGGCTTATTCCATCATACATCTCCGAATTCCCCCTATGCTGAAGTTTTATAATAATATGATATCATAATTTGCAATAAAAAAATAAGCCTCATTAGGCTTATTATTTCAGCGAGAAGGATTTGAGCTTTGAGGATATAATTTCAGTCTCGCTAATTATAAAATCTGATTGTATCAAGCCTACTCCCTTTTTATAAAAAGCAACTCCCTTACTTCCATCCTTAAAGGTTATCCCTACTTCAACACAGTTATCAAATTTGCCTGCAGGTACATCAACCACAGCATCAGTTCTTAGTATTTCATACCTGTTTTCTTCACTTTCCCAGCTGTTTCCACCTTCAACAGGAAGTTTCATAATAATAATATTGAGATTGGATGGTTTGTTTAATATGTTTTTATTGTCATAAACCTCTCCTTCTCTATAGGTATTAACCAGACTGTCATTTCTCACTTCTATAACATTAGCCATCACTGTCCCGCCGCTTTCCGTCATCATCTGATACCTTCCATCCTGCTCATAAACAATCTCTTGGGAAAAGGATGCATATTCATTACCTTCTCCCTCATAGAGCCAAAGATTCCCAACCTTAAGCGGCAGATAATCAGATATCAGCTCCTGCTGCTGTGCAGGAGCTTCAGTAGGTACAGACTGCGGATTTTCAGTACTGTCTCCTTCAGGCTCTTTTATATAGCCGTTTTGACCGCACGAAACTGTACAAAGTATTAAGAAAAGTGTTATCAAAAGCATAGATATCCTTCTAAATATGCAAAACATATGTGTACACTCCCATTATGATTGTTTTAATAATTCAGCCTCCGGTATAAGTATCTGCTATAATGCAGCAGCATACAGAATCATTGTTATAGATATAGTATCCTTACAATAAATAAACATAATACATGCAGAATGTTACAAAAGAGGCATTATTCACTTTGTTAGTCTCATACTTACTTTTCCAGTTCGTATATTTCCTTATTGAACAGCCTGTTTATTCTATCTTTATTTGTTGTATTCGGTTCTACCTCTTCGAATATCCATCTTTCTGCTGTTCTTATAGAAACACCTATACTGTCTGCAAAATCGCTAACTGTAATGCTTGCTGTGTTCAGCAGCTCAAACAGCTTTTGATTGGTAATCCTCCATTTTCTCAAGGTCCTTACAGGTTTATGTATGGTATTCTGTACTGCTTTTGAACTTTTTCTGAACTCGCTTCTGCATTTCATGCAGGTTGAATAACTGTCATCCTTAGCTCTTCCGCACCTTACACATACACCTTGCTGCTTTCTTTTCTGCCGCAGCTTTCTCATTCGCTTTACTGCATCTTCCATACTAACCTCCGACTGCTTTTACTTTCAATAAGAATATTTACAGCTTTGAATATTATTATTCATAAATAGAGGTTACGGACAAAATGCAGTATATAAAATGAAGCGGCTTGCCGCATAGCGACAAGCCGTCTATAGAATATTAACTGTTTTTCATTACATTGATTGTAGCCTTAATGTTCAACATATCATTTTCTATCAGGTTTTCACATAATTCCTGGAATATGTCTTCAACCTCATCAAAAGCCTTTTCGGTTTCATTAATAGTCTTATCAATCTCCTCAGAAGAATTATTGAAGGTTGATATTCTCAAATACCTGTTAAATATATCATTGAATGCATCAAGATAGTAGTAGAAAAATTTCTTCACAGCCTTCAGATTTTCAGGATTAGTTCTGACTTCCCCAATAATCTTTTCAGCGAGAGTACAAAGTCTTTCTACCTTGCTTCTGATATCCTGACTGGTTACCTTATGAAGATTCTTTCTTATTACATAAACCTTATCAAATGCTTCTTTAATGAGCTTTTCTGTATCAGATTCTTCTGCTGCCTCAGTACTATCCTTTTTATTATCTTCTGCTTGCTTTGGTTTTGACTTGAATATGCCTCTCAGAGAATTATATATTATCATCAGCCCTACTCCTGCAACAGCAGCAGCTCCGGCATAGATTACCATTTTCATGGCCAGGAAGATAATTACTGGCACTATAGTTAAAACAAAAATAAGTATGTTCAAATTTGAACCAGAGTCAGCAGCCTCTTTTTTATTTTCCTTGTTTTGTTCATTCTTGGGTTGCGGCTTTGCTGGATTCTTAACCTCTTCCCTATGATAGCTTTTATCTTCTGCTGTACAGTTGCTTGATGCAAAGCTTTGAGTATTTGAAGTACTGCCTGTGGTACTGCCATTAGTGTCAAACTTGCTAAGATCACCGTATTTCATACTATCCTCAGCCTTTTTACTGCTGTTTGGCTGACCCATATTCATATTTACGGGAGGCTTTTGATTCCTTCCGGGGCTTGAGAAAACAGAGCCTAAAACATCAAATACAATTCCCAGTACATTCATAGCCAATGTAATAGCCAGACTGACAATACCGAATATCAAATCAAAGAATATGAAGGGTCCGCTGTGCCTATGACTGTGTTGTCTGTTAAAGTTATTAAACTCACCGTTTGCTCCATTCCATTTCCTGCGACTCATTATTCATCCGCTCCTATTTAACAAATTATCCTATATTTGATTTCACACGACAAAATCACTAATGCTTATTTACCTGATTCATATTTATATACGTCAATTATTATTAATATGTTTCACTGATTTTAAAAAAAATTTAAAATTTCCTTAAAAAAATTAATTTCTATTTGAATTTATCTACTTCTGGTGAAAGTTCGAAAAAAGGGAATCATATTTACGATTCCACTTTTTTGATAAATTATCAACGGAATAGACATGAATTTGCTCTATATATCATTATACAAAGTACATTTGTTGCGCCCTTCATTCTTTGATAAGTATAATGCTTTATCCGCTTTATCAATAAATTCGCTTATACTGCTTTCAGCATCAGGTACAATAGCAGCTGCACCCAAGCTGACAGTAACAAAAGCAGATGTTTTAGAATATTCATGCCGTATCCCCAGCTTTTCAACTGATGCTCTGATTTCTTCTCCTAGCAGCATCGCCCCATTCTTGTCTGTACCGGGAAGTACAACAACAAACTCTTCACCTCCATAGCGCCCTGCAAAGTCCAGGGGCCGCTTCAGAGTTGAGGATATGCATTTTGCAACCTGCTTCAGACATTTGTCTCCCTGCAGGTGGCCATAATTGTCATTGTATGCCTTAAAATTATCTATGTCTATCATGATTATGGAAATAATGCTTTTCTCTCTTATTGAATTACTCCACATCATTCCAATATATTGGTCAAAGCTTCTTCTGTTTGGTATCCCGGTCAGAGAATCTATGTTGGAAATGGACTCAAGTCTATAATTTGCTTCCCGCAGCTCTAAAAGTTCATTGACCTTATCCTCCAATAGCACAGCTTGTCTCTGCAGCAGCTGCTTTTGTCTGTTAAGCTCTATAAACACCTTAACCTTGCTCTTCAGAACATAGGGATCTACAGGCTTAAACAAATAATCAACTGCGCCTAATTCATATCCCTTAAAAATACTGCGCTGTTCTTTATTTATAGCAGTCACAAAAATAATAGGAATATCTCTGGTTTTTTCACTGCCTCGCATTAATTCAGCAATCTCAAAGCCATCCATTTCGGGCATCTGAACATCAAGAAGCACCAAAGCTACATCATAGGTCAGCAGCATTGAAAGTGCATCATTTCCTGAATTTGCCTTTATAACATTGCATGGCAGATCATCCAACAGACTTTCCATGACCAGCAGGTTTTCTGGTCTGTCATCAACAATCAGAACATTAATCTCATTACTCAACATATTATACTCCCACAATTTCAATTAATTTCCCGGGTATTTGCCTTAAACTCAAAATATAATCCACCTGCACAGCCTTTATGGTAGCCTGCGGCATTGCGCCGGCCTCTGCAGTTGATAGATCCTCAACAATGGCAATTCCGCCCTTTTGCTTAATCCTTCTTAATCCTTTACTCCCATCGCCATTTGCTACTGTAAGTATGATTCCTATCAGGCAATCTTTGTAAACATCTGCTGCAGTCTCAAAAAGCACATCAACTGAAGGCCTCGCAAATTTAACATACTCATCTACTGAGAATGAAATATAACCTCCCTCTTCTATCAGCATATGATAGTTGGATGGTGATACATAAGAATGGCCTGCCGCTGCCTCCTCCTTCTCATCTGCTTCCTTTACTTTGATTCTGCTTAAGTCATCCAGATATTTTGCAAGATAGCTGTCTACATGAGGTCGTAGATGCTGCACTATAAGTATAGGCATAGGAAAGCCTACAGGAAGAGGTGCCAGTATCTCCTTTGGTGCAGCCATTCCTCTGGTAGAGGTACCTATAACTATGGCTTGATACTTCATTATTCTCAACTCTTAAACTACTTCTTTGCTTCCACCATTTTCCTGTAAATTTTTTGCTTTTCGGAGAAAACATCAAAACATTCTACATATCCGGTATATTTCAAGCTTTCCATTGTACCTAGGCATAAAAATCCACCATTACTCAGGCTGCTGTGAAAAAGCCTGACAACTTTGCTTTGCAGATCTCTGGAAAAATATATAAGAACATTTCTGCAAACTATTACATTCATCTCCCCAAAGACTCCGTCTGTAACAAGGTTATGATCAGCAAAAATTATTCTCTTCTTAAGAGATTGGTCTATTATTACAGAATCATACTTTGCAATATAATAATCCGCAAAAGAAGCAATACCTCCGGCATTCTGGTAATTATAGGTATACTCTTTTATTGCATCTATAGAATATATGCCTTCCTTAGCTCTTTTCAGCACATTTATATTGAAATCAGTAGCATAAATCTGTGATTTGTCATATAAATTCTCTTCCTCCAGCAGTATAGCCATAGAGTAAACCTCTTCTCCCGTAGAACAGCCGGCATGCCATATTCTGAGATAAGGGTAGGTTTTCAAAATAGGGACTACATGTGCTCTGAAATCCTTGTAAAAATCAGGATCTCTGAACATTTCTGTTACATTGATGGAGAAATCAGCAATAACAGTATAGAGAAAGTCCTTATCATCAAGTACTTTCTCCACCATTTTCATGACACTTTCAAAGCCTGACAGATGCCTTCTCCTCAATACACGTCTCTTGATATGTGCCTGTGAATAACCTTTGAAATCATAGCCGTACTTAAGGTAGATTGCCTCAAGCAGCAGCTTTATTTCAACATCTTCATTTTTCATGTTCTGTACATTTATATCCTGTTTCATTTATAAAGCCACACCCTTAATAATGATAGAAGCTTATCAACATCAATAGGCTTTGTCAGATAATCGTTTGCTCCTGCTTCAATGCATTTCTGCCTGTCCTCCTTCATTGCTTTTGCAGTAAGAGCAATTATAGGAAGCCTCTGAAGCTTAGCATT
This sequence comes from Bacillota bacterium, assembly GCA_049322695.1. Lineage (GTDB taxonomy): Bacteria > Bacillota > Clostridia > Lutisporales > Lutisporaceae > CALGKJ01. The sequence goes on along the minus strand of JBMORW010000015.1, from coordinate 74,969 downwards.
TTTCCTGATTTCCTTCATTGCAGTATAGCCATCCATTTCCGGCATCATTATATCCATGATTACCATATCTATATCGGGGTTCTGATTCAGTTTATCCAGACCCTCTCTGCCATTTCTACCCACCAGCACCTTCATACCTTTTTCTTCAAGTACGCTTGTAAGGGCAAACACATTTCTCATATCATCATCTACAATCAGTATTCTTCGTCCCTTAAGAGAATCTTCTGTTTCTAATGATGCTTTTATTTGCTTTTGCCTGTAACTCTTTTTATTGGCTTTAATATCATGCAGGAACAGGTTTACTTCTGCAACCAGTCTGTTTAGTGACATTTCGCCCTTTATAATAATGCTTTCAGTATATTTCTGCAGCTGAACCGCTTCATCCTCACTCAGCTCACTGTCAGTATAAACAATAATCATAAGCCTGTTCTTTACTTCCCCGCTCATTTTTTCAAGTAGTTCGAACCCAGACATATCAGTAAGCCTAAGCTCCATAATCATAATGTCAAATCTTTCGTATTCCGTAAGTCTTAAAGCTTCAAAACCGGAAGAAGCACTACTTATGACTATATTGGGCTCGTTTAGCTGGCTTTTTATTCTGCTGGTTTCGCTGCCGTCATTATCAACAATAAGCAGCTTCTTGATTTTCGCGCTTGTCTTGATATTGTTTAGCAACTCTTCAAGCTTTTCAACATTAACAGGCTTTCTTACATACTCAAATATATTATGATGGTTGTTCTTCAAAGCTTCTTCCCTGCCTGAGATGACATGCACCGGTATGTCAGCTGCAGCAGCATCTTCCTCCAGTCTGTCAATTACCTCCCAGCCGTTCATATCAGGTAATCCTATGTCCAAAAGTATTGCATCCGGCCTATTGATTATTGCCTGGGCAATGCCTTTTTCCCCGGTATCGGAAACAATGGATATAAAGCCTTTTTCGGAAGCAATTTCAGCCAATATATTCGCAAAAACACTATCATCTTCTATTATCAATATCTTCTTTGCTTCATCTTTGGCAGACGGCTCTATAGCACCTTCAACAGTATTGTTTAAAGTATCAGCTTCACCTGCTTCTTTAGCTTCATCTAGGCTGACTGCTGCTTCCTTATCAGTCTCAGTAAGTTCAGTTATGAAAGCACTGCTGTATCTTTCGGGTATCACAAGACTAAAGGTACTGCCTATACCGTGATTGCTTTCTGCAATTATACTGCCACCCAGCAGCTTTGCCAACTCTCTTGAAATAGATAATCCCAATCCTGTTCCTCCATACTTTCTGCTGGTTGTCCCATCAGACTGCATAAAGGCTTCGAATATCATATCCATTTTGCTTCGCTCGATTCCTATACCTGTATCACTGACCGATATACTTATACTGCCTTCCGACAAACCGGCACTTTGGGCTTGCTCTATACCGGGTCTGCCGATCTTAAAAGTAATTCTGCCGCTTTCTGTAAATTTAATTGCATTTGACAGTAGATTATTAATTATTTGCTGTAATCTCTGTGAATCAGTAATAATTGTCTTTGGTACATCATTACTGATTTCGATGCTGAACTCAAGACCTTTATTTTTGGCTACTTCCCTGAATACCTTTTCTACATTTTCTGCCAGCTCACTTACATTCACGTTATCCAGACTTACAGCCATTTTTCCTGCTTCTATCTTGGAAAGATCCAATATATCATTTATAAGCTTTAAAAGATCTGTTCCGGAAGTGTTGATTGTTCTTGCGAATTCTCTCTGCTTTTCGGTTAGAGGCTCATTATCCTTTTTTGACGCAAGCAGCTGAGAAAGAACAATAATACTATTCAACGGGGTTCTGAGCTCATGAGACATATTAGCCAAGAACTCCGATTTATACCTGTTTGCAGCTTCCAAAGCCCTTGCTTTCTCCTCGATATCCTTTTGCGCCTTCAATAGGTGGTCGTTCCTTCTCTTCGCGTCGTTTCTCTGGATTTCCAGACTCTTGGATCTTTCCTTCAGTTCTTCGTTTATCACTCTCAGCTCTTCCTGCTGCGACTGCAGCTGCTCCTGAGACTCCCTCAGCAGCTTTGCCTGCTCCTCAAGCTCTTCATTACTCTGCCTTAACTCCTCCTGCTGCACCTGCAGCTCCTCAGATTGATTGATGGTTTTCTCAAGCAGCTCTTTCATTTTAGCCCTGGCCTCTGCGGCTGCAAAGCTTACTGCAACACTTTCGCTTATTATCTTTAAAAATTCCAGCTGTATATCCGAAAAATCATTAAAGCTGCCCAGCTCCATTACACACTTTACTTCTCCATCATGTATGCATGGAATTACAACTATATTTTTAGGTGATACCTCTCCTACGCCTGAGCTGATTCTGATATAATCCTCAGAGACATTGCTTATGGTAATCATCTGTTTCTTAACAACAGCTTGCCCTATCAAGCCTTCTCCCCATCTGTATTCGTTGCTCAGGTTCTTGCGCTTGCTGAAGCCATATTCAGACAGCAATCTATAGCTTTCGTCCTCATGTCTGACATAGAAAGCTCCTATGCTTGAATCCAGATATTTGGTAATAAAACTGATAACGGCTATGCTCAATGGACTTATATCCTGCTCTCCCTTCATCAGCTCGTTTATTTCGGCTTGTCCCGCTTTCAACCAGCTTTGTTCCTTGTTTTGTGTAATTATAAGCTGGAGCTTTTCCATGAACCTGTTAAAGAACTTAGCCATATCTCCAAGCTCATCATTGGAATTAATCTTCAATCTTGCCTTTAGGTTTGTCTCTCCTTCAGATATATCCCTGAAGGTATCCGTAACCACTCTTATAGGGCTGACTATTATTCTCAACATTCCAAAAGCAACAAATGCAGATAGAATAACAGCCATGACCGAAAGCAGAAGCATAATTATCGTTGCAAAATCTATGCTGTTTTTTACTCTGGGGGCATATTCCTCCTGCTCCACGGCTACTGATTCCTGTATACCCTCTGCAAGCTTTGCTATTTGGGGTCCCAAACTGTCCATTTTATTTATTACTGCGTTTCTCTCTTCCACTGTAGCAACTATTTCCTGAAAACAACCGTAATACTCCTGTATATCCTTTATAAGCGTTTCGTAGGCTTCTTTGTCATTTTCACCAATACGCCCGGCCAATAAGTCGCTTTTAGCATTCAGATTTCCGAATTCTGCTTTAAAGCTGTCAACTGATTCCGATTTACTTTTCTCCAAGTACTTTGCGGCATGAAGTCTGGCAAGCAGAAAATGCTTTCTCATATCTGCACCATAGTACGAAACAGAATTACTGCCGCTTTCGAAGCTGGAATATATTATCGATGTAATATTTTGCTCAATAGAGTCACCCAGCTGAGTAAGCTTTTCTGCAAGCGAATCTCTTCTTTCCTTATAGAGTACAACACTCTCAAAATTCTGCTTATACTCAGCAGCATGGTCCACTATCTTGCTAATTGAAGTTTTTCTTTCAATATCATCCATTATGCTTTGAAGTGTTATTACATGCTCCTGCATAGTATTAAGATTGCTGTAAAATTCCTGACTATAGCTAATATCACCGTGCTGTATGAAGTTTTTAAAGGACAGCCTGCTGTCCTGAAGATGCATCTGAAGTTCGCCTGCTTCATAGGCTTCTTCCGCAATTTTTCTGTAGTGTCTGAAATCCTCATTTATTTCATTAAGCCCGTTATAGCTAAAAATGACAACGGCTATAAGAAAGGCCAAAATGACACTGAAACCCAGTAAAAATTTAGATGCCAATTTGAGATTTCTAAAAAGATTCATAAAATACCTCTCTTTGAAAGTCAGAAATTTTATTACTTAATACCAATTTAACATAACACATTGCGTTTATCAATCTTTGCACTGTAAGGCTTAAGACATCATGACAAAAAAGAGCAATTATCATTGCTCTCTAAAATCCTGTTCTTTTTTTGGCGGCTTTGGTCCAAAATATTGATATAAATCTGTTTTCAGCATACCATTATAAAGCTTTCTTTTTTTATCTGCCCTTTTTCCGAAATATCTCTCAAACTCCTCATGGGCCGTTATTATATAAAAGGACCATGTAGAAAGTTTCTTGAAAGCTTCTCCCATGTCCCTATACAGCTGCTCTACAGACTTTCTGTCTTCAAGCCTCTCACCGTATGGAGGATTCGTTACGATGAAGCCATAGCTATCACTGCTGCTTAGCTCTCTTACATCTCTCTTTTGAAAATGAATCTGATCACCTACTCCTGCTAAAGCAGCATTCTTTCTGGCTATTTTAAGTACACTCTCATCTATGTCATAGCCCTGTATTTTCAGCTTAACATCACTGCGTATCATGCTTTTTGCTTCTTCTCTTGACCTTCTCCATATGTTCTTATCCTTATAAGACCATTTTTCCGAGATAAACTCTCTGCCAAGACCAGGAGCCATATTTAGTCCCATTTGTGCTGCCTCTATGGCAATTGTACCTGATCCGCAGAAGGGATCTATGAGAAGCCTGTCAAACTTCCACGGAGTCAGCTGTAACATGGCAGCCGCCAGTGTCTCCTTTATGGGAGCTTCGCTGCTTACCTCTCTGTAGCCTCTCTTATGCAATGATGTTCCTGTTGTATCAATATACAGGTTTACCCTGTCCTTATTTAAAAAAACATGGATGGGATATTTTGCTCCGCTTTCGGGAAACCAATCCAGCTTATGCTTGCTTTTCATGCTTTCGACAACAGCCTTCTTGACTATTGACTGAATATCTGAAGGACTGAAAAGCTTTGACTTGATAGTAGAGGCCTTTGCTACGGGAAACTCTGCATCTTTCGGTATCCACTCAAACCATTTGACTTTCTTTGTATTCTGAAACAGTTCTTCATAGGTTTCAGCATGAAACTCGGCAATCTTTATGAGAATTCTCTCTGCAGTTCTGAGCCATAGATTAGCCCTGCAAATACCTGTCTCATCGGTAAAAAAGCTTACTCTTCCATCCTCTACCCTGCTGACCTCATAACCCAGTTCCTTAATCTCTCTTGATAGTATTGCCTCTAATGCAAAATTGCAAGGAGCTGTCAATTCTATTCTTTCCATATGTTCCTCCATTTTTGTGATTATCATTTATCGTTCTATATCGTTATTCTGGACTATTCTGTAGGTAGGATATGCAAAATCAATATCCTTACACCCATGAAAACTGTCAAGTATATCTTCCCAGATCATGTGCTCAGAATCCCTTCTTTTTCTGGGCTCGCACAGATAGCGCATTGTAAGCTGGATTCCGTTTTCCTTTACAGCTGTATATATAATAGGCGTAAACTTATTATATACTATCATAAATTTAAGTGAAGCTTCCTTAACCCTTTGTTCTGCTTCCTTGCCAAGGTGTTCTGAAATTTACTGGCTATCTCCAGCAGTATGGTTTTAGCCCTTTTCCAATTGCTCTCAAAGGTAATCAAAACAGAAACTTCATTCCAGATATAATGAAAGCCTTTGCTGTAATTTGCCTGGGTTTCTACAAATATCTTGCCGTTAGGTATATGAACTATACGCCCTGTACTTTGGTCACCGCCTACCCAATTGCCTATTTCCAGTATGGTAAACTGAAATATCCTGATATCTATTATATCCCCTGCATGCATGCCGATTTGTATTCTGTCTCCCACAGCAAAAGGACGCCTCCATATGATGAAAAACCAGCCTGCAATATTGACAAGCAAATCCTTCAGGGCAATGGCTATACCTGCGGATATGAGTCCTATCAATGTTGTAAAGGAGTCGGTTTCTACTATCCATATTCTTCCCATTATTAAAAAAACAATAACTATCAGTATGTATGATAGCGTTTTTTTGATTCTGTACTTTATTTGTACATCCTTTATTCTTTTTACTACCGCATTTAGCAGCAACACATGTATCAGCCAGACAGCAGTTATGACTGCCAAAGTAAATAACAGTCTCAGCTGCTCATCCGGTCCGAATCTGATGTTTTGCTTTATCCATGTAGTAAAATCATTCATAACATCACATCCCTGAATAAGGTTTATGCATATTATTCAAATTACGTATAATAATATTTTCAAAGGAGATGATCATATGCAATTTAAGAGAGCACAGGAAATATTGAACTCGCCCCATAACATTGGAGTCAACTATAATAATAATCCGGTTTGGATTGAAAGCATCAACTCAAGCAATTATATGGCCCATGTAAAAGTATTGGGTACTGACGAAATCATAGACGTTGCAGTAAAAGACCTGACAGAACAGCAATATTAAATATAGAGAACAAACTAATGAAACTACATGCATAATTTGCTTAATGTTCTCACATCAATAAGTCCCGCAGCCTATATATAATTTGTGCGGGACTTATGCTCTTACTCTTCCATTTTAGGCACCAGCTGCATAGATTGCAGCAGATCCTTCAGCTCCTTCTTTTTCTGCCGTGAAAAAAGACATCTTCTCCCATTTGACAACTCTATGTACATCCCTTTATTATTTACCTCTATTATATGGTTAAGATTAACTATAAACGACTTATGACATCTATAAAAAGATGTATCACATTTATTCAATACCTTGATTATATCTTTAAGATAACCGAAGCATTCATACTTCTTGTCGCAGGTATGAATTATCAGCTTTTGCTCATAGGATTCAACATATATAACGTTATTTTTCGGAAGCTTATAACTGCTTCCTCCTGACTTTATGCAAATATTATTACAGTCACTTGCAAACTGTATATGGTTCATATAGCTCCTGTATAAGTGTAAAAAGCACTCCTTAAATTCTTCAAAGGATACAGGCGCACTGAGATAGTCATACGGCTCAATATGATATTTAACTGCTTCCTTGCAATAAATAAAAGTATCTGAAATAAAAATAATATAGCAATTTGGGTCGTTATGTCTTATCACCCTTGAAAGCTGTAATGACTTCATATATGTACCTTGGTTGACACATAATATGTAAGTATTGATATTAGGCAATTCGGTTCTCTGCATTGAGTATTTGCGTATTTCGGTGGGATTTTCAGTGACCATTGCAATCCTAGCATTTAACTTATTTGCTTTTATTATATCTTCTGCATAGCTTTTAATATTTTGAGTTAATTCCCTGTAACGTTCACATATTACCATTGAAAGCGACATATATATCCTCCTTCGGCCGGAATGCGATATATATTAGTTCGACATTAATATCTGATATTCCTTTTTATTCAATAATAAGTAATAACTGTAACAGAACTATTGTGTTTGCTCTATTACGAAGGATCTGACAATTCTGTTGAACAAAACAGGGTAGTATGATTTCCAGTCATCTTCATCTGAAAAAAAGCTGGCTCTGTACATTGCATTTGAGTCACCTTCAATAAAAACCTCGTATGCCTTAATATATCTGCCATCACCCACAGCTCTGCTGTATTCAATCAAATAGCCCCTTTTCTTACCTGGCATTATTTCCTTCATCTTGTAGTATTTGAAATCCACTGCCCCTACAGAGGATTTTTTTGATTCCTCCAAGAATTGCTTAAGAGGTTTGTTAAGGTTCCACACCTGTATAAAGCCATGAATTTTGCTATCCTGGGAATTAAAAAACATATTATAGATAATTTCTTTTCCGCCAAAATGTTCAACTCTGGTCTGCCATGAATCAGGCAGTGAAAACTTGAAATTACCTCCTAAAGCACTGTATTCCCTGTATTCCTGTCTGTTCAGTTTTAACAGCTCATGATTGTTCACAAAGGCTTCTGCAATAGGTACGAAAATTCTGTTCAGGCTAAAAAACAAGAAAATCAGGAAAACAAGTAGAACTGACAGTGCAGTAGTTTTTTTGAGTTCAATAAGCTTCATATAAATCACCCCAAATCACTTATATATAAACTTTATTAGTAATTTATATTAATATGACAGAATAATAGGGTTATTGTATAATATATGTATCATTTAAGCATTGGAGGGTTTGTTTTGAGATATATAGATTTCAGAAGCGATACCGTTACAAAGCCTACAAAGGAAATGCGTTTGGCTATGGCTGATGCAATAGTAGGCGACGACGTTTATGGGGATGATCCTACAATAAATCTGCTTGAAAAAAAGGCAGCAGCCATAGTAGGCAAAGAGGCAGCCTTGTTTGTTCCAAGCGGAACTATGGGCAACCAGCTTGCCATCATGACTCACACATCAAGAGGAGATGAAATCATAGTGGAGGAAGGCTGCCATATTGTAGAGCATGAGGTTGGTGCCGCAGCAGTGCTTTCAGGTGTGCAGCTAAGAATAATAAAGGGCTGTGACGGAGTGCTTTCACCTGCTGATGTTGAAGCCTCCATCAGAGAAGATGATATACATTATCCTAAAACATCCTTGGTATGTATGGAAAATGCACTGTCAAACGGTATGGTTGTTCCTCTGAACAACATGAAGGAAATATACGACATCGCTAAAAAGCACGGCTTGATGGTTCATCTTGATGGAGCCAGACTTTTCAATGCTGCAGCATTTCTCTGTGTAGCAGCATCAGAAATAGTGCAATATACGGATTCAGTAATGTTCTGTCTTTCTAAGGGTTTATGCGCACCTGTGGGATCAATACTGGCAGGAGATGCTAAGTTTATAGAAAAAGCAAGAAAAAACAGAAAGCTGTTGGGAGGAGGAATGCGTCAGGCTGGTATACTGGCTGCAGCCGGTATCATAGCTCTGGAGGATATGACAAAGCGCCTTCATATAGATCATAATAATGCAAGGTATCTGGCTGAAGGCTTGGCTAAGCTGCCCGGTGTAGCCGTCGAAATAGAAAGGGTTCATATCAACATGGTATTCTTTGAGCTGAGCTCTGAGAAAATCAGTCCTGAAGCCTTTCACAAAGCTCTCTATGAAAAAGGTATAAATGCCAATGGAGCCTACAAAGGGATCTTCCGCTTCGTAACCAACAATGATGTTTCCAGAGAAGACATAGACTACACTCTTAATTGCATGAAAGAACTGCTTATTTGAAAAATTATTAAGAAATATACAGTAAGACCTGAGCAATTTACCTAGTCCAAATAAGTAAGTTGCTCAGGTCTTACCCTATAGCTTATTTTTCAATATAATTTTTTACATTTTTTAGTATTATATCAATTGTACCATCACCATTTCTTTTTACCTGGAATTTGTCCTTGTCATTGTAGACATCGCTGTCAATATACAGCTCTATGGATTTATCAACCTTCAGTCTTTTCCTTTTGAGCTTCTTTTCTGCCCATTCCCTGTCGACTTCAACTGCGCTTTCTGTAATACCTTCACTCATTAGAACTGCCTTATACTCATTTCTGACAGCTTCATCCCTGAGACTGCTTTTCACAACCTCTTCTATTTCAATTTTATCCTCATTCCTCAATCTATCTGTCAGCATGCTTCTAAACTCTTCTGCCTCCTGAGCATTATCCTTGAAGGCTTTTCTGGCAAAATTTTCGGAAGCCTTATGAAACAGCTTGGTATTCTCTCTTCTATCACGATTCGCAGTACATTTTGCAAAGGAACTTGTGAAAAATCCATCCCTCTGCCTGTCTACAATAAGAACCTCAAGCTCTTCAGTCTTTGTATCCTTGACAAACAGTGCCTTAGCGGCCTTCTGACTTATTCCGGGCAGACCTGTTTTGTTTATGCCTACAGTTATACTGACCTTACTGTCATTCTGCTTTATGAAATGGCTATAGTTATTTGAAAAATTCAGCTTAAGTATCCCAAGGTGTCTTCCCTGCTGGCTTTCAAACATACATATAACTGCATCGGCAGATGGTTCCTTATCCTCATTTTGCATACACTTATACAGATAATGCGCAAGCTTCCTGCTATTTTCCATGAAGCTTCCGTCATCCTGAAAAATTTCCTTGCATAAGCTTCTAACAATATTTTCATTCTGTTCAAATACCACCGTGCGTGCTTCTTCATCCTTTAGACTTTTCAGAATATGCCTTTCAAAATACTCATAGCTTTCCTCCGTAAGCTCCAATTCAGAATCAGGTAATAATACTGTGTTGTTTTCCCTGTCCAGGACACATAAAGCCACTTTATTTATAACTATTTCTTCGATTGTGCGCATAATTATCTCTCCAATCACCAGGTCAGTTCAAGACTTACGACTCTATAACCTGTTATAAATTATCCCAATTTATATTATCAGAATACTTTAAAATTGTAAAATGCTATATTATTTCTACTTGATAAACATTATTTACGGAGCATAATTATTATTTTTATGCTGGTAAATATTGTACTATTATGTTTCATAGGATATAATGGTATTTAGGACAAGTAGTCATAGAGGAGGGTTATAATGAAAGGCACGGTCGTATCTACCTGGATTAAAAGCTTAAGGCTGATATATGGTGATGACATAGTAAAAAAAGCCCTGAACAAAATCGGCTGGACAGAAAACAGAATAATATCCCCTTTAGAAGAGATAAGCGATAATGAGCCAAAAAGCCTGGTTGAAGAAATCAGCAAGCTTACCAATAACACTGTTTCAGATATATGGAGAAAGGTAGGAAAAAATAATATAGACTCCTTCTCCAAGTGGTTTCCGTCATATTTTGAAAGAAGCAATACCAAATCATTTTTATTGATGATGGATGATGTTCATGCACAGTTGACGAAAATGATAAAGGGTGCTCGTCCTCCAAGGCTTATAGCAATCGATAAAAATGAAAAGGAAATAGAAATAAAGTATATTTCAAAAAGGGCAATGTTTGATTACTTTCTTGGGCTTCTGGACGGATGTGGTGAATACTTTAATGAAAAGCTTGAAATAAAAGAGCTCGAACGTGGGACCGATGACGGATCACAGTTTATGAGAGTGAGCATTAAGTTTGAAAAGGGCGTGGGAAGTGAAAGAAAGTTCAAGTTCAGCAGACTGCTTTCTCTTGGCCTAATGAAAAGGACAAGTATCAAAATAGCTTTTTATACTACACTGCCTGTATTTGCGGTTAGCTATCTGACATCCAGGGATTTGATAGTTTCAGGCGCAGCTTCACTTACTGCCTTGGTATTCTCGGCAGCTGTCGCGGCAGTATCCCTTGCTCCAATCAAATCCTTCAGAGAAGAGCTGATGAAGCTTGATGATTATGATTTTTCGACCATTACCCGTTTAAAGACCGGTGATGAAATCGAAGATTTATCCAAGGATCTGAACAGAATAAAAGAAAAGATTCAAAAGGATTTCCTATTTCTCAAAGGTGGAAATGATGATATGAACAGCTTTACCAAAGCCTTCTCCGAGATAGCAGCCAACATGAAATCAGTATCAGACGGCATTTCCAATATAGTACAGGATGTGGCAAACGGTGCAGTTCACCAGGCTGAGGAAACGGAAAAATCAGTGTATATAATAGAGTCCAATATGAATACTCTGAACAAAATCGCTGAAGAGGAGTTAAAGAGCAGCAGACAGCTTGAAACTGCAGTTAATAATATTAAGCTTTCTGCTGATGATACTCAAAAGGTTGCCAAAATGCTGCTGAATGTGAAGGATAATTTCTCACATGTGAATACTCAGGGAGAAGAGCTCTCAAGGCGAGTATCTGATATTATGAACATTGTAACTACAGTTGAAAATATTGCTGATCAGACAAACCTTCTATCACTGAACGCTGCAATAGAGTCAGCCAGAGCAGGTGAGCTTGGAAGAGGCTTCGCAGTAGTAGCAAGTGAAATAAGAGGTTTGGCAGAGGATTCAAAAAGCTCGGTAAAGACTATAAATGAAAACCTTCAGATGTTCGTAGATGAGGTAAACAAACTGGTTGCCCAGGTTAATGCTCAGTTCAAACAGCTTGAAGAGAGCAACAGGACACTTGAAAAAGTAGCTGTTGAAAATACTGCCTCCACGGAGCAAATTGCTGTTGTTGCAGAAAGCATTGTAAAGCTGGTAGGACAAATGTCCGAGCAGACACGCCAGCTTTCAACGGTATTCGAAAACGTTCACTCACTTGCAGCCATAGCACAGGAAAACTCGGCTTCCTCTGAAGAAATGAGCGCAAATGTCATTGAATATTCGAATAAAATCAAAGAGCTTACTTCATACATTGAGGAGCTGGATAAGCTGTCAGCCACCTTCAAGACTGAGTTAGGCAAGTATAAGATATAAGCATTAAAGGACGCCAATTTTGGCGTCCTTTCTGCTATATCAGTCAATATATATGTTCAGTTTTTTTTCTAGCTTAAATACAGTATTTGAGACATCTGCATAATCTTTTACGTGTTTCATTCTGTAATACAGACTGCGTGCTATATTCTTTGCATTCACTCTTGCTATATACCTGGTTATTCTGTCTTCAATATCAATTACTTTGCTTAGCCTTTCCAACCAGCTGCAAATATAACTGCTGCTCAGCAATCCATTCTCCATGATGCTATAGTATATAACATTTACCAGCCGTTCGTCTTCCTCAGCTCCTAAAAGGGATTTCCCTTCAAAAACCTTGCTCTCTATAGCCTTTAATACTTCCTTGCAGTGATCTTCGGTTATACCATCGCATACAAGCAAAACATTCAAACCATCTGCTGCATGTGCAATGGCATGAGCCCATCCTTTTACATTATCATACCCGCGCAAATCCTTCTCTTCATGCAAATATCTTATTAAACAGTCTTTTGTCTTCAGTACTAAGCTTTCTGCAAGGAAAGCTTCATTTAAATGAACACAAACTATGGGGTTTATCAGCAATACTGAAAAACTTCTCTTAAATACAGAGTCATCACCTTCACTGCCTATATTGAAAAACATGAAATCTTCACTCAGTATAGTATTCAGCAAAGAACAGAGCTCTTCACTATTGAAATAACCTTTATCCTCTATCCAATGCATAAGTGTCAGGTATATTAATCTGTCTCGCAGTTCAAAATCAGTATCTCCAATATATTTGAGCATTACCTTCAAATAATCTGAAACATTTTCACCTGCAGCTAAATCATAGTTATTATCCCTAATCCTAGTTAAATTCATTTTTAGTTGGTTTTTCTCATTATACATTCAAATACTCCCTTTCTTTACCCAACATTCTATTATGTTTGTCAGGCTGCATCTTTAATTATCCATTAGCTTTTCCGGTATTTACCGATGGAATATCAAGTAAAGAGGGGTACCACTATAACTTTACTCTTAAAAACATGATGACATTTCCTTTCCCCATCAGATTTGTGCTATCTAAAGCACGATTAATATATTATACATCAGTATCTATAATATGTCAAAATTATGCAAATCTGCTTCACAGTTACATACTCCTGCTTTTCTGTTTTCTCAAAAGGTATATGAAGAACGGTCCACCCATTATAGAAGTCATTACCCCGACAGGTATTTCCGCAGGCTGGATAATTGTCCTTCCAATAGTATCGGATATTATGACAAGTATTGCACCCAGCAATGCTGCATTAGGTATTACCCTTCTATTGTCTGAGCCGGCTATAAACCTGACTATGTGCGGTGCAATGAGTCCTACAAAGCCTATGGTTCCACCGGTGGAAACCACACCGCCAACTATTATGGAGCCTATGACGAGCATCATCGCCTTGACTCTGGCCGTATGAACTCCCAAATGCTGTGCGGCTTCTTCTCCCATTGTCATTATATTCAGCTCTCTGGAAAAAAATAGAAGTAAAATTATGCCCGGCATTATGGTAACTGCACCAAATACCACCTTGCTCCAGGTGGCAGTTCCAATGCTTCCCATTGTCCAAAAAACTATATGCTGTATTTTATTATGGTTGAGCATCATCATAAATGATATGAGTGAAGCCAGAAAGTAGCTGACAGCTACACCTGCAAGCAGCAAAGTATTGGATGAGCTTCTGTTGCCCTTATATGCCAAGCCATATACAAACAATAATGTTGATATTGAACCGATAAAGGCAAAAACTCCTGTGGCAGCCAGCCCAAATACGCCTGCTCCTATTCCTCCGACTATGGATATGACAGCCCCCAGAGCTGCTCCGGCAGACATTCCCAATGTATAAGAATCAACAAGTGGATTCTTAAAAATACCCTGCATAACTGTTCCGACTGCAGCCAATCCTGCTCCAATAAGACCGGCAAGCAGCACCCTTGGCATTCTGATATCCAGTAGAATAGTACTGTCAGGTGACTGGATGCCTCTGAACAATATATCAAATATATCACCTACAGGAATGCTTACAGCTCCGATTCCTACTGCAATTAAAAGGGAAACCAGAAGAAGAAAAGCTAGTATGAATGAAAGAGCAGCTCCTTTATATATTTTTTTCATATTCTGCCTGCCTTTCCAATTCATCAAGCAGCTGCTCCCTTTCCAAAAGCACTGCCCGCGGATTCAATCTTATCTTTTTATACATTTCCTCAGCCTGACCCTCAGTATAGTCCCTTTCAGCAAAGGTAGCGTCACCTATTATGTAAAGCTTCTTGCTTTTAACTTCTTCTTCCAAAAGCACTTCAAGGTTTCTAATATTTGCCTTCCCAAAATACAGGTCAGTAAGTATGATATAGTCTGCCTTTCGCATCAGCTCAATGTTGCTTATATAAGCCTCTTCATTTATGGGTACGAAAGGTATTTCTTCTGCTACATCCATTTCACATTCCTTTGATATTTTCCAATCCTGATCTCCAATGGCCAATACGCCGCTGCTCAGCTCATAGCCGGACAAGTACAGTTCTTTTATAAGCTCAGAACCGCTTCCCCCGCCGCATATCACATGAATCCTTTTGTTTCTGCTTTCTATATGTGGCTTGGTTAAGGTGTAAATGTAGGGTTTTTTGCCTAAGCCGCTTAATGCTACATAAACATCTGTGTTGAACACTTCCTTTATAGCCGCACTGTTAAGCACTTCAACGGGTGTACCGCTGTACTTCACCTTTCTGTCCTTAAGCATTACAATATAGTCACTGTAAGCAGAAGCCATATTCAGGTCATGAAGTACTGCTATAACAGTCAAACCTTTGTCAACACACATCTTTCTGATTAGGTTAAGAAGCTCTACCTGGTGCTGCAAATCAAGATGTGATATCGGCTCATCCAATATCAGCACCTCCGGCTCTTGGGTCAGCGCCTGTGCAAGTATGACCCTCTGCTTCTCTCCTCCGCTAAGCTCCATGAAACTCCTGTCAGAAAGCTGTATGGTATTTGTATAAGTCATGTATCTCTCAGCTATTTCATAATCCTCTAAGGTCTCGCCCTTAAACCTGCTTATGAAGGGATATCTTCCCATCAGGACAACATCAACTACCTTGAAATCAAACTCAAGTGCCGTATTCTGAGGTACTACCGACAGCTTTCCTGCTATCTCCTTTTTCCTCATTTTTGATATGCTTCTTCCATCCAGTTCTATAGTTCCGGCTTGTGCCTTAAGAACAGAGGTAATAAGCTTAAGCAAGGTGCTCTTTCCGGACCCGTTTGGCCCAATTATGGAAGTAAAGCTTCCTTTATTGATGCCAAGTGAAATATCATCAAGAATATTACTGCTGCCATAACTAAAGCTCAGTTTTTTAATATTAATATGGAAGTCCATAATATCAGTACCTTTCGTTATGTATATGGATAAAGAGGTGTAATTCTACACCTCTCCAACTCTATATTCCATGAAAGAGCTTTGCCAATTCTTCAATCGCTTGAACAATTCTCGGACCGGATCTGGAAAAAATATCATCACTGCTGATCATATATATCTTGTCATTCTTCACACATTCAAGTTTATTGAATATAGGCGAATTTTTGAAGTACTCTTTGCTTACTCCATCAGGTGTACAGAAATTGGAAGCAATAAGCATCTCAGGGTTATCCTTCAAAAGTTCCTCAGGACTGTATTTAGCCCAGTTGCTTACCTTTTCGGCAGTGTTAATACCGCCTGCGGCCTTAATAATATCATTTATAAAAGTATCTGCTCCTGCAGTCGTCAGGGGATCTGTCCACACTACATAAAATACTTTTGGCTTTTCCTTATTCTTGGTCTTATCCTCTATTGCTTTAATTCTAGACTGCATATCTGCAATGATTTCCTCAGCCTTCGCATCAGTACCGGTAGCCTTGGCAATCATTCTTATTGAGTCATAAATTCCCTTAATATCAAGCGCTTCTGAAGATAATACGGTAATATTCAGATCTTCCAGGCTTTTTACCAAATCCTCCTGAATATAACCTCCTGCGAAGACAATATCAGGCTGTGCCTTCTTAATAAGTTCAAGATTGGCACCTTCAAAATCACCTATCTTTTCTAGTTTGGCTGCTTCTTCTGGATATGTACAGTAGTTTGTAACTCCTACCACCTTGCTTCCGGCACCCAAAGCAAACAGTATTTCAGTGTTTGAAGGAGAAAGTGAGACTATTCTCTCAGGGAGCTTTTCCAAAGTAATAGTCCTGCCCTTCATATCTGTTATCTCGATTTTTACCGGTGTCGGCTCCGGAGTAGCTTGAACCTGCTGCTCTGCGGCTGGTTGAGTTTCGGTTTTGGCAGCACATGCATTTAAGCTGAATGCCATCACCAGAGCTAATATAATAACTATAATTTTTTTCATACAACATCCTCCAATATTATTTAAATGTTCAAAGTATAAATGTGGTGAATATTCAATTTCACACATATGCCTTTTCTGTGAAGTAAATCCCGGCACGTTCAAATAAAAAATCCTTCTCTTAAGAGAAGGAAAAGTAATATAGCTTCAGTAACTAATACACCTCCCCATCGCTCGTAGGTAAGTAAAACAGATCTAGGCAGGTCTCCTGGCTATGGTTCATAGCACTACTACTCCTTCCCAAGTCTTGAACCGGATATTAGTTAACTTGCGCTTAACCCGGTATCAACTCAGTGGAACAATGTAGAATGCTCCCCGTTACAGTGGCGGGACCGCATGGGATTTGCACCCATTTCCCTATTAAGGATCAAATGCCGAAGCATATAAATCCACCTAAACCATTAATTAAGTTCAATACCAATTCTAGCACAAGGAATCTATTATTACAATAGTTGACAATAATCAAATTTTTTGCTTTATATAAGCAGCTTATTTTGATATAATATTATGCGATATATATAAAATGCATTGTATGTTTACATAATCCCGGCTAGTGTATTTATATATAATTTGAACAGGTTTGATGCAACAGGTTTTATGCAATTCATTACACTATTTGAGAATGAACATTATCCCATTATGAAGAATAAAGGTGATCAAATGTCAGAAGTTCGAATTGTCAATGTACAAAGCTGTGAACCAGGCATGGTTATAGCAAATGATATCATGAACGAGTATGGTGCAGTTATACTGTATAAAAACTCCAAACTTGACGAATATGCTATTAACAAGCTGAAAAGAATGGATATTGAATATGTGAAGGTTTTCCGCGAATATGCCATTGAAGAAAATAAAGTTGCAGTAAATGAGGCACTTTATAATAATAGCTTATCCGATTTCAAGGATATCGTGTGGAATATCAGCTGCGGAAAGAATATTGAGTTATCCAGGGTTCAGGAGGTTGTAACCAGCCTTTCCAGTAATTTTAATTCTATTAATGATGTGGTCAGCAGCCTGTCTAAAATAAGGGCAGTTGATGAGTACACTTTTTGTCATGGTCTTAATGTTTCATTATTAAGTACACTTCTCGGCAAGTGGTTGAACCTGCACAGCTCTCAGATTAAACTGCTTGCCCAGGCAGGTCTGCTGCATGATATAGGAAAAACAAAAATTTCACCCGCTATTTTAAATAAGCCTGGTTTGCTCACTCCCGAAGAGTATGAAGAGATGAAGAAGCACCCGATACTGGGATACAATATACTGGAAAAAACACAAGGGGTCAGCAAGGACATAGCAATGGCAGTACTGATGCATCATGAAAGAGAAGACGGCTCAGGCTATCCTTTCGGTGCCACCTCTTCAAAGATACATTATAATGCCAAGATAATATCGGTTGTTGATGTCTTTGACGCTATGACCTCTAACCGTGTGTATAAAAAAAGACAGCCGCCCTTTGATGTATTGGAGCTATATGAAAGTGAGTACCTTACAAAATGTGATGCAGGCATTTTAATGACCTTTCTAAAAAGAATATCGAGCTACTACATAGGCAACTTTGTAAAGCTCAGCAATGGTGATAAGGGTGAAATAGTTTACATCAACCAGAACAGAATATCCAGACCTATAATTAGGCTTAAGGACTCCGATATAATAGATTTAAGCTACAGACCTGATCTTAAGGTTGTTGAACTGCTTTAAGGTTGTATTAATGTTCATTTTGGTAAAATAATATAGATGTTATTTCCCATTTAAAAGTTATGAAAAGGAGGAAACATTATGCCACTAGTTACAACAAAAGAGATGTTTAAGAAGGCTTATGAAGGAAATTATGCTATTGGAGCATTCAATGTAAACAATATGGAAATTATCCAGGGTATTGTTGATGCTGCCAAGGAAGAAAGTGCACCATTGATATTACAGGTATCTGCAGGAGCAAGAAAATATGCAAAGCATATTTATCTGATGAAGCTGGTTGAAGCAGCAGTAGAAGACAGCGGACTTCCAATTGCCCTTCACCTTGATCATGGTGACAGCTTTGAAATATGCAAGTCCTGCATAGATGGAGGATTTACCTCTGTTATGATAGATGCTTCACATCATTCCTTTGAGGAAAATGTAGAAATAACCAGGCAGGTTGTTGAGTATGCTCATGAAAGAGGAGTAGTCGTAGAAGCTGAACTGGGCAGACTTGCAGGAATAGAAGATGCTGTAAATGTATCCGAAAAGGATGCTGCATATACAGATCCCAGTCAGGTTATTGAGTTTGTAGAGAAAACCGGCGTTGATTCACTGGCAATAGCTATAGGCACAAGTCACGGCGCATACAAGTTCAAGGGTGAAGCTAAGCTGAGGTTTGATATTCTTGAAGAAATTCAAAAAAAGCTGCCTGGTTTCCCAATAGTACTTCATGGTGCATCTTCTGTAATACCTGAATATGTTGAAATGATAAACAAGTTCGGAGGCGAAATGCCAGGAGCTAAAGGCGTTCCGGAGGATATGCTCAGAAAGGCTGCTTCTATGGCGGTATGCAAAATAAACATAGACTCTGACCTGAGGCTTGCAATGACTGCTTCTATAAGGAAGTATCTGGCGGAAAACCCATCACACTTTGACCCAAGACAATATCTGAGTCCTGCAAGACTTGCAATAAAAGAAATAGTTAAGCACAAGCTTGTACACGTATTAGGCTGCAACAATAAAATTTAAGTACAAAGGAGTATCATCAGCAAAAGCAGATGATACTCCTTTGTAGTCACCTTATTTCTCAAGCTCTTCAATTATCCATTCAGTTACCTGTCTTACAATTGGCCCGCATATTTCACCATGCATTCTTTCCTTGTTTTTTGCTACATCATCAGGGTCTCTGAGATTTACCTTTGTAATATCAAAGCACTGCGTTGTCCCAAATCTTTCCTTGAACATGTTATATATCCTGTCTGCAGGAAGATATGACGGATCTCTTTCATCCGTGTTCTCTTTTCTCCCGTTCTTTGCTCCGGACATAATAAATGCAGCGGAAAGAGCACCACAGTTTACGCCGTTTCTGCTCATACCGCTGCCAAAGGGAGTAGCTATCCTTAACGGGGTTTCACAGTCTATTCCCAGATAGCTGCAGGCTGCCAGCACGACTGACTCACAGCAATTATAGCCGCTGTTAAAGTAATCTTCCGCCATGTCTTGAATTTTCTTATATTTTTCCATTGTATCCCTCCATTTTATTCGGTAATCCATCTGAAATGGTGTGTAATCTCTGATATTTCATTCCATAAAAGCAATGCATCCTCCTCTTGGGTATAGGGTCCTCCGTTATGTATTATAAGAGGAACTCCGTCCGGTCTTCTTTTATCCGATATAACAGCTATATGCTTGATGCTTCCGCCGAAAACAACAATATCTCCGCCCTGCCACTCTTTTAAATTTTCAATATCACCCGGCTTGATATCGATAGTAAGGGATTTTGAATATTTGCCGAAAAACACTGCCAGATTGGGAACCCTTCTAAAATCTATATTGGGATCAGGCTTCCCACCCTCCATTACCCTTGGATAATCCTCTTTGTTTGCTTTTATATCCTTATCAACCATATCCTTGAGGTTATAGCCTGCTTCTTTGAAGCTTCTCCATATGACGTCCGTACATACTCCCTCATCATCAGGAGGATATCCGCCCTTATAGTAAGCACTTCTGTAAGAAGGCTTATTTTCTGCATCCTTACGAGCACCCAAAATGATGTCATCAAAATCATCTATGCCGTCATTATCCTTGTCATGACCGGAAAGAAATCTTTCTATCTCAGGAACGGGTGTTGGTGTAGTTTGAGCCGCGCCAGTATTTGGCAGTGCAGTCTGCTCTTCTTGTATATTTTGCTCATTGCTGTCGGTATTGCTGCCGCTCTCTTTTAAAAACACTATACCCAATATTACTGCCAAAGCCAATGCCAGTGCCAGCAGTATAGTAATTATAGTTTTCAGTACATCTCTTGCCATCTGTACCTCCCGTTGACTGAATAGTAATTTTCTACAATACTATTATAACTCAAAAAAATGTGAAAAGACAGCAGTGATTAAGAAATGGATATTACATCCATTTGTTTACATTCTTGTTACAATACTGATGTTTTCTCTATGGTTTTATACTTTATCATAGAGAGAAAGGGAAGTGATACTTTTGAAAGCATTGAAGCTTATAAGAGTAAACAAAACAAGATATGTAATATGTTTTCTACTGCTTTTTTTGCTTTTTTTTAACTCTTCAGCATGTACAAACAATAGCTCTGCAGCTGCTTATGATGAAAAAGCTATTGCAGCTTCTCTAGAATCCAATGATCCTGATATTGAAAAAAAGGTGGATGAGCTTATAAAAGCACAGCCTGAGTTTTATCCGTTTTCAGGTGCAATACTTATGGCAAAGGATGGAAGGGTGCTTTTGAGCAAGGGCTATGGAAGGGTTCATAATGCCTTGCCGGAGCTTAACTCCCCAAAGACTGTCTATCAGATATCCATGATAACAATGTACCTTACGGCTGCAGCTATAATGCAGCTGCAGGAGAATGGAAAGCTTGACTTAAATGATAAGGTATCAAAGTACTTACCTGACTATCCCAACTCTGACAAGTTTACAATACATCAGCTGCTTAACCATGTCTCCGGTCTTCCGGATGCAATATCAGGAATATCAGCGAAGAACGGCTACAGTAAAACTGTTGAAGGGCTTATTAAGCTCAATACTGTAGATAAGCTATTATTTGAGCCGGGAGAGAACTTTAATTATACCTTCATCAATTACTATCTGCTTGGATGCATCATTGAAAAAGTATCGGGTATGTGTTATAGAGACTATATGGATAAATGCATTTTCAAGTCCTTAAATATGTCAAGCACTGAAGTATTCATGTTCAGATCGGATAAATTAACTATTGCCAGAGGTCATCTGCAGGAAGGCAAGTTTCATGATTTTGTACCTCAGGCTTATTACAATCACCATGCAGCAAACTCTATATTCTCCACAGTTGAGGATCTTTATAGGCTTGACAGGGCACTTTATACAGAAAAGCTTCTGAAAAAAGCATCCATCGATGCAATGCATACGCCTTATATAAAATATGACCGCAGCAGCAATAATGATTGGGTCTGCTTTGATGAAGCTGAAATGCTTCCCTTCAGGAGTTATGGATATGGGGCAGCACTAAATGAGTTCAATGGATACAAAGCTGTTGTATGTGAAGGTGTAGAAGCCGGCTTTCGCGCTGTTATGATCCGGTTTATCGAAGAGGATTCTGTAATAATTATACTGGCAAACAACTTTGAGACTCCTCTTGTCAGAGGAAATAGCATCGAAAAGCTTACAGATATAATGTTTGATGAATAGCAAATGACCTGCTTCACAGCAGGTCATTTGCTATTTTTGTCTGATAATTCTTATTCTATTGTAATAATATTCAATGATTCTTGAGAAAACGTAATCGTATAACAAATATACAAACTGAAGAACAATTAATGCTGCTGCCAGAATCCAGCCTCTGACCGTAAATTCAGTGTTTATTTCAAGCAAAAACACTTCTGTATATAAGAAATATGACGCAGCAAGCACTGTGTTGAAAAATAAAAGCTTAAGCACTATCTCAAGCGATGCATTTGTTACTTTTTCAATATAATATTTTACTATGCTGTAGTATCCGAAAAATATCAGATACGGAATCGTAGCCGGTATATTGCCCAACAGCAGTAGTGAAAGGATTCCTCCGGCAGCAAACATGGCTGCTGCAGAAGCAGCGCCGAATTCTATAACCATAAATGCAGCAGGCAGTGAGCTTATGGCATATAAAGCCAGCTTTCCCGAAGGTGCAATACCAGCAAAGTAGATTATCAACAAGGTTAAGGAGGTCAGTATTCCTCCATATGCAATCTTCTTATTCATATCGCCACCGGCTTAACAGCAATCTATGAAGTCTCCGCCTGCACACTCACAGCAGCAATCGGTGCAAATCAGGCATTGGCAAATCTGACACATATCAGGGTCATTTCTATATCCTCTTCTGTTAAACACTGTTGATTGATAATGTCTGTTGGAATTGCTCAGCCTGTTCAGGGCATCTCTGTATTCATAGTTTCCCGGTGCCATATTCACAGCTGTCTGCAAGCTGTTGAAGGCTTCATTATACCAGCCCTTCCTGACAAATATCAAACCGGATAGATAGTACCATTCTGCATCCCTTACACTTACTCTCTGCAATATATCTTCAGCTGCAGCAATGTTCCCTCTGTTTATATACCCTCTGGCCTGTGTATATTCACTGCTGGCGCTGCTCCCGTTATTATTATGGCCGCCCTCGTTTCTGTATGAGGATTGCCCTGCCTTCTTCATCAGATAATCGTAAGCCTCATTTATTTCCTTCAGCTTTTCTTGAGCTAAATCCGACAGCGGATTGTTCATGTACTGGTCTGGATGGTATTTTTTCACCAGTTCCTTGTATGCTGCCTTTATTTCTTCTGCATTTGCACCTTCCCTAACACCAAGTACCTCATATGGATTTCTCATAGTTCTTCACTCCTTCAATAGTGTGGTTTTCAACATTGCCGCAGCTGTCACATGTAAAGTTATTTAGCAGCTGTTCTGTTTTTTTATACATGCCGAGATAGACTATGTTTTCAATTATTCCTTTATTCTTAAGCTCAAGCAGCTCTATGGAACTTGCTGTCTGACTGAGCGTTTGCAATATATTGAAGCTGACATCAGGCTTTATCATGTTCTTGAACTCGCCGATGTCCTGTCCTGCAGTATATCCGTACTGGTGCAGCAGGGGATTATAGCTGCTGTTTTTTATATCTTTTTCAATATCGTCATAAGCATCAATAATATATACCCATTTTCCCAGATTGTATCCTGTCCAGCGTAATGCATCTTTAACTGCTTTCCTGTCCCCTTCATAGCCGGAAGCCAGTACTTCTCTCATCATATTTGCAAAAGGCTCAGCAGCTTTATCCATGGAAGTACAACTCGCATCCTCCAGTCTGGACAGCTCAGCTATAGATTTCTCAATTATTTCTGCAATATACGGGTTTTTCGTTTTTGACTTCCTATAGCCTGCAGTAATTAATTTACTGCCTGTCAGAGCAACGGCGCTCTTTTCATCTCTCCAATTATCTATCATCTTATAATACGTTAAAAGCACATTAATGTCTGCTGCATAATCTATATATTTATTGTTTTTTACAATAAGCTTACGTTTAAGGGGATTAGCAAAGCATGCTTCTTTTTTCAGGCTTGGTGTAACATCATTGACCGAAGAAAGAAACAAACCGAGAAAAACAGAATCATAGTTCAGCGCAAATCTGGACAGCAGCCCGAAATTTCTTCCCATTGACTTGCATACTCCACAGTAATATGCTCTAAACAGCTCAAATTCTTTGATTTTCATTTCCGGTTTATCCGGAAGAATATATCCAAACATCCATAAACTCCTATGAAATATTATCAACGACCTAATAATTATATCACAATGCACGTCTTTCAATAAACACCTTAAATGTAAAAAGTCTTCTGCGCAATACAGAAGACTTGAATGAATACTATGTTGTCTGAAAGGCATGGGACTTAAAGCTGTTCCTGTACTTCTTCAGCTTCACTTTCATCTGCTCTGTCCTCTCCCATAAGCTGCATAAACATGCTTATATATGTCGATGTTCCAAAGGGTGAAATAATAACCATCAAAAGCATATAAACCTGGTCTATTATTTGCTGAGTAATCAAGGGCATAGCAAAAAATTCTTTCACTACGTAGTCAAATAAATACTTTGGAATCATAAAAACTATACTGCTGCAGAACACGATTATAAGTACTTTCCAGAAGTTCCCCTTAACCAATTCCTTGCTCTTTATTAAATACCTGTCTATTTCAGGGTTGAATATTCTTATGATAGGTCCAAATCCTAATATTACCGTAATATATATCATAGGTACCACTGCAACGGCATATATTATGAGTTTCGTAAATATATTCTCAACATATGTCATCCCATAAAACAATGCCATGCTTGGAATAAGATTTATAAGACCTATAACAATAGTCGCAATAAAGTAATTAAGCAATCTGCCTTTTGCCTGGGTATATGCCATCCCGAAACTTATATGCTCATTTTTATATCTTGCATGTATCGCCACATAGAGTGCAACAGTAAATCTGATAGTAAAATACATTAAAGGAATGAAAAGTACAAGTGCTGATACTCCGTAAATAATTGCGAAAACCGGATTTGGCGAAAACGCAGTTAAAAAAGACGGCATAGTGAATAAAAAGGTTACCAGATACAGTATCAGGTTTATGCTTATAAACAGCTTGAAATTATTCTTATATAAGCTCCATCCCTTAGTTAATGTTTCTTTAATATTAATGCTTTTATCGTTTTGAAATATGTTTTCCTGCATGCCGCTACCCCCTGTCTGGAATTCTGTTTATGAACAGTAAGCATATTTTACCATATTTGTATTGCTGATAACAACAATATTTTATTCCAGACTTCTTGAAGCTACCAAATCCACCCCTGTACCCAGCAGGTTTTCTATTATTACATCTCCCATTCTGACAGGAGCCTTAACTCTTACCCTGTTTATTTCCTTCATGCACTCAAACAGCTTATCCTTTGGTATTGGTGACTTTGTCTTGACGGGTAATCTTTTCAGCTTTTCAGAATCAATCCTGACTGTTGAGGTCAATATTCTAGTAGGATTCTTAAGTTCATTGATGGCATATTCCTTACCTTTGATGCATTTGTTGCCTGTTGTATAATAACCCTCTGAAGCATTTCCATCCTCAGAAATATCAACATGGCATCCCATAGGACATACTATGCATATAACTTGTTTTTCCATGCTCTATACCTCCAATACTTCTACGGTCAGCTCAGCTGCAGTCATTTCCTCTAGCAAGGCACCTGTGAGCTTTACTCTCTCCATCTCACTCGGTATCATATGGTTTCGCTTTATCTCCTTTATTATGCTTCCGTTTGCTTTAACAACAAGCTTTGCATTTTTATATACATTTCTTACCCTCATAAACAAATTTACTTCATCTGTCACATTTTCAACCCTTATAGCTTGAGGTACAATATACCCTATGCCTTTTCCGGGTATGGTTTTTATACTTTTCTCGGTATGCAGCAATTCTCCTTTGATATATTTTGCAGCATTCCTTCCGGCAATTCTGCTTTCTTCGGTAACAAAATCAACAATGTCATGGACATGAACAACATTGCCACATGCAAATACACCTTCAATACTTGTTTCCATGGATTCATTGACCATAGATCCTTTTGTAGCTGGATCCATCTTTATACCTGCTTTTTCTGTGAGCTCGTTCTCAGGTATCAAGCCTACTGACAGTATAAGTGTGTCACACTCTACATATTCCTCACTTCCTGCAATGATTTTTCCATACTCATCTACAGCTGTAATTGTCACACCTTCTATTCTGCCTTTACCTTTAATACTTGTAATTGTATGTGAAAGTCTTAATGGAATATCATAGTCATTAAGACATTGCACTATGTTTCTGGTAAGTCCTCCCGGGTGAGGCATTCTTTCCAGCACTACCTTTACATTGGCTCCCTCCAGTGTCATCCTTCTGGCCATAATGAGACCAATATCTCCTGAGCCAAGTATGACTACGGATTTTCCCACCATATAGCCTTCCATATTCAAGAACCTTTGAGCAGTTCCTGCCGTAAAAACACCTGCAGGCCTTGCTCCGGCTATCCCTATGGCTCCCCTTGTGCGCTCCCTGCAGCCCATTGCAAGTATTACAGCCCTTGCAGCTGCTATAACATAGCCGTCAGTAGAATTAATAAACGCAACTTTTTTATCTTCTGTAATATCTATAACCATGCTTTCCAGCTTATATTCTATACCAAGCTCCTTAAGCTCATTAATAAACCTTTCAGCATATTCCGGACCTGTAAGCTCCTCCTTAAAAACCTGCAATCCAAAGCCGTTATGAATGCACTGCTGTAGTATTCCTCCAAGCTCTCTGTCCCTTTCTATTACCAGTATGCTGTCTATTCCGTTTTTCTTTGCTTCAATTGCAGCTGCAAGTCCTGCAGGACCACCGCCTACAACAACTATATCATAGTTCATAAGCCTTTCCCCCTTCACTGTTCCTTTGTGACTCCTGTAAGTATTTTTGATTCCCTGTCGTCCTTTAGAATATCAAGCATATCTACTCCAAGCTCTCTGGATAAAATCTCCATTACTCTGGGAGCGCAGAAGCCGCCCTGACATCTTCCCATACCCGGTCTTACTCTTCTTTTCACTCCGTCCAGTGTTCTAGCACCGACTTTTCTGTGAATTGCATCCACTATTTCACCTTCTGTTATACTTTCACACCGGCATACTATTTTTCCATACCTGGGGTCTCTCTTTATAGCCTCTGCCTTTTCCTTCTCACCTAGCTCGTTAAATCTTATTACAGGCTTTCTGTTTGGATTAAAGGAACTGTTAGATTTCATTCCACCCAGTATATCATTAACCAGCTCTGCTACATATTCAGCGATAGCAGGTGAAGCGGACAGACCCGGGGACTCAATCCCGGCCACATTTATAAAGCCTCTTACATCTGCTTCTTCAATAATAAAATCACCTGTATCCGGAGTAGCACGCAAGCCTGTAAAATTTGTAATGCTTTTGTCAAAGGGTATTCCCTTTATACTTTTTTCTGCTACCTTTTTGATATTTTCAAGTTCATTTAATGTTGTATCAACATTATCCTTAAAATGTACATCCTGAGAATCTGGTCCTACTAGCAGATTCCCATGAACTGTCGGAAGCACCAGAACTCCTTTTCCCATTGCAGTAGGGCATTGGAATATAACAGAATTAACAAGCTTTCCTGCTCCTTTATCCAATACAAAGTATTGTCCTCTTCGAGGGGTTATTCTGAAGCTTGTATTTGTTACCATATTGCTTATTTCATCTGCACTTACTCCGCCGCAGTTTATTACGCACCTTGCTTCATATGTTTTGCTGTTTGATGTAATTTTAAAGCAGCCATCCTTTTTCTCTATGGCCTTTACTTCGTTATCCAAAAACAGTTCGACACCGTTTTCTACAGCATTCTCAGCCAATGCAACAGCAAGCTCAAAGGGTCCTACTATACCGCAGTCTGGAGCGTACAGCGCTCCTATTATTGCTTTGTTGAGATTAGGCTCCAGCCTCTCAACCTCGGCTCCATCAATTATCCATATGTTTGTCAGTCCATTCTCTCTGCCTCTTTCATACAGCTCCTGTAAGGTGTTCATTTCCTCCTCGCTGGATGCTACAACCAGAGAACCTATTCTCTTAAATGGAACATCCAGCTCTTTGCATATTTTATCAAACATAGGATTGCCCTTAACATTGAGCTTTGCTTTCAAGCTCCCAGGCTTGGCGTCATATCCACAGTGGATTATGGCACTATTTGCTTTAGTAGTTCCATTTGATACGTCGTTGCTCTTTTCCAGTATTGCAGCTTTTATATCGTATCTGGCAAGCTCTCTAGCAATAAAGCTTCCTATAATACCTGCTCCTATAATGATTACATCATACATACTATCCCTCCATTAAATAAATAAAAATAAAAAAGCCGCAACCAATCTAACCTATCATTCCATAGGTATATTAGCGCGGCTCTCTATTACTCCAGCCATGTTATTAACTTATATTATAATAATATCATATAGCCAGCCTGCGGTAAAGCATTTAATTTTTACTCTGTTTCCCACTGCATAGCTCTGCCTACTGCTTTTTTCCATCCGTTATAGAGCTTTTCTCTATCTTCCTGCCCTATCGCAGGTTCAAATCTTCTATTAAGCTTCCATATTTCAGATATTTCCCTTTTTCCTGACCAGAATCCTACTGCTATTCCGGCTAAAAAGGCTGCCCCCATGGCTGTTGTTTCGATTACTCTGGGTCTGTTTACCGGCACACCCAGAACATCAGCTTGGAATTGCATGAGGAAATTGTTAGCCACCGCTCCGCCGTCTACCTTAAGCTCTTGAAGCTTTATATTAGAGTCCTCCTGCATGGCTTCCAGTACATCTCTTGACTGATATGCCACAGACTCAAGGGTAGCCCTTATTATATGGCATCTGTTCGCACCTCTGGTAAGACCCACTATTGCACCTCTGGCATACATATCCCAGTAAGGTGCTCCCAGACCTACAAAGGCAGGTACAACATAAACTCCATTTGTGTCCTTTACTTTAGTCGCATAATACTCACTGTCTGCAGCATCATCTATCAGCTTCATTTCATCTCTCAGCCACTGTATCGATGCCCCTCCTATAAATATGCTTCCTTCTAATGCGTATTCCACCTTATCGTCTACACCCCAAGCTATAGTTGTCAGCAGACCATTTTTAGATTCTACCATATCAGTACCTGTATTCATCAGCATAAAGCAGCCTGTTCCATAGGTATTTTTGGCCATACCGGGTGCGAAGCAGGCTTGACCGAACAAAGCAGCCTGTTGGTCTCCGGCAACTCCTGATATGGGTATTCTGGCTCCTCCGAAGGTTTTTTCATCTGTATATCCTAATATAGTGCTTGATTCTCTTACTACCGGAAGCATGCTCATCGGAATATCAAGCTCATCCAATATTTTCTGGTCCCATTTCAACTCCTTTATATTAAAAAGCATAGTGCGTGATGCATTGGAATAATCCGTAGCGTGCACCTTGCCTCTGGTAAGATTCCAGATGAGCCAGGTATCAATATTCCCGAATAGGAGCTCCCCTGCTTCCGCCTTTTTTCTGGCTCCTTCAACATTGTCGAGAATCCATTTCACCTTGGTTCCTGAAAAATACGCATCAATTACAAGACCTGTATTCTTATGGATATAGCTTTCTAAGCCTTTTCCCTTAAGTTCATCGCATAAGCCTGCTGTTCTCTTGCACTGCCATACAATTGCATTATAAACAGGCTTTCCTGAGTTCTTATCCCAAACCACAGTTGTTTCTCTCTGATTTGTAATACCTATTGCTGCAATCTCTTCCGGACTTGCACCTATTTTTTCTATAGCTTCTCTGGCAACTCCGCTTTGAGTAGCCCATATTTCCATTGCATCATGCTCTACCCATCCTGCCTTAGGATAAAATTGCGTTATCTCTTTTTGTGCAGAACTGACTATTTCCCCCATATGGTTGAACAATATTGCTCTTGAACTTGTTGTTCCCTGATCCAGCGCCAATATGTACTTCTTTGTCATGTTCATCCCCCTTTTACATATACCATATATCCTCATTGCTTGTAGAAATGCCCATAGCACCTGAGTTTAAGCATGCTATGACATCCTCCTTGCCGTTTATGAATCCTCCGGTTATAACAGGAATCTTAAGCTCACTACATATTTTTGCAGTAATCCTGTGCATAATTCCCGGCATTATCTCTACAGCATCAGGCTTGGAATTTTGAACAGTCTTAATACCTGATTCAACAGATATTGAATCCACAAGAAAAAATCTTTGTATCGTAAACAGTCCCATATCACGGGCAGCTTTCACCAAATTGCTCTTTGTTGTGATTATTCCATCCGGATTGATTTCCTTATGTATATATTCTATTGCAATCTGATCCTTGGATATACCCTCCAAAAGGTCTAGATGTATAAACACCATTTTACCTTTTTCTTTAAGCGCTCTGACAGCATCCTTTATATTAAAAATGCTTCCTGTCAGCAAGAAAACTATTTCACAGGGTGATTCAACCGCATCCTTTACCTTTGCTATATCTGTAATAGCAGCAATTATGGGATTTTCATGTATCTTGCCGTAAAACATTGAGCTCATATAGTCACCCCTCGTAACATACTTGTATTAATTACTAGTCCTTAATAAGAGTTATCAATGGCCTTTAAGTTCTTCAACCTGTGACTTAATCATATCATACAAATAAAGCTGGCTCTGTATATGCTTCTTACCTCTTTTGTCAACATGACTATAGGTACCATCAGAGTTTAGTACTCTTGCCTTAACAGTATCCATCAGAATAACATCAAGTATTTCCTTGACCCTTTCTATCAGGTGCTTATCTTCTATTGGAAAGATAACTTCAACTCTTCTGTCCATATTTCTATACATCCAGTCAGCACTGGACAAATATATCTGCTCCGCACCACTATTATGAAAATAGTAAATACGGCTGTGTTCAAGGAACCTGTCAACAATGCTAGTAACCTTTATATTTTCACTGAGCCCCTTTACCCCCGGTCTTAAGCAGCAAATACCCCTGACGATAAGCTGTATATTCACACCTGCCTGCGAAGCCTCATAGAGAGTATCAATTATTTCATCGTCCACAAGGGAATTCATTTTTGCAATTATTGCCGCCTCCTTGCCCTGCCTTGCATTTTTAGCCTCATGCTTAATAAGCTCAATAAATCTCTTCCGCAAGCCTATGGGGGCTACCTCCATCTTGTAAAGCCTGTCCAGTTGTGAATAGCCTGAAAGCATATTAAAAATGGCAGAAGTATCTGCGGCAATATAAGGGTTGGCTGTCATAAATCCTATGTCTGTATATAGCCTTGCGGTAATATCATTATAATTGCCTGTACTCAGGTGTACATACCTCTTTATGCCCTCCTCTTCACTTCTCACTACCAACGTCATCTTGCAGTGAGTTTTGAGACCTACCAGTCCGTAAATTACGTGGCAGCCTGACTGCTCAAGCTGTTTAGCCCAGTTAATGTTGTTCTCCTCATCAAACCTTGCCTTAAGCTCCAAAAGGACAGTAACCTGCTTTCCATTTTCTGCTGCCTCTGCTAAAGCATTGACTATCGGAGAATTGCCGCTGACTCTGTAAAGCGTTTGCTTTATAGCCAGGACATTGGGATCACTGGCTGCTGTCCTAATGAAGTCAATGACATAATCAAAGGATTCAAAGGGGTGATGCAGCAGAATATCCTTTTGGGCTATTGCTTCAAAAATATCATTGCTTCCTATCAGGTCAACAGGTGTCACAGGCACCAACACCTCATTCCGCAGATAATTGAATTTTTCACCAAGCTTATTATTGAACTTCATGAGAAATGTTAAATCAATATCTCCATTGATATAATATATGTCCTCATTTCTGAGCTCCAGCTCCTCCTTAAGAATGCTCAGCAGCCTTTGGTCAAACTTATAATCAACCTCAAGCCTTATGGCGGAGCCCCATTTTCTCTTTTTTACTGATTTCTCTATTGCACTGAGCAAATCCTCAGCACCTTCCTCATCAATGCTCAGATCAGCATTTCTTGTTATCCTGTATTTTCCTGTGCAAAGTATGCTATGTCCTCTGAATAATCTGTTGATATAATACTGTATGACATTTTCAAGCAGTATGTATGACTCTTCCTCTCCCGGGAGCCTTATAACTCTATCCAGTATGGAAGGCACCTGCACAGTCGCAAATATAAAACCCTGTTCGGAGTCCTGATTTTCCAACAGAAGTGCAATATTTAAGCTTTTGTTCAGAATCAGCGGAAATGGTCTGCTCTTATCAACGGCCATGGGAGTCAGCACTGGAAAAAGCGTGTTTTCAAACATACCATCAACATAAGACAATTGTTCTTTGTTCAGTTCTTCTATTTTAAGGAAAGATATTCCTTCCTTGCTTAATGCCGGTATCACCGATCTGTTATAACAGTTGTACTGCTCATGCACCATATTATGTGCTCTCAGTGATATCCTTTTTAGCTGCTCGGAAGGCGACATTCCTGATATGTCATGCTTTGACAGCCCTACATGCACCTGATCCTTTAAGGAAGCCACCCTCACCATGAAAAACTCATCCAGATTAGAGCTTACAATGGACAAAAACTTAGTGCGTTCCAAAAGCATGTTCTTTTTATCCTGTGCCTCCTCCAGCACCCTGCTGTTAAACTCCAGCCAGCTCAGTTCTCGGTTTATATATTTTTTACCCATATATTGGCTATTGTCTGAATCCCCATACATAAATGAGTAATCCGTAATACTTTCTAACATTTTACTATCATCCATTGTTTATTCTCACCTTTTTTCTGATTATTGGTCTTATTCCGAATACCTCATAGAAGAAGTCGGATTTGTTCTCAAAGGTCCACTGTTCCAGAGTAATATCCTTATCTGTGGATATCTTGACAAGTAAATCTTCATCCAGTTCCACAGAGAGGTTTTTTACATACTGCTTATGACTGATATCAAGCGAATCAGCAAGCTTCAGTATTGCGCAGAGCTTCGATACAATCAGCCTGTCGGCATAATCCATCATTCTGTAGTTTGCTTCATGATTTCCAGGACTATCCTCACTATGATACTTCACTACCTTAGCTATTATCTTTAAGTCCCGCTCGGATAAGCCGATAATATTCGAATTCTGAATAATATTATAGGAGTTAAGGCTGTGATTGTTATGACTGATAAACTTACCTATGTCATGAAGAACTGACGCCATCTGCAAATAAAACCGTTCCTTATCTCCCATGCCGTGCAGGCTGGTGGTATTGTCAAAAAGCTCAAGACTTATTTTTTCCACATGTCTTGCATGTGCTTCATCATATTCATACTTTTCTGCAAGACAACGAGAAGAGCTTATTATATCCTCTACAAACTCTGTTTTTCTTTTAGATTTGAACTTTGTATCAACAATATCGGAAATCAAACCATCTCTTAGCGATACCAAGGGAGATAGTATTACTTCTGTATCAGTTGCCTCCAGAAACTTCCTGAAAACTATTACTGAAGGCAGCAGTACTTCAGCTCTTTCGGGGGATATTCCAAAGCCGTGCATTATACTTTGTGTAGTCATTGACTTTAATTTCATATATAGCTCATCAAGGGCGCTCTTGTTGATTTTTACCACATCACCAGCTTTATTGTTGCACAGCATGGATATGATTTTTATCTCTCCGCCAAGGCCGACAAAGTGCTTTATATTGTATCTTTTAATTCGAGGTAATAAAAGATATATCTTGCTTTCAACGAACTCCTCCATGATTTCAGGGAAATTCAATGTTTTTCTCTCCAAGTCATGGAGTATTTCTCTTAACCTTAACGAACCTACTTTGATATTTTCTGTAAAATTAAGATATCCGTTCTTATAAAGGGATGCTTCAACTCCGCCTGAGCCTATATCAACTATCAGCATTCCTTCTTTTCTGTATCTGGTGTAATCATCTATTTTATCACTTATACCTTTATAGGTCAGGAATCTTTCCTGTGCATTATTGATTACATCTATATCCAGTCCTGTCTTTACCTTTATTTGATCAAGTATATAATCCCTGTTTTCCGCTTCCCTTACAGCACTGGTGGAAACAGCCTTATATGTCTTTATCTTGTACTCCTTCATGAACCTTTTATAATCCTTAAGTATCTCGCAGGTTTTCTGAATTGTCTCGGTTTCAATAATACCCATTGAGAAGGTATCTCTGCCAAGATTAATAGGCTGCCGCAAATCCTCAAATACAGCAATTTTTCCATTGCTTTTAATTTCTGCAATTTTCATTCTTATTGTGTTGGATCCAACGTCAATAGCTGCAATCACTTCATTTTTATTAGTACTCATATATACCCCCGCTTATCTTAAGTAATGTCAATCGGTTGTGAGCTTTAGACAACGCCCGCGGACAGCCAATCATATTTTATATTATACCGTAAGTTTTATTCAAAATCATCTGACAATTCTTATTTCATTATTAAATTTATGTAAAAAAAACACAGAGACACTTAAAAGTGCTCTATGTTATGACTAAGTCCTTTCTGAATGTCTTCTTAAAGATACCTTGCATTTTATTTGCTTCTGCAACCTCCAGTTCTCCTTCACCCATTAACTTTTCTGTGGCTAATATCACCTTATCTGCCTTAATCCTGCAGTCAACGGAGGTAATAATACTGGCTTTGCTTCTGTCAAGCTTGTCACTTATCATCAGAATGGCTATAAGCTTTCTTACTGCAGAATAATCCTCTTTTGATATTATATCCCTATGCTTGACATAATGTCTTCTAAGCTTTTCTCCTGTAAATTTCGATGCAGCCAAGGCTGTGAGGATTATTTCTTTATGATCAAGACCGTTTATCCTGGAATTGGTAAGTATATAATAGGTGTGCTCATCTCTGTTGTAGAAATCTATTATAATTCCCACATCATGCAGCAAAGCTGCCCTTTCTAACACAATCCTGTGCTCCTTACCAAGCTTATGCACAATTCCCAGCTGGTCAAAAATAGTCAATGCTATTTTTTTCACTTGTTCTACATGTGAAAGATTGACATTATAAAGCTTTAATATATTATCAATGCTTGCATTTATAATATTGGTATAACCGCTGCTGCTTAATCTGTGAAGATAATGCTCATAAAACATTCCTTCCCTGATACCGCTTCCGCTTATTATAAATCTGCTTGCTCTAAGCACCTTTAAAAGCATATTTACAGCTGAAGTGCCTGCAATTATTATATCTGCTCTGTCCTTTGCCATGCCAGGCAGCAGCAGACGCTCTTCAAGATTCATATATTTCATGCTGTTGTATATGGCTTCTATATCACTGTTGTTCATTCTATAGTTATGTGTCACATCCAGGCTATAACCTTTTTTCATTCTGTCAATCTTGCTTAATGCTCTGATAGTGCCTCCCAGCCCGATTAAGGGCATGGCTGAAATGTTGTTTCTAAGCCATGGTATACTTGTATATTGCTTGGTCAAAAACTTTTCAAGCGCATCTATTTGCTTTTGAGTATTGCTGTTCTTTTCCAGAAACATTTCAGTAAGATTTACAGCTCCAAATGGAAAGCTGAAGGCTTCAACAATTTTCCTGTCTATAAACTTTGTAACCTCGGTGCTTGCACCCCCAATATCCACAACAAAGCCGTCTTCTATATCCAAGGTATGCACAACACCTTTAAAGCCAAGCTCAGCTTCTCTCACACCGGAAATAACCTCAAAGCTTATACCTGTATCCATTTGTATAAGCTGTAAAAACTCCTGTTGGTTTCTCGCCTTTCGAACTGCTGCTGTTGCAACGGCAATAGTATCGGTAATGTCGCTTGCCTCGCAGAGATTTTTGAATAATCTCAGGGTCTGCATCGTTCTGCGTATAGCATCAGGCTTCAATATATTATCTGCACCCATGCCTTCCGACAGCCTTACAGTCTCTTTTACTTCGTTTATTATTCTGTAAGCACCTCTGTCATTTATCTCCATGATAACCAGTCTTACCGAATTAGAACCCAAATCTATTATTGCGATCCTTTCCATTGCACATTACCCCTTACTATCAAATTGCTGCTTAGTGGGAATCCTCTGCAGCCAAAACATTTTCAGCAGCTTTACCTTTTTCAGCCGCAGCACCCTCTTCAGCGGCTTCATGCTCGTAAATACTCATACTTCCTTCCTTAACAAACATCATCGCCACAGAGCCTATAACACAGCCTATAAGCCATATAGCACATGCAAAGACAAGGAGGTTTCTGGTGGATATAAGGTCTCCAACCACAGCAACTAACGATATGGACATCAGATAAAAGCCTTGATTTATTAAAAAGAAAACACTGCTTATTCTTCCCATAAAATCCTTCCTGGTAGCCTGCTGCATGATTGTCTGCGTTGCTACGTTCATGCCTGAAATGAAAACTCCCACAGAGAATCCCCACATTATGAACACATCAAAGCTTCCTGTAGTTATTTGCATAAATATGGTTACCCCTGTCATCAATACAAAAAAGGAGTACATTTTCCTATAGGATTTCACTGCTCTTAAACCTAACAGCATTACCAGTATATTTCCCAGCAAAGCTCCAAGACTTTGATTTGATCCAAGCTTACCTATGAATATAGCAGGCTTGTTAAGAACCTCAACAACATAAGGCATCCATAAGGGTCCTATAAAGCCTTGTCCGAACATTGTTATCATAGTAGTTATCATTATAACCGTAAGCGGCTTGGATTTTATTATGTATTTTATGCCATCCCTTGCATCCAGCAAAACACCGCTAGCATTGATTTTTCGGACTTCACTGTTTGCCCTGGCAGGTATATTTATATAATATACGGCAATTGCCGACACGATAAATGAAATCATATCTATAAGCAGTACTGCCCTTGCTCCGGCAATCTTGATAAGAGCCATTCCAATTAAAGGTGTTACAAAGGCCAATGTACTGCCGGTAAAGCCCAGCATAGAGTTTACTGTATTGAGATCTCTCTTATTAACTATTGCAGGTATTGTGGAGTTGATGGCAGGGTTGAAAAAGATTCCTGCAATTGATTTCAGTACAGAGACTGTATATACGGTTATCACAAAATACTCATTGGGCACTACAATCAAAGGTAGTGTGAGAAGCGCTCTGATTAAATCCGAAGAAATCATTATTCTCTTTCTGTTCCATCGATCCACAAGAGCACCGGCAAACAGTCCTAAAAGAATAATCGGCGCTCCTCTCAGCAGTGCAGTAAATGCAAGGGCATTTTTGCTGCCTGTAGCTTCATAAACCAAGTAGGGCAGTGCCAAAAAAGTAATTGCATCTCCAAATATGCTTATTGCATGTCCAAACCAAAGCACCATTAAATCCTTATTGGTAAGAACACTTTTTATACTGCCTTTTTCCATTAAATTCACCCACTCTCAAAAAATATCAGCTGATATAAGACTAAAACCGTCAAAATCATACATAATTAGTTTATCAGATAAAACCGCTTATAGCCAGCCTTCAAGATCGTCATTCATTTATGAATCTAAGCGTACACAGCATTTTCAGGAAGGTTTTCTCACCATAAACAGAAAAGTCAACAACAATATTATTTTCATCCTCACTTACCACATACCCCTCTCCATATTTCTCATGGACAACCTTCTGCCTGCTCTTTTCTGCCTCTTTCTTCTCAGGCTTCACAGCCTTATTGTCTATATTAAGCTTGATTTCCTTTCTTAATTGGTTGAGGCCGGAAGCTCTGCTTCCAAAGTCCTCACTTTCAATCAGTTCACCCGGAATCATTCGGAGAAAAGGACTGGGAACGCTATACACACCAAAGTCATCAGGCTTTGCATGGTATGAAATCTCCAAACTATCTTTCGCTCTTGTGATTCCAACAAAAAAAAGTCGCTGTTCTTCCTTCTCTTCCTCTTCCTTCCTATTTGGAAGAGGAATGCTTCCCAGGTTTGCTCCCGATATGAAAACATGCTTGAACTCAAGTCCTTTGGAGGCATGAAGAGTCATAAGCTTCACTGAATCCTGCTCTTTATGTATTCCTTCATTAATTATTTGACTTCCGTAAAGAGCAGAGTTGTCCACATACTCTCTTATTCCCTCAAAAACATCAGTTTGTCTGTATTCTATAAACTCATACATGCTGCTGAGAAGCTGCATCACGCTTTTCTTGTCCTCACCAAAGCTTATAGAAGTGGGGGCCAGCAATGAGTTCAAATCGAAATAGTCATAAATACTGTCTGCCGTCACATCTCCCTGCTGCTTAATGCACCAGTTCTCAAATCCGTATATCTTCATAAGCAGCTCACATTGAGGTTCACCTTTTCCTTGAAGTCTGTTCAGCAATTCCTTAGCCTTTGCTGCTGACAATCCTGTACCGTATCTGGAATCCGCCAGTGCGTAAATTATACTGTCCTTATCCTGTATATTGACTGCACCCTTCAGCAATCTTACCAGCCAATACATAACTGGAATGTCCTTCAGACTCTTCTTAACAGCAATTTCATAAGGCAAATTCCTCTTTTCAAAAACCTCCCTGAATACCTCG
Organism: Bacillota bacterium; assembly: GCA_049322695.1. Taxonomy (GTDB): domain Bacteria; phylum Bacillota; class Clostridia; order Lutisporales; family Lutisporaceae; genus CALGKJ01. Next base: position 36,766 of record JBMORW010000015.1, on the reverse strand, counting down.
GAGTTTTTTTGCTTTCTGTACAGCACCGCAAAGTCACTGAATTTTTCTCCATCTGCCACGCACTGTTTTATTCTATCTGCAATATACAATGCCTCATTAAAGGTATTATGGTGCTTCTTTATAGATATCGGCTTCCCTTTTTCTCTTACCCCCTCAAGAGTACCTCCCAGGTCCATGAAGACCTTGGCAGCATTAAGTATTGTTGCGGTTGATCTGTAGTTTACTGGAAGAGACAGTTCATCAGCATTGTACCGCTCTTTAAACTCTTTAAATATATCACTCTTTCCCCCTCTCCAGGTATAAATAACCTGGTTAGGGTCTCCTACTGCAAAAACCTTTGTTTTGTCGCCCATTAAGAGCTCAATCATCTGCAGCTGCTTGCTGTCACTATCCTGAAACTCGTCTATTATTATCCATTCAGGACAAAAGGTTGGCTCAGGCAGCAGCTCCAGAGTATAGTCAATAAGATCATCAAAGTCCATTATATTGGATTTTGTTTTCTCCTGCTTTAGAAGCTCAATAAATTCCTTAAGATCATCATCCTTCTTCATGTTTCCATAGAGAAGCTTGCCTTGACGGTATTTATCCAGGCGCTTTCGGATTTTATTCCTGTATTTTAGTGAAAGACTATTCTCATTGATTACTCTATCAAATATCTCCTGCATTTCATCATTATCAACTACTGTAAAATCCTTTCTATAGCCTATCCTTTCTGTGGGCAGGATACTGGAAAGCAGAGTCCTGGCTACACTGTGAAAGGTACCAAAGAACCTCATGTCCTCATCCATTATGCTGCTGTCAAGCTGCCTGATCCTCTCCTTTATCTCCCTGGCTGCTTTATTGGTAAAGGTCAGCACCACCATACTCTGCAAAGGTAGCTTTTTAACAAAATGCAAATATAGAAGCTTATGGATCAATACGGTTGTTTTTCCGCTGCCAACCTGTGCATTGACAAGAAGCACCCTTCTCTGATCTGTCACAGCTGCTCTTTGATATTCATTAAGCCTTTTAAAGCTTTCATTGTATGCCTCATGATCGTATTGCAACAAATCCACCTACTTTGTCAAATCATCATATCTCCTCATTAGCTTATCCTTTATATCAGCAGGAGTTTTTTCAATGGTTTTCACGCTGATATCAAAGCCTGCCGGGACTTCTACATACCTTTTCAGTATGTTCATAAGCTTTTTCTTGTTGGCTGTATCCATAATCCATTCTTCATAGAACTTAAAATCTGTTATGAAGTTCAGCATGCTTCCGCTTACTTCCACTCTGTCTATGGTGCTAAGGAAGCTGTTGAGGTACTCACCATTGGTTTTGAGAAAAAGTACAAACTGCGACCAGTTGGAAGGCAGCTCCTTCAGCTTATAGACATATTCCTGTATGATTACTGGTGCCTTTTCTGCCTCCTTAATCTTCTCAGGGGCTTTTGCATCCTCAAGGAGCATACTGAGTCCCCAGAGCACCAGCTTCTTATCAAGGTGATAATCTCCTACACAGGCTGGGCAGCCATCCTCGCACTTGCAGTTTTTAACAAGTATAACTGCATCATCTATTATTTCCTTGCCGAAGTCAAAAGCCTTTTCTGAGAAGCCAAGCCCTCCGGGATATAAATCATATAGTAGAACATGTGTCTTTTTCACTTCACCCTGCTCATTCTTGGTATTAAACACAGTTCCGGCAAGGTCTTCACCTGTGGACATGGTTCGCCTCTGCGCCGCACTAAGAAGACTGTGCTTTAGTCCGTTATAGTAATTATACTGAGTATAGCTGTTAAATACCCTGTCTACCTCAGCATCAACCGTAAACCATAAGCCCTCTGTCTCTATTTCCTGATAAAGCGGCAGGGTTATTCTCTCAAAGCCAAGGTTCTGATGATTGTGAAACTGGACCATTTTGTAGGCAGGAACTGCTTCCTTTACCTTAACATCACCAAAATGAGCCACTGTACGTTGTATTTCCTTAAGCTTGAACTCCCTCAAAACATTAACGTCAGTTTCCACAAAGGGTACTGTGAAGTAATTCATATCCACAGGAAATACGTAAGCTATCCTGTTAGTGAGATCGAGACTTTCAACCATGTATTGCATGCTGTCATGTATGTATATGGCCTTGGGATGTACCTCATGAAAAGCAAGATACTCATCCATTTCAGTAATAACTACACCATTTTGCCTATTTACAACCTTATAGGTTTTGTTGTTTATGTTTCTTAAATTATAATCACCCGCAGGAAACTCATTACCTGTCCATGCAAAACTTCCAGCATCATTTTTCAGTTCCTGAGCCTGTATTAGCACAGGTATGATTTCACCCAAATCAGGGAAAACTGCAGCATCATCAAGACTAAGCGGAAGCTCGGCGGCCGCTGCTCTGGTATGAGCAAGCTGTATAAAAAGATTATTCTTGTCAATTACTGCATTCTCTACTCCGCTTTCAAAAAGCCATTCACTGTTTACGGCAATATACTGGTCATTGGGAGTAATATCTAGAATGAGAATACCAAAGGCCTTTCCCCCTCTTCTTCCTGCCCTGCCCAACTGCTGCCAGAAGGAGGCTTTGGTGCCAGGGAATCCGGCTTCAACCACTATATCCAGCTTGCCTATATCAATACCCAGCTCTAAAGCATTTGTAGACACTACCCCTGCCAGTCGCCCTGAAGCTAGCTTATGTTCTATTTCCTTCCTTTCTTCCGGTGTATAGCCCCCCCTATAACCGGCAACAAGATGGGACAAATCCCTCCCCAAAGTAGGCTTGCCATCCATGTTTGACAGTCTGTCTCTGACTTCCTTCAGTACTACTTCTACCTCTCTTCTTGTTTTGCAGAAGCTGATAAACTTGATATCCTGCTCTACCAGCATTGGTATAAGCTCTGCAGCCTCAGCCTCAGGAGTTTTTCTGTATTGAGTGTCCCTTACTAAAGGTGGCTGCCAGAAGTATATGTTTTTTTCTGATGTTGGAGAGCCATCCTTTTCAACATGTTCAAAGCTTCCCCCACATATGTTTTGTGCCAGCTCCACCGGATTTGCTATAGTCGCAGAGCTGCAAAGAAATTGAGGAGTGCAGCGGTAATATCTGCAAATACGCTGAAGCCTTCTCATGATATTTGCCATATGTGAGCCGAAAGCCCCCCTATAATAATGCAGCTCATCTATAATCATAAATCTCAATCTCGAAAACATATGATTGAAGCCGTATACACTGTGGTTAGGTAAAAACGATGAATTAAGCATCTCGGGATTAGTAAGTATAATATTGGCATTTTTCCTGATTCTTGACCTTTCGCTGTTGGGTGTATCACCATCGTATATACCTGCCTGTATTCTATCTGAACCAAAATATTCAAGTATAGGCACAAGATTTCTGAATTGGTCGTGAGCCAGAGCCTTTGTAGGATAAAGAAAAATTGCCCTTGTCGCAGGGTCCTCAAGTATTTTTTGTACTACAGGCAGCAAAAAGCTTAATGTCTTTCCGCTTGATGTAGACGTAGTAATCACAATATTACTGCCTTTGAGTGCCTTTTCAAACATCTCTCCCTGATGACTGTATAGACTGTCAATTCCTCTGCTCCTTAGAAAATCCTTTATTTCTTCTGAAAGCTCAAAGGGGAAATCCACCAGTTCTGGCTGTTTTGCAGGAATTGTCTTTGAAGCTATAATTCTGTTGCTGAACGCACCTAAGTTTACAAAATTGTCCATATTCCTCACCGTTCCTTTAAGAAAGCCTTATATTACTTTTAAACTAGCTTATTGTACTTGAATGATGTAAAAGTGTATTGTGCAGTGATTCAGAAACCGTTAATGAAACGCAGGAGAAGTCGTACCTACTGTTTAAGCTAACTAAACAATGATATAAAAACAACTCAGTAATATATTATTAATGTAAAGCGCTTATTTCAGTGCGAGTTTTGAAGCAGTCCCAAGCAAGCTCACAGTTTCTTATTCCCGGAGCATTTTACACTTGTTATCATTTAGCACAACGAGTTAAATTACTATATAAATATTTTAACAGACAATATGTCTAAACAAAATACATAAGCAAAGACCTTTCTTTCGGAAAGGTCTTTAGATATCTGAAGCTATATATTTTCAAATTAATTACATGTACTGTCTCAAAAACTCAGGTGCATCCTCAACATTCCTGCTGCTGCTGATGACAAAGCTGACTCCAAACTTCTCACCAAGATTTTTCAGGTGCTTTATAAACTCTTCCAGGTGCTCATCCTTTGCACCGGTTATGATTTTTTGACCATCAATAAATATTTTTTCCACGTCGTAATTCTGTGATATTATTCCGCATAGGAATCCATAGAAGGACTTAAGACTGTCAATCTCAAAATCCGCTGTTTCTACGAATCTGAGACATCTGTCCAAATCGTGAATATGATTTTTGTCCCTGTCGATGTACACTACTATGCCGTCTGAGTTTCTGCCCGCCTCGTTAGCCATGTTGATCATGATCTTAGTCTTGCCTGAGCCCTTTCCGCCTAAAATAAACTTAACCATTTTAATTACCCCCTTACATATTTGTTTATATTCAAAATATAGGAATATTCAAGTTAAGTAACGGTATACAATCCTTACTGTTTTCGACAACAGACTGTTACTATGGGTAATATTACATATTCTATAAATATTTATTTTTACCTGCTTTTTTCATAAAAGATACAAATATTATTTTATAAATTTGCAGTCAATTGCATCTTTAGTATTTAGTATGGTTGGTTTTTGTTATTTTGCGTTATATTTGATAATAGGATCTTATAATGGTTTTGTTGCTATGCTGATGTACAGCTGCTGGATTATATTAATATTATAACCATTTTCTAAATATAAATAATTATGTATTTTTCAATTTTTCGAATTGACTTAAAATTATATTTATACCTTTAAATATTCTTATCATATACTTATTTACTTTATACTACAATTTATTCACAATGATAAAGAAGACTTTTCCAAATTATCTGATAAATTTAATTATTTACTTTATTCTAAACCTTTGAGATAATAATATAGTAAACTTGTATACTTTTGTTCCTAACTGCTTTATTTTCCAGAAGCAGTTAATATAAAGGGGAAGGAGTAATGCACATGACAAACAAGATGAAACAAAAAAGAGAGGCGCACCTTTGGGAAGCTTTAGTGCCGGTCATAGGTACAATTCTGATTCTTATGTGGTCAGTATTACCTGAAACAATGCTTGGAGGTATAAAACTCTTTGGCTGGGGCCTGGAAGTTCATATCCCATTGGTTCTTGGTGCTCTCATAGCTGCAGCTGTAGCTATTTTCAGACTTGGTTATACCTGGAAGGATGTTGAGGAGGGTATAATCAGCAGTATTTCAGGTACTATGCAAGCAATCATAATTCTCGCTATTATAGGTATGATTATCGGAACCTGGATACAGGGCGGTATAGTTCCAACACTTATTTTCTACGGCTTAAAGATTTTGTCACCGGGCTTATTCCTGGTAGCTGCATGTGCTCTCTGCTGCATAGTATCATTGGCAACAGGCAGCTCATGGACTACAGCAGGCACAGTTGGTATTGCGCTTATGGGCGTTGCTGCAGGACTTGGCGTTCCGGCTCCTATGGCAGCAGGTGCTATCATTTCTGGTGCGTATTTCGGAGACAAGATGTCACCGCTTTCAGATACTACCAATCTGGCTCCTGCAATGGCTGGTTCCAACCTGTTCGACCACGTAAGACACATGGTTTATACTACAGGCGTCAGCTTACTTATAGCATTTGTAGGTTTTGGTATACTGGGTGTAGGCTTTGCAGGCAAAGAGCTTGATGTAGCAGGCATACAGGAGATCCTTGATCTTATGAGCGCTAATTTCAAAATCAACCCGCTGCTTCTTATAGTTCCAATTTTGGTTATAGTAATGGTTGCTAAGAAGGTTCCTGCTATACCTGGACTATTTGCAGGTACTCTTCTTGGAGGTCTTGCGGCTATAATTTTCCAAGGTGCAAACATACCTGCAGTATTGGATGCTATGCAAAACGGTGTTGTATCCGAAACAGGCAATGAAATACTTGATACACTGCTTACAAGAGGCGGCTATCAAAGTATGATGTGGACTATTTCACTTATACTTGCAGCCCTTACTTTCGGTGGAGTACTTGAAAAGACAGGCATGCTGGAGGCAATAGGAAAGAGAATACTCAGATTTGCAAAGAGCACAGGCTCATTAGTAACTGCTACAATACTTACCAGCATTTTCACAAATGTACTTGCAGGCGACCAATACCTCGCAATAGTATTGCCGGGTAAGATGTATAAGGATGAGTTCCAAAAGAGAGGTCTTGCTCCAAGAAACCTTTCAAGATGTCTTGAAGATGCAGGAACACTTACATCACCACTTGTTCCATGGAATACATGCGGTGCTACAATGTCGACATATTTGGGAGTACCAACAATAGAGTACCTTCCATTTGCATTCTTAAATCTTGTTAACCCCATAGTATCCATAGTATATGGCTACACAGGAATAACAATGATGAAGCTGGAAGACGACCCATCAGCTCCCGAGTACAAAGGTGCAAAAAAATAGTTTGAAGCATATATAAAAAATATCATCCGATATAAATCGGATGATATTTTTTATATAATTTCCAATTCTTTTGAGAAGTTGTTAAGTCGCTCACAGCCGTCTTCGGTAACTGCCACTATATCTTCTATTCTTACACCGAATTTTCCGGGTAGATATACTCCCGGCTCTATGCTGAAAACCATTCCCTGTCTCAGTATCACATCACTTTTTTCCGATATATATGGTGTTTCATGCACCTCCATGCCTATTCCATGTCCGGTGCGGTGTATGAAATACTGCCCGTAACCCTTTTCTGTAATATATCTTCTGGCAGCCGCATCTATTTCTGAAGCTTTGACACCGGGCTTGACAGCATCAATAGCCCTTTGCTGCGCTTCCTTAACTACATTGTAAACCTCTATATACTCATCACTGGGACTGCCTACATGAAATGTTCTTGTCATATCCGAGCAATACTCCTCATATATACCGCCAAAATCAATTACAACAGCATCACCTTCATTAATAACCTTATGGCCGGCAGTATAGTGAGGAAGAGCACTGTTGGAGCCTGAACCAACGATTGTATCAAAGGATGGTGCAGCCAGACCTGCCACCTTCATTTCCTTAACCAGAATATCCTTAACTTCAAGCTCTGTCATTCCAGCGGATACTTTACCTACAGTATTTACCAGTGCCTTATCTGCCAGCTCTCCAGCTTTTCTGAGCTTGGCAATTTCATCACTTGATTTACATATTCTAAGCTCACCTATTATTTCAGAAGCAGGCTTATAGTTGGTATTTATATAAGCCTTCATGATCTTTTGGAAGGCACAGAACCACATAGTATCTTCTATTGCTGCACCTGAGTTTTCCAGACCATATTGGGATACAATCCCCTCCAGCAGATCTGTCGGGTTTTGTGAATCATCCCAGGAAAGAAGCCTGTCAAAGCTAGCATGTTCCCTGACCTCTTGTTCATATAGCTTAGGTACTACAAAAACCACTTCGCCATTTTGCATAAATATTGCTGCAAGAAACCTCTCACCGGGAAAGGTGTTGAAACCTGTCATATAGTACATATTGGCAGATGGGCTGAGAATTACTGATTTTAGTCCCTGTTCCTTCATTAAGGCCATAAGTCGTTGCTTTCTTGTTTTAAAAATGCTCATTTTAAGCTGCACCAAAAGGCGCATAACCTCCCCTCAAAATCAAATCCATTATTTCTAGTATACTATAACTACAAATGAAAAGGATAGATATTATTTCTCTACCCTTCCACTCTATTTCTTCCGTTTTCTTTTGCTTTATAGAGCAGTTCATCCGCTTTCCTGACAAGCTGCTCTATTTCTTTTAGCTCATCGCCATAGCTTGCCACTCCAATGCTTATAGTGCATTTTAGCTTTGTATGCTTATCAACTTGATAACCTTGAACTTCAACAGCTTTGCGTATCTTCTCAGCAGTGATTCTCGCAGAAGTATGAGATGTAGAAGGCAGAATAACTGCAAATTCTTCTCCTCCATATCTGCCAATAATATCCGTACTCCTAAGATTTTTATGTATTGTATCCGCTATTTGCTTTAGTACAATATCTCCTGCATCATGACCATAGGTATCATTTACATTCTTAAAGTAGTCAATATCAATCATTAAAAGTGAAAGCTCCAGGCGGTTTCTCATAACTGTATCCAACTCATCCTTTGCAAGCTCAAACAATCTTCGTCTATTATTTAAGCCGGTAAGGGGGTCTATTTCGGCTAACCTTTTAGCCTCTCCAAACAGCTTTGCATTTTCAATTGCTGTCTTTACAGCGTTTTTTAGTGATACCAGTGTTTTCACTCTTGCTATTAATTCATTCTTTTCAAAGGGTTTTACCAAGTAATCGTTAGCGCCTACTTCGAAGCCTGTGATTAAATCCTGAACCTGGCTCTTAGCTGTCAGCAGTACTATTGGCAAATCATATATTGAATGCTTTTCTCTTAGTATTTTACATACTTCATAGCCGGACATTCTCGGCATCATAATATCAAGAAGTATAAGATCATACTCGGTATTATCAATTTTTTCCAGCGCGTCTATACCATTAGATGCAACGTCAATTTGATATTGCTGATTAGAAAGATGATTTCTGAGTACCTGCAAGTTTATCTTCTCATCATCAACAATAAGTATTCTTGTGTTTGATTTTGTCTCTTGTCTATCAGCTCTTATATATACTGATGAGGCAATTTCTTTAGCTGCCTCTACATAAATCTTTTCAAAGCCGCTGCCTGCTTTGTTCTCTTCAACGGCATTGTGCAGCTCAGCATTTCCATCACTGGCAGGAATAGTAAAATAGAACCTTGTACCCTTTTCTAGTTCGGATTCAAACCAGATATCACCACCATGAAGCTCTACCAGATGCTTGGTAATGCTCAAACCTATACCAGTGCCTCCATACTCTCTGGATATAGAAGAGTCCACCTGCTCGAAGGATTTGAAAACAGCTTCAGATTTTTCTTTAGGTATTCCTATACCTGTATCTTCGACACAAACCTGTATCAAACTGCCTTTATCCTCAGCAGATACTTGAATATATCCATCCTTCGTAAATTTTACTGAATTAACTATGAGATTATACAGTATCTGTTGTATTCTGTTTTCATCCCCGTATACATTTCTGATATTTACTGGAATATTGTTATTCATTTCGATTTCACAATCTGAGTACGTTGATTTAACAACTGTAAGCACTACATTAACAGTTTGCCGCAAATCAACACTTTTTCTTTGTAGCACTATATCCTTATTCTTCATTTTAGAAAAATCTAAAATATCATTTATCAGGCTTGCAAGCCGTTTACCACTTGATACTATCATTTCAAGGTTTTCCTTTGTTTTATCGGATAGCTCTCCCGTAGCTCCATCTATAAGTGATTCACTTAGGCCAATTATACCGTTTACCGGAGTTCTAAGCTCATGTGATGTATTAGCAAGAAACTCATCCTTTATTTTATCCATAGCAATTAAGCGTTCAGACAAGTCTTCAACGTTTTTGAAAGCATGTGAAAACCTTCTACCTATGACTAAAGACTGGCAAAATATAAATATAAACAGCCCAAAGGAAACCAAATACCCGCTGTCATTTGCCTGACTGAAATAGAGAATGTCGTTAATCATCGTTATAAATAGGACTATAGAACCGACAATAACTATAACAGCTTCCTTTTCTCTTTTGAAAATCGCCTTCAGAACTGTGTAAATCATTATATATACACCATTTACAATCATAAATAATAGATAATAGTAAAAAATATTACCATAGAATAGCATTGGTGTAACAATGACACAAATAAAATATAGCATATTAACTGTCAAGAATAAGTTTACTATCTTTATGTTAACATATTTTATAAACAGGTATTTCTTATACATGGTATAAAACAAAACAGCTAAAGGAGCCGTTCCATATAATATCGCCGAACCAATATAATAGGCCATATAAGGGAAGATATAGCCTATAATGTTTTCTCCTTGAGTTATCAGCCTCAAGCCTATTGTCAGACAAAATAATCCAAAGTACAAGACTTCCTTGTTCTTGTTTCTAAATACATAAAGTATAAAATGATAAAAAGCCATAATTACACACAGTCCAAACATAAATGCTTCATTAATCATTTTGCTGTTGCGTGCCTCAAATAATTGGTTTACTTGTGCCAGTTCGATTGAATGCGAGACTCCGCTTTCCGGGTCAATAAAATTTGATATTTGGAGTACTATATCTAAGCTGCCACTACTGCCGGAAAAGGTTTTACTAATAGTTGGCCTTATAAAAGGCATAAAATAACTGTTATTTTCAATGCTGCCTCTCTCTGTAACTAAAGCTCCGTTAACCCAAAGCTTATAAGCGGCAGTAATATTTGGAAGCTTAAGCGCCAAATCATTGTATGAAGGATTTACCATAGCCTTCAGCCGATATGTAGCAATTCCATATATCGGCAGCTTAAGCTCCTTATATTTATGCCAATATAATGGCACATCAAAATATCCTGTCAGCTTCCCTTTGCTGTGAGAAAAGCTTTCAGGCACTAAAGCCTGATCCCAATAAAACTCCCATTTTCCATCCAGCTTTACAATACCATTCTCAGCGAAATTCCAGTCTGTCAAATCAATAATCCCAGCTTCCACCTCACTATGTCCACTCTTTTGAGAAATGGAACAACCAGCCAGCAGATATGCAAGTATTAATATCATTATAACCAAAGTATCAGTTATTCTGCTCCTCAAAATTATCACCCCATAAATAAGCGGTGTTTACAATATTAATCAGTTGTAGAAGAAGATAACAGTAGATATAATGTATATTAATTATACATTTCAAAGGAATATCCTCTATTGTCTAAGTTTTAACATAAAGTACCTCTGATATTTTGCCCAAGTATTTCTAAACCGTACTCCCTAACGCTGTTTTTCACCTTCAACCAATTCAATAAGCTTCTTCACAACTTTTTTCAGATTATCAGACTGCTCCTTAAGCTGTTCTGCTGCCATGGCACTCTCTTCAGCATTTGCCGCATTTATCTGTGTCACCTTTTCCATCTGGAACACAGCCTTATTTATCTGTGATACTCCCTGGGCTTGTTCCTGACTGGCAGCAGATATTTCATTGAGCAGCTCACTTACCTTCTTAGCCTGTAAAGTGATATCCTGAAGTGTAGTTCCTACTTTTCGTGCAGTTTGTACTCCACTCTCGGAAAGATCTATGTTTCGTACAACTATCTCCTCTGTTTCCTTAGCTGCCTTTGCGCTTTTCAAGGCTAGATTTCTCACCTCTTCTGCAACCACGGCAAAGCCCATACCGGCATCGCCTGCTCTGGCGGCCTCAACTGCGGCATTTAAAGCCAGTATATTGGTCTGGAATGCTATTTCATCAATTGTCTTCACTATCTTTGATATCTCATCGCTGGATTTTTTGATATCCTTTATAACTGTGGTCATATCCTCCATTTCAATATAGCTTCTATCTGCATTGCTTTTTGTCTCCTCTGCCAATCGCGCTGCCTGTTTTGTATTTTCAGAATTCATCACGATCATAGATGAGGTCTCCTCAAGTGTAGCAGATGTTTCTTCAATAGAAGCAGCCTGCTCCGAATTACCCTCTGACAGCTGCTGGCTGGCCGCAGACAGCTGCACCGATGCGGAAGCAACCTTATCTGATTCATCTACAAGTACATTTACCACAGCTTTCAAGCTTCTTGCTATTTGTCTCGATATGAATACCGCTGTTGCCAGCCCTGCTGCAATAGATATAACAGCCAGTATCAATATCATTATTCTGCTGCTGCTTACGCTTCCTGCCATATCCTCTGCTGCTTTACCTGCAGTCTCAATAGAGATTTGACTGAAGCGGGTCTTTATTTGCTTCAGTATACTCCTTGTGTGTTCAAGACTAGGTACAGTTTCAACGGTATATACATTCATAGCTTCATGGCTGTTTCCCATAGTTTTTGCATTGATTATTTTCTTCGCTGATTCATGCAGCAGTTGATGCGGCTTCCCTATTTCTCCGAACAGCTTTTTTAGCTGTGGGTCATGAATGCTCTTTGTTTCTTCACTATTGAGCCATGCTCCAAATCCGCATTTTGTATGGTCAAGCTGTCCTGTAAACTCCTTATCAATCATGATGTATATATCAAGTTCGTTTACCCAGGTAAGGTGGTCTACTTCCTTTTCAGTTATGAACATGCTGCTTTCAGTTGTGCTTTTGACTACGCCTGCAAGCTCGGCAATATTGTTTATTGTATAGTAGCTTAAGGCAGCTATTATAATAAGCAATACTAACAGTACAATAAAACCAAAACCTATCTTCTTTCCAATTGTTATTTTCAAACAAACACCCCCGAACATTCAATTTTATTTCACAATCAAAGTTTTATGGTATTTTGAATTGCTTGTATGCTCCGATTTGATTATATAATAGCATATTATCAACGAGATTTTTCTTAGTTTTCAAATATTTAACAACATCGAAACAAGTTGGAAATAACTATAATCAAACAAGCAAAAAGTCCTATATGCCATTATAGAAATTGCATATAGGACTACTTAACAGTTATTTATTGAGCAGCGTATGTGCAGACCATTTATTTTCTTACTTTTGCAGATATGAAGCCTTCAATATACTGTTATTATAACGCTCAGCTGCTTATCAACTGTATCTGATGGTTTCATATACATCCCTTACCTGCTTGTATACTATATCACACATAGCATGCTTCTAAAAATTTTGAAGCCGCTATGTTCAAAAACTTCAGGTTTTGTCACATATGAATAAAACATACATATTATATAGAGATACATATTTTACTGGGGGTTTTGATATGATTCTAGGAATGGATGGAAGGGTTGTCACCTGGCATATTGGTTCGGGACTTGCTACTTATACAAACAATCTAATTACTCATTTAAATGAGCTAAATAGTATGAATAATACCTATATGTTTTATCCCACTCCCTTCAAAACAGATGTGTATGATCTCAAGGATATGCCAAAAAACCTTCTCACCGGAGAAAGAAGGTTGGATTTCTGGCATAATATGTATATTACTGATTGGAAAATGAACTATCCTGTCGATGTATTCCACAACACAGTTAATGGCATTGGACTGCCCAAAACCTTTGAGGGTAAAAATGTAATCACACTCCATGACCTTATTCCGTATGTAATGCCTGAGACAGTAGACAGACCTCATCTCAACTATACCTTCAAATTTACGCCTCAAATAGTAGAAGAAGCTGCTCATATAATCACTGTTTCAAATTTCTCTAAATCAGATATTCAGAGGTATTTTGGCATCAGTGATGATAAAATTACTGTTACTCATCTCGCAGCTGATATGATTTATACGCCTATGGACAGAGACAAGGCTAGAAATGTTATTTTCAACAAATACGGCATTGATAAGAGGTATATATTGTATCTGGGCGGCTTTAGCCTAAGAAAGAACATAGCACGGCTAATTAAAGCTTTCAGAAGAGTCGTGGATGAAACGCCTTCTTCCATATATCTCTTGATATTGGGTGAGCACTCCAGATCCTTCAATAGCTTGTGGAATCAGACAGAACAGCTGGGCTTATCTGATAGTGTAAAATTCCTGAATTTTGTCCCTACCGATGATTTGCCTTTTTTCTACAACGGAGCAGAAGTATTTGTGTATCCATCTCTTTATGAAGGCTTCGGACTTCCTCCTTTAGAGGCAATGCAGTGCGGAACTCCCGTTGTTACCTCCAATGTATCGTCCATCCCTGAAATAGTAGGTGATGCTTGCAAGCTCATAAATCCTTACTCGGTTGATGATATTGCATATGCCATATCAGAGCTATTAAACGATGAAATCCAGTGGCAGAAATACAGCTTAAAGGGAATGGAAAAGACAAAGGAATATTCATGGAAAAAAACCGCCGAAAAAACTCTTGAAGTATATGGAAAGTGTATTAATTCTTGATAAGTGAGCTTATATGGAATGGTCTTGGGTGCAGCTTTTAGTGTGCTCAGGACCTTTTTATAGGTTTTTGATTTGATATATTGAAATATAATCCACATTTACTGCCTTTATGATATAATTAATATAATTTGAATAAGGAGAAGTATTATGGACTGGAAAGATTATGAGAATGAAATCTTCGATAAGTTTTCATATGAATTTAGAGACCACGAGGTTACCAAGGAAGCCAATGTAACAGGCAGATTCAGCAGGGTAAACCGGCACGCTGATATTTTGATAAGAAGCAGGCATGAAGGCAGTAATCTTCTTGGTATTGTAGAATGCAAGTATTTCTCTAAGAAAATAGATGTTGAGACAGTCGACAGCTTTATAGGACTGCTTGAGGATATCGGGGCAAATCTGGGTATACTGATAACTAATGAAGGCTGTACCAAGGGGGCTAAAAATAGGGCTCAGATAAGTGGCATTAGATTAGACATAATAGATTTCAAGGACCTTGATGAGTACCATTATGACTTTGAATTCTGCAAGCTTTGTAAAAGCAGCTCCTCAAAAACTTCCGGGATAATATGGTACAATGATGTTTTTTCTCATCAGGATGGTGCAGGCAATCAGTTTCTTTTTGATATAGGACATTGTGATAAGTGCGAAAGTCTTCATTTGCACTGCCATAAATGCGGGAATACCACTGCATTTATTGACAATGATTCCGGTTCACCTGTAGAATGTTCAGGTGGCTGCGGCTTCAAGTACTTTGTCAGCTTTAATAAAAGAACAGGCAAAAGCAAAAAATCAGAAGAGATATTTATACTTAGCAGAGACATGTAAAAAAACAAAGATGTCCGAAAATGACATCTTTGTCCTCCAGCAGTTTTTCAGCTGTCAGTTTTTCTGTGAGTTGCAAGGTCGATTCCGCCAAGTACGATATGGGCAAGTCCGAAGCCTGCTACACCTGCACCGGTAATAGGATATGCTCCAAAGGCAGCAAGGCCTGCTACGGTTACTGCTGTACCCAGCACTGTAGGTATTAAGCCTTCACGTATTTTTCTTTCCATAAAAATCCTCCTAAAACTGAGAATTGTCATATTGTAAAATACAATCAATACGAAAACAAAACAACTATTTGGTTTTGCATATTTATTTTTAGTAACTATATTTTTTTTATGCAAAAAAAGACCATCAAAATTTTGATGGTCTTTTTTTGCCTTTTAATAATTATCTGCTGCTATTTCAAAATATGCCTTTGGATGCTTGCAAACAGGGCAGATTTCAGGAGCATTGGTACCTTCATGTATATAACCGCAGTTTCTGCATCGCCATTCCAATTTGTCCTCTCTGCTAAAAACCTTGCCTTCTTTTATATTATTTGCCAAATCTAAATATCTGGCTTCATGCTCAGCTTCTACTTCAGCGACCTTGTGGAAGAATGCTGCAATATCTTTGAAGCCCTCTTCCAATGCAGTTTTTTCAAATTCTTTGTACATGGTAGTCCACTCGTAATTTTCCCCTTCAGCTGCATGTAATAGATTCTCTTCAGTGTTGCCGATTCCTCCTAAGAATTTGAATATAACCTTGGCATGTTCCTTTTCATTATCGGCAGTTTCTTGAAATATTCCTGCTATTTGCTCATATCCTTCTTTTTTTGCAGCACTTGCATAATATGTATACTTATTCCTCGCTTGAGATTCACCCGCAAATGCTGCCCATAGATTCTTTTCGGTTTTACTTCCTTTTAATTCCATAATGTGACCTCCCTAAAAAAATTATATTGCTGAAGTAAATAAGATACTGTTGTTTTTGTATTTATCAACCAGCTTTTCTATATATTTCTCTATGTCAAAGCCGGAATAATAACCCTTAAGTACGCAGTCCAATCCGTTGAGGGCATTTGAAACATCCGCTGAACTAAGCTCATTTCTGTTTATGGCCTCGTTGAACTCATCAATATCCACAACGTAATATTTATTGTCGTGTTTAATAATAAAATCTATGTACAAATCCTTTATAATCCATTGGTCAGGTTTTTTGTCCACATTGACCATATCAACATAGTATTTATAAGTGTTTGCAGAGTCTATTTCTATATTGTCATATTGCTTGAGCTTATAAACGCCTATGTTTTCATTGGGAAACAAATAATACTCTACAGATTCGTGATAGGCATGATTTATATATCTTCGCCTGTAATGCAGATAGTTTTCATAAACCTCCATTGAGTCAATTCTATAATCATGTCTTCTTCCATCTTTTCTAACACTTTCCACAAGTGTTGAGAAATCTATTACAGTATGCTTCAATTGTATACCTCCCAACAGTTTGTAAAGGTCGATATAATTTAAGTATAAACAAACATCCTGTATATTACAACTGAAAAATGGTATCCTAATAAATGCGACTATTGTTAACATAATTGTTCAGTACATGAAAAATGTCATTTCTTGCCGTTAAGAAAAGTCAAATTATATCGATAGAAAATTGAATTTTTGCTATTTAAAACTATAGACTCTGCAAAAATATTATGTTAATATAATAATACAAATTAACACTGTCTTTTTACCTGGAATGTTTGTAATCCGCTATATTTTGAACCTACAGAACATTGAAGGGAATCCGCGTACGTGGTGTAGCATCAAGCCTCATTTCAGAGTTTATTTTTAGCAGGAGGAAGATGTAAAGACATGTCAGGATACCCACCTAGCTGAGCTAGGTGTCAAAATATAGCTAAACGGCATTTTGGGAATGAATTAATTAAAGCTCTGGCATAGCCAGAGCTTTAATTTATTTTTTTGACTTTTTTGTCATAAAAAGTGTAGTTATAGCTGCTAAAATAATAAGAGTACCAGTAATTAAAAATATCCAGACACTATTTGTCTTAACTTCCTCCATGTAGAATATTTTGGATTCCCTCTTCCCCAATTCTAAAACTGCTTCTCCATTGCTTATTTGAAGCTTTTCTTCAGGATTCATCGCATTTACCAGGAGCTTTTTGCTCTTTGCAGCTTCTTCGGAAAGCACAAGCTTTTGTGAAACAAACTCATTGGATACATTAAACGCAACTAAGGATGTTTTTCCGTTATAGCTTCTTGAGTATATCAGGCAAGAATCATCTGACTGAAGCACTTCAATATCTCCATGAGTAAATTCGGGATTGCTTTTTCTCAGTTCAGTAAGCTTCCTCAAATAATCTCTCACTTCAGAATCTTTTGTCCAATCCATTGACTTCCTGTTTTCCGGATCAGCATAACCCTCCATTGCGATTTCTGTACCATAATAAAGGATAGGTATACCTGTATAAGTCATTTGAAATGTCAATGCCTGCTTGAGCTTAGCTTCCTTATCGCTTACTGCACTACTGGCGAACCTCATAACATCATGATTGTCAATAAAGGTTCCCATCAGGTATTTATTCTTATAGATGCCGGAGGTCTTAATAGCAGTCTTAAGTATGGATGTATTCTTTGACTTTGCAAAAACATCGTTAATAGCGCTATACGTTGGAAAATCAGTGATGCCGTCAATCCCAGCCTTCTGATAATTGCTTATATAGGTCTGATCATAATGCCATACCTCGCCCAGAAGATAAAAATCTGGATAATCCTTCTTAATCTCTTCCGAGAAATGTTCCCAAAAATCAACAGGTACATGTCTCACCGTATCAAGTCTGAAACCATCAATACCTGTTTCCTTAATCCACCATTTTGCCATATCCACCAGATATTTTTTCACTTCAGGATTCTCTTGTGCAAGATCAGGCAATCCGGCGAGATCTCCGTTCTCCACTTCCTTCTGGTTATTCCATTGACTTATAGTACCATAATGGTGAAACCAATCCTCATACTCCTTGGAAAATACCCAAGGATGCTTGTAGCCTGTGTGATTAACCACCAAATCCAATATAACCTTCATATCCATTTCATGAGCCTTGCTTACCAGCTCCTTCAGCTTGTTCATATCTCCAAGGCTCTTGTCTACACTGTAGAAATCATTGGCCCAATAGCCGTGATAACCTCCAGGGTCGTTTGAGACTACCGGAGTTATCCAGATAGCAGTTGATCCTAAGCTCTTGATATATTCAAGCTTGTTAATAATTCCTTGCAGATCTCCGCCATGACGTGCTTTTAGGTCATACGGATTGGTTCCGTAATCATTTGATTTATCCCCGTTTTCAAAACGGTCCGTCATAATAAAATATATTACATCAGCTTGATTAATACTTTTAGTGTTTTCTCCGTCCCCTTCTGTAAAACATATACTGCTGAAAACAACCAAAGCAATAATTATTATAATCAGTAAAGCAGTTCTCATAGCATTATCCCTTTACTCCGCCGACAGTTAATCCGCTAATAATATATCTCTGGAAGACCAGATAGATAATTGTGAGAGGCAGCGCCATTATTATTGAGCCTGCACAGAACACACCCCAGGATACGGTTTTAAAGTCTGCCGCCCAGCCGTACAAACCTTGTGCCAGTGTATATTTTGTAGCATCAGTCAGAAACAGGTAGGAAGTTACATAATCTGTCCATGGTGCCGTGAATATGAATATTGCAGTTATTGCGATAGCAGGCTTAGCTAAAGGCAGCATAATCTTTGTAAAAACCTGAAACCTAGATGCACCATCAATTATTGCTGCTTCTTCAATAGACTTGGATATTGTATCAAAATAGCCCTTTAGATTCCATATGGCAAACGCCATATTGGCCGCTGACCATATCATAATA
This sequence comes from Bacillota bacterium, assembly GCA_049322695.1. Lineage (GTDB taxonomy): Bacteria > Bacillota > Clostridia > Lutisporales > Lutisporaceae > CALGKJ01. The sequence goes on along the minus strand of JBMORW010000015.1, from coordinate 18,024 downwards.
AGACTGAAATATGAGTTTTTTATACCAAGGAACTTTATGATTAATAACTGAGGTACTAAAGCTGCAGTAGTCGGAAGCATCATATATATAACATAGGATGCCAATCCTGCTTTTTTACCGGGAAAGTCAAACCTTGAGTACGCATATGCAGAAAGAGTTGCCAAAATCAATGTAAAAATAGTGGTGCCCGATGCAAATATAAAGCTGTTTTTTAACCACATAGCAAAGTTGGGATGACTTAAAACCACTAAAAAATTATCTGCCGTAGGATTTTGCGGTAAAACCATGAACTCGGTGCTTACCAGTGATACCCTTTTATCAAAGGCAGTCAGTAAAACCCACCAGATAGGTATTATAGTTGCTATGCTTACTGCAATCAAGAAAACATGGGTCAGCAGATACCCGATTTTACTTTTAAGCTTTCCGTTCATCATTCCACCTCCGATGCTGCCAATGCTTTGGTCACTCTCATATTTATCATAGTTACAGTTATCAAAATAATAGAAACAATTACAGAGTAAGCAGCGGCCAATGAATATGCACTCTGTCTTGTCAATACATTAAATTGATAAGTAGAGACTATTTCAGTTGCCTTTGCAGGTCCCCCGCCTGTTATCAGATATATAACGTTGAAGTTTGTAAATGTCCAGATTGTACCCAGTATAATTGCCGGAAGCATTGCCGGTTTTAGAAGAGGCAGTGTGATTTTGAAAAACTTTTGCATCGCCGAAGCTCCGTCTATATCGGCAGCCTCGTAATACTCCCTTGATATACTTTGAAGTGCTCCGGTTGCTACCATAGTCATAAACGGAAATCCAAGCCATACATTAGTTATTATACATGATATTAGAGCTATTCTCCCGTCTGAAAGCCAGCGCACCGGCTCCATGCCCAAAATGTTCAAAAACTGATTTATAAAGCCGAATTGCTCATTGTACATCATTTTCCACACTAGTGCAGTGACAAACTGAGGTACAGCCCACGGAAGAATTATTATTGTTCTATACATGCCCTTAAATCTGAGCTTTGGGCGGTTAATAGCCAATGCAATAACCAAGCCTATTGTTACATGAAAAAACACATTGACACCCGTCCATATAAATGTTCTTAGAAGTACGACAAAAAACTCGGAATTCATGCCTTTAAAAGCTTTAATATAATTTGTAAGCCCTATGAACTTGACTGTCTTTGTTCCCATAGTGTACATATTTGCATTAAAGAATGAAAGGCCTATTCCATAGACTATTGGAAAAATAGATATGCCAAATACCACTATAATCGCAGGAAAGATATACAAATATGCAATTCTGTTCTTTTTTATTCTTGCCAATAAGGAAGTTTTGGAGTTATATACTTTCTGTTTGTTTTCAACCCTAATCACAAGCTTCACTTCCTTTCTTTCTAAAAATCAAGCCTGAGAAATTCTCAGGCTTGATATATATTGTCTTTATTATATCAAATACTATTGATAAACACATCAGTATTTTATAGTTTATTCACCCTTCATTTGTTTGATTCCATTAATTGCAGCTTCATTTGCCTTAACTGCTTCTTCAGCAGCTGGTTTTCCTGAATCAACAACTGCAGTAATGAAATCCTTTGCAGGCTGCCAGATCTGGCCCATTTCTGGTACTACAGGCATTGCTGTTCCCAATGCTGCAGCTTCAGCTATCAGGTTATCAGACCATTTTTGTGATTTTACTTTATTGTTTGCTGAAACAACACCAACTTTTTCATTGAAGTATTGCTGCATTTCTGCTCCTGTAAGGAACTTAGCGAAATTAGCCGCTTCTTCCTTGTTAGCTGATGCCTTTGGCAAATATGCTACCTTAACTCCTATAAATGGCTTAGAATCCTTACCTGTAGTATCATTCTTCGGAAGTACTGCCGCACCCCAGTTTACGCCTGACTTTTCTATATCACCGAAGCACCATGGTCCATTAATCCAGAATGCTGATTTGCCTTCAAGGAATAATGCTTGTGCTGTACCATAATCTAATCCCTTTGGAATTACCTTTTCCTTGTTTATTAAACCGCTCCACCAGTTAACATAATCAATAAAGCCTTGGCTGTCCAGGTTTGGTGTAACGCCGTCTTCCTTGAATGCGCTTCCTCCAAAGCTCTGTATGAATCCGTATGTATTGTAGAACGTGTTGTTGAGGTCAACTACTAAACCGAATTTATCATCCTTTGTGTTATCCTTTGCTATCTTAAGCATTTCGCTTATTGTTGTAGGCGGTGTAGCAACTAAATCCTTGTTATAAATCAATACAACTGCTTCCATTGACATTGGGAATCCATAGTGATTACCGTTTAATAAAGTAGCATCATAGGTGCTTTGGATATAATCGCCTTTTACATCTGCAACATAGCTGTCAACCGGCTCAAGCAGATCACCTGTTGCCATTGGACCTACCCAGTCATGTGCTCCGAAGAACAGATCCGGTGAGTCCCCTGTTTGAAGCGCTGCAGTTACCTTATCTTTAAAGCTGTCACTTGGAGTATAAAGCAGCTCAAATGTAACATGGCTGTTATTTGCTGTATATCTTGTAGTTGCTTCTTTAAGTGCTTCTTCCTCTGCGCCTGTCCATGCATGCCAAATTTTCAAGGTTACTGGTTGCTTAGCTACTTCTGTTGGAGTAGCTTCCGGAGTTGCTGCTGCAGGTTCTTCAGTCTTTTTAGCACATGCTGCAAACATAGAAACCATGAGAACCAGTACTAATACAAGACTTAACATTTTAATTGTACTCTTTTTCAAAATACTTCCCCCTTTTATTTTTTCAACTCTTGCGCAACCGGTTGCACAATCGTATGAATTAACACAATTTAATTATAATATATTCACAAGATTTGTCAATTAGTATTGTATCATTTTTTATTATTTTTTTGCTTTTCTGGCAGAAATCGAGGATTTTCTTTCTATTAGCCTTGTGGGAATGATGATATGCTTCTTTTGTTCATCCTCCTGCTCCAGCTGATTTATCAGTATTTCTGCGGCATTGTATCCAAGCTCGAATACAAAGATTTCAACAGAAGTAAGAGGCGGATCCACATATCTTGCCAAAGGCGTATCATTGAAGCCTACTACTGCAATATCATTAGGAATCCTCAGCCCCTCTTCCCTTATAGCTCTCATAACTCCAAATGCCATTAGGTCATCTGCAACAACTGCAGCAGTCATTCTTTTATTTACCGCCATCAGCTTTTTCATGGCTCTGTAGCCGCCTTCTTCAAGGAACTCCTCCAAAGCCAAATAGTCCTTTGAAAACTCTATACCATAAACATCCAACGCCTTTTTATAGCCCCTGAATCTTTCTCCCATGAAAACATAGGAAAACTCTCCACCTATAAAGCCTATAGCTTTATGTCCCTGCTTTATCAAATGCTCGGTTGCAGTGTAACCTGCTTCCGAATTGTTGTTATCCACCCAGTTTATATTCTCGTTTTTAGTTGGTTTACCTACAACCACGAATGGAAACTTCTTTTTCATCAGCTCTTCGATTGTTTTGTCACCAACTCTTGAAGTAAGCAATATCAATCCATCAACACGCTTCTCGTTTACAAGACGCTTTGTTGATTTATACTCTTCTTCAGTATTGCTTCCGGTAGAAAAAAGAACATTATAGCCCTTCTTAAGAGCACTCATACTAATACCTCTCATTACCTCCGTAAAGAATGGATTTACAAAAACCTGCTCTGAAGAATTAGGCATTATGACGCCGATTGTCTGCGTACTTCTATTGGCAAGACTTCTGGCAATGGCATTGGGATGAAAATCAAGTTCATTCATTACCTGCAAGACTTTTTCTTTTGTTTTTTGACTGATTCTTGGATTATCAGCAATTACGCGGGAAACAGTTGAAGGATCAACTCCTGCGGCTTTTGCAACATCCTTTATGGTAACAGACATATACTCCTCCTGACCTTTCATCAGCTATCAATGAAATCAATACGAGCTTCAGGAAGTGATTCCGGACAAGCAATGTATTATTTTCATATTGAAAAGCTCAGCATATTTTATTTCTATTATAGCTCCTAAGCTACACACTATTTTATCACAATAAGCGCCGTATTCATATTAAAATGCTCCAAAACCCTTTTAAAATACTGTGGATTACTGGAGCATAATCAATCATGTTCAGTTTCTGTTATACTTGGCCGCAAGCAAAGAAAGCTTTTCAGAGATTTCTGCGCTCAGCATTTCCTTCCTTACTCTCCAATCCCAATTACCTCCTATGGTACTCGGAATGTTCATTCTTGCATCAGTATCCAGGCAGAGAATATCCTGCAAAGGGATTACTGCAGCATTTGATCTGCTTTTATATGCTGTCTCTATCAGCGCCCAGCAGAACTCCTTTTCAGACACCGAGCTTTCTACACCCAGGTATTTCAGCATCTGCTCCAATGCCTCAGGCTGGGTCTTGTGGGATTTATTAAACCAGCCGACGGCTGTATCATTGTCATGAGTGCCTGTATATACTATAGAGTTTTCTTCATAATTATGAGGAAGAAATCTTTCCTCTGATCCTCTTCCGAATGAAAACTGCAGTATTTTCATGCCCGGAAATCCAAACTCATTCTTCAGCTCTTCAACTTCACGGGTTATAAAGCCTAAATCCTCTGCAATAATGGGTAAGTCCCCCAAATACTTGTTTATAGTTGAAAAGAACTTCTTACCCGGTCCGATTATCCATTTGCCATTTACGGCCGTCTTCTCATTGCCGGGTATTTCCCAGTAGCTTTCAAAGCCTCTGAAATGATCAATCCTAATAATATCAACCATTTTAAACAACAATGAGAATCTGTCACGCCACCAGCTGTAATCATCCTTCTCCATTACATCCCATCTATAATGAGGGTTGCCCCAGTATTGACCTGTCTCACTGAAATAATCCGGCGGCACCCCTGCAACCTTCAAGGGAACTCCTGATTGGTCTATTTCAAAAAGCTCAGGCTTTGCCCATGCATCACTGCTGTCATTGGATATGAAGAGGGGCAAATCTCCTATGATTTTTATGCCGTTACTGTTTGCATATTCCTTGACGTTTTTCCACTGCAGAAAAAATACATATTGTAAAAACTTATGGTATTCTATATTTCTAAAAAGCAGCTTTCGATAGTGCTCAACAGCTTCAGGCCTCCTGAAGGCTATGTCGGCATCCCATTCATTCCACGCAACATTGTTAAAATGCTCCTTAACAGCCATAAATAAAGCGTAGTCATCCAGCCAAAATGAGTTCTGCCCTGAAAACCTTTCATACTCCTCATGTAAATCTGATTTCAAGAATCCCTCATAAGCCCTTTTTAAGAGCTTTTCTTTATATTTCTTTACTTTACAAAACTCAACCTTGTCAATATCAAACACAGGGGTTTCTTGGGTATCGGAATAACCTAACAAACCTGCTTCAATGAGCTTATCTATGCTTATCAGTAATGTATTGCCGGCAAATGCCGAAAAGCTCTGGTAAGGAGACTCGCCAAATCCGACAGGCCCCAGCGGCAAAACCTGCCACAGCGTTTGCCTGCTTTCCTTCAAGAAATCAATAAACTCATACACTTCATTTCCGAGTTCACCAATACCATATTTTGACGGCAGAGATGTAGGATGCAGCAGTATTCCGCTTTTTCTACCTAAATTCATTTAAATACCCCCAAAACCAGTTTAACCATAAGCCTTGATATGACATAAACAACATCAATATTATATAAAAACCCAAATACCACATATCAACTTTGCGCAATCGCTTGCGCTTTATATAATATTATAACACTGGAATTTTGTTGTCAATATCTATATATGTATTGTGTTCTTATTTATGTGTACAATACAGGGATTGCAGCTGTGAGTTCATGATAAAGTACTATTCAAAAATATTGATGTTTTTTTGAACTTCTTACTTTTAGTATCAAAACTTGCACTCTCACCACAATATGAAAAACTTAACAAAAAAGTTGTGCAAACGGTTGCTCGTTTATAATTTATGGTATATAATTTTATAGAGGCTTTAGGTTAAGGTATTAATTTATTTGTCTTTTATAATACTTATATATAAGGAGGAATTATTACAATGCAGAATAAATTACCATCTGTAGCATACTTTTGCATGGAATACGGCCTGGACTCAGAGTTCAAAATGTATGCAGGCGGCCTAGGAATATTGGCAGGAGACTATATGAAAGGCGCCAAGGACCTTGGTGTTCCCATGGTCGGAATAGGCATCAAGTGGAAGCAGGGCTATACAGACCAGCTAATAGGCAAAGACGGAAAGCCATATGACTCATATCATAATTACAGCTATGATTATCTGGAGGACACAGGAATAAAGGTGACAGTCAAAATACGTCAAAGAGATGTAGTTTGTAAGGTCTGGAAGGTCGATAAATTTGGTAATGCACCTCTATATCTGCTGGATACTGATATACCTGAAAATGAAGATGCGTGGATAACGGGGCAGCTATATGGCTGGTTTGGCGAAGAGAGAATAGCACAGGAGATGGTGCTTGGCATCGGTGGAATAAGAGCTTTAAGAAAGCTTGGGCTGGAAATTGACATATATCACTTCAACGAAGGGCATGCAGTTCTCGCAGCTATAGAGCTGATCAGGGAAAAAATGGAGTCAGGCATGGGCTTCTATGAAGCTTTGGATAAAACCAGACAGGAGGTTGTTTTTACTACTCATACTCCCATAGTTCAAGGCAATGAATCCCATTATCTAAACAGGTTGGAATACATGGGCGCATTTAATGGTTTGACTGCAGAGCAAATGGTACATATCGGAGGAGCTCCCTTCAACATGACTGTAGCTGCACTCCGTACAAGTAAAAAATCAAACGCAGTTGCACAGCTACATGCAGTAACAGCAAATAAAATGTGGGAGCATGTTGACTATCCTGCCCCTATAGTTGGAATTACCAATGCCATACATGTACCGACCTGGGTAGACAGCACTATGCTGGAAGCAGCAGAAAAAGATCATGGAATATGGGAAAACCATATGAAGAATAAGCACAGCCTTATTGAGTTTGTGAAGGAGCGCACAGGCGCAGAGCTTGATGCTGATGTGCTCTTGGTAGGTTTCTCCAGAAGAGCAGCTCCATACAAAAGAAGCAATTTCATATTCAGCGATGAAAAGATAATTGCTCCGCTGCTGGAAAACAAAAAGATACAGATAGTATTCTCAGGAAAGGCACATCCGTTGGATGACAATGGTAAATCAATAGTATCAAATTTGGTTGCAATGTCCAAAAAATATCCAAATGCCGTAGTATTCCTGGAAAACTATGATATGACCATCGGAAAGGCGCTTACAAGAGGCTCAGACATATGGCTGAACAATCCCAGAAGACCTCTTGAGGCAAGCGGAACTTCCGGTATGAAAGCAGCCATGAACGGAGTGCTTAATTTCAGTGTTCTCGATGGTTGGTGGCCTGAAGCCTGCCAGCATGGAATCAACGGATGGCAGATTGGCAACGGCTTTGAAAGTGATAATGTAAAAGAACAGGATGAGCATGATCTAAAATCTTTATATAAGGTGCTTCTTGAAGAAATCATCCCTACCTACTATGAAAACAGAGATAAATGGGTAGAGATGATGAGATGCAGCATAATGACAACCAAAGAACAGTTTGCAGTAGAAAGAATGCTCAAGGAATACTATGAGCTGCTCTATAAAGCATAAAATGAAATAAAATAAAAAACACACAATGCGTGTGTTTTTTATTTTATAGACCCAATTTATCTGCAATCCCCTTCATAGCCTCCAGGGACAGCTCGGCAAAATCATTAAAGCTTATTCCCAGATTTTCTATGGATCTCATTGCATCCCGGTTGGCACCTGCAGCAAATCTAACTTCATCCATTCTTTTGGTAATCGATTTTACCTTTACACTGTTTACCTTTTTGTCAGGATAAACTAACGCTATGGCAGTTATAAAGCCTGTAATGGGATCTGCTGCGTATATTGCCTTATCCATCAGAGTTTCCAGCTTCACTCCTGTTTCTTCGTTATGGGCACATATTGAATGATACATTTCTTCATTTCCAAAGCCATGCTCCCTGAGTATTTCTACTCCTTTTACTCCATGAAGCTCGGGATTAGTCCTGTAATCAACAATATCAACATCCAGATCATGCAGAAGCCCTGTTACAGCCCACAACTCCTCCTTATCAGGCTCAAGTCTTTTAGCAAGTGCTCTCATTACACTCTCTACAGCATAAGAATGCTTTATAAGGTGTTCGGATACTACATACTTTTCCAGTAATTCAACTGCCTTTTCTCTGTTCATTTGTTACCTCCATGAATTAAACATATTTAGTGACTTTATTCCAGTCTATGTATTTATTCAGCTTATCAGTAAAAGCCTCCAGATATTTTACATCAATATTATCAAACCTATTCTTAATTGGACTGTCAATATCCAGTACTCCATAAATCACGCCTTCCTTTACTATAGGTACAACCACTTCCGAATTCGACGCACAGTCACATGCAATATGACCTGGGTAAAGATGCACATCCGGCACCAGCTGGGCTGCGTTTTTTTCTACAGCAGTACCGCATACTCCTTTGCCTATCTGAATCCTGGTACAGGCAGTTTTTCCCTGAAACGGCCCTAGCACCAGCTCTTCTCCCTTCAGCAGATAAAAGCCTGACCAGTTTATATCATCTAGGTTGTTAAATAATAATGCTGCAGCATTTGACAGATTGGCCAGCCAGTCAGATTCACTTGAAAGTAGTCCCTCAAGCCTCACCAGCATTATTTTGTAAAAGGTTTCCTTGTCAGGTGCCGTTATTTTTTTATTATTCTGCATCAGTTAATCCCTCCACTCTAATAAAATTTAACACATACAAATGAAATTCCAGTACTTCTCAGGTATAATTATACTAGAAACGCAATTTAATGTATATAATATGTTCATTGGATTACACATTACAATATTGGTATTTCAACTGCAGGAGGTACTATGAAAATACTTCAAAGAGAATTTTATATGCAGGATACTTTAACAGTCGCAAAGGAGCTTCTGGGTAAGTATATAGTAAGAAAAGCAGATTCCTGTGAAATAATATCAAGAATAGTAGAGACAGAAGCTTATTTAGGCCCCGAGGACAAGGCTGCACATTCATATAAGGGCCGCAGAACTGAAAGAAATGAGATTATGTATGGAATGGCAGGCTATGTATATGTATTTATGATATATGGGATGTATTATTGCCTGAATGCCGTCACTTCAGAGGTAAACAAGCCAGAAGCAGTATTGGTAAGAGCTGTAGAGCCTGTTTCAGGTCTTGATTATATGGCATTAAACCGTTTCGGTGTAGAATACAACAGATTGAACAGCTATCAGCTGAAAAATCTTACAAACGGTCCCGGTAAGCTATGTAAAGCTTTAGATATTGACAGGAGTCTGAATGGAGCAGATTTATGCAGTAGTTCGGAGATTTCCATCTGCCGGGGAATTGAAAGCAGCATAGAGATCGGAACTTCTCCAAGAATAGGAATTGATTATGCAGAGGAATACAAGGATATGCCCTGGAGGTTCTTTTTAAAAGGCAATACATATGTAAGCTACTATAAAAAAGGAGGATAAAGCGTATATGCAGCTTTATCCTCCTTTCTATTATGCAGGCTTTACAGCTTTCCTTTTCGCAAAGGCCAGTATTCCCCCCATAGCTATGGAAAGGAAGGACGCCATCAGTACTCTGTACTCCGATGGAAGTATGAAGGTTATGGTGTGTGCAGGAATCCAGAATATGGGTATTGTCCTGCATACCACAAAGCTGATAAAACCATTCCAATCTATTCTTGACACAACATCCTTCAGCTTTATTTTCATTATTTCAGACATTTTTCCATTACCCATATCAATATATGTATCCGTAATTCTGTGAAATGCCATAAATGTTGGGGCAAATATCAGATTCATGAATGCACTTGTGAAGAAAGCTAATAATACCATAGCTCCAGTTTCATTTTCTATGGCTGGCAGCAAACCAGACGATATTGAAGCTGCCGTACCGCCATTAAAAATCACAAAAACCAATACAAAAGTAACTCCCAAAAAACCCCAAATAATAATTCGGTATACCAGCCCGGCCGGCTTTTTCCACTCACCTGAAACAATTCTCAATGCCAGCAGCTCACCCATAGTAGCCAAAATCGCTACTTTGATAAAGCCCATTAAATACGGATGTGCTTTTGTGGCAGCTAAAAAAGCAGCTCTGGTGCTGTCAACGATCAAAATGGCTGCTATTACCAATAATACTGTAATCCACAAAAAATCAAACTTCTTCAATTTTTATTACCCCCGTTAAAAATTTTTAATACCTATATTATAGCAGATTAATCAAATTAATCACATATCTCAACATTAACAATTTGATCATAATCCTTTATGCAATCAGCAATCTTAGTAAGTGAAGCATTTTTATGATTCTTTGCAAATATCTTAAAAACCTGTTCTTCATAATTCAGTGTATCATATTGAAGCTTATAGATTTCCATGCCCATTTCACGGAGTCTGAAGGTCAGTTCGTCAGTTTTGCTGAAATCACCCTTGACCTTCACCTTTATTGTGATTTTATCAGCCCTTGTATAAAAGATATGCTCGAAGCGCGAAAAAACCATGAGAGTTATAAGCACAAAAGAGGTTGTAAGTATTGCAGCCATATAGAAGCCTGCACCTATTGCTATTCCTATACATGCTACAGCCCACAAGCTTGCCGCCGTAGTCAGCCCCTTTATTGAAACACCTTCTTTGATAATAGTACCTGCACCCAGAAAGCCTATACCGCTTATAACCTGCGCACCAAGTCTTGCGGGATCCATATTCACCAGATCACCGAATTGCTCAAATAATAGCAGACTACATATCAGAACAAGGGTGGAGCCTATACAAACCAGTATATGTGTTCTGAGGCCTGCCGGATGCCTGTTCCTTTCCCTTTCAAGTCCTATAAGACCTCCCAACAAGCATGCAAGAGCAAATCTAATCAACATATCAAAATTACTAACCATCCTGCAGCACCTCCTTATATAGAAATAGTCTATAGTTGTATTATATGTCCGGCTACATAAAAAAGCAAACAAAGCAGCATAATACTTCAAAACCTATATTTAATAGATATTGTCAGACGTATTGGCTTATGATATATTTGGATTGTCAGTATATTAACAATGTATCAGGAGATAAACTATGAAACAAGAAGCTACTATGAAATATTACATGCATAACGGTGCTTTGCATCCCGTTAACAGCTTTCATTCCGTTAACCCCGAGGGCAAAACCATATATGAGGTAGTAAGAGTTATCAAAGGTATTCCGCTTTTTTTGGAGAAGCATCTCGACAGACTACTGTCTTCAGCTGAGTCAATTGGTTTAGAGATAGGACACCTTATGGATAGTATAAAGCAATGTATATACAAAACTATAGAAGCCAATTCCATGCCAGAGGCAAACCTGAAGCTTGTAGTATATAAGAAGGACAGCACAGCAGAGTTTGTTGCATATTTTATAAAAAGTACATACCCTTCAACTGAGCAGTACATGTCTGGTGTACCTGCCATAACCTTCAATGGGGAAAGGGATAACCCCAATGCAAAAATCATAAATCAAGCCCTTAGAGACAGTATAGATTCAATACTTGCCGAAAAAAATGCTTATGAAGCCGTACTTATTAACAATAAAGGCTTTTTTACTGAGGGAAGCCGTTCCAACATATTTGTTGTAAAGGACCATAAGGTGTATACTGCACCTGCTGAAAGCGTATTGATAGGAATTACCAGAATTTATGTATTTGAACTGTGCAAGGCTTTAGGGATTGATCTGCAGGAAACACCTATGACTTTGGAGTTTCTTTATAATTCTGACGGTGCATTTATTACCGGCACATCCCCTAAAATACTGCCTATAAGCAGTGTCGACGGCAAACAGCTGAAATCAGCCGAAAATGAGTTAATACAAAGATTAATGAAGGCTTATGACAATATGATAGTTAAATATATATCCGGCGAAAGAGAGCAGGAAGCAAAAGGCGGACTTCAGAGATAAACTGTCTTATATGCTTCCCTTTATTCCTTTACCCCTGTCGTAGAACTCCCTTAGCATTTTTTCCGGTACAAAGGAGCCTCCTGTTGACCATGCTATATGTGTAGAGTTTTCCATACTGTCCTTCAGTCCATTATTCTCAATATATCTTCTTCCCTCTTTGGTGTTGCACAGCTTCAATGCTCCTATGAGACCCGGAGCTGCTGAGGGCTCAAGCAATATATCTTCACAATCCTTAAGCAGCGCTAACAGCTCAAAAAGCGTTTCATCTGCTACTGTATATACTCCGCTTATCAGTCTTTCAATTGTTTTTCCTACGAAGCCGGAAGGTCGTGCAACTGCCAGTCCGTCTGCTTCCGTTATGTTATCCAAGCCTATATCCCTTACACTTATTTTCTCATTTAAGCCAGACAGCAAACCAAGCAGCATGCAGGGTGAATGTGTAGGCTCTACAAAGAAGCAGTGAACACTATCTCCGAAAACGTTTTTCAATCCAAAGCAGATTCCTCCCGGAGCACCCCCTACACCGCAAGGTATATACACAAAAAGAGGATGCTCTTTGCCTACCTTTATTCCTTTTAGATCCAGCTGCTGCTTAAGCCTGAATGCTGCTGTGCTGTAGCCCAGGAACAAATCCGTTGAGTTTTCATCATCTATAAAATAACTGAAGGGATCTCCTTCGGACAATTTTCTGCCTTCCTCCACTGCTTTGCTGTAATCGGAGCTGTATTCAAATACATTTACCCCTCTGCTTCTTAGTAAAGCCTTTTTCCACTCCTTTGCATCAGCTGACATATGTACATTTACTCTGAAGCCCAATGCTGAACCCATTATGCCGATGCTTAATCCCAAATTACCGGTAGACCCCACTGCTAGTGTATATTTACTGAAGAAGCTTTTAAAAGTATTACTGACCATAACAGAATAGTCCTGATTCTTTGAAAGCATATCATTTTCCGTTGCCAGCTTTTCAGCATACTTCAGCACCTCATATATTCCACCTCTTGCCTTTATGGAGCCTGCAACTGGAAGCCTGTAATCGCATTTTAAAAAAAGGCTGCCTTTAGTACCTGGGTATTCACTTTCAAGTACTTGCCGCAAATTTGACAATTCTACAATGTCAGACTCTATTATTCCGTCATTGTCGGCGGTTTCAGGAAACATTGTACTTATCAATGGAGCAAATCTCTGCCAGCGCTCCTCTGCTTCCTTCATGTCTTCTAAAGAAATACCGATGCTGCTTAAAGCTTTTTCTGCCTCTGACAGCCTGCTGTTTATCCAAAAAACCGGTTTGCAGCTTTTCATATTATCAAATACTGTCTTATCTCCATCAGACAAACTGAATTTTATTTCCATATTGTCCATATTCCTCCTAAAATCATTTTCGCATCAGCTGATATAATTATATCAATATATGGTTTAATTTGGACCGTAATTATCAATTTTATAACGTAATATTTTTTTAATTATAAAGCATAATACATATGTACACATTTTAAAAATAATAGGAGGTACATTATGAAGCATATTACAACGGATCAAGGAGTTCAGATAAACACAGACAGAATCAAACCAAACAATGTGGTGGAAATAACCTATAAAGGCTTATTGGCTCAGTCGGGAGCCGATGAAGTGTATCTTCACTGCGGTTCTTCTGAGACAAGGGAATGGAATGACATACAGGATATCAGGATGACTAAGCTTTCACCTGATCTTTTCAAAGCGCATGCTTTAGTTCAGGATGGCACTGTATTCAACATATGCTTTAGAGACAGCGCTCAAAACTGGGATAACAACTCTGGTTCAAATTATTCATTTACCATAACCGAATAAAGCTATAGATATTCTGCTGCTGTTTACAGCAGCTTTTTTTGTGTCAAAATTTCGAATCATACATAAGATGTTATTATACGTTGTGTGCTTTAGAGTTAGTTATATGCATTATACATGCTGACATTTTACCTACTATATGAGAGGTGAGTTAAATGGCGTTCTCAGAAAGGGAGCTCCTGGCGAGAGTTATCAAATGTGAAGCGGGCGGAGAAGGCGAAAGCGGTATGAAGGCAGTGGCAACTGTTATTATGAACAGGGTGCATGTGCCTAATGGCGAATACCAAAGATTGGGTCAAGGCAGTTTAAGAAGAATACTAAATCAAAGGGGCCAGTTTGACTGCATGACTTCAGTTTTAGGTGGCCGCCCAAATCCCCAGACCATATGGGCTAACCCTCCGGAGCAAATACATTATGCCATCGCTGACTGGGCTTTAGCCGGAAACAAGCTGCTTACAGTCGGATATTGCTTATGGTACTTCAATCCGTTCATACCCACATGCCCTCAGATTTTTCCCAGAAACGGAACCGGCAGCTTTGCAAACAGAGTAGGCGAACACTGCTTCTATCTTCCAACAAAAGCATATTATGCAACCTGATATAAGCAAATATATTTCGAAAGGAGATTATTATGCACTGCAATAATCCGTACCACTATACAAAAATGCCAGCCCATACTAATGATACAAAGCAGGATCTTCCGCAGAATCAGATGTACATGCCGCAGCAGCAGTATTATCAACAACCTCCTGCAATGATGGGAGTACCTTACACAGGTGTTCAGCCTCCTCCTACTTCCATCACCGGCATGACGGGCTTACCTCCTGTTGAATTACCGATAGGCACAACTGCAACAGGGCTGCCGATAGCTGCAGTTCCACTGACTTCAGGTGCGGGACCTGTGGACTTCGGTCAGCTTGTTCAGACTCCTGTGATGGATATTGACTACACTCAGGGATATCTGCAAACACAAATAGGAAAAAGGGTAAAGGTAGAGTTTCTTATAGGTACCAATATGCTGATAGACAGAGAAGGTACTCTTATGGATGTGGGTGTCAGTTATATAATAATTCAGGAGGTAGATACTGATGACCTACTGCTGTGTGATATATATTCCATTAAATTTGTAAGATTTTACTATTAATGAATAAGTGGTATCATTGACGATACCACTTATTACTATTTTATCTCTATCTCATCTCTTACTTCTTCTTCATTTCCCTGTTCCTCAAACTGTGCATTATATAGACTGGAATATACCCTGCTGTTTTTCAAAAGCTCTTCATGTGTTCCTGTCTCTTCAATGCCATTATCTGTAAGTACCAGTATCGTTTTTGCATTTCTTATAGTTGACAGCCTGTGAGCAATAACGAAGGTAGTTCTGTTTTTTGATAGTCTTTCCAGCGACTGCTGGACTATTCTTTCACTTTGATTATCAAGTGCAGAGGTGGCTTCATCAAGTATTAGAATAGGAGGGTTCTTTAAAAAGGCTCTGGCAATACTGATTCTTTGCTTCTGCCCTCCTGAAAGCTTAACTCCTCTCTCTCCCACATAAGTATCATATCCTTTTTCAAAGCTCATTATGAAATCATGGGCATTTGCCTTCTTTGCTGCCTCAACAACTTCATCCATAGATGCATCCGGCTTTCCGTATCTTATGTTTTCCATAATGGAGCCGGCAAACAAGTATACATCCTGCTGGACTATTCCAATGTTCTTTCTGAGTGATTTAAGCTTGATATTTTTAATATCTGTACCATCAACCTTTATACAGCCGCTGCTTACCTCATAAAACCTGGGTATAAGACTGCAAAGTGTTGATTTACCTCCTCCCGATGGTCCTACAAGAGCCACTGTTTCTCCGGGGTTCAGGGTTAGACTGATATCCTTTAGAACATGGGCGCCATTATCATCATATTTAAATGAAACCTTATCAAAATCCACTTGTCCGTTTACATTTTCTATTTCCACGCTGCCTTCGTTGTCCTTTATTTCAGGCTCAGTATCCATAATCTCAAGGAATCTTTCGAAGCCTGTCATGCCCTTCTGGAACTGCTCGGTAAAATCTATGAGCTTTCTTATTGGTACTAAAAGTGTGTTAATATACAGAAGATATGCTACAAGGTCAACAGTTTCAATAGAGCCTGATTTAATAAATAATGCTCCCATAATGACAACTGCAAGATAGATTATCCCGTCAAAAAGCCTGATACCGCTGAAAAACCTTCCCATGTAATAGTAGCTTTCCTGCTTTGTTCTCAGAAATTCCAGATTTCCGAAGTCGAACTTCTCCTGCTCTATATACTCGTTGGAAAATGATTTTACTACTCTGATACCTGCTATGCTATCCTCAAGCTGAGCATTTACCTCTGCAATCTTTTGCCTGTTCTTTCTAAACACAGCTCTCATTTTTTTATTATAGAAGTAAGCAAAGGCAATCATCAAAGGAATAAAGGAAAACAATACCAGTGTAAGCTTAACATCTATAAACATAAGTATCACAAAGGAACCTATTATTTTTATTGTAGAGATAAATATCTCCTCAGGGCCATGATGTGCCAGCTCGGTAATATCAAAAAGGTCGTTTACAATTCTGGACATAATCTGTCCTGTTTTGGTATTGTCAAAATATGAAAATGAGAGCTTCTGCAGATGAGCAAAAATATCCTTTCTCATATCATATTCCATTTTTGCACCCATTATATGCCCATAAGCAGCAATATAATACTGGCAGAAATACTCAACTATCCTCAGTGCCAGCATAAGAAAGCCAACCTTAAGAATAATATCCATCGCAAGACCCAGCCTGTTCTGAATGCCTTCATTCAGCAGATATCTGACAAGCACCGGAAAAGACAAATCAATAGCAGATACCGTCAGAGCACACAGCATATCCACAAAAAACATAAGCTTATAAGGCTTATAATATGCTATAAACCTCCTGATTTTTTCCATAAAAACCCCACCTTCAATAAACAATATCAAAAATATATTACCACAACTGATGAAAAAATGTACAAAAAAAAGAAGAATCAATCACCGGAATTGATTCTTCTTAATGATTACATTGTTTCCACAATAATACCCTTGAGCCTTAAGGCCTCTGATATTCGGTTACTGCCTGATATTACCTTAACATTACCGCCGATAGATTTAATCTTGTTTATTATATCCACCAGCTTGTTGAGCATATCTGCATCCATATCATTAATATCACTAAAATTGAATACCAGACTTAGGGGTTTTATGAACATGAAGCCTTGAACTGCCATGCTCAATGGAGCAAAGTTCTGTGCATCCAGACTCTCACTGACTGTCACAACGAAAGTACCGTCTTTATTCTCTATTGTAAAAGGCTGTATGTCCTGTCTTGCATCAGTCTGAGCCGCTTCTTCCCTGGCTTTGCTGTTAACGAAGCTATCACCTTCAGCAGCATTTTCGTTTTTACCAGATGATGTATCCTCCAATACTGCATCAAGCACAGTCAGAACCTTATCAGGGGTAATGGGCTTTATTATGTAATGCTTTGCTCCGTTTTCAAGAGCTTCAAATACCATATTGCGCTGATCAAGAGCACTTATCATTATTATCTTTGCATCGGGGAAGCTCCCTATAATTTTCTTAACTGCATCAATTCCGTTAAGCACCGGCATGGTGATATCCATTGTAACCAAATCAGGCATATGCTTCTCATATTCAACAAATGCTTCTTTTCCATTAGAAGCTTCTGCTACAATCTCATGACCAGCCTGTGTAAGTATAACCTTGAGATTTCTTCTCATTATTATAGAATCGTCAACTATAAGAATACGTGCCATCTTACCACTCCTATATTAGATTAATTCTCATACTCATATAAATATTCATACAAAAAACTTTATTCAATGTAAAACCAATATACATTTACATGGTGTTATTGTCAACTATTCCAAAAAAGTATTTGTCTATGCAATACCTAACTACTATTATATACCATAAAAAGATAAAAAGCACTATATAGAGCCCATATTATTGCACAGTGTTGAATGAAAAACTAAATTCCAGTTTATAAGATTTAATGTAGAATTTAGTCTTTCTTAAATTCCAGAATTCCTTTACGATGAGATTGAGTTCCCTATCCGCAGTGAAAGGAGTTTTTCTATGAG
>JBMORW010000014.1:0-106638 GCA_049322695.1 Bacillota bacterium | reverse complement strand
AGCCAAATCAATCGCAAAGCAATAATAGCTAAGCTTATTATACTATTTTTTGAGGTATAACAAATAGTGTTTTTGTGATGCAAATTTTTAGTAGAGTATATTCTTTGTTTTCACATTAACCGTCCCTACTGCATGGATGATTTTGAGGAGGTGAAAGAGGTTGTTTATTAAGAAAATCAGGCTTTCTGGCTTTAAAAATGTTCCTGATACTGATATAAGACAATTTGAATTTTTTGGTTTCACAAAGATACAAGGTGAAAATTTTGTTGGAAAGACCTCCATTGGAGATGCCTTAAGCTGGGTTTTTTCAGGGAAAAGCTCTGCAGGCATAACTGCTGATTATATATTGAGAAATGACCAGAGCCAGACTGCTCTTGTAGAGGCTGAGTTTTTGGACAATGAGGAAAATATCCATATTCTCAGAAGAGAGATGAAAGGCAGCAGCAGTACTATATATTTGGATGATATTCCTATAAAGGAAGGGGACCTAGTAGAATTTATTGGTACGCCTGAGCTGTTCCTTTCAACTTTTATGATAGGTTATTTTCACAGGATGACCCCGAAAGCTGCAAAGGAACTGCTTATGAGTGTAATACCCTTTCCATCTCACAAAACCATAATGAAAAGGGTTGAAGCTGCTCTATGGCAGTTTCTGCCTGAAGATGCGGATTTTGATTCAAACACATTTTTGAAACAGAAAAGATCAGAGTTAAAGCCAGTTGAGGATGAAATAAAGCGACTTTCGGAAAAAAAGGCAGCTGCTGAGGAAAAGTTGAAAAATGTAAAGCCTGGTGAACTTATTGATGAGACAGTGCTTAAGGAAAGACTTGAGTCTCTGGAGCAAAGAAAGGTGAATCTCATAAAGCTCTCGTCTCAGGGTGTATCTATAGGTTATCTGGAGGGTAAGATCATGGCTGTTGGTATGGAGATAAAAAAGCTGCAAAACCAGAAAAGCATTATACATAGCCAGCAGCAGCCTAAATATTGTCCTACCTGCAGGCAGCCCATACCCGAAGAGGAGCTGAATAAAGTATTTGAAAATACCAGAGAGCAGGAGATCAGCATCCAAAGTCAGATAGAAAAACTGGAAAGCGAGGAGAAGGAACTGTTTGGCAGGCTTGAAGAGGAGAAAGGAAAAAACAGGCAGGTGTCAGCAGTACAGGAAGAGTTGGCAGCCGTGGAGCAGGAAATAAAGCAGCTTCGTACTGAGTACGAAAAGGTGCTGATACACAACCAGAGCATCAATTCTGATACAGCCTTTGTGGAGGAAAGCAGAAGAATCATAAAGGAAGCGGAAGAAAAGCTGGGGAGGCTGACTGCCGAAAGGTACAAAATAAACAGAAGCATAACCGCTGTAACACAATACAATAGTATTAAGGCAGATATGCAGTATGAGTCTGTGAAAAAGAATCTGAACAATGTAACCATAAGACTGCAGCGGATAAATTACAGCAGCGGTGAGCTTAGAGATTGTTTTGAGATATTGTATAAAGGCAGGGAATACAGTATGCTCAGTACCTCTGAGACCATAAGGGCAGGACTTGAAATATCAAACTTCATTAATCTGAGGACCGGACTAAAGCTTCCTGTTTTTATAGATAATGCAGAAAGCATTACTCATTATGACAGGCCACCTTATCAGCTTTTTGAAGCAAAGGTTATGAAGGATGCGCCGTTAACCGTGATTCCGGGAGAATAAGTGTGTAATTAAATAGCAAGAAGGAGCATCACCATGTACTATGCAGCTTTTATCAAAAGCATAATCAACCGGTAAATTGAGTGATAATGCTGAGTTGCCCCAATTACTTGTCAAATTCAGCTTATCAGTTGGCTCCTTCTTTCTAATATTGATGTGACAGATTGCTAAAAGGAAAATAGTATTCAGAAAAACTATAACATTTGCTCCAGAGAAAAAACATGGTACATTTATAATTATTTACACTCCCGGTCATACTCCTTCTCTAAAAAATCTATACCAACATCGAAACTACGTAACTCGCCCATAAAATTAAGCTCTACCTTAGCTCTTCGTGTGTGCTTGTTTATCTTAGCAATGATACCTTCCATACCTACTAAAGGACCTTCTTTAAAATATACAGTAGAACCTTCAAAAAAGGCTTTCGAAATGTCAATTTTATATTCATCATCCAGGAGATTTAAAATAGGGTGCAGCTCTTTTTCATCAATTTTTGTAAAATAATGTGCATCACTTAATAGCTTTATCGTATTTGGTATTTTTTTCAGTGTATAGTATATTTTATCATCCATATATGTATTGATTAGAATGTATCCAGGAAAAATATTCTTCTCAATATAGTATATTTTCCCAGATCTTTTCTCTGTAAGCTTCCGTTTGGGTATAACTGCATTAACTGTCCTGTGATTAAAATGGTAATTTATCCAGTCTTTTACTGATTCTTCCCTGTTCGTTCTGACATGTAGCGCGTACCAATTCATACATACTTCCCCCTGTTGAAAACATGTTATTGCTTTACTTTTGTAAAAACATTAAACCAAAATTTTGATAAGGTTACAAAATTAAACACAGTTATCTATATATATGCAAATCAAAGTCTGGCATAATAATAGAGAAAATATAAGTGAGTAGTGGTTGATATTACAATAAGTAACCAATATTGACATATTTTCGTAATATTTTTATATTAATAATAACATAGCATGAGAGTCGCGTAAATAATTAAGCAATAATTTATTTATATCGACATGCGCAATACATATTGTGCATCGGACGTGGTTGTGTACTATGCTACACTTTTTTATAATTGTCAATATATTAAAGTGAAGCTTAAGCAAATTACTGATATATTGGGTTCAAAGTTTTTTCGGGCAGTGTACTTACTACAAAGCATGGGGAAGGGTGTCGATGCTGGAGTGTTTTGACCTAACTTTCGGTAAAAACTAATCTAAAAAGCAGTCAATTTGTACTGTTTTTCTTCTGCTTGGTCTTTTCTTATGAATTAGCTAGAAAAAGTATTTGTGACAATATGTGTGCATTATGCAAAAAATTGAATGCTTTTGGAAGGGTCTGGGTCAAAAAAACCATTCATTACTGATGCTTATGGATTGCAAGCACTGTGTAATGAAATGTTGCATACTTAACCATTGGACAAGGAGCGTATCGGGATAAAAATTGTGGGGGATCTGAGCTTTCGATGCAGTAAATGTTTCGGTGTAAACCTTAATAACTTGGTGATTTGGATAAAGTGAAGGACAGCAAATATGGATATTTTAGTAATAACGGGAAATACAATCAGTATGGTTAAATAAGCTGTACTAACAATTGTTTATATCCTCTATTTCAATGTAATTCCAATATATTATTTATAATACAGTGATATCTTAAAGTGTATTACTCTAAGGATTTCTGTGTTCAAAAGTATGACAAAATTGGTGCAATTGGTAATATTTATATTGACAAAGCATGTTTATTATTTTAACATTTTAATAGATATTATAATATTAATTTTTTACTATTGAATGATAAAAAGACTCAGACAGTTCAATTTGGGTCTACACGAAGTAATTATAAAACAAGATTCAACAATAGCAACAATAACTTTTTGGATATCAATGAGGCTAAGGCACATTGGTTGAGAGAAAGGGTCAGACAGATTATATCTATCATGCAACCATGATAATGCGAAGCTATGCCTAAAAACAGGAAATATGCTGCAATGATTTGAAGCATATTTCTTGTTTATTTTTTAGATTCTTTTGTAAAAGCATCTATATAAAACAATCGTCTGATGAAGAGTAAATTTTAAGTATGTGCTATAGATAATAGGGGGTATTACTTGATGTACTTTTTTTGCATACCATGTGATTTTAATATTGATATGTTACAAAAGATTGCTGATTTAAACTCATCTAGCAGTAAGTTCAGAGTGTCAGAAACATATGGTCAACTGACTGAGGGTGAATTATTAGGCTCAGGAAGAATGACTTCCATACTGCCAAAGATAAATTATGAAGGGTTGAAGAATTACATTGAGAGCTGTACAAAATATGGCATAAAGTTCAATTATGTCCTTAATCCATCCTGCTTGGGAAATGATGAATTTAACAGTGAAGGCTTCAATAAAATAAAGCAGTTTGTCTTATCCCTATATAATATTGGAATAAGATCTTTCACTATCGCTCTTCCTTCTGTAATAGAAATAATAAACAGCCTGAATCTGGATATTGAAATAAAAGCATCTGCTATTTGTGAAATCGATTCACCATCAAAAGCACTTTTTTATAAAAGAATTGGTGCGAAAAGAGTTGTTGCAGACCCTGATATTACAAGGAAGTTTAGTACTCTTAAAAATATATGCGATACTTTTGGTGATGGTGTTGAGATACTGGTAAATAACATGTGTATGAGAAATTGCGCTTACAAAATGTTTCATTATAATCATGAAGCACATTGTAATGAAAACAACAGAAATCAAAATGTAAGAAATTACTATTTTCATAGATGCGCTATGCAGAAGGCCCAGAGTATAAGCAGTACCTTGAAACTTAACTGGATTCGTCCGGAAGATTTGAAATTTTATTATGAAAATGGTATTAGGTACTTTAAATTGCAAGGACGACATAATAGCAACGGAGACAATCTGTTAAAGACTTTACAGTATTACTTCAATGAAAACTATAATGGTGATCTAATGCAATTAATCACATTATTTGAGCCATATAACGCATTTCAGCCTTATTTAGACAATAAAAAACTAGAAGGGTTTGTGGAAACCTTCTATAAGAAGCCTGATTTTTGCAATGAACTGTGCGAGAAATGCAACTACTGTTTGAGTTATGCAGAGATGTGTACAGAAGTAGATGAGACAAAACAAAAAAATGAGAAAGCTCTAGCTTTTTATGAACACTTTGATAGCTTTCTCAAGCAATAACCATAAAAAGTGTGTCAAATCTTTGTTTTAATTCTTTTGATTTAGGTGGAAAGATGTATAGAAAAAACGAAAACAAGCTGGAAATCAATAATGTAGAAGATATTTTACCTATCACACAGCTACAGAAAAGCATGCTTTATTCTTATTTGATCGATCAAGATTCATACAAGTATTTCGAGCAATGGCGATATAAAATTAAAGGTAGTATTGATGTCAAGCTTATGATTGAAGCTTGGGACTATGTAATTCAGAATAATGAACTATTAAGATGCGTTTTTAGATGGGAAAACCTAAAAGAGCCTGTTCAAATTATTTTAAAGAGCAAAAAAGCAGATATAAGAAAGTATGATCTAAGAAGAATAAATGAAAAACAGAATACTGCAGATAAGATTGCACTATTTGAATGGAAGAGGAGAGTAAATATTCAGGATGATCCTATAAGAATCGCATTTTCCATCATTAATGATGAAGAATACGAAATGATAGTTACCTCACATCATATTATTTTAGATGGTTGGAGTAACGCTATCGTCATCAAGGAATTATTAAACTGTTATACGACCTTATACAATGGACAAGCCCTAAGCTTAAGAAAAAAGGGCAGAATCAAACAGTACCTCAAGTATCAAAGAGATATCAATAATATTAATCATTTTGGATACTGGGAGAGCATGCTTAGCAATTACCAGCATAAGCCAATTAAGGAGGTGCCTGAAACTGCCAAGCAGCAATATGAGTATAAAGCTGATATTAAAAAGATTGTATTGGGTGAAAGCAAAAGTAAAGATATTGCTGAATTTTGCAGAGAACACAGCATCACTGTTTCTGTACTAATGTATGTTGCTTGGGCAATATTAATGACAACCTATACAGGCAAATATGATGTAATGTTTGGAATTACTCTTTCCGGAAGAGATGTTGATGTAATAGGTATTGAGGAGATGGTAGGGGTTTTTATCAAAACCTTACCCCTTAGACTTTCACTGAGTAATCATCAAAGCATATATGATTTTTTGTGTAAGACACAAAAGCTAATGTTCGACATAGAAGCTCATAAAGATATTGAATACAGTGATCTTTTGAAAATCTTGAAAGATAATCTGAAGCTTATAATGGATACAGTGATAGTTATGCAAAATTACCCGGTTGATGAACAGTTATTAGATACAAACGCTTCTCTTAAAATTAGCTTATATTCATCTTTTTATGAGATTGAATCGGATATTACCATAGGTATTAAGGCATTTGGGAGAAACATAGATATAGAGGTATTGTATAACCGTTTTGCTTTTAGTGATGAATATATGGAGCAGCTTTGTAAGCGTTATTACAATATAATTTTGCAGATAACTGATAAAAAGGACTTGGAAAACTGCTTGGTGGAAGATATTATCAGAAAGAATGTAGAGATTTTTATTCCAATTTGTTCTACAGTTGACGATATTGAAGAACTAAATAACTTAGAATACAGTTTTTAGTGATGCTGAGATATACCAAATTTACAGCAGGCTCAATGACAAAGAAGCTGAACTGATTATGGCGGAAAGAAAATATGATTTAGTTGAATTATAAAGAAAGGTAACTGATGTAAGGTAAATAATATGAAATGTTTTAGTATACCATCTGATTTCAAGAAAGAAACTATTGATATTTATTATCAAATGAATGAAGAATACCAAAATAATAAAATATTGGAGACTTATGGACAGTTATCCAGCTCTGAGAACACGATAGGATCCGGAAGAGCAGCTGACCACATACCTCTGGTAACCAAAAGAGAGCTTGAGGACTTTATAAAATATTCTCTTTCTAAGGATATCCAGTTTAACTATACTTTAAATACAACATGCCTAGGAAATATGGAGTTTGACGAAAAGGGAATGTATAGAATAATACGGTTTTTGGAGGAGCTGTACGAACTTGGGGTTAGTATTTTGACAATAGCACTACCATCTCTTATAGAAATAGCAAAAATGTCAAAATATAATTTTACCATAAAAGCTTCAACGGTCTGCAACATAATCAATGCAGATAAAGCAAGCTCTTACAAGAATTTAGGAGTGGACAGAATTGTTGTCGATGAGAGCATAAATAGAGATTTTGATGCTTTGAAGCGTATACGGGATACTTTTGGGGAAAAAGTTGAGCTTATAGTTAATGTTGTTTGCTATAAGAATTGTATTTATAGAATGTTCCATCATAATCAAATGTCACACGATATGTATACAGAAAAAAAGAGCGTAACTTATTACTCACATAGATGTATGCAAAAAAGATGTGAGACTCCCTCAAACTTATTAAGGATGAATTTTATAAGGCCGGAAGATTTAACTTATTATTCTGATATCGGAATCAATTACTTCAAGCTGCAAGGCAGACAAGCCGCATTAAAAGGAGATATAGTAAAATGTGTGAAAGCTTATATAACGGAAAATTATGAAGGTAACCTTTTGGATTTGCTTGATTGTTTCTTACCAACAAATTCTTTTAAGGCATACATAGATAATAAGGAGCTTGATGATTTTATTGTACCCTTTGTTAAGCATGGCAGCTTTTGTAAAAATAATTGCAGCAGTTGCAGATATTGCGATAATTATGCAAAAGAACATTTTGACATCGAAAAAATTGAAAAACTGAATTCAACAGCAAAATTATTTTATGAACACTATGAGCAGTACACTTCAAAAATAATAAAAATGACGCATATGGGCAATGCAAAAGATACTGATGACTAATGCAGCCAATGCGTTTATTGCAAAGGTCAACATAGATTATTATATTAAAAAAGCATGAAAAGGTGAATGAAATGTTTGAAAACAATTATAACAATTCCAGCGAGGCTGAGCGTTTATACAGCTATTGGACAGAACAGTTTTCAACGATGATCCCACAATCATTATTTTTTCTGTCTAACGATGTTATGGACCATACTATAGAACAAAAACTATACTCTGTTGATAATGACATATTTAACAGAGTTTGTTCAATTACTAACAATAATAATGTACTGCAATATTGCTTTTTTGTTTCTGTAATTACCACCTTGCTTTATAAAATAAGCGGTCAAGAAAATATAACATCAGTAATCCCTTTATTAAAAAGCAATGTGAAGACTGAATGCAGTACTTCACATTTTTACCTAACTACAGCGATAAATAGCATAATGACCTTCAGAAGCTTGCTTGAAGATATTAAGAACAGGCTGGTATCCTCATATAAAAACCAAAATATTAATTTTGATGGTATTTTAAGCAATTTAAAATTATACCCTGAAGCCAATGGTTTGAACAGTGTTGTGGTATCATCAAACACCATTCATAGCACTGAAAGTATTGATATACTTAAACAATTGGAAGGCTGTATTTTACATATCATCTTTGAAAAGGATAATAATGCACTGAAGCTGCAAATGCAATATAAAAGGAGCTATTTAGATGAAGAGTATGCAGACTCTTTTTTTTATTCGTTTGAAACAGTTTGCAAGCAGGTTCTAAAGGATGTAAACAGCAGTATTGGTAAGATTACAATAATTTCAGAAGCTCAAGAAAAGAAGATTTTAGATATTTCGGGCAATATAGATGAGAGTATTGTGAGTGCAGCAAGAGTATCTGAGGTGATTGATAATGTTGTTAAGAGTAATCCTAATAAAACTGCTCTAATAACTACAATTGACTATGGGGATATATATAACTTATTTAAGAAAACGAGTAAGGATAAGTCGGATATAAAAAAAATACTATGTACCTGCTTTGAAAAAAGCAAATTTGTTTATAGCAGTACGTTTGCAGATAATAAACTGTTCCTTAAATCCATAAGTAATGCTTGCTATTTATTAAATAATAATGCAGCAAGATTATATGATTTGATACAGGAAGAAATGACATTAGTATCAGTATTTGAAGTGTTGGATGCTGAATATAAGAATGTTGTAATAGAAACAATTAATATTGAAGAACCTTGTAATGTAAAAAGCGACAACTCATATTATCACTTTGACTGTACATCTGTTAATGGCTTTATTGAATATATAAATCTGCTATTTGATGGCAGATTTATAGAATTTGTACAAGTTAAGAATCATACCTTTGCAAAAGATTATAGTATGATATGGAGCGAACGCTCTGGAACTGTGAAAACACCTATACAAGGCATTGATTTTGAGCATAGGCATAACTTAAAAAAATGCAAAACTGAAATAGTGCTTTTGGGGGACAAGCCGGGTGTACCAGGAGTAGGGTTGCTATATCTTGCGTCATATCTGGAAAGAAACGGTATAGGGGCAATTTGCAGGTTTCTGGATAGCTGCTGGGATTATAACTCTCTACATAAGAAAACTACTGAAATGCTTGAAAAACATAACCCTCGGATAGTCGGAATAAGTATGAAATGGTTCCCGCATATAGAGCGAGTTTATGAACTAGCGAAGATTGTTAAGGAGTATGATCCAAATATAAAAGTTTGTGTTGGTGGAGATACTGCTTCCTATTACTCAGATGAAGTAATCAAGAACATAAACATTGATTATGTAGTTTGTGGGGATGGTGAAGTACCACTATTGCATATATGCCAAAATAGCGAGTATATACCGAATTGTTTATACAAAAAAGATGGCAGGATTATCAAAAACGAAATTGAGTATGTCATGGATAGCATTAAGTGTAGTAAGGATATGAACTTGTTCCGGCTTGAAGAAATAATGTCATCTACAGACCCCCTACTATTTGGTGCGTTCTATATTCCTACGCATAAGGGGTGCAGCTTCCAATGTATTCAATGCGGGGGATGTAGAAAAGTTCAGAAGGATGTCTTCAATAGAACCGAGACATCGTTTTGGAGAGAAAGCAATGTAGTCAGACAGGACATTATTGCTGCAAAAGATTATGTATCTACATTTATGTTCAGCATAGACAGAGGTCAGGTTGATTATTATCAATATTGCAATGAAATGCTTAGTGGGATTGATTTATCATCTCATTTCTGTGTATTCTTTAGCATCGATCTCATTTCTGAAGAGCTGGTAAAGCTGCTATGCAGTACTTTTAAATATGTACGGTTTAATATTGACATATGCAGTTTGTCTGAAGAGCATAGAAAAAAGCTAGCTGCAAATGGCTTCGTTAAACCACAGCCTACAGATCAAGAAATCCTGGGCTTTTTTGAGATATGCAGTAAATTGGATAACTGTGATATTGATATATATACAATATCCGGCATGCCATTATATGGGTATGAGGATATCCAAGCAGATAAAAGATTCTTAAACAAAATTTTATCGAAGTATAAATGCTTTAACGATTTTCAGTGGGGACATTTGCATTCTCAACCCGGTGCATTGATCCTTGATGATCTTAGGGAATATAACATGAAGTCCAGTGCAACGGAGTATTATGATTTCTTAGAATACAGCAAGATGAATATGAATGCAAAAGAACAGTATCCATCTTTAATGTACTATAATTACCCATATATAGATTATGTGGATAGTAAGTTCAATATTGCAGTTATGCAGCATTTTCTCGAAATGAGCAGTGAGGTGGCAAAGCATAATCAAAATATAAGAAACAGGCTGGTCAAGTATGAAAGCATTACATATGGTGAGCTAGATAGGAAGTCAGATGCCATAGCATATCAGCTTAACAATCATACATTCAAGAAAAATGATTCTGTTATTATAAAGGTTGAAGATCGGCTCTTACTGGTAGCCTCGATTATTGCGGCAATTAAAACGGGGGTGGCTTATATCCCTGTTGATGTATCTGTTCCTGATGACAGGGTAATGAAGGTTATTTCAGATAGCAACGCTTCAATTTTACTTACGGATGTAAGTGATCACAAAATAATAGATAATATAGCAATAATTAATGTTCTAGAGCAAACTGACTATGATGAAATCCCTTCTCAAGCAAAATCAACAGCTTCAGATCCAGATGAACATTTGTATACAATTTATACATCGGGGACTACTGGAAATCCTAAAGGAATTCCTATAAAGCATAAGAGTTTAATCAACTATATTACCTGGAGATTAGATGAATATGGATTTAGTGATAAAGATATTACTTTACAATTAATATCGGAATCATTTGATGGTTTTGCATCGAATCTTTTTTCTAGCTTGTTTTCAGCAGGCTGCTTAGTGATTCCATCATTAAAGCACAAACGGGATTATGCTGCAATTCAAGATACCATTGAAGACCTCAAGATTACAAATACAAGTATCATACCAAGTATGTATGAATTGTTATTGGAAGACTCGCAGCAAAAACTAGAATCACTTCGATTTGTGGTTCTTGCAGGTGAAAAAATGAGCTCCTCATTGATTGAAAAGAGCAACAAGCTCTATGGGCACATACAATTGATAAATGAGTATGGTCCTACGGAAAATACAGTAACTACAACTGCTTGCTTAAATATTAAAACTAGTGAACCAAATATTATAGGAAAACCCATAAGAAACGTCAATGTATATATACTGAATTCTGACAATCAATTGATGCCTATCGGTATGCCGGGAGAGATATGTATATCTGGGATAGGTTTATTTGATGGATATATTAATAATCCTTTATTGAACGAGCAGAAACTGGTAAGTAATCCTTATGCTGTGGATAGCATCATGTATAAGAGCGGAGATATAGGGGTTTGGCTTTCTGATTGTAATATTCGATATATTGGAAGACTGGATAGGCAAGTTAAAATCAGAGGTTTTCGGGTTGAACTAGATGATATAGAGCAGTGTATAAAAAAATGCAGTTTCATCAAAGATAGTGCAGTAGTACTGAAAAATGACTACATGACCGGAAACTACATATGTGCGTTTATAGTACCGAATGACGGATTTTCCAAAGAGTATTTCATGGAGGAAATAAAAAAAGAAATGCCGGACTATCTGATACCCAATAAAGTGCTGCTTGTCGATGATCTTCCAAAAGCATTGGCAGGGAAAACAAACTATCATGAACTTCAACGAATGAATGTTGAACCAATCATGAAGCCTGAAATTGAACAAAATCTAAGCGAAACAGAAAATGCAATTTATAATATTTGGAAAACTGCATTGGGTAAGGATTATTTAAATGTAAACGATAACTTTTTTGAGATTGGTGGAAACTCTTTGAAGCTTATGGATGTATATATGGAGATAAGCAAGCTTTATCCAACAAAGGTGAGTGTTACAGATTTGTTTTCTTATCCAACGATTTCAAAGCTGGCAGAATTCTTAGAATGTGGCTAGAAATAACTAATCAAAGGAATTTGCTTCCAGTACATTAAGCACAAATCAAAAAAATATGCATTAGTGAGATGGTGAAAGATGAAAAAGGATAAGAAAATTGCTGTTGTAGCTGCATGTAGAACTCCTATTGGAAGAATACCTGGAGAACTAAACTATATAAGCGATGTAAAGCTGCTAGCTGAAGCTTTTAAAGAGGCTGTAAAGAGAAGTGGAGTTCCAGATGCTTACATTGATAGCGCATATACGGGCTGCAGCTTTCCTGTTGAAAGAGATAATTTATGCAGAAAGGCAGTCGTTGAAGCCGGTTTATCAAAAAAAATAAATGGAACTACAATAAGTAAGACCTGCGCTTCTTCAGATGAGGCACTCGCCCATGCGACTCATAAAATTCAATCAGGGCAAGCAGAGGCAATGCTTGTTGGGGGAATAGAAAAAATAAGTAACTCTTCATATGCACTTCATTTCCTTAAAAATAATGTTAGAAATATTGTAAAAGGTAACTTACCAAAGCTTGAAGATATTGAGAATAATATTCAGGAAAATGATATGGTTCCTATATGTGAAATGCTATCAAGAAAATACAACATTAGCAGGCATGAGCAGGATTTGTTTGCATTAGAAAGTTATTGTAAGGCACAAAACGCTTTGAAAGCTGGTAGGTTTCAGGATGAACTCATTGATATTGAGTATACGAATGATGGAGTATCTCATAAGCTTGTATATGATGAATTGTTAATGCTTGAAAAAGAAGAGGATAAAGTATTTTCTGCACCGCCCATCTTTCTATCTAATGGAACATTAACTCAATACAATACTTCTCTAATGTGTGATTGTGCTGCTGCAATGGTTATTATGGATTATGACAGAGCAGTTCAAATGGACCTAAGGCCTTTGGTTGAAATATATGCAGTGGAGTCAGCAGGTGTTGAAAATGATATGTTAGGGCTAGGAATGGTTGAAGCGGTTACAAATATATTAAGAAAATCCGGACTTAACAAACAAAGTATCGGCTTGTTCGAGCTCAATGAATCATTTGCGATTCAAGCTATCCTATGCCAAAGAATGCTGGATATTGACCCTGATAAAGTAAATGTTAATGGTGGTAATCTTGCACTGGGATATCCCATAGGCTGCACTGGAATTAGGATGAATATTACTCTTATTTATGAAATGCTGAGGAGAAATGTACAATTCGGACTAAGCGCTATTTGTGCTGGCAGCAATATGGGACAAGCAATAGTTTTCAAAAATAATTTAAATTAATAGAAGGGGTGTCTATATGAGGATCATTGGAATTGGAGGATCTGACCACGATTTATCATGTTGCCTTTTAGAAGATGGCGAAGTGCTGATCGCTATTGAAGAAGAGCGCTTATCAAAAGAAAAGCATGGCAACGGAGTAAGATCGTGTATTTTAAAATCGGTAGATTACTGTTTGGAAGAAGCTGGATACACCTATGACGATATTGACATGTATATTACTAGTGATTTGTTTTTCCCCAGGTTAACCAGCAGAAAGCCTTTTGTCAATAAAATGATAAAAATAAATCATCACTTGGCTCATATAGCAAGCTGCTATTATACATCAGGTTTTGATGATGCTGCAGCTTTGGTAATAGATGGGAATGGCAGCCTGTTTGCATTTGACTGTGCTGAAACGGTTACAACCGGATATGCAAAAGGCAATACAATAAATATAATTGATAAGGCCTATGGGGCTTCAGGTACTGGGTTGCTTAAGAATGTTGAAGCAAAGGAAAACTCATTAGGCAGGTTATATTCCTTTTTTACACAAATTTGTGGATTTGGTTTTCTTGAAGCCGGAAAACTAATGGGACTATCTTCTTATGGAAAAGGAACTTATATTGATAGCATTAGGAGATTCGCTAAAGTCGAAATTGATAGACAATCAAATCTATTTGTAGAAATAGATATTAAAAATAAGAGCCTTAAAGAATTTGTTAAACATATTCATAGTGTAGGAAAGAATGAAGAGGAGAAATTCCAGGTAAAAGCCGATATAGCTTATTCTGTACAGTATTTATTAGAAGAATTTGTGTTTGCAATAATGAACAACCTCTATGATAAGACAAAGGCTAAAAAACTGTGCTACTCAGGTGGTGTAGCTTTGAACAGTGTTTTAAATGGAAAGATCAAGCAAAAAACTCCATTTGAGGATGTATTTATACACCCGGCAGCAGGTGATTCAGGAATTGCAATCGGAGCAGCACTATATGGATACCATAATATTTTTAATAAACCATATAAGAGTAAGAAACAGTTAACTTCAGCATATACTGGAAGAAATTACAGTGACGAAGAAATTTTTAAAGCGCTAGATCGGTTTAAACACCAAGTTACTTTTGAAAAGCTTGGTAAAGAAGATACTTTGAAGGCTGCAGCTGAAAGTCTTAGCAAAGGCAGGATAATTGGATGGTTCCAAGGGAGATCTGAGATAGGTCCTAGAGCTTTAGGCAACCGAAGCATTCTGGCAGACCCTAGAGTAAAAGAGATGAAAGATATTTTAAACTCAAGAGTTAAATTTAGAGAAAGCTTCAGACCATTTGCTCCTGTTGTTTTAGAAGAGAGAGTTGGTGAATACTTTGAGACGGACTTCCCTAACAATCCGTTCATGCTTTATGTAGGAGATGTCAAAGAAGATAAGAAATCCGTAATTCCCGCAGTGACACATGTTGATGGAACTGCACGCCTGCAAACGATTGATAGAGAAACCAATGAGATGTACTATGATTTGATAAATAAGTTTGGTGAATTAACAGGTGTGCCTGTAATACTCAATACATCTTTCAACATAAAAGGTAAACCTATTGTTGAGACACCATATGATGCGATTGAATGTTTTGTTAATTGTGATATGGATGATTTATTTATACACGATTATCAGGTGAAAATGATTACTGATCGATGTAAGCCATAAAAGGCAGCCAACTAAATTACTCTAAAGTCTATCTGATTAAGTAATAATATTTGCTTTCATTTATATCGAGTAAGTAAATAGAAACTATTTTATTATAAAGGGGGAAAATTATGAACTCATTAGTAAATGTGGCAAAGACAGAGTTTGGGTTTGACAGCACAATGAACAAATCCCATAATTGTGATGCGTATATTTTTGTACCCGCATATAGCTGGAACGAAAAGCATTACTATTACCTAATCAATACGAAGGATTCTAAGATCACCCGTTGGGTTATCGACATTCAAACAGCTAAAAATAAGCTGAAGGATTTTATGAGGGAGAATTTTGACCATACTTGGGATGACAGTGTACTAGATGCATTCAATTTTGCTTTTGTACCACACTCTTCAATCTATCATAAGGGAAAAATTTATGTTAGCGGCGTAAACAGTTATTATATTATTGTGCTGGACTTATGCACAGATTCTTATGAAGTTATCGTAGATAATGAGATGAAAATGATATCATCAACAAACACAATCATTGATGATCATTTGATTTATGCAAGATATAGCGTTAGTGACAGAGTTGATAATATTAAGAATGAAACTCCAATGAAAGCTGAAACGGTAAGCTATGACTTGAATGTAAAAAGCTGGAAGGTTGTCAACGAATATGAATGCATCAATATTCTACATAGTGTAGCTGTTACACCCGATAAAAAATTTACTATTTCAATTTCAACGACATCGAATCCTAATGTGGAGTTCCTAGAGAATTCCAAAGAAATGTATAAAGATAAAGACTATATGCGGAAAATGTTCGCGGCAGGTTTGAAGAAATCGCAAATACATATTCATAATAACGAAAGTAAGAAATTAAAAGTAATTGATCTGTATAACACACCAGCACATATAGAATATGATCTGCATGACCCAAGTTTATGCTACATTTCTTCTCATAGTTTAGGGGTAAATGCATATGACGGGTTTGTTTACAGCTTTGGCAAGTCAAGTATAAATAAGCTGCATCTCAAGGAAGAACCGGAAATCATAGGGGTATATGAAGAAATGGACTTTTTAAGGATACCCTCACATAAGCTATTCACATATAAAAATAAGAAGCTTATTGCAGCTACTGTATATCCATATCAAATACATGTTATAGACTATGACACAATGAGTATTTATAAAAAGATTCATCTGGAAGACAAGAAGTATAGTACAGATTTTTCTGATGGACCCTTCAAATATCCTAGAGTTGACAGCACACCATTTTCTGTACATCCAGTAAGTGACACTCCTTATATGTATCTTGTAGGAGGTAGAGGGGTCAAACTTTATAATCATGAAACAAATGTAGTAGAATGCGTTATTCCGTACAACAAGTTTAAGGACCCAATTTCAGTATTAGGACATTCTGTTTTGTTTGACCAAATTTAACATAAAAATGAAAAAAAACAAAAAATATTTAGTAATGCGGAGGGAAATATGGAAAACAACAAATATCAAGAAATTCTGGAAAAACTGAATGAGATTGCAAAAGAGAATATCAATCTGAATAAAGATTTAGAAATTGATGAAAACTTATCTGCTTATATAAATAACTCAATAGATTTTATCAAAATAGTTGTTGCAATTGAAACAGAGTATAATATTGAGTTTACAGATGAAGAATTGGAAACAGACAATTTCCAGACAGTAAGAAACCTGATTGACTTTATTATTAATAAGCTGTAGTTAAAAGAAATAAGAGCCACAGCTATTCGCTTCTAGCAAATCAAGCGAGTAGCTGTGATTTTTATGATACAGCCACAATTTATTTCATACCTTTCTATAGTTAACTTGTGTAAGCAGAGTTGACTAAACTCAATTTATAGGTAGTTAGGAACGGAGAGTATTATGAATAGTTTGCCAAATGTTATAACTAAGACATTTAATCAAGAGGAATATAAAACCTATATCTTTACAGTTGATCTTAAGAATGTAGAAACGCTTGAAAATGTAATGACAATATATAGCAATTTAATCGATTATATCAAAGCTAACAAACTTAATATTGTGTATGAAAAGTACTTTGGAAAAAATAGCGTAATCAATGAACTTACCCAAAGAAGAGATGATATATTGCTCAACTACGGTATTACAAAACCACCTATGATGTATGTTGAGGGATTGTCTATATATAATACACCTATGTCTGGTATACATGTTTACGCTATTGATATAGACAATCAAACAGCAATACGATACATAAAAGATGATTTGAATAAAGTTATCGGATCAGAGATTAGTACAAAAAAAATGAAAGCGCTGCATCTGTTTATAAGCACAAAGAAGCAGGAAACAGTGCAAAGGGAATTTGATGAGTTATTTCATGATATAGATAAAAACATCGTCGGTAATGGATATGCTTGTACTGATATTATTAGAACTTGGATATATTTGAATGATATTTTTAAGGATTATAAGGTGCTTAATGATTCCAGAAGAGAGTTCTTTAAGAATGTTGGTATTAATTACTCATCTAGTTCTGCAGTTTTACCTGCAAGTACTTGTATACAGGGTAAAGGAGTACTTGACAGCAGTAATATTCATACTTACTGTATTAAGAAATCTAAGTCTAATGTGGCAATATCAAGAGTGTATAATGAGTTTCAAAATGAGGCTGAGGGGAATGAGTATCTGTACAGACCTACATTCTCTAGGGGGCTGATTCTGAATTATGACGCTTGTACAGAGCTGCAAGTCTCAGGTACGGCAAGTATTAATAAAAATGGTGAAACAATTTATAAGAATGATCCCTACAAGCAAATAGAGTATACACTTTTAAATATTAAAAATATATTGAGTAAAGCCAATATGGATTTTTCTGATTTATGTAATGTTGCATGCTATTTTAAATCTCCCGAATACTACATGGAGTTTCAAGAAATCGTTAGGAAGCTGGAGATTGGCGATTTTGCAGCTTGCTATATGGTAGCTGATGTGTGCAGGGATGATTTATTATTTGAGTTGGATGGAATTGCGTTTAAAAACAAAACTATCAGTAATACATAAAAGGTGAAATATCCTTAGACTGTATTATTTTAAGGAGGGTCTATGCGTAAATTTAGGGGTATCGTCTTTTTGGGCAAATGCAATCTACGGTGCTGGTATTGCGATAAACCGGAATATGTTGTTGAACAAGAAAAAGTAATTGCATCGTTAAACAGGGTTTTTAGTAAATTTCAAAGGGATGACACGTGCATTAGGGTAGAGTGCAGGGGAGAAATAACATTATATAGAGATATAATCAATTATTTGGAAAGAAGAGCTGAGGAAGGTTATAGAATTGAGATACTAACGAACGGGTTGCTTTTAAGGGATGTTTTGGGAGAAAGCACCAAGATAAGATGTGTAGTTTCTTTGGATGGTCATACAAAAAGTATGAACTCTTTCAGACACTTAAATAAAAATCAGGTAGAAACCATTTTGAACAACATTTTCTATTATAATGCAGAAATTCAAAGTGTTTATTTAGGACAAACCATGGAGGAAATGAATGACTTTATCAATTATTTGCAGAGCAAGTCATTTAACCAAAGACTCCATATTTTCCCATGCAGCATAAAGGGAAAGCTTATTTCTAAAACGATTGATTATGATACTTTGCAAAAAGCAAGCTTCCTACCACCGGAGGAATACTTTAACAGATGGAAGTTTATAATGGAAAATCAAAGAAGAGATTTTGTATGTGACTACTTTAAAAATGGTTATACATATTATATACATAACGATGACATAGCGATGATAAAATGTGATGGAACCCCAAAATGTCATGACTTCAGGCATGAGTTTGGTGAAGAACGCTCCTATGATACCTACCCATGCAATACCTGTATTAATCATAACGAGTATAATAATATGAGAAAAATAATAAATGAAATATAGGGTGATGATTTGAAAATACTACATTTTGTGCATACTGTATCTGATATATACGGATCTTTCTTTTACCTCAAAAAACAAAATGAATATCTTAAATCATATGGTATTGAGCAGTATTATATTGCTTATGAGGAAAATAACTTTCCAAATAAAAATTCAATAGGCGAAAATGAAAAAATATATATTTTGGAAGAAGATACGGTAAATGACCTGGTAAACAAAGTGATTGATCCTGATATCATTCATTTTGATGATGTATACACAAACTATGTTTTCAATGAAACAGGAAAACATAAAAGCTTCTATGAGGCTTGTAAAAATAGAGTAAAAGTGAGAACGATTCATGATTATAGCTCAATTATATGTCCCAAATATTTGATGCATGGAGAAAATGTCTACTGTGAGACTCCATTGAATATTGAGTGCGTTAAGTCGAACTGCATTGAGTTAAGTCATTATGAAGGATATACAAAGTACCTTCAATCACTTAAAAGCTATGACGCTTTATTCTATTTCTCAAGCAATATTCATAAAATACTGCAGAATATGGGCATGGAAGAATCTAAATTATATAAACTCCCACCCTTTATTAGTGGACCAAAAGATTATTACAGCTCAGAAAGTAAGACTATATTATTCGCTGGAAGGTTAATACCCCAAAAGGGTATAGACTATTTATTGAAGGCTGCAGCTAGGATATCAACAAGTGATTGGAATATGATAATAGCCGGTACTAGTGATAAGCATAGTTATAAGGAGTATGTAAAACTAGCAAAAAATCTTGGTATTCATGACAAAGTTAAGTTTGTAGGACATTTAGCGCAAGAAGAATTGTTTGAATATCTGAAACGAGCAAGAATTATGGCATTCCCGTCAGTAGGGCATGAAACATACGGGTTTAGCGGAGCTGAAGCAGTTTCTTACGGCGTTCCAGTTGTTGCATTCAGCATAGAGGGGATTGATGAGTGGCATAAAGATGGTATTACTGGTATTAAAGTTCCGTTAAAGGATATTGAAGAATATGCTCGAGCTATGGAATCTTTGCTGTTAGATGACATTCAATACAACCTGTTAAGACAAAACTGTATAAAATGGAGTAAAAACCACCAGTTAGAAATACAAATTAAAACCTTAATTGGCTATTACAAAAATATAGCAAAACATTCAGAGAAATGTTGAAGGAAGATGATTTAGATGAACATAGACATAAATTATAGCATTATTCATAGTGAATTCAAAAATAGTACCAGTGATATCAAATATTTAGTGAAGCCGAAAGGACAAAAAGTATTAATTATAGCACCGCATCCTGATGATGAAATATTGGGGTGTGGTGGTACTTTATGCAAGCATATTGATGAGAATGATTTTGTATCAGTTTTGTACTTGACGAATGGTGAGAAGGGTGGAAATAATGATCAAAATATTATTTCTGAACAACGGTACAATGAAGCCATAGAAGTACTGAAGGAATGTGGGGTTGCAAAGTATTTTTTTTTCGGTTTAAAAGATCAGGCTATAGATATCAACAGTGTCATTATAAACAGGTTAGCAGATATCATTGCTGAAAATTTTATTGATTTGATTTATTTACCGCACCTAGGAGATTCTCATG
The DNA here is from genome assembly GCA_049322695.1 of Bacillota bacterium. GTDB lineage: Bacteria > Bacillota > Clostridia > Lutisporales > Lutisporaceae > CALGKJ01. The sequence continues at coordinate 86,030 of JBMORW010000014.1, read as the reverse complement.
TTGATCATTTCTCAGCAAACATTCTTTTGGCTAATGCACTAAATAAAATTACCTACAATGATATTTCTGTTTTAGGTTACGAAATATGGTCACCAGCTGAAACCAATCTCATCATAAATATATCCAATGAGATTGAAAGGAAAAATAAGCTTTTAAAAAAGTATAAATCGCAATTGGAAAATTTTGATTTTTGGACATTATCAAAAAGTCTTTCTGAGTATAGGGCGCATTCATGTATTAAGACAAATGCAAGTTACATCAAAGCAATTATTAAGGAAAACAAGATGAGAGAGAAAAAAGGTCTGACAAATGTTTTCCCTTGGTCACATGTGGAGGCTTTTCATGCACTTTCAAAAGAGGAATACTGTAGTTACATATTTGAGCGTTATCCGAGTCTTCAAATATTTGAAATATAACTCATGATTGATTATAAGGGTGAGGTTATGGATAAAAATAGAAACTCCTGTGCATTACAAGTAAGTTCTGATAATCAAATTTTGAAAAACTATTGGATGGAAAACCTTTCGGGTGAGTATAGTTTTATTGGACTTTCAAAGGGAGAAAATAAGGATAAAAGTATAAAACTGTATTTTGATTTTCCCACAGATGAGACAGACAAGCTTAATAAACTGGCGAAGTCGCAACATGCTGTTTTTATTATGCTTTTTTCAGCATTTAGCTGTGTGCTTTATTGTATTACGAAATGTAAAGACTTTGTGTTATTTATACCGTCTTTAAAGGAGTGCGATACTAATACTCTTATACCTATCAGAGTCAAATTAGATAATAAAAAAACATTTAAGACACTTATCATTGATAATTTGACGACCATTGAGAATGGATATAAATATGCGAGTTATCCTATTAAAGAGCTATTAGAAGCAAACAGCAAAGCAGATTTTGATAATAGCATTGTTTTAGCTTTTGATGGAATCCATAACAATAAATATTGCATGTCGAATAATACATTTTTTAAAATATATGTCGGTGAAAAAAACTTAAGATGCAGTGTTGCTCTAAAAGGTTTCAAAGGTATAAATAAAGTGGTAAAGCATATATGGACAAGCATGATTCAATGTATAATCTTGTTTTTTAATAATCGTGAAATAGGTATAGATGAGATATGTGAGCACATAGCTAAGCTTGAATATGATTATGGAGATAGTTTCAAAATTTGTACAAGTAGTAGTTTAAGTATGACTTCTGAAGAAATTTTATCAAAAAAACTTGATGAGCTTCTAGAAAAGAATCAGAAAATGCTAGATGAAAACTTTTACGATTTGCTAAATGATGAGTTTCTGGAGAATATCACAAACTCTCTTGATTTAGCGATACTTATTTCGATAATAAATAAAAAATTGGGTAAGGACTTTAAATTGGAAGAATTTATGCAAAACATTTGTACAGCAAACTAGTTAACGAAAAAGGATTAGGGTATATGTATGGAAAGCTATATAAAAAAAGAACTAAAATTGACAGCCGGCTCCAATTGCCTATATACAAATATCAGTGACGCTACTAAGTACTACTGCAATGATCTTGAAGAGTATGAGATCTTTTTCTTATCAGATGGATTGAGATGCAGTTATTCAAGGAGCTGTACTGGTATTGATATACAGTTACATAGAAAAGTAGTTGTTAATAACTATGATACTATTGTCCGTAACTATGCAAAAGAGATAAATGCACTTGCAATGATTGAGTATAATTCAAAATCAATGACATTTATCGAAGTATTAACAAAGGCTATAGATAGTGATAATCCAATTATACTCATCCTAAATTCAAAATGCTTAAAATATCAAACACCACCCTCACATTTGGTAGATGTGGATGCAATGCATGCAATCATTGTACACGGGTTTGACAGTAAAAATGAGAAAATATTTATCTATGATTCTTATGTTTATGATGATATGCAGAATCCTATACCCTACTACAAATCAGAACTGACATATGAAACTGTTTTAGAAAATGCTTATGCAAGCATATGGTTTGATTTTGGTCCATATAAGCAATTAAGCAAAGAATATATTTTCAATAAAATAATACATAATCTGAAGAGCTTTCTAAATATGACTGATGATGAAGATGGTATTATAGGTATTAAGGCTTTTGAACAATGTATAAAAGACATGGAGCTTTTGAAAAGTGCTGATTTGGATGAAGCGAAGACAGAGTTTAATGAGTTGTTTTACCTTTTTAAAGTTCGTTTTTCATTCGCTAATAATTATCTATTGAGATTTATATCTGATTGTCAATATATTGATTCAAGTAAGAAAGAGCAGTTAACCAAAGCTGTTGAAGCATTAATCAAAGATTGGAATAACTATTTAATGAAAATGCTAATTGGCTCGTGTATGGGCAATGAAAAAGTGATAGACAGGATAATTAGCAGCGGGCTATTGCTATCAGCAAAACAGAAAAGTGTAATGAGTGAAATTGTAGATGTTATTGGTTCGTTTTAAAAAACATTATACTTATAAGCAGTGAAGGGTGTTATCTATGGAAAATAGACAAAACTTAAATAATGATATAGCAGTTATTGGAATAGCAGTGAAACTACCCGGAGTAAACAGTGTGAGTGAATTCTGGAATGCTTTAAAAGAAGGTAGGGATTTTATAGGCGAAATACCTGTCAATAGAAGGGTAGATGTTGAACAATATCTGAATTTTATTGGAAAAGATATAGATAAAACCAGCTATGAAGTTGGAGCCTACCTGGATAACATAGATTATTTTGACAATGAGTTTTTCAACATTCCTCCAAATGATGCCCAATATATGGATCCTAATCAGCGTTTATTCTTAGAGTCAGCATGGCAGGTAATAGAAGATGCAGGATATACTAAAGAAAAGATTAAGGGAACGAGTACAGGTGTTTATGCTGGTTATGTCAGTGAAAGTGATTATAGAAATATGATACATGAGGTGAATCCATCATTTATTTCTATTGCTGTTCCGGGAAATTGCCCTCCTATTATTACGGGAAGAATATCACATATGCTGGATTTAACTGGGCCTAATATGTTGATTAATACTGTTTGCTCTTCGTCACTAGTAGCAGTTCATATGGCTTGTGAAGCAATTAGAAACCAAGAATGTGATTATGCAATTGCAGGCGGAATTCAGCTTCATATATTACCATTTAGAAAAGTAAAAGTTGGCGTTGAATCTTCAAATGGGAGGACAAGATCCTTTGACGATGATTCAGATGGCACGGGGTCAGGTGAAGGAGTTGGATTGGTTTTCCTGAAGCCCCTTCATAAAGCTCTAGAAGATAAAGATAATATTTATGGAGTGGTAAAGGGAAACGCTGTGAATCATGATGGAAGTTCAATAGGTATTTCTGCACCAAATCCAGTTGCTCAAGAGAAAGTAATAATAAAAGCATGGGAAAAAGCTGGAGTACAAATCGAGCAAATTTCTTATATAGAGGCACATGGTACTGGAACAAAACTTGGTGACCCTATTGAAATAGCTGCTTTGAATAAAGCGTTTTCTCAATACACAGATAAAAAGCAATTCTGCGCTATTGGCAGTGTTAAATCTAACCTTGGACATTTGGATGGAGCAGCCGGCATCATTGGTTTTATAAAAGCGGTATTGTGCTTGCATAATAAAATGCTGGTCCCAACAATTAACTTTAAGCGGCCAAACAGACACATAGATTTTTGCAATTCGGCTATCTATATTTCAAACAAGCTATGTGAATGGAATATAGACCGAGGGAAAAGGGTATGCGGGGTAAGCTCTTTTGGGTTCAGCGGTACAAACTGTCACATTGTTATAGAAGAAGCACCACAGTTCAATAGAAGTTACTTTGAGGATAAAATACCACTCGTTTTTACCATTTCTGCAAAGAATATAGCGACATTAAAAAGCATTACAAAACTATATATTGATTACTTAGGAGATAATAGAAGTCTTAATTTTGAAGATGTATGTTTTACATCCAATGTAGGAAGAAACCACTACAAATATAGATTTGCTACTATTGCTTATAATATGGAACAACTTATTAGTAATCTGAAGGCTTATTACTTTGGAGAGTTGACTGCAGTTGATATTGTCAATAACTCAATGAGAGAATTAAGTAATGAGTTTATTAATAAAAGAGCTGCTTTACTCGACTTTTTAGATGGTAAAAATGTAGAGTGGAAAAATTTTTACCAAAATGTCGCTTGCAAGAAAGTTAATCTTGTTCCTTATCCTTTTGAGAAAAAAAGACATTGGATAACAATCCCTCAGATAAAGAACAAAATAGCTCTAAAGAAAAATGAGGATGCAGCAGAGAATTTGCATGAGGAAAATATACCATCAAATGATTTGCTTGATAGGGACTCTCTTGAAGGAATAATCGTAGGGTTAATAAAAGCTGTTTTAGGATATGATCAGATTGATTTATCCAGTTCCTTCTTTCAACTAGGCGGAGATTCTATACATGCAATGAATATAGTAACAGAAATTAATGAAAAATTGGATATTTCAATAAAGCTCGTTCAAATAATTGAAGAAAAATCTATTAAACAGTTAATTGATAATATTGCTTTTACTTATTATAGTAAGCGAAAAAAAGAGGATTCTGTTAAATTAGAGAGCAGTCAATATTATCCTATGGCGTATCAGCAAAAAAGAATTTTCTTTAACAGCAAAATGAATAACAACAGTCTAAGTTATAACATGCCTTATGCAGCTATTATCAAAGGTAAGCTGGATATTGAAAAACTCAAGAAAGCGCTGTTCCAGTTAACCCAAAGACATGAAACACTGCGGACTACATTTCATATGATAAAAAATGAACCTATGCAAAAAGTAAATCAAGAGGTAATACTTGATTTCGAAATGAGTATCTCAGAGGATGGCAATATTGACTCTCTCATTAAAGATTTTATCCAGCCCTTTGATTTGGCAAAGCAGCCACCAATACGGTACCGGTTAGTCAAACTAGCGAAGGATAAGTATTTATTTGTAATAGATGTTCATCATATTATAAGCGATGGAGTATCAACCAATATTATTATAAAGGAGTTCTCGGACTTATACATGGGAACGCCATTGACTGATTTAGCCCTGCAATATAAGGAATATGTAGCGATACAAAACAATCCAGAGAGAATAAACAGGATGGAAAAATACTGGCTAGATATGTTCAGTAGTAAATGCTCAACCACAAAACTGCCTTATGACCATAGCTGTGAACTTCATAAAGGCGATTATAGTAGCAGTATAGTAACAAAAAATATAGATGCCGCACTATTAAAGAAAATTGATGCTTTTGCCAGAAAGAATAATATTTCAATGTTCGAAATATTATTTTCTTGTTATAACATATTGATTCATAAGTATTGCTATTGCGAGGATATCGTTATTGGATTAAATGTATCAGGACGTGAAGATGCAAGTACTTGGAACATAATTGGATTAATATCGAATGTTGTCCCATTTAGAAATTTTGTAAATCCAGAAAAAGCAATTTTTGAAATTCTGTTTGATGTTAAAGCTAAGCTGTTAGGTATCTATGAAAACCAGAGTTATCCTATTGAATTACTGGCAGAAAAAACAGGCACATTCTTGGGTTCACTACTAAACTTAACATTCAATATGATTTATATTGAAGTTCCCAAATTGTATTTTGCAGATTTAGAATTTACACCATACTATATGAAAAATAGAGTTATGCAAAATGATATTGTGTGGGATATCTATAGAGCTCCGTCTGAGGTGCTGATAAACGTGAATTACCGAAGTGGCCTCTACAAAAACGATACTGTTTATGGATTGGTAGAAGATTATATATTTATCCTAGAGAAGATAGTGAGCGAAAGTAATATGCTTGTAAAAGAATTGAAACTAATACCACAAAAAATAGTTGACGATATTGATCTTCCAGATACAGAATTTAGTTTCTAATAAACACATCAAGTAAGCTAAAGGTTTCCAGTAAAAAATCAAATAAAGGGTGTTATTATGAGAATAGATATAGAACCATTTCATGAACCTCATAGAAATTGTCTTGAGGATATATATGCATCAATCGCTATATGGCTAAAACGAGAATACATATTAATGCACGCATATTCATGGGACTTTGGATTTTCTGCCTCTAATGATAGATATAAATTGCTTGGACATAGAATAAGCACATGTAGAAACGGAATTGCCGTTTTGGAAAAAGCATTTCTGTTAGAACATTATCTAGGAATAAGGATTACACAATATGTACAGCAGTTTGAAGAAAATTTAAGCATTATTAAAAGGGAAACTTCAGAAGGTAGACCGGTGGCAATTTACATAAATGGTTTTTGGTGTAATTGGAATCCTGCGTATCAGAAGCATGATATTGCACACTACTGCTTAGCTGTAGATATTGAAGAAGATTATATAGTTTGCACAGATCCATACTTTGAGTTGAGGAGAGTAAGGCTGCCAATAGAAAACTATAAAAAAGAATTTGGGAAAGTAATTACATTTGCATTTTTGGATGATATGGACAATGAAGATTGGAGTAAGATTATTTTAAGCTGCGCCAATAAGCCTCTTATTGGTATTAATGGGAATAGTGATTTTGCAAATATGCGGAAATTGGCTGAAGAAATAAAAAACTCTGATTCTATTGATAAAGAGTTTGAGGAATTTCCCAATATAGAGTTTTCTCCCTTCCTAATGACACTTTACAGTATTGGATGGGGACGCAAAAAAAATGCAAGTGTTTTTTTGCATTTAGGTAATAAGTACAATGTTGAAGAATTAAAGCTGTATGCAGACAAGTTAGAACAGGCATGTTCAAAATGGCTAGCTATTAAAAATCTTATCATAAAATACCATATAACCGGGTTCACAAAGGATAGCTTAAATAAGCTATCCACGCATATACATGAAGCAGCAAATTATGAAGAAAATCTTTCTTATGAAATCATTCAAGGGATTACATCATATATTGCACAGGGTAGCATGAAATAAGGTTAAGGGGTAGAAAGATATGTCGACGGTAGTATTTTTTGGATATCCATATCCTGGTCATATTTATCCTACTTTAGGACTCGTGAAAGAATTGGTGAGTAGAGGAGAAAACATTATCTATTATGCCAAGAGTCAATACAAACATGTAATTGAGGAAGCTGGAGCAACCTTTAGGAACTATAAAGCAGGGTTTCATTATGATTCCTCACATAGCAGCGAGGATGAAAAGAATAGAGAGAGCAATTTTCACGATAATTATATAACAGGGAAAGAGAAGCTAAAGAAACTTAACGAAATAAGTAACAAAGTGATTGCTTTCCATGAGAATGAGATTACAGCTATTAAACCTAACTATATTATTCACGATACTTTGTGTATATGGGGAGAAGTGATAGCTTCTAAATTAGGAATCCCAAACATAAGCTCCCATGTCGATTTTATATACACTCAGGAGTTTCGAGATAACGATATAAAATGTTTATTGAAGCATGAATTGAATATAACTGATGAGAAAAAGCTTTTAAAATATCATACTAAGTTTTCAAAGTTCTTTGACTCAAAGCTTGATTTATTTTCAAAAGCTAAATCCAGTGATGATTATGGCTTAAAGCTATTCTATTCGAAATACTTAAATATTACATATATTCCTAAGGAGTTTCAGCAAAACGCTGAGATACTAGATGATAAACTATATAAGTTTATTGGCTATAAAGAGTATTGCAGAAAAGATTTGACTAGATTTCCCTTCCGCAAATTGGGAGAAAAGCCTGCTATATATATAACAATGGGGTCAACAGGATTAAAGGAATGCATTAAATTTTATAACCTGTGCTTTGAGGCTTTTAAAGATATAGGTGTCACAGTTATAATTGCAGCCTGCAATAAATCAGTATATTACGAACTCATAAAGAATGAGACTCCTCATAATTTCATTATTAAGAATTATGTACCTCAACTTGAAATATTGAAACATTCAGGCTTGTTCATATCACATGGAGGGTTGACATCAGTAAGGGAAGCTCTCCCCTACAAAGTACCATTGGTCATTATACCAAAGCATTTCGATCAAGTTACAGTTGCACAACAAGTTGAGAGTTTTGGTGTTGGTATATATGTAAAGAATGAGTCGCTCAGTGTTGCGCAATTAAAGGAAATATACGAAAAAACATACTGTAACGAATCGATAATGAATAATTCCAAACGATTATATGCATTGTTTTGTGAAGCGGGTGGTGCTGAAAAGGGTGCTGAACATATTTTAGAATTAATCCACAGTATAAATAAAGGAGATTTTATTCAAAGTTAATATTTAAGAATAACTTTTATGTGAGGTAGTTATGAGTAGTGTAAAAGTAAATATCAATATGGAACCTCCTGTAAGGTGTTATCAGATGTACGCATACCCGTTAAGTATTATTTTCACCAATGTTGAAAAAGCACTTCCGTGGTTTTACAGTAATTTTATAAACCTCAAAATATGCGTGCATAATACCGGCGGTTTTGAGTTTATGGATTTGAGGTATATACAACCAAGATACGAATTATGTGAGATTTATGATTCACATAATATCAGCCAAGACGTATTAAAAAAAGGATATATAGGAGATCTTCATAGGTTATTGAAAGAGGCTTTGGATGACGGTTACGCAGTATCTTTAATTGTAGACGAGTTTTATGTATGTGATAGAATCAGATATCAAAAAGAACATAAACGGCATCAAATATTAGTTTGTGGTTATAACGACATTGAAAAAAAATATGATGTTGTAGGATACGACAGCAATTATACCTATGCACAAACAAGGATTGACTTCTCAATACTGGAAGAAGCCTTTTACCGTTATGAAATAATAGATAACAACCAGGATATCGTGATACTAATGAGAAAAAGGGATTCAGACAAGAAAGCATGTATTAATACCAGCTTGCTTCAGAAGGAAGTAAAAGAATATTTGAACAGCACAAGCACCTTATGCCCAGAGGTGGCTCAGTACTGCTATATGAAGGAGTTTAAGTTTGGTTTGGAAGTGTTTGGTATTATTAAGAAGTTTATTTCACTCCCAGATTATAATCTTGTAAACTATCCATTGTTTTATATGATACATGAACACAAAACCAACTTTTATTACAGAATGGATTATGTTCAAAGAGAATTGCGTCTAGACCTTAGAAAGGAAATAAATTCCTACAATGATGTAAAAATAAAATCAAAGTACATACTATCTACATTTTTAAAATATATGTTGTGTAATAACTCAGAAAGAAAACTAGAGCTGTCTAGTAAATTAACAGATAATATCACAGAAATGGTTCAGTGCGAGGAATTGATTCTTCATGAATTTTTAAACAAGATATGTGATTAGTGTATATAAATGTTAGTTATTACCTTTGCGAAGAATCTGGAAAAGCAATAAGTTGCTTTTTAATATTATAGGAGGGTCAAATATGGAAAGTAATACAGAAATATTATTAAAGACTGTGAACTCAGATTGTTCGATTGTTGCAAAGGATAGAATTAATATAATTGGGATAAAAACTGTCATGACATCAGAAAACATAAATGGTTTTTTAGATATTGCGAAAAAACATATTGAAGGTGGTTCACTAAAAATAATTGAAAATTTGTACACAAACCAAAATCCGGGACAGTTCATCGGGGTGATAGCAGATAATCAAGGAGGAGGTAATTTTACATACATCGTTGGTTTTGAGGTTGACGGCGCAGTAGATTCGCATATGTACTTGCCAGAGAACGTTATATACTATCAATGCCCTGGAGGTAAGTTTGCAAGGATAAGAGATTATAGTAATAACGGTGGGTATGAGCTATGGAGCTACTTTATCGGAGAGTTTAGGAAAGATACAGATTATGTCTATGATAAAGAGCGTCTTTCATATCATATGCTAGATGGCTCAGCGAATGTTCTATATGCCTATGAGCCGGTAAAAACTCCAGCTACTGAGGATGAGAGATACGATTCTATAGACAGCAAAGTAGTGATTTTACCTGAGATGAAATTTGCAGGTATAAAAAGTGATATAAGACATGGAATCGATATAATTGATAAATATTTTACCGAATACGAGGAAGAAATAAATAAATTAAGTACTAGAAAGCTGTATATTCAAGATTATTTAGGGTTTCCCCTATACGAAAACGAAATAACATATAGTTGCTTTGGAGCACAAGTCCAAAGCTTTGATGAGCTTCCAGAGGGAGTTGACAAAATAATTTTGAATGGCGGCTTGTACATTTTGCTTAAGCAATTAGAAATGAATAATGACAATCCGACTGCATTATATAATGCAATTGATTATGTGTTTTCCAAAAAAAATCCTCAATTCAAGTTGGATACGGATCGGAGTGAAATAGTTCGTTTCCATCAGGGACATTCAGCATCACTTTATGTTCCTGTAATAAAGGCATAAGGGAAACAGTATTTTTAGGAAACTATGTAATATACTTATAACAGACTGTGGAATGAGTTTGCAAAATAGGGAGGGTTACATATGGCACCAGCAGTTAAAAAATTTCTCAATTCATTAAAAGAGCAAAATGTTGACCAAACAATTATTGAACACATATTAAAGGGTTATGAAGATATAAAGGACAGTTCCAAGAAACCTAGAAAAGCTGATTTCTTTATAAATGCAATGAAAGTAATGGACGAGTTACTGGATTATGAAACGAGATATAAAGTTAGAGATTCCTGTGCATGCTGTTTAGGAGGTTGGCGTGAAAAAGCAGTAAGAAAAGTAGAAAAAGAGTACTCTAACAGAAGTATTCAAGAAATTATTACAGCACTGAACCAGATTGAGCATATGGGGTATCCTATTCTGAATGACGATGGTACTATAACAGCAGGAATAGGTGGTATAGATGGTTGCGGCTGTGCATGTGCGACTTTTACAGGTGCTGGAGTAGAGCAACCTGATGTACCTGTCTCTTCTACTTATTGCCTATGTTGCGCTGGACACTTCAGATATTATTATCAAATAGCACTGAACAAAAAGCTGAGAACCAAAGAAATACTTTCAACGTCTTTAGAAAGCTGTGGAAAAAGTCCCTGCAGATTTGTATATGAAATAATTAAGTAAGATAAAGGTTTCTGCATGAAGGAGTGTTATTATGGGTTTTGATTTGTCACAAGAGAAGTTTGGAACCTTTGCTCATTGGATAATTTGGGGCATGGGTCTAAACTTAATGCCTATAAATGAAACAGAACATAATTTACAACCCTGTTTGAAATCAGATAATGAGTTTTATGAGGCAAAAGAAGAGCTGCATAGCTTTTTTGAGAAGTTGTATGAAGACATGTACGAGAATCCGGATAAATATGGAATTCCACTTCAGTCTTATCCTGATGATATTAAGTTTAATGAAAAAAGATTAAATGTTGTTAGAGTTGTAAAAGGTAGTATTTTAGACTTTTTATTCAAAATAGGACAAGCCGGAAAAGTAAATGAGAATAAGATGCTTTTAAACTCAGCTTTTTTTAGAGAACTTTGTGAAGAAAAAAGGAAAAAAGCAAAATCACTTTTATTTCTAGAGCGATTTTCACATTTTGGTCTCAACTTTAATGAAGGAAATGAAGTAATAGTATCTAGCACAGCTTATCCTAAAATGCTGACTGCATTGGTACAATTAGCTTCTGCTTGCTCGAAAGATAAAAAAAATGGGTTAAACCATTTTTATAGATGTGATTATAGGCTTTTAAGTGAAGATGCTACTCATGATATCAATGAAGTAGCAAGATTACTACCTGAAAACTTGAAGGTTGAGGTATTAAAGACATATGCGCTGCTCCGACATTTAAGGTATAGAGTGAAAATTGAATATTATGAAGATTTCGGCTTCAGAATCTCATATTCAAATAAATCTGGTGTGGTTTATTATTGCCATATACACTCTTACAGGAATTACAATTTATTTCATTATGTAAGGTGGATTTTGGATACTGACCAATCAGCAAAGATGTTTACAATACTGGATTCTCAGTCACCAGAGCTATCAAATATTGTTTTAAGTGGCTTGAGCAGATGCAATCCGGACTGTATGCCGGGGTATGGTGCATCATCTCCAGAAAGCTGTATAGCACGTATAAAAGTTGAGTATAAGGGAAATGAGATATTTGCGTGTAAGGATAAGGGGTGGACAGGCATTGGCACATCATCGGTAGATTTTATCAATTTAAGAAAAGCACTGGAAGCAATGCATGATGTTGTTTATGTGTAAATAGCAGCTAGATATAAAAAAGGTTTGAATCATAAAAAACCAGGAAGGAGGGGTAAGTGCGAATGCATAAGAAAATGAAGATTCTACTGCTGGCTATATATAGTGAGGGAATGAGGACAGTATATGAAGAAATGGGAATTTGTTCAATCGCCGCATTATTGAGGAAAAACAAGTATGATGTAATGTTAATGGGTAAGAAGGAAGAAGAAATAGATTACGACAAAATAGAAACATTTTCACCTGATTTGATTGGAATGACAATGTATAACTCCTCGCAAAAGGCAGTTTACAGAGCAAGTGAAAGGTTAAAGCAGTTATTGCCTGAAACATATATTTGTGTCGGTGGTACACTCCCTACTTATTATCATACTGAATTACTGAAGGAAGCTCCAGCTATTGATATGGTAATTCGAGGTGAAGGGGAATTTGCGATGCTAAACCTTGCAAGCTGTTTAGAAATGAAAAATGATCTAAGTACTATTGATGGACTGACTTATCGCTTGAACGACAATATCGTTGCAAATAGAGATCGGGAGCCAATTAAAGATCTTGATTTACTGCCCGCACCGGCACGTGATTTGTTGGTACAGAATAACATAAAAATTGCCCAGATATCTACATCGCGCGGCTGTATGGGAAAATGCACTTTCTGTGCATCACAGCTATTTTGGAAAAAGTGGCGTGGAAGAAGTGCAAAAAATATCGCTGATGAAATTGAGCATATAATAAAGACTTATAAAATAGATGCCTTCTATTTTATTGATGGAAGTTTTGAAGATCCTGACGAGGGATGCAGCAGATTAATAGAAATTGCGGAGAATATATTGGAAAGGAATTTAAAAATATATTACTTTGCAAACTTTAGAGCGGAATTTGTGAGAAAATCAACACCAAAAGTAATGGAGTTGCTTGTAAAATCCGGCCTTTGCGGTGTTTGTATCGGACTTGAGGGAGCTAATGAAAGTGATATGATACTATATGGGAAGTCTGCGAACCTGGAAGATAATTTTAAAGTAATTGAACTGTTCCAGGAATATGATATCAATATTGAACCAGGATTCATTAACCTAAATCCATACTCGACATTTGAAGGGATAAGGAAAAATATAGACTTTTTATCAAAGTATAAATTTCTTGCAAATAAGGCGATTTTGCTAAACAGATATAATATGATGAAGAATACTGCACTTTATAGGAAAATTGTCAAAGATAATTTACTCAAGGAGGGCGACTTTGATGAATGTGGTTACCATTTTGTTGATTCTAGGATAGAGAAATTGGTGGACTTCATTACCGATTATGTATTTTCTATTGATGATAAGTTAAATAACGCAATCAATAAAATAAGCTATTATGGCAATGATTTTATGACATTATTGGCATATCTGAAAAGAAGAATCTCTGAGGATAACAATGCAATTCTGCAAAGTATTATAGCAGAGTTTGATAATATCAACAAAGAGAATCTTACAAAAGCAAACAGAATATTTGCAGAGTGGTATCACGAATTGCTCAATTTGGCTGAAAACAATTGGGATGAAACCGCTGGAAGGGCTATTTCCGATCGGAAATTGAAAAATAATGAATTGATTGAAATCGCAAATGAGATAGACAAGAGTAAAAATAGAATGTATATTCGTCTAATTAGGAGTAGCCCAAAGTATAGTGATTACTTTTTAAAGATAGTAAACTAATAACTAAACTGAATAATAAAATTTGGAGGTAATTATGAGTAAAGAAACTATAATCGAAGAAAAAATAAAAAGCATAATTGTGTCAAGGTTAAAGGATAAAGAAAAGATAGCGATGCTTGATTATGAGACACCCCTCTTATCTCTGGGGATAGACTCAATCCTAGCTCTATCGATATTGGTTGAGATTGAAGAAGAATTTGATATCGAAATTAATGATACTGACTTAAATATGGATAAAATTAGAAATATTAAGGCATTTGCTGAATTAATAGAAAATTACACGAGTTAACTGTGGATTGCTATAAGAATTGTATACTGATGATTATGCTGATATAAATAGAAGGAGTAAAAAACGAATGGATGAATGCATGTCTAATGGTAATAAAGTTGAAATAAAGAATCATTCATACGATACTCTAAGTTGCCTGGGTACGAGATCTAAAGAATATGATGATATTAATGAAAATAATCCTGCTTTTATTCACCAAATCATTGAAAGTCAAGCAGAACAAAACCCAAACCGCAAAGCACTTGTATATAAAGAAAAAAGTATGACTTACCGCGAACTGAACACAAGAGCGAATCAACTAGCATGGGCACTAAGGGAAAGGGGAGTTAAAAGAGATAGTATTGTGGGCATCTTTGTTGATCGCTCTTTTGATATGATTATTTCAATAATAGGTGTTCTTAAAGCTGGAGGTGCTTATTTACCTTTAGATATGAAGATACCATCTGAAAGAATAAAGTATATACTGAATGATTGTCAAGTAAGTTTAGTATTGGTAAATGGAAATCATACACAAATAAGTGATTGCAATTGTAAGATAATGGATCTGGCAGAAATGCAGTTAAATGATTATGAAGATGCATACCCTACATCTATTAACTCACATAGTGATTTAGCATATGTTATTTACACATCCGGAACCACTGGAGAGCCAAAGGGGGTAATGATAGAGCATCAATCACTAAGGAATTTTCTTGCAGGAATCACTCAGAACATAGACTTTTCGGCAGGCAAATCAGTACTATGCTTAACAACGGTATCCTTTGATATTTTTGTTTTGGAAACTTTAGTTCCACTTGCAAAAGGATTGTCTGTCGTTATTGTAGATGAAGAAGCACAGCGAAACCCCAAATTATTGTGCAGTTTGATTCTGGATAATCATGTTGATATCATCCAAATGACACCTAGCAGGATTCAGTGGCTAACAAAATATGACGATAGCTTACAGTGTTTTAAAAATATAAAGGATGTATTGGTCGGTGGTGAAGAGTTCCCAAAACCATTGCTGAAAAAGCTGCAAATGGCTACAAGTGCAAAAATTTATAATTTGTATGGACCAACTGAAGCAACTGTTTGGGTCACTGTAAGTGATTTGACTAATAAAGACGAAACAGACATTGGTAAGCCAATACTAAATACAAGAGTATATATTCTAGATGATAGGAAAAGGATGGCACCATTTGATACAATAGGTGAATTATATATTGCTGGAAGGTGTTTAGCGAGAGGGTACATAAACAAGCAGCATCTTACAGAAGAAAAATTTGTAGAAGATCCCTTTGTACCTGATGAGAAAATGTATAAAACAGGAGATTTAGCAAAGCTTTTACCTGATGGCCGAATCAAATTTCTGGGGAGAAATGATAATCAGGTGAAAATAAGAGGCTATAGAATAGAAATAGAAGAAATAGAATCAGTGATTTTATCATATGACAAGGTAATACATGCAGCTGTAATTGTAAAAGAAGGAAAAGAGGGATATAAGTACTTAGTAGCTTTCATTAGTATGAAAGAAAAACTATCCATTGCAGAGCTAAAGGTACATATGGCTTTATACTTACCTGATTATATGATTCCAGAGCATATTATTACATTAGAAAAACTGCCAGAGACGATTAGTGGAAAGATCAATAGAAGTCTCCTGAACGAATACAAAATAACAGATACTACTGAAGCTTCAATAAATGATGATAATACTGCAGATGAAAATAATACTATGAAAAGATTGTTCAATGTACTAAAGCAGTGTGTTGAAATACCAATATCAATGGAAATGATGCATATAAGTGATAATCTATCTGACTTTGGGATCAATTCTATAACTTTTATTAAATTCGTTGTAGGGATAGAAGCTGAGTTCGGAATTTCTTTTGAAGATGATACTTTGGATATTAATAGGTTACCTGATTTGCCGTCACTTATTAGCTACATTGAAAAGCTGATTGGTGCAAAGTCAAATAATGCAAATTAACTATCATTGGTAACCGAGAACTTGTAATTATTTCTACATTTGGAAAAAGAGGTTTTTGTATGAATGTATTTTCACAAATGAAAAGTAACTCTTTATTGCCCTTGACACATCCTCAGAAAAGAGTTTGGTATATTGAAAAGGTGCATCCAAATACCTCGATAAATAATATTGGAGGTACTGTGAGAGTATATGGAGAAGTAGATTTTAGTTTGCTTGGTGAATCAATAAACATTTTTGTAAAAAACAATGATGCACTGAGAATAAGACTTACTGAAAGAGACGAGGATGTATACCAATACATTAGCGATTATGAAAAGCAGACTTTAGACTTCTATGATTTCTCAAAGTGTGAGGAACCAGAACTTGAGTTTGAGAAATGGATCAACAGTGAAGCAGAAAAGCCCTTTGTTCTGGAGAATCAACAGCTTCACTATTTTGCATTATACAAAGTATCAGAAAAATTTTGTGGATATCTGGCAAAGTTCCATCACATAATTGCTGATGGCTGGTCAATTAAGATTATGACAGAAGAAATATGCAATAGTTATGCAAGGTTAATTAAAGACGAAGTAACTATTGAGGGTAAGGAAGATTCATATACTGAATACATCAATCAAGAGGAAAAATATCTTCTGTCAGATAAGTTTTTGAAAAATAAAGCATTTTGGAATGGAAAATTTGAAATGCTGCCGGAAGAGTTTTTACTTAATACTTCAAATTCAATTTGTGGAAAAAGAAAAGCTTTTGTATTAAGCTACGAACTGTCACAGAAAATAAAAGAGTTTGTTATGCAAAAAAAGTGTTCATTGAATACTTTTTTTGTTACATTATATTTGCTTTATCTGAATAAGGTAAATCAACAGGAGGATATAATCATAGGAACCCCTGTTTTGAATAGAAGCGGTAAAAAAGAAAAAAATATATTTGGCATGTTTACAAGTACAATGCCATTCAGATTCTTTATAGATGATAACGATACAGTACAAGAAACTCTTGCTAAAGTTAACAGTGAGCTTTTAAGCTGCTATTTCAATCAAAAATACCCTTATGATGTCTTATTTCAGGATCTGGAGCTTAAAAAAAAGGGTATTAATAACTTGTTCAACGTCTGCGTCAATTACTATAATACCAAGCTTAATAATGAGTTGAACGGCAATAGCCTGGAAAATGTTGAGTTTTATAATGGAAATCAGATTTATTCTCTACAGCTTATTTTTAGGGATTGGTCAGCAGCAGGTAATTTAACTTTAGACATTGATTACAAAATAAGCGACTATTCTGATAAGAACATAGAGGATATGTACTACCGCTTAATACATCTTGCAAATCAGATGCTGGATAAATGTAGTGAAAAGAACAAACTTATTAGTATATTAACAGGTGATGAAATAGAAAAAGTTCTATATCGGTTTAATGCAACCTATCATGATTATCCAAGGGATAAGTCAATCGTTCAGTTATTTGAGGAACAGGCAGAGAAAAAGCCAAATAGAATAGCAGTAACTTTTGATGATAGAAGCATTTCATATGAACAATTAAGGGAGAAAGCAGATAAGCTCGCTAAATACCTTCTTGGTAAAGGCCTTAAAAATGAAACGATAGTCGGACTTTATTCCACCCACTCTATAGAAATGATTATTGCTATTCTTGGGATACTTAAGGCTGGGGGTGCTTATTTGCCTTTAGATCCTAATTATCCCGACGAAAGGTTAAACCTTATCATTCAAGATTCACATATTAAGTTTATGCTCATTAATTGTGAACTGAACAATGGAATTATTTTTGAGGGAGAAGTAATAGATATAAATAAACCGGAAATATATGAGTATGATGCAACGGGTCTAGAAACGCAAAGCAACCCTGAAAATCTTGCATATATAATTTATACCTCTGGCTCTACAGGCAGACCAAAGGGTGTAATGATAGAGCATAGGGGATTAACAAACTATGTTTACTGGGCAAATAGAATGTATCTAAAAGGAGAAGATGAGGTTTTTGCGCTGCATACCTCTATTGCATTTGACCTAACTGTAACATCAATTTTCACTCCATTAATCAGTGGGGGCAAGATTATTATTTATCGAGGATGTGATAACGATGAAGAGTATATATTATATAGGATTATCAAAGAAAATAAAGCAACAGTTGTGAAACTAACCCCTTCTCATTTAGCTTTAATAGAAAACATTGATTTGAGTAAATCATCAATAAGAACTATTGTCGCAGGGGGAGAAGTTTTAAAAACAACTCTTGCCAGGAAGATATATGAGAACTTTAATGGTAATGTTGATATATTTAATGAATATGGTCCAACTGAGGCAGTGGTTGGTTGTATGATTCATAAGTATGATTATCATAATGATACAGGAATATCTGTGCCTATCGGAATACCTGCTCATAACGTGCAATTATATGTTCTAGACAAAAAAATGAATCCTGTAACGACAAATCAAACTGGTGAACTATATATTTCCGGAGATGGAATAGCCAGAGGCTACCTTAATAATTCAAGCCTAACAGCTGAAAAGTTTATAAAAAACCCCTTTATGCAAGGTGCAAGAATGTATAGAACAGGAGATATAGTTAGGTTTTTAGATACTGGCAAACTTGAATATATTGGCAGAATTGATGAACAAGTAAAAATTCGTGGACATCGTATTGAGTTGGGAGAAATTGAGAAGCTGTTATTAGAAATTGAGCAAATAAATGATGCAGTTTTAAAAGCATGTAAGGATGATAATGGAGATGCATTTCTCTGTGCATACATTGTAATGAAATCGAACTTGCTAGATATAGACATTAAGAATCATCTGGCTGATTTCTTACCTGACTACATGATTCCACAATACTTTATTAGGATGAACGAGTTACCTTTATCTCAAAATGGCAAGATTGATAAAAATAGATTGCCGGTAATAAATACTGCTAAACCTGTAGATGAAGCTGTTACCTTTAGAAACGATAAAGAGGAAGTACTAGGAAAAGCAGTTTGTGATGTTCTAAAGCTTAAGAGTGTTAGTATGAAACAAAACTTTTATCATTTAGGCGGAGACTCCATAAAAGCTATTCAGATTTCTTCAAGGTTAAACAGCTGGGGATACAAGATAAAAGTAAAAAACATACTTTCAAATCCAGTCATCGAGGACATGGCTTTATATATTGAAAAAACTCAAATAATGGCTGCAGAACAGGATACTTGTGAGGGACAGATTGAAGCTGCTCCGATTGTTTCGTGGTTTTTGTCGCAGGATTATGTTAATCCAAGTGATTATCACCAGCATGTATTATTAAACTTGGTTTCAGATATACAGATTTCTAACCTGGAAAAGGTGTTTGACAAAATTATATTGCATCATGACTCATTGAGAATCAACTATAATCCTTCTACAAAAAAGTTGTTTTATAACAATAGCCACTTGCAGAGAAGCTTCAAGATAGCCATTTATGATATGACCGATACTCCATATACTGATCAAACAACAGCAATTGAGAATAGAGTTAATAATTATTTTGATATAGAAAAGGATCTTCTGCTCAAGGTTTATGTCTTTGATTTTGGAAAATCCGGTAGAAGATTATATATCAGTGCACATCATTTGGTTATAGATGGAGTTTCATGGAAGATAATTCTAAGTGATTTAAATTCTTTGATTTTACAAAGTATGATGGGGCACCAACTTGAACTGCCGCAGAAAACACATTCATATCAGAAATGGACAGAAATTCTCAATAAGTATAAGAGCAATATAGAAGTAGATGAGTTAAAGTATTGGCAGTGTACTATATGCAGCAATCTTGAGCCAGAACTTAATGACAGAGCAGTAAAAGGCCGAAATAAAAATCCTTTGACAGTTTCAATGCAATTAAGTCAGGAATATACTGAGAAATTATTGTTAAAAGCAAATTATTCTCATAATACTGAAGTTAAGGATTTGCTATTAACTTCATTGCTAAAAACAATTAGGGATTATGAAGTAGGCGAAATAATCACAGTTGATGTTGAAGGACACGGCAGAGAAGATATGAGTGAAGAAATTGATGTAAGTAGAACTGTAGGATGGTTTACAAGTATTTACCCATTCATGATTAAATTTGATGATGACAATTTATCTCGTATGATTCTTAAAACTAAGGAGGAGTTAAGGGGTATTCCCAATAACGGAGTAGGGTTTGGTATTTTAAAATACCTGCAAAAATCCATACAAGACAGTACAAACAGATCTGTAAGGTTTAACTACCTGGGCGATTTTTCAGCTGAATCTACTGAAGCTAACATAGAATTGCTGAGCGGCGGATGGAGTAACAGCCTAAATAGAAATGATGGCCCAGCCTATTTGGTTGATGTTAATTGCTTTATTATTGGAACTATACTTCATTTTAAAATAGCCTTAGCAAATGATTGTTTACAGCAAAGCGGCTTATTTGATGGCTTTCCGAGCAAATATATCAACAATCTTACATACATCATAGATTATTGCTGCAGCAAGGATACAAAAGAGTTTTCACCCTCTGACTTTGATATGGTGAATATATCTCAACAAGAAATTGAAAGCTTGTTCCGATAATTTGCACCATCGCAAAATACCTTTGTTACTTTGACTTATTTAGCACTTCATATAATTTATTGATATAAATTCATCAAATTTACCTAAATAATTGAAAATTATGAATATATTGACTTGAAAATCAGATTTGGATATAATATTATCATAGTAATTTATATTGTAAACAAATCTATGTTATATTAACAATGTAACATAGATTTGTTTTGTGGATAATAGTTTATGACATATCACAGTTAGTCTTTGTGAAGCTTAGGCACACATATAAAGCTGTGAGGCTATAGTAATGCTGTAGTATGCTATTTTGCATATGAACGGGAGGAGGTATGTCCACGTTCGATGAATAACATATATGCTGTTAATATAATTGGATTTGCAAATGACAGAATAAAAAATGTATTGCTCAAATACATCTCAGAAGAGAGAAAAGAAAAGATAAAAAAGTTTAAGAATGACATGGATGGACTTAGATCTTTACTGTCCGAAGCAATGATAAGATATATATTGATCAGATATTACAATATCGAGAATGATAGTATCAGAATAAAATACAATCATTATGGGAAGCCATATATTGAGAAATATGAAAATATTCATTATAATATCTCACATGCTGGCGAATGGGTAGTCTGTGCTGTTCACGATAGTCCTGTCGGCATTGATATTGAGAAAATTCAAATCATTGATATTAAAATTGCAAAACGCTTTTTTGCACCAACAGAATATGAATATATCAAATCTAGCCAAGATTATGATACTTTAAAGAGATTTTATGATATTTGGACACTAAAAGAAAGTTTCCTAAAAGCACTAGGGTGTGGACTTTCAAAGCCTTTGAACTCTTTTTCTATAACTATTGACGATTATGATATAAAATTAAAGAATGGTGATCAAGTTCAAGACTTTTACTTCAAAATGTTTGACATTGAAAAGATATATAAGCTTTCTATTTGCTCATCTACAAATAACTTTCCGGAAGAAATTGATTTTATAAAAGGGGATGAATTACTCAAAGCATTTTGCTGAGCTGATTGATAACTTTCTTATGATATTTCTATAATAGTATTACATGCATTTTTAATGTAAAAATGTATTATTGTTTGTCCTTAAAATGCTTCCCATGAAGCGTTTTTTTATTTTGTGATATTGCATTTCATGTATCTAATGTTAGGGGGATTAAAGGCTTGAATAAAACCATTAGTACTATTTGTTTCGATTATTATCAAACACTAGTTCAAATAGATGCACCTTTTCAAAGGATAGAGCAATGGTTATATGAGTTTATTCAAAATAACTATAAGGAAATTGATGACAAAAAGTTTTGCAGCAGACTGACAAAATTTAGAGTAAAGTTAAGTACTGGACAAACTTTTTTAACAGGAATTGATCTGCTTGCACAGAGTTTTGAGCAAACGTGTAATTATTTCGAAGTTTCATGCCCTAAAAAAGAGTTTGTTAATTTTATCGAAGAATTATTTATTATGCCAGAAGCATATTGTGATGCAAAGTACACGATAGAGAATCTGAGAAAGAATTTTACTGTTGGTTTGCTGACAAATGCTGATAATCATATACTAAAGAGCTCCATCCTGAAAAACAGTTTTGAATTTGATTTCATCATAACTTCAGAGGATGCAAAGGCAAACAAACCGGATGAAAGGATATTTAATTACGCATTGGAGCGGCTAAGAAAGAAACCGCACGAAGTGGTAATGGTTGGTGATTCTCAAATGGATGATATTTATGGTGCGGGTAGAATGAACATGAGTACCATATGGGTAAATAGAGAAAGGGCAGAATTAAAAGAGGGTATACCTCTTCCTTCACTTGAGGTATGCACTTTAAAGGAAATACTAAATAAATTAATTTGAGGTTGATCGATGAGTAATATAATTTGCAAGATTGAAGAGTTAACAATTGAAAATATAGATGACTTTGGAACAAAAGCTGTTAATTTGTCTATGTTGCATAAGAATGGATTCAATATTTCGCCAGGGTATGCACTTTCTAAAGAAGTTTTTGAAAAATTCTTGCGTCATAATAACCTCAGTATAGATTTGTCAGAAAGCTTCAAGTATAAGGTCCTGAAGGGAAAAATGCCTGATAATATTGAAAAGCAGATACACTATATGTGGGATTCACTTAATAATGAAAAAGACTCAGGTCTTATAGTAAGATCATCTGCAATTGGTGAAGATGGAGAAAACTATTCTTTTGCAGGGATTTATGAAAGCTTTCAAAATATCAGAACCTATGAGGATTTAGTTGAGCATATTAAGAAATGTTGGATAGCATGCTTCAGCAAAACTGCCCAGGATTATAGGGAAAAGCAAGGTCTGCATTTTGGCGGAATAGGGATTGTGATACAGAAAATGATAGCAGGAGATGTATCAGGAGTATTATTCACCGTGAACCCTGTAAACAAAGACAAAAACGAAGTATTAATTGAGGCTCTTTATGGATTGAACATTAGTTTGGTTGAAGGGAGAACCACGGCAGACCGATATATCGTCGATAGAAATGGGAGTTTGAAGGAACAGTTTATTTGCAAAAAAAATCTGCATTACTATCCTGGCATGACTACCTTAAGTATTAATGTGAAAAGTGTATCAGCAGATGAGCAGGATTGTCCATGCCTGAGCAATGAGGACATTATCAACCTAACACAAACTGGTGTTGCACTAGAACGATTATTTAGAGCTGCTAGTGATATTGAATGGACCATAAAAGATGGCGTCATATATCTTTTGCAGATTCGTCCTATAACGAATTTAAATAAGAAAATAGAGCCTGTAATAATTCATTTTGATGCAGATATTCCTGCTGATGTTGAGTGCAGCCTTTTAGATAGATATTCAGAGCCTGCATGTACAGCGTATTTATCTCTCTTAAAATCATGGGAAGAGCTGGTTTATTTGAGCTTTTATTCAAAGGAACGGGGAGCTAGATTTGAACAAAAGCCACTGATGTTTTATTTTAACAGGGTCTATTGGAACTTGAAATATCAAAAAGAGTTCTTTGATGATGTACCCTTTAATGGGAATGGTCTGCCTGCGTTAATTAAGAAAACCAAGCTCGTAAAACTGATGCTTTTCGGATATAAGAATTGGTATAAGCGAGTAAAAAAATATATTGGTTATATTGAAGAAATTGAAAAGCATGATATAAAAAGATTGAATGCGGTACAGCTTTCTAAATTATATCACCAAACGATTGATATATTTTGCAATTTTATTGGAAGAGATCATTTTCAATTTCTTGGTATAGCACAGGTAAGTTACAACCTGCTTTCGGAAAAATTAAAAGATATGCCCGAATCTAAAAACATTATTGCAAGAATTATTGAATCAAATGTTTCTCAAAACATGACAATGGTGTCAAATCGGGAACTAGTTGAAATAGCTCAACTTGCTGAAAATAACGAATTGTTGAAAAAAGCATTTAAAGAACATGCTTCTTCTATGATTTTAGATCTGGTTAAGAAAGAGGAATATACTGAGTTCAATAGAAAATTTGAAGCATTCCTTAAAAAACATGGACACAGAGGTACTTCCTGCGATGATTTATATACACCTCATTGGGGTGAAGAACCGGTGATCGTTATAGAGCTTATAAAGCAGTTTTTGACAAATCCTGATTATTCACCAGTAGTTGCAAAAGATAAAAGTAAAGAGTACAAAAAGCATATTGAGCTTATAAGCAATTATATAAAGGAATCATGTAATACTTTTATCAAGGCCACAAGCAAAAAAGTAAAAATCAAGTTTCTCATTAAAATAGCAACCGAGTATATGACTTTGCGCGAAAATCAAAGGTATTATTTTGATAAAAGTTGGATATTATTGAGAAAAATATTACTTGCAATGGGAGACTTACATGTTGAACAAGGCAATATTGAGAATCGAAAGGATATGTTTCATTTATCTTTAGATGAAATGAATGAGTTAAATTTCAAAGCTAATACAGACATTACCAAAGATTGGAAGAGGATTGTAGAAGTTAGGAAAAAGGTTTATGAAAAAAACTCCAAAGTTGTGCCGCCATATCTCATTAAGAATAATGAGATTATACGGCTGCAAAAAAAAGGTATTCACAAGAGCTACAAAGCTATAGGAATTAGTCCGGGAAATACTGTGGGACGAGTAAGAATAATATCGGGCATTAATGATTTATGTAAAGTAAATCATGGGGAAGTTGCGGTAGTATCCACATTCCACCCAAGTTGGACCCCAATATTAGGAATTGTTGGAGGGCTGATCATGAACTACGGCAATATCCTTTCACATGGTGCCGTTGTTGCAAGAGAATACGGAATACCTGTAGTAGTATTCAATGACGTAGCAACGCAGCTATTGAAAGAAGACCAATGGGTAGAGGTTGACGGAACAAACGGCAGAGTTCGAGTATATGATTCACAAGATTCTTATATGATAAATTGATTAGAGGTATGAAGATGAGAAAAATAGCTTTTATTGTTCCTAAGGGTTCAAAATATGGTAAGAACATTTTCCTAAAAGATTTTTTAGAACGAAATAACGTGGTTTCCAACTTCTATGGAGCATGGGAAACACCTAATCTAAGCTTACTGACAACGGCAGCATTGACGCCTGACCATTATGAAGTATGCTTTATTGATGAAGATCACGGCGTTGATGTGCCATTCCATGAAAGCTATGATATAGTTGCGCTTACAGGTATGACGCAGCAGATATATAGGGCTTACGAAATAGCAAAGGCTTTTAAGCAGAAAGGCTCTTACATTGTAATTGGAGGTATTCATGCCACTGTAATGACCGATGAGGCAGCGATGTATGCAGATACTGTTATTGTTGGAGAAGCTGAGAATACTTGGATTGAGTTTTTAAATGATTTTGAGAAAGGTACGGCAAAATGTATGTATAGCTCCAATAATTACGCTGATATTACAAAATCTCCTACACCATGTTATAGCTTACTTGATAGTAAACTTTACCGCTCATATAGTATTCAAACGACGAGAGGATGTCCAAGAACTTGCAATTACTGTACATTGCCAATCATGTATGGTTCAAGCTATCGACATAAAACTGTAGAGCAAATAGTAACTGAGATTAAAGAGATAATGAAGGTAAGTAAAGATCCCTTTATTTTTTTTGCTGACGATAATATGTTCATTCAAAAAGAACATTCTAAGGTACTTTTAAAGGAGATTGCAAAGCTTGGTATTATATGGGGAACTCAAACAGATATTTCAGTGGCTGAGGATGAAGAGCTGTTAAGTTTGCTTTATGCTGCAGGCTGCCATTGGCTGTTTATTGGCTTCGAAAATGTTTCAAAGGGCGGTCTGGATTTTCTGGATGACAACAGATGGAAATCTAGGCAATTAGATACATATGAGAGATCAATAGATAAAATCCATAGCAGTGGCATCAATATATGGGGGTCGTTCATGTTTGGCGGTGATAATGATAGTATAACCGTTTTTGAGGATACACTAAATTTCACTTTGCGCAACGGAATATACTCAGGCAGCTTTACAATACTAACACCCCTTCCTGGTACGCAGTTATTCAATCAAATGTCCGATGCAGGAAGAATTATTGATAGAGATTGGAGCAGATATACTTTCTGGGATGTCGTATATAAACCGTTAAATATGACTCCTGAAGAGTTGGCTAAAGGTGTAGCATGGGTCTACGATAGGTTTTATTCAGTTGAAAATGTTGCTGATAGAACTGCACGGCTAAAAAAGAGGCTTAGGAGAATGGTAAGAGGTAATGAAAATAGAGTATAACTATTCAAAGAAAGAAAAACTCATATTAGAAGCTGCCTTAAAAGTAATGCTCAAGGAAGAATTTGCAGCTGTTAATATCGAACAGATTGCAGACGAGATAATGCTGGACCCAGCTAAAATCAAAATAAGCTATAAGAATAATGATGAGTTAAGAATGTCGGCCATGGAATATGCTGCAAGATCTTGGATGAGCTTTGTGCGGAACGATATCCTAAATGAAGCTGACAAGCATAAAAAACTGTACAAATTAATATGTCATTATGCTTTAGGCACAGAGAACTATCCTGAATCATTATCTCTTTACATTGATATATGGAAGAGAATACGGGATGGTAATTTCGAGAATTTGGAAAAGATGAAAGAAAAGCTAAGCAATATATATGATTACTACGAATACTGCTTTGTAGATATTATAAGTAAAGAAATATGTACTGTCATCGGCAAAGCAGACGAGTTGAAGCACTTATCCCAAATATTGGTAGCAATTAGTGATGGTTTGCACATTCAGTCTCTGTTTAGGACAACGGCAATTGATTTTGAAGGAATTGGAAATACCCTTTATAAAATAACAGAACAGGCTATCTTTAGAAAAGAGGAAAATCAATGAACAAACTATTATTATATTATCCAAGGATTAAAGAGAATGAAGATTCAGTTCAACTGTATATGGGGTTGCCTTTATCGGTACTATCACTTGTATCTCAGTTCCAGCCAAGTGAGTATGAAATATTGGTGATTGATGGTAGAACTGACGATTGGAATAAAATGAACTTGAAGGAGTGGCTGGATAGCGATGTAGTATGCATAGGTGTAAGTGCAATGACAAGCTACCAGATACAAGATGGTCTTGAATTTACAAAATTAGTAAAGGGGTATAACAATAAAATTACTGTGGTATGGGGAGGATGGCATCCAAGCTTAATGCCGGAGCAAACAATTAAGAATGAGTTAATTGATATAGTTGTTACAGGGCAAGGAGAAATTGCATTCCGAGCGCTAGTGAGAGTACTCGCCGAAGGAAGTGATTTGAAATCAGTTCCCAATATTCTATATAAGGACTCTAACAGCAAAATCGTTATGAATGAAAAAAAGCCATACCTTGACTTAGTTTTGACAAATCCTATAGAACAATCATACTCTTATGTGAATATGGAAAGATATGTTGAACCGCTTTGGGGCAGTACACGGGTTATTGGTTATGAGTCAAGCAGAGGATGTCCGTGGAGCTGTAGCTTTTGTTCTATAGGTTCTGTGTACAAAAAAAGATGGAATGCATTACCGGCGGAAAGAGTAGTGGATGGTGTTGAATATTTAAAAACACACTATCAAGTAGACGCTGTACACTTTTACGATAATAATTTTTTTGTTGATATGAAAAGAGCACAAAATATTAGCAGTATGTTCAAACATAGAAAATTGCAGATAAAATGGGATGGAACAACTACTGTAGAACAATTCAACAGTTTTTCTGCCGGCTATATTGAAAGCCTGAAAGAAAGTGGCTTTTTTAGAATTATTGTAGGTATAGAATCAGGGGATAAAGATGTTCTTGAAAAAATTAACAAAAAACACAATAACCAGCAAGTATTAGAGCTTGCAAAGAAATGTAAGGAAAGTGGTATAATGGCATCTTTATCATTTATGGTGGGCTTCCCCTGGAACCCTGAGAAAGACTTTCTAGAGACAATCAGTCTAATTGAAGAAATATTAAAAATTAATCAAAATACAGAAATACTTCTTTTTGTTTTTTCTCCATACCTTGGTACTGAAATGTACAATATAGCCAAAGAATATGGAATGAAGTTCCCCGATAGTTTAGAGGGATGGGCTGCTTATACTTATGAAAATGTAAATACACCATGGATATCTGAAAAACTGGCAAGAAAAATTAACAGATACATAAGTTTCTTTGGTACAAAAAGTATGTCAGCCGAAGTTGCGGGCTTTTTAAAGGGAGGTAAAGAGAATGAAAGCAGGACTGCTGGATGAGCTCGTTTCTATCGTTGAGAAAGACATAAGAGGTATAGACTATTACGGAGTAGTAATTATTGATATTGATTTTCTGATACGATTTTGCAGAAGATTTGATAAAGCTGATATGAAAGCAATTATGAACAATATTGATAAGTTTTTTGTCAATAGACTGCCAAAGAATGGGATATTAACAAAAACAAATAGTGATGAGTACTTGCTTTGTATAAAAGATATGAAAAAGGAAGCTATTCTGGACTATGTAGCAGAACTGAAGAAAGAATTCAGAAAACAGCGTTTTGCACAGGAAACAAACAAAGAATATTCTAATATTGCTATGACCTTTAGCGCGGGCATTGCTGATTATACATATAACGATGACTCATTGTACGAAATAGTAAGAAAAGCAACTACTGCACTGTTTATGGCAAAAGCATTTCGAAGGAATCGTATATACTTTGCCCCAGATGCTGGAAAGATCGGAAAGAATAGAGTCCTACTGGACGAAGATTTGAAAATCTCTGTGCTTATTGGGGACTATGGAAAAATAGGATTTTGCAGCAGGCCTACAGTACCTGAAGAAGCTCAATTATGGGAACCACAGGCAATTGATGTGGATAGCAATGGTTACTTATATATCGTAGATCAGAACAACCACGCTATTTTGAAATATGATGGACAGCATGTATATACAATTGCAGGTAAAGGGAGTTTTGGTTACTCAGGGGATGGCAGCGATAGTTTATTTGCCGAGCTAAATAAACCAACAGGCTTGGCGATTCATGAAAATGACTTGTATATTACTGATACCGGTAATGATGTTGTTAGAAAAATAGATCTTTCAACAGGCGTAATAACTACTGTGGCAGGAAACGGAGTCGCCGGATATAGCGGCGACGGAGGAGCTGCAACAAATGCGCAGCTTAATAAACCTGGGGGAATTGCTATAGACGAACATGGTTGTATGTATATTAATGATATAGCGAATAACGTTATACGAAAGGTAGACAAGAAGGGAATAATTACAACGTATGCAGGTACTGGTGAATATGGATACAGTGGAGACGGTGAAAGCGCAGAAAAAGCCAGATTTGCAGAAATATACGGAATAGGGATAAATAAAAAGACCAACGATATTTATTTAGCAGACTATTTTAATCATTGTATAAGAAAAATAGATTTCAAAACAGGAATAATTTCTACTGTAGCTGGAAATGGAAAAGAAGGATATATTGGTGACGGAATGGATGCACTGGACTCATCACTAAGCCGACCGGTTGCAGTTTACTTTGACAAAAATGATAATCTATACATCGCTGAATCTGGAAACAGCTGTATCAGATTTGTTCGTCATAAAACAAACAAAATCTATACATTGGTAGGGGATGGCGAGTATGGAATCGGCAGCAGCGGCAAAGCTGCAAATTTCAGATTGGCAAATCCAAATGGAATTGCAATAACTGCAGATAATCAAATATATATACTTGACGGTGCAAACAACCGAGTTTGTCATGCGTTTATTACATTTGATTAGATATTTTATATT
This sequence comes from Bacillota bacterium, assembly GCA_049322695.1. Lineage (GTDB taxonomy): Bacteria > Bacillota > Clostridia > Lutisporales > Lutisporaceae > CALGKJ01. The sequence continues at coordinate 56,027 of JBMORW010000014.1, read as the reverse complement.
GAAGTTATGAAAACTGAGGTAGAAAAATGATAGAGTTAATATCTGTTGAAATCATCGGAGATACAAATCAAAATTATAACTATCCTTCTGGGATATGTTATGATTCAAAATCGGATAATTTTTATATAGCTGATATGCATAACCAAAGAGTTTGCTGGTTCAACAATATAACATCAGAATCTGGTGTATTACCCAATAATATTGTTACACCTGCTGGTGAAAAAAAGCTTGAGCGGCCGCTTGCTGTTTGTGTTAACGAAAGTGGAACAATATATGTCGCAGATGCAGGACTTAATAACATTTTTTACTTTTCAAAAGCTATGAACTCTTTTTCTCCTTTAACCTCAAAAACACAGCTGGAAAGTGAACTTAAAATGCCGGCTGGAGTTACAGTGGATGAAAGAAATAACGTGTATACCAATGATTATTTCAATAATAGAATATGCAAGATTGACATTTATGGAGAGATAAGCTCATTAGCAAAAGAAAATAGTTTTTCTAATATTGTAAAGCCTTTTGGAGTTTTCTACAGAAAGAAAAAAGTATACTTCGCAGATAATGGAAACAACATGGTACGGTTCATTGATACTGAAACCGGGATAATTCATAACATTATACCTGAAAAGTGCGGTTATGATATTAATGCCCCTATAGCTGTGTCTGTAGATGCAGAAGATAACATATATGTGTGTGAACAGAGAAAAATACATATTATTAGCAAACTGACCAACAGATTATACACTATACTTGACAAAGAAATATGGAAAAAGGCTGCTTTGCGTTTTGGAATAAATTATAGAATCTGCCATGTGGGTTCGTTGGTTATTCCGCATAAGAATACTATTTACTGGATTGATACTATCAAAGGATTGGTATACAAGGTAGCTTTCTCACTTGTGGAGGATTAAAAATGCGTATTGCTCTTATAGTTCCGGAGAACAATTTTATGTCTGAGGAAAACAGTAAACGGCATGAATGGGACAACCTTTGGGAGTTTAAGGCTCGAAAAAGGTTATGGTCAACACCAAACTTAAGTCTCTTAACAATTGCTGGTATGCTTCCGCGTGATATCGAGATTGAATATATAGATATGAATTTTCATGGAAGCGTAGAACAGGTATATGACTGGGTGTTTTTTTCTCCTTCTACTTCTCAGATAGTGAATGCTTACCATATAGCAGATCAATTAAGAATAAAAGGGAGCAAGATTGCTATGGGAGGAGTTCATGTTTCAATACTGCCAGACGAAGCATTAGAGCATAGTGATGTTGTTTTTATTGGCGAGGCTGAGGAGATAATGTTGGATTTCCTAAAGGATATTGAGCAGAACGATATTAAAAAGATATACAAAGGCTCCCATGCGCCACTATTGTCATATACCCCTATCCCTAGATATGATTTGGGGAAGAAATATCCTTACAAAAGTATTCCTGTTCAAACTTCAAGGGGATGTCCTCATCAATGCAGTTTTTGCGTTTCCTCAAAGCTGTATGGGAAGAAAATAAGAAGGAAGTCAGTACAGCAAATACAAGAAGAATTATATGAAATTAAACGGCTTTATGACAAACCGTTTGTTTTCTTTACGGATGATAACTTATTTATTAATGAAGAATACAGTAGAAGCATAATTGAAGTTATAGGAAAGCTGAACATAAGGTGGTATGCCTTCACTGACGCAAGCATAGCAAATAAGCCTGATTTACTTAAATCTATCTCTGAAGCAGGTTGTTCGCAGCTATTAATCGGGTTTGAAAGCTTGAGCTTGGAGAACTTGGAATCCATTAACAGCTCAAACTGGAAAGCCGGGAAGCTTAAAGAGTATAAGGATATTGTAGGAAGGATACAAGGTCATGGAATAGGTGTGGTAGGGAGCTTCGTCCTTGGACTGGAATGCGATAGTCTGAATGTATTTGATGATATATTAGAGTTTGTTGATGAAACCTGTTTATATGCAACCAATATTACAATCCTTACCCCTTTTCCGGGAACAGAAATATTTGAAAGGTTGGAGAAGGAAGATAGGATTACGACTTACGATTGGTCAAAATACAATGGCTTTGAGTTAACATTCATGCCAAGGGATTTTACAGTTCAGCAATTTGAAGAAGGATATAAAAAGTTTTATCAAACGCTGAACTCTGCAGAAAGAGCTACAAAAGTCCTTAATTTTTTTAAAGCAGTAATAAAAAAGAAAAATAACTGGTGATTATGAATGAAAAAAGCAAGTAAAGTATTAAATAGCAGAGGAGCTGGTATATTGAAGGGGCTGATATGTTATGATTCAAAATATGGTTCTACTGAGACTGTATGCACGGCAGTAAGAAGTGGCATTACCTTAGATGTAGATATAAAGAATATTAAAGATGTAAAAGATTTGGATTATGATTTCATAGTAATAGCATCACCTATATTCATTGGGAAACCAATGCAAAGTATAGAGGTTTTTATCAAAGATAATTATAGTAAGCTTTTCAAAAAGAATATTGCGGTAATGGTAACGTGCTGGGCAGCATCTACAAAGTATAGAGATGCTTCAGCAGATTTTATTCGGCAGATTGTAAAGGATCTTCCAGAATGCAACTTAATAGCTTCAAAAGCTTTGCCAGGTAAATTGATTCTTGATCAGATTTCCGAACGCGATAAAAATACTTTATTAAGAATTGTAAATAGAATTAGCAAAATGGCAGGAAACTTTGGTGGGGAAGATACATCTTGGAATGATGTAAGAGATGATCAAGCTGCTAAAGCGTTTGGTGAAGAGATAGAAAAGGCTGTTATGCAGTTAAAAGCATCAACTCTTTAGTTGCTTCATTAATGTTTGGTTTGATAGTGAGGGATTTTATGAATAATTATAAAAATTATGATGTTGCTGTGATAAATTACCCATTGATGGATCCAAGAATAGAATGTGACGATTATTATAGCTATTTTGGGTTATCTTCTGGTAAAGCAAGCTCATGGGGAGTGCCTGTATACATACATATTCCTTTCTGTAGCAGTATCTGTAAGTTCTGTGTTTATAATAGGCAAGTGCCTGATAAAGCTGGTAATATAATCGACAATTATGTGAAAGCACTAATCAATGAAATAAAGATATACGGCTCAAGCCCATATGTGAAATCCATGAAAATCGGAGCTGTCTTTCTGGGAGGTGGCACACCCACATGCCTGTCTTCAACACAACTAAAAGAATTAATAAGCACAATAAAGGACTATTTGCCTGTAGAGAACTGTGAAATAACAGTAGAGTGCAATATGAAGAATACTGATGAGGAAAAAATAAGCCAGCTTTCAGAAATTGGAGTTACTAGAGTAAGTACAGGAATTCAAACCTTTGACCCTAAATACAGGGACATGATGGAATTAAAATATTCGGTGGAAGAAATATTTCAGTGGATTTCAATTATAAAGCAATACCCTTTCAGGGATTTTTCTATTGATTTATTGTATGGTCTGCCAGGACAAACGAATGCAGAATGGATTGAGGATATCAATACCGGATTAACACTTCAAATAGACCACTTTTCAATATACAAGCTAACGGTGTTTGCATATACAAAGCTGTATAAAGAAATGAGCCATGGACTAATTCCACCTCTGCCAAACAATGAAGAGATTTTTCAAATGTATATGTATGCAGATAAAGCATTGAAAGAGAAAGGTTTTATACTTCAAAGCACTCAAGAATATTGCAAAGAAGGACAAAGAGCACAATTTTGGGACTTAACATATGATGGTTATGGAGATAATCTTTCTTTTGGCGCTTCTAGCTTTGGTTACATAAATGGATTCACTTATCAGAACATCATAGATCCAAATGAATATATTAAGTCTATTTCTGAAAAGAGGCTGCCAGTTCATATGGTTAGTGATAAGATCAATGCAGAAAAGCTGATGGAAAGAACCTTATTGTTAGGATTCAGAAGATCCAGCGTTAGAAAATCATTATTCAAAGAACAATACGGAAAAGAAATCAATGAAGTTTTTGGTCATACGATAACTGATTTCATGAATGATGGTTTGGTGATTGAGAATGATGATGAATACAGATTGTCTACCTTGGGAGAGTACTATCAGGGAATAATAAGTGCAGGTTTTATGCAATCGACATTTAATGGAATGTCAACGATGAAAAAGAAAATGGCGATTGGGATGCATATCGTACCTGAAGCCTTGCTTGATAAAGCTGCAAGTCCGAAGCTGCTTCACACATAAGCAATAAGTGCAAGATGAAAAAGTATGATTTAGATATTTGAGGTGAGTTGATGGAACGTGTTGTAATAACCGGTATGGGTGTTGTCTCTTCGGCAGGCTGCAGGCTTGATGAGTTCTGGGATACGCTTATAAATGGGAAAATAACGTATGGTCATATAGATGAATTTTTAGGTAATAAGAATTATAGGGTAACAATTGGAGCAAAAATCAAAAGTAATGATTGGAAAAGCAATCTTGCAGAAAATTTAAGATTACGCTATGGCAAAGCTTCACAATACTCCTCAAGTGCAGCATTATCAGCATTACAGGATGCAAATCTGTCCTTAGAGGATATTTCCGCTGCCCGTGTTGCAGTAGTTATTGGCACTACAATGGGAGAAATCCAAACTGAAGAAAGCATAAGTGAAATAAAGAATGCATCAGGTGCAGAGAATGTTTCATCCCAAACTCTAAAGCAATATAAAACAGATAATATTGCATTAGCAGTTTTGGATGCTATTAAATCAAGAGGACAAGCATTTGTGATTCCTACAGCATGTGCGGCTGGAAATTACGCAATAGCACTAGGAAAAAGATTAATTGAATGGGGATATGCGGATATTGCGATTGCTGGAGGTGTAGATGTCTTCTCAAGAGTTGCCTTTACAGGCTTTCAAAGGCTGTTGTCATTAGCACCAGACTGCTGCAAGCCTTTTGACAAAAAAAGGAAAGGCTTAGTAGTAGGTGAAGGGTGCGGGCTTGTTATCTTAGAAAAGGAAAGTCATGCTAAGACACGAAAGGCAAGAATCTATGGTTCGATTCTTGGAGTAGGATTGAGTTCTGATCGGCACCATATGACCTCTCCTCATCCTGAAGGAGATGGAGCAGTTAGAGCCATGAACACAGCTTTAAAGGAATCAGGTATTAGTATAGGTGATATAAGTTATATCTCAGCACATGGCACTGGAACAAGTGCAAATGATAAAGTGGAAGTTTTTGCAATGTCAAAAGTATTTGGTTGTGACAGAATCCCACCGGTCAGTTCAATAAAATCTATGTTAGGCCATGCTATGGGAGCCGCAAGTGCATTGGAGCTGATTGCTTCTTTACAAATGATGAAAGAGGGAGTAATACTTCCCACGGTAAACTATTCAGAACCAGACCCTGATTGTATTATTGACTGTGTTCCCAATAAACCTCGCAAAGCTGATATTAATATAACGTTATCAAACTCTTTTGCATTTGGTGGACAAGTTAGCAGTCTTATTATAGGAAAGGGGTGAAGGTTTTGAGCTCAGGTGTATTTATAACTGCAGCAGGCTTGATAAAGGCAGATATTACCGAGGGTGCCCATAACAATAAGATTGAAGCTGGCTCTTATGAAAGCATATTAGAAAACTTTGAATTGCGAAATGTTGACAGAATCAGCAAGCTTGTACTGGCATCAGCGGGTATGGCGCTAAGTTCTGAAGGTACGGATGATTTTGATGGCAGCGAATATGGTCTTATACTCGGAACACAATATGGACCTTTAGATAGTATACATAATTTTGATATGTTTTCACTAGAGAATGGAGCTTTGGCAGTAAATCCCGGATTGTTTCCAAATACAGTTCTTAATTCACCATCCTGCCAGGCTAGTATAAGGTTTTCCATTTCAGGTCCTGTATATACAGTATCGAATGGAGCTACTTCAGCACTTGACAGCATTGGTCTTGCTTATAATCATATAAAAGCCGGGTTGATTGCTAAGATACTTGTTGGTGGCGTTGATGAAATAAATGACCTGCAGAATATGGTGCATTCAAATAATAAACCTGTTGGTGAGGCAGCAGGTTTTATAGTAATGAAAAGTGCAGATTCTGTTGATAAACCTGATGGTATGGTTGAAATAAAGAGCTTTTACTCAGAATGCAATAATACTTACTGTTTTCATGGCGAGGAAGAACAAATTTCTAAACGGATAAGCGAGATATTGTCTTCGATGGACATTAATCTACAAATGGTAAGCGATATAAACATTGGCTTATTTGTTAATAGTGAAAATGAGCAAGTATTTATTCGTAACATTAGCAACCTATTTCAGGACTGTGAAAGAATAAACTATCAATATATTGACTGGATGGGAGCAAATGGATTAGTACATATTGCTGAGGCTATCCAAAGGAAAAGGAATAATAATAACGAAAAAATGAGTTTATTTATTATCATTGATAATACTAGGATTTCTGTCTTAGCTACATCAAGTCTATTATAAAAGGTCATTAAAAGAGTAAAACCTTTTTAAACAAATAAAATATGGAGGTAAAATTATGAACGTTGAAAGTAAAGTAAGAGAAATTGTAGCACAAATAGTGGGGGTTGCACCTGAACATATAGAGCCTCGTGCTTCTTTTATGGAGGATATGGGCTTGGATTCGCTTAGAGCTCTAGAGGTATTAGCAGCGATTGAGAATGAGTATGCAATTACGATTGATCCTGAAAGATTAGTAGAAATGACCAATCTTGAAAATGTTATCAATATAACAAATGAATACCTTAGTTAATGGAGGATGATATGCTAACTTTTAAGGAGATATCTTGCCTTTTGAAGCAGAAGCCACCTTTCGTTTATATCGATAAAGTGTTAGAAATTGAACCTGGAAAGAAAATTAAAGCAGTGAAAAATGTTACTGCGAGCGATAACTTTGCGGCGGTACATTTCCCCGGCAATCCTATCTTTCCTGGTGTATATATTATCGAAGCAGCCGCACAGACTGCTTCTGTTTATTTTGCATACGAAAAAAAGGATATGAATGCTTCAGAAGATTATGTCTATGTAATTGGAGGAGTACAAAGCTTTCAGTTTCTTAGCATAGTTAGACCTGGAGACGTACTAGTAATTGAAGTTGAGATTATGAAAAAAGTAGAGAACATGGCAATTACGAAAACAACAATAACAGTTGACAATAACATTGTTGCAAGAGGACAAATGTCTTTCGGGGCGATCAAAGATGAAAGATAATGAGATATACGTAACAGGAATAGGTGTTGTCTCAGCATTTGGAGACACAATAGAGGATTTTGAGGCGGGTTTAAGGCTTCGGGAGAAGATGCTTGGTAAAATAGATCACTTTGAATATGCAGGCGTAGATCATCCGACAGCAATAAGCGCAAAGTCATTGCAAGTACATAAAGATCCTCATAGGAGAATTGTATATCTAGGTGAAAATGCTTTAAAATCTGCACTTAATAATTGGAGTGGTGACATTTCCAGATACAAAAAAATAGGGTTTGTTTTAGGTTCTGGACTTGGCTTTACAGACCAGCTTTATTATATAGATGAGAATAATTATGAGAGGAACTATCTATCAACTTTGGCTGAGCAAATATCAAAACAGTGCAATTTACAATGTGAGTCAATTTATATAGGAAATGCTTGCTGTGCAGGGAGTCAAGCAATAAGCTACGGGATGGATTTACTTGAAATGGGCAGCTATGATTTGATAATCGCAGGAGGAATAGACATTCTTTCACAAATGGCTTATGCAGGCTTTACAAGACTTAATTCAATTGATCCTGACGGGTGCAGACCATTTGATAAGAATAGAAAAGGCATAAGTGTAGGAGAGGGTGCTGTCTTTTTCATTTTAGAAAAGCAATCCAGTGTTAATGGCCAGCAGATAAAAAAATATTGTAATCTTGCTGGAAGCGGTATTACGAATGATGCTTATCATATAGTTCAGATGAAAAAAAGTGGAGAAGGAATTAAAAATGCAATAAGTAGTGCACTTCATGAGGCTCAAATAATGAAAAATGAAGTTGATTTAGTGATTGCGCATGGAACAGGAACGCTGCTGAATGATAAAGTTGAATCACAAGTGTTAACAGAATATTTTGGTTCAGATTTAGAAAATATGCTGATTACAAATCCAAAAGGGTCAATTGGCCATACAGGAGGAGCTTCAGGTGCTTTTGGTTTACTGATGGCAATTATTTCATTGAACACAGGGATTGTTGAACCTATTGCAAATCTTAAAGAAATAGATCCCGATTGCAAGATACCAGTTGTAAAGGATGTAAGCATAAAACATAATTTGCATACAGCTATCGTAAACGCCTTTGCATTTGGAGGTACAAATGTGGTATTAGTTTGCAGAAAGGCTTGTTAGGTGTTATATCATGGTAAAGGTCGGTATAACTCAATATCAATATGTTAGTAGTAATGGATTTGATGACACTTCATTTATCCATATTGACGGCAGACTTATCGATAGAATGACTAAACTTGCGATTCATACTGCAAGACTTATATATGAAAAAGGAAATTGTAAAGATATCTCTCCTGAGAGGTTAGGTATTGCTGTTTCTACTGAAACAGGGGCTATTGACTCAATATTTGAGTATTGCCAAAACCTGAGACAAAATGGCTATAAAGGAGTGAATCCAAGTAAGTTTCCTAATATTATGCTTAGTACTTGCCTTTCGAGAATAGCAAAAGAAGTCCAAGCGATGGGTCCGTCTATTCCATTTTATTCTGATAAAGGTATAGATACTGCATTGCAGTATTCCGTACTGCAGATTAAAAAGCAAAGATGCGATGCAATGATGCTGTTTAAAGTATCGTGCAGTAAAGATTGTTTTGGCATGCTGATAGAAAATGCTGAATTCTCTAAGCATAGGTGCAGGGATATTAAGCTTCTTTTGGATCTGTAATTTTGAAAGTATCAATAACAAAGGATGGTATATTATGCGTTTAGCACTGATTTCACCCAAGGGTGTTGCCATGGGTACTGCGGATGAAAATAATAGGGTATATGAACTATATGGAAAATTGAACGGTATTGAGTCTTTAAAGGAGCTTATGAACTGTCCAAATGCTCCCTTGCTTACAGTAGCTGCTTTTGCACAAGACTTTTTTGATGATATTGTTTTTATCGATGAAGAAATTGAAGCTATAGATTTTAATATTCATTTTGATATGGTTGCCATGTCATTCATGACACAGCAGGCTTCCAGGGCTTTTGAGCTTGCGATGGCATTCAAAGAAAAAGGGTCATATCTTATTTGTGGAGGCATGCATGCAACTAATTCTGCAGATGAAGTACTTTCATACTTTGATACAGTTTTTATAGGTGAAGGAGAAAAAACATGGTATGAGTTTATGGAGGATTTCAAAAATGGATGTCCGAAACGTATATATGAAAATACATATGAAATCGACATGGATACTGTACCTGCCCCAAGATATGATCTTTTAAAAATTAATGCCTACAAAACGATTCCTATACAAGTTTCAAGAGGTTGTCCGCATAATTGTGAGTTTTGTGCATCTACAAAGGTATATGGACCTAAGTACAGACATAAGAGTGTAGAAAAAGTAATGGAGGAAATACGGCTTATTGAGTCTCTGAAGAAGAATCCACATATTTATTTTACTGATGATAATATGCTGGTCAATAAAAGGTTTGCACTGGAACTGCTTGAAGAAATGCAAAAATGCAATTTTAGATGGATGACACATACAGACATAAGTGTTGCAGATAGTGATGAGATATTATCAAAGCTGTTTTCGGCAGGCTGCCGCAAACTAGTAATCGGCTTTGAAAGCATTGTGCCTGAATCATTGCAAAAAGTTGAAAAATGGAAGTACAATCATTTGAAGTCATATGGAGAATCCATTAAAAAGATTCAATCCCATGGAGTTGGTGTATGGGGAACATTTATTGTTGGTTTAGATGATGATGATACATCTGTGTTTCAAAGAGTGGTTGATTTTGCATTGGATAATAATTTGTATGGTGCAATGATATCAGTGCCGACTCCGTTTCCGGGGTCAAAACTATTTGAAAGGCTTGAGAAAGAAAACAGGGTAATGAGCAAGCATTGGGGGAGCTACACACTCTGGAATGTAGTTGTAAAGCCTCAGAAAATGAGTGTTCAAGAGTTGCAGGAAGGTTTTGAGTATACTTTGAAACAGATATATTCAAAAGAAGCAGTTACAAAGAGAATGGAGTATTTTAAGAACATCTATTCTAATATGCAGAGGCAGAAAATATGATAAGTATTTTGCTAATAGTGCCAAAATGTACTGGACCTGGCAACGGGAATAAGTGGAATAGTGCATGGCCTGATGAAATTGAGAAAATTATTAGTCAAAACATGTGGAAGGTTGTTACTCCTGGAATATTAGTATTATCAGCATTAACAGATAAAACCAAATTTGAGATAGATATTGTTGATGAAGAGTTTCAATCTGTGGATGAAAATAAATACTATGATATTGTTGCAATGTACACTGTTACCTCCAATGCTAAAAGAGCCTACATGTGGAGTGCGCGTTTCAAGGCTAAAGGTGCTTATATTGTATTGGGGGGAGTGCATTCTTCAGTATGTACCAGTGAGGCATGCGATAATGCAGATACAGTCCTTGTAGGAGAAGTAGAAAATATATGGCCTAATTTTTTAAATGACTTTATGCAAGGAAAAGCAAAGAGGATTTATATACAGCCTGTAGGACAGGTTGATATTGATATATCTCCGATACCAGATTTCTCAATGCTTCCACAAAATGCACGAAAAATAATTCCTATTCAAACTGCAAGAGGATGTCCGCATGGATGTGAATTTTGCAATATACGCAGTTTATATGGTCATGCATACCGAGCGAAAACTATAGATAGGCTTGAAATGGAAATGTGTGAAGCACTTTCTATAAATCCAAGAGCAACAATATATTTTACAGATGACAACTTCTTCTGTGACAAAAAAAGAGCAGTACTATTGCTCGACGCTATAAAGAAATACAATGTTGCATGGTATGCACACACTGACTTATCCTTTGGCTATGATGAAATGTTGATTGAAAAGGCATATCAAAGCGGATGCAGGCAGGTCTTGATTGGATTGGAGAGTATAAACCCTTCAAACTTAGAAGGTATTGACGAGAATAATTTTAAGAATAAGGCTTATGTGAATTACAAAGAGGTAATAAATAGGATACAGACAAATGGAATAGGCGTGATTGGAAGTTTCATTATAGGCTTGGATGAAGATGATCATAAAATTTTCGATGAGCTTTTAAGGTTTATTAATGGAACACATATTTATGGGGCAAGTATTACGATATGTACACCATACCCTGGAACAAAACTATTTGAAAAGATGAAAAAAGAAAATAGAATAATGACTTATGACTGGGATAAATACACAATCTTTGAGCCTATTATAACTCCGGCGAAGATGACTGTTGATGAATTGAACAATGGATATATTAAAGTTTTACATGAGATATATTCTTTAAAAAACATAGTAAAACGTTTAGAATATTTCAAAAATGAAAGAAAGTTGCTGAAAGGGGATCAAAGTGCTGCAACAAAAGAGTAATAATAATCCGATTATAGGCTACATGTGCTCTTATTTCCCTTACAAGTATGCTCAGGAGTTGGGGATTTCCACTAAGTATTTAGGCGATTTAAATACTGATTCGAAGGACTTGAACCTCGAATTATCCGGTAATATTTGCGGATATGTTCGAAAATGCTGCGAACTTAGTGATTCAACAAACTTAGATGGAATTGTTGTTACGAACTGCTGTAATGGCATGCAGCGTCTATATGACCTGGTATCACTTAAAAAGAGCAACATAAAATGCTACATGTTAGATTTGCCTAGAGATTATTCGAAATACAGTTTGGATTTTTATAGTAAGAGTGTGACAACCTTATTTAAAACAATTGCAAAGGATTTTTCTCTATCTATGAATGATTTGAATAAGGCGAGACAATGCTCATATTTATATGATAATCCATGCGAAATAGACAATGGGAATAATGAAGAAGAAATTATCTATATACTTGGTAATGCAATTTCTCAAAAACTAAAGAATCTTATTGTAGAATACCTGGCTCCATATCATGTTAAAATCAACAGCTGCTCTGATAGAGGTTGTGGAGATGAATTGATTACAAAAGCTGGCATATACAGCTTTGAAGAACAAACCTTTGAAGATTGCGAGTGTTGTGCAAGAATGCTTGGGTTTAGTAACTGGTTTTATAGGCTTCTACAGAGAAATAAATCAAAGTTGGCAGGCCTTATATATATTACTTCTCAACACTGCGATAGTTTTCTTTTTAACTTTACTCAGATTCAGAGCATATGCAAGGATAGTGGAGTTGCCTCACTTGGTTTGGAAGTTGACTATGACTTGCATGGGATAGGACAGATTACGACAAGGCTGGAAGCTTTCAAAGAAAGTATAGAGTTTAGAAAAAAAAGCAAACAGACAAGAGTCTTGAAGCAAAATGATATGCTAAAACAGGAGTCGAAAGTAAAGCAAACTGAAAATGAACTGATGAAGGCAGCAAACTCCAAACTACCAAAGCAGAACTATAGGAATGATTTTGAGCAGCGAATGCATTTGACAAAAGCAGTATTGCCGAGAATTCCAATGGTTTCTATCCGAAAAATTATAGAAAACCAAATCGATGTATTTACCAATAAGGTTTGGGAAGAGCCAGAGCGAATCATATGGACAAATATGAATATGACGGTTGAATTATTCTATGCAGCTAATCTTATACCCCTAAACATGGAGTTGGTTGCTGGCTGGCTAGCTTCGTTAGGATTATCTAGACATTATATATCCTTAGGCGAAGGTACGGGATTAAGCTCATCAATTTGTTCATATCACAAGGCTACACTAGGATTGTTGGAAAGTGGAGGACTTCCAAAACCAAAAGGTGTATCAATTATGTCACATATATGTGACGGGGGAGTAGGGGTAGCACAGTACTTTAAAGAGAGATACGGCTCTGATATATCGGTACTCAATATACCTTTTCATAAAAAAGACATGAATATAGACTACTTGACAAAACAATATAAGGAGTTAATTAACTGGATAGAGCATTATACAGGCAAAGAGCTTAAGAAAGAAAAAATTATACATTCGTTAGAACTTTCAAATATAGCAAGAGATTACTGGATGAGGGCAAATGAACTTCGCAAAGGTGAACCTTTATTTCCCGGTTATCTTTCCATGAGAAACTTATTTGGCTCCACTTTTCTCTTTGGTTCTGAACTTGGGTGCGAAATTGCAAAAGCTTATTATGAACAACTGCTTGAGCAAAAGAAAAACATAGATGCAAATCGCAATGCCCATAATGAAACTTATAAAAAAAGAATACTATGGATACACTTTGCACCTCTATATGGCAATGGTCTAATGGAGTACCTGGAAAAAGAACTGGATTGCAGTATCGTAATGGATATCACCAGCTATATATATTGGGATGAATATAATATTGATAAGCCGTTAGAGAGCCTTGTTAACAAAGCGCTTTCGCATTTTTATCTGGATAAAGCGAGCAATAGGAGTGAGCTTTACAAAAAACTTATTGAAGATTACTCAATAGATGGTGTAATACATTTTATGCATACTGGCTGTAGGGCTATTCCAGGAGCGTCATGGATGGTAAGGGATATTGCAAAGAGAATTAACCTTCCTTATATGGAGTTGCATGGTGATTGCATTGATCCAAGAGGATTTTCAGAAGAACAGATGAAATTACGAATGGAAGCGTTTAAAGAATCATTGGGGGGAAGCAAAAATGTACTTAGGTATTGATGTTGGCTCTGTAAGTACAGATGCTGTGTTGATGGACGAAAACTCGCAGGTAGTATGCTACTCTATTACCAAAAGTGGCTTTGATCATAAAGCAGCAATAGAGCAGGCAATAAATGAAGTATGCAGTAAGTCGGGGATTACCAGATCTCAAATAAAAAATGTTGTAGGGACAGGCTATGGACGTAGAAATGTGCAAGGTGCATCTAAGGCTGTTACGGAAATCTCATGTCATGCAATGGGTATCCATTTCCTGAATCCTGATATTAAAACCGTTATAGATATTGGGGGGCAGGATAGCAAAGTTATTCATGTCTCAGATGATGGATTTGTTGAAACGTTCATAATGAATGATAAATGTGCTGCAGGCACAGGAAGGTTTTTAGATGTAATGGCACATGCAATGGGGGTAGAGCTTCACAAACTAGGTGAAATATCTGTTAAAGCAAAAAGAACACAGCGAATCAGCAGTATATGTACAGTATTTGCAGAATCAGAGGTAATATCTAAAATAGCAGAAGGGTGCCAGACGGATGAAATCATAGCAGGAATACACCAAGCCATAGGAGAACGCATATTGTCTATGGCCTCAGCTATCGGTATAAAAAAGCCTGTTGCTTTGACAGGTGGTGTAGCAAAAAATATTGGCGTTGAAGAAATTATTTCAAAATATACAGGCGAGAAGCTTTTTATACCTGAAGAGCCGCAGATAGTTGGGGCTATAGGTGCTGCGATATATGCAAAAGGCTATTAATCTATATGTTTATAAAAGGTATAGGGAGATATAGAAAATATGGTTAAGAAGATAGGCTGGTATTGTCCATATACAGTGCCGCCTTTACTCAAATTAAGTGAAGTTATACCGGTCTTTATTCCATGGAAGGACTTTCCGAGTGGAAGGATTGGAAATGTAAAACTTTGTAAAAAAGCTACCGGTATTATAGAAAACGTGTACAAATATCATTTGGATGGTATTGTACTTTTTGACTGCTGCAATATCATGAGTATGGTCAGTGAGTTGATTAAAACTGAAAATTCTGATCTTTTGATATACATAATGTCCTTGCCCAGAATTACAGGTAAGTTATTAATAACCGCATTGCTGGAAGAATGGAAAAGTATTATTGCATTTTTCCACCAGCAGCAAAGAGATAATGATTTTTCAATTGCCAGCTCTGCTGATTCTATTGAAGCTGCACATTCATATCATGAAAAAAGTAAAAATATAATCTCAAATATAGTCAATAAGAAAAGTGTATGTTTAGAATGGTGTACAGTGGATAGTAATGAGATTCTTGATCTGGAAGCTAACTATAATGATGAAAAGCTTGCACAAACACTTTCAGAATTGGTCCTGTGTTTAAGAAGTTTCTATTGGAATCACAATGATGCCGGATTAATAAAAAAAGCAATAAAAAATGTTGAACAGATAGACGATGAATGCATCCTTCAGAGTTATATAAATTCTATTATAACAGGTAAGGAGGATGATGTTAGTAATGAACTCAATTCGTCATAAGATGGACCTTACAGTTAGAATGAATGAAGCGCAAAAAGAAGCTTATATGGCTGATTATATTAAAGGTCAGCTATCCGTTCTTGATGCGATACTCAACGGAGAAGGTTATCTATGTTCAACCTTCTATATACCCAACGAGCTGTTTGAGCTTTTCGAAGTTCTTCCGCTGTTTATAGAGAGATTTGCAGGATTCGCAGCTGCTTGTAAGGTTTTATCGCATCCCGTAAGAGAAGCAGTCACAAAGGGGCTGCCCAACTGCGGCTGTTCCTATCAGATGCTGTTTGATTTACTTCTGAGAAAAGGATTAATACCAAAGCCTGAAGGTTTTGTTGCTTCCAGTTTTACATGTGATGATGCATGGATGTACAGTTATTATGCAAGTATTAGGAATAAAGTACCTTTCTTTTTTTTGGATATCAACAACAGGAAAAATGATACTGTAAGGAAGTATATTGCAGCACGCTTAGAAGAGCTATACAGCAGTTTCAGTACTAAATATAAAAAGAAAAGCTCAATTAAAGAAGTAATTGCTGCATCTAATAAGGCCATTGAGATAAAAAACAAAATAGATAACTTAAGGATGAAATATCCACGCATCATATCGAGCGTAGATGCTTTTAAAATGTTTACAATTTATAATGATCTTGGAAAACAGTCTGCTGTTGATGTATTGCAGCAATTTTATAATAAAGTTTGTGAAAAGGCATCTTTCTATGAAGCAAAAGAAAAACCTAAGCTCTTATGGCTTGGTTTGCTTCCACTATATAGGAACACATTAATTCTGGAAATTGAAAAGAAGTATGATTGCCAGATAGCTTTTGAAGAAATATTTCAGTTCCCTTCAAACACAATAGAAAAAAACAATCTGTTTCAAGGTTTGGCAGAAAGAATTATGGAATCGGTGTATTTTTCACTTAATCAGCGAACTGAAAACTTGTTAAAAAAAGTTAAAGATTTTGATATTGATGGTGTTATACATTTTTCACAAAACAAATGCAAGTTTTTGCCTCCATCAGCAGTATTACTAAGACGAAAGCTTGAAGCAGAAGGATTACCGTTTGTTGAGATATTTGGTGATGCAATAGATATGGAATTCTATAATGAAAATCGATTATGGGATAGTATGGACATCTTTTTTGAGCAAATTTATAGGAGGTACCGCAATGTACACATGCACTGAAGTAAATGGTGCAATAGGTATACTTGGTTTGAACCGACCAAGAACGAATAGCTTGAACTTTGAGTTTCTAAATGAAATTTATCATAATCTGAGTAAACTCGATGAACAGGAGTCGATTAAGAGTATAATCCTTAGAAGCGAATTAGATTTTGGATTTTCTTCAGGCCTTGATTTATCAAGCTTTTATACAAATCAAAGAGTAAATTCCATGGCTGAAAACATATACCAAGCAGTTCGTATTGTCTACAAAATAAATAAAAAGATACTATTATCTGATAAATTGTATATAGCAGTATTGAAAGGACCTGTAATAGGATCGGCAGCTTCAATTGCATTTAGCTGTGACTTGCGAATTGCTTGTAAAAGCACCTGGTTTTGGTTGCCTGATGTTCAATTTGGCGGGGTGATGGCTGAAGGTGGCATCGAGGTTTTGAATAAGCTTGTTGGCAAATCAAGAGCTGCAATGCTCCTATATACAAATGAAAGGATAAATCTTGATAAAGCACAGGAATGGGGATTGATTTACAAAACGGAAGCTGTTTCAAAGATTGATGAATCAGCTTTTTTAATTGCAGAACGTCAATCGAAGTATTCTTCAAATTCAATAAGTATGACAAAGCGCATTCTTAATAGGAATATGTTAAAATCATTTGATGATAAGGAATTAAGGAAAATATTATTTTCAGAAGATACCAGACAAAGAATGATTAGACATTTTGAAAAGAATAAACTGTAGGAGTTCGGAGGTATAGTATGGCTTTACATGGAAAGGTTGCGATAATATCTGGTGGTTCAAGGGGCATAGGGAGAGCTGCTGTTGAAGCTCTTGCAGAGAAAGATGCTAAAGTAGCTTTTACATATCATAATGAAAGTGAAGAGATAGAAAAAATAGTAAATGAATATTCAAAATACCCAGGGCAGATTAGGGCATATCAGGTGAACTCAAAAGACCATACCCAGATAAAAATGATGGTAGCAAGTGTAATTAAGGAATGGGGAACAATCGATATAGTTATTAATAACGCCGGCATTCGTAAGGATAAAACCTTAGCTTTTATGGGATATGAAGATTGGAATGATGTATTGCAAACAAATTTGACAGGGGCATTTAGCCTTACCCAAGCTTCCATATTCTATATGCTTAAAAAAAGGAGTGGAAGAGTAATAAACATAAGCTCAATAAGTGGAATCAATGGCATAGCCGGTCAAACAAACTATTCAAGCTCAAAAGCTGCTCTTATAGGTTTTACAAAAGCGTTGGCAAAAGAAGTAGGCCAGTATGGAATCAGTATAAATGCCATAGCACCTGGCGGGATAGAAACTGATATGACTAAAAATTTAAGCGACAGCGATAAAACAAAGCTCATACAAGGCGTTCCTCTAGGACGTATGGGAAAAATTGATGAGGTTATAAAAGTTATGATGTTCCTAGCGGATGATGATGCTTCACCGGAGTATTTGACAGGGGTTGTAATTCCACTTGATGGAGGAATGGGACTATAATGAACATAGGTTTTGACGCATTGACAAATGTTTGGGATAGAGAAACTATTATCAGTTACGTTGAGCAAAGGTTAAAAAAGAATCAGTTTTTTTATATTGCATTAGGCGATGTTGATTTTTTTCTAAATATAGATTCAAAAGTTGGAAGCTGTGAAGGAGATAAAATTTTACAAAGGATTGCTTCTTTCTTTAAGGAATCAGGGATAAACCATTTCGGTAGATATGGAGGAGATGAATTTCTAATATTTCTTGAAACAGATGAAGTTCAGCAGGCTGTACAAACCATGGAGGAAATAAGGAGATTATTTAGAAAGCAGAGATTTATAGATAAGGATTCAATATATGGAAAAGTGCCAATGACAATGAGCTTTGGGCTGGCATATTGCAATAATATTGATTGCATCAATACCCTTCTTAAAAAGGCAGAAATCGCATTAGCAATGGCTAAAAAAAGGGGAAGAAACCAGGTGGCTGTTGCAGCTGATGAAGAAATAAATATTTTGAGCAATCATACTGCAGGTGTAAGTACAATCGTCGGTGAAAAGCTTAGGGGATATTCTGGCGACCTGGAACCTGCTTGTAAGGCAAGAATTTTGGAACCTTATGGTGTAGATTTGACACCAGAAAACGAGGTAGTTTTTGCAGATCGAGGAAATCATAGAATAAGGAAAATATGTAATGATGGAAGAATTGTGACTATTGCAGGAAACGGCACTTACGGATATTCCGGCGACGGGAGGGAAGCTACAGCTGCAAGTTTAAACAAGCCTAGCGGAGTGGCAGTGGATAAGCAAGGCTGTATATACATAGCAGATACAGGAAACCATTGCATTCGGAAGGTTGACAGGGACAATATAATTACAACGATCGCAGGTTGTGGTATCGACGGATATGATGGAGACGGGGCTATGGCAGTCAGTGCAAAGCTAAGCCGACCTGGAGGGGTTGTAGTTGACTTACATGGTAATGTATATACAAATGACTACGGTAACAATGTAATTAGAATGATATCAAATACAGGATATATAAGCACTATAGCAGGAACGGGCGAGTTTGGTTATCTGGGTGATGGAGGAAGTCCTTTAGATGCTGCATTTGATCGCCCATATGGTCTTGCAGTAGTACCTGATGGCAGTATCATATATGTAGCAGATTATGGTAATCACTGCATTCGCGAAATAAACATGAAAGAACATGTTATTAAGACAATAAGCGGAACAGGACAGCCAGGATATGCCGGAGACGGAAATGCTGCGAATAAGGCCATGCTGGACGGGCCATTTTGGGTAACAGCATTGCAAGGAAAATATTTGCTTATAGCAGATGCAAACAATCATTGCATCAGGATGATTAATCTTGAGACAAGTATGATTGAAACTCTGGTTGGGAATGGAAAACCTGGATATTTTGATGTAATGAACTCTATTGAGCGTTCAAGATATAATATCCCTGCTGGAATGGTTATGGACACTATCAATAAAGTGCTATATATTGCTGATTATGGTAATAACGCAATTAGGAAGGTAAACATGAGTCAATATAAAGTGTGAGGGCGAGATTATGAGTATTTGGTTAGGTATAAGCATTGTAACGATTGTCGCAATAATTTCGATTTATATATATTTTGCATTCAAAATGGTATACAGTTTGAATCATCCACAAAGGTTTGACTTTGGTATAAAAGCGGATTTACCCTGCGAATATAAAAAGTTTGATATATCAACGCACGACGGTTTTAAGTTAAAGGGGATAGACTATGTACCTCATAAAAAACAAAAGGGAGTAATTCTGATTTGCCACTATTTGGGAGGTAGTAAAGAGGCAATATTGCAGTTTGTTGAATCCTTAATTATCAATGGATACCGAATTATAAGCTTTGACTTCCGAAATCACGGAGAGAGTGATAATGACCTTGGCATAAGGTATTCATTAAAAAAAGATTTTGATGCATTTTATAACGCCGTAAGCAAGTTAAAAATTGATGGACCTATTGGCATTATGGGCTTTTCTATGGGGGCTACGCCTGCACTTGTTGCTTTAGATAAATATCCTCAAGTAAAAGCTGCTATTGTTGATAGCGGTCCTTTATTGTTTGTGAAAGAATATTTTTATTACGTCCTAGAAAACAAAAGAGAGAAAAATCCTATCATAAAATTTCTATTTGTTTTCATCTACTTGCATTATGTTGGATTTAGCAGAATGTCAAAGAGTACTATTGAAGTCTTGAGAAAAATCAAAGGGAAACCAATAATGTATATACACGGAATCAAAGATAATATTATCCATCTAAAAAATGCCGAATATGCTTATGAGTTAACAAAATCAGAGCTCTGTGAGTTTATTAAGGTAGAAAACTCAAGACATTTAACAAATCAATTTTTGATGAAGGGTAACTATGATGAGAAAATATTAAGGTTTTTTAATAAGCATCTATGCAATGAAGAATAATTATTTACTAATTGTAATCTGAAAGGAAATGAAATGAAAAGAATAGCACTTATATCCCCTAGAGGTAATATTTTCGGAAAGAATGAAAGAATGCTAGACTTCCTTGAAAACAATGAGACAATGAATAGTTTTCGTTATTTGTGGACAGGTCCTAATCTTGGACTGCTTACTATAGCATCGATGCTTCCTGATAGTTGGGAAAAGGTATATATTGATGAAAACTATAAAGAGCTAAGTATTGATATAAATTATGATATAGTTTTTGTCAGTTCTATGACTCAGCAAATAACGAATGCTTATGAAATAATAAAAAAATATAAGAGAAAAGGCGCTCTAACTGTTATTGGAGGTATTCATGCAACCATTATGACTGAAGAAGCTGCGGAAATAGCTGACGTAGTTATCGTTGGTGAAGGTGAAATGCTCATACAGGCTTTCCTTGAAGATTATGAAAACAATGAAGTAAAAAGAATCTATCGGGAAAACAATTCAGGTGTATATAATTTTGGGAAAAATATTATACCGAGATATGACCTGATTAAGGAATACGATTATCCTATAATAACGATACAAACTACCAGAGGATGTCCTCATGATTGCTCCTTTTGCTGTGCTTCTAAGGTATTCGGCTCCAAATACAGACGCAAGAAAAATGATAGTATTATTTATGAGCTTGAAGAAATTAGGAAAGTACATCCCGGAAAATTAGTTTTATTTGCGGATGATAATATGTTTGTTTTGCGAAGAGAAACAAAAGAACTGCTGCGAAGAATGAAAGATATGGATATTAGATGGATTGCACAAACGGATATATCTATTGCAGATGATGATGAGCTGCTAGAATTAATGGTTGTATCGGGATGCCAATGGATTGTTATCGGCTTTGAGAGCCTGTCCTTCGAGAGTCTACATAATTTGGATGATAAGAACTGGAAGCTGAAGCAAATGCCAGATTATAGTCGGTCTATAGCAAAAATACAGTCTTTTGGCATTCAAATTTATGGAACTTTTATTGTTGGACTGGACGATGATGACAAGACTGTCTTTGATATAACGGCTGAGTTTATCATAAACAGTAAGTTATATGGAGCTAACATAACCGTGCCAACTCCTTTACCGGGGACACGATTAAGAAAAGATGTGGAGAGAGAAGGCAGAATCCTTAGAAATGACTGGAGTTACTATACGTTTTGGGATGTAAATATTCAACCGGCAAAAATGACTGTTAGAGAACTAGAAGATGGCTTAATAAATACTTATTCAAAAATCTCAGATAAAGGTCTTGTTGCTGAAAGAATGAGATTTATGCGACTGATTGCAAAGAAGAAGTTAGATATAATGAGAAGATACAATAACCGGGAGAAACTAATATATGAATAATCAATTTGCAGTAGCATTTCCAGCGCGAGATGCTTTTTATTATGGGCTTACACCTGATTTTTATCATAAATTTGAAACTTTTCGAAAAATATATGAAACTGCAAGCAATATTATGGGTGAAGACCTTTATAAAATATCCTATGAATATCCGAATAAAAAGGAAGAATATCACACAGTGTGTTTAATTACTCACTGTTATGGACTATATTCCATATTGTTGGAGAACTATTATAAACCTTCAGCCTCCTTAGGCTTTAGCCAGGGTGAGTTTACGGCGGTGGTAGCAGCTGGGAGTGCACAGTTTGTGGAAGTAATAAAGTTGGTATATGAACTTGAACTGCTGCTTTCAAAGAATGATGTGATTATGTCTGGCACTATGGCAAGGGTATTTGAACTAGATAGAGAAAGTTTGCGAAAATGCTGCAGGCAGATTGACCCGGAAGGAAACCTGGTTGATATTGCTATTGAATTATCAGCAAATCAAAATGTTATATCAGGTAATAAAGAAAAGATAAACATGTTAGCCGGGCTAGTAAAAAAAAATGGAGCAAGATGGGTAATCCCTGTTGGGAATGGCGGAGCATTTCACAGCCCGCTGTGTAGAGATATTATTATGGATTCAAAAACAGTTTTTAACAAGTACTGTTTTGAAAAAGCACAATACCCAGTTTTTTCATGCACAGATGGCAATAGCTCTATTGATGGAGGAAGGATTAAGTCCATGTTATCACAGCAAATTGCAGCTCCAATACGCTGGGATAGAGTTATCAATAATTTGAGTGCGAAGAGAATAAAAAGAGTGTTGGAGATTGGTCCTGGATGCACGATATCAGGAAATACAAGAATTATAAATCCGGATATAAAATGTCATTGGATAAATAGTCTTGAAGATTTTAACGCTGTTATTGGAAGAAGGGAATAATTATGGCTGAGCTGCCTGAGATTTATAAGTTTGCAAAGCAACTAAATAATGAATTAGCGGGAAGGACAATAGAAAAAGTTCAGGTAATGCAAGAAAAATGTTTAAATGTAGACAAAAGTACCTTTGAAAATCAAATATTAGGAAGCAGGATAGAGGAAGTTTTTTCAAAGGGAAAGTGGATATACATAAAGCTGGATAAGGAGAAGTGGTTGCTTGTTAATCTTGGTATGGGCGCAGATATAAACTATAATGACGGCAATAAAAAGCCAAATGGAAAATTTCAATTTTTGTTTGGGCTGGATGACAGCACAGAACTATATCTTCGATTTTGGTGGTTCGGACATGTACACATACTGAGTGAAAAAGATTTAAAGGAGCACAAACCAACTGCATCAACTGGTTTAGATCCGATGGATGAAAATGAGTTTAATATGCAAAACTTTTTAGATTTATTGGAGAACAAGCGTGGTAGTATAAAAGCTTTTTTACTGGATCAAAAGAACATAGCAGGAATTGGAAATGTATATATACATGATATCCTTTTTAAGGCTAGACTGCATCCATTAAGGAAAATCAAAGAGATGACCCGGGATGAAAAGTTAAGGCTGTTTGATGCAATATTTGAGAACCTACATGAAGCGGTGAAACTTGGAGGGATTGCTTACGAAAAAGATATTTATGGGAATCGCGGGAAAATAATAGATTTTCTTGTGGGATATAAAGAAGGGCTTCAGTGTCCCAACTGTGCATTTGAGATAGAAAAGATAAAAACCGGTGGAACATCCTCATACATATGTCCAAATTGTCAATCGTTACCGTAGTAATTTTGATTCTTGCAAACACTAAAGGGTGCTTGTAAAGGGGGTATACCAGTTGATAAAAACCGATAAGGCAATAATTGCTGTAATTATAACAGTTCTGATATTCAGCTTCAATATATTATCTTTTGCTCTTGATGGAAATCCTGCTGCAAGCCAAAGGAAATTGATAGCTGAGAAGGATATAGATAAGATAGAAAAGCTAATTGACAAATATATGAGGAAGGGAAAGATACCGGGACTTTCTATAGCAATAGTGAATGGAAAAGAGGATTTGTATACCAAAGGCTTTGGATATTCCGATATTGACAAAAAAATTCCGGTTGGAACTGAAACTGTTTTTGAGCTAGGCTCTACAAGTAAAGCTTTTACAGGAATAGGCTTGCTAAAGCTAAAGAATGAGGGGCTGATATCATTAAAGGATCCAGTCAATAAATATTTACCATGGTTCTACATGAAGTATAAGAACATGAAAGCTGATATTACTCTTGAACAACTGCTGCATCACACAAGTGGAATTTCATCTAGTACGATTGGAACAATACCACAAGATAATAGTGTTCAGGCTTTAGAGAATACTGTAAAGAAATTGGTAGGAGGCGAGCTAGAAAGCTATCCTGGTGAAAGCTACGAATATGCAACAATAAATTATGATATATTGGGACTTATCATTCAGGAAGTAGCAAAAACATCATATGAGGATTATATGAGAGAACAAGTTTTTCTACCGCTAGGTCTTCAGAACACATTTGCTCAAAAGGATGAAACGGTATTAAGAAATCTATCCAATGGTTACAAGCTAGGTTTTCTATTTCCATTTAAGTATCATGCTCCGCAGTATAGAGGGAACACCCCTGCTGGATACATTTATTCCAACACTGTTGATATGGCACGTTGGTTAATGCTTCAAATAGGAGTTGCAGAAAGACCAAAGCTTTTTAAGAATGCTTTTGAGGAGTCCCATATCGCAGACAGAACAGTTTTTCCTAACTTTGACGGATCATCTTACGCTGCAGGCTGGTGCGTGCTTCAGAGCGGCGAAGGGGAGTTTTTCCATGATGGTAGTAATCCGAATTATTCTTCATACTTAGTTTTCAGGCCTGAAGAAAAGCTTGGCGTCGCTGTACTGGCTAATATAAATACTAGCTTGACAAGTACTATTGGTCAAGGTGTTATGGATATATTAATGAATAGGGAAACTGTAGTAAATAATAATGATATGTATAGAAGTATTGATATTGCTTCATCAATTATTACATTTGTCAGTATTCCCCTGGCAATATTATTTGTGATTTGCATATGTAAACTGGTGGTTCAGATATATAGAAAGAAGAGAAGATTCACCGGAGACAGAGTAAGTGTAATAAAAGCAGTAATTACCACTATGCTCTTCATGGCGGGATTAAGCTATTGCGCTTATTCAATCGCTGGCATTTTCATCGATGGGCTGCCCTGGAGTTTTCTTAAGGTATGGGCGCCTTTCAGTTTGTTGCCGGGGATTTACATGATGATTATTACCATTTTCCTGTTTTCAACATACTATTTATTGTTATCATTCTTTTATAGAAATGAGGACAATCCCTTTTTTGCAATTGCAATATTAAGCTTGGGCAGCGGTATAGGAAATGCTATGATTATATTCATCATAAGCGAATCAATTAGAAGAAACCATGGTTTTCAAAAAGAGCTATTTATGTTTTTTCTCTTAGGAATGGCTATATACATTTTAGGACAAAAACTCGTTAGAACTAAACTTATCGTAATTACAAATAATATGGTATATCAAAAGAGAGAAACAATAATCAACAGAATATTAAACTCATCCTATGAAACAATTGAAGCAATCGACCGTGAAAAAATATATGCCGGGTTAAACAATGATACTGAAGTTGTTAGTGATTTTGCTAGTATTGTAATTACAGGAATTACAAGTGCTATTACTTTGGTGTGCTACTTTATCTATTTAGGATTTATTGATGTTTATGTACTGCTCTTATCAATTGGGATTATAGCAATGGCAGCAGCGTTGTACTATTTTGTCGGATCATCTGCCAATATTATTTGGGAGCAAGCGAGAGATTATCAGGATATTTTCTTTAAATTCATAAATAATTTAATAGATGGCTTTAAGGAATTAAGCATGCATAATGCAAAAAGAGAAGAATTTGGACTGGATATGAAAGAAAGTTGTATAACCTATAGGGACAAACGAGTACTAGTCGAAAAGCGATTCGCAGATGTGTTTATTATTGGTGAATTACTTTTTACTTTTGTGATTGGTGCTGTAGTTTTCCTATTTCCTGTGATATTTAGAGATATTAGCAGCATTTCTTTAAGCAACTATGTTTTTGTATATTTATATATGGCTGGACCAATACATGGCATCTTAGATTCAATACCGGGAATGATGCAGGTAAGGATAAGCTGGAACAGAATAAATGAACTTATAAATTGTTTAGATTCTGGGAGTGCAAAATTACCTTATACAGATATAAATGAGAGTATAAATCGGTATAAAAAGCTTGAACTTAGAGATGTCACTTATAAGTATTGCAATAATAATGAAAGCCAGTTTTCTATTGGCCCTATTAACTATTCCTTTCATACTGGTGAGATAATCTTTGTTACAGGGGGCAATGGAAGCGGGAAGTCTACTTTATTAAAAGTTATAACAGGCCTTTACAAGCCGACTAGCGGAAATCTATTAATAAATAATGAAGTTATTGATTCATCACAGATTGGAGAAAATTGCTCCGTTGTTTTTAGTGATTTTCACTTATTTGAAAAACTATATGGAATTCATGAAGAAGATAAGAGCGATAACATAAATAAATACTTGGCAGCGCTTGAACTCAAGGATAAATTGCAAATAAATGATAGAGTGTTTAATACAATAAAGCTTTCTACAGGGCAACGAAAACGGATAGCACTATTAGTTAGTTATTTAGAGGACCGTTCTGTATACATCTTTGATGAATGGGCAGCAGATCAGGATCCGGCATTCAGGAGATTCTTTTATGAACAGCTGCTGCCTGATTTAAGAGGACAGGGTAAATGTGTTATTGCAGCAACTCATGATGACAGATACTTTCATATAGCAGATAAAGTAATTAAGTTAGAAATAGGCAAGATTGTAAGTAGCTAAGGAGTTGAACCAATGTTTATGAAGAAAAATAATGAAGAGCAGGTAGGATTCAATTCAAAGTTGAACATGAATCAGTTTCCGCAAAGTTGGGTTATTCCTGAACTTATTCCCTTCAATGATATATTCTATAGAAATTGCTATGCAAACTCTTTATTTCCAATAATGAAGTATTATGGCAAAGATATATTGTCAATACTGGTAAACGATGTGCTGCTTTATGAGTTTGAAAATGGGGATATAAAAATTGAAAAGTTTTCAGTTAATTATTTTCCTGTTAAGTCAATAAACGACGTAATTACTGAAGAGGGATTAAGCACATCAACAATATATCGTAGTGATAGTATTATAAAGGAAATTATAGCTTCGATATCAATTAATAGACCAGTAATATTGTGGGTTGATTGTTTTTATGAGTCCAACAGGCTGGATGCCTTTATGAAAAATCACTGGCCGCACACCTTATTAATTCATGGTTTTGATAATGATAATAAAGTTTTTGATGTGATCGAGCATAAATTTCGCGATACACTTTCTTATTCAAAAATGAAAATAAGCTATGATGATATTGAACGCTCTTACAAAGGATTTCTAGATAACTTCCAAAGCCATTTTGATACTCCAACCTTTCATTCTTATTATTCAGAGGATTCGTCGTTAGAAAACATTTGTGAGTTTCACGATCCCCAATTAAAATACAGAAATATATATTTGCTAAACTACAGAGAAAATATTGCTTGCGTTTTTGAAGGCTTAGAAAAGCTTAAAGAATTTGTCAGCTTGTTTGAGTTAGCAGCTTCAGATAAAGAGTTTATACTGGATAAATCTGAGTGTATACTTGCAATTCTTAATAATATCGTTAATGCGTGGAATGTTCAGAAACATAGAGTAGAAGAATTGTTTGCCGATAATGGTGTTTTTCTTGAGCATATCAATGAAATTATTAAAGATTGGAGCTATGTTCGTGCTATTATTGCAAAATATTATTACTCTCAGGTTTTTGTGGAACATTTCTTTGATGGTGCTATCAGGGTATTGAAAGGTATAAATGAAAAAGAAAAACAGTTTTATAACTTACTTATAAACACTACACAGTAGTTAAGGGGTGTTGAAAGACTTTAGGAGTGGTTATGAGTAATTATTTAAATTGAAATGAGGTGATACTATGAATGAAGTAGCGTTGTTATTTCCAGGACAGGGATCACAATATGTTGGTATGGGACAAGCATTTTATAATGATTTTTCGATTGCACGGCGTACTTTTGAAGAGGCGAGTGACGTGTTAGGAATGAATATGGCGAAGCTGTGTTTTGAAGGAGATATAAATGAGTTAACCAAAACTGAGAATGCGCAACCTGCAATAATGACTTGCAGTGTGGCGTCTTATTTAGTTTTTCAGGAATGTCTTAACCTTATACCAAAATGCTATGCAGGTCATAGTCTAGGTGAATATACAGCATTGGTTTGTGCGGGCTATATCGACTTCAGGGATGGTCTTAAAATAGTCAATTCGAGAGGAAAATACATGCAAGAATCCGTGCTGGGTAATGAAGGCGCAATGTACGCAATTTATGATATTGACTTTGATACTATTAGGAATGAATGCAATGCTTTTTTAGAAAAAGATTTGGTTGTAGAAATATCTAATTATAATGCACCTAACCAAGTCGTTATTTCTGGGCATACAGATGCAGTGCGTGAAGTTGGCAATAGCCTTAAATCAAAGGGGGCAAAGGTAATGCCCTTAAGAGTTAGTGCGCCTTTTCACTGTTCTTTAATGAGTACAGCTGCCCAAAAAATGGAGAAAGAATTAAACAAATATAAGTTTAATAGCTCCAGCTCTTATGTTCTATCTAATGCATCCGCACTGCCATATTTAAGTGAAAAGGAAATTATAAACAACCTTACCAAACAGATGACAGCCCCTGTTTTATGGCATGATTGCATGAAATTTATTGTTTCTCTAGGTATCAACCAGGCTATTGAGCTGGGCCCTAAAAAAGTACTAAAGAACCTTACCGAAAAAAGTGGCTTAAATATAGAAGTACATAGCTGTGAGTGCAGTGATGATATACAAAGTCTTATTGAAAAGACAGGAGAAAAAAGTGCTGACTATACAGATATAACGAAATATCGATTATCAATAATAGAAAGATGCCTGGCTGCTGCTGTATGTAGCAAAAATTATAAATACAACAGTGAAGAATATTCTAATAATGTTGTAAGGCCTTATAAAAAGCTAAAAGGTCTATATGAGCATTTTGAAAAAAATATGGAACAGCTTGATGAGAAAAAAGTGCTACAGGCAGTTGAAATATTGCATTCAATTTTAAAAAACAAAGGGTTATGTGAAGAAGAAAAAAGTTCATGGTTAAAAGATGTTATTCGCAATGAGGAAAGATTATATCTATCCAAAGAGCTGCGTACTCGTTATGAAGAGTTGATTAACATGACGAGATAAAAAAAATAATTTTGGAATTGGTCTTACTTATACATGATGAGGAATTTCAACGTTGGTTTTTACAAAACGCTATACACTGATATGAATCAAAATATGAAAGGGTGACATTATGAGAAAAAAATTTTTTGCCGTAAAGTGCGCTTTCCGTAAAATTAAGTAAGTAAACCTAGTACATTCTAAGCAATAGGTGTAAGACCAATTCCTTTTATACTTACATAATAATATTTATTACATATTTTAAAGGCTGAATAATAAGAGGAAATCTAATTTGATAAATTTCCTTGATACTTATTATTAGTTGTGTCGATTTTTGCAGATACGACAAATGGTTCGAGCAATATAACTAGGGGGTGTAGAGTTAGATTCTGTGGAACACTTTTTCATTTATTAAAAAGTTAGAGCATGCTATAATGCTGCTATCTTTGGAATTGGTCTTACTTAAACAGAATATGAGTTTCAAAGCTAACATTGACAAAATGATATACATTGATTGCGAATATAAATAAGAAAGGGTGATACTATGAGAAAAAGAGGAGCTGTGTTAAAGTGTTCTTTCTTAAAGAAATAAGTAAACCCAGTACATTCTAAGCAATTGGTGTAAGACCAATTCCTTTATATACTAGTTGTGATGCTATTATTGATATCTAAGGTTGAAAACATTCGAAAACTTATTTAATTTTCCAAATGCTATTAGCTGGTAAATGAGAACAGAAGATAAATTAAAACAGAGGGGATCTGGTAGTATTTTTAAACTAGTTCAGCTTCATGAAAATAGTATTGTAGAAGTGGTAGAATTATTCAACTCCGAATTTTACTTCATGACATCATATCCTGAATTTATAGCTGTGGACGAGCTATTAACATATTTGCTTAGCAGCGGAAAGTTATATGGAATATATAGAAACTTGAGCATTATTGGCTTAGCGCAATATCAGGAAATAAACAGCGAATATGTGTTTATGAAATTTAAGGTAAAGAATGAATATACTGAGTTGCAGGAAATTTGTAGGTTACTAAAAGATTTTGTAAGAATAATTTGCAGTGATATTACTGAGGTTAAGAGAATTGATACAGAAGTCTTTTCATTTGATGAAAATGAAGCGAAATTGCTTACGAAAGCAAGCTTTAAATATGAAGTTTGCAGAAGAAACGAAGGAACAAAAGACGGAGAATTTTATAATATAAATATCTATTCTATAATAGAAAATGAAATTCAAGAACTCCTTTCAGAAAATGAACAGCATATAGAATGCAATACAGGTAGTTCCTTTCATAAAATCTGCATGAGCAGATATGATGGAAGATATAATCATCTGATTTATGGGATATTAGAGCAGGAAGAAGTTTTCTTTGCCATTGAAGATTGCGAGAAATACAGTGAACAAAGCAATTACATATTGGATTTAATTTGCAATAAGGATATCTTTGTATTCACTATCTTATATAACGATGAAATTGCTGGTTTTCTTTGTCTGTGTGATTTCGATTGGGAAAATCGTAACTGCAGGCTTAAAGGGGGAATCTATACTGAGTACACTGGCAATGATGACTATAAAGAAGTTTTATTGGCTTCCATAAATAACATACAAGCTTTTTGTAAAGGTCAACTGCGCATGAAAAGAGTATGGGGGATGGCTAAAGAAACAAATGGTATTTTGACTGAGGTGCTAAACAGGAACTTTGTTAACGAAGGTAAGACCGTTTTGAGCAATATTCATTATTTTTATTTATGTTACTAGAGTCACAAAAGCAATGAGTTTGTTAGGAGTGATATAATTGCAATTTTACATTGAAAAGTACAATGAGCGACACTTTCAAGAAGTTCTTAGCTTATATGATAACAATGACTTTTATTTTATGACAAAGAGACCAGAGTCGATGATGGAAGGAGACATAAATAATAGATTAAACAGTAAGGGACATACATTTTCGCTTATAATGAATGGTAATATTGAGGGTTTGGCAAAATTAGAAAAAGAAAAATGTGAAGAAAATTCATTGCTTTTATCAGTTCGTATGCGAGATATGGAGTGGATGGTAAATAACTGTCATCTCATTTTTAAAGAACTAATGAATCGAATTGAAGATTTCGATGTTATTAGAACGAGAGTCTTTGATTTTGACGAGCCTGCTAAAAAGTTCTTTGATTTGTTAGGATTCAAAACTGAATGTGTAATGCAGAAGGCTGTTTACAAGAACAATAGCTATTCAAGTTTGTTAATATATTCAATTGAGAAATGGCAGGTGGAGCAAAGTGCTTGACTTTGATAGATTTTATATCAGGACTATGAGGACAAAAGATATTCCTTTCATAATAAAGTTACTGCAAAGCAAGTCAGCAAAGATGCTGTCGCTAGATTTCGGAGATGATTCTGATGTTCAATCGATAGAAGAACACTTACAGAAACAACTCGCGGAAAATAGCAGCTCTTTAACATTTGTAGCCTTTCTTAAGAAAAGTAATAACCTGTTAGGTTACATAGCAATACAGGAAATAGACTGGATGTATGGGACAGGTGAATTAAGCATTATTATTGACGAAAAGTATCAATCTATAGGTTATGGTGTATTGGTATTAAATTGCATTGCAGAATATTGCTTTAAGGAGCTAAACCTTGCAAAGCTTTGCTCTAAAATAAGATATGATAATACTTTTATTCCAGAACGTGTAGAAGGACAACTGTTAAGAGATATTCCCATATATGAAGGCTATAAAACGAGTTTCTTTTACAGTGATATTATAAGAGAAGACATAGAAATTTAAAGTATTCGAAGGCGGTTTTTAAATGAACACAGAAGATAAATTAAAAGAGTGTATTATTAGCACTTCAGGGTTAAGTATAGACGCAAGTATGATTAATGATAATACAAATCTAGTTGAAGAGTTAGGATTCCATTCAGTGCTTTCTATAAAACTAATAGTTGAATTAGAAAGATCATTTGGAATCTTTTTTGATGAGGATGATTTAAATTATGATCTAATCAGTCGATACGAAAATTTGAAAAGAAACATCCTTGAAAAACTCAATACAAAAGAATAAGTGATTGAGGTGAAAATCTTACATGAATAAATATGATGAAATAAATAAATTGCGAAAAGAAATAGACTACATTAACATAGAGATGTTGAAGCTTTTAAACAAAAGAACTAATATCGTTATGCAAATCAGTGATCTTAAAGATATAAGCAATATTAACTATTTTGATCCTACACGAGAAAAAGATATGATTATGGAAATATTGGAGTATAATAATGGTCCTTTGCCAAATGAGCTTGTGAAAGAAGTATTCATAAAAATATTTAGAGCTTCATTAAACTTCATGGGTATTAATAAACAGGAAGTAAAGATGTTGGTTAATTCAAACAGTACTTGCAGCTTTACTAGGATAAATGAAGTTTTTGATATTGATCCTGCAAGTCCGATTATAATTGCTGGACCATGTGCAATAGAGGATAATAGCACACTGGAAGAAGTAGCACTGTTTCTGAAAAAAAACAGTATAAGGTTCATACGAGGCGGTGCATTTAAGCCTAGAACTTCACCTTATGATTTTCAAGGGCTTGGCAGAGATGGTTTGAAAATGTTGAATAGGGTTGGTAAGGAACATGGGTTGATAACAGTCTCCGAAATCGTTGATACCAAGGATGTTGAATATGCAATTCAAAATGTTGACATAATTCAAATTGGTGCTCGTAATATGCAGAATTATGAACTCTTAAAGGAAGTTGGGAGAAGCAATCATCCTGTATTACTAAAAAGAGGAATAAGTGCAACAATTAATGAGTTTATTTGTGCTGCAGAATATATGGCTTTACAAGGTAATAGAAAGATATTGTTATGTGAAAGAGGCATTAGAACTTATGAAACAAAGACTAGAAATACACTAGATATTTCGTGCATACCTATAATTGCAGCTGAAACGAAACTCCCAATTATTGTAGATTTAAGTCATTCTCTTGGCAGGAAAGACATTATAAAAAATATCGCTAGAGCAGCTCTTGCATCAGGAGCGGATGGTATTATGGTTGAGGTGCATCCAAGGCCTGAACTAGCTTTATCTGATAACCTACAACAGCTGAATTTTTCTGAATTCGAGAATATGCTGGATAGCTTGCAGAATTATTATGCAAGAAATAATGAATGATTGCATTGTAATACAGGTCAGTGACAAGCAGAAATTTCTCTGTAAGCTATTTCTGAGCAAACAAGTTCTACAGAATAAAATATAAGATATTAATAAGTTGGTGTATATTATTTCCACAAAGTAAAATAGGCAGGAACAGGAGATGTCTAACATCAAAAAGCTTTTAGCAAATGTACCATGAACAGGCTCACGCCTTAGCTCCACTAACGAAAATGCTAAAACAAAGTAATCGATGGTGTATTGTCTGAAGCTTTTTTAGCATACCCAATATGATACTAATAGCGTAAGTTATTAGTATTTTTTATTTAAAATACTTGCAATATACAACTATTGCATGATACAATTATCGTGAGGTGGTAAACTGTGAAGAAAAAAAACAATGTAAGTATATTGAGAGAGCTTACACGGGTGCTTGTCAGGAATATGGGTTTTCTTGATAAGAGCGAAGCTGTATGCTGTGGAACTACATTAGCACAGTGTAATGTCATAGTTGAAATAGGTAGGGCTCATGAGATTACGCTAAATGAAGTAGCAGACCTGCTGAAGCTTGACAACAGTACAATAAGCAGAACTATTAATAACCTGGCAGATCAACAGCTTGTGGAAAGGGAAACAGATTTGGAGGACCGGCGGTATATTAAG
The DNA here is from genome assembly GCA_049322695.1 of Bacillota bacterium. Classification (GTDB taxonomy): domain Bacteria; phylum Bacillota; class Clostridia; order Lutisporales; family Lutisporaceae; genus CALGKJ01. Next base: position 22,068 of record JBMORW010000014.1, on the reverse strand, counting down.
CTGAGGCTGACTGATAAAGGGCGTCACATATTTGAAACGACAGAAAAAAACATGAACGCATATTATGAAGCCATTTTAAGAGACATACCGGAGGAAAAGCATGAACAGGTTATTGAAAGCCTGATGCTGTTGGTTGAAGCAGTTAAAAATAACAAGTGTTGTTAGGAGGAAATCGGTAATGAATAGCAATGTGAAAGACAAAGTAAAAGAATATTATGGTGGTATAGCAGAGAGCGTAAATAATAGTTCAAAAAGCAGTTGCTGCGGGGGCTCCTCCTGCTGCAGCGCTACTTCCTGCTGTGACAGCATAAGTGACGGATCAAGAATCTACAAAGGAGAGGACCTGGCAAACCTGCCGATAGAGGCTGTTAATGCATCACTGGGCTGCGCCAATCCGCTATTGTTGGCACAGCTGAAAGAAGGTGAGACTGTGCTGGACCTTGGCAGCGGCGGTGGCATAGATGTGTTGCTTGCCACTAGGTATGTAGGAAGTACAGGGAAAATATATGGACTTGATATGACTGATGAAATGCTGGAATTGGCAAATAAGAATAAAGCCCGGATGGGTGTACAGAATGTAGAATTCCTTAAGGGTTATATTGAGGATATTCCATTACCTAATAACACTGTTGATGCAGTAATATCAAATTGTGTAATTAACCTTTCTGATGACAAAGAAAAAGCATTATCAGAAGCATACAGAGTTATCAAGAAAGGAGGAAGGTTAGCGATTTCTGATATAATCTCCCTAAAGGAAGTTCCTGCAGCTGTAAGGCAAATGGCAGAGTTATGGGTAGGCTGCATAGCTGGAGCTTTAAGCATGGAAGAGTATAAAAACATATTGCAAAAGGCAGGCTTCAAAAACATACTAATTGAGCCGGTACACATCTACACAAAGGATATTGTTCAAGAATTGATAAAGGGCAGACGTGAGCTGCAAAATATCTTCAATGACCTTCAATGGGATCAAATAGATGGAGCCTTTGCCGGAGCTTATATCAAGGCAATAAAATAGGAGGTATGCCGCCATGGATTATAAAGTGAGGTTAGCTGAACAAAAGGACATACCGAGTATAACCAGAATATACAACCAGGGAATCGAGGATCGCGCAGCAACGTTAGAAACCAGACCCAGGGAATGCTCTGATATGAATGAATGGCTCTCGAAAAGAGATGAGAAGCATAAAGTAATTGTCATTGAAAACCAAGAAGGTGAAGTGTATGGCTGGGCGTCACTGAATACTTTCAATTCACGATGCTGCTACGATGGAATAGCGGACATATCTATTTATATTGAGCGTGAGAAAAGAGGAAAGGGCTTGGGCAAAATACTTCTAAGCTCTTTGATAACAGTTGCTAAGGAACAAGGCTTTCATAAGCTTGTGTTAAGTACTTTTAAGTTTAATAAGGCCGGTCAAAGACTGTATAAATCTTTGGGTTTCAGAGAAGTTGGAACCTATATTAAACAAGGTATATTGGATGGAAAATGGGTAGATGTAATGATAATGGAAAGACTTCTGCACGAAAACCCAAATCCGCCTATGGTGACTTGCTGCGGTCAGCATGTACCACAATAGAATTTTACACTAGAAAAGGAGAACAGCAATGATAAGTACAGAGATCAGACAGAAAAACTGCTGTAAAGCAGAGTAAGCTGCTGTAAAGCAGAGTAAGCTGCTGTAAAGCAGAGTAAGCTGCTGTAAAGCAGAGTAAGCTGCTGTAAAGCAGAGTAAGCTGCTGTAAAGCAGAGTAAGCTGCTGTAAAGCTGTTAGAATAATGTAAATATTTGCTGTTTGGTTAAATCCCACTATGCTATTATAGGTTTAGTGGGGTTTTAGTTTGACATTATATGGAACATAGGAGGTAACGACATGAAAGCCATAGCACTAATAATGCTGATATCCTTTTTTTGTTTTTTGCAATTATTTTTGTTTGGATGCGAAGTGCAAACACTCTTACCAGAAAAACATGTTAAACAGGTTGATCAGACTGCTCCTGGCTTGGGAAGCAGTATCTCTGAGCAGCAATCCCAGAAAGTTGAAACAAGTGATATTATAACTGTCCAGCCGGAAATCCAACCACTAGATAATTGGATGTTTGACGGAGAAGAGTTCAACGCAGGCTGCAGCTGGTATTGCGCTGGTAATGTGCAGTCTGTTACTTCATCATCTGAGTTGAAGAATAATAATAAAGCTTCCTACTCAGCAACAATGGCCCATGATTGGGATTTGTCTACTGCCTGGGTAGAGGGCAATCCGGAATATGGAATAGGAGAATATTTGGATTATGTAATTGAAGGAAGCGAGTTTGATCTGACAATAAATGAGATTATTCTTATAAACGGTTATACAAAGACAGATATATTATGGAAGCAAAATTCAAGAGTCAAAGGCATTAAGCTATATGTAAACGGTAAGGAATATGCTGTATTGGACGTAAAAGACACCAAGGAAGTGCAGGTATTTCCTATTAATGATATATTACTTAAAGGTGTTGAAAGTGTAAATATTAGATTTGAAATCACAGAGGTTTATAAAGGTGATAAGTATAAAGATACTGCAATTACTGAACTAGAGTTTGAAGGAGCAGGTCATCATTAATGGGATTCAAGCTGAACATGCTTACGCTGGACAAACAAAGGCTTAATATAGTTTGACAATACATATAAATAGTGCTATAATATGAATGAATATAAAAATTATTCATTCTGTTCGACGGAGGTAGGTTTTTTGATAGACAAGAAAGCTGAGATTTTTAATGCGGCAAGAGAGCTGTTTTACTCTAAAGGCTTTAAAGATACCAATGTTTCTGAAATAGCAAGATTGGCCGGTATCGGGGTTGGTACCTTTTATAATTACTATGATTCAAAAGAGGAGCTTTTCATTGAGGTTTATATAAAAGAAAATGAAGACCTGAAAAAGCATCTGATTGAATCCATTGACATTAATGAAGACCCCGTAGCGCTGGTCACAAAGCTTGTGACACGGAACATCAGTGCCATGAACTCCAATATGATATTGAAAGAATGGTATAATAAAGAGCTTTTTAGCAAGTTAGAAAAACACTTTTATGAAAAGGGATATCTAGAAAGCATGGATGATACTATGCAAAGCGGTAAAATCGAGTTAATAAAAAAATGGAAGGCTGAGGGAAGAATAAGGTCTGATATTGATGTTGAGATGGTAGGTGCTATTTTTGACTCAATACTATATATAGATATACATAAAAGCGAAATAGGAATACAATATTTTCCGCAGCTTCTGCATTACATAACTGAGTTCATAATGAAAGGCTTAACCGATTGCCCGAAATAGGGCAATCTTTTATACTCAAGGGTGAATGAATAGTGGAATAGTTCATTCGGAAAGGGGGGGTGGTGTATAAGGTGAGCAATACATTAATGTCTCAATCAAGTAATTTTGGAATGAGTACAGTTATGCTTCATAAGGCTTATGGAAAAAATGCTGAGAAATCACTTGCTGCTATAGGCAGTGAAGCTGTGCGTCTCGAAAGTATGCTGAGCCGTTTTATTAGCAGCAGTGAAATAGGCAGGATCAATGAGTCTGCAGGATTAAAATGTGAAAGGTTAAGCGACGATACATATGAGGTGCTGTCAAAAGCTTATGAATTCTCAAGCTGCAGCCAGGGACTTTTCGATGTTACCATCGGACCGTTGACAGCCTTATGGAACAGAGATAAGGAAAAAGGTAAAGTCCCAAAGGATATAGGTATAAAGCAGGCTCTCTCTTTAGTGGATTATACCGACTTGCTGTTGAATCCATATGAAAGGACTGCAAGATTGAAAAGCATAGGTCAATCTATTGATCTGGGAGGGATAGGAAAGGGATATGCCGGTGATAAATTCATTGAAATATATAGGGAACACGGAGTTGAATCAGCTTATACAAATATTGGAGGGAATGTTGTAGCATTAGGAACCAAGCCTGATGGCTCTTCATGGCGTGTAGGGATACAGCATCCAAGGAAGGAAAACAGCTTAATAGGTCTTGTTTCTGTAGCTGATAAGGCAGTAGTTACATCAGGGGATTATCAGAGATACTTTATTGGCAGCAATGGAAAAAGGTATCACCATATCCTGGATCCAACCACAGGTTATCCGGCAGAATCAGGTTTGATAAGCGTAACGGTAGTTGCTGAAAGCTCTATGACTGCCGATGCATTGTCTACTATATTGTTTCTGGCAGGGATTAGAAGAGGAGTAAAGCTTTTAGAATTATTTGACGGTATTGAAGCAATCTTCATTGATATGGAGTTACAGATACATGTATCTGCCGGTTTGAAAGAGTGCTTTCAGGCAGCTGATGGAGTAAATGTCAATATCTTAAGTGAAAGAAGGAGAAGCATAATATGAAAAGGAAGGGGAAAGCTAGGATGATAATATTGGGTATTGTTGTTGTGATTGTGGTTGTGTTGGGAGGAGCTTTGGCTGCTACTTCAAAAGAGCGTCAGGAAGGAAAAAATCTGCCTATAGCAGTTATTGATTTTAAGAATTTGAATGACGGTATATATATTGGAGAATATGAGGGTGGCATGAAAAAGTTTAGGGCTAATAAAGTCCAAGTGACAGTGTCCTCAGGTAAGGTTACTGAAATAGAAATATTGGAGCATAAAGAAAATCAGAAGCCGGAGTTTACAAGCAAACTGTATAACAGCGTAATTGATTCTCAGTCACTTCAGGTGGATACAATAAGCGGAGCAACCATTACTTCAAAAGCGTACCTTAAGTCGGTAGAAGATGCATTAATCAATGCACAGAGAAAATAATATTCAATATATGATGCATTGGGGGAACTAAATGAAAACAAATATATACTATTTTTCAACTACAGGAAACTCACTGCTGATGGCACGCAGAATAGCCGAGGGACTTGGTGAGGCTGAACTGATTTCTATACCAAAGACTAAAGATGGGCTTATTGATGTAAGTGCTCAGAGAGTAGGATTTGTTTTTCCGGTTTATGCCTGGGGACCACCTAAGAATGTAAGAGAATTTATTAACAAGCTGCATTTTTATAGTAGACCATATGTTTTTGCAGTGGCTACCTGCGGCGGTACGCCTGCAAAGGCATTGTTACAGCTGAAAAAGCTGTTGATAAAGGCCGGAGCAGACTTGGATGCCGCCTTTGCGGTGAAAGAAGGAGCAAATATGGTGACAAAGACCCCCGGCATAGCACTTTTTGTCAGTGGAATAAACAAGAAAAAATGCCATTCCGGCATGGAAAGGTTACCAGAGATACTTGATGCAATCAAGAATAATAGGAAGCATGAACCAGAGACCAGCTCTCCTGCGGCGAACTTTTTTGGAGAGCTGTTTAATAATATGGGACAATCCTTAGCTGACAAAATGGGAGTGGCGGATGCGAATTTTTCGGTGGATGAAAGATGTATCGGCTGTCATACTTGTAAAAGAGTATGCCCAAATGAAAACATAGAAATAGTTGTGAACAAGCCTGTATGGCAGCATAAATGCAGGCTTTGTAATGCATGTATACAATGGTGCCCGCAGCAGGCAATACATTTTAAAGACGAGGTTCGTCGTTACCGCAATCCAAATATAAATGTTGAAGACATGATTTTAAGATAATTATACAAGAGCTGACTTATAACATAAAAAATGCTTATGCAAACACTCAAGCTCTACTGTATATTCATATATAAAGCATAGCTTGATATACTGTAAGATCGCGGACTGTTTTAAAAAAGCTAGCTTTATGCGGGAGTAACGTTGTGGAGATGCTATATAAGATATTCTTTAAAAGCATTATTAAAATGGTAATTGCTTTAAAAACTGAATCCAGAAAATCAGAATATGAATCAGGCAACACTGAACCAGTGGTACAGCCTGAGGCGATAAATAACGCTTGAATGTTTAGTTTATAAACTGCAGGAAGAACTGCAGGGGTTTTACTGATAAATATCAGACTGAAGTGTTTAATAAGGCATTGTCAGGAAATCTTGCGGTAGAAAACTCATATCCATACATAATAAATGGTCAGGGAGACATCATTTATCATGCTGATGAAAGCATGCTTGGAGTAAACATTGCGGATAATGATGAGGTCAAGTTGGTTCAAGGCAAACAGGAGTCTTCAGGGAGCCTGATTTTATTGGTTTAAAAACAGGAGAGAAGTGCTTCACTGTATATACTTCTTTCGAAAAGAACGATTGGAAATACATAGGGGTTATACCTTATAAGGATATCACTGCAGCTTCAACCAAAATAGTAAAGATTGTAGCAGTAATAAGTATCGGTTGTCTTATACTTACCGTAGTGGTGGCTGTGCTTGTTGAACTTTCTATTGTAAGACCTATGAAGGAAATAGTTGTAGGTATGACAGATTGGAAAAAGGTTTCAAGTTATGGATTAGCCAGAGCCATAGAGGCAGCAAGAGCCGGTGATGCCGGAAAAGGGTTTGCAGTTGTAGCTACCGAGGTTGGAAAGCTGGCTAATGACTCGAAGAAGGTAACTGAAATTATCCACGACATAATAAAAAAGCTGGATGATAGCAATAAGGAGACTACAGAGCTGGCTGAATGGGTCAGAAATACATTAAAGGAGCAAGTGGCGGAAGTAGAGAACACTCTGGGGGTATTTACAGGAATTAAGCATTCCGTTGATATGTCAGTCAATAAGGTTAGAGAACAAAATCAGGTATTCAGTAATATTAGTGATGGCAAGGAAATAATCATAGAATCAGTCAATAGTATAGCCGCTGTAACTCAGGAAACAGCAGCTTCAACGGAGGAAATCACAGCAACAGTAAGCGAGCAGAATAATATTATCAACGAAATCAGTGAAATTATGTATCAAAAATGTTTACTATTTATACAAAGAGGTAAATCCGCATATAACTTGATATAGGCGGATTTACCTCTTCTTTATAGTTATCATTAAAAGCAATAAATGCCAACATGAATGGTTAATAAGAAGGGTTTATAGGCCTGGCTGTTGACTATTGCTGATTTTGAACCATAGCTCCATATATGAAGTATCGCTGCCGGTATTGTAGTATAGCTCAGATAAGAAAGGTTCTGTAAGTATGTCTTTTTTAGGCAGCCAGGTCCTGTACATATACTGTACTGCTTTATCAAGGGCGTTTGTAGTAAGAAGATAGAAATTCTCTGCCTCAAAGGAACATACCACATAATTTCCTTCCGGCATTGTCCATTTGCGGAAGTCATCCAAGTTATCATAGGCTGTCACTTCTGCTCCGGCAAAGTATTTGATACAGCCTTCTGTATCGGAAGGACCTCCAACGCCAATTTCATTACCATCTGCTTTCAGATTTCCAATAGAAGCTTTTTTATCGTGAAAGCTGCCCCATAGCTCTGCCAGGTAATCAATCCCAGGATTATTTGGGAATTGCATATCTATTGACACTCCGGCAAAATTACGAGGTTTATCCAATACCTTACGACATATCTCAAGTATTATTCCATCAGCAGCAAGTGGTATATTTTCATCAATCAAATAGTACTGCATTGACAGATCAGGCTTGAAATAGTGAGTCAAGGGTCTTGGATTTTTGCGAAAGGCTTCTGGTGTAATGTCATAATTATCCTTGAAAGCCCTTGTAAAGGTTTCATGATTATCAAACCCTGCGGAAATAGCAATATCAATTATCCTGTTTTTTTCATTGATAATGAATTCCGATGCCTTAGCAAGTCTGCGGAGCTTAATGTACTCCATAACGGGTCTGCCTACTAATCGACTAAAGAGTCTCTGAAAGTAAAATGGTGAAAGCCCTGCATGTGCAGACAATACATTTATCTCCATTCTCTCAGAAAGATTATTCTCGATATAATCCAGCGATTTTTGAATTGATTCCCATGCTTCCATTTTTTAAGCACCTCCTAAATCTAAAATATCATATAAACTAAAGTACTTCTTGACGCACAATGCCATCTTTGAGCAACGATTACCTATATTATATATTACTAATATTCTGTAACATATCTGTAATTGTACTGCCGGCATATATATTGTATAATAACTATGTTTAAAGTAAAAATAAGCCAGTACAGGAGAACAAGCATATGAAAAAGTATCTTACAAGTGTACCGGCAACAGGCCTGGGCCTCAGCTCCAACAATGAAAATGCAAAATACAATAATCGGTGATGCATTGTCTGGAGCCTAAGCGCATAGTAGCCGATGCCGCAAACTAGGAGCAGCTTATACTGCAAATGGTTTCTCAACAAGCAGACAGAAGAGTCTGTATAGTTGGGTTATGTTTGTTATACTTTTTTTCGGCATCAAATATCATTATATCTATATAGTTGTACGTAAGCTATAAGTGCAACTTAAGAATATTCTACTATTATGTTCTATTTTGAAAGCATAAGCTGCAGACAAGGTCGTTGTCTGCGGCTTTTCAATTTTACTTTAAACAAATGGATAGCAGAGGTATAGGACCTCTGCTATCCATGTAGGTTTAATATGTTTTGATATGGATAGAAACAAACCGCAGTCAATGCGGTTTTTTCTTTTGTTACACTACTATCAAAATAAGGAGATGTTTATCATGAGTTTACTGGTACTAGAGAATATATGTAAAGAGTACAGGAATAAGGCAGTATTAAATGGAGTCAATTTACGCGTGGAGAGAGGTGAAAGGCTATCCTTGATAGGACCCAATGGTTCGGGAAAGACAACCCTTATAAGGATAGCCCTTGGAAAGGAGCAGGCAGATAGGGGAGCTGTAATTATAGCGAATAATATAAAGGTGGGGTACATCTCACAGGATATGGCTGACGTATATGGGAATACGGTTGGTGAGAAGGACAAAGCTTTTTTTTATGAGAAGACCCATGCTTTGGAGGTGAGAATGAAGGAGCTCGAAAAGCAAATGTCGCAAGGAGCTGATAAGTATAACCCGGATGTATATGAAAGGCTGCTTAAGTCATACTCAAGAGTAGTGCTGGAATATGAGGCACTGGATGGATATAATATAGAGAAAAAAATAAGGACAACACTTTTAGGATTAGGGTTGTCTGAAGAGGCATTGGATACACCCTTAAGCTGTCTCAGCGGTGGGGAGAAGATGAGGGTTGCAATAGCGAGGCTTCTGCTGGAGGAGCCTGACCTTCTGATACTTGACGAACCTACAAACCATCTGGATATAAAGGCGACAGAGTGGCTGGAAGGGTTTTTGAAGAGGTTCGAGGGAGGTGCACTTATAATATCACATGACCGCTTTTTCCTTGATCAGGTATCGACCCGCATTGCTGAGCTGGAAAACGGAGTTATAGCTGAAAGAAGCGGCAGCTACACATCCTTTATGGAGCAAAAGCAGATAATGAAGGAGTTTGCATTAAGAGAGCAGTTCAGGTTAAGGCAGGAAATAAAAGCACAAAACCAGCTTATACAGGAGCTCAAAAACAAGAGCAAGGTCAAAGCCTTTAAGAGCCGTTTAAAGTCAAGGGAACGTCTGGAGGAGGAGCTGGAAGCAAAGAAAAGCTATAAGGAAGAAAAACACCTGCATAAGAAAAACAGTTTTAAGCTTTCTTTTGGAGCTGCAAAGCACGTCAGTGCTGAAATAGCTAAAGCAGAAGGTCTGTATAAGAGCTTTGGCAGCAAAGTACTGTTTGATAATGCCAATTTTTTAATCAGAGGGAAAGAACGGGTAGGTATAGTTGGAAATAACGGCTGCGGTAAAACAACTCTGCTAAATATCCTTCTAGGTAGGGATAATGATTTTGAAGGTACAGCAAGGCTTGGAGGCTGGGTGAAATATGCATTTTTAGGTCAGGAAATTGATTTTATAAGTCTTAACAACACTATACGGGAGGAGATACTCTGTAGAAAAGAAATGACAGAGCCGGAGGTTTTGAATTATCTTTCGAGATATCAGTTTTATGGAGATGATCTAAACAAGAAAATAGAGGTGCTTAGCGGCGGAGAAAAGGTGCGGCTGTATTTTGCATGTATGCTGCTCAGCAAGCAGGATTGCTTCATAATGGATGAGCCTACAAACCATTTGGATATAGATGCCAGAACAGCTCTGGAGGCGGCATTAAAGCAGTTTGACGGATCAGTTATTGCAGTATCTCATGACAGATACTTCCTGACTCACTGTACCAATAGAATAATAGAAATAACTGACGGGAAAATAAACTCATATAAGGGAAATTACATGGATTATAAGCAAGCAAAGACTGCGGCTGATATGGAAAAGCAGACAAAAATAGGCAAGCAGAGAACTGTAGGAAGTAAAAAAGCTGCTAAGATAGCTGCTGAAAGCATATCCCTAAAGACTGACAGAGAGCAAATAGAGAATGAAATATTTACAAAGGAATCAAAACTGAAGGAACTGGAAGCATCCTTCGGGAAAGATACTCCTCAGGCGACTTATGTAGAGTACAATACACTGCAGCAGGAGATACAAAAGCTGTATGATGTGTGGTACAGTCTTGGAGAATAAGGATACAGAGAGGTCTGCAGCCCAAATATTATTGATGCCTGCTGCCGTTCTCTCCCAAGCTCCTTTCCTGCCTGCCAGTACATCATGTATGTCATAATCATAGGATTACACTGTAATCTGTGTTCCGACAAGGCCGGCATTATGCAGCGCTTCGGCAAGCCCTGCCGTAGGATTATATGCACTGGCATTCATACAGGAAACAAGTAATGCAGCATGCTGTATCAATTCTGTAATTTGCTAAACAAGCTGGATTGTTCTGCCAAAAAAGGTATTGACTAATTTACAGATAGTATTATAATATAGTTAAACATGTTTAAAACTTGTTTAAAGATTTTGGAGGTAACTAAAATTGAAAAAAGACAGTTTAAATGCTAAAGATAGAATTTTTCAGGCAGCTCTGGAGCTGATTGAGGAGGGGGCTGTAATTGGCGGCATAACCACCAGGCAGATAGCACAAAAAGCTAATGTCAATCTCGCACTCATCAATTACTATTATCAATCAAAAGAAAACTTGCTAGGTCAGGTAGTGCAGATGAAAATGGGTAAAATTATCGAACAGATTTATGAAAATAAAGACAGTGATGAAAACCCAATCATCAGATTGAAAAGACTATTAAATACAACTGCAGATTTCAGCTTCGAGCATAACGATATTTTTAAGATGGCAGTATCAGGGGAGCTTAAGAAGGGCTGCATAAATTCCTGTGAAATGGTAATGCCCATGCTTAAGGAAATACACGAAAACAGGGATGAATCAGAGCTTAGAATAATAGCACTGCAGCTAATGCTGCCCTTCCACTATATTGTTTTATATCCGGAGCTTTTTGGGGACTATCTGAGTGCAGATTTTTTCAATATACAGCAGAGGACACAGAAAATCAATCAGATGACAGATTTTGCAATCAACAAAGATGTTACATATTAACTTTGTATAAACTGATTTCCAAAGGAGGTAATAATATGATCCAGACAAAAACAGAAACACAGGTGCAGAGCAGCTATTACAATAGAGCTACAAGGATAATAGTATCAACATTAGGAGCTGTTTTCGGCATAGGCGGTATTGGTCACGGGGTATTCGAAATGCTTCAGGGCAATACTCCAACCAATGGCATGATGATTAATGCAATTAGTGAGGCACATAAAATGTGGGAGCATGGTAATGAGCCGGCCTTTACATTGATTCCGAATTTTCTTTTTACGGGCATTGCAGCCATAGTAGTTGGTTTGCTGTGTATTTACTGGTCAATCAAATTCATACATAAGAGAAATGGTCCTATAGTATTTCTGGCTCTGTTTATTTTGCTCACTTTGGTTGGCGGCGGCGTGGGTCATATAATATTTTTTACTACTATCTTTGGATTTGCTACACGTATAAACAAGCCCTTGAGCTGGTGGAAAAGGGTGATACCCTCGGAAATCAGACAGGTATTTTTAAAGCCTTGGCCTATTTTCAATGCGGCAAGTGCCATCCTGATATTATTTGCTCTGGAAATAGCTATATTTGGCTTTGTTCCGGGAGTGAGCGACCCTGATGCCATAGTGAATGTAATGCTTATAAGCCTTGGATCCGGTTTGTTGCTTCTTCTTATGGCATTTGCTTCAGGCTTTGCATATGATATTGAAAGCAGGGAGATGTAAATACAGTGGGAGAAACAGAAATATACTATTTTACAGGAACGGGCAACTCACTGCACATAGCAAGGGAGCTGCAGAAGAGGCTTCCTGAAGTAATACTGATACCTGTTATCAGCCTTATACACAAGGATAAAATACAAATCAATGCCGAATCAGTGGGATTTGTGTTCCCGCTGCATGGTATGTCAATGCCCATACCAGTCAAGAGCTTTCTAAAGAAGGTGAATCTAAACCCGGCTAAGTATCTTTTTGCAGTAGCTACAAGGGGTGGTACAAAGTGCATGGCTTTTAAGCAGATAAATAGAATGCTGAAAAGACAAGGCAAAGCATTGAATGCACACTTTGTTGTCAATATGGCAAGCAATGACCCTAAGTTTGATTTTTATAAGGTGCCTACACAAGAGGAGCTTACTGAGATTGAGGCTAAAATCCAGTTACAGCTAAATGATATTGCAGGTACAATATTGATGAAGGAAAACAGTATAGAGCCGGATAAGGATTTTATCGCTTCAGGATTCTTATTGGATAAGCTTGTGCTTCTAGGGATGAAGTATGCGGAAATTAACGGCGCAAAGAACTATTTCTATTCTGATTCTAAGTGTACCGGCTGCGGGATGTGTGAAAGAGTTTGTACGGCAAGAAAGGTTAGAATGGTTGGCGACAAGCCTGTATGGCAGAATGATGTGAAATGCAATTTATGCTATGCGTGCATCAACTACTGCACTGCTCAGGCAGCTCAAATCAAGACCAAGGTTTATATGAAATCATATACAGACAAAAATGCAAGATATCCTCATCCATATGCAACAGCAAAGGATATTGAAAATCAGAAGTTCTAATATAAAGAATAAGCTTCCGGCTTTTATGCGGGAAGCTTATTCTTTATATGGTCAGCTAATTACATCATGGCAAAGGCTTTACATTCTCTTGCGCAATTCAGGCATATTCTGCCGCATCTTTGAGATTCTGCATCTCGGTGTCTTAAGCATTCATTACCGCAAATTTCACATATATATGCACACAGATTTGCCGTATATTTGGCGAAACGGCTGTCACGTGCTATATATTTTGAAGTAAAGGAGCAAATATCCGCACAGTCTCTTAGCAATTCCAGCTGTCTCACTCTTCGCTGGATATCCATGCGTCTCAAGATCATAGTGGTCATATCTTCACAGGTTGCTTCACAGTGCTGAAGCGTATCCAGAATTCTATTATGATGCATTTGGTGCATAGGATTCATGTCATCACCCATCATATCAAAATCCTCATGGATATATATATCTTCACCTGAGCTTATAAAATCTGATTCTGTCATTTTTTTGTTATCCGGCATCATGTTATCCCCTTTCATTATAATTATACTAATATAATATTTACTTTTCTGCTTTTGCGTGCGTACAAAAAAATAGAATAATAAATAATTATAAGTACAAACTATAAAAAGCTCTGTTTGAGAATAATATTAAGCAAACTATTATGCTGACAGGAAACAATAAAGCTTTGCATTGGGGTGATAGACTAGATATAAAGGAAGTCATAAAGTACGGAATAGAGAGGATAGCCATTCCTGTTTATGCTAGATTTAAATATCCCGGGTTTTTAAAGCAAAAGGGATATTTTTTCTATATTTTTAGCAGCATTTTATATTTCTTAAATGTGAAATTTCATATATTATAGTGATGAATAATATTTCAGATAAATACTTCAGTAAGGTATAAAATTTCATCAAATCGAATGATGAGTAATTATGAGATATTGATTTGCCAGTATAAAAGTGCTAAAATAACAATAATCGAAGTTAGACAGGATGTATATTTTTGCAGGCGGGACAAATTCCGCCCACGTGGACATTTTATGAGGTAAAATATGACAAAGGGACAAATTGAAGCTAAAATCAGTGATGCTGTAAGTAAGTTTGAGGTTGAGTATATGGGACGCGGACCAAAGGAAATTCGTACGATAATTAATCAGGATTTGATTATTGTACGTATAAAGGGTGTGCTCAGCATCTCGGAGCAAAAGCTTTCGGAAACCAGCCAGGGAATTAAGCTAATCAAGGAGATGCGTACTGCTTTGTTTGAAAGCGCCAGAGAATATCTCGAGAGTATCATAAAGCCTATTATTAAAGCTAATATAATTAGCACCTACTGTGATGTGAGTACCAAAACAGGCGAAAAAATTATAGTAATTACGGCAGAGAAAAATCTGGAAATGCAGCAATAATATGTTTATTTGGAAGACCAGGCGAAGGGTATATTTACCAGTTGCAGTGTAGGCCAATATTTATCGATGGTTTGATCGGTGAGTATTGGTTTTTTGCTTAAGTGAAATCTTAAAAGACAATGTAAAATTAATATTAAGATGTAAAGGGGTTTTAGTAATGGATAAGAAAATATTGAAGAAGATGATACTGCCGCCTGAAATGGTGGAGATAGTTAATTCAAGTGCCGGCATATGTATGCCTGAAAGCAGAAAACACCTTCTGCGACTTGCATTAGGCAATGATGAGAACATACTGTATGAAGTTGCCTATGATATACCGGGAAACGGCAGGATTGTAGAAGCAACAGTTACCCGCTGCAAGAACGGTGCAGTTATTAACTATACCGATGTATATATGAGAAGAAGAGATCCTGAGTGTATGTTTATTGCAGATGATGAAGATACTGATAAGCCGAGATACTCTGATGCATATGGAGTTGATTTTGAGCCTTTGAGGGAGACTACTTTTAACTGGTTTAAGGATCAGGAGTTAATCATAATGCCTTTTATGGCAGGAGGAAAAGAGCTTGGATATCCTGCAATACTTGTAGCACCTTATAATGCAGGTTTCTTTGCTGCTGCATTGGCAGATATTCAGGGCTTCATACCCAAAACCGAGATACCTGAAGGCTTTAAGCCCCAAGCTGTTATTTATCTTGCACCACCCTTCAGGCATACTCATTTTGATTCGAAGCAAATAGTCGTGCATAACAGACTTAAGGATGTGCATGAGCTTTTTTCATACAATCTCTATCCCGGTCCTAGTGCAAAAAAGGGAATATACAGCGTATTGCTTAATATCGGAGAGTTTGAGGGTTGGCTTACAGCACATGCCTCCACTGTCAGGGTCATTACGCCCTATGACAATGTAATCACAATAATGCATGAAGGTGCAAGCGGAGGCGGCAAGAGCGAAATGCTTGAGCAGATACACCGTGAGCCGGACGGATTGATACTTCTTGCTACGCATACCGTAACTCAGGAAAAATACTATATGGAATTAAACGAGACCTGTGAGCTTCATCCTGTAACTGATGATATGGCGTTATGCCACCCCTCCATCCAGAATGAAAGCAGAAGGCTTGTCGTAAAGGATGCTGAGCAAGGCTGGTTCTTACGTATTAACCATATAGATAAATATGGTGTTGACCCACATTATGAGAGATTGTGCATACAGCCTGAAGAACCTTTGATATTTCTAAATTTAGAAGGAATACCGGGGTCAACCTGCCTTATCTGGGAGCATACAATGGATGAACCCGGAAAGCCGTGCCCCAATCCAAGGGTTATTATGCCGCGACGCTTTGTACCTGAAATAGTTAATGAGGCTGTGGAAGTGGATGTAAGAAGCTTTGGTGTAAGAACTCCTCCCTGTACAAAGGATAACCCGACCTACGGCATAATAGGCATGCTTCACATACTTCCTCCGGGGCTGGCTTGGCTTTGGAGACTGGTTGCTCCGAGAGGACATGACAATCCAAGCATAGTAGGGAGCTCAGCAATGAGCAGTGAGGGTGTAGGGTCATATTGGCCTTTTGCCACAGGTAAGAGGGTTGATCAGGCTAACCTGCTGCTTGAGCAGATTGTTAAGACATCAAGCACACGCTATATATTAATACCTAATCAGCATATAGGTGCTTATAAGGTGGGCTTCATGCCGCAGTGGATTGCGAGAGAGTACCTTGCCAGACGGGGAAGTGCAAAATTCAGGCCTGAGCATCTTGTAGAATCACGTTGTCCGCTGCTTGGATATTCATTAGAGACATTAAAAATTGAAGGTAAATATCTGCGTAAAAGCTTTCTGCAGACCAACCATCAATCATATGTAGGAAATGAGGGCTACGATGCAGGAGCTAAAATACTGACAGACTTCTTCAAGAGTGAGCTGGATAAATACCTTTCAAGAAGACTTAATCCTCTAGGGAAAAAGCTTATTGAATGCTGTCTCAGTGGTGGCACTCTTGAGGATTACCTGCAGATAATGCCTATAAGGCTATAGCCTAATGAGACCAAGGCTCCCAGCGAGCCTTGGTTTTTTTAAGCCTCTTAAAGCTTTATGCAAGAGCAAAGTCAAAATATAAGGAGGTCAACGATGTTAACAGTCTTTGTAAATGAATCGTTCACGGATTTTACTCAAGAAGAATACTATAATGCCATGAAGTCGGCCTTGGCAAGCGTTAAGGAACAGTTAGGCAGAGAATATCCACTTGTTATAGGTGGGAAAAAGTATACAACATATTTAGAAATAAAATCTATGAATCCAGCTGATTTTGGTGAAGCTATCGGTACTGTATCTCAACAGAAAGTGCACCGGTGCATTGGTAGGGGTAAATCCATTTGGGGGCTTCAATATGTCAGGCACGAATTCCATGGCAGGAGGACCGGACTATCTGACATTATTCATGCAATCAAAAGCTGTGACAGAAAGATATTAGACATTGAGTGATATTTATCTTGCTTTGTTTGCTTCAGCTTACAAATCATGATAACATTACTGTATTGAGAGGTGATTAGATGCTTGAATTACAAGGCAAGTACAATACTGCTAAGGTATATACGGATTATATTGAGGAAGAAGCTGCGGCTCAGATAATTGAGCTTTGCAGTCAGGAGTTTGCAAAGGACAGTAAAATCCGGATAATGCCCGATACACATGCAGGCGCAGGCTGTACAATAGGAACCACAATGACCATAAGTGACAAGGTAGTACCCAACCTTGTAGGGGTTGACATAGGCTGCGGCATGGAGACAATTAGAATAAAGCAGAAAAGAATTGAGCTGGAAAAGCTGGATAAGTCGATTTACAATCTTATTCCATCAGGCTTTGATATAAGACAGAAGGAACATAAGTATACCAATGAAATAAACTTTGACGGACTTATATGCAAGAAGCATGTAAATTTGAACAGAGCAAGGTTAAGTGTAGGCACACTAGGTGGTGGAAACCATTTTATAGAGGTGGATAAGGATGAGGAAGGAAACCTGTACCTGGTAGTTCACTCAGGAAGCCGCAATCTCGGCAAGCAGGTTGCCGAATATTATCAGGATAAGGCATACAAGGAGCTGCTGCATCTGAACGAATTGAAGCAGGAGCTGATAAACAGGCTCAGGGCTGAGGGAAGGGAAAATGAAATACAGGAGGAGCTGAAAAAGCATCAGCTTACGAAGGTGAACAAAGCACTGGCATATTTGCAGGGTGAAGACTTCGCAGAATATATAAATGATATGAAGATTGTTCAGACCTTTGCTGCGTATAACAGGAAAGCCATAATATCAGAACTGGTAAAGCACAATAAGCTTGATATAGATGAACAGTTCACAACTATTCATAATTATATTGATATGAATAATATGATTCTCCGTAAGGGAGCGATTTCAGCACAAAAGGATGAACAGGTGCTTATACCAATCAACATGAGGGATGGAAGCCTCATATGTGTAGGTAAGGGAAATCCTGATTGGAACTACTCCGCACCTCATGGTGCGGGCAGGCTCATGAGCAGAAGCAAGGCTAAGCAGACATTTACACTGAAAGAATATGAAAAATCAATGCAGGGCATATATACTACCTCGGTAAACAAAGCAACGTTGGATGAAGCTCCTATGGCTTACAAACCCATGAGCGAGATAGTGGAAAATATCAAGGACACTGTAGATATAGTAAAGCAGATAAAGCCTATTTATAATTTTAAAGCAGCGGAGTAATAAATAGCGCTGATTAAAGAAAATTTACATATGCTTAAAAGATCACACAGTTGAGGCGTGTGGTCTTTTTTATTACCCCTCACGGGTGTATCTAATTACTTTAATAAGATGTAACAGGTTGGACTACCCCTGAAAAAGTAGAGTCAAAAATGGCAAATATACTACTTAGAAAGGGGTTGTTTTTATGTCTGCAAAACGATACGATTTGGAACAACAGGAGCAAATAGCAAGGATGTCCATAGAGGGAGGAAAAAGTGGCAACCAAGTAGCAGAGGAATTTGGAATTAACAAGAACAGCGTCTACAAATGGATCAATCAGTATAAAAAGAAGACGGGTATCCCTGTCTTATCTTCACCTAAGCCGGTGGTCAACAAAGAAGACAAGTTGAGAATCAGAGAATTGGAAAAGCTTCTCCGAGATAAGGAGGAAGAGATTGAGATACTAAAAAAAGCGGTGCACATCTTCTCAAAAATAGAAAACAGCTGAAGTATGAGTTCATTGAACGACATAAGAGCATCTTTCGGATCAGGAAGATGTGCCAAGTACTGAAAGTATCCGAAAGTGGATTTTATAAATGGAGAGACAGAGGCGAGAGCATAAGGGCTAAAGCTGAAGCAGAGCTTCTTAGAGATATAAAAAGGATTCACAAGAAATCAAGAGAAAGTTATGGAACAAGGCGTATAAAAGAAGCCTTGGCAAGTGAAGGTAAAGAGGTAAGCGAAGGCAGGATTAGCAGAATAAAGCAAAAGTATGGTATTTATGCTAAAGGCAAACGCAAGTACACGACAACAACAAACTTAAGGCATGGACTGCCAGTATATGAAAACCTTCTGCAACAAAACTTCCATGCTAGTGCACCGAATCAGGTATGGGTATCTGATATCACATACATACCTACTGATGAGGGATGGCTGTATCTAGCTACTCAAATAAACCTGTTTGATCGTAAGGTTGTTGGAATGGCGATGTCTGACAGCTTGAAACGGGAGATTGTCATAAAATCGTTTCATAGAGCCATAACAGACCGCAAGCCTGGTGGTGGTCTTATTTGTCATTCTGATCGAGGTGTGCAATATGCCAGTGAGGAATACAGAGAATTGTTAAGAAGTTACAAGATAAGAGGAAGTATGAGTAGAAGAGGTAATTGCTATGATAATGCTCCAGCTGAGAGCTTCCATGCAACGATAAAGAAGGAGCTGATCTATTCGGAACGCTTCAAAACACGAAAGGAAGCAGCTACCAAAATATTTGAGTATATCGAAGTTTTTTATAATAGGCAGCGTCTACATTCTGCACTAGGATATCAAACTCCACACGAGTACTGGCAGAAATTTGCAAGTGCTTAGATGTGTTGATATAATTAAATTCAGACAGTAATTTACTATTTCTAGGAGACTCTATTTTTTTCAGGGCATTCCAACAGGTGCTGAATACAGATTCAGCGGGCTTATAGGCAAGGTAGTAGCAGTGCGCATGTATGATATGAACAATAATCAGACAGTAGAGCTAAATGACTTTACATATGTCGCACAGCAGTATGGGGTCACAGCTGCAGATGCTGACTATGAAGAAATGTATGATGTAAATGCAAGTGGAGCAGTAGACGATGCTGACCTTGACATAATAAGCAGCTATCTCTTTGCAGAAAGCAACGTGCTGCCTGAGCTTGTTCAGGCAGAGAGAACCGGAGAAAAGGCAGTAAACAGTGCATATTTATCAAGCAGCACAACCACTATAAGGACAGCTGCCTATGAGTACGACAAGGCAGGAAACCTTGTGAAGCAGACCGATACCAACGGAAGATCGGTATGCTACACCTATGATGCCCATAACAGGCTAATAAGGATAACAGATAAAGAAGGAAACACATCAAGAAGCTTCTATGATGAAGCAGGCAATAAAATAAAGGAGGTATCACCGCAGAACTACAATCCTTCAACTGATGACGGGCCTGGTATCACGTACCTTTATGATGCCATGAACAGACTGCTTGAAGTAAGAAATGAAGCAGGAACGGTAGTTTCAAAGAATACCTATGATATAAGCGGGCTTGTAGCTGCAAGTACAGATGCAGCAGGCTATGCTACAGAATATGCCTATGATATAGGATACAGAGTATTGCAAATAACAGCGCCTGAAGCAAAGCTTAAAGGCAGGACAAGCATAAGCTATACCTATGATGCATTAGGAAACATAAAAACCGTTACAGACGGAGAAGGCAATACCACAGCCTATATAAGAGATATGTGGGGAAGAGCTGTAAAAATAACAAATGCAGACGGTTCCTATGAGCTTTACACCTATGACTTTGCAGGTAACATGACAAGCTCAAGAGATGGAAACGGAAACACCACATACTATAGCTACAACAGCCTTAACAAGCTTGCAGCCATAACAGACCCTGCCGGACAGACCATTAGCTACAAGTATGATAGAGAAGGCAGGCTGGTATTTGAGGCAGACAGGAACGGACAAAACATAACCTACACCTATGATGAACTAAGCAGACTTGTATCAGAGAACAGCACAACCTACAGCTATGACAAAGCAGGAAACAGAACTAGCAAAGCAACAGGTACAGATATATCCACCTACACCTATGATACAAGAAACAGAATGACCCAATCAACAGCAGGAGGGGTAACCACCACCTACAGCTACGACAACAACGGCAACCTGTTGACAACCTCTGACGGAAAGGTATACACTTATGATGGATTCAACAGACTTACAAAAGCAACCAATTCTGACGGTACATGGCAGGCCAATATCTACGGACCTGACGGGCTCAGAATGGCAGTGCTTGAAAATGGAATATACACAGGCTTTGTCAACAATGGCGGAGATGTAATATCAGAGCATAATGCGCAAGGCAGCCTTAAAGCCTCCTTCTTAAGAGGAATAGGCTTAGCTGCTAAAAAAGACTCCCAGGGAAGCCTGAGCTACTTCCTGCAAAATGCACACGGAGATGTAACAGCCCTTGCAGCAGCAGACGGAAGCATACTCAACAGCTACAGCTATGATGCCTTCGGCAACGCTATAAGCAGCAATGTAACAGCTGAGAACAGATTCATGTACTCAGGAGAGCAGTATGACAGCATAACAGGAGAGTATTACCTGAGAGCAAGATTCTACAACCCAGTACTGGGAAGGTTCATGCAGGAGGACAGCTATAGGGGCGATGGACTGAATCTGTATGCATATGTAAGCAATAATCCTTTGAGGTATGTGGATCCTAGTGGGCATGGTAAGAAAGCACAGCAGTATCTTTCTGAACTAGGGTTTGATATAGGAAAAATAGATGGTATTTGGGGCACGATGAGTTCGACGGCTACCAAAGCATTCCAACAGATAAAAGGTCTGAAAATAACTGGGAAAATTGATAAAGAAACTTTAGAAAAAATGAGAGAATCGGTCTTAACTGGAGAAAGACTGGATTTATTGGTATCCAATTACTATGATACAACTTTAAAGTCAAATGCTGGTTTTATACAACTGCTTGAAATGGGTAATGGTTATATGGTTGTTAATAATTGGGATGGGAATGAAAATTGGGGAACACCCAGTACAATTAGTTCTCTCGTAAGTATTGCTAATCAATGGTCGCAGAACAATGATGTATTACTTGAGTATAATGATATAAGTAAAAAAGAAGGTGGGCTTTTTAGGCCACATGTAAGCCACCAAAAAGGAAAAGACATTGACATAAGACCAATCAGGAATGATGGTAAAAATGGTGGTACAGATATTAACTCATCTACGTATAGTAGAGAAGGAACAAGAGAACTCATTAAATTGCTATTAGCAGATCCAAACACAGAAATGATTTTGTTTAATGATGAAGCTCTAATAGAAGAGTTTAGGAATAATAGTGCAGGAGTGGTAATTAAATGACCTTCTCCCTTAAATTTGGTCCATTCCCAAAGTTAGTCTGGATGATATAATTAAATTGTCCAGGAGGGAACAGATATGAAAAAACGATTCACAGAAGAACAAATTATTAGCATCCTAAAGCAAC
>JBMORW010000013.1:0-107059 GCA_049322695.1 Bacillota bacterium | reverse complement strand
GCTAAGCAGTGGACGTTTTTTGCTATTTAGCAGTGAATAAGTTTTGCTGTTCTAAAGCTTGGCTGTAAGCCAAGGTAAAACTACCCTAGCAACCTTCAGGTTGCGACGTTGTTGCCAGGTATTGAGCACAAGCTCAACAAAAATTTTATAAGCTAGGCTGTAAGATGTTAGTATTGGGGGTCAAAATTTTGTATCCTTTTAAAGGTTTGCGGAATATACTGAATTAGGTTATTCTGTCAAGCCTAATGAAAGGAGAGAGAAATGTGGTTATTCATGTTGTAAGATCAGGTGAAAGTGTATACTCTATAGGACGCCTTTATAGAGTACCACCTGCAAAAATAATATCCGACAATGAACTAACTAATCCAAATCAGCTTGTAATAGGGCAGACGTTGGTTATATTAGAAGGAACAAGGACTCACAGGGTAGTACGGGGAGAATCCCTTTATTCCATATCCAGGGACTATAGAGTTCCCATAAGTGCAATACTTGCAGCTAATCCAACCATAACTAATCCTGCTTCTATAAAACCTGGTCAAATCATAACTATACCGCCTGCAACTACAAAGTTGGGTACAATAGAAGTAAACGGATATGCCTTCCCTAATATTGACATGGAGGTATTAAGGAAAACACTTCCATACTTAACATATTTAAGTATTTTTAGTTATGAAGTAAGGGCTGACGGAACGCTTAAATCCATAAATGATACTCCCCTTATACAAGCCGCTAGGCAAGCAAATGTAGCACCAGTAATGGTTATTACTAATCTTGAGGAAGGCGGCTTCAGCAGTGATCTGGCGAGGAGCATACTAAGCAATAATGATGTACAGGAACGTCTTATAGCAAATGTATTGCAAACATTGCGGAATAAAAACTATTTTGGTTTAGATATTGATTTCGAATTTATTTATCCCGAGGATAGAGAAAAATACAATGCATTCCTGCGTAAAATAGACGCGAGGCTGACCGCACAAGGCTACATGCTGGCTACTGCAGTTGCGCCAAAAACTTCTGCTGCACAGCAGGGACTTCTATATGAAGCACATTATTATCCTGTTCATGGCCAGGTTGTAGATCATGTAATAATTATGACTTACGAATGGGGTTATACTTACGGACCTCCTTTGGCAGTAGCGCCGATTAATGAAGTCAGAAGAGTCTTGGATTATGCAGTAACGGTAATACCAAGACAAAAGATACTCATGGGCATTCCTAATTATGGCTATGACTGGACACTGCCATATGTAAAGGGCACAGCTGCAAAATCCCTGTCAAATGTAGCTGCAGTAGATCTTGCAAGGAATGAGTATGCAGCAATACAATATGATGTAAAAGCACAGTCACCGTTTTTTACCTATTACGATGACAATAGAAAGCAGCATGAGGTTTGGTTTGAGGATGCCAGAAGCATAAATGCAAAGCTGCGTTTGGCTAATTATTACAGGCTGGGTGGTGTAAGCTACTGGACCATAAATAAGTACTTCCCGCAAAACTGGCTGGTGCTTCAAGCATTGTATAATGTACGTAAAGTATTGTAAGTATCAGAAAACAGCTAATAAAAAATTGGCTGTTTTTATTTTTGCACAGAGAAATATAATTATACTTCCCATGCAAAACAAATAACTTGTTTAATGTATCTCTAATTGGACACTATACTAACATGCAGACAGAGAGTAAGAAATCGTAGACATGCATTGAGATTTGGTATATATTTGATATATCAAAATGCAATACAAAAGTAGTTATTTTGGGAGTTGATAGTATGGAGAACATTAAGGGAATCAAAAAAACAATCTTAAAGCAGTTGGAGGATTTGAAAAATCAATTTATTGAAAAGGACAAAATAATTTCACAGGAGATAATAGATATTATTTGTGATGTTACAGAGAAAACAGGAAGGGAAATTGCAATATATATAGATAGAAAAGGGGAAATCATAGACGTAAGTATAGGAGATGAGAATTCTGTCGGTTTAAAGCACTATGATAAAAGAAGATCTGAGGAGAGCTTAAGCGGAATAAGATGCATACACACACATCCTAGAGGAAATGCAATGCTCTCTGATGTGGACTTATCTGCATTGAAGAAGCTTAGATTTGACATTATGGCTGCTATTGGTGTACAGGATAGCTATATGACTAATGCGTATATTTCTTTTTTAGGTATCAATGATAGCGGAGAAGTTATGCCTGCCGTTATGGGACCGTACTCAGAGGAAAGGCTGATGAAAATTAACTCGATGAACTTAATAGAAGAGATAGAAGCAAGCCTAAAGAAGCTTAGGAATCAGAGTAAGCAAAATGTTGAAGAAGTGGAAAGAGCCATTCTGGTAGGTATAGAGAGCGAAGATGCATTGGAAGAGCTTAGAGAGCTTCTGAAGACAGCAGGCGGGTTAGAGCTTGGAAGAATAGTGCAGAACAGAGATAAAAAGGATACATCATATTTCATAGGTAAAGGCAAGCTTAAAGAGCTTTCTCTGCTGGTACAATCATTGGATGCCAATCTGGTCATATTTGACGAAGAATTATCCGGAGCGCAGGTAAGAAATCTGGAAGAAGTGTTAGGAGTAAAGGTAATTGACAGAACTCAGCTTATATTGGATATTTT
Source organism: Bacillota bacterium (assembly GCA_049322695.1). Lineage (GTDB taxonomy): Bacteria > Bacillota > Clostridia > Lutisporales > Lutisporaceae > CALGKJ01. The sequence continues at coordinate 104,449 of JBMORW010000013.1, read as the reverse complement.
TGCTCAAAGGGCAAAATCAAAGGAAGGTAAGCTGCAGGTCGAACTGGCTCAGCTGAAATATATGATGCCAAGATTAATCGGTCTGGGAGCACAAATGTCCAGAACTGGTGCAGGTATAGGCACCAGAGGTCCCGGAGAAAAGAAGCTTGAGGTAGACAGGCGAAGGCTAAAAGATAGAATAATAGATCTGCAGAATGAGCTTAAGGATGTAAACAAGCACAGACAGCTTCAGCGGGATAATAGAGAGACAGGCAATATTTTTCAGATTTGTCTTGTGGGTTATACCAATGCAGGCAAATCAACCCTGCTAAATAGTCTGGCAGATGCAGATATTTATGCCAAGGATCAGCTTTTTGCCACCTTGGATCCAACAACCAGACGTGTAACTCTTGAAAACGGAAAAGAAGTTCTTATTACTGACACTGTTGGTTTTATCAGAAAGCTTCCTCATGATCTAGTTGAAGCCTTCAAATCAACTCTTGAGGAGGTGCTCTTTGCAGATTTGCTTATACATGTAGTTGATATTAGCAACCCTGAATGTGAATCTCAGATAAGAGTAGTGCTGGAAGTGCTTGAAGAACTAGGTGCAGCAGAAAAACCAATGATTACCGCCTTCAACAAAGCAGATAAGGCTTATGAGTATACTGATAAAATAGGTATGGCAGATGAGTTTAGTTCTGTAACATATATTTCTGCCAAGGAAAAGCTTGGTCTGGATAGCTTAATGAGTCTCATAGGTAAGCATGCCGCTATGAAAAGCAGGGTGGTTGATTTCGTGGTGCCTTATGCAGAAGGAAGCATTACATCCTTGATTCACAGTAAAGCTACGGTAATAAAGGAAAGCTATGAAGAGACAGGTATACACATCAAAGCCGAGGCAGATAATGTTTTAATCGGCAGACTGTCAAACTACATAATAAATAAGAATTAGCTGATGCTAACTTGGGGGAACGATAATGAAAAATGGATTGGGATATCTGTATATTGCTTTAGCAGCATTCTTTTTTGCAGTAATCGCTATTGTAGGAAAGACTGTCATTAATATGGGAATAGAAGTGTTTGATCTTCTGATTTTGCAAAATGTATTTTCTATTGTACTGCTGCTTGTATACTTTATATTCACAGGCCTAAAGAGCTTGAAAATAGATGGGCAGGAGTTCAAAAATATTCTGCTTCAAGGAATCATAGGAAGTGCAGGAACAACTGTTTTTTACTATCTTGCATTGGAAAGAATGAATGCAGGAATAGCATCGATGTTGTTGTTTACCAATCCAGTTTTTGTAAGCCTGTATTTTATTCTATCAAAAACAAAAAGGATAAATACTGTAAACAACAGTGCATTGATTTTTGCAATGCTTGGAAGCCTTATGGTAATCAATATATTCAATATAGATCTGTCCAAAACACCCATGACGGGCTTGATGTTTGGAGTGCTTGCGAGCATGGCATATGCTTTTTTCAATGTGTTTGCAGATCTTAAACTAAAGGGTATAAAGCCCCTTGTAATTACCTTTTATACTTCAAGCATCATTCTTGCTGTAAGTGTAGCATTGAATCCGAGCTTTTTCAGATTTGACTTTGTCATTACTCCAAAGCTGCTTTTTTATGTATTCGAGCTGTCTCTTATATCCGGAATCCTGCCTATAGTATTTTTATATAAGGGAATTGAGCTTATCGGTTCAGAGAGAGCAAGCATCGTTGCCACTGCAGAGCTGCCTATTACTCTTTTACTGGCATTTTTCATACTGAAGGAGACTATGGTTTTAGTACAGATTGCAGGTACTTTTCTTATAATAGTATCAATAATAATATTGCATAATGAGGATAGAATACTGGAAATGCTAAGTGGTAGGAGGAATAAGCATGTATGATTTAATTGAGAAGGCACTATCTATGAAAAATTGGGCTGTAGTCGGCGCTACACAAAACACCTCTAAATTTGGCTATAGGGTTTATAAGAAGCTTAAGAATCATAATTATGGTGTTTTTCCAGTAAATCCGCAGTATCAGGACATTGAAGGCACCAGATGCTACTCACATTTAAGGGATATTGAGGAAAGGATTGAAGCGGTAAGCATGGTCATCAATCCTGTAAAGGGGCTGGAAATGCTTCAGGAGGCAGAAAATAAAGATATAAAAATAATATGGTGTCAGCCGGGAGCTGAGAGTGAAGAAATAATAGATTTTGCAAAGTCCAAGGGTATAGATATTATATATAATGAGTGTTTACTTGTGGAGTTGGGGTAGCTAATAGTTACCCCTTCCGTCATCTTCTTCATCATCACATCGGAAATAATTTTCACATTTCTCCTTGAAAAGATCAAGCTTGTTTTCATCCCTTTGCTTTCTTCTGGTTAATCCTCTGACAAGCAGATACGTTTCAATGTACTTTCTCAATCTCATTGTTATTCCTTTCCTTTGAAATATCCTTTTTATACTTTGAAGTCAGCTCATATACACCCATGACGAAAAGGAATACCCCAAAAACCTTCTTCAGCATAACAGAATCTATATTTACTGCTATGAAAGCTCCTGCCGCGGCTCCTATACAGCCGAGCACAACCAGCTTGATAACATATTTTTTTTCAATGTTTTTATGTCTGAAATGTATGTACAGAGCTGCAATGGAAGTCGGAATGAATGCTATAAGATTAACGCTCTGCGCTACCTGCTGCTTGACTCCTAGGAAGAACACCAGTGAAGGTATTAGTATTGTACCGCCGCCTATTCCCATACCGCCGATTATACCCGCAATAAAGCCTATCAATATTACAAACATCAAAGCCACATCCTTACTGCTGCAATTATCATGATTACTCCAAAAAATTTTCTCAGTATATTGATGGGGATTCTGTGCAGCAGGGATGAGCCTACTAGACCTCCTGCAACTGATCCCATTACTACCTTCAAGGCCAAAGAGGTATCTACGACATTATGCCTGTAATATATCAAAGAGCTTACTATAGAGAGAGGAAGTATTACAGATATAGCAGTTGCATGTGCTTTATGGTCTTCTATATCCATGAAGAATACCATACCCGGTACCAGAACAGTACCACCGCCTGCACCGAAAAGTCCGTTAGCAAAGCCTGTAATGAGACCGATTGCTGCTGCTCTGAATTTTTTTTTCATGAAAGCACCGCCTTGGCTAAATATATATATTAATTTCTGCCAAACAATAGAAATATATAGCATGAAATATATTACAGAAAAAGTATACTGTTTACATCAGTGTTTTATAGTGATATTATAGAAAGCGCAAAGAATTCCATACGGGAGCTTATTTTAAGCGTCAATTTTATTGTCAAAATGATTTTTGAATCAGGAGGGGTATGGATGATAAACATAGAAAGAATATGTAATGATGCTGTAGACTGGTTAAAAAAAATAGTAGCTGATGCTGATGCACAGGGAATTGTACTTGGCTTGTCAGGTGGAATAGATTCTGCAGTAGTTGCAGCTTTAGTCAAAAAGGCTTTTCCGGAGAATCATCTCTGCATTTTGATGCCTTGCTACAGCAATCCTGTTGATGAAGAGCATGCATTGCTGGTTGCTGATGCACTAAAGCTTAATATTAAGACAATAGTACTGGATGAAGCATTTGATGCAATGAACAGGCTGCTGGGAACAAGTAAAAATGATCCAAAGCTGGCAATAGCCAACATTAAGTCAAGATTGCGAATGATAACTCTATACTATAATGCTTCAGTAAAAAATTATCTGGTTGCAGGAACTGGCAACAAAAGTGAACTTACTATTGGTTATTTCACTAAATATGGTGACGGTGGTGTGGATTTGCTACCCCTTGCAAGCTTTGTTAAACGTGAGGTTAAGGAGCTGGCAAGGTATCTGAAAATACCTGAAATAGTAATCACAAAACCGCCTACAGCAGGCTTGTGGGAAAACCAGACTGATGAAGGTGAAATGGGCATGACCTATGAGGAGTTGGATAATTATATTTTGACGGGTAATGCTTCTGATGCAGTCAAGAATAAGGTTGATTTGATGCATCAGAGAAGTGAGCACAAGAGAAGGCCTGTTCCAGTATTTTCACCCTCCGATAAACAAGGCTGATTAAGGTTTTAGAGTGTACAATAAAAGTGTATTATAGCAGAATGCGGAATTGAATTTTCTATAGATAAAAGGGAGGTTGCCATATGTCTGGACATTCAAAATGGGCAAATATAAAACATAAAAAGGGCAGACAGGATGCTTTAAGAGGTAAAATATTTACAAAGCTTGGCAAGGAAATAGCCATAGCAGCAAAGAACGGTGCTGATCCGACTACTAACAGCAAGTTAGCCGATGTTATTGCGAAGGCTAAGCAAAACAACATGCCTAATGATACAATAGCAAGAGCTATTAAGAAGGGCTCAGGCGAAATGGAAGGCGTAAACTATGAGGAAATAGTGTATGAGGGCTATGCTCCTGGAGGAGTAGCAGTAATAGTAAAGACTCTTACTGACAACAGAAACAGAACTGCCGGTGAAGTAAGGTATATTTTCGATAAGAATGGGGGAAATATGGGAGCTTCAGGCTGTGTATCCTTCATGTTTGATACAAAGGGCGTTATTTTAGTTGAAAAGGAAAGCTATGGAGATGAGGAAGAGCTTATGATGCTTGCTCTTGATGCAGGAGCTGAGGACTTTGCTACAGCAGAAGATTCCTATGAAATACTTACAGATCCTGCAGCTTTCTCTGAGGTAAGAAAGAAGCTGGAGGACGCTGGAGTTCCAATGGTATCTGCCGAAGTAACCATGATACCTCAGACTACAGTGAATGTAACAGCTGAAGATGATATAAAGAAGATAAACAAGATGATGGATATGTTCGACGACTTTGACGACGTGCAGGATGTGTACCACAATGCTGTATTGCCGGATGAGGAGTAAGAGGTAGCAATTACAAGACACCTTCTTTTATGAATGCAATTATTCATATGAAGGTGTCTTATTTTCGAATAAATGTATAAAAAATATGCCTGAGAGGTTAAACTTGTGTAGAATACTGATAAATAGTATGCTTTAAGCATAAATACCTTACGATGAAATAGGGTGCCTGGCACTTTTATACTACTACAATTAGCATTGCTCATTTATAATAAGAATTGGTATGTTTGAAGTGTGCAAAAGCGGATGTTTCATTTTTTTCATCATATGCTAGTATTGGAGTATGGATTCATCACTATATGAGTTCATACTTTCTGCTTATGCAGCTTTTTTATCAGGAGGAACTCAGATGAAAATTCAAGATGTTCCATTTTGCACTATAGACTGGAGTGCTGTAGAAGTAACAAAGCACCCTGGAATTACCGGCGAAGCATATTGGAAAACCTTTGAGATGGGTAATATAAGGGTTAGAATGGTAGAATATACTCCTAGCTATCATGCTGATCATTGGTGCAGCAGAGGACATGTGCTTCTGGTAATGGAGGGAGAGATGGTCACCGAGCTTGATGACGGAAGAAGGTTTATTATGAAGGCAGGAACAAGCTATCAGATTGCTGATGATATAAACCCTCATCGCTCATATACAGAAAAAGGTGTTAAATTATTTATAGTCGATTAATTTTCTGGTACAAAATGAGAGAATACTATTCATAACTTCACTACCAGTTGTTAGCTGCCCCCTGCCCGCTAGCAGTTGAAGTAATATCCATAATAAGCCAGTGGACAACCGGCAGTATTTACTATAATATAGGTAGTAATAGAAGCTCAACCTTTTGAAGGCTGAGCTTTTACATTTATACTATATAGGAACATTTTGCTTATAAAGCCAGTCTTATTATTTATATGGATCAAAAATCACAGTCTATTTACAGTAGGGGGTACAAGATGATAGAAGGTTTGTTGAAGCAGGGTAAACGCAAGCTGGCACTGGCTGTGGCGGCAGTAATGACAATAAGTGCAATCACCTATTCGGGAGGTTTTTTTGCTGAAGAATTGCCTCTATCCGGTTTGGGACAGATATTACATACAGAGAGTTTTATGATAAGCTCTAATTTGCAGCTCTCCAAATATATTGCCAATCACCCTGTACAAGGGATAGAAAGGGCTTATGCCCTTGAGTTAAAGCCGGGGGGAAAAACCAAGGTAATTGCCGCATCGGACAAGCTATACGGAGGGCAGACTCTCTCAAATTTTATTAATGCAAATTCAGATACAAATCAAACAGTAATCGGAGGAATAAACGGAGATTTTTATGACACTATAACAGGCGTACCTATAGGTCCTGTCATCAGTAAAGGGCAGCTGCTTGCATCTTGCAATGACGGCTATCCTGCCATAGGCTTTTTCGAAGACGGCAGTGCGTTTATAGATAGTCTGACCTTTAGATTTTCAGGCAGCGTTAACAATGGTCAAAGCACCATTGAGCTGAACCATCTTAACAAGAATCTTAGTCAATACGGTATATACATGTTTACCGATGCTTTTTCAGGTAGCACTAAAACAAGTAAAGCCAGCTATGACGTAATATGTGAGATAATTGAAGGCGCATTCTCCGTTGGTGGACAGCTAAAGGCAAGGGTTATTGAAATAAAGGATGATGCCGTGAATACAGAAATAGGCATTGGAAATCTTATACTTTCTGCAGAAAAGGGCAATAAAAATGATGGCTATGTAGAAAAGCTCAAAACGCTTAAGGTTGGTGATGAGCTGCTGATATCATCTGTTGTATCCAATGAAAATGCAGGAAAATGGCACAACATAAAAGAGGCTGTTGGTGGAGGACAGATAATAATTAAGAACGGAAGTATTACGACAAATGACAGCAGTGTGCACCCAAGAACAGCTATAGGAATCAAAGCAGACGGCTCAGTAGTAATGCTGGCCGTAGACGGGCGCCAGCCTGAGCACAGCCATGGCTTGAGCCTTGTGGATACAGCGGCATATTTGCTTCAGCTGGGCTGCACTGATGCCATAAATATGGACGGTGGAGGCTCAACTACAATTGCCGCCAGAATGCCCGGTCATAATGAGGCATCTATAATGAACAGACCTTCAGACGGAAGAGTAAGAGCAAATCCCAATGCTTTGCTGCTGGTTTCACCTGTATACGAAACAGGAGCTTTAGCTTATTTACATAATTATCCTGCGAAGGTGCTGATGCTGCCCGGAGCACAGCTTACAATCAATGCCATGGGAACAGACGCGAATTATCAGCCTGTTGCAGTTGAAAATCCTCCAACATGGCAGGTTGCAGGTAATATTGGAAAAATAGAAAACGGGGTATTTACAGCTGGCGGACCTGCATCGGGCGGTTATGTTATTTCTCAGTCAGGGAATATTACAGGCAAAACAGAGATTGAATTAGTAAAGGATGTACAGGTCAATCTGAACTGTGGAGCTATATATCTTGATCCCGGCATGACCTTTGATTTTGCTGCCATTGCAAAGAAAAATATGCTTCCGGTAGTAAGCCAGGATAGCAATTTCAGCTGGACGGTGGAAGGAAATATAGGAACTATAGACGAAAAAGGGTTGTTTAAGGCTGCAAATGTGTATGGACTGAATGGAAGAGTAGTTGTTAGCTTTGGCGACAGTAAAGCTGCTGCTGAGATAAGTGTAGGCAGACTGCCGGTAATTCTTGCGGATTTTGAAAACGGGGTAGGAGGTTGGGTTTCTAAGGGAGACAGGCTGCCTAGCGGAGGTGTGAAGATATATTCAGAAAACCGTGAGGATTTTGTGCGCTTCGGAAGCAAGTCCATGAAGCTCAGATACAATATGGTAGGCGGAACGGCCGGTACGGCAGGAGTTTATGCCGAAAAGCCTATAAAAATTGAAGGCTATCCAAGCCACATAGGAATGTGGGTATATGGAGACGGAAAGGGGCATTGGCTGAGAGCACAGCTGAGAGACGGCAAAAATGAAACCTTCTATATAAACCTTACAAATGAAGCTGCAGGTGTTGACTGGGTAGGCTGGAGATATGTAGAAGCTGCTGTGCCTGCTGGAAAGACGCTGCCCCTTACGCTTGACAGGGCAATACGCTATATGGAAACCAATGAAGATAAGAAATCAAGCGGTACAATATATATCGACAATATTAGGGCAGTATATGGATATAAAAACGATGATTTGAATGCTCCAAGAATAGCCAGGATAACACCGTTGTCAAATACAACCTTAAAGAAGGACACTGATATCAAAATAAAGGTAAGTGACAGCAAGGACAAGACTGATACGGGAATTGATCCGTCCAGAATAAAACTTTTTGTTGATGATATTGCAGTTAGTGAAGTTGCATACTATGAAAAGGACGGAACGATAAAATGGAAAGCAAGTAATCTTGCAGACGGCAAGCATAAGTTCCTATTAAAGGTCAAGGACAACTTTGGCAATGTAACTGAAAAGACCTGGTATTACAAATGGGATACAGGAAAAGCAAGTCTGTATTCGGAAAAAATAAATCACAGGTTACTATATACAGGCGGAGAATACAGATATCTGATTAAAGTAAAGAATGCCGATAAGGAGCTGTCTAAACTGGATATCAGCCTAACCTATAATCCTGATGTAATAGAAATAATTGACCAGAACCCTACAAAGAAGCTGACTCAGGTAATGCCAGGAGAAGTGCTGAACGGAGCAGAGGTTAAGATAAACAGTGTAAGACTTGGCAAAATCAGGGTGAAAGCTGAGAACATAGCAGCTTCAAGCAGCTCAGGTACAGTAATAGAGATTGCTTTCAGAATCAAATCGAATGCACAGGGAAAAGCAAATATTCAATTGCAAAGCTGTCTCATAAATGATAAGACCTGCTATATTGATCCTATAAATATTAAAGTAGACAGCAAATACAGTATAGCTGTAGCCGGCACAGATCATGGTATGGGCTCGACCATAACGGTAACTGATAAAGCAGGCAAAGCTGTAGAAGGTGCAAGTCTGCTGGTGAATAACAAAGAACTTGAAGAGAGAACTGACAAAAACGGAGAAATATACACATATCTGCTTACAGACTATCCTGTAGGTACTATCTTGAATATACAGGCAGTCAAGGACGGCTTTTACAGCAGCTCTGCATCAGTGGTTATAACCGAGTCAAAAGCAGCAGCCGAGCCTATGAGTATTAATATGGCATTACTTGGAGCAGACGGTATGGAAATCGGTATCAACTGGTTAAACAACATAGATGCAGAAAACGGAATCCTTCAACTGGCAAAGTCGAACAGGTCTAAAGTCTTCGACAGTCAAAGTACAAGAGTATCTGCAAGCACTCAACTGCTTGAAACTCTTTATAATAATGAGTTGACAACTGTAAAAGCCTTCAGTGCAAAGCTAACAGGTCTGGAGCCGGGTACAAGGTATATGTACAGAGTAGGAGGGGAGAATTCCAAATGGAGCAGAGTATATGAATTCACGACAGCATCGAAGGAATTGGATGACGGCTTCAGTTTTTTGTATATTACAGATCCGCAGGGTGCTTCAAGGTCAGATTATGATAAGCTTACAGCTACTCTGAAAAAAATAGGTGATATTGGGATTGATACAAGCTTTACTGCAATAACGGGAGACCTTGTGGATACTGGCTCTAACGGGGATCAGTGGAAATACTTCTTTGAAAGCATGGGTGATTTGGCAGCTGAAAAGCCAATAGTACCTGTAATTGGAAATCATGAACTGTCAAAAGGGGACAGCATGGGTCTGAACTTCATAAATAATTTTACTCTTCCCGAAAATGGACCTGATGGTCTGAAGGAAACCTGCTATTCTTTTGATTACGGTAATACTCACTTTGCCGTTCTGAATTCTCAGATAAGCTTGGATGATCAGGTAGAATGGCTGGAAAAGGATATGCAAACCAGTACAAAGAAGTGGAAGATTGTAATGCTTCATAGGGGTCCTTATCCGAGCTTCTATGATGGCAGAGGCATAAAAAGCAAATTTACTGCCGTTTTTGACAAGCTGGATGTAGATCTTGTGTTAAGCGGGCATGATCATGTTTACAGCAGGGCAATAATGGAAAACGGTAAGAAAACCAGTCTGGGAAAGGGCACAGTTTATGTGAATGGAGGAAGCAGCGGGGTAAAATACTATGACGGACAGAAAAAGGATTATCATGCTGTAGTATATGATGAGGATAAGCAGGTATTTTCCTTCGTAGACATAGGAGCAGAAGAGCTTAAGTTCACTGCGTATAATATTGATGGTAAGACTGTTGACAGCTTCACAATCAAAAAATAGCAAGCTTGTATATACCAAGCACCTCTTATATACTGATTATGAGGTGCTTATTGTTTTCAGCCATTATTTGCTTTTCCGTCAATATTGCATTTGTGCTATAATTAAGTAAAATAAGAATTCTATCTGCTTTTATACATAAGATTTTGGATATAGATATCGGAGGAAGTGCTTTATGACTGCCTATAAAAGGGTTTTGAGGTTTATAAATGTACATGCAGTATTGATTTTGACCTGTATGGTTATATTATCAGGTTTGTTTTTGCTGTGGCTCCAGAGGGATCAAATAAGGACCTTTGCATCAAAGCCCCGCTATCACTTTTTCTTTATTGCACAAAACTCTGTTGATCCTTTCTGGTATGAGGTCAAAAGAGGGATGGAAGCATCGGCTGGGGATAACAATGTTGTAATAGAATTTGTAGCTCCGCGTTTTAATAGTCCGGAGGAGGAATACAAATACATGGATATTGCAGTAGCTTCTAGAGTAGATGGAATTATAACACATATTCCCAATGGTATAGAGTACACCGACATTATTGATAAAGCTTATGACAGGGGAATACCTGTCATAACAATTGAAAATGATGCAAGTGAAAGCAAGCGTTATGCTTTTGTTGGGACAAACAGCTTTGTACTTGGCAAGGAAGCTGCCAAGCTGTTGATAGAAGCAACAGGCGGTAAGGCTAATATCGCAATAATTTCGAATAATGAGTTGGATCAGGGTTCTATAGAGCATAATCTTAAGATGAACGGATTTATAAGCACAATGAAAGAATATCCTGATATGAAAATTGTAAAAAGCTATACATCAAAGCTTGGGATTCTCAGTGCAGAGGAAATAACTCAGACTATAATTGATAGCGGTGATAATATCAACGCCATATTCACATTAAGCTCTGCAGATACATTGGGCTGTGCGCAGTTGATTGTTGACAGAAACAAGGTTGGGAGCATAGTGCTAGTTGGCTATGGAAGCTCAGAGGAAATTATGCGTTACATAGATAAGGAGATAGTGTATGGCACTGTCATAAGCGATCCTTACAAAATGGGCTATGAAAGCGTAAAAGCAATGGTGGATATCAAGGATGGAAAAAGCATACCTACCTTCATAGATACAAAGGTAAAGGTAATAACCAAGGAAAGTATAGAGATAAACAGTGAAAATGAAAATGCAGATAAAATTACTGATTGATAGTGGTGATTAAATGAAGCGTGATATGTTTACCTTTATCGGAATAAGAAAAAAGCTTATAGTCTATTTTTTATTGACCATAGCTCTGCTAGGGGTCATCAGTGTCTTTTCATTTTATAATGCCAGAGTTGTGCTGAAAAACACTGACACTATCATTACAGGCTATGCATATCTTAATAAATTGAATAATGATGTCAACCTTCTGATGATAGAGCTTGAAAAGTATCTCACAACCGCTTCCTCTGAAAGTCTTCTAAACTACTATACCTATTATAATAACCTTTTGGAGACCTCAAGGCGTATTCCGAGAACAGCAGAATACAATAATGAACTGCTGCTTTTGAAGGATATAGGATATATGATAGATGAGCTGATAAAGGAAACTGATACTGCCGTACAAGCTAAGAGAGGAAGAATAAGCAGTAAATACATTTCTCACTTTCAAAGATCCAATGAAATAAGTGAATACATAAAGCTTTACAACAACAAACTCTTGGATAGCAAACTGGAAAGCGGCTCAGATAAATATGACACAATAAACAGAAATATGAGCTATGTACTTTTTTTCAATCTTTTTATCATTATAGCAGTGGTGCTTGGGAACATATATATAGCTGTATCCTCAACCTATCGTCTTACTCATCCTATAGCTGAGCTGTCTCATTCCGCAGAAAAAATAGCTGCAGGAAACTTCGACATAGAACTTACTCAGACTCATACAGGAGATGAAACCGACATACTTGCAGGGGCCTTTATAAAAATGGTGAAAAGTGTCAGGGATTATATTAACGAATTAAAAAGCCAGGCTGAGGTTGAGAAAAGACTGAAGGAACAAGAAATGCAAAATTTGAAAATGGCAAGCCTTCTCAAGGAGGCAGAGCTGAAATTTTTGCAATCCCAGATAAATCCACATTTTTTATTCAATACACTTAATGCAGCATCGCAGCTGGCTATGATGGAGGGTGCGGACAAGTCCTCCGAGTTCATGGGCAACATTGCACAGCTTTTCAGATATAATCTTAAGAGTGTAGATGAGCTTGTACCTTTACGTGAGGAGATTGAATACGTAAGAAACTACATGCAGATATTAAAAACCCGTTTTGGGAGGCGAATTGAGTTTTTTCATAATCTTGATGAAGATGCTATGGGAGCATTGATTCCCCGTATCACAGTACAGCCCATTGTAGAAAATGCTTTCATTCACGGGCTGCAAAACCTGGAAAGGAATGGTGAGATTCACTTGAACGTGAGCCAGGATACTGAGGCAATAATTATTGAAGTTATTGATAACGGAATGGGTATGGATGCAAACCGTATAAAATCCATTTTAGCCATCAATGAGGAAGATAGTATTCAGAAAAAGCATGTTACAGGGATAGGAATCAGTAATGTATTACAAAGACTTAAACTGTTGTTCAATATAAATGAATCAAAGAATCTGATTAGTATTGAGAGTAAGCCAGGATTAGGTACTAAGGTGACGCTAAAAATACCAAAAGCTATACCGGATGACAAGGATGTGAATGAATTTGCTGAAGCTGTTGATTGCTGATGATGAATACCTAGTTATAGATTCTCTTAAGATGATAATTGCAAAGAATATCAAAGATATAGACATAGTAGGAACTGCCGTATCCGGAAGAGAAGCCATAGAGAAGGCTGTGGAGCTGAAGCCCGACATAGTCTTTATGGATATCCACATGCCAGGTATCGACGGTATGGAGGCTTTAAGACAAATAAGGACGGCAAACAGCGATATTGCCTTTGTAATTTTGACAGCTTATGATTTCTTCGACTATGCCAAGGAGGCCATAAATCTTGGGGTATCAGAGTATCTCCTGAAGCCCATAAATAAACAGAAGGTAATTGAAACAATTGAGAAGCTTAAGGAAAACATTAAGCATAAGAGGAAAAGCCTGATACGCGAACTGGAGCTTAAGGAGAAGCTTAACAGGATCACGCCGTATATAGAAGAGCAGTTTATTTCCTATCATTTATTCAATATCGGTACAGTTAGGGATATTGAATTTTATGAAGATATTTTCAAGGTAGAATTGAAGCAGGGGTATGCAATGACAATATTACTGGAGCACTTTGAGGGTGAAATCAAGGAGGACAGTATAAAGCTGAGTATAGAAAAGCAAAACCTCTATGAAGCTTTCAGATTGGAGCTTAAGCGTCTTTGCCCATGCCTTATCGGAAATCCTCTGCTTGACAGGATAACTGCCTTCATTCCCGTGGAGGATGAGCTGGATACCTATGAAATAAGGAACAGATCCATACAAATTGCAAAGAGAATAATTGACAAGGTCAGAGTAAACACAAGCTTGAAATACAAAATTGGAATAGGCAGACGGTATCGGGTTGACTGTCTAACCAAATCCTTTAATGAAGCATATATTGCTGCATCTGTGCCTGACGGGCAGGGAATAATGCATTTTGAGGATATAACACCTTCAAATAATGATACTGACAACTACCCGGCACATTTTGAGAGTACTTTTGCCAACAGGATAGTAAGCTGCAATATCAGAGGAGCTATGGAGGTCTTTAAGGAGATTTTTTTCTGGCTGAAAAACAGTTACTGCAGCGACACGGATAAGGTCAAATCAAGGCTTATTGACCTCATATTTGTTACAGATAAAGCTTTACCCTATAAATTGGCAGACATGAGCAAGATGAAGCAGGGCTATGTAACAGGTATTCTTAAGAGCAGCAGCTTTGAGGAGCTTGAAAGTCAGTTTGTTCAGTTCCTTTCAGATTTGTCCTTTGAGCTTGAGAGCCGCAGAAAAAGTGAGCTGGATGGAATAATTCCAAATGTATTGAAATACCTTGATGATAATTATTATAAGAATATTACTCTGGATGATGCTGCTAAGAGAGTCAACCTGAGCTACCATTATTTCGGTAAAATCTTTAAGGATGAAGTAGGGAAAAACTTCGTAGATTATTTGACTGAGCTGAGAATAGAAAAGTCAATGAGATTTCTCAGTAACAGCAAGATAAGTATTAAAGAAATCTGCCACAAAATCGGATATAATGATCCAAATTACTACTGTAAGATATTTAAAAAGATAACAGGAATGACACCGACAGAGTATAGAAGCAGTATTCAAAATGTGAGGTGACTTATTTGAACAGTAAAAAAATGCTGAGACGTATGGTAATTGCTGCTTTGACTATTGTGCTTGCCATAATATGCATATCCATAGTTAACGAGTATAACAAACCTAAAGAAAACACCTTTTCCGGCAATCAGTCGGCTGTTGAAGGCGGCAATAAGTTAAAGATAGGCTTTTCTCTGGGTACTCTTAAGGAAGAACGATGGATCAAGGACAGGGATATACTGATGGCAAAGGCCCAGGAAGCGGGCTTGGATATCATTGTACAAAACGCCAATAATGATGATCAGGATCAGCTTGAGCAGGTAAAGTATCTCCTTAATCAAGGGATAGATGTGTTAATTATTGTTCCAAATGATTTGAACAAAGCTGCGTATGCCGTTGAAATGGCAAAAAAGCAGGGTATACCTGTAATATCATATGACAGATTGGTTCTAAATGCCAATGTGGATCTGTATATCACCTTTGACAATGTAAAGGTGGGAGAGCTGATGGCAAAGCATCTCACAAAAACTCCAAACAAGAAAAACATACTGATAGTCAACGGAGCTAAGACTGACAATAATACAAGTATGATAAAGCAGGGCTATGAGAAGGTTTTGAAGCCCTTTATTAATGACGGAAGAGTCAGAATCATTGCAGAGGAATGGGCACCAAACTGGCTTAAGGAGTATGCCTTTAAAGTGACAGATGATGCCCTGCAGAAAAATACTAAAATAGATGCAATAATAGCAGGCAATGACAGCCTGGCGGAGGGGGCAATAGAAGCTCTTTCAGAACACAGGCTCTCGGGGAAGATTGCAGTTGTGGGGCAGGATGCAGATTTGACGGCCTGTCAGAGAATCATTGAAGGAACACAGCTTATGACTATATATAAGCCAATAGAAAAGCTGGCCGAGGCTGCGGTTGATATGGCAATCAAGCTTGTAAGGAATGAAGACCTGGGTATAGATGAATATATTGACAACGGTAAATACAACGTGATGTATTATGTGCTTGAGCCTATTGCAGTAGACAAGAGCAACATTGAGAGCACCATTATAAGAGACGGCTTCCATTTGAGAGAAGAAATCTTCAGAGAATAAGCCAGCATATACAGAGTACAGACTTCTTGGTCAGTACTCTGTAATATTTTGCAGCAAAATATTACAGAGTAATCTTATGAATCTAAAACATAACCAAATAGTTAAGCTTAATGACCAATGCATACAGCGACAAAAGAAACAGCATATGCAATAATTTAACTAAGATTTAACTGTAAATTAACAAGCAGCTGAATCTTAGTATCATGCAGCCGGCACCGGTAGGTGCAGAAAAATTTGGGGGAGGAAACAAAATGAAGAAAATTGTTGTTCTGTTACTGGTCGTTAGTATGTTAATAGGTATGACAGCATGCAGCACAGGCGAAAAAGCAGCAGGCGGAAGCAGCGCAGGCAAGGTTGATGTAGGCATAGTATTGCCGACAAAGGACGAGCCAAGATGGATTCAAGATGAAACAAGATTTAAGGATGCTCTTAAGGCAACTGATTACACAGTTGAAATACTCTTTAGCCAAGGTTCATCAGCAAAGGAAAAAGAAAATGTTGATGCATTGATAGCTAAGGGTATAAAAGTATTGATAATCTGCCCTCATGATGGCGGAGCAGCTGCAGCTGCAGTAGAAGCGGCAAAGAAGGAAGGCATAAAGGTTATAGCATATGACAGACTCATAACTAATACTGATGCAGTTGATTACTATGTAACTTTTGACAGTATTGCAGTTGGTGAAGCTCAAGCAAAGTATCTTGTTGATCAGGCAAAAGGCACAGGAAATCCTTTATACTTGTATGCAGGAGCAGCTTCTGACAACAACGCATTCCTTTTCTTCGAAGGCGCATGGAATGTACTTCAACCCAAAATTGCTGATGGCACTTTCGTCATAAAGAATTCTAGTGAAGCAGTTGCTTTACAAGGAAAAGCGAAGCTATCACGTGATGAAATGGGTAAAATAATAGGTCAGGTAACTACTAACTGGGATTTCAATGAAGCAAAGAATAAAGCTGAAGCTCACTTGACAGCAGCTGCAGCAGCAGATAAAGGCAACGTATTCATACTTGCTCCAAATGACGGCACAGCTCGTGCAATAGCAGATGCATTTGCTGTAGATACAGCAGTAACAAGCTATAAGATCACAGGCCAGGATGCTGAAAAGGCTTCAGTTCAGTATATAATAGACGGAAAGCAATCAATGACAGTATTTAAGGATGTACGTACGTTGGTTAAGGATTCAATAGAAATGGCAGTAGCTTTATTGGGAGGAAAACAACCGCAAACTACAGGCTCCTACAATAACGGCAAAATAGATGTTAAAGCTAAACAAACAGAAGTTATAGTTGTTAAGAATGATAACGTAAAGGCAGCTTTAATAGACTCAGGATACTATCCTGCAACTGATTTCACAGGTCTCAAGTAAAGTATTCTGATTTCAATATAATATAGTGATTTATTGAACACACTTTGACTAATTCATTAATTATGATAAGTGTGTTCAATTTGGTTAAATCATTATTACATTATTGAAATTTATTGTGATTTATTATGAAGCTGGAGGAGTGAATAATCCCATGAACAAATATCTATTGGAAATGAGAAATATCTCCAAGCAGTTTCCAGGGGTAAAAGCTTTGGATAACGTTAACTTCAGAGTAGAAGAAGGAGAAATACACTGCCTTGTTGGTGAAAACGGGGCGGGAAAATCTACTCTTATGAAGGTACTGAGCGGAGTGTATCCTCATGGAGAATATTCCGGGGATATAGTATTTAGCGGTGAAATTCAAAGGTTTGCAGGCATTAGTGACAGTGAAAGGGCAGGTATAGCCATAATCTATCAGGAGTTAGCTTTAGTCCCTGAAATGACTGTATATGAGAACATTTTTTTGGGACATGAAATAAAAAAAGGAAGACTTATTGATTGGAATGAAACAATATCAAGAGCAGGGGAGATGTTGAAAAAGGTCAAACTGAATGTTAATCCTTCTGCGAAGGTTAAGGATCTGGGGGTAGGCAAACAGCAGCTTGTTGAAATAGCTAAAGCGCTGAGTAAAGACGTTAAGCTGTTGATACTGGATGAACCGACAGCAGCACTAAATGAAGATGATAGTGAAAATCTGCTTAAGCTTTTAAGAGAACTTAAACAGCATGGAGTAACATCTATTATGATATCACACAAGCTTAAAGAAGTTATATCTATAGCTGACACTGTTACTGTACTTCGGGATGGGCAAACCATATGCTCTCTGAGTTCAGCAAAGGGTGAAATACAGGAGAATACTATAATAAAGCATATGGTGGGAAGAGAAATAGATAATATATACCCCAAAAGAGAAGCAGCGAATTACAAGGACATAGTATTTGAGGTAAAAAAATGGAGCGCATATGACCCGATAGCAGGCAGAGATATACTGAAATCAATAGACTTCCATGTGAAAAAGGGTGAAATTGTCGGAGTTGCTGGCTTAATGGGGGCAGGGAGAACTGAGCTTGCTTTGAGTATATTCGGTAATTCCTGCGGGTACAAAGTAAGCGGTGATTTAATAATAAACGGTAAAAAGAAGAATCTGAAAAGTCCAAGTGAGGCAATAAAAGAAGGCATTGCATATGTTACTGAAGACAGAAAGGGAAATGGACTGATTCTTATAGACGATATAAAACAGAATATTACAGTGGCCAATCTGAAAGCACTGGCAAAGCAGGGCGTAATAAATGAAAATGAAGAAGTAAAGGTTGCAAATGAGTATAAGGAATCACTAAATATCAAAGCACCGAGCATAGAACAAAAAGTCGGTAATCTGAGCGGCGGTAATCAACAGAAGGTATCACTTGGAAAATGGCTTTTTGTTAAACCCAATATACTTATTTTGGATGAGCCCACAAGAGGAATCGATGTAGGTGCAAAATATGAAATATATACAATTATGAATGAACTGGTCAGACAGGGTATGAGCATAATCATGATTTCTTCTGAGCTGCCTGAAGTGTTAGGCATGAGTGACAGAGTTTACGTTGTATCAGAAGGCAAAATAACAGGTGAACTATCATGCGCTGAGGCCACACAGGAAAAAATCATGAAGCTGGCGACAAATTAGTGCATCTGTAAAGTCGGGCAGACCAACTTACATTCAAAATAGTGCGAAAATAAAGCTGTGTCTGTCTAGGGTCATTGCCTGAGACTTGATTTATTGTCGCCAGTTTATTGCTGTAAAGTCGGGTAGACCAACTTTACATTCAAAATAGGAGGCTTGGTTATGAATTTTATTAAAGAGGCAC
This sequence comes from Bacillota bacterium, assembly GCA_049322695.1. GTDB lineage: Bacteria > Bacillota > Clostridia > Lutisporales > Lutisporaceae > CALGKJ01. The sequence continues at coordinate 85,646 of JBMORW010000013.1, read as the reverse complement.
AACGCTTAATTAAGCAGAATATACGCGAATACGGTATGTATATAGCTCTTGTGGCTATAATGCTTACCTTTACATTGACAACCAACGGCTTATTTATATCATCCAGAAATATAAGCAATCTTATTAATCAGACAGGTTATATTGCCGTACTGGCAGTTGGTATGACGCTTGTTATAGTAATAAGACATATAGATTTATCAGTAGGCTTTGTTGCTGGTTTTTTAGGCGCGGTAGCGGCAATTTTGCTTACAAAGCTTGGATTCCCTGTTTTTGCTACTATACTTGTCATACTTGTTTTAGGTATATTGGTAGGTCTGCTAAACGGATTTCTTGTTGCTCGAATGGGTATACCTTCGTTTGTGGCTTCACTTGCAGGTATGCTGATTTTTAGAGGAGCACTGCTGCTTGTTACAGAAGGCACAGGAACCATAATAATCCCCAACAAGGCATTTAATGCCATAGGCAACGGCTTTATACCTGATATTGCAAAATTGCAGGGAATACATCTGCTCACATTGATTATAGGAGCGCTTGCTATAGGATTGTATATCTGGGGAGAATTAAATAATAGAAGGAACAAGCAAAAATATAACTTTGAAGTATTATCTACTAACATGTTTATTGCAAAATTGATTTTTATAGCACTTGTTATAGCATATATAACCTGGATATTGGCTGGTTATAACGGGCTTTCCTGGACTATTGTCATAGTTATTATTGTTGTTATGATTTATAACTTTATTACATCCAAAACTACTTTAGGAAGACATATCTATGCAGTAGGAGGAAACCCTGAAGCAGCCAAATTGAGCGGTATAAATGTCAGTAAAATCACTTATGTGGTATTCAGCTCCATGGGTATGCTGGCTGCACTGTCGGGAATACTCTATACCTCACGTCTGCAGTCTGCAACTACAACAGCAGGAACATTGTTTGAGCTGGACGCCATTGCAGCTGCATATGTAGGCGGTGTTTCGGCAGCAGGCGGTGTCGGCAAGATAACAGGCTCAATAATCGGTGCATTGGTAATGGCATCTTTGACTAACGGTATGAACCTTATGGGAGTGGGTATATCATATCAGTATATTATAAGAGGAATAGTTCTTGCACTTGCTGTTATATTTGATGTTAAAACAAGGAATAAACGTAAATAGAAGTTGCTGTGTATTTTCGGCTACCAGCTGGAGGCTATTTCTGTTATTTGTTATCTGTTAATTGACGCTTATTAGCCCCCTTCATATATGGAATGCTTCAGTATTTTTATACTGGGGCATTTTATTTTTTAAATATTGAAGACATTTTGCTTTTATTTCCGTATATAACTATGAAGAAACGAGCGGGAGGTTTTAAAATGTATAAATCACAAAGTGCTTTGGGGAGGTTTTTCGAAGTCGCAATAAACAAGCAGACTTATATCAATATATTATATCTGCTATTATCTTTTCCTTTGGGAATATTCTATTTTGTATATCTGACTACAGGTCTTTCGCTGGGTGTGGGACTTGCAGTAATATTTGTCGGCTTTCCAATATTGATGTTCATGATTTGGTCTGCAAAAGGATTGATGACCTTTGAGAGAAGAATGGCTGAAGTTATGCTTGGAATACATATTGATGAGCCGTTGAATAGCAGCAATATGAACGTTGGTCCTGTCAAAAGATTCTTTTTGGAGATAGGTAACCCTGATAATTGGAAAAATATGATTTATTTGTTTTTGAAGTTTGCATTGGGTATTTTTTCATTCACTGTATGTGTATCTCTTATATCAACTAGTCTGGCTCTTTTTAGTGCGCCATTTTTATATCAGATTTTCATTGAGTATTTTGGTAATGAGTTTTATATTGCCTATAATAGCCCATCTGTATATCTCGGCTTTAACATTACACCCTTCCAGGAATCGCTTATTTGTATGGCTATAGGCTTTTTCCTCGGCATTTTCACTCTTCACTTAATAAACGGAATAACCTATGTGTCAGCTAAGTTCTTATACTTTATGTCACCAGTAGTAAGAAGGATTCCGCAAAATACTGCAGCACAAAAGCAATAGCCGATCGGTGCAGCCAAGACTGCTGATTGCCGGTTGGTTCATATATTGAAAGCAAGCGATAGCTTGCTTTCTTTGTGTTTTAAATAATTATTAGTAAAAACAAAATATTGTTTAAAAATGTCTGTGAATTTGATATAATCTTTTTACGTTATAGTATTAGGGGTGAAATTATGAATATAATAGTAGTTGGTGCAGGAAAAGGCGGTACAAGTATAGTTAAATCATTATCAGAGATTAATGGTCTGAATATCTCTGCTGTTGCTGAAGTGAATGAGAATGCACCAGGGGTAGCACTGGCAAAACAGCTTGGTATAAAGCACCTTAAGTCATTAGATGAAATTGCTTCATTTGATGTTGATCTGATAATAGAAGCCACAGGAAATAAGGATGTAACAGAATCACTTTCAAATAAGTACAGCAGTAAATGCACGATAATCAATTCGAAAGGCGCTAGACTCATAATGGCAATGGTTGAAAAGGATATAGAGATGCTGGAAAAGCTTAATACTCAGATTGAGACCATACATGAGGTATGTACCAATCTCAAAAAGTCTACCGCGGCTTCCGGCTCTTATATTGCTACTAGTGATAAGATTGTACAGGATGTCAATAAAATAGCTAAGCAGACAAAAATATTAGGCATTAATGCCAATATAGAGGCAGCCAGATCAGGTGAGCATGGCAAGGGGTTTACTGTAGTTGCCAATGAAGTTCAAAAGCTGGCAGACAGCAGTGAAAGCTTTGCTCATGAGATTAACCAGCTGCTAAAGAAGCTTTCGGAAGAGCTTATTAGAATTAATGACCAGGTAAATAATCTTAATAGACTTTCAGAATGCAGTGAATAATTGACTGAGTTTTGTTGTATAATATGCCTGAATAATATTTTGGAGGCAGTACTATGGATAAAAACACATATGAGAAGGTTATTACAGGCAGAAATCTGAATAATATCTTTAAAATGGATGAACTGGTTGACGTGGAGAATTATCTGCTTCATGTAGAAACTATAAATGGCACAAAAAACAATTTTATTATCAGTATGGATGATGATAATGTGGAAGTATCAGATTTGTATGTATCTGCTACAGATTTTAGAGACGTACAAATAGTATGATAATAAACAGCTGCTAAGAGTGTGACTGAGCGCCACTCTTTTTTGATATTCTTTTTACTTATTAGAGGTACTGTATGGAAGGCGAGAGGAATAGTTGTTTGAAATGCAAGCATTTTTACATTACGTGGGACAATGGCTTCCCCAGAGGCTGTAAGCTGTTTGGATTCAAGACTGCAAAGCTGCCGAGTGCTGCTGTAAAAGAGGCGACAGGGGAAGAATGCAAAAACTTTAAACTGAAAGACAGACTTAAATAATGTTTTTTGCATAAAATTTTGAATATTGGAAATAATACCCTCCAGAAGAGTTATATTGTACATTGTATGATTTTGTGACTCAAGCTTTTGTTTGGTTTCAATAACCACAAAGCATTTTGGAGGGAAAAGCATGTTTGAGGATAAAAGAAAAAAAAGAAGAAGAAGGATAATATTCTTACTGTTTTTCATTTTTATAGCTGCTTCCTTTGGTGTAGGTTATTATCTTAATTCCGACAGTACAGGGGAGGTTACCTTGCCTAAGGAGAATAATCAGACAGGATACAAGCTGCCGGACAGTCTATTGGATCCAAAGCTGACTCCAAATCCTTCATCAGATACTGAAATAGAAGTTATTGATAATGCAAATGCATTATTCAGCAGACTGGATGATGATATTATCAGAATAGATACTGATTTTATCTTTAAGACAATATATAAACGCTGCGGACATACTATAGAAAAGAGCACTTTACCAAGTACTGACGAGGTTAGGCTTAACAAGCAGGAGCTTTCATTAAGATATCTGCCTTGGAGTATAAAGGATTTTACTTCTGAGGAGGTTTTGTTTGAAAGGGAGCTGGAAACATATTGTCCAAAGCACTTTATTCTTGGAGTAAATAACGGCTATATAGGAGTGTTTGTTTATAATGAAGAAGGTGAGCGGATACTTAAAAAGACCACAGACATAAGTATTGATATATTGACACCGGCTGATCAAAAGGCATTACAGAACGGTATAATAGCAGATACCGAGGATGAACTGAATCTAAAGCTGGAAGGGTTTAGTGATTGAAAATAAAGCAGAAATTCTGCTTTATTTTTTTTTACAAAAACGATATAGTAAGTATAGCGAATATATGTTTGTATAGGGGGACAGCTTTGTGATAATTATAGGTATCGACCCGGGCATAGCTATACTGGGATACGGGATTTTGAAGTTCGAGGCAAGTAAGTTTACTGTCATAGCTTATGGTGCTATTACCACAGATGCCAACACATCCATGTCGGCTCGACTGAAGCATATTTACATTGAGCTTTCCATTTTATTGGAGAGATATAGGCCGGATGTATTTGCTGTTGAAGAGTTATTTTTCAACAAAAATATCAAAACTGCACTGACTGTGGGACATGCGAGGGGAGTAGCCATCGTTGCCGCCTCAAATCATGACATTCCTGTATATGAATATACTCCACTGCAGGTAAAGCAGGCTATTGTGGGCTATGGAAGAGCAGAAAAGAAACAGATGCAGCAGATGGTAAAGCTGCTTCTCAATCTTCGGCAGGTACCTAAGCCGGATGATGTGGCTGATGCGCTGGCTGTTGCTATTTGCCACGGAAATTCATCCAATTTTGCAGATTTGTTCAGATTGTAAAGGAGAGTAAATATGTACGAATATATGAGAGGCAAGCTGGAATATATATCTGAGGATTACGCTGTGGTAGATATTAATGGCATAGGCTACAGGATTTATTCATCACAAAACTCCTTAAAGGCCATCAAGCCAGGAAATGATGTAAAAATGCTTACACACCTGCTGGTAAAGGAGGATGACCTTATTTTGTACGGATTTACTGCATATGAGGAGTTAAGGCTTTTCAAACAGTTAATATCAGTATCAGGGGTAGGTCCCAAGGCAGCTGTTTCGCTGTTGTCACAGCACAAGAGCCATGAACTGGCAGGTGCCATAATATCCAAAAACATTGGTATGCTAGTGAAAGCTCCAGGCATAGGCAGAAAAATTGCTGAGAGAATAATACTGGAGCTAAAGGATAAGATAGATACTGACGCGGCTATTTCCGTTTCAGACATGACTGCACCTCAGGAGGACGCATCACAGGTGATTGAAGCTTTAATGTCTTTAGGCTATAATTATAGCGAAGCTGCTAATGCAGTGGCAAGACTTAAGGATACAGACAGACCAATTGACTTGCTGATAAAGGATGCGCTTAAACAGCTGTCTCTTTAAACAGCTGATGCTATCATTGAACAAAGTGAGGATATAACATGGAAGACAGATTAATAACTCCAAAGCTTATGAATGAGGATTTTGAGTCAGATATGAGTCTGAGACCGAAAAACTTCGATGAATATATAGGTCAGACAGCCACAAAGGAAAAGATCGATATATTCATAAAGGCAGCCAAGCAAAGAAATGAACAGCTGGACCATGTACTTCTGTATGGGCCTCCAGGGCTGGGTAAGACGACTTTGGCTAATATAATTTCCAATGAGCTGGGAGTGAATATAAGAATAACCTCCGGTCCAGCAATAGAAAAGCAGGGGGACTTGGCGGCCATACTTACCAATCTTGATAACAATGATGTGTTGTTTATAGATGAGATACACAGGCTAAACAGGAGTGTGGAAGAAATCCTATATCCTGCCATGGAGGATTATGTACTGGACATAATAATCGGAAAAGGACCCAGCGCTCGTTCCATAAGACTTGATCTCCCGAAGTTTACCATGATAGGCGCTACTACAAGAGCAGGTATGCTTACATCACCCCTCAGAGACAGATTTGGAGTAATATGCAGACTGAACTATTATGATCATGAAGAGCTGTTTCAAATAGTTAAGCAATCTGCCAAAAAGCTTAACATACATATTGACGTGGATGGTGCCATGGAGATAGCGAGACGATCAAGAGGTACTCCAAGAATAGCAAACAGACTATTGAAAAGAATAAGAGATTTTGCTCAGGTCAAGGCTGAGGGCGTAATAGACAAATTGACGGCAGACAGAGCACTGAAGCTATTAGAGATAGATGAGATAGGACTGGATGAAATAGACAAAAAGATGATGCTTACTATAATGCAGAAGTTTGCAGGAGGACCGGTAGGATTGGATACGCTGGCAGCATCAATAGGTGAAGACAGCGGTACAATAGAAGATGTTTACGAGCCCTATCTGCTTCAAATCGGCTTTATAAACAGGACGCCAAGGGGAAGGATAGCTACAAAGCTTGCATATAAGCATTTTGGTATAGAAGAGGTTTAAACTGGGAGTGATAATATGAAACTGCTGCTGCATATGTGCTGTGGCCCATGCGCGGTGTATCCGTATGAGGAACTGAAGAATAGATACGAAGTAACAGGGCTTTTTTATAATCCAAACATACATCCTTATACCGAGTATAGGCAGAGAATGCAAACAGCAAAGGAGTTTGCTGAGAAATCAGGCTTCAGAATGATAGTGATAGACGAGTACAAGCTGGAAGATTTCCTTAGAAACGCTGCCTTCAGAGAAAGCCAAAGATGTATGATGTGCTACGCGGGTCGTATGGAAAGAGCAGCATCTGTTGCCAGGAAGGGTAACTTTGATGCATTTACTTCTACACTGCTGGTGAGCCCCTTTCAAAAGCACGACTTAATCAGGAAAATCGGTGAAGAGGCCGGAAAAAAATATGGTGTTGAGTTTATCTATGAGGATTTTAGAACAGGCTTTAAACAGGGAGTAAAAAAATCAAAGGAGCTTGAGTTATATAGACAATCTTACTGCGGCTGCATATATAGTGAAAAGGAAAGATATGTCGAAAAAGCTAAAAAAGTTGAAAAATAAGCAGATTGAAGGATTTATAGATTGCAGATTATGTAGTATAATATATGAATAGTTGTTTCTCTGTAACAACTGTTCATATATTATGTTTTTTTATATCAGGGAGGATTTCGCAATGCATGTGGAAAGAAGAGCAAAAACGTTCATAGTTTTGTTTGCCGTACTGTTTACTGCAGCCGTTTTTTTAAATAGCATTGTTGTACAAGCCGATTACACAGTACCTGAGAAAATAAGGGTCGGCTTAAACTATGGCAGTACTGCCATTAACAATTTTACTTTGAAGAGTGATAGCGGAATAACAGTGGAGGTACTTGAAAACGGTGCATATATCAACATTTTGAGCTTTATGGATGTAACCGGTATAAAGATCAGAAAGGATGCTTATTATATTGTTAAGGACGGAATAGCTGCCGAAATCAATTATGTTAGAGCAGCCACCTATGACGGTGAATTGATAGGACCTTATCACATTCAGATTGGGGAAGCTTTTGCTACTCTGGAAGAGGCAAAACAGCTTGCAGCACAGGCAGAATCAATAGCACCTAGCGTTTTTATTGCTTATGAGGGAGGTTGGAAGGTTTGGACTCAGCTTTTTCCCGAGGAGAGCAACTGTCAGCAGCAAATTGAAGTACTGAAAAACGAGCTGGGAGGTCATAACTACTATATAATCAGGCCTGATATCAGAAGAGTTCAGCTGCTGGACCCTGTTACAGGGAAGGTATTGTTCGTGCTGAACGGAGAACAGCACATAAGGGTTAGTGCGATTTCAAAAGAAAACACTCAGAAGCTTATTGAGCTTGGCGTATCAAAATATAGAGGAAGCATCTATTTTGCCAGATTAGCTGACAGTGATATAAATGTATATAACGAACTGACTTTGGATGAGTACTTATATGGAGTTGTGCCCAAGGAAATGCCTGCATCCTGGCATGTTGAAGCATTGAAGGCACAGGCTGTGGCAGCAAGGTGCTATGCCGTAAACAGTATCAACAGACATTCTTCACATGGCTTTGACCTGTGTAATACACAGCACTGTCAGGTTTACATGGGATACAGCGGAGAAAATGTGAACACTAATAAAGCAGTAGATGAAACAAAGGGTAAGGTTGTTGTTTATAACGGCAAAATAATTACAGCGTATTTTTCATCTACCAGCGGAGGCAGAACAGAGAACAGTGAGAATTATTGGTCAGCAGCGGTGCCTTATTTGAGAGCTGTTGATGATAGCTACGAGGTGAGTCCTCATTCCAACTGGGAAAAGCCATTGAATAAAGACGAAATAAAGGCAAAGCTGGCTGCTAAGAATGTGGATATTGGAGATATACTTGATATTATTCCCTTAAGCTACAGTGAAAACGGACGAGTATTATCTCTTAAGATAATAGGAACCAAAGGTGAAAAAACCTATGAAAAAGAGGGCATAAGGACTGTCTTAGGGTATAGTGACCTGAAAAGCACCTGGTTTACAGTGCAATCTGATGCTGATGTATATATCAAAAGCAGTACTAATACATCGGCAGTAATTAATAAGCTATCCAATATGTATGTGAAATCAGCCGGCGGTGTAGGAAAGCTCAATGAGCCAACCAATAAAGCTCATGTAAAATCAAGTACTTTAACGGCCACCTATAATATCGTGCCATACATGTACACCTTCAGAGGCAGGGGCTATGGGCATGGTTTGGGCTTATCCCAATATGGAGCAAAGGGTATGGCTGAAGCAGGCTTCAATTATATACAGATATTAGAGCATTATTTTACAGGAGCAAAAGTACAGTAGAAAGAGGGCAAAGCATGAATTTAAAGGACTTTTATTATGATTTGCCTGAGGAGCTTATAGCACAAGAACCCCTTGCGCAGAGAGATTCCTCCAGGCTTCTTGTTTTGAACAGGCAAAGTCAGACAATAGAGCATAAATCCTTCAGAGATATAATAGATTATCTTAGAGAAGGAGATTGTCTCGTTCTAAATAATACAAGAGTAATACCAGCAAGACTTTTCGGTATAAAGAAGGATACGGGAAGCAATATTGAGTTCCTGCTGCTGGTCAGGAAGGATATTAATACCTGGGAGGTTATCCTAAAGCCCGGTAAAAAGGCAAAGCCGGGTGCAAGGTTCGTATTTGGAAACGGTGAACTGGAAGCCGAGGTGCTTGAGATAGCAGCTGATGGCAATCGTATAGTAAGATTCTACTACGAAGGTGTATTTGAAGAGATACTTGACAGGCTTGGGAATATGCCTTTACCTCCTTATATAAAAAAGTCGCTGGTGGATAAGGAACGATATCAGACAGTCTATTCAAAGCATGAAGGCTCAGCTGCCGCTCCTACTGCAGGACTGCATTTTACCGGAGAGCTTATGAGCAAGCTGAGGGAAAAGGGGATAAACATAGCATATGTAACCCTGCATGTAGGGCTGGGTACCTTCAGACCCGTTAAGGCAGATGTGATTGAGGAACACATTATGCACAGTGAGTTCTATAACATTGAAGCGCAAGATGCTGAAATAATCAATAGAACACGGGAGTCTGGAGGGCGGATTGTATGTGTTGGAACAACATCTACAAGAACCCTGGAATCTGTTGCGGATTCTTATGGCAAAGTCGGGGAGAGCAGTGGATGGACCGATATATTCATATATCCCGGATACAGCTTCAAAATAACAGATGCTCTCATTACCAATTTTCATTTGCCTGAATCTACTTTATTGATGCTGGTCAGTGCCCTTGCAGGAAGGGATTTTATACTCAGAGCATACAATGAAGCTGTGAAGGAGAGATACAGGTTTTTTAGTTTTGGAGATGCAATGCTGATAATTTAAATTTGATTATAGGGGGATGGTCAATGCTGAACGACAGACTGAAGCATGCAATTAGGAAGGGTGCTTTTTATCTTGAGTACGTACTTGCATTATTTATCGTTATTTCAGTAATTATCGGAATGGTCGATCTTATAAGGTATCTTATTCTCATTTATACAACTAATCCCTATGATACCTACGATGTATTCCAAAAGTTCTTGGGTCATGTATTGTTAATGGTTGTAGGAGTAGAGCTTGTATCAATGCTTGTATTCCATTCACCAAGCAGTGTTGTGGAAGTACTGCTTTATGCAGTGGCCAGAAAGCTGCTTATATATAACGAAGGAATGCTGGACTTTATTATAGGTATAGCAGCAGTTGCAGCAATATTTGCAATAAGAAAGTTTTTGTTTGTGGAAAAGCTTGGCAATACACTTGACAGAAATCCTATTTTATCGGCTGCAACTTCAATTGAGACGGTAAATGAACTGATGCATCTTTATATTCCGGATCATCTGGGAAACACTATAGGTGGAGTATTGAGCAACCTTGCAGCTTCATCCGGCAGCAAGCTTTATGAGGGAGCAGAGTTTTATGTGGCCAATGCCTATTTTAGAATAGTGAAGATGCAGGATGGAGTTATTGAAAAGGTGACTATAAGTACAAACAAACGTTAGAATAACACAAAACTTGGAGGTAATTGTTTTGTCAATCAGATACGAACTGATAAAGGAGTGTAAGCAGAGCGGAGCCAGACTGGGCAGACTGTATACACCTCATGGAGTAATAGATACACCTGTTTTTATGCCTGTCGGGACTCAGGCCACAGTAAAGGCCATGTCTCCAATGGAGCTAAAAGAAATAGGTGCACAGATAATTTTAAGTAATACATACCATTTATATATCAGGCCCGGGCATAAGCTTGTAGAAAAGGCAGGGGGCTTGCATGGCTTTATGAACTGGGACAGACCTATACTTACCGACAGCGGCGGCTTCCAGGTATTCAGTCTAAATGAATTGAGAAAGATAAGAGAAGAGGGCGTGGAGTTTAAGTCTCATCTTGACGGCTCAAAGCACTTTTTTACTCCCGAATACGTTATGGAAATTGAGAATTCATTGGGTGCAGATATAATAATGGCCTTTGATGAATGTACACCTTATCCCTGCGAAGAGGATTATGCGCAAAAGTCAATGGAGAGAACCATAAGGTGGCTGAAAAGGTGTAAGGAAGCTCACAAAAACACTGAAAAGCAAGCTCTTTTCGGTATAGTACAGGGCAGCACCTTTAAGAATCTCAGAATAGAAAGTGCCAGAAGAACTGTAGAGGTGGAGCTGCCAGGTTATGCAGTAGGTGGCTTAAGCGTCGGTGAGCCAAAGGATGTAATGAATGAAGTGCTGGAATATACAGTTCCTGAGCTGCCTAAGGATAAGCCAAGGTATCTTATGGGTGTAGGCAGTCCTGACTGTCTCATAGATGGAGCCATAAGGGGTATTGATATGTTCGACTGTGTCTTGCCCACCAGAATTGCAAGAAATGGCACGGTAATGACCTCTAAAGGTAAGCTGGTTGTCAGAAATGCAGAATACAGCGAGGACTTTCTCCCAATGGACGAGGAATGTGACTGCTATGCCTGCAAGAATTTCTCAAGAGCATATATCAGACACCTGATAAAGGCCGGTGAGATTTTGGGAGGCAGGCTTACATCCATACATAATCTGAGGTTTTTGCAAAATCTAATGACAAACATAAGAAAAGCTATTTCAGAAGACAGACTGTTGGATTATAAGAAGGATTTTTTCAACAAATATGGTTATGACAGCACATTCTAGAAAATTTGTTGCTGGCAAGCAGGATTTTCAATTATTATATTGAATAATCAAACGTATACATTTAACTTTTTCGGAAGGAGGGAATATTTTGGAACAGATATATGCATTATTGCCATATGTACTGCTAATTGGAGTTTTCTATTTTCTATTAATTAGACCACAGCAAAAGAGAGAAAAAGAAACTCAGAAAATGAGAAGCAGTGTTAAGGAAGGCGATGAAATAGTAACAATCGGCGGCATTTACGGTAAGATAATAAATGCCAAAGAGGATGAGCTTACCATTGAAGTGGGAGCTGACAGAGTCAAACTTAAAATTGCAAGATGGGCTGTTGGTAAAACAGTATCAACTTCTGAAGAAAAGTAACTTGATATCAAGTTACTTTTGTTTTTTATACTCTTCTATATGTAAAGGTACATGAATAAATATATAACAGACATAGTCGAGCCGATAAAGCAGGCGTATATCCTTTGCAGGCAGGCTAGGCTATCTCTGTTATCATGTAGAAGAGGAGGTTATAGTTTGAAAAGCTATAAGGATTTCAGAAGCTCTACACAAGATATTCCAGCTGACAATATATACATAGTAATGCTAAAGTCCATTGCGCTTTGTCTGGTATTATCACTGGCAGCAATAATTGTATATGCGTTCATACTCTCATATACAACCATGTCCGATGCTTCGATGTCAAAGATAACTCAAACCATTGTAATCATAAGCATTGCTGTTTCAGGCATATATGGAGGAAAAAGACTAAAGAAAAAGGGTTGGTTGTTTGGGCTTGCGTTGGGCCTGATTTTTGTACTTTTACTTGTGCCGATAAGCATAGCCTTTGGACAGCAGTTCATACTTGATAAATACTTTATTGTAAAAATGCTAATGGGCAGCTCAGTAGGTCTCATTGGAGGCGTAATAGGGGTTAACCTGAGTTAATGAATGTTTTACTAATCTAAACATACAGCTTCATAAGGCGCTGTAAAGCTAATTTTTAGTTTTACAGTTTCTTTTTTATATGGTATAATTCTATAGAAAATGTCGTGGAGGTGGAGACTAGTGAAGCATATCAAAACAATTAACAGCAAAACACTTTGTGAAAGCTCATTAAACGGCGGCTGCGGCGAGTGCCAGAATTCATGCCAGTCAGCATGCAAAACTTCATGCACAGTTGCTAACCAAAAGTGTGAAAATGTAGAAAATACTAGAGTACATAAGGCTTCAACAAATAAAAGCTCTTTATTATAATTTGGAATCTTCTCCGGAATATATTGTGATTTATTCCGGATATTTTGCTGAAGCTGCATAAAGCAGCGCAAAGAATATAAAGAAGTATTATATGTGCTTTGAATATAGAGAACGCACTGCGGTTATTATTATCTCAGTGCGTTCTCTATATCTGTTGTAAATATTGCAAATAGGAGGAATAGTATGATATTGTCATACAAGGGTATCAAGCCTGAGATTTCAGATAGTGTTTTTTTAGCGCAAAACTGTACAATAATCGGAAAATGTGTCGTGGAAGAGGGCTGTAGTATATGGTTTAATACAGTACTGCGTGCTGATGTCAATGAAATACGTGTCGGTAAGAATACAAATATTCAGGATGGAGTCGTTGTACATTGTGATCACAATCATCCGACGTCCATTGGTGAAAATGTGACAGTCGGTCATAATGCCATAGTACATGGCTGTACCATAGGCAGCAACTGTATAATAGGAATGGGCTCAACCATACTGGACGGAGCTGTTATAGGCAAAAACTGCATAGTAGGGGCAAATTCTCTGGTTACCTCAGGAAAAACGATACCTGATAATTCACTGATAATCGGTAGTCCCGCCAAGGTGATAAGAGAGCTCTCAGCTGAGGAAGCAGAAGCTATAAAAAAATCTGCCGAGGGCTATTACAGGCTTTCAAGAGAATACTTAGAATAAGGCAGTGTATAAAATTGTATACAGTGGCAAGAATAATGGGAGACAACCCGTCTGGTTTACTGGAAAATGCTAGAATTATGCAAGTTGACTAAAAAAATTAAAAGTAATATAATAACCATTGTGAACAAAAAAAGGGGGAATAGACAAATGAATTCAAAAAACTTACTCTTGTTTCTTCTTTTGGTAGCTTTGATTTCATTTTTGGCCTACCTGACCTTTTTCGGGTTAGATTTGGGCAAGTTTGATATTGTACCAGCGAAGAACCTTATAAAGCAGGGACTTGATCTAAGAGGCGGAGTCACTGTACTCTTGGAGGCAAAGGATAGTCCAAACGACCCTGTTACTGATGAAAAAATGAACAGAGCTAAAGAAACACTCAGCAATCGTATTGATACTTTGGGTGTAACAGAACCTACGATAGTAAGAGTAGGTGAGAGAAGAATAGAAATACTGCTTCCTGATATAAAGGATCCGCAGCAGGCAATGGAAATCATAGGCAAAACTGCTAAGCTGGAGTTCAAGGATGAAGCAGGCAATGTAGTATTGACAGGAGAAGATATCAAGGGTGCAGAGGTTGTGTTCTCCGGTGCTACAGGAGTTAACAACCCCGAAGTCAGCCTGAAGCTTTCACCTGAGGGTATTAAGAAGTTTGCTAAGGCTACTACTGAAAATGTCGGTAAGAAAATCATCATATATCTTGATGAAATTGTAATATCAGACCCGATAGTTAATTCACCTATAGAAGATGGTAATGCAGTTATAACAAATATCGGCGACATGGAAGAAGCAAAACAATTAGCTACACTGATACAGGCAGGAGCCCTTCCGGTTGAAATGGCTATACTGTCAAAGACAGCTGTTGGTCCTCAGCTTGGTGCTGATGCATACAGCAGAACCATAACAGCAGGACTTATCGGTATTGGACTTGTAATGCTCTTTATGGTCGCATATTATAGAATTCCAGGCTTAATAGCAGATTTATCATTGTTGTTGTATATGGTAATTACATTAGGTGCATTGGCTTATTTTAAGGCAACATTGACACTTCCCGGTATAGCAGGTATTATATTATCTGTTGGTATGGCAGTGGATGCCAATGTAATCATATATGAGAGAATGAAAGATGAGCTTAAGCTTGGTAAAACTCTGAGGGCTTCTATAGATGCAGGCTTCAGAAGAGCCTTCTTGACAATAGTAGATTCCAATATCACTACTTTGATTGCTGCAGGTATATTGTTCTATTTTGGTACCGGACCGTTAAAGGGCTTTGCAGTTACCTTGTCAATAGGTATTGCAGCAAGTATGTTTACTTCAATAGTATTGTCAAGATATCTGATTAAGCTGCTTGTCGGAAGCAACCTAATAAAGAACACAAAACTGTACGGTGCATAGGAGGGAAGCCAAATGAGAATATATGATTTTATGAAGTTTAAATATGTATGGTTTTCCATTTCCGGTATTGCGCTGCTGATAGGCTTGATTTTCTTGATAATAAATGGAGGCCTCAATCTTGGCATAGACTTTACTGGTGGAACATCAATACAGGCGAATATAGGTAAAGATTTTGATATTGAAGATGTTAGAAGTATAGCGGCGGGATTTGATAAGGAAGCCATTGTTACATATGCCGGAAATGATAATGAAATAGCATTAATCAGAACTAAGCTTGCATTAGATGAACAGACACAGACTGATCTTATAAGCTCATTTAAGGGAATGTTCGGAATAGATGCTACAAACATGCAGTTCGATGTTATTGGACCCGCTATCGGTGATGAGCTTAAGCAGCAGGCTTTAATAGCTTTACTCCTTGCAATGGTAGGCATACTGCTTTATGTATCAATAAGATTCGAGTGGCGATTTGGAATTGCAGCTATTGCATCGCTTTTCCATGATGTATTGATGATGGTTGCAGTTTTTGCAGTGCTTCAAATACCTGTTAACTCATCTTTTATAGCTGCCATACTTACTATAGTAGGATATTCTATAAACGATACAATAGTTATATTCGATAAGGTCAGGGAAAATATTAAGTTCGGAAAAAAGATGAGCACGTCAGAAGTAATTAATACCAGCGTAAGCCAGACACTGGCAAGAACTATAAACACATCACTGACAACATTAATTACGATTGTAGTTATATTTATACTTGGAGTACCATCCTTAAGAGAGTTCTCTTTACCTTTAATGGTTGGTATCATAAGCGGCTCTTACTCAACTATTTTCATTGCAAGCCCCGTATGGATAGCCTTGAAGGGCAAAGGAAAGGTAGGAGAAGCGCTCCAATAGCAAAATACATGCTCATAAAGGTAACAGTCATGAGGCTGTTACCTTTTGTACTTGACTCATAAATAATAGTTGAACTTAAGGCTAAAAAAATATATAGTATTTCTTAGGCACATATAAAGAAACAACTTCATAACTGGAAATACCCAGTTGTTTCTCTTAAATAGTTTACAAACTTTTGGCGGTAATTTATTTGAGCTTTAAAGTGTGTTGACTAAAACTCATTGAATATGAAATACGTAAGGTTATAGCAAAGACTTGTTTTAGATGGTGAATGTATGAAAAAGAAATGGGTTTCCTACAATAAGGATTATAATATATTGCCAGAGCTGGTAAAAGAGTTTGGAATTTCGGAATTGGTTGCAAGAGTGCTGGTAAACAGAGATATCGACACATTGGAAAAGGCAAGCTACTTTATTTCCTATGGTATTGAGAAGCTCAGAGATCCATTTGAAATGAAGGATATGTCAAAGGCTGTTGACAGGATTATTGAAGCCATAGAGCTTAACCAAAAAATTTGCATTTTCGGAGATTATGATGTTGACGGTGTAACTTCTACGGTTATTGCAGTTAAGATTTTAAGAAGTATGGATGCAGATGTTACATACTATATACCAAACAGGGTGGATGAAGGCTATGGATTAAATATAGAAGCCATAGAGAATCTGGCTGAGGAAGGTATAGAGCTGATTATAACGGTAGATTGCGGCATACGTTCTCTTGAGGTGGTCAATAGAGCAAAGGAGCTGGGTATTGACATGATTATTACTGACCATCATGAATGCGGAGAGGAGCTGCCGGATGCGTACTGTGTTATAAATCCTCATCGGGCTGATTGCAGCTATCCCTTTAAGGAGCTTGCAGGGGTAGGGGTATGCTTCAAGCTTGTAGATGCTCTTGCTACAGAGCTTGGATGCAGGGATACTGCACTGGAAATGTTGGACATTGTTGCTGTAGGCACTATTGCAGATATTGTATATCTGGTGGATGAGAACAGAATAATTGTAAAGCATGGTCTTGAAAAATTACAAAACACTGAAAATATAGGCCTGAGAGCACTTCTTGATATATGCGGTCTTAAGGAACAGACTATTACAGCTTATAATGTTGCATTCATGATTGCTCCAAGGATTAATGCAGCAGGGAGAATTGCCAATGCAAGTCTTTGTGTTGAGCTGCTGCTTACGGATGACTATAAAAAGGCATATGAAATAGCCAAGCAGCTTGATAATGATAATAAAGAAAGGCAGAGCATAGAAAGCGAGATTCTGACAAAAGCTATTACCAAGATTGAGAGAGATATTGATATCTCAAGCACAAAAGTACTGGTATTGGATGACAAAGATTGGCACGTGGGAGTTATTGGAATTGTTGCTTCAAAGCTTGTAGAGAGATACAATTTGCCTGCAGTGCTTATATCCAGAGATAACGGCATAGGTAAAGGTTCAGCCAGAAGTGTAAGCAATTTTAATATTTATGAGGCACTTGACAGGTGCAGCGATCTGTTCATAAAATTTGGAGGTCATGAGCTTGCTGCCGGGATAACATTAAGTACAGAAAATATAGATGCTTTCAGACAAAAAGTAAACGAGGTTGCAAATGAAATATTAAAGGGAGAGCCTTTGATTCCGGAACTGAAGGTGGATTACAGACTGACTCCATCAGATTACAAGCTAAGTACCGTTAAGCAGCTGGAGATGCTGGAGCCGTATGGCGCAGGCAATCCTGCTCCTGCCTTTGTTTATAGAGACTTAAAGGTTATTTCCTCAAGAACGGTAGGAAATGACAGTAAGCATCTGCTTCTGACACTGAACGACGGTGTAAATGAAATAAAGGCTATAGGCTTTAATTTAGGAACCTATAATAATGTATTATCATTTGGCAAAAAAGTTGATATAATATGTAGTATGGAATGCAATCTATGGAATGATATAGAGCAGCTTCAGTTGAAAATAAAAGACATCAAGATAACTATATAAGTCCCTTTAAAGAAAATGCATTATGATGTAACGGGACTTTTATTTGAGAGAACACTTTATTACTAAAAATTCTGTTTCTTTGAAGAGTTCTCTATAAAAACTAAACATGGGGGTATTAACATGAATTTAGACAATTTTATCAGAGTTGTAGAAGACTTCCCGAAGGAAGGAATCAGCTTTAAGGATGTTACCACATTAGTAAAGGACGGAGAAGCCTTTAAATACGCTGTAAAGCAGCTGGCTGCGCAGCTTAAGGACCTCGATGTTGACATTATTGTAGGACCTGAGGCACGAGGCTTTATATTTGGAGCTCCGGTAGCCTATGAGCTTGGAATAGGCTTTGTACCAGTAAGAAAACCGGGAAAGCTTCCTGCAGAAACAGAGAGATATGAATACCAGCTTGAATACGGTACTGATGTATTGGAAATACACAAGGATGCCGTAAAAAAAGGCATGAGGGTAGCACTTGTAGACGACTTGCTGGCTACCGGCGGTACTATAAGTGCAGCAGCCAAGCTGGTAGAGAATTTAGGCGGAGAGGTAGTACATGTAGGCTTCCTTATAGAGTTGACTTTTCTTAACGGAAGAGATAACTTAAAGAGTTATAAGGTAGATTCTATAATTAAGTATTAGTTGGTTTTACATATACTTAATACAATTTTATTTGAAATAAATTACGAATTATGTTAAATTGTTTTTAATAGCTGGTTATTCCAGCTTTTTTCGCAGTATGTGTTCTTTATACGACTCAACTCAAAATTTTGAAGATGGTGTTATTATGATTCAGGGGATATTGGAAAAAGCTAAAAAATGCAGCCCCACAAATGATCTTGAGCTGATTCAAAAGGCATTTGATCTGGCATACAAGGCTCATGAGGGACAAAAGAGAGAATCAGGAGAAGACTATATTGTCCATCCTGTTGAAGTTGCGGGCATTTTAGCTGATTTATGCATGGACAGTACAACAATAGCAGCCGGCATTTTACATGATGTAATTGAAGACACCAATTATACCTATGATGATATAAAAAGTATTTTTGGAGAAGAAATTGCCATGCTTATAGACGGAGTTACCAAAATGGGCAAGCTGGAGTATAAGACAAAGGAAGAACAGCAGGCAGAGAGTCTTCGCAAAATGTTCATTGCAATGGCAAAGGATATACGTGTAATTCTGATTAAGCTGGCAGACAGACTTCACAATATGAGAACCCTGAAGCACAGAAAAGAGGATAAACAGAAAAAGACAGCCGGTGAGACTATGGAGATATACGCTCCTATTGCACACAGGCTGGGTATCTCCAAAATAAAATGGGAGATGGAAGACCTTGCTCTACGCTATCTTGACTCCAAGGGATATTATGACCTGGTTGAAAAAGTAGCCAAAAAGAGGAAGGAAAGAGAAGATGAGATAAACCATGTCATAGAGCTCCTTAAGGAAAAGATAAAAGATGTAGGGATAGATGCTCATATTGAGGGAAGGCCAAAAAGCTTTTACAGCATATATAGAAAAATGTATTATCAGAATAAGACCTTTGAGCAGATTTACGATTTGACTGCAGTCAGAATCATCGTGGATTCGGTAAAGGACTGCTATGGAGTGCTTGGTATAGTACACACTCTTTGGAAGCCAATACCCGGGCGTTTTAAGGATTATATTGCCATGCCTAAGCCTAACATGTATCAATCGCTGCACACTACTTTGTTCGGCTATGATGGACAACCCTTTGAGGTACAGATCAGGACCTGGGATATGCATCGCATATCAGAATACGGTATTGCAGCGCACTGGAAGTACAAGGAAGGAAGAAACAGTTCAGAGCAGTTTGATGAAAAGCTTAAATGGCTCAGACAGATGCTTGAATGGCAAAATGAAATAACCAATACCCATGAATTCCTTGAAACATTGAAGATAGATCTTTTCATGGATGAGGTGTATGTTTTTACACCCAAGGGAGATGTAGTGGATCTGCCTATGGATTCTACACCTATAGATTTTGCTTATAAAATCCACAGCCAGATAGGAAATAAATGCGTAGGCGCAAAAATTAACGGAAGAATAGTAACTCTTGAATATAAATTACAAAACGGTGATATAGTTGAAATAATCACCTCAGCAAATTCTAATGGACCCAGCAGAGATTGGCTAAAAATTGCAAAGAGTTCTCAGGCAAAGAACAAGATAAAGCAATGGTTTAAAAAGGAAAAGAGAGAAGAGAACATACAAAAAGGTAAGGAGTCCATTGAAAAGGAAATCCGAAGACAGGGCTTTATTGCATCACAGCTTTTAAAATCTGAATGGCTGGAGATGGTATACAAGAAATACAGTCTGCATTCTATTGATGATTTATATGCATCTGTAGGCTATGGCGGCTTGTCAACAAACCAGGTTGTATCAAAGCTAAAGGAAGAGTACAGGAAGCTGCAGAAGACAGATGAAAAGGCTGTGGAGGAGAGTCTGGAGAGCAAGGTACAAAAGCCGGAGGTAAGAAAGAAGCAGAATACAACCGGTATAAGGGTAAAGGGAATTGAAAATGTTATGATAAGATTCTCCAAATGCTGCAACCCGGTACCCGGAGATGATATTATTGGCTATATTACCAAGGGCAGAGGTATATCTGTCCATAGAAGAGATTGTACAAACGTAGATGATCTGTTTACAGAGCCTGAAAGGCTCATAGAGGTAGAATGGAACACACAGACTAAGGTATCCTATAATGCAGATGTAGAGCTGAGAGCAATAGACAGAAAGGGCTTGCTTGCAGAAATTACAACCATTATTGATGAAAGCAAGGTAAATATCAACTCCTTCCATTCAAGAACAACAAAGGATAGAGTAGCAATAATAAATTTCATACTTGAGATTAATGATATTGAACAGCTTAACAAGCTCATAAGGAAATTCAGAAAAATAGAAGGCGTTATGGATGTATTCAGATCAAAGCAGTAGTCAGCGATAGGACACATCCGTATGTTTTATTTACAGGAGGAAGCATGAGAGCAGTAGTTCAGAGAGTCAGCAGCGGCAGCGTTGAAGTAGAAGGCAAGGTTGTAGGAAGTATTGACGCAGGTTTTGTGGTTTTACTGGGAGTCAGTGAAAAAGATTCCATGGAAGATGTAAAATATATGGTTGATAAAGTACTCAACTTAAGAATTTTTGAAGACGAGGATGAAAAGCTCAATCTTTCATTACTGGATGTCAGAGGAGAGCTTCTGGTGGTTTCCCAGTTTACTTTGTATGGAGACTGCAGAAAGGGCAGAAGGCCCAACTTTATGAGCGCAGCTAAGCCTGAGAAGGCTGATGAGCTGTATAAAGAGTTTGTGAATATGAGCAGGGCTATGGGAATAAAGACAGAGACAGGCGTATTTCAGGCAAATATGAAGGTTAACATAGTCAATGACGGTCCGGTGACAGTTATTGTAGACAGTGAAAAAATTATTTAACTGGGAGGTAAATATGAAATATAAAAGAATGCCGGTAGGTATATACTATGTAAATTGCTATATTGTATATGATGAAGCTTCCCTTGAGGCTGCAGTAATAGACCCCGGCGGTGACTTTGAAGAAATAAAAAGCTATATAGAAAAGAATAAGTTGATAGTAAAGTATATTATTATAACTCACGGGCACGGAGATCATATATTTGCACTTCCTCAGTTCAAACAGTATACAAATGCTCCCATATGCATAAATAAGGAAGATGCTTACATGCTGAACTGCAAGGAGAACAGGCATTTCATGTCCACGGGGGTAATTGGAGTAGGAGTGGAGGCAGATAGGCTGCTGGCTGACGGAGATGTTCTCGAGCTTGGGAATACAAAGCTTCATATCATACACACCCCAGGTCATTCAAGGGGCAGTATATGTATAAGCTGCGAGAATGAGCTTTTTTCTGGCGATACGCTTTTTGCATCATCTGTCGGTAGAGCAGACCTGGAAGGCAGCTCCTTCGTGGAATTGATCAAATCTATAAAGAATAAGCTTATGATTCTGCCTGATGATGTGACTGTTCATCCGGGGCACGGATCTCCGACAACCATAGGCAAAGAGAGGATGTCTAATCCCTTCATAAATCGATAGCAACAATTGCATATGATCTGTTATGAATATAGTTCGTTTAAAAGGACAGAATAAAACGAATACTGTTTCATAGGAGGTGTTGATGCATGAGCGATAAGATTATAAGGAAAGTCAAAAGATTTAATGATTCTCCTGAAATAAATGAAATCGACAATTTGACCGACATGCTGGAATCCGGTATGGAGGATTATGAGATTGCAGAGGAACTGGGTATATCCGAGATAGAGCTTAAGAAGCTGAAGCTGGATATATACAATGACTGATGAATACCTTGTGCGAGGTAGTTTATGATAAAGCTTACAACAATAAACCATAAGCATACGTATGAATTGTCTGACATAATCAAAATGTATTATGGCAAAGTAGAAATAGATTATTTTGATGAGAATGCTTTGGAGTATATCCAAAGCATTCTTGAGGTTGGTGATACCTTTTTAGTCAGCAGGCTGGAAGATGATAGCGGAAGTCTTGTATGTATATCGGAGCTTTATGATGATAAAGGACATATGACATGTACAGAAACAGTATGTAAAGAAGCTGATGAGGACATTGATAAGCAGATTAAGCGCTGTATTAAGAAATCAATGTACAAGCTTTTAAGCAATGCTTTTTCTTGCTCATTTCCATGGGGTATACTTACGGGAATAAGACCAATAAAGCTTGTTCATGAGATGTTTGATAAAGGTTTTGATGAAGTAGAAATCGAAGAGAAGCTTTCGGACAGCTTTCTTATAAGCAATAACAGAGTCCGATTGGCTATGGAGATTGCAGAAATTGAAAGAAGGCATATTTATCCTGTGAATCCTAAAGCAGTCAGTATATATGTGGGAATACCATTTTGTCCCACAAGATGTCATTATTGCTCATTTACATCAAATTCGATAAAGAGCTGCGGGCATTACATAGAGGAATATTTAGAAAGTCTGATAAGTGAAATATCGCAAACAGCTATATACTTAAAGGAAAGAGCAATTACAGCACAAACCATATATATTGGCGGAGGTACTCCCACCTCATTAAGTGCTGAACAACTTAGGAGACTCATTGATTGTATAAATATATGCTTTGGAGGAGGCTTTGAGGAGTTTACATGTGAGGCAGGAAGACCTGATACTATAGATGCTGAAAAGCTTAAGGTACTAAAGCAAGGCGGGATAACGAGACTTAGTATAAATCCACAGACGATGAATGAGGAAACCCTCAAAACTATAGGTAGATTACATAGTGTAATGCAGGTGATTGAAAGCTTCGAGCTGGCAAGAAAGCATGGGTTTGACAATATCAATATGGACTTGATTATTGGTTTGCCGGGGGAGGGGGCGGCTCATATAAAAAAGACTATGGCAGCTGTATCAGAGCTTAATCCCGAAAGCATAACAATACATACAATGGCGATAAAGCGTGCATCTATACTTCATGAAGGCAGATATAGTGAAATTTTAAAAGCGAACTCAGCAGAAGAGATGATGGAATATGCTAAGAGCCATATGAAGAAAATTAAAATGAAGCCATATTATCTGTACAGACAGAAGCATATGCTGCAGAACCTTGAGAATATTGGCTTTTGTAAACCCGGCTATGAATGCATTTATAACATGCAGATTATTGAAGAAAAGCAGACAAATATCGCATTTGGAGCAGATGCAGTTACAAAGGCAGTGTTTTTAGATGAGAACAGAATTGAAAGACAGCATAATATAAAGGATTTGAAGCTCTATATTGAGAGAGTGAATGATATGGTTGAAGCTAAGCTGAAGCTTTTGAAGGAGCTTTGGGAGACCAGGGAAAGTAATAACGCCCATAGACAATAGCTTAACGATGAATTAAGAAAGCGCGGGGGGCATATTGGGTCTGCCAAAGCTGCAATTAATAATGGCGGGAAACTGGAATGGGAAGGTTATGAGGTCACAGCCTCCTTGCTGCTCTTACCTTAGAGAGCGCTTCACGTCTTACAGCAATACAGCTAGGGATAGGAAAAAGGTACATTCCTTTCGCTGTCTGAGAGTAAGCATAGGGATGCCCTAAATGAGTGGCATAATGTGAAATCATGGCATTGCTTTCTTAGGAGGATTTTGATTTTAATATGTATATCACCTTGACACAAATATACACTAGTATTATAATTATTCAAAATGCATAATTTGAGCGATGATCGGGACAGTAGACATATGATGCCTATCAGGGATTGGATATCGAGACTGAAAGTATCCATTAAGCTTAAGATGTTGAAGCACACCCGGGAGTATGGCAGCTGAAACATGAAAATGCCAGGCTGCTGCGTAGTCCGCGTTAAGGATCAGAGATTTGCGAAATGCTATGTATTTCATTTGGAATAAGTCTTCGACTTATTCAGGGTGAACAGCTTGAATAAGCTTATAGCTTGTATCAAGCGAAAGCATAACTTTTGCAAGAAGCAGGGTGGTACCACGGGAAGGACTCTCGTCCCTGACGATATGATTGTCAGAGGCGGGAGCTTTATTTTTTATAGTATGGAGGGATAGATGATGCTTACACAAGCGCCTAAGGGTACAAAGGATGTTATACCATCCGAGGTTTATAAATGGCATTATATTGAAAATATGATAAGAGATATCTGTGCCTTAAATGGCTACAGAGAAATCAGAACACCCACCTTTGAGCATACTGAGCTGTTCAAGAGAGGGGTAGGGGAGACAACTGACGTTGTCCAAAAGGAAATGTATACCTTCCTGGATAATTCGGAAAGAAGCATAACGCTGAAGCCGGAAGGCACTGCACCGGCAGTCAGAGCCTTTATAGAAAATGGCATATTCAATGATGCACAGCCTACGAAAATGTTTTATTTTACTTCATGCTTCAGGTATGAGAAGCCGCAGGCCGGCCGATTCAGAGAGCATCACCAGTTTGGACTGGAGGCTTTCGGCTCCTCTGATCCGTCAATTGATGCTGAGATAATAAATGTTGCAATGACACTTTTCAGGCGCGCAGGAATCAATGGATTGGAGCTAAGAATAAACAGTATCGGCTGCCCCGTATGCAGAAAGGAATATAATGCAAAGCTTAAGGATTACCTAAGACCAAAGCTTACAGAGCTTTGTGAAACCTGTAACAGCAGATTTGAGAAGAATCCTTTAAGAATAATAGACTGCAAAGAGGAAAAATGCAAGGCACAGCTTACAGATATTCCTTTAATGCTTGATCATATATGTGAGGAATGCAGTATACACTTCGAAGGTCTTAAGAAATCATTGACCGCACTTGGACTGGATTACACAATAGATCCGAGAATTGTAAGAGGCTTGGATTACTATAGCAAAACTGCTTTTGAAATTATAACTGATACAATAGGAGCTCAAGGAACTGTTTGCGGAGGAGGAAGATATGACGGTTTGGTAGAGCTTTGCGGAGGACCAAGCACACCGGGTGTTGGCTTTGGCTTGGGACTCGAAAGACTGCTTCTTGTAATGGAAAGTAATAATGTGGATATACCTAAGCCAGATTATATGGATATATATGTTGCCAACATGGGTGAGGAGGCTGCCATTGAAGCTTTGAAGCTTGTCAATTACTTAAGGAGCAGCGGTATCAAGGCAGATAGGGACTATATGGGAAGAAGCCTTAAAGCTCAAATGAAATATGCAAATAAAATCGGAGCCAGGTTTGTTACGGTGCTTGGAGAAGAGGAGATAAAAAGCGGCAGTCTGAAAGTAAAGGATATGTCAAATGGAAGCGAAGAAGCTGTAACAAAAACTACAATTGCAGACTATATAAAGAGTAAATAAAAACTTAGCGCAATATTTATTACGGAGGAGATAAAATGGGTAAGTATAACAGGACACATATGTGCGGTGAGCTTGGAATATCAAATGTAGGAGAGAAGGTTTCAATTATAGGCTGGGTGCAAAGGACCAGAGATTTGGGCGGACTTATCTTTATACAGCTTAGAGACAGAACGGGAATTGTTCAGGCAGTTGTGAACAAGGATGTAACTGAGGAATTGTTTGAGCTGGCTGGAAAGGTCAGAGGAGAATATGTATTATCAATAAGCGGGGAAGTGGCGAAGAGAGCAGAAAATGCAATAAATCCAAAAATGGACACAGGCTATATTGAAATAATCGTCCAACAGCTGGAAATTGTAAACAAAGCAGAAACACCTCCCATTTACATAGAGGATGATTTAAATGCTGCGGAAACTCTCAGGCTCAAGTACAGATATCTTGATCTAAGAAGACCCGTAATGCAAAAAATCTTTATAACAAGACACAAGGTGGCAAAGGTTGTCAGAGACTTCATGGATGAAAACGGCTTCCTGGAAGTTGAAACTCCAATGCTGACAAAGACTACTCCTGAAGGAGCGAGAGACTATCTGGTGCCAAGCAGAGTGCAGCCCGGCAATTTCTTTGCTTTGCCGCAGTCACCGCAGTTATTTAAGCAGATTCTGATGGTTTCAGGCTTCGATAGGTATTTCCAGATAGTAAAGTGCTTCAGGGACGAAGATTTAAGGGCAGACAGACAGCCTGAGTTTACACAGATAGACCTTGAAATGTCCTTTGTTGATAAGGAAGATGTCATGGCCCTGAATGAAAGACTGCTTCAAAGAGTATTTAAGGAAGTGCTTGATTATGATATTCAGCTTCCGGTACCCAAGATGACCTATAGAGAAGCCATGGAAAGATACGGCTCAGATAAGCCGGATACCCGATTTGGCTTTGAGCTCAAGGATATTGGAGAAGCGGTTAAGAGTTCAGAGTTCAAGGTATTTGCAGATACAATAGCCGGCGGAGGACTGGTAAAGGCCATAAATGCAGAAGGCTGCAGCGAAAAGCTTAGCAGAAAGGAAATCGACAGTCTTGGTGAGTTTGTTAAGACTTACAGAGCTAAAGGTCTGGCATGGATAAACCTATCAAGTGAGGGAGTTAAATCACCCATAGCAAAATTCCTTAAGGAGGAAGAGTTGAATGCCATTATTGAAAAGGTCGGAGCAAAGACAGGAGATATTATTTTCATTGTTGCTGATAAACCGAAGGTGGTATATGATTCCTTAGGACAGCTGAGACTTGAGCTAGGAAGAAGATTGGAGCTTATTGACAAGAATAAGTACAACCTGCTTTGGGTTACTGAATTCCCACTTTTGGATTATGATGAGGAAGATAACAGGTATGTTGCTATGCACCATCCTTTTACAAGTCCTATGGATGAGGATATTCCTTTGCTTGATACAGAGCCGCTCAAGGTTAGAGCAAAGGCATATGATATTGTGCTTAACGGTTATGAGCTGGGCGGAGGAAGTATAAGAATCCATAATTCAGAGCTTCAGGAAAAGATGTTCGGTATGCTCGGGTTTACAAAGGAGCAGGCATGGAATAAGTTCGGATTCCTGCTTGAAGCATTTAAGTATGGTACACCTCCTCACGGAGGCCTGGCATTTGGATTGGACAGAATCATCATGCTTCTGACTGGTACTGATAATATAAAGGATGTTGTAGCGTTTCCCAAGACGCAGACTGCAAGCTGCCTTATGACTAATGCTCCATCACCTGCAGATGAGAAGCAGCTGAATGAGCTGTATATAAAGACTACAATCTAAATATTTTTTCATTCAATGTAAATACTAAAGTAAAGCAATATGCCCTGCTGTACTATGCAGCAGGGCAGTTATGAATACGGGCGATAGCCGGGAGGTAAAGCATGGACTGGTATTCCAGAACGGAATTCATAATTGGTAAAGAAGGAATAGAAAAGCTTAAAAACAGCAAAGTAGCTGTATTTGGTGTGGGAGGAGTAGGCTCATATGCAGCTGAAGCGTTGGGAAGAGCGGGTATAGGTCATCTTGTGCTTATAGACTATGATGATGTATGTCTGACCAACATAAACAGACAGATACATGCCACCAGGAAAACTGTAGGAAAGCCTAAGGTTGAAGCAATGCGTGACAGGCTTTTGGATATAAACCCTGCAATGAATGTAACCATTTTTAATGAGCTATATAATGAAGAAAGCTCTGAAAGACTGTTATCTGAGGATTACAGCTATGTCATTGATGCAATAGATATGGTTTCATCCAAACTGAACTTGATTGTAAAATGCATGGAGTTGCATATACCGATAATTAGCTGTATGGGAGCCGGTAATAAGCTTGATCCTACAAAACTGGTGGTGGAGGATATATACAAAACCTCTATATGTCCTCTTGCCAGAGTCATGCGATATGAACTGAAAAAAAGAGGTATTAAAAAGCTAAAGGTGGTATACTCGAAGGAAATGCCTATTACCCCTGTAGAAACAGAGAAGAACTGCAAGAACAATTGTATCTGCTCTAACAAGGAGAAGGCAACGTGCAATCACAGAAGGCAGATACCGGGCAGCATTTCTTTTGTTCCTTCTGCTGCTGGCTTGATACTTGCTTCAGTAGTTGTAAGAGATATATTAGGCAAGTAGCAGTTTAAAGTGTATTGACATAAGCTGAATACGGGTATATAATACAATTAAAGATACCCATACGGGGTATAGGAGGGAAAAGCTGTGACTGAGAGCAAACAGGAGTTAAAAGGTGACATAATAAACAGACTAAAGAAAATAGAGGGTCAGGTTAAGGGTATACAGAAGATGATTGAGGATGATAAGTGCTGCGGGGAGGTAATGGTTCAGATATCTGCCATACGCTCAGCCATCAATAGAGTTGGCGGTATAGTTATGGACAGATATATAAGGGAATGTATGCTGGCTAATCTAAAAAAGCAAAAATCCTTTGATAACGATGATGAGCTTAATGAAATGATAGAGACAATTGTTAAGTATGTTAAATGACAGCGTCATTGTAATTTAACAGTCGCTAGTCGCTAGTCGCTAGTCACTAGTCACTAGTCACTAGGAGATTAATGATTGCTAATTGAATGAATACTACAGTTGCTAGTAGTAAAGGTTAGTGGCTAGCAGCTGATAAATCTAGGAGATTTACATGATAGAATACGGAAGAGTTGTTGCAATACATGAAGGCAAGGCTGATATCATAGTTAACAGGCATTCTGCCTGTGGTGATTGCGGAGCATGTCACGTCGGAAAGAATCAAATGGAAATGCGTCTTACGGCAGATAACAACATTGGCGCTGAAGTGGGAGATCAGGTTGAAATCAATCTGGAGACAGTTGATTTTCTGTCAGCAGTGCTTATTATGTACGGACTGCCTTTAATTGCCTTGATGCTTGGCATTTTTACAGGCTATTATACCTTGCTTGCAACAGGTTTTAGCCAGACAGCTGCGCAAGGAAGCGGAGCCTTGCTGGGATTGGTATTGATGGCTGTATGCTTTTATATAATCAAGCTAAAGGAATCCGCAATTAAGGGAATGAAAAAGTACAGACCGGTTATAATTAGTATAAAGAAGCATGTAGAATAAAATGTTAATAAATTCATATGTTTTGAAAGGAGTTCAAAATGAGTAAGAGCATAGTAAATGTAGACAAAAGTAATTTTGAAAATGAAGTATTGAAATCAAATGTGCCTGTAATGGTGGATTTTTGGGCAGCGTGGTGTGGTCCCTGCAGGATGGTATCACCTGTAATAGATCAGCTGGCGGATCAATATGAGGGCAAGGTAAAGGTAGCTAAAATCAATGTTGATGAAAATCCTGAGCTTGCGGGTATGTACCAGGTAATGAGTATACCGTCAATACTGCTCTTCAAGGAAGGCAGAAAGATTGACGAATTGGTAGGAGCCAGACCGAAGCAAGCCTTTGAGGATATGATTAAGAAGAACGTGTAAAACCGGATTTATTCCGGTTTTTCTTATGCTACTTTTTGCGGCTTTATGTTATGATAAATGTATGTAAGCTCTGCAAAGGGGGGACACGTATGGACAGATTCATAAGCTTTTTCAAGGAAAACGAGCAGGTATTTGAGAGCCTGGCAAATGCAATAATAGCAGTAGACCAAGAGGGAAAAATCAAATATATAAACTCCAGAGGAGTAAAGCTTCTCGGTAAAGAAGCTGGAACATGTATAAACAAACATATCACGGAACTTTATACTGAGTCTAAGCTAGGTGAGGTTGCTGCTACTAATATTCCTCAGCTCAATATGCAGATTGAAATAAACGGTCATACCTGTATAACAAACCGTCTGCCCTTGTATTATGAGGGAAGGATTGTAGGAGCAGTTGCAATATTTGATGATATTACAAAATATCTGGATCTTAATAAAAAGCTTGAAGCAGACAGCAATGAGCTGGCTATTCTGAAGCTCATAATGGAAACTGCCTATGATGGTATTATTGTTGTAGATTCCAAGGGATATATAACAATGATTTCAAATGCATATAAGAAGTTTCTAAGATTGGAGGACGCTGATGTTATAGGCAGGCACGTTACGGATGTTATTGAAAATACAAGAATGCATATAGTTGTTCAGACAGGAGTTCCTGAGTATAATGACTTTCAGGAAATAAGAGGCGATTATATGGTAGCAACCAGAATACCTTACTATGTTGATGGCAGAATAGCAGGAGCAATAGGGAAGGTTATTTTCAGAAATGTATCCGAGCTTGACAGTATAAATAAGAAGTATCTGAAAATTGAGCAAGAGCTCAAAAACTATAAGTCTGAGATAAAAAATATACATCATGCAAAGTATGATTTGGAAATGCTGCTTACGCAGAATGAGAACATGCTGATGCTGAAGCATCAGATCAAAAGAATATCTTACTCCAAATCCAATGTGCTACTGCTTGGTGAAAGCGGTACGGGAAAAGAGCTTATTGCCCATTCGATTCATATGAACAGCCCGCGAGCAGATATGGCATTTGTAAAGGTAAACTGCGCCGCAATACCGGACAGTTTACTTGAATCAGAGCTTTTCGGCTATGAGAAGGGTGCCTTTACGGGAGCAGATAAAAACGGAAGGATAGGAAAATTCGAGCTTGCACATCAAGGTACTATTTTTCTTGATGAAATAGGAGATATGCCTTTGCAGATGCAGGCTAAAATACTTAGAATACTGCAGGAGGGTGAAATGGAAAGAGTAGGATCAAACCATCCTCGACAGGTAGATGTAAGGATAATAGCTGCTACCAACAAAGACCTTAAGCAGATGGTGGAGGCAAAAACCTTCAGGGCTGACCTGTACTATAGATTAAATGTCATAAGCCTCAGTATTCCGCCATTAAGGGAGAGGAAAGAGGATATACCCGTTATTGCAGGGCATTTTATAAAGGAACTGAACATGCAGTACCATAGAAATGTAAAAGGCCTTTCCAATAAGGCACTACACTACATGAATTCATACAGCTGGCCGGGTAATATCAGAGAGCTGAGAAACGTTGTAGAGAGGGCGTATAATATAATGGAGGGAGAGCAATACATTCAACCCTGGCATTTGCCCGGATATTTGAACACAAACGAACAGCAGCATATAAGTGAGCCGCTTAGCCGCATAGTAGATAAGTTCGAAAAGAAGGTTATTATGGAAAGATTATTATATTTTAAAGGTAACAAAACAAAAGCAGCAGAGGATTTGGGGATATCAAGAGTAGCACTGCATAAGAAACTGGAGAAATATGGCTTGAAATAGTGTAAACATATGTTAACAATAAAAAAGGACAACACAATACTGTAAACAAAAGTTTATATATGATAAAAAAATAACACAATAGTGTAAATATTGATTTACACTATTGTGTTATTTTTTTGTGTTTCCGGCTGCTGCTCACTTTTTCAGCCATTGAAATTGCAATGTTCATGCAAATGCAGTGATACAAAAAAGCTGGCATGCTACTTGCATAAATATAATAGCAGTTGATTAAGGATTCAGGAGGAGGTCTTTCTATGGTTTTAAAATACTTTGGAACAGAGGCAAGGGCTTTAAATTTTATCTTTAAAACGATGCTGGTAATTATACTGGCACAGCAGATTTATTATCCACAGACATTGAAGTACATGCATTTGGCATTATTGTTCATATTCATACTGTTTCTCGATGTTTACAAAGAGGAGTACCGGACACTGAGGAAGGAAGCTATATTCCTGGCTTTAATATTTGTATGCGGACTTGTTTCGATAATTGAAAAGTATGCTTCAATTAGCTTGGGAGCTGTGTATCTTATAAGCCTTGCAGGAGCTGTGCTTATTGCTATGGATCAGATTATGACAATGATTAAAGATTCAAAGGATGAAGACAAACACAGTAAATTTGGTGCAAAGCATTTTGAAGCTGTTTCGAAAAGCAAAAGCTTTGTCATTCTTTTGTTCTATATGGTCATATCCGTTATGACGCTTTCATTATTGTACTGCTTGTATCTACTGTATGGAATTATACTATAGTATTTATTAATGTGATTTTAATGAGATATCATTAAAATAAATAATTTTAAGGGGGATTATCATGCTAGGTGTATTATCGATTCTTTTAACCTTATTCGCACTTATCTATTTTGCTTACAGAGGAGTCACCGTACTTGTATTGGCACCATTGCTGGCAATGCTTGCGGCGCTTCTGTCAGGTGAAATACCTGCTCTTCATGCACTTTCAACTATATTCATGCCTGCCGCAACAGGCTACATATCCAGTTATTTTCCTGTTTTCCTTGCAGGCGCAGTTTTTGGAAAGCTGATGGGAGTCACTGGAGCGGCAACCTCAATAGCTCATTTCATATCTGAAAAATTTGGAAAGAAGCATGCTATAGCAGCAATAGTAATAGCTACTTCATTACTTACCTATGGTGGTGTTTCTCTTTTCGTTGTTGTATTTGCAATGTATCCGATAGGTGCTATGCTTCTTAAGGATGCAAATATACCTAAGAGACTGCTTCCTGCAGCAATTGCACTTGGCGCGTTTACTTTCACCATGACTGCTCTCCCGGGCTCACCGCAGTACATCAATACAATGCCGACGGTACCTTTTGGCACAGATATTTATGCAGCTCCAATACTTGGTCTTGTAGGAAGTGCCATTATGCTGTTCGGGGGCTTGTGGTGGCTTAACAGAAGAGCCAACAAGCTTGTTGCCGCAGGTGAAGGTTACGGCGTACATGAAAATGAAGGCTTACATGATGCGACCGAAAACCTGCCAAACATTGTTATATCTGTTATTCCTATAATTCTTGTTTTTGTTCTCAACTGGTTTTTTACTAAGATATATTTCACGCAACCATCTGTTATAGCATCGCTGGAGGCAGCTGGTGCAAAAGTTAACGGAACTTGGCCCGTTATATTAGGTTTGTCAATATCTGTTGTATTTGTCCTTATTGCCATGAGAAAAAATCTTGTAAACACCAACAAGGTTGTATTCGACGGAGCTGTTGGCTCATTGCTTCCAATCTTCAATACTGCTTCTGAGGTCGGTTACGGAGGTGTTATTCAGACACTGGCAGCATTTACTACAGTTAAGCTTGCTATAGTTGCCATGGCTATCCCTTCGGTATTTAAGGTAGCTATTTCAACCACACTGCTTGCAGGTATTGTAGGTTCATCTTCAGGTGGTACTGCCATAGCTTTGAATGTATTGGCACAAGAGTTCATGTCAATGGGAATACATCCTGAAGCTCTTCACAGAATCATGATTATGGCAGCAGGCGGACTTGACAGCTTACCTCACTGCGGAGCAGTTATAACACTGCTGTCTGTATGCAAATTAGACCATAAGAGAAGCTATTTTGATATAGGTATGCTGACGGTTGTACTTCCTTTA
This sequence comes from Bacillota bacterium, assembly GCA_049322695.1. Classification (GTDB taxonomy): domain Bacteria; phylum Bacillota; class Clostridia; order Lutisporales; family Lutisporaceae; genus CALGKJ01. The sequence continues at coordinate 52,116 of JBMORW010000013.1, read as the reverse complement.
ATTGCAGTTTTTGTAGTTTGTATATTCCACTTGGTAACAGGTATAGTATAGGTCTGATTGGAGGATCTGAATATGAATAAATTAATGTCCCTGGAACAGGCAATTAAGCTGATAAAAGACGGAGATACAGTTGCAACAGGCGGCTTCGTAGGGAATATGCATCCTGAAGCCTTAAGCAGAGGAGTTGAAGACGTTTTTTTAAGGGAGGGTCACCCTAAAGGGCTGACTCTCGTATATCCGGCAGGTCAGGGGGACGGAAAAAACAGGGGATTGAACCATTTCGGCCACGAAGGACTTGTGAAAAGAGTTATCGGAGGACACTGGGGCCTTGCACCTAAGCTTGGAAAGCTGGCTCTGGAGGAAAAGATAGAAGCATATAACTTTCCTCAGGGAGCCATATCGCACCTTTTTAGAGCCATAGCAGGGAAAAAACCTGGTGTAATAACAAAGGTTGGACTAAAAACCTTTGCTGACCCAAGACTTGAAGGTGGTAAAATCAATACCGTAACTAAGGAGGATATGGTAGAGATAATCAGCCTGAGAGGTGAGGAATGGATGTTTTATCATGCTTTTCCCATAAATATAGCCTTTATAAGAGGTACTTATGCCGACGAGGACGGCAACTGCTGCTTTGACAAGGAATGTCTCAGCCTGGAGATGCTCTCAATGGCACAGGCAGCTAAGAACTCGGGAGGCAAGGTAATCCTTCAGGTAGAAAAGATGGTAGCCAAAGGCTCATTGAATCCAAGATCAATAAGAATACCGGGAATATATGTTGATGCTATTGTGGAGGCTGAACCTCATGAGCATATGCAGACATTTGCAGAGCAATACAATCCATCCTATTCTCAGGAGATACGAATTCCAATAGCTGGAATACCTCCCATGCAGTTGGATGAAAGAAAGATAATAGCAAGAAGAGCTGCAATGGAACTGGTGCCTAACGCCATAACAAATCTCGGAATAGGGATGCCTGAGGGTGTATCAATGGTTGCAAATGAGGAAGGCATTAAGGGTCTTATGCTGACCACTGAGGCAGGCACTATAGGAGGAGTACCGGCAGGAGGTCTCAGCTTTGGAGCAGCAATCAATCCCGATATGATAATCGACCAGCCCTATCAGTTTGATTTTTATGACGGAGGTGGCTTGGACGTTGCGTTTTTGGGGCTTGCACAGTGTGACAGGCAGGGTAATGTAAATGTTTCCAAATTTGGTCCCAAGGTAGCAGGGTGCGGAGGCTTTATAAATATATCGCAAAATGCCAAGAAGGTTGTGTACTGCGGCACCTTTACTGCAGGAGGCATGGAAATTGAAGTTAGTGACGGAAAGCTGAGGATTGTGACAGAAGGAAAATCAAAAAAGTTTATAGAGGCAGTGGAGCAGGTTACTTTTTCAGGTGAATATGCTTACTCTGTGGGACAGCCAGTCGTATATGTAACTGAAAGGGCTGTGTTTGAGCTCTCGGACAAAGGGCTGACTCTTACTGAAATAGCGCCGGGCATAGACTTGGAGAAGGATATATTAGCATTAATGGATTTTAAACCGGCTATTTCTGATAAACTTAAGATTATTGATGAAAGAATTTACAGGCCTGAAGTGATGGGGCTTGTGCTTAATGGAGGTAAATAGAATGAGACTTGAGAACAAAGTTGCTGTTGTAACCGGCGGTGCTCAGGGTATAGGGCGCTGCATATGCGAAACCTTTGCCAGAGAAGGCGCAAAGGTAGTAGCAGTTGATATGGCTCCAATAGCTTATGAAGATGACAGCATAAAGGGTTATGTATTGGATGTAACTGATAGGGCTGCCATACAGGAATTCTTCAATAATATTATGGCAGAGTATGGCAAAATAGATATACTTGTAAACAATGCGGGAATTACGAAGGATGCTTTGATAAACAAGATGACTGAAGAAATGTGGGATAAGGTTTTGGATGTAAACCTAAAGGGTGTTTTTAACCTTACACAGGTTATCGGGCCACAGATGATGGAGCAGGGCAGCGGATCAATAATAAACATATCTTCCGTGGTAGGAGAGTATGGAAATATTGGCCAGTCAAACTATGCTGCTACTAAGGCAGGAGTAATAGCACTTGCTAAGACATGGGCAAAGGAGTTTTCAAGAAAAGGCGCTGCGGTCAGAGTTAACACAGTTGCTCCGGGTTATGTGAATACAGAAATGATGAAGACAGTACCTGATAAGGTACTGGATCCAATCAGAGAGAAAACCATGCTGAAAAGGCTTGGTGAGCCGCAGGAAATAGCAAATGCCGTGCTGTTTCTTGCAAGCGACGAATCCTCGTTCATTACCGGTCATAACCTATCTGTAAACGGCGGATTGAGACTGTAGAGGTGATAAAATGAGAGAAGTAGTAATTGCATCTGCTGTTAGGACTCCCATAGGCTCCTTCGGAGGCGCTTTAAAGGAGCTTAAGGTTGTTGAGCTCGGTGTTATAGCAGCAAAAGAAGCAATAAGCAGGGCAGGAATTGAACCTGCCATGATTGATGATGTATACATTGGCAACATTTTAAGTGCAGGGCAGGGCCAAGGTATTGCAAGGCAAATAGCGGTAAAGGCAGGCATTCCTGTGGAGAAGCCTGCCACTACAATAAATATTCTATGTGGCTCAGGTCTCAGGGCTGTCAGCCTGGCAGCACAGCTTATAGCACTTAGAGATGCTGATATAATACTCTGCGGCGGAGCTGAGAGCATGTCTAATGCGCCTTATTTGCTGGAATCAGGCAGATGGGGAGCAAAAATGGGCCATGTTCAGATGGTTGACCATATGATTACAGATGCTCTTACTGATGCATTCAACAATTATCATATGGGCATGACTGCTGAGAACATTGCTGAGCAGTGGAATATCTCCAGAGAAGAACAAGATGAGTTCGCTGTGGGAAGTCAGAACAAAGCTGAAGCAGCTCAAAAAGCAGGCAAATTCAAGGATGAAATAGTACCTGTGGAAATACCTCAAAAAAAGGGTGAGACTAAGCTTGTATCAGATGATGAGTATATCCGTTATGGTGCAACCTACGATGCCATGTCAAAGCTGAAGCCCGCCTTTAAAAAGGATGGAAGCGTAACGGCAGGTAATGCATCTGGAATTAATGACGGCGCTGCCATGCTTATAGTAATGGGCAGAGATAAGGCAGATGAGCTTGGCATCAAGCCTTTGGCAGTAATTAGGGGTTATGGCACAGCCGGAGTGGATCCGTCAGTAATGGGAATTGGTCCTGTACCGGCTTCAAAGCTAGCTCTGGAAAAGGCAGGATGGAATATAGAGGACATAGAGCTTGTGGAGGCCAACGAAGCATTTGCAGCTCAAGCATTGGCGGTAGTCAGAGAGCTGAAGCTCAATCCTGGAATAGTAAATGTCAACGGAGGGGCTATTGCTCTGGGGCACCCTGTGGGAGCCAGCGGAGCCAGAATACTTGTAACACTCTTATATGAGATGAAAAGAAGGAATGCCAAGAAGGGCCTGGCAACGCTGTGTATAGGCGGAGGCATGGGTACGGCTTTATTGGTGGAAGTGATTTAACACTGCTGGTATATAGCAAATACCATTTCTAATCAGAGAAATGGTATTTGTTTGTTAATGATGGTAATGGATAACACTTAGCTTCAAATATCGATTCCTGTAAATATTTGGAGGAAGTTGAAAGATTATGTCGATTAATTATGTAAAAAAACAAGGGGGATAAATATGATGAAAAAACAGTACTCTGATGTACGGATTTCCATTAGAACAAAGATTAACTTAATGGTCATCATAGTAACGATACTATGTACTTCCTCCATTGGCTTTGTCAGTTACTTCATATCCAGACAGGAAATGAACAAGCAAGGCGAGATTTTATTGAAAAATGCCGTAAAAATGGCAATACAGCTGATAGACAGTAAGCAAAAAGAAGTTGAAAGAGGCAGCATAAAGCTTGAGGATGCCCAGGAACAGGTAAAGGAATATCTATTGGGTAAAAGAAACGCTGATGGGACAAGACCTATAAATAAAAACATAGACTTGGGCAAAAGTGGATATTTCATTGTTTATGACAAAAACGGTTTGGAGGTTGCACATCCATCAATTGAAGGACAAAATGTATGGGATGTCCAGGATAAAAGCGGTTCGGGCTTCTATTTGGTAAGGGATCAAATACAAAAGGCATTAAATGGTGGCGGATTTACTGTGTATTCGTGGACACTGCCCAACTCTAAAAGAGTTGCCCCCAAAATAACCTATTCTGAGGCTGAGCCTAATTGGGGCTGGATAGTGGCAGCAGGCTCATACCTGGAGGACTATAATAAAGGCTCAAACAGCATTTTAAAGACTCTTTTTATAACATTGGTTATTGCTTTGATAATATGTACTGTTATTACAATGATTTTTGCCAGGTTTATCACAAGGCCGATATTGGATATTACTGCTGCACTCAGAAGTGTAGGTGAGGGAAATTTCAACATGGCAAAGATAAATGCAGGTACGAAGGATGAGACTGCAGTATTATGTAATTCATTTAATAAGATGATAGATAATGTAGGTTCAGCAATCAGGGCTGTACATAGCTCAGCCGACTCTGTAGGCAGGTCTGCTCAAAGTCTGTCAACTGCAATCGGTGAAACATCGGCAGCAACTAACGAAATCTCTCAAACTATAAGTGATGTTTCTGAGAGTACTTATCAACAATCAAAGGACATATCTGATGAAACACAGAAAATACAAAAACTGGCTGTTGGTATAGGGAAAGTAACTGATATTACAAGAGATATGGAAGAGGATGCATCTGATACACATAAACTAAGCAATAAAGGGTTAGAGATTGTGCACAGGCTTATTGACAGGACAGTGGAAAGCACCGAAGCTACGGACAAAGTTAATGATGTTATTGTAAAAATGGACAAGAGTTCCTCGGAAATAGGTACAATAGTTGAAACAATTTCAGGTATAGCAGAACAAACCAATCTGCTGGCACTGAATGCCGCCATTGAAGCTGCTCGTGCAGGAGAACAGGGGAAGGGTTTTGCTGTTGTTGCTGATGAAGTCAGGAAGTTAGCAGAACAATCATCTGTGGCTACAAGGGAGATACAGCAGATAATAAGCGGAATTCAGAGTTATTCCAACATGGCAGTAAGTGCGGTTGACAGATCAAAAGCAATTGTTGCCGAACAGGAAAAAGCTGTTAACGAGACAAAGGACATATTCGGCAAAATAGTTGATTCCATTAATAAAACTATTGATAAGATTAATGTGCTTAAAGGATACAGTGATAATATGTCAAATGAAAAGGATTCTATAGTTGATTCCATTGCAAACATCTCAGCCATTTCTCAGGAAAACGCTGCGGCTGCACAGGAGGTTTCCGCTGCGACAGAAAAGATGGCAGCTTCGGCAAGTGAAATGAATAAACTGACAGATGAACTGATTCATTTGGCTTCATTATTGAATGAATCCATAAAACAGTTCAAAATATAAATTACGCATTGTTTTTCCGATATGTGGAAACAAATGAACAGAAGATATATCTCGCAAATCAGAATTGCGATTATTTCCAAGGGTATCACTTCTTTAGGCCTTTAAACCCAAATGATATGGAAGCTGTATTGAGAAATGAGAATAAGCAATAAGTTTATGGTGTATGTATTAAGCCTGGGTAATGTCAAATATATCTTTCGATATATTTGACATTACTGTTATAATAATAATAAAGGTTAGAGTAATATTTAATGCAAAAGAGGTAATATACATGACTATGAACATTATATATAAATCCATACTGGAATCAATAATAACCAATGTAGATGTGGGAATACATGTTGTAGATGAAAACGGCAAAACCATTATATACAATAATGCCATGGCTGATCTTGAAGGTCTGCTGGTAGATGAGGTTATTGGCAAAAGTATTCTTGAGATTTTTCCAAGTCTTACTACTGAGACCAGTACCTTGCTTACTGTGCTTAAGACAAAAAAGCCTATATTTAACAGAGTGCAGTCGTACCTCAATAATCATGGACGTCAGATAACTACAATAAACAGTACACTGCCTGTAATGCTTACAGCATCAAAGTTTGGGGCATTGGAGATAGCAAAGGATATTACTAAGGAAAAAGAACTGTCAGAAAGAGTGGAGTACCTTCAGCATGAGCTGGCAAGTGTGGATTTGGGAGATGAAAAGCTGAAGGGCTATACCTTCAAAAACCTCATAGGTGAGGATGACAGCTTCTTAAACACTCTTGAGTTTGCCAAAAAGGCTGCACTTTCCTCATCAACAGTACTGATATATGGAGAGACTGGAACGGGTAAAGAGCTTCTTGCACAAAGTATCCACAATGAAAGCGGCAGAAGAAATAAGCCCTTTATCGCTCAGAACTGTGCGGCACTGCCGGACTCGCTGCTTGAGGGTATTCTGTTTGGTACCACTAAAGGAAGCTTTACCGGTGCAATAAACAGACCCGGTCTGTTTGAGCAAGCCAATGGAGGAACTCTGCTTCTGGACGAAATCAATTCAATGGGTTTGCAGCTTCAAGCTAAGCTGCTTAGAGTACTTCAGGAGGGGTATATAAGAAGAATAGGCGGGCTTAACGATATTCCTATAGATGTAAGGATTATAGCCACAACTAATGAAGAACCTTTGGAAACAGTAAGAAAGGGCTTACTTAGAAAGGATTTATACTATAGATTGAATGTACTTGCCATAAACATACCGCCTTTAAGGGAAAGACGAAGTGATATTCCGCTTTTACTGGACCATTTTATTAAAAAATATAATGTAAGATTATCAAAGGATGTTTGGTATACTTCCAATGAGGTAAAGGAAGCCTTTATGCATTATGATTGGCCCGGCAATGTAAGAGAACTGGAAAATCTGATAGAAAGTGCAATGAACATGATAAACAAGGAGCATGTAATAAAGGCTGAGCATTTTTCGCAAGATATGCATGATACACTTTTCTATGCAAAAAAAGACAGGCTGAATCTTGATTTAAGCGATGATAAGTCCTTAGATAAGATACTTGAAGATATAGAAAAGTCTCTTATAGAAAAAGCCATGTCTGGATCAGGCAGTAATGTTACGAAAGCTGCTGAAAGACTGGGTATAAAGAGACAGACTCTGCAACACAAACTTAAAAAGTATGGTTATGAATAAAACAGGCTGCTGACTTAAGATTTGTCAGCAGCTTTTATTACAGCTCAATGAACAAAGGCTTTCTTTCCTTGAAAATAGTATATTGCTTAAAGCCTGTCCGGAGAAGCAGCTCTTTAGCTTTATCAAAGGAATCGCCCAAAACTTGAGGATAATGTGAATCAGAGCCCAATGTAATGATTTCTCCTCCTAATTCCTTATACAGCATTATTATCTCAGGAAGGGGATGAAAGGTTGACAGGCCGTAAGTTCCTGAGGTATTTATTTCTATGCCCTTTCCATTACTGATAAGAGTCTTCAGCACTTCTTCTATGTACTCTCTGTACATATTAAAATTAAAAACATGCTCTCCGCTTTTTAGATAGCGCCTGAACACATCCATATGACCCAAAATATCGTAGTCTGAATAGTGTCTGACACAGAAAAGCAGCTCCTCAAAATAATCAAGTATACCCTGATGTTCTGTTATTCCCTCCAGAAAGTGGCTATGAAACAGCTCTTTTCTTTTAACGGCGTGTATTGAGCCTATTATAAAATCAAAAGGCTTATCTGCAAGATATGCGTTACACTTTTCTAGCACATGGGGCTGAAGTCCAAGCTCGAGTCCCATGAAAATACTGAGCTTACCTGCATATTTCTGCCTTAACTTTTCAATCGCCTTCGCATACTCCTTGTAATCAATTTCAAAGGTTATTGCACTTTCATAATCTATATCAACATGATCAGTGAGGCAGATACCTTCCAGACCGATTTGATAAGCTTTTTCGGATATTTGCTCCAAGGTTTGGGAACAATCATTGGAAAAGCATGAGTGCACATGAAAATCATACATAATATCACCTCAAAATAATACTATACTAATTTTATTTCTACCAGACTATTATGTCAAATTTTACTTAGTGCAAAAATATTTGCATGAGTTGATGTGCAAATTCTACAGTTGCGGACGGATACTTAAATGTTATTATATCTAATATTAGAGTTTGTTATAAAAAAGTTGATATAGCTGCAAAATAAATTGCACTTAAGCAAAAATGTTTGCACTAAAATTTAGTTTTCGAAATATTATGTAACTTTAAAGGATATCTATGTAAGCTTAAAAATGAGTATTTTCTAGTGTTATCGCCAGATAATAAAAAATTATGCAATAATAAATGGGTTGGCATAAGATTTGCTTTATGCATTATATGTATAAAAATTGTATAAAAATAAGGGAGGTAATGTGTTTCATGGAAAGAGAAAACGTAAAGGTCATTATTTGGGGTCTTGGTGCTATGGGTAAGGGTATGGCTGAAATGCTTCTTCGTAAAAAAGGTGTCGAAATCGTTGGCGTTGTAGGCAGAGGAGAAAAGATCGGCAAGAGTATGTATGACTATCTGGATGTTGAAAGAGGAAACAGACCTGACGTTAAATTTGATACTTATGAGAAAGTTATAACCGACAAGGCTGCAGATGTTGTGCTGCTATGTACAGATTCCTTCACAAGAAACGCGTTTGAAAAGATTAAGTATTGCCTCGAGAGAAAAATAAATGTAATATCCAGCGCAGAGGAAATGGCATATCCGAAGGCTCAGGAGCCTGAACTTACAAAGGAAATGGATAGAATTGCAAAGGCTAACGGTGTTACAGTCCTTGGCACAGGCATAAACCCAGGTCTCATGATGGATTTATTGGCTGTGGTATTTACTGGAGCATGTATTGATGTTGACCATATTACCTGCAGACGAGTAAACAGTTTATCGCCATTCGGACCGGCGGTTATGGAAGAACAGGGAATAGGACTTACTGTTGAAGCATTCAATAAGGGTGTTGAAACCGGCACACTGGCAGGACATGTTGGTTTTGCAGAGTCAATCGGCATGATCGCAGATGCAATAGGCTGGAAGATTACTGATTTTAAACAGACTATGGAGCCAATTGTTACAGAGGTAGACAGAAAATCCGAATACGGCTTTGCCAAAGCAGGAGATGTTGCCGGCTGTGCAATGAAGGGTTATGGATATATTGACGGAGAGCTGAAGATTGAAATGGATCATCCTCAGCAAATAGAGCCGCATCTCGGCGGAACAGAAACAGGAGACTATATAATAATAAAGGGTACTCCTAATGTTAATATGGCAAACAAGCCGGAGATTCCGGGAGGTATCGGAACAATAGCCATGTGTGTCAACATGATACCTCATGTCATCAATGCAAGACCAGGCCTGAAAACAATGCTTGACCTTCCTGTTCCAAGAGCAATAATGGGTGATATGAGAGATATGATTGAGACTGAATAGCTGGTACTTTTATCTATCAAGTCAATATTTTTAGATAAGGCTATTAATAATATATGAAGTACATATGCAGCAAACATTTTTATAAGGGGCACAGCCCCTTATAAAATGTAAATATAATAATATGCAAATTTTAGGAGGAAGTATAAATTGGAGAACGTAAAGGTAGTAATATGGGGATTTGGTGCTATGGGGAGCGGTATGGCAAGAATGCTGCTTAACAAGAAGGGTGTAGATATCGTAGGAGTCTGCGATTTGCATCCTGAAAGAGCAGGCAGAAGCATGTATGATGTCCTTGGAGTTGAAAGAGGAGACAGACCTGAAGTAATAATAAACGGCAATATTGATGAAGTACTGACAGAGAAGTGCTGTGATATATGCTTATGTGCTACTGACTCATTTACAAACAAAGCATTCCCAAGGCTGAAGCTTGCTTTGGAAAAAAAGGTGAATGTCATTTCAACTGCTGAAGAAATGGCGTATCCGCAGGCACAAAACCCTGAATTGGCTGCTGAGCTTGATAGAATAGCAAAGGAAAACGGAGTAACAATATTAGGTACAGGCATAAACCCTGGTCTTATTATGGACTTACTGGTAGTGTGTCTTACCGGCTGCATGACTGATGTTAAGCATATAGAGGCAAAAAGAGTAAACAGTCTGTCACCATTTGGTCCCGCTGTAATGGAAGAGCAAGGAGTAGGAATAACAGTTGATGAGTTCAACAGAGGTGTAGAGACAGGCACACTTGCAGGTCATGTAGGCTTTGCAGAGTCAATTAAAATGATAGGCGATGCAATAGGCTGGGAAGTAGAAAAATTTGAGCAGCAAATGAAGCCTATAGTTACCACAGTAGACAGAAAATCACCCTATGGATTTGCAGCTGCAGGTAATGTAGCAGGAGTAAATATGACAGGTCAAGGCTATGTTGACGGAGAAGTAAAGATAGATATGATACATCCGCAGCAGATAGAACCAGAAATGGAAGGAACACATACTGGCGATTATATAACCATAAAGGGAACGCCGGAAGTAAATATGTCAATAAAGCCTGAGGTAGAGGGTGGACTGGGTACTATAGCAATGTGCGTAAACATGATACCTCATGTAATCAATGCAGCACCTGGTCTCAAGACAATGATAGACCTTCCTGTTCCAAGAGCGATTATGGGAGATATGAGAAAATTTATCAATCGATAAAATATAGTTACGAGTTACGAGTTACGGGTTACGAGTGTTCAGGTATTGCTTCGAAGCACTGTCTGATTCTCGCAGCTCGACCGCTTAATATAATCGGTACTCGCAACCCGCAACCGTGAAACGGAGTGAAACGAAGTGATAGCTAAGAAAGGTGATTGGGTTCAGATACATCAGATCGTATTGAAGCCCGAAGAGAGAGCTCCACAGGTGCCTGATGATACAAAGCTGGTTCCTTTGGAGCTTTGGGTCAAGGGCTATGCAATGCACGAAGCAAAAATTGGCGAGACAGTAGAAGTAGAGACTGTTACAGGCAGAAAGGTCCAGGGAAGGCTGTTGGAGGTTAATCCAAAATATGTTCATTCCTTTGGAGAATTTGTTCCTGAGCTTTTGAAAATAGATGAACAGCTAAAGCAAATCCTCTACGGAGGTGAAAACAATGACTAGAGATTTATCATACTCAGCCGTAATGGGAAGAAAAAATGAGATAATGAAAAAGGCTATAGGAATAGACTATTCAATTTTTGAATCAGGCGGGATAGCCTTCGATTATGAAAGAATGATGAGGGAAGCTGGCTATACTCTTGATGAGATACAAAGTATCCAGTCAAATGTAAGTGTAGGAAATACTCCCATAATAGAGCTCAGAAATATTACAGCACTTGCAAGAAAGCTTGCACCCAAAGGTAAAGGTGCCAGGATTTTTATAAAGGATGAAGCATGCAACCCTTCTGGTAGCTTTAAGGCAAGGCGTGCTGCCAATGCAGTATATCATGCTAAGAAGCATGGGTATAAGGGTGTAATTGCCGCAACCAGCGGAAATTATGGTGCAGCTGTTGCTTCGCAGGCTGCAATGCATGGACTGAAATGCATAATTGTACAGGAATGTTATGACAGCAGAATGGTCGGACAGCCGGAAATACTGGAAAAGCAGAGAGCCTGTGAGGCACTTGGTGCAGAGGTTGTACAGCTTTCAGTCGGACCTGAGCTTTTCTACACCTTCCTGTGTTTATTAGAGGAAACAGGTTACTTTAATGCCTCACTCTATACTCCCTTTGGAATAGCCGGAGTTGAGACTCTCGGATATGAGCTTGCAATGCAGTTCAGGGAAAAGATAGGAAGAGATCCTGACAGGGTAGTAGTTACCCATGCAGGAGGAGGAAATGTTACAGGTACGGCAAGAGGACTAATAAAGGCAGGTGCAGAAGCTGTTGAAGTTGTAGGAGCAAGTGTTGATTTATCCGGGCTGCATATGGCTTCAGATAAAGCTTTCAACAGAAAGTCATTCACCACAGGTCATACAGGCTTTGGCTTGCCATTTGCTACATGGCCTGACAGGGCAGATGTGCCAAGAAATGCTGCAAGACCGTTAAGATATCTGGACAGATATGTGCTTGTAAGACAAGGCGAAGTATTCTATATTACTGAAGCACTAGCTGTGCTTGAAGGACTTGAAAGGGGACCAGCGGGCAATACGTCCCTTACTGCAGCCTTCAGTCTGGCTCAGGAAATGGATGAGGACCAGATAATAGTAGTTCAGGAGACTGAATATACAGGAGCAGGAAAGCATCCGATGCCTCAGCTCAGCTTTGCTAAGCAGAACGGCATAGAGGTAGTATTTGGTAAGCCGGAGGATGAGGTGCCGGGAATGAATATAGTTATTCCCAAACACCCATCAATGATTCAAGCAAGAGCTTATGACTTGAATAAGGCTAGACTATCCTATATAAAGAATTGTGTTAACAATAACAAAGTGACTGAAATTAGTAAAGCAGATCTGGAGTTTCTGGCTAAGGATACTAAGTCTGATGAGAAATTTGTTTCAGAAGCTTTGAAGGAACTTGGAGTAAATATTATTTAATGGAGGGATTAACTGATGAAACGTGCTGATGATTATCAAGTAAGAAGACAGCATCTTGCAAACCTTTCTGATGATGAGTTAAAGGCAAGATTCTGGGAACTGGCAGAAAAGATAGTGCAGCCAATGTTGGAGCTTGGATATAAAAATACAACACCTGCTATCGAAAGAAGTATACTTCTGAGAATGGGCTTCTCAAGCTTAGAGGTTAAACCAATAGTTGAGGGCGTTATGAAGAAGGGGCTAATGGGTAAAGGTGCAGGAAATGTTGTTTGGAGACTTTCCAAGAAGCTCGGTATTTCTGTAAGAGAAGCCGGAGTGGCTTTGGCAGAAGGCAAATACTGGGATGAAGTTGACAATTTATTCTAAAGGAGGGGAAGTAGATGAGTTTGGAAATAAATAAAAAGATAGATATCAAAGAATTGATAAAAGATCTTGATAAATATGAGCCGCGAAGAAGAGGCTGGCACTGGAGAGAAGGCAGAAATCAGAATAGAACAGTAGGAGATTTTGAATTTCACGAGACCTCAGAAGGCTTGAAGAATTACATTCCGCTTCCCGGCAGCAGAGGCTTCCATTATATTGACCCTCAGCCGGACTGTGTTGTAACTACTGAAATTGCATCAGGAAGGTTTGAAGATGATATAAGAAGAATGAGAATGGCTGCTTGGCATGGTGCCGACCACATAATGGTTATAAGAACTGCCGGACAGTCACATATTGACTCACTTATTGAAGGTACAACCCAGGGTATAGGCGGTATAGCAGTTACCAGAAAGCAGGTCAGAGCAAGCAGAAAGGCTCTTGATATGATAGAGGACGAAGTAGGCAGAGAAATCAATTTTCACTCCTATATATCCGGTGTTGCTGGTCCTGATATAGCTGTTATGTTTGCTGAAGAAGGTGTTAATGGAGCTCACCAGGATCCTCAATATAACGTACTATACAGAAATGTAAATATGATAAGAAGCTTTGTTGATGCTTGTGAAGCCAAGAAGGTTATGGCATGGGCAAATATGCTTCAAATAGACGGAGCTCATAATGCAAACGCTACTGCTATGAAGGCATGGAAGGTAAGACCCGAGCTTCTGGTTCAGCATGCTATTAACAGCATTTTCTCTAAAAAGGTAGGTATAAAGCCAGAAAATATTGCTCTGTCAACAGTTCCTCCAACTGCACCACCAGCTCCATGCATGAGAATAGACCTTCCATATGCAGTTGCACTCAGGGATCTGTTTACAGAATATAAAATGAGAGCACAGCAGCATACAAAATACATGGAATCTGACATGAGAGAAGCAACAGTTACACATACTTTGAACCTCATGATTTCCAGACTTACAAGCGCAGACGTGCAATCCACAATAACTCCCGATGAAGGCAGAAACGTGCCATGGCATTACAACAATATAGCGGCACTTATGACAACAAAGCAAGCTCTCAATGGTATGGACGGACTGAGAGAAATGGTTAAGATAGACAGGGAAGGTCCATTAGGTCAAGAGGTAAGGGAGCTGAAAGAAAGAGCAGTTCTCTTTATGGAAGAAATGCTGGAGGTCGGCGGATACTTCAAGGCAGTAGAAAACGGCTTCTTCATAGACAGCGGTTATTATCCTGAAAGAAACGGCGACGGTATTCCAAGACAGATGGATGGCGGTATAGGTGCAGGTATGATATTTGAAAGAGATAATGACTATTTTGCGCCTGTTTCAGTACACTATGGCTACAATAATATACCAGCGGAGTTCAACGGTAAGGCTTCAGCTGCAATCGGCGGAGACACTTTCGAGGATAGGTCCAAGATTGTATTTGTTGATGAGCTTGATGAGTTTGACAATGTAAACACAAGACTTAAGGAAGTAGAAAAATACTATGATACAAACGTAGTTAAGCCTGAGGTTGAATGGAGGGCAGATGGTATAGTTGCAACAACAATTTTCCTCCCATTAGATGAAAGAACTGCTGAGTTCGCTGCGATAAAATGCGGAGAGAAGATGGGTCTTGAAGATGTGACTGTTGTTCACAAGCAGGTTCTGCACCCCTCAGAAGGTACAATGGTTGAGATAAAAGGTAAGGTAAAATTTGATATTGATATAAACGAGCTTGTCATTCCTGAAAAGCCTGAAGTACTTTCTGAAGAAGAGGTAAGAGAGGATATAAAGGCAGATCCTATGTTCGTAGTTGCTGCAACAGTCGGTCAGGATGAGCACTCTGTAGGCTTAAAGGAAACATTGGATATAAAGCACGGCGGTATAGAAAAATACGGCATAAAGTATTTATATCTTGGTACTTCCTGTCCTATAGAGAAGCTTGTTGATGCAGCTATTGAAACAAATGCAAATGCAATACTCATAAGTACAATAATCACTCATGATGACGTTCATATAAAGAACATGAAAAAGGTACATGAGCTTTGTGTGGAAAAGGGTATAAGAGATAAGATAATGCTTGTTTGCGGAGGTACTCAGGTTTCCATGGAAACAGCTAAGGAAGCAGGCATGGACGCAGGCTTCGGCAGAGGAACAAAGGGTATTGATGTTACTAGCTTCCTTGTTAAGAGAAGAAGGGAATTGAAAAATGAGAATTAATGTATTGGTGGCTGAAATCGGCAGCACCACTACAGTAGTTAATGCTTTCAATGATATTGACTGCCCCTGTCCAAGGTTTTTGGGTCAGGGGCAAGCCCCTACTACGGTACTTGACGGAGATGTTACTGTAGGGTTAAAAGGTGCTGTAGAAAACTTAAGAAGCAACTTAAAGCTCGATAAAGTAGAATATGATGAAATGCTTGCAACCAGCAGTGCTGCTGGCGGACTCAGGATGACAGTTCATGGTCTTGTATATGATATGACCGTAAGAGCTGCCAAAGAAGCTGCATTGGGGGCAGGAGCCATTATAAAGCTGGTTACCTCTGGTAAGCTTAGGAGAACTGACCTAAAAAGAGTACAGGAGATCAAACCCAATATAATTCTTGTAGCAGGCGGAGTAGATTATGGTGAAAGAGAAACTGCACTCCATAATTTTGAACAAATTGCATCACTTAAGCTTGACATTCCCGTCATTTATGCAGGCAATGTAGAGAACCAGGATGAAATAAAGGAAATAGCCGAGGAATTTGGAATAAGGCTGTATATCGTCGATAATGTATATCCAAAGGTAGACATGCTAAATGTGGAACCAACCAGAAAAGTCATTCAGGAGGTCTTTGAGGAGCATATAATACATGCTCCCGGAATGATAACAGTAAGAGATATGGTTAACGGACCCATAATACCTACTCCGGGAGCTGTTATGGAGGCAGCGAAGCTTCTTCGCTCCGAGATAGGAGATCTTGTTGTTTTTGACGTTGGAGGTGCTACTACGGATGTGCACTCGGTAACTGAGGGCTCAGAAGAAATAAATCAGATTCTCATAAGCCCTGAGCCTGTTGCCAAAAGAACAGTTGAAGGTGACCTTGGAGTTTTTGTGAATCTTCCTCATGTCGTAGAGAAAATCGGTTTGGATAATCTTATGAATGAGTTTGCTGATGCGGAGGAGCTTATTAGAAATGCCAAACCCATACCGGAGACGGACAGAGAGAAGGAGTTCATAGAGAGGCTCACAAAGGAGGCTGTGCTGACGTCCCTTGACAGACATGCAGGTAAGCTGCGGCACTTATTTGGGCCCACAGGTAAGAAGACCATTGCTGAGGGTAAGGATTTGAGCAACGTAAAATACATAATCGGCACAGGAGGCGCATTAACAAGGCTTCCAAAAAGAGAGACAATACTTACTTCTGTAAGAACAGACGGTAAAGCTCTTGAGCTTTTTCCAAAGAGTGATGCCAAAATACTTATTGACAACCACTATATAATGGCATCACTGGGTGTGTTGTCAAAGAGATATCCCGAAGCGGCATTGAGGCTGATGAAGGAGAGCTTAGCTTATGAAAGCTAAGCGGCCACTAGCTGCTGGCCACTAGCCACTAGCATTCAGCGAGGCTTCGAAGAACTGCTTAATAAAACTAGTAGCCAGAAACCAGTAGCTAGTAGCTGAAATCTAATATATATTCATATTTGCTTTCACAGCTTAACTTAGATGAAAATTTATAATTGGGGGAAATCAAATGCGTTATCCGGCTTTAATTATCGATACAAATAAGATTAGAGATAATACAAGGCTTCTGGCAGATAAGTGCAAAAAACACGGCATATCTGTTGCAGGAGTAACTAAGGTTTTTTGTGCCATACCAGATGCTGCACGAGCAATGATAGACGGCGGAGCTTATATGCTGGCTGACTCCAGAATAGAAAATGGTAAAAAGCTTTCACACATGAATATACCGAAGCTGATGCTAAGACTGCCGATGCTGTCTCAGGTCGATGATATTGTTGATATTTTTGATATCAGCTTGAATTCAGAATATGATACCATAAAAGCTTTATCTGATAAAGCTATTGAAAAAGGCAAAATCCATAATGTAATAATGATGGTAGATCTTGGAGATCTCAGAGAAGGTGTTTGGTATGAGGATGCAGTGGAGCTTGCAGGAAAAATACTTGAGCTGAAGGGTATAAAGCTGCTGGGTGTAGGCGTAAACCTAACCTGCTATGGAGGGGTAATACCTACTTATGAAAATTTGAGTCAGCTTGTAGAAATTGCAGAAGAAATTGAAAAAAAGTATGCTATAAAGTTAGAAGTCATCTCAGGAGGTAACTCCAGCAGCATTCATCTTTTAGACAAGGGTGAAATGCCGAAAAGAATAAACCAGCTGAGACTCGGTGAATCTATAGTACTGGGTTTTGAGACAGCCTATGGCGACAGAATAGAGGGGACTCACAGAGATGCTTTTAAATTTGCTGCTCAGATTATTGAGATTAAAGAAAAGCCATCAGTGCCAATTGGTGAAATTGGAATGGATGCATTTGGACAGAAACCGGTTTTCGAGGACAAAGGAATAATAAAAAGGGCAATAGTTGGTGCTGGCAGACAAGATATAAGACCTGACGGCATAGTACCAAAGGATGAGAAAATTTCAGTACTGGGAGCCAGCAGCGATCATCTTATACTTGATGTAACAGAAAGTGAAAGCGAATATAAGGTAGGAGACATAGTGGAGTTTGACCTGACATATGGAGGGCTGCTGGCGGCATGCACATCGGAATACGTGGAAAAAATAATAGTATAACAGATACTAGTTGCGAGAATAGAGAAGCTCTTTTCAGAGTATAAATACGTTCATTTATTGTGAACGTATTTTTTATTGCTATTTTCACTTACAATACATTGGCAATATATGTTATTATATTTTTATACTGGTATACTCTTTAAGGGGGAGCTTGACCTATGAGTAAAAGAAAAAAGATATTTACAGCTCTGCTGACTTTACTGATTACTTTGGTAGGTTTTATGAACTGTGCTTTATCTGAACAGCCATCTATAAACGTAGTTATTGATGGAAAGCGAATTCATTTCAAAAATGCTCCGCGGCTAATAGAAAACAGCACTATGGTGCCTATGAAAATGATATTTGAGGAGTTAGGTGCAGAGGTTATATGGAGTGGTACTGACAGAACTGTTACGGCCAAAAAGGGTGATACTGAAATCCTGCTGAAAATTGACAGCAGCATTGCTGAAGTGAATAAAAAAGCAGTTACACTTGATACTGAAGCATGCATAATCAATAACAGCACTTTTGTTCCTGTCAGGTTTGTATCTGAAAGCTTAGGCTGCATTGTCGCCTGGGACCCCGGTACTCAAACCGTCATCATTAATTCACAGGATAGTGCTGTGGGAATCCAAACAGAAGCCGGTGTTTTTCCAAAGGCAAATGATATATTTTCTTTTGATCCTTCATTGCATTTGAATGATTCTTATGTAAGCAAATCCCATACCACTGTTATAGGTGGCGGTTCTGTATTGGAAAGTGAAGATGAAAGTGAAAAAAAAGACTATAAATACAATTTGGAGATTGTACATAACTACGGTATAAAGTATATGGGCTGGCTGTCTACAATCGGAGGACTTCATTTAAAAGGTAAAGATGAGCCTTTTGCTGATGCAACATGTATTGATATCGACAGAAATATAATTGAAAATATATATAAAGGCAATAATCATCACTGCTCCAATAACCCGAAGTGGAGAGACTATCTGTATAATACAGCAAAGAAGAGCATCGAACTGGGTGCTGATGGAATTACATTTGATGAATGGGTAGGCACTTATGGAACTGTTTCTGATGAAACAAACGGCTGTTTTTGCAAATATTGTATAGAAGGCTTCAATGATTTTCTTAAAACCAGATATAATGATAAAGAATTGTTGGCATTGGGAATAGAAAGTATTGATGACTTTGACTATGGCGAATACATCAGGAGGAATTTTTATGATGAATACAAGGTTCCAAGTAACAGATGGTCTGGTAAGATACCGCTTTTTAAAGATTTTGAATATTATCAGCTGAAGTCTATTACTACCTTTTATAGTAATTTTATAAGCAGTATGAAGTCTTATTTCAAAAACCTGGGTAAAGAAATATATTTTTCGGCCAATATGGCAAATCTATACCCCGATAACCTGGCTTTAGCAGAGTATATAGATTTTATATCACCTGAAATAGATTTTGAATATCCTAAGTATCATAGGACTACCCCTTACTATAAGCTGGGGTTGAGCCTGGGAAAACCTGTATATTCATATCCGAACAGCTACTATAATACAAAAATGATGATAAGGGATGATATGACAGAACTTATGATTCTATATACTGCAGAGTCATATGCTGCAGGCGGTTTTTTGAATGTACCTTATCATGCCGCTTATCTTGATGAAAAAATGCAGGGCAGTTATTTTCCGATTTTCGCAGATATGGATAAGATGAAGCCATATTATGATTTTATCAAAAACAATAGGTTGTTTTATGATAATATTTCATCTAATGCAGATTTAGCAGTGGTATACTCCTATCCAACAGCAAGCAGCTGGGATAAAATGAAGCATTTAGAAAACTATATTGGTATTTGCAATTTGGTTGGTGATATGCATATGCAATACAATGTGGTTTTTGCCGGTGACAATGATTTTATTAAAGATCGATTGCTGCCTGAAAATATAAAAGGCTACAGGTCATTGATTTTGCCGTCTGTATCCTGCTTGTCCGATGAACAACTTAATACGTTACTTAGTTTTGCAGAAGCAGGCGGTACAATTCTCGCATTTGGAGAAACAGGAATAAAGGATGAAAATGGTAATGTCAAAAAAAGAGACAGTCTGTCAAGAATACTGGTAGAGGGAAATAGGCAATACGGAAGCGGCAGAATTATCTATATTGAGGATGAAATTGGCTGTGAATATTATAAAAGCAATACATTGGAGGGACGTGACAGTATAGCCGGCTTTATAAAAGATTTATGCGGCTCTGAGATTTATACTGACACAGATGATAAGGTAAACTTTCATGAATACTGGAGCAATAATAATAACACAAAGCTTATACACGTAGTTAACTATGATTATGATATATACAGCAAAAAAATAAATAAGAAAAATAATATTAGAGTTGAGGTGCCAATAGAAAAGTCATTATTGGGAAAGTATCTTGATGTATATTATACTGCACCTGACTCAAACGGATTGATAAAACTGGATTTTAATATTGAGAACGGCAGTGTATGCCTTGAAGTGCCTGAACTAGCTTATTACGGAGTAATAATAGTAGGAGAGAAAAACAGGTTTTTATCATCTTGGAAGCTTGAAAATTTAAGAAATATGTTAGATGCCAGGGGCTTTTCAGAGGATGCGGATTTGTTGGAAGCCATTGAGAGTGCAGAAGCTGAGTTAAGCAATAAAGAGTACTCTAAGGCATGCACTGCTATTGATGCTATATTTTACCTGTTAAACAATAAATACGCACGTAAAGAAATAGACAGGGCAAAAGCTCTGCTGGCAGATTGGATCGATAGCGGAAGGTTAAAGGAACAACAAAAGTATTTAGAAAAGGCATCTTTATCAGAAGCAGCTCACAGCAGCGGGGAGTATGAAAAAGCATACTGCCATGCAGAAGAACTCATTGAAATGCTTACCCCGGATATAGACGGTAATATGAATGAATGGAAAAATATAAAACTGTTGTCTGAGGATAAAGTAGGAGACTCAAAAGACCAAAATTCAGATATTTTGGGCATTTATGCTTTTACAGATATTGAAAACTTATATATATCGATAATTACTAAGAGTGAAATGCCTGATGCAGGTATTAATATTGATTTTAATGGAGATGGAGTAAAAGAGTATTTCGTAGGTTGTGGTACGGTAGATGGTATAAAACGAGGCTTAATATGGAAAAGCATATCTGCAGGAGAAGACTCACCTAAAGGAGAGGTAGAGTTCGCCTTTGGAGATGTTATGGAAATAATGATTCCATTAAGTAAATTAGAATACCCTGGTAATATATATTTGAATATTTTTTTTAATGGATATGGTAATTATAAAGGGATTGTTTCTGATGAAGTTGAAGGTTGGCATTTAGTTCTATAAAGCTATACCCGGCAGGTAATACCTGCCGATTTTTTTCTTGAAAAGAACATGTGTTCGTATTATAATGATTTTATAGCCCACAGCTTATTACTAATAGCTAATAGAACTATTAAGGCTTCGAAGACGTGCAAAACATATCAGCTGTTAGCTGACGGTTATCTGCTGATAGGTTAAGAATCCCCATTAGAAAGGCAGTGTTTTTTATGAATGAGTACATCATTAGTAATGCATTACTTAAGAATATAAATATTGATATAATTTATATGTCGGATAAAGGAATTACAGAGAGAAGCATTAAACCGATAAAGCTTGATGGAGATATATTGGAGGCTTATTGCTATTTGAAAAAATCAGTTAGAAGGTTTAGAGTCGAAAACATATTGGGAGCAAGTTATACAAAAGCTAAAAGGGCGGGATAAATGTGAAAAACGACCAGATGAGTTTTTTTGATTTAGGAAGAGAACAGAAAATGAAAAAAGAGGGACCTCTTGCCACAAGAATGAGACCTGAGACACTAGAAGAGTTTGTTGGCCAGGAGGATATTATTGCACCTGGTAAGCTGCTTTACAGGGCAATAAAGGCAGATAAGCTTACTTCGCTTATTTTTTTCGGACCTCCGGGTACTGGTAAAACAACACTTGCTAGAATTATTGCAAATACTACAAAAGCGCATTTTGAGCAGTTGAATGCAGTTACCTCCGGTGTGGCAGATATACGAGTTGTCGTGGGAGAAGCCAAGGAAAGAATAGGCATGTATGGCAGAAAAACAATTGTTTTTATAGATGAAATACACAGATTTAACAAGTCACAGCAGGATGCGCTGCTGCCTTATGTAGAAGACGGAACTATTGTTCTCATAGGTGCAACTACGGAGAATCCCTATTACGAGGTTAATGACGCACTTATTTCGCGTTCTACAATTTTCCGACTCAATACTTTGACTGAAGATGACATATGCAAGCTTATTACAAGATGCATTAAGGATGATAAAAAGGGACTGGGTGCATATAATGTCAGACTTACTGAAGAAGCTGTAAGGCATTTGGCTTATGTTTCAGGTGGTGATGCCAGAGCTGCTCTTAATGCATTGGAGCTAGCCGTACTGACTACAGAAAAAAACGAAAGAGGAGAAATCTATATAGATTTGAATACTGCCGAAGAATGTATTCAAAAAAAGGCAGTAAATTATGATAAAAAGGGTGAAAACCATTATGATACCATTTCAGCATTTATCAAAAGCATGAGGGGCTCTGATCCTGATGCTGCACTTCATTATTTGGCGAAGATGATATATGCAGGAGAGGACCCCAAGTTTATCGCCAGACGTATCATTATTTGTGCTTCTGAGGATGTAGGAAATGCTGATCCAAATGCTTTAACCATAGCCGTTGCTGCTGCTAATGCTGTAGCCATGATAGGAATGCCGGAAGGACGGCTTATATTATCACAAGCTGCTATTTATGTAGCATGTGCGCCCAAGAGCAACTCTGCGCTGACAGGCATTAATGCTGCCATGGAGGATGTCGAAAAAAAGAAGATAGGAGTTGTGCCGCTGCATTTACGCAATGATGCATTCAAGGGCGCAAGGGAATGGGGCTACGGTGTCGGGTATAAATATGCTCATGATTATGATAATAACTATGTAGACCAGCAATACCTTCCTGATGAATTGCTGGGAACAAAATACTACTATCCGACTGAAAACGGATACGAAAAAGTAATTAATGCACTTATGAAAGAAAGACATAGGAATAAAGTATAATGCTGCTCTTTATTCCTATGTGTCTTTGTCTTCTATCAGCATATTGTTCTCCAATTCATTGAGCAGTATAAAAAGCTCCACCTCTGTACTGTTTATATCATTTATCCGGCGCTCCAGCTCTGCTTGTACTTTTTCAAAGGATTCATTCAGAATTATCAGTTCATTTCTAAGCTCAAGTATACCCTTTCTGGTAATGCCGATATATCTTGATGCCTTACTTCCACACATGCCCTTTAGTCGATACAGGAATCCATAATTTGCTGTTCGTTCTTCGAGTCTTGCCTTCAGTACTGCTATTCTTTCCTTTATACTGTAGTATCTGCTGTCTATGTCACGCATTTGTATGTAAAGCCTGATTAGGCTTTCTAGCTTGCTTTTTATTCTGTCTATTGTTTGCTCACAGGAAGTTTTGAGACTGTTTATCTTTTTTGACAGATTTTCTGCTATGTTATTTTCATTAATAAGCTCAGTAGCATCCTGTTGATTAAAATAATATTTATTTAAAATACTTTCATATAATGTCATGATATAGGGCTCGTTATCTTCATGAAGCTTAGTTATTTCCACATCTGTAGCACCATTATTGTTAATGTTGATTCTGACATCACACAATATTGCCTTTAGTACCAAAGGTAAATTTCTGCAAGTTGCTTTGCAGCTGTTGTTCATAACTACGAAGTCATTTTCATTGTTTGTAAACAGGGTTTTCATCAGCTTGTCATTTGTTAAGAGCTCTTTAACAAGCTCAGATGTTAGTACTGAACGCTTTTCATCCTTATACATTTTTTTCACCTCTTTTTGAAAGAATAACTCCGCTTTATAGCAAAAGCAGAGTTGTGACTTTTTGCTATAAAGCGAAGTGCATATGATCTAGACCATTGCGCTTTGTTTAGTAATGCTTGGTTATCAAGATAACATGGTTTTTGCTATTATGCATCTGCAGCTGGTGGTCCACCAAATGGAGGTCCGGATGCAGCATTATAGTTATTGATTTCAACCAATGAAAGTATGTTCTTGATTTTTACCAGCTTTGGGCAGCATGATCCGCTAGGTGCTCCACAGCCAAGCGCTGCTATTTCATCTCCGGAACTGATTATGCCCTTTAAGGATGGTGCATTTTCAGCTAATGCTTTTACTACATCAGGTGTTAATAATTCAGGTACTTTCATATATATCCTCCTTTATTATAATTGGAAGCTCTACCCGGGATAAGGGCTTTTCCACTAGCAATATATGCATGAGTGATAGACATGCTACTATAAAAAAAATAAAATTGGCCAAATGACCAATTTTATTTTAAATATGTTTTCGATATTCGTTTATGCTATATCAATTATTTTCGGCCTATTATTATCACCTGTGTAGCACCAGTAAAGCCATGTATTTCAAGCCATTTCCTCAGTTCTTCGCCTTCTACTTTAAAGGCTTCATAATCAGGGAGGCCCAGTGCCTTCTCGGTATATACGTTAATGCTGTTGTGTATGTCGTCAATTACTTCCTTTTCCAGAGGATTGCTCTCCAAATCTGCGTATTCAATGACATCGTATTCTGCAAGTCCGATTCTGTCTGTTATGTCAAGGATTTCCCGCCTGGTTAAAGTTTCATTATGAGTAATGCCCTTTTGTGTATCTATCTTACCCCACCAATGATGTACCTTTACATGTGTGAGCTGAGATGGTGTCTGGTCATCCTTTTTCATTTCGTTGATAAGGAATATTCCACCCGGCTTAAGAACTCTCAGCATTTCTGACAATACCTTATCGAGGTTTTTCAGATGATGAAGGGAGTTCGAAATTGATACAGCATCAAAAGTGTTATCTTCAAAGCCCATGTTTTCGGCATCCATGTAGATGAGCTCAACCTTTTTTTTGTCAAAGCCCTCTTGAAATTTATCCAGCTTCTCTTTATCTACGATGTCAATACCTATAAACTTTTCATAATCCTTGAAGGATTCCATCATACGTTTGATTGCGTAGCCCCCTCCAGTTGCAACATCCAGTATCCTTCCACCCGAAAGCTCCTTAAGTCTGCCACTAAAAAAATCCATGCAATAACCCCCTTTAAAAAAATATAGGAAACCAGGTAAAAACTACCGGTTTCCTATATTATAACATTAAAAGCAATATTCATAAACAGAGCATGAAAAATGATTATAATATAACAAATCTTCCCCATAGTATCATTATTGATATGAAGAGTATAAGCATTATATTGGAAGACTCAAAGGATATATTCAGATGACGTATGTCTCTGATGATTTTATAGTCCTTTTCAACTACAGTCTTATAAATAATCAAGCCTAAAAGCAGGGTTATAAAATACAGCAGCCATTTGTCGAAGGTGAACAGCTTGATATGGTAAACATCCACATGCCAAAGCTCCTTTATAATCGGGGCATAGAAAGTTCCCATAATAACGCAACCAGCTGAAAGCAGAAGGTGGGAGATGTTGTTTCTGTTTTCATCCGGATATGCAGCTTCACTATGTCCGGCAAAAATCTGTGAAAACTTTATGAATGAAGCAGCCGTACCAATATTGATAATATTTATCATAATATCTATAAGTGCATGAGTATCCAAGCTATATTTGATAATGCTTTTGCTGACAAAGCCATTGAACAGGGGAGAGCCAGTTATAGAAAGCATACCAATAATCATGAATATTGAGAGATATGGCATTCTTTTAAAAACACCACGGATTTCCGATATTCTTCTTTTATCATATACGCTTATGATACTGCCGACACATAAAAAAAGCAGCGTCTTGAAGATTGCATGGTTAAATATATGCAGAAGTCCACCATAAAACTGCATGCCTTCCATTGTGCTTAATCCTATTAATATAAGACCCACCTGCGATATGGTATGGAATGCAAGTATTTGTTTGATATCCTTCTGACATAGTGCGAATATAACACCACATATTGCAGTGATGAAGCCGACTATAATGAAAAAATCCATATAGTCTCTTATATCAAACATCTGATTCAACCTTATGAACCCATATAAGCCACTCTTGACAAGCAGGCCGGATAGTAGTGCCGATATGGCTGCAGGTGCTGCACCGTGAGCCTTGGGAAGCCAGTTGAAAACAGGGAAAAAGGCGGATTTTACGCCAACTGCAGACATCATGAATATGTATGCCAGCTTAACCAACTGAAAATCTTTAATTGCCAGAAGCTTGTAGGAAGCCACCTCCATATTTAAAGTACCTGTCACAACATAGATAAATATAATGCCTATGAGGAAAAACAACATACCTGTGGTGTTGAAAAGCATATAAAACAGTCCCGCTCTTATTGAATAGCCATCCTTTTTATAGAGTATAAGTATTGTAGATATTATTGTGATTAATTCCAGAAAAAGAAAGAAATTAAAAAGATCATTTGTTTGTAGTACTCCTAAAAAGCATCCCTCCTGCATAAGCAGGAAAAAATAAAACCTGGTATCGTCCTTATGTTTGTTCCAACTGTAAATAATGATTATTAGCCAGATGAAAACGGACAAAAGCATGAAGGATACAGAAATACTGTCATTTTTAAGGGTTATTCCTATAAACTGATCCCAGCCGCCTATTCTTACCTTATGAGCATCCATGGATCTGAATTTAAAATAGTATAAAAAAGTTACTGCTGCTAACAGGAATTGGGATATGAATGCCAATATATTAGCTTTCTTGTTATTAAATATGTAAATCACAATCGAAGTAAGCAGTGGAAGAAAAATGATAATTACAGGCATAGTATCCATATCATACATCCCTTTCAAGAAGCTCTTTCCATTCTAAAGTTCCATAATAGTGAAATATCTTTATGCTAAGCATCAGAGACAATGCTGTTACTGATGCTCCAATTACAATAGCCGTGATTACAAGTGCCTGAGGAAGAGGATCTACAAAATTGCTGTACTCATTTGGCAGTATGGGTGCGATGCCTTCCCGTATGTCGAACAGACTAAGAAAAAAAAGTATTAAGGAAATTTCCATTATATTAAGGCAGATTATTGACTTTATTATGTTTTTGCTTGTACATAATCCATAAATACCCATCAATATCAATATGAACGGAATTAGTATTTCATTAAACATAGTCTACCTCCTTAATGCTGCTCATTATCTGCTGTTTCATCCGTATACTCAAACTCATCAATAAATGAAGTAAAAACGGCAATCAAGCCTGAAGCTACCTTTAAGCCGATCAGTATGTTCAGAAGAATCAGAAACATTCTTTTTGGGTAAGGATCATAGTACAGAGGGATAAAGTTTGTGAACAGCTTGCCGCGAGTAAAAAAGCTTATTGCTGATACTGCAAGTATCAATATAAATAGTATTTTCTCCACTTTGATCAGCAATTTTGTATTCAGAAGATTATTTGATTTTACTAAATATATAGTAAGAAATGCAGTGGCAAGTATTGTTCCGCCTTGAAAGCCTCCTCCGGGAGAAATATCTCCGTTAAAAATGATGTAAAAGCCCAACAGCAATATGAATGGAAAAAGTATTTTACCTATTACCGATAATATTTCTGAGTTTTTCATATACTCAACTCCAATATTAGTTTTTTCTGCTCATAAAAGTGATTCCTGATACTGTTATCAATAATATTCCCGCTTCAAACAGGGAATCAAACAATCTATAATCCAGATATATGGCAGCTACGATGTTCTTTGCTCCTGTTTCATTGTAAGCATGCTGGAGAAAGTATTTTTTTGAATACTCATCCTTTAAAAGTCCCAAATCGTCCATATTGAGATAGAATTCAGCAAAAATAATCAGCAGCAATAATACAACTGTGATTTTTTGCATTGTTCGCTTATTGCTCATCAGTTTCACCTTCTTCAATTTTTATGACCTTGATCTCATCGTATTCTGCAGTCAGTTTTTCCAGCTTATTCATCAAGATACTGGACTCTTTACCCTTAAACAGGCATTTCTTTGACAGATGATGCCTGTCAACTATCAAATCAACGTTTTTGACTTTGAAAATTCCCTTAATATCTCCGTCAAGATTATGGTATATCTTTAACTTGAGATCATAAAGCCTGCAAAAATCACTTAAAATTATATAGCCTACTCCGGTATGGGTATCGGTATTGTCCATAAAATCATCCTTCAAATGGTTAATGACAATAAATTCCTTCTGCTTGGAAATAGATAATATGAAAATCAGAGGAATAATTGCACTGCCTACAGCGATTTCTGCCAGGGCTACATCAGGAGCCTTGTATAGAAAATACAGGCAAGCTGCTATAAGCGAAAAGGCAGAGTAAGCTATTACCAGCTTAAGATTATCCTTGCTTTTTATTATATATCCCGCAATCAATACCAGCAGCAGCTGCAAAACTATGCTAATTCTCATTTATCAACACCACCATGCTTCACATCTATTCCGTTTAAATATGCAGATCTGGATATAAGATGATTATTGACGGGCCCGGTAAACAGTACAAAAATCATAATCAATAACAGCTTAAGACTTATAATGCCAAAGCCGGCTTTAACTATCAGAGCAAAAATGATAGTCAAAAAGGCAGCAGTATCAATAAGGCTGCTGGTAAGAAGCCTGCTGTATAAGTCCTTGAAGCGGTAAATACCTATAATGGCAAATAATATGTATATCCACGATAGAACGAGGAGAGGTATCCAAATCATTTTTGACGCCCCCCCTTTAATATGAATCTGGAAAAGAGAGAAAGCCCTATAAAGCCTGTAATACCGTAGATAAGACTTATATCCAACAGCATCTCACTGTTTTTATATACAGACAGAACTATTAAAAACATCAAGCTCTGTGAGGATATGATATTCAGAGCAAGTAATCTGTCCCATATAGTCTTGCTTATGAACAGTTTAATTAAAATAAAAAGCATGGATACAGCCAATATATATATGGTAATAAGTAAAATCATATTCCTAACCCCTTTTTGCATGTTTATTTGTAAGTAGTCTCTCAAACTTATGCTTTATATCCTTGGTAATGCTTTCACCTTCGGCTTCATCGTCTTTAATTGACAATACGAGTATTTTGTTACCATCTGTGTCTACAGTGATTGTGCCGGGTGTAAGCGTTATTGCATTGGAAATCAGGGTTACTGATAGAGGGTTATCAGTATCTAGATAGATTTCTGTTATTGTAGGATTATTGTCATGTTTGACTATAGTTATAATATAGGAAAATGATGCAATGTATATTTCATAAATCAATCTGAATAATAATTTTAATATACTGAGTAAGCCAGGATTTGCATCTCTTTTATCTTTATCCGAAGAGAAAAAGAAGGATGAACTGACGGTTAGAAGGGAACTGGCCATAATGCCAATTAACATGCTTGTATATGTAAAATTCCACGTAAAAAGCAGCCAGCCTATAAATAGCAGTATGAATAATGCTGAATGTGACTTTATATATTCTGTTAATGAGCTGATACCAAGCTTGTTCTTCATACAAAATCACCTTATTTGAATTTATATATAATATAATACATGATTTTTCAGAAAATTCATAGCTTTAAGCAAAAGCTTGAAGAGATTATTTAAAAATCTCTCCAAGCTTTTTGATCAGATTTCCATGTCTGTTCTCATCTGATTCATTATCAGGCTTATCATTCATGTCAGATTCAGCTCCGCCAGGAGTTATGTCCTGTGCATTAGCGCTGTCAGTCTCTTGAGACTGCTTATTTACTGTTGTACTGGCTTCTTTCGTGGATATACCGGAAATATCGGATCTCTTATGATTGTTTACATTTTCATTTGGAAGGCTTCCTTTTGCAACATATATGGCTGCTGATTCAGGACTGTGAAATTTGGTCTGACTGTTCATGAATCTTTCTTTGAAATTACTCTTCTTTTTTAAAGTCATGCTTTTTAGATCTGTATTTAAGGCTTTAGTGCTTTCTGCTGTTCTGTAATTATCAGTATATGAGCTGTAATGTTGTGCTTTAGTCTTATCATCCAACAGCTCTTCAAGCTTTTCATTAAGATCCCTTATACTGCTTTTTAGCCTCTCAATTTCACTTATAATATACGAAGTGTGTCTTAAATATTCAGTTGATTCGGTATCATCCTTATCCTGAATCACTGTGTTTCTATTATCTTTAGATAAGGATTTCATCTCCTTATACTGCCATGGCATCAATATGTTGTTATCTTCATCAATTAGCATGTAAAGCTTTTTATACCTTGCTCCATGCCTCTCATTATTAGTAATATACTCCACTTCCTTAAGAAACAATTCAGATTCAATATGATACTCTTTTATATCTGACCATTCTTTTAGATTTTCCTTTAGTACGATTTCATAATAGCTATTATTGGCAGTCCACGCTGAGAATATTCTATTATTATCAATAAAAAACAATGGACATATATCAGTGCTCACATTTATTTTATTCAAGCTGACAAATTCGAAATCACCTTTTTCATTTTTACTGAAGTAAAATACAACCGATAAATCATCCTCCATAGAATGGCAAAACAGATGAAGCTTATACTTGTCGGTCAGAAGTTGAACGTTAATACTTTTATCAAACAGCTTAGTTATGCTTTTTTTGCTCCATGTATCCCTGGAAGCATCAAATTGGCAGTGTGTTATGGTGTAGCTGCTGCCGTCAAACCATACATTTGCAAGGTGAATATCGTTATTCCTTGTTATTGCGGCAGCAACTGATGTACTGAGGTTTTCCGAATAAACCTCAGTAATGCTGTTTCTTTTCCAGGCATTGTTCAATACCTCACTGCCTGAGCTGTAAATATGATGGATATTATAAAAGTTAGCTATAGGCAGCTTTTTTGCATATAATATATGAAGCACCTTTTTGGATACATATGCCTTTAGTATTGAGACGTTTGAATAATTCTGAATATTAAGCACCTGATTAAGCCTCCATGAGCCTTTCTGGTATGAAAGAATTATTATCCCCTTTTCACGGCTGTTGCATATTATATATATTGTATCCTCGCTGTCAATAGCTGCCTGAAAGTCTGAGCTGACCTGAGCTGCCAGTAATGTTTCCCTGATACGGTTGTTTTTTGATATTTCTCTGCAATATATGCTTTCGTTTCTGTGAAAAAACATATATCTGTACTGTTTTGTATCCTCTATTATGATAACTGACTTGTTGTCCAGCACTGAATATCACCTCGATTATAAAATAGTGTTATACATAAATCTGTTCATATATTAATTCTATGTTTGAGACATGTAAAAATATTAAAAAATAGATAAACCTCTTTCACAAAAAACGGTACAATTCCATATTATAAAATAGGAGAAGATGGAGTTGAAAATATCTATAAGGAGGGTGAAATATATGTCTTTGAAAACAGTAAAGTGCACCGGCAAAATTCCGGTTTGCTTGATAACCGAATGTGGTCCAAAAGATGAGTATCTAAAACTGGAATGCATAAAGGTAAAAAAGGTATTTGACGAGTTTGCACTCAGAGACTGTGTGGAGGGTGCCAAGTTCGAGCTTTGCAGAGAGCCGAAAGGTGGAGAGGTCGAGCCCGTACTGATACTTAAAAACTGTACACTTTGTGATGTAGAAATAAAGGATATATCTACAAATTGCGAAAAGAAGCTGAGATTCAGCGGAAAAGCATGCTGTGAGGTTTTTGGAAAGGATAAGAAGGGCGACATAATCAGAATGAGATTGATTGACTTGCCATGCAGCGACAATCTTTCCATTGGTCCGGACGGAGAGCTGTGCTTCAATTTCAGTGTAAGAAGAGAATATCCGGACGCAACAGATGCCAACTTTGAAAACCTGGTACATTTCCTGGATGAGGATAGATTTGAGCTGCAAGCATTTTTGGAAGCAGTAATTGATGAAGACAACAATGAAACCAGCAATGAATGCCTGGTAACAAGCCTTGGAGTTTTCCTTGCAATCAAGTTTGATGCTGAGGTTCAATTATGTGTACCTGTACTGGGATACTGTGAAATAGATGAAGTATTACCAATAGAGGATAATTTCTGTGAGAGATTTTTAGAAACTGTGGAAATTCCATCTTTTAATCCTGCGCAACTGGATAAGGCAATATCACCATATAAAGATAAGGTATGATTACCGGAGAAGATTCAATACAGGATGTTATTAAGAAATATCCGAAGACAAGAAAGCTATTAGGCTTATACGGATTTACGGCTTTCGGATGCGGCTGAGGAAGCAAAAGGAGTATATCCATCGAGCAGGCTGCCCGAATTAAAAAAAAGAACCTTGAAGAGATTTTGAGAAAGCTGAATAATATTGTTAGAGGCTAGTGTTTCTAGTAGGCTAGAAAACTCTAGCCTTCGTATTTTATTATTATTTCTGTGCAAAATAATACCTGTTAATGTACATACAGGCGGGTGAAACAATGCGTTTATTTAACAGGGTTGCTATATTCATGATAATCTATCTGGCACTGCTTAATTATATTATTCCATTTGCTATACCTGATAGAATAGTTTATAATTACAGAATTAACTTTGATATAGTGAAGAACGACATAAGTAATATTGATGCAGCATTGGAGCATGTGAAAAGGACAATAGAAAAGGAGAAAATCAAGAGCTATGTCATCATACTTGGAGACTCAGTAGCATATGGCAGCCCGGGTCCTGCTCACGGTTCAATAGGATATTACCTCAATAAGCTTTCTTATGAGGATGACAAGGATATATGCTTCTTCAATTTGGCAATTCCCGCCATGCAGACCGGTGACGTATATACAATGCTTTTGAAACTGTGGGATTATGATATCAGTACTGATAACCTCATAATCAATATTTGGTATTCAAATTTTGTGAAAAGGACCTACGGTCATCCAGTGGCTACTTGGCTGTCTGAAGAGCTGAGAAAAATGGATTATGAGGCATATGAAAGAGTTGAGAATAACCTTATATGCGAAAGGATATCTCTTAATCAGCAGAAACACGGTAAGGCTGTTTACAAGGACAGAGCTTTTGCTGTGGAAATAAAGAATAAAGTTCAGGAACATTTCAATATGCTGAAGTATAAGGACTATTTACGGGGAGGTGCTCATCAAATATATGAGGCATTGAGAGGAAGAATACCTGAAATGCAGGCAGTACAGCCATGGTACGAAAAAGCATGGCTCGTTAGCTATATGAAAAGAGAAGAAATTCAATGGTATATGAATGATGAGCCTTTTAGAATGGATACACATAACGAAGACATATTTTTTTGGGAAAGAATACTAAAGCTGCAGGAAAATAAGAATACTCTGGTATTCCTTGCTGCAATTAATGAAAAGCTTCTTCCCCGTGAAACATCAAGACAGGGGTATAAAGAAAACTTAAAGCGTATTACTGATTATTTTTCCTGTAAGGATATAGATTTCATAGATTTTAACGGGAAAACAGATTATGGTTTATTCTCTGATCATGTTCATTTAACACCCAAGGGCTATAGATATATAGCGGGAGTATTGTGGGAAAGAGTTAAAAATTGGAAGATGAATATAAAAAGTTAATGCAGAACTGACTATTTTATACTGAACAAGTATCGGCTTAGTTCATTTTTTTGGAGTAAACGTAACATTTTAATTTATTGAGCATATACTGCTTATATAAAAGAACATGTGAACATTGCTTCCGGTAATACCGGATTGCAATTTATTATAGATGTGGTACGGCAAAACATTAGTTTTGCCGTACCTTTTTATCTATCAAGCGAATAAATATTCAAAATCTCCTGAATAATATTATTATGGTAATTCCGACTAAAAAACTCGAATTTATTATTGACAATAAAATACCAATATGCTAATCTTAAAATGAAAATCCGAGTTATTAGGTAGGAATTCAAAGGGGATGATGTTTTGATATTGTCAACTAAAGGAAGATACGGACTGAAAATGATGTTTGAGCTTGCAAAGAACTATGGTTCGGGTACCATGTCATTGAAGGATATAGCAAAGAATCAGGAACTGTCCGAAACTTATCTGGAGCAGCTGATTGCACCTCTTCGAAAGGCAGGATATGTAAACAGCATAAGGGGTGCACAGGGCGGATATGAGCTTTCAAAGAAGCCTGAGGACATAAAGGTGGGAGATATAATAAGACTGCTGGAGGGGCCGTTGGCACCGTCAGATTGTGTAATTGACGGCGAGTCTGAATGCGCCAGAGCAGAATATTGTGTTACAAGAACAATATGGGAAAGAATAATGGATAGTATAAACAATGTCATAGATTCAATAACATTGAGAGATATGGTCAATGACTTCAACGATATAGAGAAGAAGAGGAGTGAGTAGAATGAGCAGAAGAGTATATATGGACCATGCGGCAACTACTTATGTGTGCAAGGAAGTATTGGAAACAATGCTGCCGTTTTTTACAGAATACTTTGGAAATCCATCAAGTGTTCATCAGTTCGGAAGAGAAGTGAAAAAGCACATAGATAATGCAAGGTCACAGGTTGCAAAGGCATTGGGTGCGCAGCCTGAGGAAATATACTTCACAGCCGGTGGATCTGAAGCAGATAACTGGGCTGTTAAGGGAATAGCTAATGCTCATAAAAGCAAAGGTAATCATATAATCACGACGCAGATTGAACACCCCGGACTGTTGGAAACCTGCAAATTCCTTGAAAAAGAAGGCTTTGAAGTAACTTATCTTCCTGTTGACCAATATGGCTTAATAGATCTGGAAGACCTGAAAAAGGCAATAACTGACAGTACAATCCTGATATCTGTTATGTATGCGAACAATGAAATAGGTACCATACAGCCAATTCCTGAAATAGCTAAGCTGGCTAAGGAGCATAAGGTATTGTTTCATACAGATGCTGTTCAAGCTGTGGGAAGCGTAAATATAGATGTTAAGGAACAAGACATAGACCTGCTTTCATTGTCCGCACATAAGTTTTACGGACCAAAGGGTGTAGGAGTGCTGTATGTGAGAAAAGGCGTCAAAATTGGCAGTATTATACACGGAGGACATCAGGAAAGAAGCAGAAGAGCGGGTACGGAGAATGTTCCAGGTATTGTTGGTCTTGGGAAGGCCATTGAAATAGCTGTTGGCAGACTTGATGAAAACACGAAGCGAATAGCGGCCATGCGTGACAAACTGATAAAGGGTATAATGGAAAGAGTTCCATATACAAGACTGAACGGACATCCTGAGAAGAGGCTTCCCGGAAATGCAAGCTTCTGTTTTGAGTTTATTGAAGGTGAATCGCTGCTATTGAATCTGGATATAAAAGGTATAGCTGGCTCAAGCGGCTCCGCCTGCAGTTCGGGCTCACTGGATCCTTCACATGTGCTGCTGGCTATAGGTCTCCCTCATGAGATTGCACATGGCTCACTAAGGCTTTCTCTGGGAGATATGAATACTGATGAAGATATTGATTATGTATTAGAAGTACTTCCACCGATTGTGGATAGATTGAGACAGATGTCGCCGCTGTTTGAGAAAGTAAAAGGGGGAAACAAATAATGTACACAGAAAAGGTAATGGATCATTTTTCAAGTCCGAGAAATGTTGGAGAAATAGAAAATGCAGACGGAATAGGTGAAGTAGGCAATGCTCACTGTGGTGATATAATGAAAATATATTTAAAGGTTGAAAACGACATAATAGTCGATGTGAAGTTCAAGACCTTTGGCTGCGGCGCTGCAATTGCAACCAGCAGCATAGCTACGGAAATGATAATGGGCAAAACAATAGATGAGGCATTACAGCTTACCAATAAAGCAGTGGTGGAAGCCCTGGATGGACTCCCTGCAGCCAAGCTGCACTGCTCGGTACTTGCGGAAGAAGCAGTAAAGGCTGCAATAGAGGATTATAAAAGCAAGCACAATAAATAAACAGGAGATTAGGAATGTATAATATAATAGAAAAGTCAGATAAGCTCATATTTCGCTTGACTACTGAAATGGATCTTGATTATGTTATAAATAATGAGAATGCACCTGAGAACAGCCCATATGTGACTCAATGGACCAGGGAGCAGCATCTTCAGGCTATGATGGATAGTGACATATATCATATAATAATAGCGGATACCAATAATTTTGCTGTAGGGTATATGATAATAGCAGGGCTTAACGACCATAATAAAAGCGTAGAGCTTAGGAGAGTGGTAATCTCTGAAAAAGGTAAGGGCTATGGACGTGAAGCGTTGAGGCTGGCAAAAAAACATGCATTTGAGAAGCTGAATGCGCATAGAGTATGGCTTGATGTAAGAGAACACAATATAAAGGCACAGGAGCTTTACAAGTCAGAGGGCTTTGTAGTGGAAGGTCTTATAAGGGAATGTGTTTATAAGGACGGGAAGTATATTTCTATTTATTATATGTCGATATTGGAGCAGGAGTATAAATCCAGTCACTAGTTGCTGGTCGCTAGTCACTAACTAAGTATGGCTTAGTAGGGAAGCTTCAAAGGTTTCCCAACGGTCAGTGACTAGCCTCTGACCTCTGTCCCCTTATCTCTAAGGAGTTGATTTTTATTTGAAAAAACGTGTTGTTATAGGAATGAGCGGCGGAGTGGACAGCTCCGTCGCAGCATATTTACTGCAAAAGCAAGGCTATGATGTCATTGGGGTTTTTATGAAAATATGGCAGGATGAACGGGATGACTACGTAGAGAATGAAGGCGGCTGCTGTTCTTTATCTGCATCTGAAGATGCAAGAAGAGTATGCGACAAGCTGAACATGCCCTTCTATGTACTGAATTTTAAAGAAGTCTTCAAAAAAAAGGTAATAGACTACTTTGTTGAGGAATACTTCATGGGTAATACTCCCAATCCTTGTATAGCCTGTAATAAGTACATAAAGTTTGATGCACTGCTGGATAAGGCAAGAGCCCTTGAAGCAGAGTACGTGGCTACGGGTCATTATGCCAGAATCAGTTATGATGAGAATCTGAAAAGATATGTCCTTAGAAAGTCTGATGCCATTGCAAAGGATCAGACCTATGTTTTATACAATCTGACACAAGAGCAGCTGAAGCATACGCTTATGCCTCTGGGTGATTTTGATTCAAAGGATCAAACAAGGGAAATTGCCAGAGAACTTGGACTGATTGTGGCCAATAAGCCTGACAGCCAGGAAATCTGCTTTGTTACAGACAACGACTATGGAAGGTTTCTTAGTGAAAAGAGAGGCTCTGATATAAAGCCAGGATATTTTGTTGACACCAAAGGCAACAGACTCGGAATGCATAAAGGAATTGTGCATTATACAGTCGGGCAAAGAAAAGGTCTGGGCATCGCACTTGGTAAGCCGATGTTTGTAGTGGAAATAATCCCCGAAAGCAACCTTGTGGTATTGGGTGATGAAAACGAGGTTTTTGAAAAAGAGTTAACAGCGTCAGATATTAATCTGATAGCATATGAAAGACTTGAAGCACCTATGAGAATTACAGCCAAGGTACGCCATACAGCAAAAGAGGCACCTGCAGAATTAATACCTATTGACCGCAATAGATTCAAAGTAGTGTTTGAACAGCCTCAAAGAGCTATTACGCCAGGGCAGGCAGTGGTGTTTTATAACGGTGATATGGTTATAGGTGGCGGAACAATTGAAAGAAAGAGAAGTACCTGATGGAGGTACTTCTTTTTTACATCTTACATAATGAATAATAATAAATAATTAAGCTAAAATAAAAGCATAGTGACTAATGAAATAACAGGAGGTGTAACTATGGAGAACCATAATAATGAGATGAATCCAAGGGATTGTCTTCAGAGAGCATGGGTAAACTCGATGGAGCTAGTTAGAGATTTTGAAATGTATTCGAAGAATCTGGATGATGACAGGGTAGCATCTTTTTTTAAGGAGCTTGCTGAAAAACAGGGACTGCAGGCGCATGAACTTAGAGAATTATATAATCAATATGACAGTAATAGCAAAAAATAGACCGGTATCCGGTCTTTTGCTTTATATCAATAAAATACATATGCTGTTTCATTATTATTTTGGTTATTTAGCAAAAACTATAGCTGAATAATTTTAGGTGGGGTATGCATATGTTCAGAGTCAGCGATATTATTGATATGCCCATAGTATCCTTGAAATCAGGGAAGCGGTTGTGTACAGTAAAATCAGCGATGATAGATATAGATACAAACAGATTACTTTCCTTGATTTGCAAGGAAGCCATAGTGAAGAAGCATATTGAGATTATACCCTATAAGAAGGTTATAGGGCTTAGCTTGAATGAAGTGACTGTGTATGATGAAAAGGTATTCATCAGACTCAAATCGAATATGTTTCGAAATGGACATATGAAGTTTGAGTATGTTATCGGCAGACAGCTGTATAATAAGGATAAAGAGATTATTGGTACGATTACTGATATGTACTTTGAGCCATTGAGCGGAAGGATAATGGCACTGGAAATATCAGAAGGTTACATAGATGATTTAATAAGCGGACGTAAAACAATAAGCACAACTGACAGTAATCTTGGAACATACAGGCAGTAATGTGCAAAATTTTCTATGGCTATAAAACTAATATTTGAGAAAAATAATACTGAATAGTTTAGAAAGGGTGATTTTATGAGAATGAAGTTCACAAAGGGACTGCTTGCAGGCAGTATCGCGGGTGCATATGTGGCAATGAGAATGAACCGGCAAAGGAATAATAATGACCAGCTAAATACTGGAACGAAAACAGATACAGTAAATACTGCTTCGAAAATCATTATTGATGACTTGAGAAGGTAGCTGCATGTATAATTTATTATTAGAGTTTTAAACTAAATACCATAGCATAGGAATGTATATAGGAACAGTTTGCCAATATACATTCTTTGTTTTTAAATGAGGTATGATTCAATGAACAACATCTCAATTCCTAAAATCACAAGGAACCATTTGTTATACTTAGTAATAGTTTTAGTAGCAGCATACTTGGCCTACAAATATGGTGCTGTTATATCGGACATATTGAGACCATTTATTGCTGCCGCTGTAATATCCTATCTGTTGAATCCGGTGGTGGATCTTTTAGAGGATAAAGGTATTAAAAGAATAGTCGGTGTACTTATTGTATATATGGCATTTATAGCGATAATTCTGACTCTTGGATTTTTCTTATTACCAAAGCTTATAAAGGATATTGGAAAGCTGGTAGAAAACATGCCTGTATATTCTAGTGATTTGCAGAGGGTTTTGAACGATTTTCAGGATGGATACTTTTATAACAATTTGCCTGAAAGCATAAAGGAAATAATAGATGAAAACATACTTGCTCTACAGGGTATTGTATTAAGCTCACTTCAGAGGGCAGCTGATTCAATAATTGCCGTATTATCACAGATATTCAACATAATACTTGTGCCTGTAATAATCTTTTATATGCTTAAGGATACCAGCTATTTTAAGAATCAGATAGTATTATTAGTGCCAAAATCAAAAAGAAATAAAGCAATATTATTATTCAGAGACATTGATAACGCATTCGGAAAATATATTAGAGGTCAAATAATAATTGCATCCTTTGTATCTGTAATGACAACTGCAGCTTTATTGATTCTGAATGTAAAATATGCTGTTATTTTAGGTGTCTTTGCAGGAATTGCCAACATAATACCTTACTTCGGACCTGTAATTGGCTTGGTACCGACAGTTGTTTTTGCTTTTTTTGATTCTCCCACAAAGGCACTATATGCTGCGGGTGCATTTCTGCTGATTCAGCAGATTGAAAGCGGAATACTTACACCCAAGATAATCGGTGAAAGTGTAGGAGTGCATCCCGTATATGTGATTCTATCATTGATAGTAGGAGGACAGCTGTTTGGTGTTGCAGGACTGATTATAGCAGTTCCGGTATTAGTGGCTATCAAGCTTACCCTAAGACATTTGTTAAGGAAGGCGTAAAAACATGCAGAGCTAACACAAGCAGTATATGTTACCATCAGACATATACTGCTTTCTGTGTAATTATTAACAATATTTGATTATAGCTGATATAGAGGTATTTGTAAAAAAATATAGAATTATACAGGTAATCATTCTAGATTAATAGACAGTATTAATTAATACTATCTGGGCTATTTTTAAGCTTTAGGAGGTATAGCAATAAATAATAAGAGTTTAGGTTTCAAAAAGTTAGTTGCAGCATTTGTACTGGTAATTCTTTTATCAAGCAGCCTGCTGGCATTTGCTCAATCTGATACCGGCACTACTGCTTCGAGTGTCGATCTAAGCGGTGCAAGTGAATGGGCGATACCTGAAATAACAGAGGCTATTCAGTATGGAATAACTACTGAAAGAGTTCTGAAGGATTTTAAAGCAAGTATCACACGTGAAGAGTTCTGTGAGATGGCAGTAAAGCTTTATGAAGCAGCAGCAGGAAAGAAGGCTGTACCCATATCCCCAAATCCTTTTACTGATACCGAGAATTTGGAGATATTGAAGGCCAATAAGCTTGGAATAACAGGCGGTAAAGGACCCGGCTTATTCTACCCAAATGACCCTATAACAAGACAAGAAATAAGCGTTATGATTGTCAGAGCAATTAAAGCGGTTTTGCCTGACATAACTGTTGATATCAGCGGAGCTGAAAGCTATGTTGATGAAAAAGAGACTGCAAATTGGGCATATGAAAGTTTGAAATTCTGCAGCAAGATGGGAGTCATGGGAGGGGTAGGACAAAGCAAGATAGACCCGCTTGGAAATACAACCAGGGAACAGGCAATATTGATGCTGAAAAGAGCTTATGCCAAGCTTTATGAACTGTTCGGCGATGAGTTGAATCAAGGTGTAACGGAAGCAGTCAAAGAGGATTGGCCGGAACTGGTAAAGCATCCTTCTCCATTTGAGAAAGGCTATTTTACTGCTTTGGACAACCCTGTGCTTATTGCAAGCGGATATGATGTAGAAGTAATGGCTGACAAGGGACCCATAACCTTTTATTACCCTATGGACCCTTATGTATCACGTACATTAATGATATACAATAAAGGTCAAGATGAAATTGCAGTGGAGTATTCTCCCAAAATAGATATAGATAATTTTGATGAGCAATTGTTCATTAACCACCCTCAGCCTTCGGTTCTATATCTTGCACCAGGTGAAAGTCATCCCATAAGGCTGGTATATGCTCTTCAGACTGGAGGACCAAATATTCCAAAGTGGGATACAGGTGATATGATGGAGACACCCTTGCATGTTGACTTGACAATAAAAAGTAAAAGCAGTATTCATGGGAATAAGCTAAGCTTTTCTCTGGAAAATATTGTCCAGGTAGAGGGACCGGGTGGTCCGGATTTTGTTGAGCCTGCTGCAAATGCTACTGTATCTGGTACTGTATACGACAGTGCAAGCAGCATACCTTTAAGCGGCATTGATGTCAGTGTAGCAACCGGTAGAACAAGAATAGATACAGTAACTGACTCAAATGGCAAGTTCAGTGTTCCTGTGTATACCCATAAAAGAGGAGGAACCGATCAGTGGAATGAGTTTATAGTTACTGTGAATGATACAAGTGACAGACCTCAGCCGCCTGACGGATATAGTGGAGAAAACGCCGAAAACGGCTTCGGGCAGGCCAGGCGTGTAGTAACTATTAAAGCAGGTGAGACTCTGGACTTTGATATTGTTTTAAAGCCTGTAACATATTCTGCAGATTATAGCGTTGACAGTATTTTAGATATTGGTTTGCAGGCATACACATGGGATGCAACTGCTGATGGAGAGATTATGGCAACTGTTCCATTCCATACAGCTTATCCAAGAAAGGTAATTGAAGATGAGTCTTATTTAACAGTTTTTAACTATATGGGCGAGCTGCTCTGGAAATATCCTATACACGGTGAAACTCCTGGTCTTGATGTATCACGGGATGGTTCATATATAGCAACTACAATAAACAAGCAGTCATACAGGACTGAAGCTCCTGTGACTGCAGGCGGAAGTGCAGTTGTTTTCGATAAAGAGGGAAATATTGTTCTGGAATTTGATCCTCAGACAGAACATTACTGGTGGGGAAGCAGTAAAAGCAGTTTTGTGGTAGTTCAAATTTCCAATGATAATAAATATCTGGCAGCAGGTAACGGAGACGGAACACTTTACCTTATTGATATTGAAACAGGAGAGGTCATTTGGAAAAGCTTTACTGAAGGACAGGTAAGAAAGCTGGCGTTTGACGGTACAGAAGAACAGGTCCTATATGCGGGCAGTGGAGATGGATATTTAAGAGCCTTTGATATGGCCGGTGGGTTGAAGTGGAAAACATATGTAGACTCATGGTTGACAGATATGAGTATATCTGAAAATCACATACTAACTACAAGCAAGAGCGGTAGGGCAGCAATACATTATATAGACAAAGAAACGGGTGAGTATGAATGGTCGTATCCTGTGGAGCAAAGAGGTGCAGGTGTAGCTATATCGCCTGATGAAAGCTATGTATGGTATGGACATGATATTGGCGGAGGAAGTACCTCCATAAGGAGTACAATATTTAACTCCGAAGGCTTGCCGCTGTATGACCTAGGTGAGACCGGTCAGGCTGCGGCTATTACTCCTGACAGCAGCTATATAGCAACCAAAGACGGAAATAAGGTAGCACTGCATGACAGGAACGGTCAGTTACTATGGAAGAAAAACCTTGCCCCTGATGGATTCTATGGTTCCTTAAATCATTTGATATGGATTTCACCTGATGCAAGCAGAATAGTGGTTGCACTGAACAACCGTTCTGACGGGCAGTATTACGGACAGTTATATTTCCTCAGCGGAGGAATCAAAAACAAATAGCAGTCGCCTTATTAAAGCCTTTTATTCATTTTGGATAAAAGGCTTTTGTTTGAAAATGCCGATTTTTTAAGTTAAAGCACTTGTACTGTAAATGTATTTACAGCCGTATAGTATTTTAATTGCAAAATTGAAACTATATATGTATAATGTTATATATAAATAGTTATATATAACAAAAGGAGTGGGTGTTTTGAGTTATGGTAAATACAGACCAATTAGTAAGGCAGTCAGAATCCTGATTCTTGCAATCCTATTAATCAGTATTTCTGGATGCGGCAGCAAAGAAAAAGTAAGCGAATTAAAGAAAAAGCCGGAAATAACGAAATTTGAGAAGTGGACACAGATAGGAAATGATATATATGTTATTACAAGCGATTTTTATCTCTCTAATATGATTATAGTTGCT
The DNA here is from genome assembly GCA_049322695.1 of Bacillota bacterium. Classification (GTDB taxonomy): domain Bacteria; phylum Bacillota; class Clostridia; order Lutisporales; family Lutisporaceae; genus CALGKJ01. The sequence goes on along the minus strand of JBMORW010000013.1, from coordinate 9,248 downwards.
TCCGGCACTGATGCTGTTTTAATTGACACAGGTATGGATGACAAGGATTTGCTGACAATAAAGGAATTGTTGGCATTAAAGGGTCTGGAGTTGAAGTCTGTAATAATAACCCACATGCATCAGGACCACACAGCTAACCTGTATGAGCTTAAAGGCAAGGAAGTAACGGTATACACGCCCGATAATACCAGCGATGAGCAAATTATCAAATACGGAGATAAATCACTAAAGCTGTTTTTCACTGAAGGACATTACAGGCCCAAGGGACATATAAGCGTAGAGCTGATTAATGAAAAAATATTAATAGCAGGGGATATTTTATGCAACAATATAATTCCGCCACTGTCTTCAGGAAATGGAGATATGACAGAATTAATGTCAACCTTGAAAAAACTTGAAGAAAGAAACTACTCTGTTATTATCCCCGGGCATGGTGAAATTATAGAAAATGAGCTATTGTTCCAAAGGAACAGAGGTTATCTTAAAAGTGCTGAAAAGCTGGTAAAGGATATCATAGAAGCAGGCGGAGTCATGAGAGATTTGAGAAAAATAAAGTTGACTGACTGTATAGAAGATACCTCATACCTTTTTGCCGAGAGATTGGATTTCTGGCATCAAAGGACCCTAGAGACTATCTACGTACAGTTGAAAAGGGGGGCGGAATAGATGAATAAATTCTATTTATGTGCAATAATTGCAGCGATGATTGTCTGTATATTTATATTTGGATATTATATACTGACACAAAACAATCTGACGAATCCTGACAGTCATGGGGTATCAGCCGAAAGTGAAAACAACAGAGTATTTCAAAATTCCCGGATAAAAGGTGCAATTGTATGCTATATTCCGGAAATGGATAGAACAGCTGCTGCAAAAGACTTGATATATAAGCATCATGATGGTAAAGAGCTTAAGCTGGATATATACTATCCGCCGGAACATAAAAAGGGAGAAACACTTAAAGCAGTGCTTCTGATTCATGGAAGCACGCCTAATAAAAACTTTAAGGACGGACCATATTTTACATCCTGGGGAAGGCTTGTAGCAGCAAATGGTTTCGCTGCAGTGACGTTTAACTGGAGGTCAGGTTCAAATCCAGAGGATATAGCTGATCTGATAGAATACATAAGGGAGAATGCTTCAGCACTTGATATAGATGAAAATAATATAAGTATACTAGCCTTTTCAATGGGTGTTGAAAATGCAGTAGATCAGTCTGCTAAGGTTGATACAGGCTTTATTAAAAGTATAACAGCATACTACGGGAAGCTGCCTGAAGGTGTACTTGAAGATAAATACAAAAATCATATGCCGCCTGTTTTTTTAGCTGAGGCGGCAAATGACAGTTTTTTTTCAAAGGATTGTAATGATAATTTTGTCAACAAAGCAAATGGGTTAGGACATAGTGTTAGACGTGTTGTTCATCAGAGTGGTACACATGGCTTTGATTTGTATGATGACAGTGACGAAACTTTGGAAATAATAAATAGCTCAATAGACTTTATCAAGAAATACAGCAATTGATTCAATTTAGCACATAATTTTTAAATTTATTAAAAAAAGGTTTGACATATGTTATATACCGTTATATAATCATTTTTAATAACTTACAGTCTATGATGAGAAGAGTAGCTGCCAGCGAATGTTTAAGCGAACCGGTGATGGTGGAAGACCGGTGCAGAGCTTTCAGTGAAGAACATCTCGGAGTTTCCAACCCAAATTGATGATAATGCCAATATCATCGATAGTAGGCTTGGACGGAGCCATACCGTTATATAATGGACAGTATCGACTTTTTAGTCTGTACTGATAGAGTGATTGTTTCTCGGCAGATTCTAGATAAGCTGAAAGCAATAAATAGGGTGGTAGCACGGAATAACCTTTCGTCCCTTTAATTAGGGATGAAAGGTTTTTTATTTTCTGAAGGAGGTAGTAAAATGAAAAAAAATGAAATACCAATGGGTTACAAATCAGCAATGGGTATAAGGAAAACCGAAACGGCAATAAAGGCTATTAAGGATTACTTTGAAAGTGAGCTTGCCAGAAAGCTTAATCTAACAAGAGTATCTGCTCCTTTGTTTGTCAGAAGAGATTCAGGGCTCAATGACAACCTGAACGGAGTTGAGCGTCCCGTAACATTCGATGCACTGTCGCTGCTGGCACCGACTCCATGTATGCTGGAGGTGGTGCAGTCATTGGCAAAATGGAAAAGGCAGGCACTGCATAAATACGGATTCAAATCAGGTGAAGGCCTGTATGCAGATATGAATGCAATAAGACGAGATGAAGTGTTGGATAACTTGCACTCCTTGTATGTTGACCAGTGGGACTGGGAAAAGGTTATTGAAAAAGAGGAAAGAACAGTTGAGGTTTTGAAGGAAACAGTAAGAAGCATATATTCCGCATTTAAGGGTACAGAGAAGTTTGTTTCAAGCTTTTTCCAAGATTATGATGCAATACTGCCTGAGGAAATAAGCTTCATTACTACACAGGATTTGGAGGATATGTATCCTTTATTAAGCCCGAAGGAAAGAGAGGAAGAAATTGCAAAGGCCAAGGGGGCAGTATTCATTATGCAGATCGGCGGAACACTGAAATCAGGTATAAAGCATGATGGCAGGTCGCCGGACTATGATGATTGGCTGTTGAATGGTGATATAGTTTTCTGGTATCCTGTTTTGGGCTGTGCTCTGGAGCTGTCTTCAATGGGCATCAGGGTGGATGAAGAAGCATTGATTAGGCAGCTGGAGCTTTCCGGACATATGGACAGAGCTAAGCTTCCGTTCCATCAGATGCTTTTGACCGGTGAACTGCCGTATACTATGGGGGGAGGTATAGGGCAGTCACGAATATGCATGTATTTCCTTAGAAAGGCACATATAGGAGAGGTTCAAGCCTCTGTATGGCCGCAGGATATATACAGGGAGTGTGAAGCTTTGGGAATACAACTGTTATAAACTGGAACGCCATAATCTCTGCTATATATTGTAAAACGCTGCTATAACTGCTACAATATAGTGGTATTAGTTGAACGAAAAGAGGATTTACGCAGTTTTATATCAATATTAAGGAGTGAGCCTATGAAGAAAAAGGTAGCAATAGTTTTAGCAGCAGTTTTACTGATATTGTATACAAATCTGGCAGTGTTTGCCGAGTCTGTAGATTTAGAAGCAGAAGCAATTATTTATGAGAAATACAGCACTGATGTTAAGGCAATGATAGACGGATATGATATACCTGCTTTCAAGTTAAACGGCAGGCTGGCTGTAAAGGTAAGCTATTTGAAAAACTATGGCTTTGAGGTTGTTTGGAATGAAGCCAGCAGAGAGGTCAGAATATCTCAAAGCAGTGATAAGGTTATTACACCTGTGATAGAATCAACTTTTGAATATGTAGAGCCAGGTAAAAAAACAGGTGAAGCAGTTTCGACAGATATAAAGCTTTTTGCAAACAATAAGCAAGTAGAGACCTGCAGCCTTTCAGGCAGCTCCATAATATATTTCAGAGATCTGGGTGAGTTTGGGGAGCTTGAATGGAATCATACAGAAAAATCATATAAGCTTTATGTGAGGACCGACAGACCCAGGACTGAGATGGATGCAGCTGGAGTATCAAAAACCGCCAGCGCTGCTGTTGTATATATAGAGACCTATGACAGCTATGATTATGTGTTGGGCAGCGGAAGCGGCTTTATAGTTGATCCTTCAGGTATAGTTGTTACAAACAGCCATGTTGTGGATTATGCAGAAAATATAGTAATGAGACTTACTGATGGAAGAAAATTCAAATCAGGTGAAGTAATAATTAATGATACCTACAGAGATATAGCTATATTGAAGTTTGACGCAGAGAACTTACCTGCGGTTTATCTTGGAGACTCTGATGAAATAATCAATGGACAGAGGATACTTACAATAGGAAGTCCCATAGGTCTGGAAAATACCATTTCCGACGGACTCGTTAGCAACAGCAGGAGAGTGCTGGATAAGCAGAACTATATACAGATATCAGCTCCTGTATCATCGGGAAGCAGCGGTGGTGCCTTGCTGAATTATTTTGGTGAGGTGATAGGAGTTACCTCCGAAGTACTTGAGGGTTTTTTCTTTGACGTGACACAAAACCTCAATCTTGCAATACCCATAAACGAAGTAAAGCCATACATTGACGCTGCATTGAATTCCTACGTAAAGATTGAAGAGGAGCAATATAAGTCTCTGGTATTTGAAAACGGTGACAAATACGAGGGCTATGTGAAAAATAATCAGTTCAACGGAAAAGGTACATTAACCTATGTTGACGGCGGCAAGTATGAAGGAAGCTGGGAAGCTGATTATATGCATGGTTATGGAGTATTTACGGAAGCAGACGGAACTATATATCAGGGGTTTTGGAAAAAAGGAATGCTTCAAGGCAGGGGTACCATAGCTTATGCAGACGGTTCCAACTATGCAGGCAGCTTTGTTGATGGAAAACGTGAGGGTCAGGGTACATTAACCTATGAAGACGGTACTTGCTATAAGGGTGAATGGGAAAATGACTATATGCATGGTAAAGGTAAAAAAACATATTCAAATGGAGACAGCTATGAAGGGGAGTTCAAATATGATCTGGCTGACGGCCAGGGAACTTATATCTGGGCAAATGGTGATAAGTATGTCGGAGACTTTGCCAGTGACAAAAGAATGGGTTACGGTGCACTGACAAAAACCAGCGGAAGCGTTATAGAGGGCATATGGTTTGAAAATAAGTGTATAGGCGAGAGTATACCCGTACCTTCCGGATTAGAAGCAGAGGCAGTTTCAAGCAGCAAAATAAACCTTCTATGGGATAAAAGCAAATATGCGGAATACTATCATATATACATTAGCGAATCTGAGGATGGAGAATATGTTCCAATTACTGCTGACAACGGCAGCAAAATTAAAGTGTTATGGAATGAAGACATATGTCATGTATTGAAAGGTATTTACCCTGATGTAACAGTATATGTAAAGCTTTCTGCAGCAATAAACGGGCTGGAGTCTGAGCTGAGTGAAGCTGTAAGCGTGACAACATTTGATTCTGTAGGAGTACCCGAAAATGTTTCAGCAGAAGCAGTATCCAGCGAGTCCATAAGTGTCAGCTGGGATGCCGTACAGGGTGCAGACAGCTATAATGTATACTGGTCAGAAGCTGAAGATGGTGAGTATATATTGTATGAGGAAAGCTACAGCTTTGAAAACTATTCATTTGAAGAATTTGCCGATATGTCAGCAGAAGCTGAAAATGTATCCTCCGATACTTCTTTACTGATTTCCTATCTGAATGAAAATCAAACAATGTATTTCAAAGTGACAGCCGTTGAGAACGGCATAGAGTCTGATTACAGCCAAGCTGTCTATGCCACAACTAAGAAAAAGCCTGCAGCTCCGATTGGCTTGTGGGCAAGATACACTAAGGATAAAAAAGTGCAAATAGGCTGGGACAAAGTAAAGGGAGCGGATTACTACCATATTTATCTTGAAACACCATTCGGCTTTATGCCTCTCTACGATGAAGATTTTAATGTAGAGAAAGTGAAGTGGAAGTCATCCTATTGTTATGAGTTTACCGGAGTTCCAGAGGAAACAGAGTATTATATATATGTTACTTCAGTAGACAATGGCGAAGAATCAATATACAGCAATCCACTGTTGCTATATATTGCTTCAGACAATCCGGAAGAGGATGATACAGATAACCAGGCTGAGATACAGTAATAACAATACATAAAAAAAGCTCAGTTGACAAAATATATCATGGTAATATATAATCTGTCTATAAATTAACACATGAAATGCAATGATGCAGATTAGTAAACATACAAATGCCTGGTGCAGCGGCACTGGAAAGAGAGAGGGCGGCTGGTGGAAGCCCTTAGGCAGGTTGTTGAAGCTGCTGCTGAGCATCATAAGACGGAGCAGCCGTTATACTGCAGGCAGTTTATTACTGCGTATTAGTCTTATACATAGTATAAGTAGTCTTATACATAGTATAAACGCCGATAGAGTGGCCTTTTGGCAACTAGGGTGGTACCGCGAAGATACTCTTCGTCCCTATATGGGATGAAGAGTTTTTTATTTTTTTACAACAACAAGGAGGAAATCAAATGAGAAAAATAAGTCTAAATGAAATCAGAGAAAAATACCTTAGCTTTTTTGAATCCAAGGATCATTTGAGAGCGAAGAGTGCATCCTTAGTACCTCAGGGAGATAAGAGCATACTACTGATAAACTCTGGAATGGCTCCTCTCAAACCATATTTTTCAGGGCAGGAGGTACCTCCGAGAAAAAGAATGACTACCTGCCAGAAATGTATAAGAACTCCTGACATAGAAAGGGTAGGAAAGACAGCAAGGCATGGTACCTTTTTCGAAATGCTTGGCAACTTTTCGTTTGGAGATTATTTCAAAAAGGAAGCCATAGAGTGGGGCTGGGAGTTCTGTACCAAGGAGTTGGAGCTTCCTGTTGATAGATTGTGGGTTACAATATATTTGGATGATGATGAGGCCTATGATATATGGCGAAATCATATAGGAGTTGCTGAGGATAGAATAGTAAGAATGGGTAAGGAGGACAATTTCTGGGAGATCGGTCTCGGACCATGCGGACCTTGCTCTGAAATATATTTTGACAGAGGACCGGAAAAGGGCTGCAGAAAACCAGACTGCAAATTCGGTTGTGACTGCGACCGGTATATAGAGTTTTGGAATCTTGTATTCACTCAGTTCGACAAGGACGAAGCAGGCAACTACAACAGGCTTCCCAATCCCAATATAGATACCGGTATGGGATTGGAAAGAATATCTGCAATAATGCAGGAAGTGGATAATATCTTTGAGGTTGATACCATTAAATATATACTTGATTATATATGTGAGCTGACAGGTGTTCAGTATGGAAAGAGTTCAAAGACTGATGTCTCTATAAGAGTGATTACAGACCATATTAGAGGGGTTACTTTCATGACCTCTGATGGTATACTGCCAAGCAATGAAGGCAGAGGCTATGTTCTGAGAAGATTATTAAGACGTGCTGCAAGACACGGAAAGCTGTTGGGACTAAATGAGCCTTTCTTAAGTAAGGTTGCGATCAGAGTTATTGAAATAAGCGGAGAAGCATACCCGGAGCTGAAGGAAAAAAGAGATTACATACTTAATGTAATAGATGTAGAAGAGAAGAGATTTGAAGAAACTATAGATCAAGGTCTCGCTATACTTCAAGGCTATCTTGATGAATTAAAAGCTGAAGGTAAAGATACTCTCACAGGAGAAAATGCATTCAGATTATATGATACTTACGGTTTCCCATTGGATCTCACAAAGGATGTATTGGAAGAGCAGGGCTATCTGGTAGATGAAGAAGGCTTTCAGAAGGAAATGCAAAGTCAGAGAGAGAGAGCAAGAGCTGTAAGGGCAGGAAGTGACATAGAAGGTTGGAAGGAAGACATATATGCAAAGCTGGATACAGGCATCACAACAAAGTTTGTCGGTTATGAAAGCTACTCTGTAGAAGCTGAGATAAAGGCTATGGTAGCAAATAACGAAATAATCAATACAGCTTCAGAGGGAAGCGAAATAAGTATTATACTTGATACCACACCCTTCTATGCTGAAAGTGGCGGCCAGGTGGGGGATACAGGTAAAATATCAGGAGAAGGCTTTGTTATAGAGGTTGAAGACGTTAAGAAGGTAACAGGAAACAGGTTTGCCCACATAGGAAAGGTTGCCGGCGGAGAAGTAAGGACAGGCAGCAAGTGTAGGGCAGAAATTGATATAAGAAGAAGAATGTCCATAGGCAGAAACCATTCGACCACACACCTTTTACATAAGGCATTGAGAAGCATTTTAGGCAGCCACGTAGAACAAGCAGGTTCATTGGTTACACCTGACAGGCTGCGCTTTGATTTCTCACATTTCAAATCAATGACAGAGGAAGAAATCGATAAGGTTGAAAGAGAAGTAAACCAAATGATACTTGAAAGCCTTGATATATTTGTTAAAGAGGTATCCATAGAGGAAGCCAGGAAAATGGGTGCTATGGCACTTTTCGGAGAAAAGTACGGTGAGGTTGTCAGAGTAGTAAAAATGGGTGACTACAGCATTGAGTTGTGTGGAGGAACACATCTTGCAACCACCAGCCAGGCAGGCATGTTCAAGATATTAAGTGAAAACGGTGTGGCTGCAGGGGTGAGAAGAATTGAAGCCGTAACTGGGGAGAAGGCTTATGAATATTTAAAGGAAGAGGAAGCATTGATAAAGGAAATAAGCGAGAAGCTTAAATCCTTCCCTAAGGAATGCCCTAAGAGGGTGGATGCCATATTGTCACAGCTTAAGGAAACAGAGAGAGAACTGAATGCATTGAAGTCAAAAATGGCATCGGGGGCTGTAGAGGAGCTTGTGAATAATGCCCAGGAAGTAAAGGGAGTGAAATATATTGCCGTAAATATAGATGCTATGGACATAGACGGACTTAGAGATATGGGAGATAAGCTTCGTGACAGGCTTGGAAAATCAGCAGTTGTACTTACCTCCTTTGATGGAGAAAAGGTGATTATTGTCGGAATGGCTTCCAAGGATGCAGTTGCCTCAGGGGTACACGCAGGAAATATAATAAAGGAAGTGACAAAGCTTGCAGGCGGAAGCGGCGGCGGAAGACCGGATATGGCACAGGGCGGTATCAAGGATAAGGCTATGACGGAAGCCGCACTGAAGGCAGTAGGAGAAGTACTTGGCAATCAGATTAAGTAATATTATAAGTCAATAAATAAATGTCAATTACTATTTCATAATTTGAAAAATTAATATATGTGTCTATGAATAATAAAGAGTTCTGTAGCGATGCAGAACTCTTTTATTTTTCTATAGGAAATTTTTAAAATACATAATAAAAATTGCCACTTGGGGAAAAAATACTATCGTTGTTTATAAAACTCGAAATATTTGGAGAAAAACTTAACAAAAGAGGTGGCAATATGAAAGCAGTAATAATGGCTGGCGGTGAAGGAACAAGGCTGAGACCTCTTACTTGCGGCATACCTAAACCAATGGTTCCGATAGCCAACTATCCGGTTATGGAACATATTATAAACCATGTAAAAAGCTATGGAATTAATGAAATCGCAGTTACTATGGCTTATCTTCCCTCAGTAATTACAGATTATTTTGGAAATGGAGAGGAGCTGGGTGTAAAGCTTAACTATTATGTAGAGGAAACTCCTCTTGGAAC
>JBMORW010000012.1:0-18341 GCA_049322695.1 Bacillota bacterium | reverse complement strand
CTCATAGAAAAACTCCTTTCACTGCGGATAGGGAACTCAATCTCATCGTAAAGGAATTCTGGAATTTAAGAAAGACTAAATTCTACATTAAATCTTATAAACTGGAATTTAGTTTTTCATTCAACATAAAGTCATTTTGTTAAAGTTTCATAATGTACCGTTTTGCGAATTATTGTATAATGGTAATAGTTATAAGTATATACTTGATATTTTATAATGCTGTTTTGGGGGTTGAGGATAAGTGGATAAGATAATAGCTTACTGCGGATTGTGCTGTACAAGCTGTCCTGCATATCTGGTAACCAAGTATGACGATCAGGAAAAGAGGATAATATTTGCACAAGAATGGTCAACAGAAAAATACCCGTTGAAGCCTGAGGATATAAACTGTGATGGCTGCATTAGAAAGGACGGCAGTATAATAGTATTTTGCAGAGAATGTGATATAAGAGAATGTGCTATGTCTAAAGGAGTACAGAACTGCGCATACTGTAATGAGTATTCCTGCGAGAAGCTTGAGATGCATTTTGAAAAATCCCCTGAGTCAAGAGACTTGCTGGACAATTTAAAAAAGATGCTCAAAGAATAGGTTTGGTAATAAAAGGAGCAGTTAAAGTGACTGATAAATCAAGGAAAAGTAATGTAGATTATGAGAAACGCAGGAGCAGAAGGATACCCCAGAGCTCCAAGCTATACTGTCATAAATATCTGTTTTGCGGTGATGAAATAGAGCTTAAGCAGCCATTGGTTATGGAGCTCATGAACATTTCTGTTGATGGATTGGGAATAAAGGCAGAGCAAAAATTTGAGGACAGTACCATATTGATTTTGGATATAGTACTGGAAGATATACTTTATGAAAAGATAACTGCCAAAATACTTTGGGGAATTCCATACAACGGTGTCTACAGATACGGACTCGAAATAAGTGCCTTATCCGGAAGGCTCTATAAACATCTTTGCTCACTAGATAATAGTATAATAAGGAATATTTAAGGGAAAGGTCATGCAACCTTTCCCTGCTGTTTTTACTGTATTTCTTCTTTATATCTGTTATACATCTTCATAATTACTACTCTGAAGTAGGTATTTATTATACCTGCAATAAACCAGCCTCCAAGTATTGTAACAGGCAGACCGAAGGCTACTACTCCATAGTTCAGCAAAATGGTAAAGGAAAGTATTATGAAAAAGAAGGATTTAAACTTGCGCTTGCCAAGCCTGAAGCCTGCTTTAATGGCTTCTATGGCAGGCATATCCTCTATAACAGCTATAGAAGTCCAAACAGAGAAGTATACACCAAAGAAAACTGTGAAGAATATCATTCCCCAGCCACTGCTGAGTATTCCTACAGTAAACAGATATATAAAAAACAGAGCAATTAGTAAAGGGGACAAAATCAGGGTTATCAGATGTATCAGCAAGGTACCTCCAAACACTCTGAAAAAGTATCTCTTTATACCCTCCAAGAATATTGAGGCTGTTGGCTTGGTATCACTGAGAGCAGCCTTGTACAGGTTGAGTGAGCCTACTTCCATCAGACAATTGAAAACAACAATAATCAAATAGGAAATAAAAATAATAACAGCAAAAGGAGCTAATAAGCCAATAAGCTGTGTTACCTCATCAAAGCCGTCACTGAAATTGATTGCTGTCACACCTGCTACAGTGAATGCCATTATTATGACATAAATAACCAATGCAATACTTAAGGCAAGCTTAATAAATATGGGAACAAAAATTCCCTTGTGCTTTCTTACTGTAAGTATCGCTTCCTTGCAATCATCCATTATTTCATCAAACCACATTATAGCACCTCCTCTTTTTGCTCTGACGACAGTTCGGCTTCTTTTGTGTCACATTCGCAATCACAGCAGCAGTCATCTTCATCAGGACAAACTTCGGATTTTTCATCTTCATTTATGAACTTCCTGTTATATACTATGAAAAGCACCAGAGAGAAAAATACTTCAAACAGCATTCTAATTAGTGATGCTACAAGTGTTGCAATAGTAATTACAGGTATAAGTATAATTACTATAATTTTAAGGAATCCAGCCAAAAACTCAATGCCTTCCTGAGCATAATAAGGATCTACGTTGTTGCTGAAGATTGATGCCAAATCGCTTGAATTGCCGCTGTAATTGAAATAACTTCCGCTGGATTTGGGACCGGCAGCAAATGCCCAGTGTATGAGCTGCAGCAGGGTTAAGGGTAAAAAGTTATTATATGCAAATCTGAAGCTGTCCTTTATAGCCTTTACAATACCGGAATCATTCATAACCAGCGATATCTTCCACATGGTAAGAAATACACCGGCTATTATAGCCAGTATGCTAAGGCCGGCAGTAAGCGTAATAACGCCTATCAGCAGATAGAACGGCAGCAGAATGATGTAGCCAAGTAATACTAATAAGCTACCGAACAGCATTCTTACAAAATATTTTTGTACTCCCTCCCAAAAATCCGGGAAATCCGTACTTCCGGTAGTAATGCAGACCTTATACATATTGTATAGTCCGCTTTCAATAATAACTGATATGATTGCATAAGCCAAAAACAATACCAGAAGTATCAATCCGTCTGTAACGAGTACCCTGAGAAACATATGCGGATCATTGGCATACATTTCAATATCATTAACCCAGCCATATACTCTTATTCCTAATATTACAATCATCAGAAGCTTGAAGCATATCAAAAGTATCTGAGGTCTGTAAAGCTTTTTGTTATTTATATTCAGCCGATATGCTTCTTTAAAATAGTCAAACAAGGTCAAAAACTTATCCATTTCATCCCACCCTTTCCCTAAATTTACTCACATTCTAATATTATTCGAATTTTATATCTTATGCAAGAAGTTTGCAAGCTGACATTCTAAAATATGCCAATTATAGTATTGACATTACTGAAAAATGAGTTATACTTAGTCTATGAACAAAAAATATATTTATTCACACGTTCATGGAAGGTGATGGAGATGACTAAGGCTTTTAATGATAAGGAAAAAGAAATAATAAAAAGAAAGCTCATGGAAAAGGGTAAAGAAATGTTTGAGCTGTACGGATTGAAGAAAACCTCCATAAGCGATCTTACAAAGGCTGTAGGTATTGCACAAGGAAGCTTCTATAGTTTTTTTGAGTCCAAGGAGCTGCTGTATTATGAAATTGTTGAGCAGATACATGAAGAAATACAGGAAAAGCTACTAAAAAACAGCATAATATTAAAAGAAATAACGAGGGACAGCTTCAAGGATTTTATGATGCAGGCCTTCGAGCTTGTGGGGAATAATGCCATTCTTAAGAGAATGCTTATGGAAAATGAGTATGAATATCTGGTAAGGAAGCTGCCTGAAGAAAGGCTCATGGAGCATGCAAAAACAGATGTAAAAAACCTGGTGCCGCTGATAGAGCACTGGCAAAGCCTGGGGATGGTTATAGACAGAGACCCGCTTTTGATTGTAAATCTTGTGAGAACGCTGTTTGTAAATATACTGCATAAAAAGGAGATAGGTGAAGAACTGTTCAAGCCTACAATGGAGCTTTTGGTAGAGCTGGTTGCGAAAGGTCTTATAATTGAAAGGGGAGAATTAATGTGATAGAGGTCAAAGACTTAAGATTTGCTTATCCCGGCAATAAGGAGAAGACACTTAAAGGGCTGAACTTCAAAATTGATGAAGGTGAAATTTTTGGTTTTTTAGGTCCTTCAGGGGCCGGCAAGAGCACTACACAGAAGATTATGATAGGAATACTGAAAAAGTATGAAGGCAGCGTACAGGTTATGGGCAAGGAGCTTTATGAAATGAAATCGCAGTACTATGAAAAAATAGGGGTTTCCTTTGAACTGCCTAATCTGTACAGCAAGTTCACTGCAATGGAAAATCTTAGCTTCTTTAAATCCTTATACTCCGGTGAATCAGAGGATCCCAAGGAGCTTTTGGCAATGGTCGGGCTTGCGGAATATGCCAATACGAGAGTTTCAGATTTTTCAAAGGGAATGAAAATGAGACTGAACTTTTGCAGATCGCTTTTAAACAAGCCTGAAATCATATTCCTGGATGAGCCTACATCAGGCTTGGATCCTGTAAACGCCAAAAAGATAAAGGATATTATATTAAGTAAGAAAAATGAGGGTAAGACAATATTTCTCACTACTCACAACATGAATGTGGCTGAAGACCTTTGTGACAGAGTAGCATTTATAGTGAATGGGGAAATAAGCCTTGTTGATTCTCCAAGACAGCTCATGATCGACAAGGGAAAAAAGACTCTTCGAGTGGAATACAGAGAAAACGGTGACATATGCAGCAAGGATTTTGAGCTGAAGGGAATAGGAAGCAAAGAAGACTTTATACAGCTTCTAAAGGATAAGGAAATAGAAACAATGCATACCCTTGAAGCTACGCTTGAGGATATTTTTATAGAGGTAACCGGAAGGAGTCTGCTATGAGAATATTATCAGCAATAAAGTTTGATATAAGGTTTCAGATACGACATGGCTTCTATTATGCATACCTTTTTATAAGCGTACTGTACATACTGCTGCTTAGAGTGCTTCCGGAGGGGGTTAGGGAATATGTGGCTGCTTATATAATTTTCAGTGATCCTTCAGCACTGGGCTTCTTCTTTATAGGCGGCATAATACTTATGGAAAAGGGGCAAAGCATTTTTGAAAATTTATTCGTAACACCCTTTAAGCCATGGGAATACCTTCTGTCTAAGGTATTTACCCTTACCATGCTGGCATTGGTCTCCAGCCTTCTTATAGTCATTGCCTCAGTGGGCTTTGATATCAATTTTCCTGTGCTTGTTACAGGAATAGTGCTTAGCTCTGTTTTCTTCACTTTACTGGGGCTTACATTAGCTTTTATATCTAAAACAGTAAATCAATACTTCATATCAGCGGCTTTATATATGCCGGTATTATTTTTGCCTGTATTGGAGTTTCTGGGCATATATACGACACCAATATTTAATTTTCTGCCTACAAAGCCTTCTCTGCTGCTGCTGCAGGGAGCCTTCAGCGGGATTTCCGGAGTGGATTTCATTTACTCCCTGGCTGTTTTTATACTTTGGATTGTTATTGCTTCCATTTGGGCGTACAGCTGGTTTATAAAATATATAATATTAGGAATTGGGGGTGGGAGTAAATGAAGCGTGCAGGAGTACTTATCAAAGGAGATATTAAGAATATCAGCCGCGATCCTATTTTGCTGATGTCAGTATTTGTACCTTTGCTTGTATCCCTTGTAATGAAGTTCGGGCTGCCTTTTGCCTCCGGAATATTGATGGACGAGCTTGCATTTGACCTTACTGTTTACTATGAGCTTATAATCAGCATAATGTTACTGGTATCTCCTCTTATGCTGGGTATGCTGTCAGGCTTTATCATTTTGGATGAGAAGGATGAGAATTTATTGACGTATTATTCGATTACTCCGCTGACAAAGACAGGATATCTGATTTACAGAATGTTTTTTCCTATAGCCTGTGGTTTTGTGATGACATTCTTTATGATAGGTATAATAGGTTTTGTATATATTCCCTTCTCAAGATTGCTTCCCATAGTGCTGCTTGTATCTATGGAAGCTCCCATGACGGCGTTAGTTTTGGGAATATTTGCTGCCAACAAGGTTGAGGGATTGGCAATTTCAAAGGCCATGGGTATATTTTTCTTTACACCTGTGGCAGGATATTTTATCAGATCGGATTGGCAGCTGCTTGCCGGAATTGTGCCTACCTATTGGATTTCAAAGGCATATATTGCAGGTGTAAACGGGCTTGCAGCTTATTGGATGTATATTTTGGCAGGTATGGCAGTTCACCTGTTTTACACTTATATTCTGTATAGGCAATTTGAGAAAAAGGCTCTTTAAAAACTTAAAATAAAACGTGCAGGTTAGAAAAAACACTGAATAACAAAGGCGGCTTCAGCCGCCTTTGTTATTCCCCCAGATATCGCACTATGAAATTAACTATTTATATAGTATACTGCATCATCAAGTCTTTGACCAAGATCCTCAGGGAACCAGTGTCCCCAATTTTCTCTTACTGCTATGCTGCATAAATCACCATACTTGTCAAATTCCTTCTTCATTTCCTGTTGAGCAGGATAGTCTCCATCCTTATCACCTGTTACTATGCAAAATCTTATTCCTTTTCTGACTGCTTTCACTATTGCTATTTCATCAAAGAACTCAGGCTTTGACGGATTCAAGGATATTACACCCTTTAAGGGAACATAGTCAAAGTTCAGAGCCATGTCAAGTGCCACAGTAGCTCCTTGTGAAAAGCCGCCTGTAATGATGTTGCCGGTGTCTATTCTATGCAGCTTTTTAATATGCTCATAGAGCTGCGCTATTTCCTGGTGTGTTTTTTCTCTGTCATTCCAGCAGAAATTTAGACTTCCGACCATTTGAGAGGATTGAGGCATAGCCATTATGTATCTCTCATTGATTACAGGTGAATGCCAGAACTTGGAGAACAGCTTGATATCCTCTCCCCAGCCGTGTATTGCTATAAATAAAGGATAGTCTTTAGCTGGATCATAATCCTTGGGGAGAAATATCTGCCATTCAGGCTTGGCGTTCTTTTTTGCTGCCTGCTCCAGTTCATCCCATGTAGGTAAAAGCTCTTTAAACTCCTCTGTATCCAACTGTGCTTCAAAAAAAGGCTTTGGATACCATATACCTCTGTCTAGAGCGTTCTTTATGCAATCAGCACTTTTTTGGATATTTTCAAGCTGTATGTACATAATTGCCAGATCCAAATTTGCAGAAGCAAAATTGTCAGGAAAAAAAGGCAGAGCATTTTCCAGGATTTCAACGGCCTCTGCGTACTTACCGTTTGAATAAAGAACACTCAGATGACTGTCAAGCTCTTCATAGCTTTTGAACACTTTTTGTCTACCCCCTTTCATAATCGTTAACCCCAAAATAAAATATTTTGTCCATTTTGTAATACAGGGAAACTTAAAAAGTAAATCCCAGTATCCAAAATTCTATCACAGTTTAAGCTGCTATGCAATACAGGTTGAATTGATTTTAGGCTTATATTGTAATAATATAAACATATAAAAGCTCTTTGTTTTGGGAAGGCGAGAAGTATAAAAAAATAAGTCGAATAACAGGTGATTTTATGGATGCTAAAGGGAAAATACTTGTAGTTGATGATGATTATAATATTGCTGACTTAGTACGGATTTATCTTGAAAAGGAGCAATATGCTGTTAAGCTTGCTCACAAGGGAAAAGAAGCTTTGGAGATTTTTCACAGCTGGACACCGGAGCTTGTGCTGCTTGATATTATGCTTCCTGAGCTTGATGGCTGGGAGGTATGCAAGCAAATCAGAAAGATCAGTGTAATTCCCATAATAATGCTGACTGCAAGAGGTGAGACCTTTGACAAAGTGCTGGGGCTTGAGCTTGGGGCTGATGACTATATTGTGAAGCCCTTTGACCCCAAGGAGCTTGTTGCCAGAGTCAAGGCTGTGCTCAGAAGGACATTAAAGACTGAAATAGTATCTGAGGAGGTTGTTTATCCGGGCCTGGCTATCAATAAAAGTGATTACAGCATAAACTATAAGGGCTCAAAAATGGATATACCCCCAAAAGAGCTTGAACTGATATACTTTCTGGCAAGCCATCCCAATCAGGTCTTTACGAGGGACCAGCTGCTGGAAAAAATATGGGGCTATGATTTTATTGGAGATTCCAGAACGGTAGATGTACATATTAAAAGACTTCGTGAAAAGTTTCAGGATGAGCAGCAGCGTTGGGAGCTGAAGACTGTCTGGGGAGTAGGCTATAAGTTTGAGGTGAGATGATTATGAAATTCAAACCCGGAAGCACATTGTTTAGAAAATTGCTGATAACCTATGGAGTTACTATAATAGTAAGCTTTATTCTGCTTGCAGTTCTGCTAATGAACTTTCTAGACAGATATTTCGTAGAAAGCAAAAAGCAGCTTCTGTTTGAGCAAGGAAAGACAATAGCCAATGATATTGTACTGGCTTATTATACAGGTGTAAGAGACAGGCAAAGTCTTAATAACAATCTTATGATTTTGGATACATACTTGAATGCACGAATCTGGCTGGTGGATGAAGAAGGAACAGTACTGCTGGTGTCAGGTGAGAATGAGGATGGCGGACTGGGAAAATCGATAGATGCAGACAAGCTTCGTTCGCTGTACAGGGGATACCAGATTTTAGAAAGAGGCCGCTTTGGGAGCATGCTGAAGGAGTATTCCCTTACTGTAGGATATCCTATTTTCATAGGTGAAAGCTTTAAAGGAGGCGTACTGATACATGCTTCCCTTGCTGAGCTGCAGCGAACTCTCAGGGATGTATATAAGATAACCATAGGAACAATACTGATTTCAATGCTTTTTGCATATACAGGATTATTTTTTCAAATAAAGAGAATATCAAAACCTTTAAAGGAAATCAGCGAAGCATCAAGAAAGATTGCATCAGGGGAATTTCAAAAAAGACTAAGAATAGACACTGATGATGAAATAGAGGAACTGGGAAGAAGCTTCAATCATATGGCAGAGTCATTGGAGAAAATAGAAGAGAACAGAGCTAATCTGGTGGCGAACATATCACATGACCTGAGAACTCCTATGACTTCCATAATAGGCTTCATAGAAGGTATACTGGACGGAACTATACCTGAGGAAAATCATAAAAAATACCTCAACATCATACTTGAAGAGAGCAAGAGACTTGTGAAGATAACCAATGACATACTTGAGCTCAGTAATATGCAGCAGGGTGCAGTGAGCTTCAGTAAAGCAGTCTTTGAACTGAATGAAGCCATAAGAAGAAGACTCATATCTTTTGAAAAAAGAATAATGGAAAAGAAGCTGGATGTGGAGCTGGTATTGGATAATGATAAGAATTATGTCTATTCGGACAGTATTTATATTGACAGAGTTCTTCAGAATCTCCTGGACAACGCAGTCAAGTTTTCACCCGAAGGCGGAAAGATAAGCATCAGGTCATATTCTGACAACAGCAAGGTAAAGGTTGAGATTATGAATAACGGTGCAGACATAAATGAAGCAGAGCTAAAAAAAATCTGGGAAAGGTTTCACAAGGGAGATCCCTCACGTGGCAGGCACAAAAGCGGATTTGGACTGGGGCTTGCTATTGTGAAGGAGATAATACATCAGCTGGATGAGGAAATCCGGGTTGAGAGCAATGACGGCTTCGTAAAATTCACCTTTACAATAACGGCAAAAAAATAAAATGTTTACAATTTGTTCATATTTTGTTCAAAATCCTGTTTTATATTGTAATTAAACAATAGGAAAAAGGAGGAGCAAATATGAACAATTTTTTTGAAAACAAAAATGAAAATAATGAAAACATAGAAATAACAAATCTGGAAAATGCAGATTCAGCTGTAGAGCATAACATATATACAGCAGAGGAATCGGCAGCTGCCCAAGAGATACACACTGAAGAAGCACCTGTTTCCAGCCCCGTTTTTTATAAGGAGGTAGTGGAGAAAAAACAAAAAACACCAAATATTTTGATAGCTTCAGTACTGGCAGCAGGCTTAATGTTTGGAACAGCCTTCGGATTTACAGTGGACAATTTGCTGTTTGACAGCAGGAGTAACCAAAAAGCTGTCGGAAGCGTCAATGCAAGCTACGTAGTAAGCAAGAAGGATTTCTCAGTTGAATGGATAGCTGAAACAGTATCTCCTTCCGTAGTTGCAATTCATACTAAGGAAATGATAAACAATTTCTTTTTCGGAAGCTTTGAAAACACAGGAGTAGGCTCGGGAGTAATAATAAGCAGCGACGGCTATATTGTTACCAATAATCACGTAATAGAGGGAGCAACCGATATTAAAGTAAAGCTCAGCAGTGGAAAGGAGTATAGTGCAAAGCTTATAAACAGAGATCCTTATTATGACGTTGCAGTGCTTAAGATAGATGCCGACAATCTTCCTTATGCGGAGTTTGGTGATTCTGAAGCGCTCAAGGTAGGTGAGCCGGCTATTGCAATAGGAAATCCTCTGGGAGAGAGATATGCCGGAACAGTTACGGCAGGTATAATAAGCGGTCTTAACAGAGAATTTGAAAACTACGGTAAAAAAGTCAGCTATATTCAGACAGATGCAGCCATCAACCCCGGCAACAGCGGTGGTGCACTTGTTAATTATGAAGGAAAGGTAATAGGCATAAATACACTAAAACTTGCTGATACCAATGTTGAAGGTATGGGCTTTGCAATACCCTCCAATGAGGTGAAGAAGCTTGTAGATGAGCTTATAAACAGGCCAGTGCTGGGCATCTCCGGCAGAACCATTACAAAGGAAGAAGCAGAGCAGTATAAGGTTCCTCAGGGAGTACATGTAGCAGAAGTAATCAGCGGTGGAGGAGCCGATAAGGCAGGAATCAAGAAGGGTGATATCATAACCCATATAAACGGTACAAGAATAATGACCATTGAGGCTCTGGTAGAGAATGTGAAGAAATACAAAATAGGAGATGAAGTGGAACTGGAGATTTTGAATCAGCTTAACAGGACAGTGAAGATAAAAGTGAAGCTGGCAAGAAACGGTGAGTAGTAGTCCCCCTCTTAATATATATGACCCCCATAGGCTGTGAATCTCTTTATACAGACAGGTTTACAGCCTGTTTTCTTTTTTGTGCTATAATATAGTAGAAAACATAAAAGCTCAGGTGGTTCATATGAGAAAGGTTATATTTCTGGTAGACATGAATGCATTTTTTATCAGCTGTGAAATGGCGCGCAATCCTGCGTTAAAGGGCAAACCTGCAGCCGTAGCAGGAGACCCTGACAGACGTTCGGGTATAATTCTTGCTGCCAATTATGAAGCCAGAAAATACAAAATTAAAACTACAATGCTGCTTCATGAAGCTAAGAAGCTTTGTCCGGAGCTTATTATTGTACCTCCTGACGGCAGGCTTTATTCTGCCAATTCCAGAGAGGTTATGAACATACTTAAAAGGTATACACCTGTCATACAGCAAAACAGCATAGATGAAGCATGGATGGATCTCACAGGCTGTGAGCAGCTTTTCGGGAAGCCTGTGGAAATAGCACAGAATATAATGAGCACTATCATAAGGGAGCTAGATCTGTGGTGCTCCATTGGAATATCGGAAAATAAGTTTCTGGCAAAAATGGCTTCTGAGCTAAAAAAACCCCTGGGTATCACCGAGCTGTGGATGGAGGATATACCTCAGAAGCTGTGGCCCCTTGGGGTCAGGGAGATGTATGGTATAGGAAAGCAGACAGAAAAAAAGCTTCAGCAGCTTGCTATATATACCATAGGAGAGCTTGCACGCAGCAAGAAGGAAACACTGGCCAATGCATTCGGCAGATACGGCGAGGAGCTGCATAGGCTTGCCAATGGAATTGATGATTCCACAGTGGATGAAAATCCGCTTAGATCAAACAAATCCATCAGCAGATCCACTACTCTGCCTCAGGACATAACTGACCTGGAATATGCCAAGAACATACTTCTGCAGCTGGCAGAGGAAGTAGGTATGGAGGCACGGAAGGATGGAAATAAAGGTAAGACGGTATCCATAGTTATAAGATATGGAGACTTTAACACTATTACAAGACAGAAGACTATAACGCCTACATATCTCACCAAGGAAATATTTGAGGCAGGAACAACGCTGCTGGAACAGAACTGGAATATGCACAGGCCTATAAGACTTCTTGGAATAGGTATAAGCGGCTTTTCGGAAGAATATTCCGAGCAGCTGTCCATATTTGATCTGCCTACTGTAGAGGAGAATGATAAAAGGGACAAAAAAGAAGAGAAGCTTGAAAGGGCTATGGATGCAATAAGGGAAAAATACGGACTGGATAAGGTAAAAAGGGCTAGGACACTTAATGATGAGTAAACAGAAAAAATTTTGACATATACTGCACGTTGCATTGCAATATATGTCAAAGAGTATTACTTGTTCTAAAAATGTTCTCCATTTTCATAATAGCTGCTCTTTTGCAGATGAGTGAAGTATACATCAACAGTATTCTCAACCTCTGCTTTTATGTATCTTGTAATAATCAAAGCAATTTTATCCTGAATGTCCTGTCCTCTATCGAACATTGATACCTCTACAATGGGATAGCCTTTATCAATACAGCTGTCCTTTATGAATACAGTATCGATATGTTCTATTAAAAAATAGTCTCTGGGACATTGTAGCAGCTCCTGAAGCTCGTCTATCAAAGGTCTGCTTATTTTTTTGACCGTGTCCCGCTCCAAGCCCTTTATTTTCAGCTGCGGCATATAATCCTCTCCTTCAGCCTATTGATTGTCATTATTATTACTTTGATTTTTATCGATATAGATGTCCAGTGCTCTGATGCCTCTTAGAGCCAGCTTTATAAATAACACTGTACAGTATATTCCTAAGCCCAGCAGTCCAAGATACAGAATCATAAATATGAGTCCCAAGCCTCCAAACATTGCATTCATCATGCTATCACCTCCGTTTGATATTATTCTATACACTGTCATATATTACCTTTATTTAATAAAAAATATCATAAAATGTGAATAAAAATACATGGTTTTTTCACCTTAATTCAGCAGAATTGTCAGAAAATATTAACAAGTGCACTTTATAATAATAATGTATATATCTATATTTTTTTGAAGGGGTGTTCTAATTGGTAGAATATTACAAGGTGATAAAGGACATAAAGGACAACGTCAGCAAGGTCATATTAGGGAAAAATGAGATAATAGACCTTCTGCTTACATCATTGATATGCTCGGGACATGTACTGCTGGAGGATGTGCCCGGTACGGGAAAGACTACAATAGCAAAGGCGCTGGCAAAATCCATAAGCTGTGACTTTAAGAGAATCCAGTTTACACCTGATTTGCTGCCTTCTGACCTGACCGGAGTGAATTTTTATAACCAAAAGCAGGCTGAGTTTGAGTTCAAGAGAGGACCTCTTTTTACAAACATACTGCTTGCGGATGAAATAAACAGAGCGACTCCCAGAACACAATCCAGCCTTTTGGAGTGTATGGAGGAAAGACAGATTACAGTAGACGGGGAAACCACCAGACTGCAAAAGCCGTTTTTTGTAATAGCAACACAGAACCCCATAGAAAACTATGGTACTTTTCCTCTGCCTGAAGCACAGCTGGATCGTTTTCTGATGAAAATAAAGATGGGTTATCCTGATAGAGCTCAAGAAGAAAAAATACTGGAAATTTTTGATAAGTCAAGCCCTATGGAAGAGCTTTCTCACGTATGTGACAGACAGGATATCATAGATATGCAGAATAGCTTTTCGTCCGTCCATATGGATAAGGATATAGCAAAATATATAATGGATATAGTGGAAGCCACCAGAAACAATGATTTTATAGAGCTTGGAATAAGCCCGAGAGGAAGTATTGCAATATATAAAGCAGCTCAAGCCTATGCAATGGTGCAGGAGAGGAACTATGTAAAGCCTGACGATATAATTTATCTTGCCCCATATATAATGTCTCACAGAATTCTTATAAGGGGTCTCAGTAAGTACAAGAAAACAGATGCAAGAGAGCTTATAAACAGTATAGTAAGTCAAATTCCCATTCCGATTGAGAAGCTGAAGTAGGTGATTTTTATGAGTGCTTTATGGTTTATTACAGCCATATTAGTTATGATTGTCCTTCAAGGCAAGCTTTATAAAAAGTACATATTCAGCGGTGTCAAAGTGGAAAGAAGCTTTGAACAGCAGGGAGTATTTCCGGGGGAAACAGTTGCCTACAAGGTATCAGTGACCAATATGAAGCTTTTGCCCCTTACCTGGCTGAATATTGATGAAGCTGTACCAATTCAGCTTGAGTTCTTGGACGATGACAGAGTAGATAAGCTGGATGATGCAAGCAATAATCACCAGCTGATATATTCTGTGCTGCCATATCAGAGAGTCAACAGGCGATATCAGGTAAAATGCCATAAAAGGGGCTACTATGAGCTGAGAGACATAACAATGACATCGACAAATCTATTGGGCTCAGAAAATTATGAGCAGTCAAGGGAGGTCTTTACCCCTTTGGCAGTATACCCCAATTTGCGTGAGGTTGGAGATGATTTTATTCCTGCCAATACCATGCTGGGGGATTTTTCTGTAAACAGATGGATTATGGATGATCCCATGATGATAGTAGGAATAAGGGAATATCAAAGCAGCGACAGCTTTAAAAGTATCAATTGGAAGCTGACAGCTAAGAATCAGAAGCTTTTAGTCAATAAATACGATTATACTGCGGATAAAAAGATAATGATGTTGGTCAACCTTGATAAGTCTGAATACTCCATGGAAGTGCAGGAGGTTGAGCTCATGGAAGCTGCCCTGGAGGTAGGAGCATCCATAGCGGTAAAGCTTATTGAAAGCGGAATACCAACCGGTCTGGCTACCAATGCCATATGCATAGGCGAAAAGGCCAGCGGCCTGGTAGAGCCCGATACAGGAGAAGACCACATAGGGAACATACTTACAGTCTTTTCACAGATAAGCTATATGAAAAAGCTTCAATCCAGAGAGCTTTTAAAGCTTCTTATAAAGGATTTTTCCTGGGGGACTGAGATAATAGTAATAACATTGACTCCTACTGACTCACTTATGGAGGATTTGGAGGAGCTTGGAGATATCAAGACCACAGTACTGGCCTTCAAGCAGGCTGATATAAAGCATATACCGCGAAATGTAAGCTTGTACTTCTATGATAGGGGTGGTGAGAAGTATGAAGCAGTCTAGCGAAAAAACAAAGCTGGACTTCAGAGAGGCTTTACTGAGGGTTACTGCACTGGTAATTGAAGTGCTGATCATATATACCGTATATATAACCTTAGCAAGCAGACTGCCAGAATACGGGCATTTTTCCTTGGTTATACCTGTTGTCTTCTCCATACTTGGCTTTGGTGTCAATTACATCAGCTTCAAAGGAATGAAAAAAGAGCATAGAAGTCTGCTGATTGTTGCAGGGGGAGTAGCTCTATCCATAGTGTCATCCTTAATATTGCAAGGCATCAGTAATTTAGTTGCATCTCTTTTAGTTCTGCTCTTTTTCATATTGCTGTGGAACAGAGCCATAAAGTATTTTTATGAGGAATATGAATTTATATACTCAGTAGATCAGTTCTACAAAAGTGCTGCAGTATTGATTGTACTTAATCTGTATACCAACTATACAATTAGTGCTGTTGTTTTTGCACCTATAATAAGAGCATACACTGTTTTGTATATAGCTGCCGCAATAATTCTGATGTTTGAAATGCGCAGTGTAAAATATCTCAGGCATATGGAAAGAAAACATCCCCTGTCTGAAATATTGTTTACTATACTTATACTAGCTGCAACCTTTGTAATGTCCAGCCCCAAATTTATTGCTGCAGTATACTTGGCTATAAAAGCAGTGCTTAAACCTGTAACTGATATAGTAATCAAAGTGGCGGTTATAATTGCCACACCTATTGCATATGTTTTTGAATGGATAATCAGAAGATTGAAGCCTATGCTTGCAAGTGCGGCGGAAAAAATGGGATTAACTGAAGAAGGAATTGCTGAACGGGAAGCAAAGGAGCTGGCAGATGTAATAACTTATGATTCCGAAATGTTCCAAAGGATATTGAAAGTAGCATCAACAGTAATATTACTGATAATGCTGGTTGTTATAACATATCTTATATATAAGTATATTGACAGATATGTAAGGAGCAAAAAAAGCGACGGTTATACAGAAGACAAGGAATTTGTACTGGATTTGAAGGGCTCCGGTATTTCAGCACTGATAAATAATTTCAAAGGAACAATATCCGATCTTTACAAGAGGGCAGCCTTTAACTTAACTGCTGACAATAGAGAGAAGCTCAGGCATGAGTATAAATGCTTCTTATTAAAGCTGTACAGTAAAAATATAATAGGGGAAGAAAACCACACAGCCTGGGAGGTGCTTGAAATAATAAGCAAAGGTTATCCGGGCTCAAATACCTACATGGAGCATATAACCCAAAGCTATGAAGAAGTAAGATACGGCACCAAGCAGCCGGGTAACTCCGAGTTGAAGCGGTTTAGGGCAGATATTGATGAAGTCTACAGGATATTGGGCTAAAAATAAAAAGTGCGTCTCTTGAGAAGACGCACTTTTGCAATCAAAACCTTGATTTATATGCACGTGCCAGAAGCTTGTTCACATAAAAAGGCACATGTGCGCAAAGGCTGGTGCAGCCGACTTTGTACTCATTCAAAATACTTGTTAATTTTTTCCAGCTTCCGAAGGAGTATTTCAATGGAAGTTTCCGAAAAACCGAACTCCTTGAACTTTTTAATAAATATACATTTGATTTTTTCTACCAGCTCGTTGAAATCAGAGCAGCCTGCAGTGTCGATTTTTTCTACCTCATTTTCAAAGCTTTCTATGCTCATTATTTCGTGCTTCAATGTAGTCAGATTTTCCATGAAAACATAGTTAGATATTTTGCCGGATTCCATCTTTTCTCTTTCATTTTCAATCAGTAATTCTATGTCTTCCTTAAGATCATCAAATTCAAGCCTTATCATTTTGATGTACTTTTTCTTCAGGTCCTTCATAAAATCACCTCCACTTTATACCATTATATCATAACTTCTGCAGGAACATACAGAGCTTCTTGATGTGTATAATATGAAAAACTGCAAATTTCAGATTGTTGACAGCTCAATGGTTAAGTGTTAATATATCATAAGTAAAATATATTGAAGGCTTGCTGTAAAGATGATGTAAAACAGGTATTAATATGAAAGAATTTTTTATGAAAAAAGCTCTTGAGCAGGCACAAAAAGCATTCGACATGGATGAAGTGCCGGTAGGCGCAGTAATAGTGCGCAGTGGTGAGATAATAGCGTCCGCCTTCAACCTTAGAGAGACACTGAAGGATGCTTCAGCTCATGCAGAGCTGCTGGCAATACAGAAGGCATGCAGACAGCTCAACGGCTGGAGACTTATAGGCTGTGAGATGTATGTGACTCTGGAGCCCTGTGCAATGTGCTGCGGTGCAATAATCCAATCCCGCATTGAGAAAGTATATATAGGAGCCATGGACCCGAAGGGGGGAGCGGCAGGCTCGCTGCTGAACCTGCTTACAGAATATCCTTTCAATCACAAATGCGAAGCTGAATATGGTATACTACAAGATGAGTGCAGTCAAATCCTGAAGGATTTTTTTAAGAGAAAAAGGTAACTTAATATTGATACATGGAGAGGTGTCCGAGTGGTCGAAGGTCACTGACTCGAAATCAGTCGTACCCTAACGGGTACCGGGGGTTCGAATCCCCCCCTCTCCGCCATAGTTTGTCTGAAAACCCTTGAAACCAAGGGTTTTATTTGCTTTTAAAGCAGATTTTCATTAAATAAGAAAAAACCAGGAAAATCTATTACATAGCTGCAATTAATTTTTCGATTCCTACCATGTTTATCACTCTTTTCAGATTATAGGCAAAAAAACTAGGCTCCAGCTCTGCTGTTGCTTTTTCTTCTTCCTTGCATAGGAGGTAATGTGCTCCAAAAGGCACATTACCTCCTTTATCTTTTGAGTTTCTTCTTTTATCCTTAGAACAACCTTCTTAGCAGCAGAATCTTTACGGATAAGGGTATGGTTATATGGATTTACAGGAATATTTTGGGTATGGGATTTAGAGGGGGTTTTGGAATCCCATACATTTTAATAGGAACATACTTTGTATTTGGACTAAAGCTTACAGTTTTGGGATTAGCTACGCATGTACATCTGTTGGTGCATTTACGGCATGCAGCTTTGTTGCCATATATTGTATTCTTACCACGTATTTTCTTTTTTGATAGTATCTGACCCATAGGACAGGTTACTGTACCATCATCATTTAAGGTAAAACAGCTTAAGGATGATTTTTCTTGTACTTCATAAAAGGGCATGTTTTTTTGACTTTTCGGACAGTCTGACCATTGAAAAAGCAAACTGTCCTACGCAGGTCAGTTTGCTTTTTATTTTCTAATAGGCAGGGGGGGATTCGTACGAACCTCCGGTTAGGCACCCAAAGGGTGAAAAGTGTAAAGAGAACACCCTGGATGGGTGTTTTTGCTGTACGTGAGGAGTTTAGCGAACGACGCAGGTAGTACGAGCGGATGCAAAGCAGCACAATGCCCCTCACTCTCCACCATTGAAATAAGCAAGTGGAGATAAATCGAAAAGCAAAAAGAACAACCATGGCAAGATTTGACACAGTAGAATGTATGAAAACGTACTCGAGTACACACAAAAGATTACGCTGAGAATAAGCTGTGTTGTATAATGATAATGCAGGACGAAGCCG
>JBMORW010000011.1:0-18859 GCA_049322695.1 Bacillota bacterium | reverse complement strand
TAATACTGTTGTAATTGCTGCTGTCAATGTTGTCTTACCATGGTCAACGTGCCCGATTGTTCCTATATTTACGTGGGGTTTGTTTCTTTCAAATTTTGCCTTTGCCATTACTATTTCTTCCTCCTTATTGATCTAAAGATCTATGTTTTGAAATATAATGATATTGAAGACAGGCAACTGATATATCGAAAACCAATTGCCTATCAAATTTTTTAGCAACTATTTGCTGCCTACGATCTTCTCAGCTATACTCTTTGGTACTTCCTCGAAGTGATCCATTTCCATAGCATATACGCCTCTGCCCTGTGTTTTGGATCTAAGATCTGTAGCATATCCGAACATTTCTGAAAGCGGTACATAAGATCTTATTACCTGAGCACCGTTTCTCGCTTCCATGCCTTCTATTCTACCTCTTCTGGAATTGATATCTCCCATTACATCTCCCATATATTCCTCGGGAACTGTTACTTCTACCTTCATTATTGGTTCAAGAAGTACAGGATTTGCTTTTCTCATACCATCCTTAAACGCCATAGAGCCGGCAATCTTGAATGCCATTTCTGATGAGTCAACCTCATGGTATGATCCGTCAAACAATGTAACCTTGATATCAAGAACCTGATATCCGCCAAGTACACCGTTTGCCAATGCTTCCTCTACACCCTTCTGTACTGCGGGTATATATTCTTTTGGAATAACACCGCCAACAATCTTATTAACAAACTCAAAGCCTTCTCCCGGCTGCTTTGGTTCAAGCTCCAGCCATACATGACCGTATTGACCCTTACCGCCTGATTGTCTTACGAACTTGCCTTCAATCTGTACCTTCTTGGTGATAGTTTCTTTATAGGCAACCTGTGGCTTACCGATATTGGCTTCAACCTTATACTCTCTCAGCATTCTGTCAACTATGATTTCAAGATGAAGCTCACCCATACCCGCTATTATAGTCTGACCCGTCTCAGTATCAGTATACGTCCTGAAGGTTGGATCTTCTTCAGCAAGCTTTGCAAGTGCAATGCCCATCTTATCCTGACCTGCTTTAGTCTTAGGCTCTATTGCCACATTGATAACAGGCTCAGGGAATTGCATTGACTCAAGTATAACAGCATTTTCTTCATCACAGAGCGTATCACCTGTGGTAGTATCCTTAAGACCTACTGCAGCTGCAATATCTCCGGTATAGACCTCTTTGATCTCTTCTCTGTGATTTGCATGCATCTGAACTATTCTTCCGATTCTTTCACGTTTACCCTTTGTAGAGTTATAAACGTATGAACCTGATTCAATTACTCCTGAGTATACTCTAAAGAATGCCAGCTTACCAACATATGGATCAACCATAATCTTGAAAGCCAAGGCTGAGAATGGCTCTTTATCATCAGCTTTTCTAACTATTTTTTCTTCACTCTCAACAGTTACACCTTCTATCGGAGGTATATCAAGAGGTGATGGCATATAAGCAACAACAGCATCCAGCATCGGCTGTACACCTTTGTTTTTGTAGGATGAACCACAAATAACAGGTATTATCTTAACAGCTATTGTTCCTTTTCTAATGCCTGTAACTACCTCATCATGAGTAAGCTCTTCACCCTCAAGGTATTTCATCATAAGCTCTTCATCCTGCTCGGATACAGCCTCAATAAGCTTTTCTCTGTATTCGGCAGCAAGCTCCTTCATACTATCGGGTATTTCTGTAACTTCTATATCTTTTCCAAGGTCATCCTTATAAATTATGGCATTCATATTTACAAGGTCAACTATGCCCTCAAAATGGTCTTCCTTACCTATAGGAAGCTGTATAGGAATTGCATTTGCACGAAGCCTTTCCTTCATCATCTCAATGACTCTGAAGAAATCAGCACCCATAATATCCATTTTGTTTATATAGGCCATTCTTGGAACATTGTATTTGTCAGCCTGTCTCCAAACTGTCTCTGATTGCGGCTCAACACCGCCTTTTGCACAAAAAACTGCAACTGAACCATCCAGAACACGTAGTGACCTTTCTACCTCAACAGTAAAGTCCACGTGCCCCGGCGTATCAATAATGTTTATTCTATGACCCTTCCACTCTGCTGTTGTAGCAGCTGAAGTAATTGTAATACCTCTTTCCTGCTCCTGTTCCATCCAATCCATTGTTGCTGTTCCTTCATGCACTTCACCTAATTTGTAGGTTCTTCCGGTGTAATACAGAATTCTCTCTGTTGTCGTAGTTTTTCCAGCATCTATGTGAGCCATTATTCCAATGTTTCTTGTTTTTTCTAATGGAAATTGCCTAGGCACAATTACCCTCCTCTCTGTTGTTTAAATCACTAAACCCATGTCCTTTAATCCAGTATTCCGCAGAATATATATTAAAGTAATAATTTTTATTTTCCCCTTTTTTATCTGATTACCATCTATAATGTGCAAACGCCTTGTTAGCTTCAGCCATCTTATGCATGTCTTCTCTCTTCTTGACGCTGGAGCCTACGTTGTTTGCAGCATCCAGAATTTCTCCGGCAAGTCTGTCGGCCATTGTTCTTTCGCCTCTTTTTCTTGAGTAGTCGATTAACCATCTCATACCCAATGCTTGCCTTCTGTCAGCTCTTACTTCTATTGGAACTTGGTAAGTTGCTCCACCTATTCTTCTTGCCTTAACTTCCAGAACAGGCATGATGTTGTTCATGGCAGTTTCAAAAACCTCTAATGGATCCTTACCTGTCTTTTCTTTGATTACATCAAATGCTCCATAAACTATTTTCTGAGCTGCACCTTTTTTGCCATCAAGCATTATGTTGTTGATAAGCTTGGTTACAGTCTTAACACCGTATAATGGATCAGGCAATACGTCTCTTTTTGGCACATGTCCTTTTCTTGGCACTATGCTTCCCTCCTTAACATATTATTAAGATTCATCGGTACTCTGCAAAACACGCAGTGTTTTGCCCGGAGTTTCACTTCGTAAAACGTCCATGCAATCAATCACGCGCTTTGCCGTTGTGCACATTATATATATCTACACAGCTTTTTGAGCCGTGATATAATAACGTACATTATTTGCTTTTTGGTCTCTTAGCACCGTATTTTGATCTGCCTTGCTTTCTGTTAGCAACACCAGCAGCGTCAAGTGTACCTCTAACGATGTGGTATCTTACGCCAGGCAGGTCCTTAACTCTTCCGCCTCTTATAAGAACAACAGAGTGTTCCTGAAGGTTATGTCCTATACCAGGTATGTAGCCTGTTACTTCTATACCGTTTGTAAGTCTTACTCTGGCAATTTTTCTTAATGCAGAATTAGGCTTCTTAGGTGTAGTAGTTTTAACAACTGTACATACTCCTCTTTTTTGCGGACATTCCTTGAGAGCTGGAGCAGTTGATTTGTACTCAACTCTTTCCCTACCTTTTCTTACTAACTGACTGATCGTTGGCATTAAATGCACCTCCCTCTTTTACTATTGGCTACAGATTAATATATATTATATTATTTCTGTCACTTCACCAACTGCCCAATTACTAAAGGCAGTTACGGATTTATGGCAAATGCGCCTTTTTTATCATTCCGGCGCTTACATATAATATACCCCTTCACTTGAAGGGGTATATTAGAAGCAAAATTATTGGTCGAACTTTTAATGAGTCATATTGTCCACAAGCATCAAATGCTGTTGACAATTGCTGCTGTAGAAGCACCAATATCTATACCACATGCTTCTCCAAGTTCCTTCATGGTATTTATATATATAATTTGTATATCTGTGTTTTTTACGGCATCCATAACAGTGGATTTGATGTATTCATCTGCATCCTGCGCTATGTATACCTTTGAAGCCGTGTTGTTCTTAATAACCTTTACCGTCTGTTTTAGTCCAACGACCTTGTTTTTGGATTGTTTCAATTCATGCACAATAACACCTCGTTGTACTCAAACGTATTGATGATTATGCAGGACAAATGCAGTAAGGCATTTGTCGCGCACTAAATCATTTTAGCATTTGTTAATTTTTATGTCAAGCGTTTTCTGAAGTGCCTTCTGTTAATTTTATTGATATATCCTTGTACTTCTTCAAGCCTGTACCGGCAGGTATAAGCTTACCGATTATTACATTTTCCTTCAGGCCTACAAGAGGATCTATTCTTCCCTTTATGGCTGCCTCTGTCAATACCCTTGTTGTTTCCTGGAAGGATGCTGCCGACAGGAAGGAATCTGTAGCCAATGAAGCTTTTGTTATTCCGAGCAGTGTGCGTTTTCCATTAGCCTTCTCTAGACCTTGCTGCTCAGCACCTGAATTCTCTTCTTCGTATGCAAATATATCAACCAAGCCGCCTGGAAGCAAGCCTGTATCACCGGCCTCTTCTATCTTTATCTTTCTGAGCATCTGTCTTACTATAACCTCAATATGTTTATCGGCGATATCAACACCCTGGAGTCTGTAAACTCTTTGTACTTCCATCAGAAGATATGACTGAACGCCTGCAACACCTTTGATTTTTAGTATGTCATGAGGATTTACCGAGCCTTCGGTTATTTCATCTCCGGCCTCAATTACCTCGCCCTCTGTAACTCTAAGTCTAGAACCGTACGGGATTGTATAGGTTCTGGAGTCTCCGTCCTCCGCCAGCACAACTACTTCCTTCTTCTTTCTCTGGTCAATTATCTTAACTGTACCTGAGATTTCGGAAATAATTGCAAGACCCTTCGGCTTTCTGGCTTCAAATAACTCTTCAACTCTAGGCAAACCTTGAGTTATATCATCACCGGCAACACCGCCAGTGTGGAAGGTTCTCATTGTAAGCTGCGTACCAGGCTCACCTATGGATTGAGCCGCAATGATTCCAACGGCTTCACCTATATTGACCGGCGCTCCTGTTGCCAGGTTGATGCCATAGCATCTGCTGCATACTCCATATTTTGATCGGCAGGTCAATACCGACCTTATATGTACCTTTTTGATGCCTGCATTTACAATCTCTGCTGCCTGGTCCTCGCTGATAAGCTCATTTTTCCTTACTATTATCTCACCTGTTGCGGGGTGAATTATATCTTCCATTGCATATCTTCCGTCAAGTCTGTCAATAAGCTTTTCAATAACCTCGTTGCCATCTTTGATTTCAGATACTACAAGTCCTTCTTCCGTACCGCACTCTTCTTCTCTTATAATAACGTCCTGACTTACATCTACCAGACGGCGTGTAAGATATCCTGAGTCAGCAGTTCTTAATGCCGTATCAGCAAGACCTTTTCTGGCTCCGTGTGTGGATGTGAAAAACTCCAAAACGTTAAGTCCTTCACGGAAGTTTGCCTTAATTGGAATTTCTATGATTCTACCGGAAGTATCTGCCATAAGACCTCTCATACCTGCGAGCTGTCTTATCTGATTGACGCTACCTCTTGCTCCTGAGGTTGCCATCATATAAACAGGGTTCAATCTGTCCAAATCAGTCATAAGGGCCTTTGTTACATCATCTGTAGTATTCTTCCAGGTTTCTATTACCTGCTCATATCTTTCTTCATTGGATATCAAACCTCTTCTGTACATTTTTTCAATCTTGTCAACTCTTTCGTCAGCCTTGGACAGAAGCTCCTTCTTGGCACCCGGAATTTCCATATCGGATACGCTGATTGTAACAGCACCCTTTGTTGAATACTGGAAGCCGAGTCTCTTAATTTCATCAAGCACGACAGCCGTCTTAGTATTTCCGTGCTTTCTGTAGCATTTATCAACTATTCTTCCAAGCATCTTCTTGTCTATAGGTGCCATGTTGCCGTCTTTATCTCTGGGGTCAAACTCCAATAAGAATATATCATCAACGGTATTTCTCTTAACAAATCCAAGATCTTGAGGAATTGTGTTGTTGAAAATAAATCTACCAACTGTATTCTCCATTATCTTGCTTATTTTCTTGCCCTCATATTCCTTGGTAATTCTTACCTTGACTCTTGCATGCAGTGAAACCTCTCCAAGCTGATAAGCCATCAGCATTTCATCTATGCTTGAGAATATTTTGTCTTCACCCTTAACTCCAGGAACATGTATAGTCATGTAGTAAATGCCCATAACCATGTCCTGAGTCGGACTCACTACAGGTCTTCCATCCTTTGGCGCTAATATGTTATTTGCAGAAAGCATCAGGAATCTGGCTTCTGCCTGGGCTTCAACTGAAAGTGGCACGTGAACAGCCATTTGGTCTCCATCGAAGTCTGCATTGTACGCAGTACATACCAAAGGATGTATCTTTAATGCTCTGCCCTGAACCAATATTGGTTCAAATGCCTGTATTCCCAGTCTGTGCAGCGTAGGAGCACGGTTTAGAAGCACCGGATGCTCTGAAATTACCTCTTCAAGTACATCCCATACCTCTGGCTTCACTCTTTCTACCATTCTCTTCGCACTCTTAATATTATGAGCCAGGCCGTCATTAACAAGCTTTTTCATAACAAAAGGCTTAAACAGCTCCAATGCCATCTCATTAGGAAGACCGCACTGATAAAGCTTAAGCTCCGGACCTACAACTATAACTGAACGTCCGGAATAGTCAACACGCTTGCCAAGCAGGTTTTGTCTGAATCTTCCCTGCTTACCCTTAAGCATGTCACTTAAAGACTTCAGAGGTCTGTTTCCGGGACCTGTAACAGGTCTGCCTCTTCTGCCGTTATCTATCAAAGCATCCACTGCTTCCTGCAGCATTCTCTTTTCATTTCTAACAATTATGTCAGGTGCTCCAAGGTCAAGCAGTCTCTTAAGTCTGTTATTTCTGTTTATAACTCTTCTATAAAGATCATTCAGGTCAGATGTAGCAAATCTGCCTCCATCCAGCTGAACCATCGGTCTCAGATCAGGAGGAATAACCGGAATTACATCAAGTATCATCCATTCAGGCTTATTTGCTGATTTCTTGAAGGCTTCAACAACTTCCAGTCTTCTGACTGTTCTAAGTCTTTTTTGACCTGTGCTTTCCTTCAAATCTACTCTGAGTTCTTTCGCCAAAGCATCCAGATCAAGCTCCTCAAGAAGCTCTTTTATTGCCTCTGCACCCATGCTGGCTCTGAACTTATTGCCGTATTTTTCTACGTTTTCTCTGTATTCCTTTTCGGAAAGCAGCTGCTTCTTAGACAAAGGTGTATCTCCAGTATCTATTACTATGTATGAAGCAAAGTACAGCACCTTCTCAAGTGCTCTTGGCGACATATCAAGAATCAGACCCATTCTGCTTGGAATACCCTTGAAGTACCAAATGTGTGATACCGGAGCAGCAAGCTCAATATGTCCCATTCTCTCTCTTCTTACCTTTGACTTAGTTACTTCAACACCGCAGCGGTCACATACAATACCCTTATATCTTATTCTCTTGTATTTTCCGCAGTGACATTCCCAGTCCTTTGTAGGACCGAATATCTTTTCACAGAACAAGCCTTCCTTTTCTGGCTTGAGGGTTCTGTAGTTTATAGTTTCAGGCTTTTTTACCTCGCCCTTTGACCATTCTCTGATTTTCTCAGGAGAAGCCAAACCAATCTTGAGTGACTCAAAATTATTCAATTCGAACAAGGAGGTATCTCTCCCTTCATTATTTAATAGTTAATATTTGCAGCAATGGATGCCGCATTATGAATGCTCTTGCATTCATAATGCGAATCACATTTTATTAATATACTTCTATACTTGAAGCTTAAAAATCTTCTTCCTCAAAACCTTCTTCTTCAAGTATCATTTCATCAAACTGAATCTCTTCCTCGAAATCATCAGTCTCTTCAGTGTCCTCATCATAGTCACTGTAAAGATCCTCTTCAGTACTTGCTTCACCTTTATAAGGTATTCCCGCAAAATCCATATCCTCTCTGCCTTCAAGATCAGTACCCAGTTCTTCAACTTCATCATCCACAGATTCTCTGATTGCAATCTCCTCGTTTTCTTCTGTGAGTACTTTTACATCAAGCGCAAGGCTTTGCAGCTCCTTGATAAGTACTTTGAAGGATTCCGGCACTCCAGGTTCGGGGATGTTTTCGCCTTTTACGATGGACTCGTAAGTTTTTACTCTTCCAACAACATCGTCTGACTTTACAGTAAGTATTTCCTGTAAAGTATGGGATGCTCCATATGCTTCCAATGCCCAAACTTCCATTTCGCCGAATCTTTGACCTCCAAACTGGGCTTTACCTCCAAGAGGCTGTTGTGTAACCAAGGAATACGGTCCTGTGGATCTGGCGTGAATCTTGTCATCAACAAGATGCAGAAGCTTCAGTATATACATATATCCTACAGTAACTTCGTTATCGAAATATTCACCGGTTCTGCCATCTCTAAGCTTTATTTTACCGGAAGGATGAAGCGTAACTCCATCTATTGGTGTGTCCGGGAACATTGTTATGATGTTTTCGAGGTTCTCAATGTTCTCAAGATCTGAATTCAGTATTTTCTCCTTAATAGCTATTAGTTTTTCATCTATCTCGAAGAGCTTATCATTTACGAATTCAATCACTATTTCTTTGTTTTCACTGATATCTGCCTTTTCATCCTCGACAGCCAGAATAAGCTTTTCTCTTATCTGTCTGAGATTCTTTCTGACTTGTATAACTTTATTGGCAGATTCTATAGTTTCCATTATGGTATCTTCGTTCGCACCGTCAAACACAGGCGTTGCAATTTTCCAGCCCAGAGCTTTCGCTGCGAGGCCTAGATGCACTTCCAGTACCTGACCTATATTCATACGAGATGGAACTCCTAGAGGATTAAGTACTATTTCCAAAGGAGTGCCGTTTGGCATGAAAGGCATATCCTCTTCAGGAAGCACTCTTGAAATAACACCCTTGTTACCATGTCTTCCTGCCATCTTGTCTCCGACGGAAATCTTTCTCTTCTGGGCAATATAGCACCTTACAAGCTGATTTACTCCCGGAGGCAGTTCGTCGCCGTTCTCTCTTGTAAACACCTTGACATCTACTATTATACCTGCTTCACCGTGCGGAACTCGTAAAGAAGTATCTCTTACTTCTCTTGCTTTCTCTCCGAAAATAGCTCTCAGAAGCCTTTCTTCAGCGGTAAGCTCTGTTTCTCCCTTAGGAGTAACCTTTCCTACCAATATATCTCCTGCTCTAACCTCAGCACCTATACGGATTATTCCTCTTTCATCCAAATCCTTTAGGGCTTCTTCACCGACGTTAGGAATATCTCTTGTTATTTCCTCAGGTCCGAGCTTTGTATCTCTAGCCTCTGCTTCATATTCTTCAATATGTATAGAAGTAAATGTATCTTCTTTAACCAACTTTTCGCTTATCAAAATAGCATCTTCATAGTTGTAGCCTTCCCAAGTCATAAAACCTATGAGTATGTTTCTTCCCAAAGCAATTTCGCCCATGTGTGTGGAAGGACCGTCAGCTACAATATCGCCCTTCTTGACGATATCGCCTTTTCTGACTACAGGACGCTGATTAATGCAAGTACCCTGGTTAGACCTCAGGAACTTAAGCATTTTATATCTTTCTCTTTCACCTGTGCCGCTTCTGATAATTACTTCATCAGCTGTAGCCTTTTCAACAACTCCGTCATGTCTTGAAAGGAGGATTACTCCTGAATCCTTTGCGGCTTTATATTCCATACCTGTACCTACTATAGGCGAATCTGGAAGCAATAGGGGAACAGCCTGACGCTGCATGTTGGAGCCCATTAGCGCTCTGTTGGCATCATCATTCTCAAGGAATGGTATCATAGCAGTTGCTACTGAAACAACCTGCTTGGGAGATACATCCATGAACTCAACCTCTGTAGTAGGGACTATAATGATTTCGTGTCTTGCTCTTGCTGTTACTCTTTTGTCAATAAACTTTCCTTCCTCATCCAGAGGCTCATTAGCCTGTGCTATAACAAACTCGTCTTCTACGTCTGCAGTAAGGTATACTATTTCTTCTGTTACAAATTTTTCACCGGCTTCATTGGTTCTTACCATTCTATATGGAGCTTCAATAAAACCGTATTCATTGATCCTCGCATATGTACTTAAGGAACCAATAAGACCTATGTTCGGTCCTTCAGGGGTTTCTATAGGACACATTCTTCCATAGTGAGAGTGGTGAACGTCTCTTACTTCGAAGCCCGCTCTTTCTCTTGACAAACCTCCAGGTCCCAATGCAGATAATCTCCTCTTATGTGTCAGCTCTGCAAGAGGGTTTGTCTGGTCCATAAACTGGGACAGCTGGCTGCTGCCAAAAAACTCTTTGATAGCTGCGGCTACAGGTCTTATATTGACAAGCTGCTGTGGTGTTACAACATCAATATCCTGAATAGTCATTCTTTCCTTAACAACTCTTTCCATTCTTGAAAGACCTATTCTGAACTGATTCTGCAGTAACTCACCGACTGATCTCAACCTTCTGTTCCCAAGGTGGTCTATATCATCTACATTTCCAATGCCGCTTGTAAGATTAATGTTATAGCTTATTGAGGCTATAATATCATCTATGACTATGTGCTTTGGAACAAGCTCATTCATTCTGTTCTTTATTTCGTCTCTGATATCTGCTTCTGAGTCAAATTTACTCAATATATCCTTCAATATTCCGAGATTGACAAGCTCCTTAATACCCAGATCAGATACGTCAATCTGAAGATACTTGTTTATATCTACAGTGTTGTTGCCAAGAATCTTTACAACTCTTCCCTCTACAAGCACATTTAACTCGTTTATGCCTGCATTTTGAATAAGTATGGCTTTTTCACGAGTGATTTTTTCTCCCGCTTCGGCTAGTATCACTCCTGTTCTTGGGTCAACGACTTCTTTTTCAACTCTTTGATTTGCCAGTCTGGCACTTATACAAAGCTTCTTGTTGAACTTATAACGTCCAACCTTTGCAAGGTCGTATCTTTTTGCATCAAAGAACAATACTTCAATAAGGGATTTGGCACTTTCAACTGTTGGCGGCTCACCGGGTCTTAAGCGCTTATAGACTTCTATTAACGCTTCTTCCTGTGATTTTGTTCCATCCTTTTGGAGTGTTGCCTTTATACATTCATCCTCTCCCAGTACTTTCTCAATGCTGTCATCAGTACCATAGCCTAGAGCTCTCAACATTACAGTAATAGGAATTTTTCTTGTCCTATCTATTCTCACCCAAAGGATATCATTTGAGTCGGTTTCATATTCCAACCAAGCACCTCTATTGGGAATAACTGTTGAAGAATATAAACTCTTTCCAGATTTATCTATGGTTTCAGCATAGTAAACACCGGGTGACCTAACCAGCTGGCTTACTATTACTCTCTCTGCACCATTGATTATGAATGTACCTTGATCTGTCATGAGAGGAAAATCTCCCATAAACACTTCCTGCTCTTTGACTTCATTTGTTTCTTTATTTATCAGTCTGATTTTCACCTTCAATGGAGCAGAATATGTTACGTCTCTTTCCTTGCATTCCTCTACGGAATACTTTGGCTTGCCGTCTAAAGAATAGTCAACAAACTCGAGAACAAGGTTTCCTGTATAGTCCTGAATAGGAGAAACATCATTAAAGACTTCCTTCAGGCCTTCTTCAAGGAACCAGTCATATGAGTTCTTCTGCACTTCAATTAGGTTCGGCATATCCATTACTTCGTCAATTTTTGAGTAGCTCATCCTCTGATTTTTCCCAACAGAGATTGGATGTACCATAAAGTCACTCACCCCTTAATTATTCTAGTAACAATACCTTTGATTTGATCTGCATAAACATAACCTTTGTTAGAAAAAGCAAAATAGCCAAAAGCAAAAAAATCCCTTAGCATAGTTTACATCCTATTATGTAAACCCGCTCAAACGTACTAATGGCTGGTTTTTTATATTGCTTTTGGTAATTACAATATTTACGCATACTTATTTGTAATATTGCCTTTTATCTTTTTTCTTATTCTATTACGTCCTATTTTTTTAAAACTACTTACTACAATGCAATATATAATGTTAACATACCACTTAATTGATGTCAAGGTTTTATTGTACAATTTTTCAAGTCTTTTTAAAAGCTTAGTAATAATTTGAAATTTAGGATAATATACATATAAGCTTTGGCCACCTGTCTCCAGCCTCCAGCCGCCGGCTTTAGCCAAGGCTCTGAAGCAAAGGCTGATTGCTCATAGCCAGCGGCAGAATAAAAGCTTTGCTGATGCAAAGCTTTTACTTATAACCTGAAGCCATTTTCATTGCTTCTTTATATATAGTTTCCGGATAACCAAGCTGCTTGAGTATTAGTATCGCAT
Source organism: Bacillota bacterium (assembly GCA_049322695.1). Lineage (GTDB taxonomy): Bacteria > Bacillota > Clostridia > Lutisporales > Lutisporaceae > CALGKJ01. Next base: position 6,647 of record JBMORW010000011.1, on the reverse strand, counting down.
TTCTGCTGGTACATGCTCCCTCGTGCAGTTTGTAGTCAAAGTATATATCGTTTTCCCTGACCTCTTCCTGAAAGTGATAATTCCGATAGTCAGCACTGGCTATTCTGGTAAGCTCTAGGTCATGAGTTGCTGCCAATACGCAGCACTTCTTTTCAGAAAGGTATTTCAGGATAGAAGCGGCACCGCTTATTCGCTCTACAGTATTTGTACCTCTGAATATTTCATCCAGAATACAGAGGGTATGGTTTTCTCTTTCAAGCTCATCAATAATTCTTTTTAATGATTTAGCTTCTGCCATAAAGTAACTGTCTCCTTCTTCAATGCTGTCCAGGTTACCTATGGATGTAAGGACTTTAAAGAGGCTCGCTTCATATTTCGATGCCAGAACTGTACAGATAGTCTGTGAAAAGAGTACGTTTACACCTATTGTTCTTAAAAAGGTTGATTTACCGGATGCATTGGAACCCGTCACCAAAGCTCCATAGTCATGAAGCCTGAAAGAATTGGGAACCGGGTCCGCCAACAGCGGGTGATATATGTCTTCACAGTAAATAGCTGCCTTACCTGCATCTTCAATAAAGGCGGGGACAGTATAACGTTTAACACTCTCTCTATAGGCAGCTAGTGAAATAAGGGCATCAAGCCTGCCAAGCTCCTTATACAAAAACAGCAGCTTTTCATTGTTTGCATTTAAGAGTTCTACAGCTTCATAAAACAAAATAGGCTCTCTCATTCTGATCATATTATAGAATTCAAGCAATATTTCTATTTCTGATTTTATTGTTATAGTATCGTTAAAGGTGCTGCTGAGGTTGATTTTATCCAGTTTAGCCTTAAGCTTATTAAGTTCTTTTAGCGAGGTCATTACACTATCTTTATCCAGTATTCCGTTTACCGCAGGCAGTGATATTATTTCTTCAGTACAGGCTATAAGCTTTCCCAGATACCTGAACATATACAATTCTTTTGCAATTTCGTTTTTTATTCTGTTATACATAAGTGCATTGGCCAGGAGTAAAATTATTAATGTAAATATGCCAAATATTGGTTCAAAGTACAGTATAAAGGGTACAGTAAAAATTGCATTTGATTGCAGCTTATAGAGAAAGGTGTCCCTGCCCTCAAACTTCGACTGACCTGACAGATACCCACACAGTCCTTTTACAGCTTCTTCACCAAGAGCATCCAGCTTCTGCTGAATTTCGACGGATTTATCTATATTTTTTCGAAATCTCTCAATTTGCTCATTTCTTTGATAAATTTCCTTGATGCTGAAAAGAGGTTTTCTCAGCATATAATATAGATATTGGAGCCCCGAAAATGATATAGTATGATCCAATATTTTTATTATGCTATCCAGATTCAGATCTCTCCAGGTTGTATCATCTATAATGAAATCAGCTTCACAATCCTTAAGACATCTGAACAACTCTCCGGCACTAACATACTCTCTCCTGCTTTCTTTTTTTACTCCCCAGTTTCTCTTTATTTCCAATCTTCGACTTTTAGCAGCACTTGTTCTGCAATACCGCAAGTATATCCATCCCAAGGCTATCACAATAACGGGAATCAGAAAATAAAAATAGCTTATATTGACTCCAAGAAAAATACCGTAAAAAAGCGAAATTATAAAAAGTATTTCCAGTAGAATTTGCTTAAACTCACTCATAGTTTTCTCCTGTTATATTTTTAATCCGATAAATGCAACCAAATAGTTTATAATTGATAATACAGCTATAACTTGCGGAAGAAGCTTCATCAGCTTGTCCTCCCTCATATCCTTCATGATATTCAGCTTATACTGATTTTCCAGGCTGTTTTTAAGCTCATTTATGCTATTATATCTTCTAATCCGCTCTATTTCAATACATTTCAATACTATATTCCTTATGCCTCGGCTCAATGTATTTTCTGCGGCAAATTTTTCTCTCAAAATATCGTTGGGATTTTCTCCTGTCAGCAGTTTGTACATAACAGCTCCAACTCCGTATATATCAGTGCGTTGATCGGTTATACCGTCCAATATAAGCTGTTCAGGAGCACTATAAATACTTGTTCCTGCTATTACCTCATCGATATTGTATATTCCGTCATATTCTCGACATGCCCCAAAATCAATCAATACAGCTTTATTATCTGGTGTTATCATAATGTTTGAAGGCTTAATATCCCTGTAAATAATAGCATTTGGCTTAATTCCGTGAAGATATTCCAATGTATCACAGAGCTGCATAGCCCATACTATCACCTTATTCTCTCTGAAGCATCCATGTGTGAGCATCAGCTTGTCAAGGGGCGTACCTTCAACGAATGTCTCAACAATATATGTATACTTGTCATCTTCCATTACATCAATAATACCTGGTATGTTCAAGCTGTTCAGCTTTGAAAGCATACCTTCCTCATTCCTAAAACTGCATCTCTGCTTATTGATTACTTTTACAGCACATTTGCTTCTGAGCTTTAAATTATGACAGAGAAAAACCTCTGCTGAGGCTCCTTCTCCTAGCTTTCTTAATATTTTGTACTTGTGAAACAGTACATCTCCGGCCTTTATGCTTTTCATATATCTATGGTCTCACTTTCAGCTTTTATACTATCACTTACTCCATTTATTCTTTCAGCTTTATGTATCTGAAATACAATATCCTTTTTTGTGTTTGTTTTGGCAGTATTCCTCCGGACAGATAGCCAGATATACAATGCTGTTAAAGTGGCATTCAGGAGCAGAGTCACAATGCCAATAATAAGAAAAGCAGTTTTCATCACTCTAATTCTCTCCTTTGTATTTTATAGTTACATATTATACCACAATATCTGAAAGTCAAAAACAAAAAACAAACAGGAAGCTTCTAATTAAGAAACTCCCTGCTCATTAAAGTATTTGATTACTTTATTTCTACGCCTGCGCCAACTTCCTTAAGCTTAGCAGCTATATCTTCAGCGTCTTGCTTACTTACTGCTTCCTTAACTGGCTTTGGTGGGTTATCAACTAAGTCCTTAGCTTCTTTCAAGCCAAGACCAGTTATTTCTCTAACAACCTTGATAACCTTTATTTTTTCTGCGCCTGCTTCCTTAAGTATTACGTCAAACTCAGTCTTTTCTTCAACAGGAGCTGCTGCTGCCGCTGGACCAGCTACTGCTACAGGAGCCGCTGCTGTTACACCGAACTCTTCTTCTATTGCCTTTACTAATTCTGCTAGTTCAAGAACTGTCATACCTTTAATTTCTTCAATAAACTTTAAAGTTTTTTCGCTTGCCATTTAATATACCCTCCTAATATTCTTTTCTAAGCTTGTTGTGCTTCTTTCTTCTCCCTAATTTGATCAAGCGAGTTAGCAAGATTTCTGATTGAGCCTTGTAAAGCACCAAGTAACATTGAAAGCAGAACTTCTTTTGATGGAAGGTCTCCCAGAGCTTTCATTTCGTCACTGCTCATCAGCTTGCCTTCAACTACACCGGCCTTAACTGAAATAGTTGTCTTTGGATGATCCTTGATGAATTGATTTAATGTCTTTGCAGGAGCTATAACATCACCATATCCGAATGCTACTGCAACAGTGCCTTGCAATTGCTCATGTATAGCCGTCATACCTGCCTCTTGTGAAGCTCTTTTAAACAGTGTATTCTTGTAAACCTTGTAGTCTACACCGGCTTCTCTGAATCTTTTTCTCAATTCAGTGACATCTTCAACGTTTATTCCTTTATAGTCAACAAATACAAGTGTACTAGCCTTTTCGAGCTTTTCCTTTACCTCTTTAACTATTAACTCTTTTGATTCAAGGTTTTTTGCCATTACTACACCTCCTCATGACAAAGTTGTTATTCTAATCCCGAGGGTCCTTTTACCGCTTTATGCATATAAAAAGACCTCTCCGTAGACATAGAGAGGTCGCTATACTTAATATATATCGATCAAACCTCGGTAGGGATTATTTATGCTTGCTTCGTCCAACCTGAACAAGTCAGAGACTTGTTCCAAGCTGAGCTGCGCTCAGCAACCTACTGTCTACGGTATATGTTCTTTTTTCATACAAACGATATTTTACTATTAAAAGTATCGTTTGTCAACTGCTGTTATGACTAGTCTGTTACACGTGCCGGATTAACCTTTACAGATGGACCCATTGTGCTTGCTACTGCTATGCTCTTCAGGTATGTTCCCTTAGCAGCTGCAGGCTTAGCTTTAACAACAGCTTCCATAAGTGTTCTAAAGTTATCAGCAAGCTTTTCTGTTCCAAAGGAAACCTTGCCTATTCCAACGTGTACTATGTTAGTCTTATCAAGTCTGTACTCAACCTTACCGGCTTTGATTTCTGCTATAGCTTTTGCTACATCAAATGTGACTGTACCGGATTTTGGGTTCGGCATTAAGCCCTTAGGACCAAGCAACTTACCAAGTCTTCCGACAACACCCATCATATCCGGAGTTGCAACTATAACATCATAATCAAACCAGTTTTCTGACTGGATCTTTGTAACGAGTTCTTCAGCACCTACAAAATCAGCACCAGCTACTTCTGCTTCCTTCGCCTTTTCACCCTTAGCAAATACCAATACTCTTAAAGTCTTTCCTGTTCCGTGCGGAAGCACTACAACGCCTCTAACCTGTTGATCAGCGTGTCTGGAATCAACACCGAGCTTGATGTGTACTTCAACGGATTCATCAAACTTAGCCTTAGCTGTCTTTTGAACCAGCTCCATGGCTTCTGATACATCATATAGCTTACTCTTGTCAACAAGCTTAGCTAGTTCCTGATATCTTTTTCCTCTAAACATTTAAATTCCTCCTTGTGGTAATAGCGGATATTTCCTCCCACTTATTCTAACCAAAATATATGTTTTGCTATTAGTCTTCTACTACAATACCCATGCTTCTAGCTGTTCCAGCTATCATACTCATAGCTGTCTCAACACTTGCAGCATTTAAATCTGGCATCTTAAGCTCAGCAATTTCTCTGATCTTTGCCTTAGAAATCTTGCCTACCTTTGTCTTGTTAGGTACGCCGGAGCCGCTTTCAATTCCAACAGCCTTCTTTATAAGAACTGATGCTGGCGGTGTTTTAAGTATGAATGTAAAGGATCTGTCCTGATAAACAGAAATAACAACAGGTATTATCAAACCCACTTGCTTTGCAGTTCTTTCATTGAACTCCTTGCAGAAGCCCATGATATTGACACCATGCTGACCTAGCGCAGGACCAATTGGTGGCGCTGGTGTAGCTTTACCTGCCGGAACCTGCAGCTTTACCATAGCCGTAATCTTTTTTGCCATAATTACACCTCCTCTCAAAATTATGAATAGTTTTAAAGCTTTTCAATTTGAACAAAATCCAACTCTACAGGTGTTTCCCTGCCAAACATTGAAACCAGAACCTTGACTTTGTGCTTATCATTATTGATTTCCTGAATAATCCCAATGAAATTTTCAAATGGACCAGAAATAATCTTTACATGATCACCCAATTTTGCGTCAAGCTTAATAGGAGTCTTTTCTACTCCCAGTGATTTAACTTCTGCATCAGTCAGAGGCACAGGTTTGGAACCAGGTCCGACAAAGCCTGTCACACCTCTGGTGTTTCTGACTACATACCATGATTCATCTGTCATAAGCATTTTCACGAGTACATAACCGGGAAATACCTTTTTCTGTGTAACCTTCTTCTTGCCATTCTTTATTTCTACCTGTTCTTCCATAGGTACCTTTACTTCGAAGATAACATCCTGCATGCTTCTGTTTTCAACTATCTTCTCTATATTGGCCTTAACCTTGTTTTCGTAGCCCGAATATGTATGGACTACATACCACTTGCCTCTTTCTTCCATAGATGTACAACCCTGGTTTTGGTCAGGGTCTTCCTCCTTTTTTACCTTAATACAAATAAACTAAAGAGTTTACCAAAAGCTAAATCAGCAATCCAAAGAGCAGCACCTACTAAGATAATGGAAGTAAGAACAACCTCAGTATGTTGTATAAGTTCCTTTCTGCTAGGCCAGGAAACCTTCTTAACTTCTGCTTTTGTCTCTCTGAAATATCTTCCAATATCTATCTTTCTTGCTGTACCAGTCATCTTTCTCACTTCCTTTACTGGCTATTTTGTTTCCTTATGTGCAGTATGCTTTCTGCAGAATCTGCAATACTTGTTCATTTCCAGTCTTTCAGGATTGTTCTTCTTGTTCTTCATTGAATCGTAATTCCTTTGCTTGCATTCTCCACATGCTAGTGTAACTTTAACTCTCACTGTTTACACCTCCCGAGGTTAGGTTTTTCCATTTAGATAAATATCGCATTTTAAGACTACCTTAAAAATCTATCACAATTTGCCTTTAATGTCAATAATAATATAGCCCTTAAAAACTGCTATTATCTTGAATTATTACCTTATTTGGCAGTTTTAATACTTTATAAAGGACTAGGTTTTGCATGCAAAACCTAGTCCTATGGTTACGAGTGCCGGTTATACTAACCGAACGAGTACCGCTTATGCTAAGCGGACGAGTTTCGAGATTAAACTTGACTAAAAGCACTTCTTAACCCCGCAACTCGCAACTTAATTTTACAAAGTTAAATTATTCAACTATTGATGCAACTGCACCTGCTCCAACTGTTCTTCCGCCTTCTCTGATAGCGAATCTCAAACCTTCTT
>JBMORW010000010.1:0-19670 GCA_049322695.1 Bacillota bacterium | reverse complement strand
GCCTGTCAATATGGATGGTATTGAACTTTTTTCAGCTAGGATAGAGAAGCATTGCTTCTCAAAGCATATGCATGATGCATATACAATAGGTATTAATGACAGAGGCCAAGGCAGCTATATGTGTAACGGCAGTAGTATCGATGCTTATACCGGCAATCTTAATCTTATTAATCCTGGAGAAATCCATACAGGCAAATCAGCTGAGGGAAGCTGTTGGGTATACAGGGATATATATATCAGCACTGAGTACATGCATGATTTAGCTTATATGTTTAGCAAAAAGGAAAGTAAAATGCTATGTTTCAGAAAGCCATCAATGAATATCAGCTCTCTCTATAAGGAAGTAAGCTATCTTTTCAATTTATTGAACAGCGACAGCAGTAGGCTTGAAAAGGAAAGCAGACTTATAGAAGTAATGCTGTTAATGCTGTTTAACTGCTGCTCTGATGGTAGTTTCATCGAGAGTGGCAGAACAGAAAATAAGGCAGTTAACACTATAAAAGAATATGTTCAGGAATACTACAACACAGAGGTAGCACTTGCTGATCTGGCAAATATAACGGGTTTGAATCCATATTATCTAATAAGAGTGTTTGCTAAGGAGATGAATATGACACCTCATCTGTATCTGAAGAATGTAAGGCTAAATAAAGCAAAAAAAGATCTTTCAGAGGACATTTCCCTGATAGAGATATCACTAAAACATGGATACTATGATCAGAGCCACTTTTTACGGGAGTTTAAGAGTGCTTTTGGTTTTACACCGGGTCAATACAGGAGAGCAATTTTTTACAATACAAATAATTGATTTGAAGTTACACTAAAGCCATAGCAAAAAAATAGGAGGTAATTGCTATGGCTTTAGACAATTTTATTACTTTTTTTATCGCTGTAGTTATACTGGTTATTACACCGGGACCTAGCGTAATGATTGTTATTTCATCCTCAATGACATATGGCTTTAAGAAAGCATGGGCTACGATTTTGGGTTTAAGTGCATCCCATGGAATGCTTATTGCCCTTGCGTCCATTGGAGTATCTGCAGTATTCACCAAAATGCTCCCATTTATGGGCTATATCAAATTGGCAGGCGCTTCTTACTTGATTTATCTGGGAATAAGGCAGTTTAATTCTGTTAAGTCTGGGAAAATGATATATGTGAACGAAAGCAAATCTAGTACAAAACTGTTTTTGCGCGGATTTTTGGTAAATACAACCAACCCTCAGGCATTGATATTTTACACAGTATTTTTTCCTCCCTTTATTAACCCTGAGTTATCACTATCTACACAAATGCTGATAATGGGAATTACTTTCTTAGTTGTCCTAACAGGTGTCTCATCAGCTTTTGCATTTGCTGCGAATAAGGCTGTAGTAATGCTTCAAAACAAACATAGTAAGACTTTTTCTGTAACTGCTGGTATCCTTTTAATAACAGCAGGCTTAATATTAGCATGTTCATAGCAGCTTCATTTTAAACACTTAACCATTATCAGGCAAGGATTTCTTTCGCCCCATATTTCTTTTATTTCCTCCAGAGGATAAAAGCCTACATCCTCATAAAACTTCCTTGTGTTTTCATAGTTTGTGTTCCTGCAGGAGGGGCCTATGGTTTTACCATCACCAGTCTATGGCCTTTGTCTTTTTTGCCAATATACCCATAGTTTTTGACTCATTGCTATAGGGGGTACCTGAAAGGTCTTCCCAAATCTCTTCTACTGTAAACCCAAAACTGTTCAGAAGTACTGTAATGGAGTCCACATCATAGTAATGATCATAAACTCTGTAGGTCTTAATGTCACCGGCTTCACCAATGACAATATACTGGTCGAGAGCAGTCTGATAATCGATATATTGAAAGTATTGCTCCAATACTAAATGGGGAGCGGGCTTCCAGAAACCTGCTTGTGCTGCATACCAGCTGCTTTCTTCCTTGCGTTCCTCATGCTGCTTTGGTGTAGTAATATCAAGCACGAAGCTTCCTCCATGCTTAAGAGCCTTATTTACTTTACTAAGTAAAATATCTCTTGAAGCATCATTTAGAACACCCAGGTCATAATAAATCAAAAAAATGTGGTCATATATATCCGGATATTCCAGCTTCAAATAGTCGCCGAAAATATAGCGAATTGCCATGCTTTCCTCTTTGGCGGTGCTTTTTGCATACTCAATGGATCTGGTTGAAAAATCTATACCTGTGATATCAGCCTTTGTCAGTTTATACAGCCTTGAAGCATATAATCCAGGCCCGCAGCCAAGGTCAAGAAGCTTGCTGCTGCTGTCTATTTTCAGTTTTTTTATCAAGAATTTGACTATTTCATCAATTTTTGAGTGCCTGAAGCTTGTTGCATCCCAATCCGGATTGAGATGTGCCTCCAGCATCTTCTTTGAAATATGCTCATCATTCCAGAACAGCTCTTCACCAGGGGTGAATACTTCAGGCTTTTGGCTAAGCTTCTCCAATAGTGTGATATCCAGCATATTGTTATTTAACAGTATTTTATTTGTCATAGTTAATCTCCTTATTATTATTTATACAGCAATACAAACGCAATAGAAAAAGCCGCAGATAATTTGCAATGATTACAAATTACTCCACGGCTGTATTGTCATAAAGCTTATTTGCGAGTAATCATAAAATCATACATTGAATATGGGCAACCAAACAAAACGTATAAAAAAATATCCTACGTTAAGATTGGTTTACCTCATATATACAATTATACGATTCTACGATTTCTCCACACGCGCTTATGCCATACGATTACCTGACAACAAGCGAGTTGGATTACATGCCACCTTTTTAATAAGCTGTTTATATTGCTATACAGTTTCATATTAACACCAGTAAAGTACCAGGTCAACATGCATGCGAGAAATAATTGATGCTCTCTTTTTTACTCAATAATATTTATTAATTGGCTGGTTACAAGTGCATATTAATATGCTACTATTTTAGTATGTTATTTTTGTTTTGTTTTAGGAGGGTTTCAATGAACAGGGACAATACCAAAGTCTTATTGGCATATCTTGCGGTATGTATAATCTGGGGTTCAACCTATCTCGCAATCAGAATAGGTGTTGAGGATTTTCCGCCTTTTTTGTTTGCAGGTATAAGATTCTTGACGGCAGGCAGTATCATGTTTGTGTATGCAAAGCTCAGGAAGCTTGATTTTCCTACTGACAAGAAGGAGATAGCCAAGATTTCAATAGTAGGGTTACTATTGTTATTGTGCGGCAATGGTCTTGTAGTATATGCCGAGCAGTGGGTACACTCAGGTATTGCATCATTAATAATAGCATCAATACCCTTATATATGGCGCTGATAGACCTCTTCATATTTAAGGGCTCCAGGCTGCAGTTAAGAGGATGGCTTGGACTTATAATTGGCTTTTGCGGAGTAGGCTGGCTGGTTATGGCTGATGACCTTTCGGGAGCAATAGATGCTCTTGGAGCCATACTGCTGCTTATTGCTTGCTTTTGCTGGGCTTTAGGCTCTGTGTTTTCCAAAACCTTTAAAAAGCACGGCTCGATAATATCACAAATAGCAATTGAAATGCTTGCCGGAGGTGCAGGTTTAGCCATAGTAGGACTAATCAGGGGGGAGTTATCCAGCATAAGCTTTACTGCAAAATCTACAGGAGCATTGTTGTATCTCATAGTATTCGGCTCAATAATAGCTTACAGCTCATATGTATATATACTGCAAAAGTGGCCTGCGGCAAAGGCTGGGACTTATGCTTATATCAATCCGGTCATTGCAGTAGTGCTGGGAGCTCTGATACTGGATGAAAAGCTTTCGATTTCGGTTGTATTTTCGACAGTGATAATCCTGGCGGGTGTGTTTATTGTGCAGAAATCAAAGCTGAAAGCATAAAGAAAAATAGACTGCCTTATCAGTTGGTTTTTATACCAAGCAGCTGATAAGGCAGTTTTTTTAGAGTTCTACTTCTTCTGGTTCATTATCTGTAATATGTACTCTCCAATCCTCATGAGTCTCATCAAAAGCTGCAATTTTGTCTATGGGCATTTTAAGGTACTTTCCATAAGCAGTTGCTGCAATCTCACCGCTATCAAGCAATATTTCGCCTGCTCCTTCAAAAATCCTGCTTGTGTCCTTTGTTATTCTACCCACAGCCCGGAGTTCTGCATCCAAAGGTATAGGCTTTTTATATTTTATGTTAAGCTCAACTGTAACACCCCATACATTGGGATTGCTAATCATAATAGCCCTTCCGATTGTTTCATCAAGTATTGCTGCAGTAATTCCTCCATGTAATCTGCCGGGATAGCTCTGATGCTCATCAAGAGTTTTGAAAAAAGCAATAAGCTCCCCGTTTTCCAGCTCATAAAAGCTTGTTCTGAGACTTAGTTCGTTTTTTAAACCGCATACTATGCAGCTTTTACTGTTTTGCTGCTTTTTTGTAATCTTATACTTCATTGCTCTGCTGCTCCTTAAAAAGTTCTACTCTAGAGTATAATAACTCTTTTTGGGTTATTTTCCAATAGAGATGCAAACAAAAAAGCTGCAGCTTACTTACTACTGCTTCGTATTGACTGATATTGATGGGGGAAGGGGAGTGTATCTGCAGAGAGTACATTATCTGCAGATACAAATGTATGCTGACAATATTGCTATATCCCATAAGCAGACCCGGAAATCGGATCTTACTCGTGGTTTTAATATTGAGAAGCCGGTATTGCTTTCATGCTGCAAATTATCACAGGTCATAACAGACTTGCATTATTTTGTCCAAGATATATAATATAGATAACATTCTATGAGTAAATTATATTATTATTACTTGCTTTATAATAGCTCAAAATTATCATCTGTTTGTAAAATATTATCCTTAGAGGTGTTTATGGAATCATATAGAGAGTTAAAGGATATTGGGAATGAACTGTTGCCCTTACGACTGTATCATATCAAATCAGATAAATACAGGGGACTGGAATTACAGTTTTTTTCAGGCTTTGGAACTGAGATAGTAAACGAAATATATTTATCCAAGTGCATCATACCACATTGGCACTCATATTTTGAGATTATTCTGGTTCTTGAAGGTACAGCAGAAATACAGCTTAACAGTGATTACTTTCATGCAAGTACCGGAGAGCTGGTGCTTGTTGATGTATATGACATACACAATGTTGCCGGTCAATGCAGATATATGGTTATCAATATTGATCCTGCACAGATACCACATATCAGAAGCAGCTTTAAGGAGGTTTTTCCAAAGACAACGGAAGCAAAAAGGATAAAGTCTGATATCGAGGAAAAAGCTCCTCAGGTAGTTAAAGCATGCATATTTGACATATTCAGCCTGTATAAGGAAAAACCATTCGGCTATATGCTTCTTGTTATGGGTAAGATATATGAAATGCTAGGCAGTATCCATGGTTATGCTGCATCCTTAAATAGTAATAGCCTGCCGGTATCTCAAACCAGAAAGGAAGACCTTACAAGACTTAACAATATTGTTGAATATATAAGAAATAACTACACACGTGATATAGAGCTGGAGGACATTGCAAAGGAAGTTGGCTTCACTCCCACATATTTTTGCAGGTTTTTTAAACGTGCCATGGGCAAGACTTTCTTTGAATATTTAAATTACTATAGGTGTTCTAAGGCTGAAATACTTATCAATACCACCTCAATGACTATAACTGAGATTGCAATGGAAACAGGCTTCAGCAGTCTTAGCTATTTTGATAAAGTATACAAAAAACACAAGGGCTGCAGACCTTCTGAAGAAAAATCAAGGGCTACAGGTCGTTAGAATGTAAGGGGTATTTTATGAAGGAATATAAAAAAATATTGAAAATGCATATATTTGAAAGAGATCATGGTAAATGCCGTTTCTGCCAGAAAGAGCTAAAGCCTGATAAATGCACGTTGGACCATTATTTGCCTAAAAGCGATGGTGGACCTGAGAGCAGCTGCAATCTGGTATTAAGCTGTAAAAAATGTAACAGATTAAAGGGTGGCAGAACTCCTGAGGATTATGAAAAAGTCATTGTAGAGCTTTTTAAAAGAGAAGTTGGAGATAGATGGATAAGAGCAAACAAAATTGAAATAAGCTACAGACAGCTGCAAGGCATGGTTGAAAAACTGAGCAGCTTCAAGATAGTTGATGATTGCTCAGTCTTTACGGGTGATGGTATAACCATTTATGTGAAAAACAATAGAATAGTGAGAATCCTAAACAACTGATTTCTGATTTTCAGGTATTGGTTTTTGAAAGGCGTGATTTTTTAATATTCCTGCCAGCAAAGTTTGATAGAGAGATTCTGTTCCAAGAAGATCCGATACTATATATGATGTTATACATACTATCATTACTCCTGTCAGATGCTCAAAAGAACCCGTCATTTCAATTATCAGTACACATGCCGTTATAGGCGCCTTTACTATGGCAGTAAAATAACCTGCCATTGCAAATGCAATAAAATTGTACAAATATATATGGTCATAGCCCATACCGAAAATCAATATATATCCAAACAGATTCCCAAGAAGTGAGCCGATTACCATTACTGGCATGAAAATACCTCCTGGAGCACCCGAGTTCAAGCATATTAAAGTATATATGTACTTAACTGTCAGTATGGTTATTATTACACTGATTCCAAAGCTTCGGGCAGTCAAATCCTCTATAAGGAACTGGCCTCCGCCCAATACCTGGGGAACATATATACCTACAATGCCGGCCAGTATAAAGGGTATTACAGGTCTGTAATAGGAGGGCAATGCTGTAAGCTGATATGCTTTCTGAGTATAATACATGGAACCGTTGAACAGGCAGCCAAGTACTCCCAATACTGCTCCTAAGGCCAGCAAAGCTATATATTGTGCAGGCTGCATGACGGAAATGCTTCTGAAATCAAATAATGGTTTCAGACCGAAGAAGTTTTTAGTTACTACATCGGCAGAAATACATGCAACTGTTACAGAAGCAAGTATATTGGGCGAAAAACCCTTGTGGAGTATCTCTAAGGAAAACATTACACCGGCAAACGGAGCTCCAAAGGCTGCTGAAAGTCCGGCTGCAGCGCCGCCTGTCATAAGGAAGCTCTCTTCCGTTTTTGATCTGCCAAGAAGCTTGCTATAGCCTTTGCCAAGGGCTGCACCTATTTGTACAGACGGACCCTGTCTTCCAAGAGAAAGACCAGCTGCAATAGAAATAATACCTCCTATAAACTTGCTCAGCAGCACCTGCCACCAATTCATATCAAGCTTGTTTGCCAGCTCACCAGCAATCTGAGGAATGCCGCTGCCTCCTGCAAGAGGGCAAAGCCTGATGATAAAGCCTATGCCGAGTCCCATAAATAAAAGCACAAGCATCCATAAAGGCATGTATATAATATTCTCAGATAAAAAAGCATATATCAATCTCGATGCAGTGCTCGCCTTTTCAAGCAGCAGTCTATAAGCAATTACAATAATGCCTGCTATTATACCTACGGGTATACTGTGCAGTACAAGCAAAATAGAGCTGTTCAGCTTATCTGTTATCAATCTGCGGGAATCGCTTTTATTATCCATATGCATCCCCCCCGGCTATTTATATATGCTATTAATTATATCATATAATGCTATTATGTATAAGCTGTGCAGTATAAGCCTTTTTAGGCATGTAACATTTACTTTGGGAAGATAGTTATATAGAATAGTATTGAAGGTAACAATATACTTCGGAGGTATTTGTATGGATTATATGGACAGACATAGTGATAATGATATAAACAAACTGATATTTGAGAGATGGTCTCCAAGGTCTTATAAAAATAAAAGCATTGAAGAAGATAAACTGAACAGTATTCTCGAAGCAGCAAGATGGGCACCTTCGTGCTTTAATGAGCAGCCATGGAGGTTTATTGTAGCACAATCATCTGAGGACAGAGAGCGGGTCATTGCTTTTCTGGCAGATGCGAATAAAGCCTGGTGTAATAATGTGCCTGTTTTTATAACTGTTATTTCAAGGGCAGATTTTGCTCAGAGCGGGAAGCAAAACCGATGGAATGGCTTTGATGCAGGATGCTCCTGGGGATATATTGCATTGGAAGCAAGAAGGCAGGGTTTATATGCCCATGCAATGGGAGGCTTTGACAGGCTTAAGGCCAAAGAAGCACTTAAAATACCTGAAGGCTTTGAGGTATATGCAGTTATTGCTCTGGGAGAAAGGGACATTCCGGAAGTACTTTCTGAGAAGCTGAGAGAAAGAGAAAAGCCATCTGACAGGAAGCCTCTGAAGGAAATTGTTTTTTACGGCCTATACTCAGATAAATAACTGCAATGCATGGAAAAAAACATATTTTTATGATATATTGATAATATTGAAAAACACTAGCATGGGAGAAGGAAGTGGCTCTAATGGATAATAAACCTATACAATCCAATTTTATAAAAAATATAGTAATCGATGATTTGAAATCAGGAAAGCACAAGGAAATCATAACAAGATTTCCTCCTGAACCGAATGGATATCTGCATATAGGCCATGCAAAATCCATCGTACTGAATTTCGAGCTGGCAGATGAGTTCAATGGAAAGACAAATCTAAGATTTGATGATACTAATCCGATTAAAGAGGATACTGAGTATGTGGAATCCATTGAAGAGGATGTAAGATGGCTTGGCTTTCAGTGGGAAGGC
Organism: Bacillota bacterium; assembly: GCA_049322695.1. Lineage (GTDB taxonomy): Bacteria > Bacillota > Clostridia > Lutisporales > Lutisporaceae > CALGKJ01. The sequence continues at coordinate 11,007 of JBMORW010000010.1, read as the reverse complement.
CTGTATTTTGCATCTGATTATTTCGATGAAATGTACAAAAGAGCTGTGCTGCTCATTAAAAAGGGGAAGGCTTATGTATGTGACCTTACAGCTGAGCAGATAAGGGAGTACAGAGGCAATCTCAAGGAGCCGGGAAAGGAAAGTCCATATAGAAACAGAACAATAGAAGAAAATCTCGAACTGTTCGAGCGTATGCGTAAGGGTGAATTTGCAGACGGAGAAAAGGTATTGAGGGCTAAAATTGATATGGCTTCACCTAACATAAATATGCGTGATCCCGTAATATACCGGATTGCCCACGCAACACACCACAATACCGGAGACAAGTGGTGTATCTATCCAATGTATGATTTTGCACATCCTATTGAGGATGCTGTTGAGGATATCACACATTCTATTTGCACCCTGGAGTTTGAGGATCACCGTCCGCTGTATGACTGGGTAGTACAGGAATGTGAGATGGAGAGCAAGCCCCAGCAGATAGAGTTTGCAAGGCTAAATCTTACCAATACCGTAATGAGTAAGAGAAAGCTTAAAGCATTGGTAGATGCAAAATTTGTTGACGGCTGGGATGATCCAAGAATGCCTACTATTGCCGGACTCAGGAGAAGAGGCTTCACACCTGAAGCCATAAGAAGCTTCTGCCGCGAAATAGGTGTCTCAAAGAGCAACAGTACAGTAGATGCACAAATGCTTGAGCATTTCATTAGAGAAGACCTTTTGTTGAAGGTACCCAGAACTATGGCGGTACTCAGACCTCTAAAGGTAGTTATTACAAACTATCCAGAGGGAAAGACAGAGCTTCTGGAAATTGAAAACAATGCTGATAACCCTGAAATGGGAAACCGTCAGCTGACTTTCTCTAGGGAAATATATATAGAACAGGATGACTTTATGGAGGAGCCTCCGAAGAAATATTTCAGACTTTTCCCGGGAAATGAAGTAAGACTCAAGGGTGCATATTTTATCAAGTGCAACGATGTAATAAAGGATGAGGCAGGAAATGTCGTTGAAGTGCACTGCACCTATGACCCGCAAACAAAGAGCGGCACAGGCTTCACAGAGAGAAAGGTTAAAGGGACCATTCACTGGGTAGATGCAGGCAGTGCTGTTCCTGCTGAGTTCAGATTGTTTGAGCCTCTTATACTTGATGATCAGACTGATGAAGATAAATCCTTTTTGGAGCAGGTTAATCCAAATTCGTTGGAAATACTTCATGGATATGTTGAATCCAATCTTAAAACGGTAAAGCCACAGGATAAGTTCCAATTCTTCAGACATGGTTATTTTAATGTAGACACAAAATATACTGCTGAAGATAAGCTTGTATTTAATAGAATTGTGTCCTTAAAGAGCTCATACAAAGCTGAATAAAATATTGATTATTATAAGGACTCTGCATGCTATTTGCAGAGTCCTTATAATTCCTATTTACTATAGCAGATGCAGCTGCAAGGCAGTAGCAAATCAGCCATGTTTTGCATATAATGCTCATAAATGCGTGTTTAGGAGTGATATCAATTGAATAGCTATGATGATAACAAGGACATATTAGATGATGAGAATTTTGAATGTCCATTTTGCAGACAAAGACCACCGCAGCTTAACTTCCCTTTTATTACTCCGGGTCAAATTGGTCCGGGATTCGGTCCTCCTGTAAGTCCGGGCTTTGGAGCTCCGGCGGGTCCGCCTTCAGGTCCTCCTCCGGTAAAGACACCTGCTAAGCCTGATAAAGGAAAAGTCGGGTTATATGCAGTAGACCCTGGTGCCATCAGACCCTGTAGATATCAGTTTGTATATATATGGCTGGATAACGGAAGATCATTTTGGGCATGGCTGACATTTGTTGGTCCAAGGTCAGCGGCAGGCTACAGATGGACAGGAAACAGATGGAGATATTTTGGCATTGATCTCAGGAGAATAGACAGCTTCCAATGCTTTAAAATAGAACCTGGTTACCGCCAGGTTTTATTTATCGTGTAATTTCATGTAATAGCGTACTGCTGTTATCAGGCAGCAAAACGAGTTAATCTAATCTTTATTGGAGGTTATTATATGGCTAGGTTTTACCCCACGTGCAGACACTGTCCCTACAGAATACACAGTCCATATGCAATAGCAAGTAGCCTGGGCTGTGCTAATAGAGCTCCTGTTGCTGTAAGCACAGATATTATCAAGTATGAAAGCAAGTACATTGATGTAGAGCTTAGGATTCCTGTACTATCCAGCAGTGAATACTCATATGCCGTAAACAAGCTGAACCAATCTATCAGAAATGACATTATTGAGTTTAAAGAGCAGATGGAAGCAGCAGCTGTAAAAGCAGCACAGGAAGCTCAAAAAACCGGCAAGGAATATACCCGTTATGTTATATCCACTATATATGAGGTTACTTTTAATAAAAATGCTGTTGTAAGTATTTCAATAATATACTATGAGTTTATCGAAGGGAAAAACTATTATATTAAAACCTCATACAATTATAATCTGAATACCGGACAACCTCTTTCGCTAAAGAATTTATTCATGCCTGGTGTGGATTATATAAGTCTAATCAATAGAGAAATCAGAGAGGAGCTGGCACAGAACAAGGAGAAGTATTTTCCCGGTGCATTGCAAAAGTTCAAGGGCATTTCTGAGGATCAACCCTTTTATATAGATAGTGACAGCCTGAATATATACTTTGGTTTTCATCAGATTGCTCCTACTGCTCTGCAGATACCTATAATTACAATACCATACAGCGAGCTTGGGAGCGCACTGAAGCCTGTATTCCTCAGTTAAAAAGGTATTTGGCATAGTTGCCAAATACCTTTCTGTATCAAATGCTATGCTTTATAAGTCGGCTCTTTTTCGATGGAAGATTTATTCCCAAAGAGCTTGCTGAAAACATAGGTTGCACCTGCTGTAATCCAGATTCCTATAATGGTATATCTGAGGAAGTCGCTTATTAATGTCTCAGGAAGAACAACCTTGATTCCTTCCTTTAATCCCAGAAGTATGACCAGACCCAATACAGCCTTGATTATTTGAGTTATCAGCCCTGCCTCGGTTTCATATTGAATATAACGATTCTCGATCAAATATCCGATATAGAGTCCAAGCATTGCAGCACATGCTTTGTAGTAGCTGTCTGTTTTAAAAAATATAAGACCTATAAACATTGGAACAAGGAGAATGAGAAAAATCATACCGTTTTTGGTTTTAGTCGTATAGTCATAAATTTTATTAACAATAATAACCCATATAAAACCGATAACTATTCCGCCGGCTACATCTATTGGCCAATGAACTCCAAGATACATTCTTGAAAATCCTACCAGTATGAAGAACAGTATGCTTATGATATATAGAAGCTTGTTTTTACAATACAACATCAGAGTAGTCCAAAACATAGTGGAAGTCTGGGTATGCCCGCTTGGAAATGAGTAACCGTGTGCTGTATGGGTGCGAAGAGATTCAATGCCTTCTACCCCTATTGGTCTTGCTGTATGAAAGGTTTCTTTTAGGCATAGATTCAGAGCATTTCCAGAAAGGAAAATAAAGCCCATTCTATAACCCAGATCCTTGCTTATACACCAGAATACCAAGGCAACAATAACCATAATAGTGGTTTCTTCAGCAGTGATAGTAATAAGCTCAAACAGCTTATCAAGTAGTGGCGTCTTAAAGCCTTGAATAAATTTTAGAATTTCCACCTGCATAATTTACCCCCATTTCAGTATTTGTTCAGTGTACACATATTATTATACAACTTGTTGAAATATATTGCAGTATAATTATAATTAGAATATAATTACATAAAAATAATCGATTTGGAAAAAAAAGGAGGCGCTGCATGGATAAAAGCATATATAACACTAATGAAAAGGCATGGAATATGGATACATATGATGCCTGGGTACATAGATTTGGTACTCCTGCAGAAGCTGCAGCAAGGCTCAAAAACGATCCCGAGACAAGGCTGCGTCCCATTTTGGAATTCTTCGGAGATGTTAAACACAAAAAGGTAATTAATCTTATGGGCTCCAATGGTATTAAAGCGGCAGCTCTTGCCATTATGGGGGCAGAAGTTAAGGTAATAGATTTTTCGGCAGCAAACAAGTGCTATGCCGAGGAGCTTGCAGCGGCTGCCGGAGTAAAAATAGAGTACCTTCTGAGTGATGTGCTGGCTTTGGATTCAGCTCAGCTGAAGGAGGAAAATGATATAGTTTTTGCTGAACTGGGGATACTTCATTATTTTGTGGACCTAAATCCCTTTTTTAAAACTGTGTTTATGCTGCTGAAAAAGGATGGATGCTTCATACTTAGGGATTTTCACCCCGTATCTACGAAGTTGATAAGCTCCAGAGGTTCAACTGCTAATGTACGAAAGCACAAGGTTACAGGCGATTACTTTGATGAAAGCATACAGGAGGTTGAGGTATCCTATTCAAAATATCTATCGGAGAATAACATAAAATGCGAAAAGAAGGCATACATAAGAAGATGGAATCTTGGTGAGATAGTAACCGCCATAGCATCCCAGGGGTTAGTGATTAAGCTTTTGAGAGAAGAGCCCAATTTATCCTCAGATGTGTATGACAAGGGTATACCGAAGACCTTTACAGTTAAGGCTGTGAAGCCATGATAATTCCCACTGCCGGAAGCATGGCAACTGAGTGTTGACTTTTATTTGTGAGGATTCCACAGTAAGGACATGATTTTTATGCAGGGCTTTGTTTATTTTGTGTTAAATCTTTAATAAAAGCTATTTTAGCGTATTACAGTACTTGAATAGATATTTTAAAAAGAGTATGCTTTAAACAAGTGTTTAAATATAATGTACCAGAGGGAGGACTAAATGGAAGAAGCTCAACAGGATGTAAAAATGCGAATACTTCTGTCAGCTAAAAAACTGTTTGCCGGAAAGGGCTATGACGGTACCTCCATTAGAGAAATATGCGAAGATGCTAATTCTAATATTGCATTAGTATCATATTATTTTGGTGGGAAGGAAAATGTATTTTTGTCCTTGCTTGAAATGTATTCACCTTCATCCAAGCTTGAGAAGGTCAAGGACGATGAAGATCCGGCAGCAGCACTGTATAATATGGTAAGAGCCATGATTATATATAGAGTTCAGCATTTGGATATTATTTCAATTATTCAACAGGAAATATATTCAAATAGTCCGAGGATGCCCAAAATTATTGAGCATACCTTTCCGGTATGGAATAAAATGAAAAATATACTGGCAAGAGGAAAGGAACAAGGAATATTTGAATATACTTCATTGGACAGGACTATGCTGCTTATAATGGCGCTGGTCATCTTTCCCATGAAAAATCCAAATCTGACCTCCTTGTTGGATGAGGATGCACTGAATACTGAAGATATTATAAAGGATACATATGAATTTATATTAAGGGGATTAATCTCAAACGAGTTGTTATGTAAGGAGGGGAATACGGCGATAGCTGTTACGACATTATGAGAAAGTTTTACAGAACAGGATTAGATATTGGCTCTACCACGGTAAAAATGGTAGTAATGGATAAGGAAGATAAAATTGTGTTTGAAAAGTATCAAAGACATTTTTCAAATATCAAAAGCACTGTAATGCAGATAATAAGCGAATGCTGTGAAGCATTTGCAGGTGAGAACACTACTATAATGCTTACAGGCTCAGCAGGATTATCAGTATCGAAGTGGCTTAGTCTTCCTTTTATTCAGGAGGTTATAGCAAGCAGCAGGTCCGTGGAGAAATATATACCACATACTGATGTTGCAATAGAGTTGGGCGGAGAAGATGCAAAAATAACCTACTTCGATAAGACTGTTGAACAACGAATGAACGGTACCTGTGCCGGAGGTACAGGTGCGTTTATAGACCAGATGGCTGCCCTCATGAGGACAGATGCGGCAGGTCTTAATGAACTTGCAAAAAAGCATAAAACCATATATCCCATTGCCGCCAGATGCGGAGTTTTTGCTAAAACAGATATACAGCCGCTGCTTAATGAAGGTGCTCTGAAGGAGGATATAGCAGCGTCCGTTTTTCAGTCTGTTGTCAGTCAGACTATAAGCGGTCTGGCCTGCGGAAGACCTATAAGAGGTAATGTGGCTTTTCTTGGAGGGCCTTTATACTTTCTGTCAGAGTTAAGAAAAAGATTTGAGATTACTCTGGGCTTGAATAATGAACAGATAATTTTCCCGGAAAACTCACAGCTTTTTGTTGCCCTGGGAGCAGCAATTGCATCAGAGCAAACTGAGGTATTCGACTTTAATACTATTAAAGGCAGTCTCAATAAGTTAAGCGAAGCCACATCCAACGAAGTGGAGAGATTAAGACCATTATTCAAGGATGAAAAAGAATATGAGGACTTCAAGGAAAGACACTCAGATGCCAAGGCGAGATACAGAGAGCTTGAAAGCTATGCCGGAAAATGCTATCTCGGAATAGATGCCGGCTCTACAACTACTAAGGCGGTATTGATAGATGAAGAAGGGGCTCTGCTGTACTCATACTATGGCAGCAATGAAGGTAATCCTCTCAATTCATCCATGAAAATACTTAAAGAAATATATGAAAGGCTTCCTGAAAAAGCATGGATAGCAAACTCAACAGTAACCGGCTATGGGGAAGGACTCATAAAGACAGCTTTGTCTGTTGACATAGGGGAAATAGAGACCATTGCACACTATAAGGCAGCAGAAGCATTTCTGCCCGGAGTAGACTTCATACTGGATATTGGCGGGCAGGACATGAAATGTTTGAAAATAAAGGACGGAGTAATAGAAAGCATAATGCTTAATGAAGCATGCTCATCAGGATGCGGATCCTTTATAGAGACCTTTGCTCATTCCTTGAATATGAGCGTTCAGGAGTTTGCTAGGGCAGCAGTCTATGCAAAGGAGCCGGTGGATTTAGGCTCCCGCTGTACGGTGTTCATGAATTCCAGAGTGAAGCAGGCTCAAAAAGAAGGTGCAACAGTGGGAGATATTTCTGCGGGCCTTTCATACTCGGTCATTAAAAATGCTCTTATGAAGGTTATAAGAATAAGGAATCCCAAGGAAATGGGAGAGAAGCTCATAGTACAAGGGGGAACCTTCTTCAATGATGCGGTACTCAGGTGTTTTGAGCTGATAGCTGAAAGAGATGCAGTGAGACCTGATATAGCCGGGCTCATGGGAGCTTACGGAGCAGCACTTATTGCAATGGAAAGATATGTCGAAGGGAAGCCCAGCAGCCTGGTTACTACGGATAAGCTTAACAATATGAAAATAGAAACCAGACACACAAGATGCAAGAGCTGCAACAATAACTGTCTGCTTACCATAAATACCTTTAATGGAAAGGACAGATTCATATCCGGAAACAGATGTGAAAAGGGAGCCGGAAATGAAAACTACAAACAAGAGCTGCCCAATCTCTATAAATATAAATATGACAAGCTAACATCATACAAGCCCCTGGATGAGGAAAAAGCGTATAGAGGCAGGATAGGTGTGCCAAGGGTACTAAATATGTATGAGAACTATCCCTTCTGGTTTACTTTCCTTACGGAGCTGGGCTTCAGAGTTGAACTGTCGGCACATTCCTCCAGAAAGATATATGAGCTTGGAATAGAGACAATACCTTCAGAATCTGTATGCTATCCTGCCAAGCTAAGCCATGGTCACATTATGGAGCTTATTAACAGGGGAATAAAAACGATATTTTATCCTTCTATTGTATATGAAAAGGAAGAATCGGAAAGCACAGACAACCATTATAACTGTCCTATAGTGACTTCCTATCCTGAGGTTATCAGAACCAATATGGAAATATTGAAGGAAAAGAACATAAAGTTTATGAATCCTTTCTTTTCACTCGACAACTACGACAGATTGAGAAAAAGACTTTTTGAGGAGTTCTCAGATTTTGGAATTACCTCTGCGGAGATCTCGGATGCTTTGGAAAAAGCAATAGAAGAGGAAAAGGCCTTTAAGGAGGATTTAAGAAAAAAGGGTAAGGAAGCATTGGAATATATCGGAAGAACCGGCAAGAAGGGCATCGTGCTGGCAGGAAGACCATACCATCTTGATTTTGAAATCAATCATGGTATTCCTGACATGATTACTAGCTTTGATATGGCTGTTTTGACTGAGGACAGCATTCATGACTATTCACTGATGGAAAGACCCCTAAGGGTAGTAGACCAATGGATGTATCACTCAAGGTTATATGCAGCTGCCAGCTTTGTAGCAAAGAGGGATGATTTGGAGCTGGTACAGCTGAATTCCTTTGGCTGTGGTCTGGATGCAGTAACTACAGATCAGGTACAGGAAATACTCCATAAATACGGCAAGATATATACAGTCCTCAAGATAGATGAAGTAAATAACCTTGCGGCTGCAAGAATAAGAATAAGGTCTCTTAAAGCGGCCATGGAGGAAAGGGATAGAAACAACTATAAACCTCACAGGATAGATGAAGATCGCAAGAAGGTGCCGTTTACAAAGGAAATGAGAAAAACTCATACCATACTTGCTCCTCAGATGTCTCCAATACATTTCCAGTTTTTAGAGACAGCCTTTAAGGAATGCGGCTACAACATCGAGATACTGCCGTCTGTAGATAGGAGTGCAGTGGATGTAGGGTTGAAGTATGTTCATAATGATGCCTGCTATCCGTCCATCATAGTTGTAGGTCAGATAATAGAAGCCTTGAAATCAGGCAAATATGATCTGAATAGTACGTCAGTTATTATCTCACAGACAGGCGGAGGCTGCAGAGCAACAAACTATATAGGCTTTCTCAGAAAAGCATTGAAGGATGCCGGCTTTACTAAGACGCCTGTAATTTCACTTAACTTTGTAGGTATGGAAAAGAATCCCGGATTTTCTATTACTCCTAAGCTCATTCATAAGGCACTGCTTGCAATAATATATGGAGATTTGCTTCTCAATGTGCTGCTTAGAGTAAGACCCTACGAAAAGGTACCCGGATCGGCAAATGCATTGTACGAAAAATGGGTTGACCGCTGCAGAGAATCGGTGAAAAGCGGAAAAATAAGACAGTTTAAAAGGAACATAAAGCAAATAGTGAAAGAGTTTGATGCTATGGAAATACTTGATATCAAAAAGCCGAGAGTAGGTCTTGTAGGTGAAATACTGGTCAAGTTCCACCCTACAGCCAACAACAATGTTATAGATATAATTGAGAGTGAAGGGGCAGAGGCTGTAATGCCGGGTCTTTTAGATTTCTTCCTTTACATGGCATCACATTCACTATTCAAATATGAGAAGCTGTCAGGCAGTAAAAAGTCCATGCTGGTGCATAAAGCCTTTATAAGTCTATTGGAATACTATAGAAAGGGTATGGTCAGAGCTCTTGAGCACAGTAAAAGATTTGAACCGCCCAAGAGAATAAGCGAGCTGGCTGAGAAGGCAGAAAAGGTGCTTTCACTTGGCAACATGACGGGAGAAGGCTGGTTCCTGACTGCTGAGATGATAGAGCTGATAGAAGCAGGGGCTCCCAATATCATATGTATGCAGCCCTTTGCATGTCTGCCTAACCATGTTACAGGGAAGGGCATGATTAAGGAGCTGAGAAGAGTTTATCCGGAGTCCAATATAGTTGCAGTTGACTATGACCCCGGAGCAAGCGAGGTTAACCAGCTCAATAGGATTAAGCTTATGCTTTCCGTAGCTGTTAAGAATCTCAACAAGCTGAAGGAAATGGATGAAGAGGAAGTAAAGTCATTATTCAGGGAGACTGCTGAAAGAGTTGCTGCGACTAATTAGTGTTCTATTTTATAGATAGCTGTGATATAATATTATTGGGACCACGAAGGCCGTAATTAGTATTAATATGCTTAGAAATATTACTATGCCACGAAGGTAGAGTGTTTTACTCTACCTTGATTTTTTATATTGGAAATGGGGGAAAAGACATGAACAAAAAGACTAATAAACTGGTAAAGAGCGGTATTTTTCTGGCATTGGGACTCATAGTGCCTTATACTTTCCATATGGTGGGTTTTGCTGGACAGGTATTTTTACCAATGCATATACCCGTATTATTATGCGGACTGCTTTTAGGGGCGCAATATGGATTTACAGTTGGATTGATGACTCCTTTACTGAGTTCACTGCTGACAGGTATGCCGCCGATTTATCCTGTCGGTGTTTCAATGACTTTTGAGCTGGCAGCCTATGGTATGATTTCAGGTGTTATATATAAAAAAACCAGACTTAATATCTATATATCACTTATTTTGGCCATGCTTGCAGGCAGGCTGGTGTCTGGCACCGTTAATTATATACTTTTGTCAGGTACGGAAAACCCGTATGTATTGAAAATGTTCCTGACATCAGCATTTATAAAGCCTGTATGGGGAATCATCATTCAGGTTGTATTGATTCCTATTATAGTAAAGCTTTCAGAAAAGAGTCAGAGGTAGATGTATGAACAACAGAGAGTATTTCAACAATATAGCGTACAAATGGGATGAAATGGCAGTACATAACGAGGCTAAATTAAGGCTTATTATACAGCTTTCTGAGATAAGTCAAAATGCAAGTATATTGGATGTTGGCACAGGTACAGGGGTTTTAATCAGACACCTGCTTGAAAAATCACCTGACAAAATCGTAGCTGTAGATATAGCCGACAAAATGATAGAGATAGCACAGAGCAAATATAATGACCAAAGGGTGGATTTCAGAGCAGCGGACATATTTGAAATTGATGAAGAGTCAAGCTTTGATCGTATATTCTTATACTCCGTCTATCCGCATTTTGAGGATAAGGCAGCCATATTCAGTCACCTGAAGAAGCTTCTGAAGTCTGGTGGAAGGATAATAATAGCTCACTCCGAGAGCAAGGAAAAAATCAATGAAATCCACAGTAAAAACAGTAGCGTAAAGGAGCATGTACTACCTTCCGGAGAAGTGACAGCTTCAATTATGGCAGATTATTTTGAAGTGGACATGGTAATAGACAATGAAGAAATGTATTTTATAGCCGGCATTAAGAGG
>JBMORW010000009.1:0-123696 GCA_049322695.1 Bacillota bacterium | reverse complement strand
ATACTTAAGACAAGTATAACAGCTATCAATTTACTTCTCTTCATTAGCTATTCCCCTTTACACTATTGTATAGAATAGGTGATTATTGATTCACCGTCAATTTTGGATTTGAATCTAATACTGTTTACAGTTCCTGACCATGACATTCCGGCTTCTATAGCTTTAGTGACCTTGAATACTATTGTTCCAGGTTGAACCTCCAGTATTTCAATATCAGCTCCAGCTATAAAACCAGCATTAAGCTCTTTTTCATAAGTAGATGCACATATATCTATTAATTCCAGTTCATCAGAATTATAAGTTATGGTATATGTTATCTGTGAAAAATCAGTTATATTTTCTGATGAAACCAAGAAATTAAATTGCTGAGCTGTTATGCAGCTTGCTTGATATGCTGACTGCGCTGTGCTGATAACTAACGGCTCACTCCATTCGCTTGTTTTAGTACCTTTTTTACCCCTTACTCTATATATGTACTGTGTACTTGGGGTTAATCCCTCATGTAAGTATTGCAGATTTGCTCCGCAGACTATTATTACTCCATTTACTTCTATTTCATATTCGTCAGCATTGAAAGCTGCATCCCAAGATAGTGAAACAGTTGTATCAGTAGCAACAGCCTTGAAATTGGCAGGTACTTCAATAGTGTTGTTGACTACACCCATCATTTCCATCTCTGCTATGACTATATAGGTCGCATCTCCATTGTTCTCTGTAATGTTTATTCTATAGTACTTGTATGCTGTATTATTGGTGAACTCGAACTCCTTCTTTACCAAATCTGTCCAGCCTGTCACATTTGTCCTTGTATCAAGCACTGTCCAGTCTGTTCCATTGCTTGAGCCTTCAAATGTCCAGCTCTTTGGACTTCTCGCCTGATATCCCTTCTGTCCTATCAGTGTATACTTCCTTACCACTGTTGCTGTGTTGAACGCATATTGCAGCCAGCTTGCCGCTGTCCCCTTCTTGCATGCCCAGCCGTTGTACAGTTCCGTGTTCACTCTGTCAAATGCCTTCCACTCATAGTATGAGCCATATACACTGCTTGCACTTGCCAATCCCTCAGGTGCATTGTTTGCTGTCATTACCGGTATCAGGTTTTCTGTGTATTGTACAAGTGTCTCTCCTGTTATTGCTTCACTCCATCCACTTATGCCTAAAGCATTTTTGGCTCTTACTCTATAAGTATGCTGTGTCTGCGGGTCCAGACCGGTATGTAGATAAGTCACATCCATTACATTCTCTATTACTATTCCGTCTGCTTCCACATCATAACTTGTTGCATTGGCTGCTGCATCCCATATGAATGTTATGCTGTCTGCTGTCGGCACTGTCTTCAGGTTTGTCGGTACTGACGGTGCTTCTGTAGGCTGCTGTGTACTTCCCATCATTTCCATCTCTGCTATGACTATATAGGTCGCATCTCCATTGTTCTCTGTAATGTTTATTCTATAGTACTTGTATGCTGTATTATTGGTGAACTCGAACTCCTTCTTTACCAAATCTGTCCAGCCTGTCACATTTGTCCTTGTATCAAGCACTGTCCAGTCTGTTCCATTGCTTGAGCCTTCAAATGTCCAGCTCTTTGGACTTCTCGCCTGATATCCCTTCTGTCCTATCAGTGTATACTTCCTTACCACTGTTGCTGTGTTGAACGCATATTGCAGCCAGCTTGCCGCTGTCCCCTTCTTGCATGCCCAGCCGTTGTACAGCTCCGTGTTCACTCTGTCAAATGCCTTCCACTCATAGTATGAGCCATATACACTGCTTGCACTTGCCAATCCCTCAGGTGCATTGTTTGCTGTCATTACCGGTATCAGGTTTTCTGTGTATGTTATAGGAAGTGTTTCTTTAGTAAACAGTTCACTCCACTCACTATCTCCATACATGCCCATCGCTTTGACTCTATAGTTATGCTGAGTATGAGGTATTAAACCTTTATGTGTATATTCAGTGATGTCTCCATTATAAACTATAGTACCGTCAACCTCTATCTGATAGCCTGTAGCATATTGAACAGCATCCCATTTAAGTGTAATTGTCGTTTCTAACGAGTTTAATGTAATATTGACAGGAGTTTGAGGTATTGGTACTCTTGTTGATACATTAATAGTACTGCTCCAGTTACTGGTTCCGCTAATATTTCTTGACCTTACTCTGTAAGTATGCTCTGTACCAACTGCCAAATCAGTATGAATAAAGTTAGTAGATAATATATTGTATAGCTGTCCATCTGCTTCAATGTCATAACTATCTGCGCCAATTACAGGATCCCATGTTAATGAAACAGAGTTTTCAGTAGCTTCTGAAATTAAGTTAATTGGCATATCCGGTAACGGTGGAAGCGTACTCGCCACTACCGCTTGACTTGAATCTGTTACAATACCTTCCATATTTCTTGCTTTTGCATGAATTGTATACTCGGTATTCGCCTGTAGGCTATTAATTACTATACTCTTGTCTGGTATCGTTATCCATGTAGCATCATCAGTTAATTCCCCTAATGAATTTACATATTGACCATTTACCATTAGCTGATATTCCGTGCTGCTTGGATTGAGATCACTAAAACTAATTGCTATACTGTTTTGAGCTATATCCGTGTAACTGATAGTCGGTATCTGAGCTTTTGTGATTAATCCGTTAATAAATACGTATTCACATATATTCCCTGCAACATCTCTGGCCTCAATTTTCGCTGAATAGTTAGTATCAGGAATCAAGTCAGTCACTATATGGGTTGTATCAGTCATCCATTGGCTCACATAACTTCCCACAGAATATCTATACGGCAAGGCATTCAATCCCGAGCTGCTGTCTGATGCTGCACCTGATATAGATATGGAAGTATCTTCTGCTACATAGCTTGTCTGTACTATTGTAGGGACAATTTTATCTATATTATTGATACTGAGTATTCCTATGATAGACATGTTACCAGCTGTATCTATACCTTGTGCCTCTATAGTGCAATTATCACTTACGGTTATTGGATTGGAATAGTTCATCCACGATCCACTATTGACTCTATATTGCTTTGTTATCGCATCTCCCCAATTACTTATTGATACAGTGATATTGCCATTTGTAGGATTGTTTATATCACTAGCAAGTATCGGTGTAGTTGGAGGAGTTTTGTCTATATTATTTATTTGCAAGCTTCCGATTGAAGAAGATAATCCTGAAGCAGTTAGCCCTCTAGCTTCAACTCTCCCGTTAGAAGTCATGGTAATTGGTCCAGTATAGCTTTGCCATATTCCATTGTCGATCCTATATTGCTTTGCAGCTGCACTACCCCAATTACTTATTGTAACTGTTACATCCTCGTTAGTGGGATAAGTTATATTAGGTGTAAGAACTGGTGTTGGAGGTGCAGTAATATTTATTGTAATATTTACAGACATTGTATGTGTATTAGTACCATCTGTTGCATCAAAAATTATAGTATGGTTACCTGGAGTTAGGGTACTTGCATCGAAAGAGCTGAATGAAACAGATATAGGCGAACCTGGATTAGAATTTGTTACAATTTTTGTGTCTTTTACAGTAGTTTTTGAATCAATATAATACTTACATGTTATACTACTGCTATCATATTCTTTAACAGTGATGCTTGGTGAGAAAGAAGTGTTTGCTTCGGTAAGTATTTGACCTTCATGTGGAGATACTACATTTATTGTAGGTACCCACCATTCATTCGCGTAAATTGTTGCATATGTATTATAGTTACTTTCATTTCCACTTGCATCTATTACTATGAGATATATCTCAGCTTGCCCCGGAGATATAGATGAAATATCAATAGTCCTTGATAATGTTATACTGGTACCTTCACTAGTAATTTGCTCCGCATATAGATTCGCCCCCCCTGAATTTGGATGTCCGTTCAATAATACAAAAAAACCATTCTTTAAGGATTGATCATCACTTAAGGTAACTGTTATAGGCATTGTATCCAAAAAACGATTTCCATTTAGCTTTATACTGCCTGATGGAATACTTGACGCATAAACATCAATTGAACAAAAGTTTAGAGTTAATAATACAACAAGTAAAAAACTGAATAATTTTCTCCTCTTCAAAATATCATTCCCCTTACTAAATAATTCTAATACCTTAGTACTATCTGTCGTTTCTTACCAGCAATACTTCCCTCCTTTCATTTTAGTAACTTATAATCGTCGCAAAATCTTAGCATTCTACATTTTATCACTAATTTTGAGTGAAATTTGTCGAACTCTGATGTCGAAAAATATTTTTTATTTCTAGGATTAATGTGTTTGTAATGTTGTTTTAACAAATAACTTTACTATTGTGCTCCAAAAAATGAAAAGACCCGAAATCAGGCTTACACCCAATTCCAGATCTATCATTTATGTTGAAACTACTTGGAACAACTCTATGTTGTTCATATCTCTGCGGGATAATAAGTTGTAAAACTTTGCTCCTGGCTTCTGGACTCTTGTTTTCTAGGTTTATTGTCCCCAAACTACTCCTGCAGTATTTGTATCAGTGGAAAACACTGCTGCATTTCCTGCATAGTTGGTAAGAGCATTGAATTTCAATGTATACTGTAATCCAATTTGCATACTTGAAAATCTCAATACCAGAGTTTTTGCATCTACATAATTTATACCATCACATACAACTGTTACTTTTCCTGTACCCTCTCCATATTCCAAAACATAGTTGGAAGTTGTTGTGTTTGGGGACTGGTTAGCTATTTCACCGCTGAAAGTTACTTTTATCCTTGAATCGCCTATATATTTAGCTTCTTGTGCAACTATTTTCCAAACAGTACTGTCATTCCCTGAGATGCTATAAGTAAGATTCTGCCCTGCTGTATTAAGCAGCTCATCTGCTGCTCCGTCTAGTACCGTCACAGTGTAAGCATTATTAGAAGCCAGAAGCTTATCAGAAGGTAAATAAAGCTTTATCATATATGGATTAACTTTTGGATCATAGTATACTTTGTCAGGTACTGCACTATAACCTGAACAGGTTATCAAATATTTGTTAGTAGCAGAAACAGAATCTGTATTCATTCTCCTGTTCAGATATATAGCTATCTCCCTATTGTTTGCAGCCTCAGCGTACAGTATACTCATTTCAGTTCCTTGAAAGCTTGCTGTAGTCATGTAATACGATGCTTTAGGTATAGTTGTTGCCAAAGAACTATCCTTAATATTTTCAACAGTTAAATCATATATTTCATTTACCGCCAGGTTTGTACCTGTTCGCAGCCTTACAGTCTTGCCATTCATTTCATTTTCACCTGTTAATAACGCTTTAATAACAGAAACAGGTGCCCCACTGGAAGTCTTTAGAACATAGTTAGATAATGTTGAAGCTGTTGACAAATCCACTTCCTTGTTAAAAACAAGTTCAATTGTATTTATATTCTTTATGCTATAGCTTGTTATGGCAATCAGACTGTCTGCTGCTGACCTGCCTGTAAAGCTCATTGAATCACCGCTGCCATTGTTTAGCCTTACACTATAGACACTCATAAACTCTCCGTTAATCTTGACTGAATATTGCTCACCTTCAAAAAAGTTTTGATTCAATAGTGTTATGCAAATTGAATTTGGCTCACTGTACTGATATTTTATCGTTGCAGTATTTCTATCACCCTTAGAAAGCAAGGTATCATTATGGTATATTTCATATTTTATGAAATACTCAGCTGTCAAGCTTAGTGGTTGTGTGAAGTATATCTGAATTGTCTTATTACTAAGCGGAACTACTTTGCTTATCTTGAACAAGTCAGACTGTATAGCAGGAACACTATATCCTACAAAGTTAGCTGAAATACTCTCAATAGTATTCTCCTCCAGATCTCTTACATTATTTATTTTAAGCTCGTATTCTCTATTTTCATCCTGGTAGTAGGTCTTAACTGTCAGTTGAGTCCCAGCCAATTCTGCACTTATTACATTCAACTTTGCATTTGGGCTATTTTTATCAAAAATAACTATATCAGCTAATTCTGGTTTAATGATTTCTTCATTTAAGGATATTAATATAGTTGAGGAATTTTGCACTTCCACAGAAAGAATCTCTGTCGGGATATCTATTTTCTCTCTATATCCAAGCTCAATAGCCAAATCTTCAGTTATTGCACCTTTTTCTATCAGGTCATCTATAACTGTCAGCTCTGAATCCTTTTTGGGAATTGTAAGAGCGTTATATAATGCACCAACTGCTGCTTCACGCAAATATTTGTATTCATCATTGGTTCTTGAGTAATACCTTCTTGCAGTGACAATTCCAAGATCATAGGCTTTTCTGTATACCTCATCCCAAGTAAAATCCTTATTTTGTATGTAACCTAATACCCCCAGCACCAGCTTAAGAAATGCTTTTTCACTGATATATGCATCAGGACTATACTTTCCATCATAGCCACCTATTATATTCTGCTGAGTACAGTAACCTACATATGGAGCGTACCACTCATTTCTAGGCACATCCGAAAATTCAGTCTTGTTATACTTTGTTTTGTTCTCAAGAACTTCCTCTTCCATACCTAACATCCTGACCATGAAAGTTGCCGCCATAGCTCTGGTCATCTGGCTGTCAAGCTCATAGTCTTTGCTACCACCTTTAAGTATGTTAAGCTTGTTAAGTACTGCTGCCTTTTCATCAGTTGTTGTCGCTTCAGCAGCAAATGCAGGAACTACATTTACTATTAGCAATACTACGACTACTATCATTGAAACTATCCGTCTAGACATTAAATCTTTACCCCCTAAATATAATATATTCTATTATATTATACCATTACTTGAAGGCATTTACATTGCATAATACAAATTCTTAATTTAGTTGTAATATTACTATTAGTTTAACATCCAAAGCATAAAAAAAGAGCCTAACCCGAAGGTTAGGACTCTCTTCATTACATGTTATTGAAGTACTGGTGTTTCTAATGTACTAACAACAGTTTCTACCCACAGATAATCAACATAAGTGATGTTACCATCTGCATTCTTATTAATTATTGATAGATGATTTGAGTCTGCTCCTGCTGTATCTGCTAGCGCAACTGTATAAGCTGTACCACCGCTATCTACACTAAGAGCTACTGTAGCAGTTCCGGCTACTGAATATTTAGTCGCATTTGCTAATACATAAGTATTTGTATTTAATGTAGCTGTTGGAGTTGCTGCTATTGTTCCGTCCGCTACCCATGCTGATTTACTGTTAGCATTGTCAATAAATCTGTAGTATACAGTATCTGCAGCTGCAACTGTTGCACCACCTGCAGCAGTTAAAGCTGTAGCTGCACCTGCATTTATTGCAGCACCTGTTAAGTCAAATGTATATTCTGCAGCTGTATCAGCTGTTGGAGCTGTTGTTCCTACATACACTTCCAATGTCTTATATGCATTCTGCGCCAGACCTGCTGTTGATACAACATTCTTTACAGCATTTCCAGCAGCATTAACATTGTTTATAAACGCCAAATCTGTTGCTGTAGGTGCAGTTGCTGCTGTAGCAATACCACCGAATGTTACACTGTTGAGTGTAGCATCTGAAGCACTTGCCTTCTTGATTGTGTCTACAAGCATTGTGTCAGTAATATCATTAGCATTAGGAATCCTTACTGTGTAAGTTGTACCTGCCATGAACTTACCACCTGTCAAGTCGATGTAGTATTGTGACTTGCTGGTTCCAATTGCTGTAGCATCTGATAAGTTACCAGCTGCTATTTGTGTTGAACCATTCCATATTTCGATATCTGTGCTTGCACCTGAAGTTGTTGGTGCAGCTGATAGGTCTTCACTGAATGTCAATTGGATTCTTGAATCAGCTAGAGGTGTTACAGATACCAAGTATGGTGCTGCATTAGCTGTTGGGTTGTATCCGAATGTACCCTTAGCGTTTGCTGTAACTGTTGCATCTAACTCAGTTGTAAGGTCTGTTGCCTTCTTAACAAGGCCATCACCATTTGCATGGTTAACAAATGTGAAATCATAGAGTAAGCCGTCAGCCATCTTAGTTGTAAGTGACTTGAAGTATACTCTGATCTTGTCTGAAGCTGTCTTGTATGCTGTCATAATATTATAATCTGTACCTGATACTAATGTTGTACCGTCAACTCTTGTAATTGTTGCGAAGTTAGCATCAGTAATATCAGCTGTTTGATTTGTAAATACTATTGCTTGGTTGAATGCTATTTCCAATGTTTGCTCATCTACAGCTGTTACTGATGTAACCTTTATAGCTTCTGAAGTGTATGCAACTGTTCCGAAGTTCACTTCGTAGTTAGTTGTTGCATTCTTAACCATTGCTATGTTGCCAGTTATATCAGTTATCTTATCGAAGTCCGCTGCAAGTATGTTAAGCTTTGCAACCTTATCTGCAGCTATATCACCAGCAAATGTAAATGTAACCTTTTTCTTGTCAGTTGAATCTACAACAGCATAAGTAGCTACTGCAGTACCGCCAAGGTTAATTGTTATTGATGGATCATATGTTATTGTTACGTTAGAAGCTAATCCAAAGTTAGCTAACTTAACTTCTCTGTTGAATATTACTTCAACTTGTCTTAAGCCAGTATGAGTTATAGCTACTACTTCTGGTGTAGCTGGTGCATCTGTTACACCACCAAATGCCTTTTCGCACTTAGTAGCATCTGTAGTTGAGATCGCAGTTCCGCCTAGGTCAGCTATAACTGAACCGTCATCACCGTCAACTATTAATGTGTAAACATCATTAGTCAAATGGTTAGCAGCTGTTGTATCAATAGTTAGGATATAAGTCTTAGCGTCTATCTTTGTTACTGCTGTAGTAGCGCCTGCATCTATTGATTCAAAATCAACTGCTGCTGCTGTACCCTTCTTCAATTTGAAGTCACTACCATCTGCATCAACATTTACAACATCCTTGTTGAATACAACTTGGATTTGTCTGTTGTTAAGAGCTGTTACGCTGCTGATTGCTACTGCATCAAGAGCTGAACCAATACCTGCAAATGACTTCTTAGTATTAGCAGTTATAGTATTGCCTGCAGCATCTTTAACATTATTGATAGTTATTTCGTATACTGTACCATTTGTTTGAGCAGCTGTGTTAAGAACTAGTGTCTTAGTTGAAGCTGTCCATGAATCAACACTTACTGGATATCCCAAAGTGCTGATTGAGTAGTTAGTGAGTGTTTGTACTGATGTTGCATCCATTGCACTTGCATCAGTAAACACTAATTGCACCTTGTTACCAGCCACTGGAGTTACAGCTACTGTAGGAGCTGTTGTGTCAGCTGCCTTACCAGCAAATGTGTTTGTCTTAGCTGTAGTTATAGCATTGCCTGCTACATCCTTAACGCCAAGCACGCTTACTGTATAAACTGTACCTGTTGTTTGAGCTGTTGTAGTAAGTATAACGGACTTGTTGATTGTTCCGCCATAAGTACCTGTAAGTGTAGTTGTATTAAGAAGCTCTGCAGCTGTTACTGTAAGACCAGCTATTGTGTAGTTAGCTACGTTTTCAGCTGATTCTTCATCTATGTTGCTGCTGTCAGTAAAGTCTACTCTTACTTGTGTGTTAGTATAAGGAACAGCTGTTATAGCTGATGGAGCTGCTGTATCAGCTGCCTTACCAGCAAATGTGTTTGTCTTAGCTGTAGTTATAGCATTGCCTGCTACATCCTTAACGCCAAGCACGCTTACTGTGTAAACTGTACCTGTTGTTTGAGCTGTTGTAGTCAATAAAACTGACTTACTCTTTGTTCCGCCATAAGTTGTAACTGAGCTGTCTGTATTAAGAAGCTCTGCAGCTGAAACTGTAAGACCAGCTATTGTGTAGTTAGCTACGTTTTCTGCTGATTCTTCTTCTATCTTGCTGCTGTCAGTAAAGTCCACTCTTACCTGTGTATTGCTATATGGAACAACTGTTATAGCTGATGGAGCCGCAACGTCAGCTGCCTTACCAGCAAATGTAGCTGTCTTAGCTGAAGTAATAGCGTTACCTGCTACGTCCTTAACTCCAACAACGCTTACTGTATAAACAGTACCTGAAGTTTGAGCTGATGTAGTAAGTGTAACAACCTTGCCAGCAACTGCTGCTGATTCAACAGTAAGACCAGCTATTGTGTAGTTAGCCACGTTTGTAGCTGATGCTACGTCTAATCTGTTAGCATCTGTAAATGTAACATCTACAGTCTTATTATCCACTGAAGCTGCTGATACAGCTGTTGGAGCTGTTGTATCTGCGATACCGCCAACAAAGCTCTTAGATGTTGCGCCTATTGTCAGTGTGTATGCTGCGCCTGTAGTTTGAGCTGGTGTAGTAAGAGTTATTTTCTTACCGTCTGCTGCTAATTCTGTAGCTGATACTGCCAATGCTGTGCCAGCTGCATCCTTAACTACAAAATGCTCAGCATCTGCTACTGTAACAGCTTCTGTAAATGTTACGTCCACTATTGTATTAGTAACAGCTACAACTGCTTTGAAGTTAGTTTCAAGAGCTGCTACTGCTGCTGCCTTAGCTGCTGCTGCTTCTAACTCAACTATCTTAGCTTCTGCTGCTTCAAGAACGTCTACGTTGCTAACAACAGCTTCTGCATTAAGTGCGAGAGCATCAGCAACAAGTGCTCTAGCTGCTTCTACGTCAGTCTTAAGTTCAAGAGTGATTTCTGCTGGAAGAGCTGCTATAGCTGCTTCTGCTGCTGCTACTGCTGCGTTAAGAGCCTTGTCTTCTTCGCTTATAACGATTCCGAGCTCAAGAGCTGTTTCGCCGTCGATTATTTCTTCAGCTACCAGCTTCTCAGCAAGAGTTGTCTCTTCGCCGTTAACTGTTGCGCCAAGAGCTTCAACTGTAGCGACAGCTATGTCGTTAACTGTGAACTCTTCAACGTCAGCAACTGCTACTAAACCAACTTCAGCTGCAAATTCGAATACTTCTGCCCATTCAAAGTCTCCAGCAACGTCTGCAGTGTTTTGCTTGTAACCAAGAGCTTCAAGCATAACCTTGTAGTACATTTGAGCTGTAACTTGAGCTTGTGGGTTGAAGTTTACGCCGTCGCCTACCCAACCGAGGTCTGGGTTAGCATACAAATATGCCATTATGTTCTTTGCCCAATCTGCTTGGTCAGCATCAGCAAAGTTTTCTTCTGCTTCGAAAGCCTTTGCTTCTTCTTCAAGACCCTTAAGTCTTAAGAACATTACTGCTGCTTGGATTCTTGTTGGTGCTGTAGCAAGATATTCTGCTGTAACACCGTCACCTGCGCCTTGGAGCATTCCAAGAGCTTCGCAAGTTGCTGCTTCTGCGCCTATTTCTTCGTCTGCGAATGCAACTGTCAACATTGAGAATGTTAACGTCAACGCAAGAAGAAGTGCTAGAAGTTTCTTCATTAAATCGACCTCCTCATAATGTATGTACATTTGGTTGCCAGTTACGAGTTATGAGCTGCGAGTGGTTACAAACACAATTCATAGGACTACGTACCTAGCACCTATTACACATTATAGCAATACGTGTTTATATATTCAATATCTTCCAAGCAGATGTAACAGAAATGTAAAATACAATATCTTATATTACGGGAGTATTACAGATACAAGGGGTGGTAGATATTATGTCTGGGAGGGTTAAGGGGGGGTTTCGCTGCTGGCTGCTGGCTGCTGGCTTCTACTTTGGATGGACTTTGTAGATTTGTTTAGTTGTGCTTTTAGAAGTGTTACGGGCACATAGGGTGGGATAAGCGACAGGGGACCGGGGGCTTTCGCTACTGGCTCTTTTCTTCTTGTGTTTCTTCGAAGTATTTATTTACTCTCTTGATTTGCATAGGGTCTTGATAAACTTACCTAGCATTTTACCTATTGAGTTGCATTCACTGTCTACCACTTTAAAAGTCTCTTCATCTATATAACCTATTTCTTTAGAAATAACTAGTTGTGTTTGTAGCTCTGATAAAGAACCCTTTGCAATATAAAGAAACCTTGCGTATTCTTTTTCGGATTCTCTATCATTACCTTCTGCAATGTTGCTGGGTATGCTTACTGCCGATCTTCTAATTTGATCTTTTAGAGAATAATCTTTCGCAAACTCACCTTGATTTGTCAACTTATATATCTGCACTGCTAAATCTTTGGCTTTGTTCCATACTTCTAATTCTTTATAGCTTGTACTGCTCATAGCTAATCTTCCTTTATAATAGAATATCTTGACTTTGGATTAGTCTTAAGCTCATTTATATCTGAGGAAAGCATATTATAGATAAAATGCATCTTGCCATCTAGTCCTTTGATGCCATCTTTCAGCTCCAATCGCAATTCCTTGACTTCATTTTCTAGACAATCCATTCGCAAATCGAATTTGTCAAAACGCTCATCCACCTTATTAAATCTTTCATCAATACTATCAAATCTCTCATCTATTTTTTCAAACTTATCCAGTATCAGCTTAAACATTTGTCTGGTTTCTGTATCCAAAGTATCACTTCCTTATATATAATTAAGGTTATTATACCATAAGCAGGTAATAAATGTTAATTGAAATTACAAATATTTGATTGTCAGCAAAAGAACTTGAGAACTGAGATAACCATGTATTCTTTAAACAAGTAAAATATCCTCAGGGCATTGCCTCCTGAGGATATTTAAATATCATATATTCACTTAAGAGCTTTACAGAAGAGATAAGCCAGTGGCCAGTAGCCAGTAGCGTACCCGCTCTACTTACTTAATCGCAAACTTAATGCTGCCCTTATAAACTCCCTGAATAGCGGGTGCGGTCTGTTTGGTCTTGACTTGAACTCGGGGTGGAACTGTACTCCCACATACCATGGGTGCTCCTTGAGCTCCACCATCTCTACAAGCCTTTCGTCCGGTGACAGGCCGCTTATGGTGAGACCCTTCTTCACCATTGCTTCTCTGAACTCATTGTTGAACTCATAGCGGTGTCTGTGTCTCTCAAAAATCAGCTCTTCGCCGTAGGCTTCCAGAGCCTTTGTACTTTCGGCTATCTTGCAGGGGTATATGCCCAGTCTCATTGTGCCGCCCTTTTCGTCTATATCCTCCTGCTCCGGCATGAGATGTATGACTCCGAAGGGTGTTTCTTCATCCAGCTCTGTGCTGTGTGCCGCTTCCAGCTTCAGTACGTTTCTTGCAAATTCTATTACCTGTACCTGCATACCCAGGCATATTCCGAAGTACGGTATCTTATTCTCTCTGGCATATTTTGCAGTGAGTATCTTGCCTTCTATGCCTCTCGGGCCGAAGCCTCCCGGTACTATGATGCCGTCTGCATCCTTCAGGTATTCTTCTATATTGTTCTCTGTGATTTCCTCTGAGTGCACCCAGCGTATCTCTACCTTGGAATCGTTGGCGATACCCCCGTGTCCCAGAGCTTCTGCTACGGACATGTATGCATCGTGCAGCTCCACGTATTTGCCTACCAGCGCTATTGTAACCTTATGCTTAGGTGACTTTATCTTGTTCACTATTTCCTTCCACTCAGCCAGATCAGCTTCTCCGCATTTGAGCCCAAGCTTCTTTATGACCAGTTTATCCAGTCCTTCCTTATACAGCATGAGAGGAACCTCGTATAGATTATCGGCATCCAGATTCTGCACTACTGACTCACCGTCAAGATTGCAGAAAAGACCTATCTTGTCCTTGAGATCCCTGTTAAGAGGCTGCTCTGTACGGCATACTATTATGTCGGGCTGAATACCTATGCTCCTGAGCTCCTTAACGCTGTGCTGCGTAGGCTTGGTCTTCAGCTCCCCTGCCTTGGACAGGTAGGGTACAAGTGTGACATGTACAAAAAGTACATTTTCTCTTCCAACTTCATATTTTATCTGTCTTATGGCCTCCAAAAACGGCAGGCTCTCTATGTCGCCGACTGTACCGCCTATTTCGGTGATAACCACGTCAGGGCCGGATTCCTTGGCTACCCTGTATACTCTTGACTTAATCTCATTTGTAATGTGAGGTATGACCTGAACAGTTCCTCCCAGATAGTCGCCCTTGCGCTCCTTGCTTATGACGGACCAATATATCTTGCCTGTGGTTACGTTGCTGTTCTTGGTCAGACTGATATCCGTAAATCTCTCATAATGTCCCAAATCCAGGTCTGTTTCACCGCCGTCGTCTGTAACGAATACTTCACCATGCTGATAAGGGGACATTGTACCCGGGTCGATGTTGAGATAAGGGTCAATCTTCTGCAGTGCCACCTTTAGCCCGCGGCTGGTCAGAAGCCTTCCCAGGGATGCAGCCGTAATGCCCTTACCCAGTGACGACACAACACCGCCGGTAACGAAGATGTATTTGGTACAATTTGTGTTCATTATTTTTTCCTCCAATGAAAATAATTTATTTAAAAAAGTGAAAGCGATGTTAGTTTTTGGTTTCGAGTTTCGGGTTGCGAGCTTTCCTAAGTATTTCTCCGGAGCATTGTCAATTATTGTGATTCTAGCTTGCTCACCTTTATTCTAAAATATAAAATAAATTCTAGAGCAAGTATTGACATTAAGTTATTTATATAGTATTATTAAATTCCAACGTTAAATATGGTATACTAAGTCGAAGTATGTCTTTTTTTAATATTTTTTCATTAACTTGTTTATTGTACTAAAAATAAAGCAAAAAAGCAATGTTTATTCATTGCTTTTTTTATTTTATTTTATTCTTTACCACTCAGTGATTATATTAATAAACCTATCATCCTTGAATTTGCTGATATCGTTTGAATAAGCTTGCTAGTGACTTCATTACTTAAATAACCAATATCCTTAGCTGTAATAATCTGTGTAGCCAACTCAGCACCAGAGCCTTTTGAGATATACAGATACCTGATAAATTTTTTATTAGATTCTCTATCATTTCCTTCTGCAATATTGCTGGCTATGCTAACAGCAGATCTTCTAATTTGCTCTTATAATGAGTAATCTCTGCTCAATCTAGATTCTTCTGTGATCTAACAAATTATTACTGCTATTTCTTTAGCATCCTGCAATACTTTCAATTCCATAAAATTACTTCTACTCATTTTTCACCTCTGTTTATTGTTTTAGTGCACCAATGCCTATCTCAACTCTCGCAACTCGTCTGCTTAGTATAAGCGGCACTCGTAACCCGCAACAAAAACTGTTACTATCTATTTCTGATTACCTTCTTGTCGTCAAGACAGTTCTTGTCCCATCCATACCTTATCACATCCCCTATTTTATACGGGTGTCTTGGGTTTGGGGCTTCTATGGGCCATTGGTCTTGAGTGTAGTCAAATTTGAGCTCGCTGTTTTTGAAGCCTTTTATTTGGAAGCTTACTATTATATCTCTTTTGAGGTTATGAGCTTTGGCATCGGCTGCTGAAGTGCCCACAGGTACTGCCCAGGCTGTGCCCGGTATCAGGTAGCTTCCTCTCCAGACAGCCTTATGTGTGTCTGTTATTGTTCTGTTTTCCGCTCGCAGTATTATGGTTTTCCAGGGTGCATGTCCGCTTTCTCCTGCCTTCCAGAGTCTGTGACGCCCGTCCTCCCAGTACAGCTCCCGCTCATCAGAGTCACGGCTGAAGCTGTCGCAGGTATAAAAATGCGGCTCTATCTCTATTGTGTCAAAAGCATCGTTAAATCCGGTGGAATCTATCTCAAACTCAAACATATAGCCCTTGGTAAGGCTGTCTATAAAGCCGCTGCCGAAGCTGGAGCCGTCTACCGCCATATCCTCTGCATATATTGGCCTGTCTGTGAATTTGCCTGTAGCATCATTATAGTAATAGCTTTCCAGATGCAGGTCTCTCACCATGACCACTCTGAAGCCTTCCAGCTTGCAGGTGTTGACCTTGTAGCTTCCCAGACAGCCGTAGGTGATGTTGCCCGCATTGTCCTCCGCCTCAACATGCAGATACCATATGCCGTTGTCCTGCTGCAGGGTAGAAAAGCTTCCATAGGCAGTGTTCCAGCCCTCTGCAGGCTTTATATCGCTTAAGGACCATTTGTAGCTTACCTGCTTGAGACCGCTTCCGCCTATGTCCGATACATTTACATTGAGATTAAGGGGCTCACTGGTTTCTGCATTTGGCATATCAGGAACTATCACAGGTGCAATCTTATCTATCTGATAGGGACCCCTGTATATGTAGTATCTCGTACCATTGGTGCATACCAGCTCAAGATGCAGATAATGTATGCCTGTGGAGCTTTGTGTAAGGCTGAAGCTCTGCTGATACATGGTCGACCAGCCGCTTGCAGGCTTTGCGGTACTGTTTGTCCAGCGATACTGTATATAGCTGAAGGCTGCACCTATTACCCCGCTTATGACGCTGACATTTACATCCTGATTGCTCCAGCTTCTATACTGGGGCATAGCTTCTACAAATATATCAGGTATGCCGATATCCTTTACCAGCTCTGCAGACCAGGCGCCCTCCATATCCTTTACACGCAGCTGCACCAGATATAGCTTGCCCCGCTCTATTACGGCTGGCTGTCCCAGCTGCCATACCGTATCTGTATTGAGCTTCCAGCGCCATTCCTTTTCCACTATACCACGGTCAGGCTGAGACATGTGATCCAGGTCGTAGCTTGTTTCGCTTATATGGGGGACAAATTGCCCCATGCTGCTGTTGTAGCTCATTCCCAGCGAAAACTCCGCTATGGGCCGCCTGTGCACTATCATGGGTATTGCTGCTTCCTTGGACCATAGTCTGTAGCTGTCAAAATTATCATCATCCTTCGGGTTGTCACGAGCCGAGTATTTTACATTGTAATACCCCGGCTTATCAAACATACTGATGGGCAGTGTCTGAGGTATATTGTGGAATATGGCTTTTCCCAGACTGTTCTCAAAGTATGTCTCGTCATGCTCATAAGTCCACCTGTCAGCATATCTCATATCGTTTTCATAGTCACTGTAAAAGGCTCTGTATTCTATAGGTTCGCCCATAATAACAGTCAGGACATCACTTGAGGTGTCTATATACGGCTGCTTATAACGGTTTTGTATCACATCTGCTATTTTGGCAAAGCCGCTGTACCAGCCTCCGCCTTCTGTGTTTTTGGACAGCAGCTGATTTAAAGATAGGTCTTGTATTGTCGCACTTATACTTGGTGAAGTCAGTTTGAAGTTTTTAATATCTTCTTTTGCTGTTCCAAAGAACTCGTATCCGTTAGCTTTCAGCTGGTCTGCAAAGTTTGTCGTAAGACTTCCAAACCCATAATAACTTCCATATGAACCTGAATAGTCTACACCACTACCCTCAAAAGCTGTTATGAAGTATCTTTTTGAATTGTCTCTGACTGGGTAATTCAGTATTGCTGCGGTGTCTGGAGCATTGATATTTACTTGCATGCTTTCCTCAACATTAAGTTTTTCGTATTTGTCAGTGTAATTGTGCACGTATCCAAGTCCCAGTTGTCCATATGAGTTGGTTCCTGTTGCATAAATTTTGCCGCTCATTGTGGTTATGAAGGTTTGATTGTTGCTTAGTGACACCTCTTTTACTTTTTCGTTTATGCCTAAAGAAGCAATGAGAGAATCCAGGTCTATCGGTGTTGAATAAGTATTTGAATATCCAATATAACCCCGTATTTGACCACCGCCATTATCTCCCCAAATATAAAAATTTCCGTCTTTTGTTTTTGCAGCACAATGTCTATAACCAAGGTATATATCTACCACATTAGATAGATTTTGAACCTGTGTAAATGAATATTTATAATCAGTACCGCCGACACCAAGAGAACCACTGGAATTATCCCCGGTTGCCCATACAGTACCGTCATCACGTAAAATAAGTGTGCGTGAGCCATTGGTTAATACTTTCTTTACGTCTGTGAAATTGGTGATTTGTTGACGATAAGATGCGGACGTTCCTTCGCTACTTCCTATACCCAAATATGGTCGATAACCAGCTCCATATAGTCTGCCATTGTCGACTATAAAAAGGGCTGCATCGCTCATTGATACAGAAGTTATATTTGAACCAGAATAAATATTTGTTGGAGTAGTATAACGCTGAACAGCTTCTCCCACTCCATATTTGTAATAGCTATTCTCACCAATTACAAAAATACTGTTTCCCTTTTGAAAGAGTATACCATTCCATCCTATGCTAAAATCAGTAACACCTAAACCAAATGGGTGTTGTGTCGGAGTAGTGAACTTTGTCTGACCTTCTGGGGTTATTGTGCCAAAATAACCATTGTCCGTGCCTGTTACCCACAGTGTTCCATCATTTTTTAGATAAAATACCATATTTCCGTCTGAATCTACTTTTTTAATATTGCTTATGTTTATTGTTTTGGGAGTGGAAATATGTTGATTATAGTAAGTGTATGTAGGGTAATAGTAATCCTCATATCTGTCATAATGCCAGCCTGTCTGTACATAATAGCAGCTGTCATCTATCTGACCGCCGGAGTTTAATCCGCAGGCAAGAGTTTCATTTGATTTCTGAATTATTGTGTTACTCCTTGCGGCAAAGACTTTAATGTTAGATGTAGTTCCAGTCCCTATTGCCACTGCATCTGCAGTGTCAAATACGGTATAAGACACATCATAGTTATTGCCAGATAATGAGTTTTGCAATGATGATAACCTGTTATTTAGTTCTGTAAGCTTGCTGCCAGTATAGTCTGTGGCTACCACTATGTCTACGAGGTTACTTGACGGCTTTGTATTGCCGTAGGCTATATCCGTCAAGGCTCTGTCAACATTGCCGGTATTATATAGCTTTGCATCCTGCGGTGCGTAGCTTATAAGCTCATCCAGCGTCATATCCTGTTTGCTGCTTGTATTGGTGTAGCTTATGATACTGTTATTGCTTTGTAATGTGTAGCTGCTCAGGTTGATACTTTTAACACTGTTTTGAATTACCATGGATAAGTTCATGTTATTTAGCTGTATGTACTTCAGCAGGTTGTCCTTCCTGAGATTTGCAAAAGGATAGTAGCTGCCGAAGGTTTTGTTGTAGCTTATGGTATTGGTGTTGTCGGATACTATGAGCATGTGTCTTTCTGCATTGCTTCTGAAGGTGATACTGTTGAGACTGTTATAATCAAGAGCATATATGTCAGAGGTTTTTTGTTCTTGCCAACTGTTTATTTGAGTCCACCAATTATCTAAGCTTGGATATGGATTTCCGTACAGTGTATATGTCCACTGTTGACCCCACCAGGGGCAGACAGCCATATAGCTTATTTGGTTTGTCATTACTGTTCCGCCGTAATTATTCGGATCATAAAATCGATATTCATCATAAATGTACGATAGGTAAGGAGAAAAGTATTCTCCTGCTGATACTGACTTATTCCATGAGAAATTATTTGATTTTGTAAACGATGGTAATGGGTCACCATCAGCCACAATACAGCTTTCATAAGGAGTACTATTTTCCACATACGTGTTGTTATAGGTAGTTGTCTGTCCTGTACTATAGTCTTGGAACCAACCTGTTTTGTAATATGGAAACCTCATCATACGCCCATACTGTCGCATAGTAATATTGGTTTGCTGTGTACCTATCTTTGTACTGTTATTTACTATGGTGAATTTTATATCCAAATTGTTTTCAAGCTGTGCTGCCTTTAGAGAATTAAGCTTGCTCTGCAAATCTGCCAATTTTGCGCCTGTATAGTCAGTGAGAACAACAAGGTCTACGGTCTTTCTGTCTATCATGGTTACGTCTGTAACAGGAGCAATGTTGATTACCTCTACTGTTTTTTCACTTTCGGGCTTGTCCAGAAAGGTGTCGTCAGTGCGATAGTCTGCCTCTGTGACAAACTCAGATATAGTGTCCTGTCCGAACTGCTCCCTGACATGCAGGTTGAACTTGAATCTGCCGACACTGGTGGTCTCTATATTGAAGGAAAGGGCTTTGTCTATGGGCTTGTTGACTGTGACCTCCAGCAGCTCTCCCCAGGGTGCCATTACTGCCTGTGTTACTCCGTCGGTATAGTTATCGGTATTTATTACTATGTACTGGTCATCAAAGGCTCCGTTGTTGTCAGAGTCATAGTATACATACAATAGTCTTGTGCCTATTGTATCGCCGTCAGGTGAATATGACGTATCCATAAGCTCCAGTATTGCACTGCCACTCTCATTCCTTACATGCTTTGTCGCTATGGAGAAGTCAGCCACAGGTGCCAGGTCTGGTGCTATTGGTACGATTATTTCTGCTGTTCCCCAGTTCTTCTCATTCCACACATGGAGATTGACCTTGTACTGGCCTGCTTTTCTGAAAAGCACATCCTTGGTCATGTTACCGTTGAGTATGCCGTGGTAGCGTATGTCCTCATTGGTACCACCTGACACTGCATTGACTGTCAGCACTGTACTGTTCCATTTTATGGGATAATGACCCTGCCCACGTGATGCAGAAGCATCGAGAACAACCTTCCTATTTTCTTTGAGGTTGCCGAGAGCTTTCATAATAGCTACAGGTATAGGCGGCAGTACATGTATAGTTTTTGTGGCTGTACCTTCTGCTCCTCCGTTGTCTCTTACCGTAAGAGTAATATCTCTGTCCCCTCCGTCAGTAAACCATGTCTCTCCACCTGAAGCAGTGCTTGTTGGTGTGTTTGCTCCCGGAAGCAGCCAGTCATAGCTTACTATGCTTCCATCCTCATCCCGGCTGGTTGAGCCGTCGAACTCAAAATCATCACCGGCATATACATAATTGGGTGCATCAATGAACGCAAGAGGAGGTTTATTTACGGGAGGCTGAGGCTGTGGTATGGGCTCTATGACCGGTACAGCAGGGCTTTCAAATACTACATCTATTTTCAGGTTTTTCTGTGGCTTCGATAATGTGATGTTGGTTCCATTGCTGCAGGTACCGGGAGCACTTACTGCATCTCCGCTGTAGCTGATGCTTTTTATGGTGGTGTATCTTATTCCATTTGTTTGTCCTATATATGGAGTGGCAACATTTATTTTATATGGGCTTTTTTCAATTATCTGTTCATCGTCACCAACCTTGTTTTCAGGGGAAATTGAGTCTTTATAGAAGGTATATTCTGCAAGTCCTGAATCTCTGTAAATATCTACATAATCGGAAAGGTCGGCTTCAAGATAGGTTATTGTACCGGTTGAAGTGATTACAGGCTTTATGAACTCTACTCTTACCTTACCCTCGAATGATTGCTTGAATGTCTTTTGCGAAGCAAGCTTTTCAGTTATTTTTGTGTTTGCTACTGCCATCTGGAAGGTTTTACTGTATTCAGCTGTACCTGCGCTAGTAAGTCCTGATGAGGAGGGCTCCCATTCTACGGGAGTTGTTTGGTCTGAAAACTTCCCCATAAGTCTCCAGCCTTTTATATTGGCTGTGTTGGTGTATCCGCTGAGTGTTCCTGATAGGGATAAATCTACAGTAATGTTGCCGCTGACATGCTTTATCTTCTCATCGCCCGTGAAATTTTCTTTGGCTGATATTGTTGCTGTAAGGGTAGGGTTAGGGGATAATACGTTTATTTTGATGGTTTTTGTCTTACTTACTTCCGCCCATATATCACCAAAGGTTGATTCTGCATAGCCGTAACTATATATCTTAACGTCGTTCATACCTGGATTAAGATTATCCCTGTAAAAAGTAAGTTCCCTGGTATGTGTTGCAGTTGTTTCACCGTTAACCTCAGTATAATCACCTGTCTTAAACCATGCTTGTACTGTTCTCATATGCTTTGGTTTCACATATGGACCGTCAAGAATAACATTTGTTACAGCAGTAGCTTTTATAGTAATGCTATTGCCTTCCATTTCAAAATAATCTGTAGCATTATTATTATCATCAAAAGTTGTCAAACCCATAGTCAAATTTGTATTACCGCCCATAGGTGGTCCCATTAAGGTTGCATACCACTGGCTTCCATTATTGCCATGATGCAAAGTATAGATAGAAAAACCCGATAATATTGTTGCCATTGTCTGTAGTTTTGCTTTACCACCACTTAGTTTGCTGCTAGTAGCTGTAAGACCAGGATATGTTATGCCTTCATAGGACAAATCTGAATTCTGCATGTGCAGCTTTTGGTCGTCATCCATTTGTGCTTGCCAGGAAACGCCTAACGGATCAACTACTACATATTCCCATTCAGCCGGTGTTTTTGAGCCTCTTGCAGTATTCTTGTAATATGTGTTTGTTACAAGCTCTCCTGTACGGTCCCAACCTAACCATTTATACTCTTCTCTCTTTGTGTCAGGATTGTACCATTTGGGGTTAGAGCTAACTTCTGTGATTTCTCCATAAACTATTAAGCCATATATATTGAAGGTAGTCCTGCTCGCAGGCTTACTATTGTCATTGATTAGTGGTGCTCCGACACTTGTTAGATATCGTAGAAAATCATCATCATTATTAAAGGATTCAGCTTGATTCTCTGTTATTGGGAAGATACTAAACAAAATTATTATCACTAATAATAAAGCTATCTTTTCTTTGATTTTCATTTTTTATCACCCTATTTCAAAAATGAGAAATAAAAATTTAGACGAGCAGAATCATCCGTCTGTAAGTCTATCTGAACACCATCTATGACTTTTGTAAAAGATTTGTTATTATAGTCGTCTGTAGTTCTCTGCTTCTCATATATGTCTACCACATAATCATATAGCTGCTTACCTGTTTCTTCACCAAACAGAGTCATTAAAGACTTTTTTAATTTAACTGCGTATTTTTCTACAACCCATCCACTCATACTTGGCATATATAAGTTCCCTTCATCATCTCTTTCCCACCAAAGTCTTGATAAATCCAGCTTCACAAAGCTATTATCGCTGAAGTTTTTGTCAAGTCTGCTTAACTCCAAATTGTTATTTTCAAAGAAAGTAAAAGCAAAATAATATGAATTGTTCATGCCATAAACGCTATCCTTGGATAACCAAACATGCACTAGGTTTCCTGATTCATAACCGTTCATCGGGACATCAGTCACAAGTGTGCTCCCTACAAAAAAACCATCCTCTATTTGCGACTTTACAAGGTTGTACACCTGTTTGTTTATTTCAGGATTATAAGTTTCATCAAGTATATAGTCCTTATAGTACGGTTCAAAGGTATATATCAGCCTCTTATTCTCAGGATCAGCAGTGAAATAATATGTACTCACTAGATTCTTAATGTCTGTTCTTGCCCAAAGCTCATTATCATCCACCAAAAGCTCCGGCACAGGATGATATACGCTGCCTGCAGTATTGCTCTTTACTGTAAGGCTTGATGTCCTTGTATCATTGTTATACTCCACTACTCCAAAGTCTACCAGGTCCTTGAAATATATTGCTGTTCTGTTATCCAGATTGAAGGCTCCTATTTCTCTTGTCGGGAAGTACGTCTTTATATCGGTATAAAGTATATTGCCGAGTTTCTTTCCCACTATGACATATACCTTGTCTGCCACTGTCATTGGTGTAAAGCTCTTATCGGGATTGAAGGATATTTGTACCGTCCTGGCTTCTTCGTCCCATATGACATCAAAGCCGTAATTCCTCAAATCAGCAGCGTATACTGCCATATAGCCGTCAATATTAACTGAGGGTATCTTATAGCCGTTTATCTTGGCAACTATATCCGTTTCAAGGACGTTGCCTATGATATCACCGACTTTTGCACTGGGGACGGTTCCTTCCGCATGAGCTAAAGCACCTTGCGATACTAAAGCAATTACCAAAATAATTGATATCAACACTTTTTTACTCATAATATCCACTCCAATCTTTTCCACATAAGCTCAACTCACTAAGCTCTGCTATTTTTCTCCAATTTCACATAATGTACAATACCCCTGCCAACACCCAAGAGGCTTGCAATCTGCCTATGACTAAGCCTGCTTTTCGTCAACAGCTCATAAGTCAGTTCCTCAAGATATACTGCATTTGCAATAACTTGCTTACCTTCCTTCAAACCTTTTGCTAAAATATAGTCTGAAATTATTTCTTGTCCTTTCTCTTCTCGCATTTTTTGAATATCCTCTTTAGTTTCTAAATACTCATTGTCATCTGATGCCAAATGGTACTCTATAAACTGTGCAGTACTATCAGAGAAATATTCCATTATGAATTTCTTCTGTATACTGCTTATTATTACATTTTCATTTATGTACTCATTATAGCTGCTATACTTGTAGTCACAGGCTGCTTTAACCATTTTGGCTTTAACCGGGTTATTATGAACATATCTTACAACTTGAAGCAGGTGCTTATCGTCTTTTATAATTTCGCTCTTAAACCTGTCTTGAAACACATGTCCTACCCTATTTCTTTGTGTATTGAACCTCATAGCATATTTTGTATTAATGCTTTTGACTGCTTTTGCAAGGTCTCCAATCTCTGTTTTTGTGACTATGTGAACATGGTTGTCCATAATGCAATATGCGGAGATTTCTGCTAATCCATCAATACATTGCTCCTTTAAAAGATTTATAAAAAAATTCTTTTGCTCAGTATAAGCAAAAATATTCTCCCTGTTGTTTCCTCTCATTATAACATGATAATAATCAGATGGACTTATAGCTCTTGCCTGCCTTGGCATTTTTTCACCTCTTTTGTGTCAAATTAGGGTTATCATGCGTCAGGAACCGTCCCTGGTGCACAAAATGTTGCGAGATTATTACGCTAATCATATGGTTAGATAATACCACAATCCGATATTGTAATCAATAATTACTTTTAGCATGCTTGGGTAGCTTCCGGCTTATAGCAGCCAGGTTGGGACCCGCCGGCAAAAAAATAAAGACCGGGATTCTTTACCCGGTCTTAAGCTTCTTACTCTTGCCACCGTGCTGGCGGCTGGTGGCTACTCATTCAGCAGCTTTCTCATTTCCTCCATTGCTGCATCAAGCTGTACGTCTTCCTTTGCCATCGCTTCATCGAAAAGCCTTATAAGCTCTTGCTGCTCTTCCGGCTCCAGTATTCCGTCTACAGTCAGCTTGTTGTCCTTTTCAAACTGCATAACTACAAGTCTGGTGTCGTATTTGTATATTCCGTCTGCTTCCTTTATTTCATATCCAAGCTTTTGGAGTCTCTGCTGAGCTCCCTGTACATCAAGACCTACAGTTACACTTTTGAGATTTCTGTCAGCCTTTATGGGAGAGTAATTCTTTTCGATATAGTCCGGGGTCTCGGCAGATACCTTAACGTCAGGCTCAATACCCTTTCCGTCAAGGGCATATTCCGAAGGTGTCAGGTACTGGGCTGTAGTTACCTTTATTCCGCCTGCTCCTGCTCCAAAAAGAGGGAATATGCTTTGCACGGTACCTTTACCATAGGTCTTCTCACCTACCAGTATTCCTGTTCCCGAATCCTTTACTGCACCGGCCAATATCTCTGAGGCAGAGGCACTTCCTTCATTCATCAGCACTACTATCTTGTATGGAGCCTTTGGCAGTGCAGCGCTGATGGTTTCTCTGCTGTCCTTATAATCAATATGCACTATAGGTCCCGCCGGTATAAGCTGCTTACATATATTGGTCACCTCATCCAGAAAACCTCCGGGATTGTTTCTTACGTCTATTATGATTCCTTTTACATTATTTTCATTCATATGCTCAAGGGCTTCCTTAAACTTTGTAAAGGACTGCTCGTTGAACTGTGATATTCTGATATAGCCTATGTTGTCTTCCTTTATCTCAAATTTTACGGGATTTACCTTTATAATCTCTCTCACAACATCAATGTAAATGATTTCGGCAGAGCCTTTTCTCATTATACCCAGTC
Organism: Bacillota bacterium; assembly: GCA_049322695.1. Classification (GTDB taxonomy): domain Bacteria; phylum Bacillota; class Clostridia; order Lutisporales; family Lutisporaceae; genus CALGKJ01. The sequence continues at coordinate 98,035 of JBMORW010000009.1, read as the reverse complement.
TCACTGTTGTGCCGGGCTCACCTCTGATCAAATCAACTGCTGCTTCAAGTGAATAATCAGAGATGTCTGTATCATCCACGAAAATTATCTCGTCACCGGGCTTGAAGCCGTGCCTTTCACCGGGAGTTCCTTCTATGGGAGCTACAACCGTAATATGGTCCTTCTTCTCTACAACTATACCTACTCCTCCGAACTCACCGGAAACATCAGCTATGAATTCACTGTATTCCTTCTGGTTGTAGTATTCACTGTGAGGGTCAAGACTCTGGAACATACCCTTTATGGCTGCTTCCACCAGTTTGTCCGAATCGACATCCTTGTAGTATACTTCCTTGATTATCTGTATAAAGCTGTATATTTTTTCGCCTATTTCAGATGCAGTTTCCTCTGCTATTACAGGTATTGCAATGAGGGATAATATCAATATAACTATAAGTCCTAGCTTAAGTCGTCTTTTGTTCAATTGCTCCATCTCCTATCGTCCGTAATTTATAATCTTTTCTCTGTATTCGCTCTTTATATCATACTGAAGGTATTTTATAAAGTTGCTTATCATTTCTGAGCATTCAGCTCTTGTCAAAAGCCTGTTGGGGTCAAGCTCATTGTTTTCATCGGCTTTTACCAGCCCCATTCTCAGTGCTACGTTTGCACATCGCTTTGCCCAGGCGGGTATCAGATAGTCATCATCAAAGGGTGTGCTTGTACTGCTTTCATCAGCAGAGTTCTCAAGTCCCATTGCACGAACTATTATTGTAAGTGCTTCGACCTTTGTCAGATAGTCGTCGGGGCTGAATCTGTTGTTGCCCTTGCTGCCCATTATGTTGGCATAAGCTGCCGTTCTGATGTAGGAGTAATACGGATGATTCTTCTCTACGTCGATGAACTTCATCGTATATTCCTTTTCTGCAGGCTCCTTGATATTGGCTGCTCTAACCATTGCTCTTGCAAACTCCGCTCTGCTGATATAGCTGAGAGGTCTGAAATATCCGCCTTCCGGTGTTATGATATCCAGCGAAGCCACGCTTTGGACATATTCTGCAGCCCAATAGCTTGCGGACACGTCTGTTATGCTTGGTGCATAAAGCCTGGTCTGAGTAGGTACGGTGGTCATCCTATAGCTGTCTCTGCCTTTATTTCTTTTCCCGTTTGGCTTCCAGCTCTCCATTACGGGTACATCATACAGATACATTACTATGTTGTCCTGAGCCTCCTTCAATATATAGCCTCCCTTGAAGCTGATATCCACCGGCTCATTGGACACATACTGAAGGTATTTCGTGGTGGAGTTTGATACTGCATATTCCGCAGTTCCGACAATTTCACTGTACTGGGTGTCGCTGTCATTTTCCTTGTATCTGTACGTTATGGTATTTGCCACTATTGCAGTTTCTGTATTGCTCCAATAGTTGTTGTAGCCGTATTGGTCGGTACTGATATCTATCACTACCTCGCCTGAGGTGCCTCTCTGATACACCTTTCTGCCGTTCCAGTTGGAAACATTGTATTTGATAATAGGCTTGTCATCGGTGATGCCCGACCTGCTGAAAAGATATTCTGTAAGCTTGAAGCTTTCTGAGCCTATTGTGATTGTTTCTGCGAACTTTGGATCCAGGGTACTGTTATGGAGTATCTGCTTGTCCGCATCACTGGTCTCCTTTGTGTTCAGATATACTATTTTTCTGCTGAGAGAAGCCTGCTTTGCAGCATTGGAAAGCTTGTATTCCAATGTTGTTTTGCCACCGTCCCCGCTTTCGGTAACCTTGACTGTTCCGTCCAGCAATATGGGCTCTCCTGTGAGAAACACAACCTCCTTGTACTTGTACACATTTTTTGTAGAGGTCATATCTCCTGTGATGCCAGGCTCATAACCATAACCGGCAAAGACGGGAATAATACACATGCTGAATATTAAAATTATTGATATTATTTTTTTCATGGAACTGTACCTCCAGTTATCAGTTTCGGGTTACGAGAATCAAGTATTCTTTCGAAGCCTTTCTACTCACTCTCAACATGGCTGCTTAGCATAAGCAGCTTCTCGCCACTCGCAACTGTTCAATCTATTGAACAATAATGAATATCGCATATCCCTCATTTGCCAGTACATATATGCTGTCATTTACAGCCAGGTCTTCAGGCTCTATTATCTTGTCATTCTTGAGTATTATTACCCTGCCCAGATCTATGGGAACTTCAGCCTTTACAGGCTGCCAGGTCTCGTATACAGAGCTGTAGTCCATTACCTGCTTCATGGACAGCAGTTCGTTGTCTATATCAAGACTGCTTATCTTTCCTGTTATCATTCTGTCTGTATGAGTATAAAGCGGGTTAAAGGATTCCTTGTCCTTTTTGAATATATTTATAGCCTGTGAGTTTCCGTAAGCATCCGTTATGGTATATATCAGACAATGCTCGTGATAGTAAGCAGTGTTTTTCAGCGAATAGTTCTTATGGTACTGATCGTCACTGTGCGATTCGCTGTTGTAGCCGGCAGTCTCATAGTTCGGCCAGGTATAGGTGTAAGGCTTGAATCTGCTCTCTGCAAATTTATCTGCTGTTATAGGTCCATTTTCCTTTACACTGTCCATTATGAATGTATCATCACTGAAATAGAAGTTCATCTCAGCGTATTTTTCCCAGGAGTTATTTGTCATTCGGTAGCTGTTTTCAATAGAGTAATAGTCTTCTCCCATATTGTGCAGATAGCCCTTGCTTATCTTGTAGTCCAAAAAGCCGTTGAAGCTGTCCAGACTTATTATTGGTGCGCTTCCTATACCGGTAAAGGATTTGTTCTGAATAATGAAAGCTGAGCTGTCTTCTGTCAGGTCAAGAGTATCCAGCAGTCTGCCGTCCTTTATGATTATTGCGCCTTCAGTAAAGCTTACCAGCCTTCCGTCGGACAGTGTCATCTGGTTTGCAGTCCATTTGATGTCGTCTATCTTCTTATACAGTGCATCCTCATAGCCTTCCTTCATAACTATATGGACAAGCTCTTCATCGCCGTAGTTTTCTTTGGATGCAGCATACAGTGTCTTTCCTATATTCTTTTCCAGGTCAGAAAGCTTCAGTGCGCTTCCGTTTTTGTATATCTTCGGAGAATCTGCCACCTCGAGCCTTACATAATCACTTACCTTTACCCAGTCATAATAACCATAGGTATATACATTTGACAGAACTATTTCACCGCTTCTGCTGTTGACCTCCTGAAGATCACCCTTATATATGTTCTTCATCAAAAGTCCCTCGCCCTGCACTTCCAGCTTTGTAATATAATTATCCTGAAGCGAGCTTATATATGCTTTTATCCTGTCTCCCTGCTTAATGCTGCTTTTTGAGGTTGTCTCGTCGTTTTTGTATACCGCTGTGCTGTCATTTATGATGTAGGTTTCCTGCTTATCAGGCTCTGCATCCTTTGTGATTATAATGTTTTCACCGACAATTTCCCTTACTCTTCCCGTGAATATAATTTGTCTTTCGGGGTTTTCCTCAGGCATATCGGTGTAAATGTTGACCTCCACAACCTTGCCGTCAGAAACCTTCAATAGGGCATCCTGATCGAAGCCTATGGCATCGACGCTTGAGGCCAGACCGTTGACACTGACGCTGACGCTGTCTGTCATATTGAGGTACTGCCTGTTTCCGTTTTCATCTGCTATTTTTATTATGTTGCCCATAGTATCAGCAAACAGTATTTTTACATACATTTCTTCTGCATTGATATTCTCGGGGGATTCCTGGAGGTCCATGGATTTCAGTGTATTGCCATTGTAAATTGCAGTCATCCCAGTTCCTGCAGGCGCCTTAGTTATGTTTACCGGAACTCCTCCTGCTTTTATCAAAGTATCAGGCATAACCTTAAGTGTATATTTTTTGAAGCTGCTGTCCGTAAGGCTGACTTCTCCTTTTACGGGATCGTAGCCGTCAAAGCTTCCGCTTATCTCCTTGTATTTGCCTACATGCAGCAGCAGCGCATTTTCATCATCTGAAATGGTATACTCCACTACATCACCCTGTGACAGCAATGTCTGGCTGCCGACCTTGCCTGCCTTGATAACCGGCAAGGCTTGGGTTTTGTTGTTTACTGATATTTCTATATTGTCGCCGTTCGGAGTCTGAATGGATATTGTTGTTATGTCACTGTCGCCGTAGGCAGTTGAACTTTTTACTCTTTCAATATTCGATACCTTTCCGTAGCCCAGCTTGTAGCCCAGCAAGCCCAAGGTTGAATTGGTGAGATTATCCATTATGGATGCCATTTCGCTTTTTGTAATGCTGCCGGAAGGCGAGAATTTTGCTGCCGATGCGCCTTTCATTATTCCGCTTCGCAGAACAGCCTCAATATAAGGCAGATTCTCCGTCTTCATTGACTTCCAATCGGAGTAGGCATAGACCGACATAGTCTCTTCACCGCTTATGGGCTTAAGATTCAATGCCCTTGCTATCCATATTGCCGTTTCCTCTCTTGTTGCAGCACCTCTGAAGGCTTTTTCATAGGATTTCTGATCCTTCTTGTTCTGCAGCAGTGCGTTTTTTTCTGCCAATGTCATTTTCCAGTTAGCCTTTACAAGCTTGTTTACCTCTGCCTCTATGGCACTTATCTCAGCCGGGGTCAGCACAGATATATCGGCAGTCTCAGCTGCTGTTATTATTCCGCTGCTTTCAGCTACGTCCACATGTCCTCGAAGATATGCGTCTGTGGTGCTGAGATCCTTGTCTGCCTGCTTCAGGGCATCCCCGAGCTTTACTGCCTGGTCCTGCTTTCCGATTGCTCTTATTATTGACGCAAGCAGGTTTTCCCTTGTTGCATTGCTGCCGGGTTTATACGCTGTATTTCCATACTCTCTAATAACAGAATACACGGACATTTTGAGTATGCTGTCCACATTGGCATCCTTGCTCACATCTGTATAGGATGCGTTTTTGATTATGTCACTGCCGTCATTCATGGCTTCATAGGAAAAGTCCTCGCTGAAAAGCACCATAGGCAGTAATGCAACCAGCAGTGCTGCTATCAAAACTGCAGAAATTATTCGATTTTTGGAATCCATTGAATCACATCCTTAACACGTTACGAGTTTCGGGTTACGGGTTACGAGATTTAAGTGCGGCTATGCTGGTCTTTGCTCGCAACTCGCAACTCGATGCACTCGAAGAGTGCCCACGCAACTATTATCTACTTTTTCATCTTTCCCACCAGCATATATTCCCCTGTTCTGGTTACTGAGGATTGTGAGGCGCTTTCTGCTTCTGTGGTGGTGAGTATCTCCATGGTCTTGCTGGCTGAATTATAGAAGGCCACATAGATTCCTCCGGGGTAAAGCTTCTTCTTGTCTTCCGAGTAGCTCAGCAGGAGTTCTATGGCTCCATTAAAGCTCAGTATTTCTGTTTTTTCCTTTTCCACCTGCATTTCAAGCTTTATCCTGAATGGATCCGTAATGAGCTTGTAGCCGGCGGGCACTCTGAGCCTTATTTCGTCTCCCTTTGAGCCCAGCTGCTTGTTGAGAGTAAGGGAAATCTTGGAGTCTGAATGCTTTGTGGTATCTACCTCATACATTTCCTCTACCATGAGGTTATTGGCCAGCATGGTTATTTTGATTCCCTTTTCGTTTATCCTTATATCATTATTCGGATATTTTTTTATCAATTCAAAGTTGATTTCGACTGATTTTGGATTAAGTGAGCTGTATGAAGGCTCATCAAAATATACTACCAAGCCTGTTCCGTAGTTTCCTATTGATTTTTCACCCACTACATAGTTCAGCATATTGCCGCCTATCTGTATATCGTCGTTTTCTTCATACTGCTTTTCCGCATTTACAATATCCTGATAGCTTAAGCCTGTCTTTATTTCACTTGTTCTTATATATTTTGATGCAGCCGAGAATTTGGATGCTCCGTAGGAGTTAACGGATTTCAGTCTGATACTGTACCAGGTACCTGCCTCAAGTCCGTCAATGTAGCTTCTCAGTCTTGTATCTGTAACTGCATAGGGCACTATGCTTCCAAGATATTTGTAGCTGCTGTTGGGATCTCCGTTTTTGCTTATGGAGACATATACTTCATAATATTTTGTTTCTTCTATTTTATCCCATTCTATTTTTAGGGTATCTGCATCAACAACCTCTACTGTCAAACCCGAAGGCGAATCAGGATATGGCTTTTGGTAGCTTCCGCTTATTACATTGCTTACACCGCCATCCTTGTTGAGGACTATAATGCTTGTATCTCCTACCTTTGCGGCCGGTGTCTTAAAGGTAAGCATTGTACTTCCTTCAACCTCTACGTCGGTAGCCTTTTGTCCTCCTACTATTACCATGGGAGTATCATTGATATTGTAGCATTCTATACCTGTCTCTCCTTCTGCAAGCTCACTCTCAGGCTTCATTATTCCTCCGACTATTACCTCAGCGCCTTCCACAAAGTCCTTGCCCAGAAGCTTTATGGTCTGTCCGCCTTCTATGGAGAACACAATATCACTCATCTTATAGCCTCTGTAGTCATATACCTCATTGATTTCAGGCGAGCTGATAATAGTCAGTGCATCCTTTTTCTCATAGAAGCCGTAATCCGTGTTCATAACCTGTACAACCTTTTTGCCGAAGGTAAGATTTGCAGGAATCCTTACGGAAAGCTCCCTGTAATTTACTACTATTACCTGAGGACTCTCTACACCGTCAATAAATACCTTAATGCCTGACCTGAAGTCGTCTCCTGTTATTTTTACAGTGTTCTGTCCTCTTGCAGAAGTCATATCCGGAAGTACCTTCTCTATAATCGGTGTACTGGAAGGCTTCTTGTATACTACATAATGAGGCTTCGGCATTGAAGTGGAGTCTGTTGAGCCTCCATCCTCATTGACCACCACTACTCTATACAATCTGTCAGTGTCAGCCTCAGTGCCCTTTGGCACCTTTATCACCAGCTGATCCTCATTAATTGACCTGCTCAGTATCTCAGCCGGCTTATTATCTATATATACCTTGACATTCTTTCTGAAGTCGGAACCGTTTATAGTTATGAAGGTGCCTCCATCTATAGGCACATAGCTGTAATATTCTTTGTCAAGATTCTTGTTTTCTGTTGTGTAATCGATAATGCCCGAATCTCTCTTAACCTTGTTTCTCGGCGAAATATAGGTTATCTGCGGATTACTTGCAGGGTTGGTTATGTTAACATTAAAGGAAGCTGTTCCTTTATCGCTGTTGATAACATATACCTTTCTCGTCCCAATTATATTAACGGGAGGAGATTTAACAGTAAGCTGCAATCCGTTGTTTTCCCATTTTGCATAGGGAGCTATTCTTCTTGTCACTATTACCTGGTTTGGTGTTACCTCAACCAATATACCTTCATCAGCTATGGTTGTGTCTCCAAGGTCCTGAGGCCCGTTGACTATAAACAGGTGGGAGCTTCCCACTTCTATGTCTGTTTCCTGCTTGACCACAGCTCCGTCGGAGGCTTTGACAATCTTTACCTTGGCAACTCCTGCCGCTTCGGTTCTGTACTCTATTTTCAGGTTATCCATTACTGTTTCAAAAGGTCCTATTACTGTATCGATGGACTTCACATCTCCTGTGGTGTTGTCTCCGAAGACAACCAGTGTATCAATCACAGTGCTTGCAGCTACCGGAGTACTGGTATGCCTGTTAACAAGCTCCAACGGATTGTTGGTCAGGCTTGTAAAGTCTGATTTTTTGAAGTTGGTGCCATTAATCTGCATCTTTACATTGCCCAGCTTGCTTATTTTGTCAGGCGTCAATCCTGTAATGTTAGGAGACGACTTTTCATAGGTAAAGCTTTTAAACGTATATGAGCCTGAATCAAAGTTGACGATAACTACATCAACAGGTCCCGATTCAGTGCTGGGAGGAGTCACTACAGTCAGTATTTCACTGACATTGCTGTTGCCGTACCAGGTGACCTGCGCTTCCTTACCGTTGAAGTATACTTTGGGCAGAACTGAGCCGTCCGGGCTCCTTCTGAAGTCGGTACCTCTGATTACAACCTCCTCATTGCCTGCAGCACTTCCCTTATTAGGGGAAAGTGATTCTATTACAGGATTACTACCCGGTATCCTGTAGGTAAAGCCGTTATCCTTTACCGCTGCACCGCCATCATAGTTCATTACCATTACAGGCACTGCCAGCTGGTCGGTATCCTCCGGAAGAGGATATGGGTATACAGGCACCAGAGCTCTTATTTCTGTGGCGTTTATAAACTGTATATTTTCTGATTGCTCTGAGCCGAAATAAACCTTAATATTATTCTGCTTGAAGTTTGTACCCTTTATGGTGACTATCGTACCGCCGTTTATGGAGCCACTGCTGGGAACTACCCCGTTTACGCTGTCAATGGTCGGGATGGTAGCCGGATTCATATATTTAAACTCGAAATTTTCCTTTGTCTTCGCACCGTCGGGATTGAGAACCTCAACTGTCAGATCTCCCAGAGGCACATTGGTGTGGGTAAGGTATGGCGCGCTGCCTGCCAGGAAGCTGTAGAACTTGTCCGGTACATCCACATATATGGTGGTTATATCCTGTACCTTTACCATTTCCCCGTTCAGCAGGTATGCCGGTTCGGAGCCTGCTCCGTCAGGGTCATAGGTTCCGTTGAAGTATATTGAGCCTCCAACCTCTGTAACAGTACCTGCGGGCAGATAATTGTAAGCGTTAAGCTCAATGCCGTTCAAAAGCACTACCGAGCCCTTTCTGCGAGGGTCATCAGGAGGAACGCTTAAATCCGGCATCAGAAAATCCTCACCCTTTATTACAAGCTTCGTGCCTTTACCTCCTCTATCAGGGACTATCTGGGTAATTTTTGGTGCAGAGGTAACCAGCCTGTATTCAAAATCTTCACTTGCCATAGAACCGTCCTCATTGATCAGCTGCAGCTTTGTCATCCCAGGGACTGTTCCGGGTGGTGGAATAATGGTTACATTCTTTCCGTCCGAAGAAACCTTTCCTTCTATTTCTGCATATTCGCCGTCTATGGTTATGATAACTCTGTGGTTTGTATCTGCAGAGGTGTCAAAATTGGCACCTGTGATTTTAACTGTTTCACCGCTTTCAACTCCACCTCTTATATCTGCTATGGGGAGCTTTATTTCTGACATTACGGGCATCTTCTCGGCAGGTCTGGATATTGCATCAGGATTTCTGAACTCAAAGCCGTTTACCAGAGTTGCCTGACCTCCGCTCGGATTCGTAACCACCACATCCACAGCCCCATCAAGGGAAGCCTCGACGGGAGTTGGCGGTGTCATCTTAAGCTTGATTTTGTTGCCAAGAGCTATTACCTTTCCGTCCACTAACCTGTTTCTGTCATCATATACCTTTATGTCGGTAATTGTTCTACCGCCTATCCTAACACTTGGCAGAGAGCCATCCTCCAACACCTGGAACTGTGTACCGAATATGGTCATGTATATTTCCCTGTCCTTTGGACCATATTCAGGTGTAACTGCTGTGATGGAAGGAGCAAGCTCATTGGGAATATAAGTAAAGCCGTCTGTGACTATATATTCTTCGTTTCTATTGTAATAAACCTTCAAATCCAAAGGATTGGTCTCATCAAAAACTGTAGTGGTAGTCTGAATTATTACATTTACCTTCTTGTCCTCGTTGGTGGTAACATCCTTTGGAAGCACTGTAATAGTATCCTTATCCCGGGTAAAGGTGGGAACCGGACTGTCCAATATTTCTGCAGGCTGGTCTATGAACACCTGAATCTCCCTTATTATTGTGACAGGCACAGAGCCATTATAGATAGCATTATATTTAACCTTATATGATGCGGGGTCTGTAAAGCTCAGATAGCTTGCATACTTTATCAGTGTATCCGGAGGAGTGGTTACGTTACTTATCTTGTCATAGGCACCTTCATAGAAGTAGCCTATATTTCGTCCTTTTATTGTAACAGGCTTGTATTCCGTTTCTTTCTTATAGGTCGGGCTTATTCCTCCCGGCTCGTCAATGGACAGGTAGTTACCCAAATCCAGATATACAAAAGCATTAGGTATGGAAAATTCACTTCCCATGTCAGGCGTTGTCAGCAGTAAATCGACTGAGCCAGCAAGACTCCTGGTAGGCAGCTCCACCTTAAGACCTATTACGTTACCCTGGTCGTCCATGATTGTACCTTTATTGACAGCCTCTATATCGGCAATAGCCGGCTCATCAATAAAAACTCTCATGCTGCTGTTGAAATTTGCAAGTCCAGGTTTGCCGTATATGCTTATTATATTATTCTTGTTCTTTGGACCTGAGTTGGGGTCTATACGCTCTATTTCGATTCCCTGTATTTCGCTTACTACTCTGATGCTGTTCTTCAGTATGGATACTATCTGATATTTTGGGTCTCCACCCAGCTTTCTTGTAATACCTACACTGCTCAGACCTGTATTGAGAGGTGCCTTGACGTTTGGCACTCTTATGGTAGAGTCATTCTCAATGTTGGCTGTTCCGTCATTAAGCAGGTATGAAGTACCTGAAATAGATAGTGTATCGTTTACTATTGATAGGGAGTTAAAGCCAAAGCCTCCTATAACAAGCGGATCATCCTTATATACCTTGCTTGTGGAGGTACTGCTTACAGTAGGTATACTTGTAAGGTCAAAATCAATTCCTCCCCCTGAAATATCAACAGTGCCTTCGTTAAGCACCAATATTTTATTAGGGATACCTTCTATCAAATCCAATGCTTCCTGATCATCTATGACAATCATATCTTCATTTGACAAGCCTTCATTAATAGGCAGAGGTATTTCCGATACCATACCTGCCTTAACCTTAGGCTCGCTGAACTCATTTCCGTATATGATGAGTCTGTTATTTTCTGTCGGCCCAAAGGCAGTATTCTCTCTTACTCTTTCATACCTTATACTGGTTACGCCAGGTGCGGCATAAACAACAATTATTCCTGAAAAGGCGGAAAAAAGCATAGTCAATATGACGATTGAAGCTAATAATCTTTTATGCTTTTGAGCTCTTATATTCATATAAGGTACCTCCATTTGATTATATGTATTCCTTATGAGCGGCTATCGGCTGCCAGCTATTAACCCTGTTAATAGTTAGCCTACCCCTTTCTTATATCGTCATTTTTCTGCATTTTCATTAGATTATGATTAATATATAAATTATACCACAATTACCATGGTAATTTGTTCATTTGTAATACAATATTAATATTCCAAGTTATTACATTATCGTGGACTTTACCTACTGCCGGCGGCTGGTGGCAGCATCTTTTGATGCTTTCTGTCGCTTTTTCGACTTTTATGCAGTGTGTTTGTATAATTATACAGGATATTATGCATAAATTGTGAATTTTTTTTAAATATTATAAAAACGGGGTATAATCGACCTTTTGTAAATATATTGAAACTAGGAGGTTTTATAAAAATTAAATTAAATGGCCATCTAATTTAGTGCTCATTTTTGTTAAAAATTTTTTGATTTTTTTTTCAAAAATCTCTTGCATATTCATTCTTTGTATATTATAATTAACATGTATTTAACCCCTGAATGTCTCACAGTTAATAGAGACACACAATCGTTAACCCCACTCATATCGCACCTTGAAAAGGTGCACTTTTTTTATATCTATATGGTAAAATTTACCATATAGATATAAAAAAGCATTGTCGCCAGCCACCGGCAATCAAGAGTTGCTTCATGGCAAATACTATAATGAATCACATGTGATTTTAAAAACTAGTGACTGGCTGCTGCAAATTATTTTCAAAATAATTTGACTAAAAAAAGGAAAAAACTGCTTTATGTAGAATTATGTAGGCTGAGGTGGTTTTATGGAGAATCTTACAATAAGAGAGCAATATGGTGTACTTGATACACTTTATTCTGACGAAATCCAAAAAATATATATCGCCGAAGACATAACAGAGTGTGGCAATACCAAGCTTATTATTAACGAAATTATAGATGAGGGCATGAGTCTATGCTTGAAGGGCTGCTTTGATACTCAGACAATTGTCCCAATGAGTAATTTTGTTGAGGCTTTTTATGTTGACTCCAAGCTGTATATTGTAGGCAAGGTATGTGAAGGCTCTCTTTTTGGCAGCTATCTCTCCGAAAACAGTCTCAGATTAAGTGATAAAATGTACATAGCAGAAAACTTTCTTTCTTACTTCTCTAAGCTTGATGGCATGAATCCCATATTAAGGCACATATTCTGCAATCCCGAATGCCTGTCAGTAATAGGCAGAAAGAGCATTTGTCTGAATGTCAACTTCAAGCCGAAGTCAGAGGATCTTAATGCGGACAGCAAAGCAACAATAAGAAGGGCTGCAGACATATTGTGTGCTTTGTTTGCAAATACACCTGATGCGACATTGGAAGCAGACAAGGACAACATACCGCCAAGCATATATGCCATATTGAAAAAATGCTATGATGGACAGTATGACAGCTTTGCGCAAGTTCACAAGGACTTCAAGGCGTCCCTGCTCTATTCGACATTTATTGACAGCAGCTCGGTAGATAAGCAAATAATGAAAAATATAAAGAAGGCTAAACTGAGAAAATCAGTATACTATTTTAGAAGGACCGTAGCACTTCTGATATTAGTAGGTATAATAGCGGGTATATGGCAGCTGGCTCACTCTCCTTTTATAAGAAATATTCTGCCGACAGGCAGCGACACTCAGGCAGTTAACAAGCCCGGCGAGAATCATAAGCCCAATGCAAGGTTTACAGCCAGCAAGAGTAAGGTCGAGGTTGGGGATGAGGTAATATTTGTCAGTGAATCCAGCGATCCCGATCAGGGCGATTCAATAAAGAGCTACGAATGGACCATAGGGCGCGAAAATGGAATGAAATCACTGTTTGCAAACGAGCAAACAGCAAAATATACATTCAGTGAAGCCGGTAAGTATACAATAAACCTTACAGTCAAGGACAGCAATGGAACCATAAGCGACACCTACAGCATAGAAATATCTGTGGCGGAAAAGCAGGATATACCTCCATCGGACGGAACATCAACAGAACCGAATGATGCAAAGTAAACCAGAGGTTTACTTCAGTTGCGAGTTACGAGTACTATATTTTCGCTTCGAAGTCAATCTGATTCTCGCAACCCGCAATCCGTAACTCGAAACAAAAGCTCGGTGAATCCACCGAGCTTATTTTTATTTCCTGTTTACCATTTCCTGCACTACATATGATGCTACGTCTTCTGCATAGGAGCCTGCACCGAAGCCTGCATCATAGCCGAGCTCCTTTGCCAGCTCATGGGAGATTCTGGGTCCTCCGCAAATGACTATGAACTTGTCTCTCAGCCCTTCTGCCTCAAGCAGTTCTATAAGATTAGTCATGTTCTGTACATGCACGTTCTTTTGAGTAACTGTCTGTGATACCAAAAGTGCATCTGCATTCAGCTCCACTGCCTTTTTAATGAGCTCCTCATTGGGTACCTGGCTTCCGAGATTATAGGCTTCAATCATATCATATCTTTCCAGTCCGTAATGCCCTGCATAGCCCTTCATGTTCATTATGGCATCGATACCGACGGTATGAGCATCAGTTCCTGTGCTGGCGCCAATCACAACTACTTTTCTGCCAATGTTGGCTCTAATAAAATCATCCACCTCATGCATGTTCATAACAGAGCTTTCTACCTTGGCAACCTTTATGTCGGTAACATCTATTGTATGAACGCAGCTGCCGAATACTACAAAAAAGGAATAGCCCACGCCAAGATCAGCCATATGAACAACACTCGGCTCCTCCAAGCCCATTTTCATGGCATACAGCTTGGCCGCTTCCTTGGCTGTCTCATCTGCTTTTATGGGCAGTGTAAAGCTGAGCTGCACCTTTCCGTCATTCATGGTGTCCCCATAGGGTTTGACTCTTTTGGGGTCAAAGGTTATATCAAAGTCTCTCTTATTCATGGAATACAAGCCTGAACTCAAATTAATATCTCCTTTCTTGGTTGCAAGTGCACTCTTTATGAGTGCTCGAGTTTCGAGTTTCGAATGTTCCAGCTGTCCTTCGAAGCTCTGCTGAAATCCCGCAACCCGCAACTCGTAACCAGTGACTTATTTATTCAACATCAATCCCACAAACGGATTAATATATTTTTTATCCTTTCGTACTACGCCGTCAAGCCCTTTTCCGCCTGTCCTGCTCCGCTTCACTCCTCCGAATTTACCTTGCTCAAGAGTAGCGAATAAGCCTTCCTCTTCTATTACATGCAGAAGCTCTGCTGCCTTATTAAGTACTTCCGCAGCCCTGCTCTGCATTATTCCGCCCTGCTTGAACTCTATCTCATCACCTATATTTCTCATGTTGTTGAAGATATATCTGGCATTTTCTATGGATAATGCCCTGTCTGCAATAAATGGAGTATGAATAGCCTCAGTCATCATGCCCAGAAGCTGTATACCCTGGTTGGTCCATACCGAAATCACATTGAAAAGAGCATCCTGTATATGACCCTTAAAAATATTGCCTGTCATGAACTTTGTAGGAGGCATGTATTTAAGGGGTGCCTTAGGGAATATCTCCCTAGCCATCTGAGCTTGAGCAAGCTCGTACAGGAATCCGTTTTCCAGGTCAGGCTCCATTTCAAATGCATGTCCCAAGCCCATTTGCTCTTCAGGTATGCCTGCCATCAATGCAAACTGCTCATTTATGAACTGTGAGGCAAGTACAGTATGTGCCTCCTCAACTGCATCAGCCGTGGTCAGATAGTTATCCTCCCCAGTGTTTATTATTACACCTGCAAAACCATTGATAACTCTAGAGAAGAACTGGTCAATCAACGTTCTCTGCATATTGATGTCTCTGAAAAGGATTCCGTACAGCGCATCGTTCAGCATTACATCAAGACGTTCAATAGCTCCCATTGCTGCTATTTCAGGCATGCACAGCCCTGAGCAGTAGTTACAGAGTCTGATATACCTGCCTACCTCCTCACCTGTTTCATCCAGAGCCTTTCTCATTATTCTGAAGTTTTCCTGAGTAGCATATGTTCCACCGAAGCCTTCTGTTGTAGCCCCATAGGGAACATAATCCAACAGACTTTGTCCTGTTGTCCTTATTACTGCTATTATGTCAGCTCCCTGCTTTGCAGCAGCTTGAGCCTGAACTACGTCTTCATAAATGTTTCCGGTAGCAACTATTACGTATAAATACGGCTTCCTGCCCTCACCAAGAGTCTGCAAGTATTCCTCACGCTTTTTCCTGTTGCTTTTTATTCTGTCTACCATTTGTTCAGCAAGCTCCTGAGCCTTTGCTTTTATCTTATCCTCAGGCTGCAGCGGCAGCTTCGTTATATCCAGCTCTCCTGCAGCTATTTTTTCTGCAATTTCCTGGGGTGTAAGATTGGTATTGAGAATTGCATTTGCAAGAAAAAAGGCTAAACCTGTATTGAGACTTCCGCTTTTCTTCAAGCTGTCCACTACTACATTGGGCAGCGGTGTCCCTACATCATCTACACCATCTATTCCATAAAGTCTGGCAATAGTTCTTTCAACAGCCACAGTTGTATGCATATCAACAAATTGCTGCATCTCATGAGCTATATTTCCTGCAGAAACTCTCGCCTTATCTATCAAACCTTGATCAAGATTAAGTTTACTCAATATATCAACTCCTTACAGTAGTTGGTTGCGGGTTACGAGTTACTGGTTGCGGGATTTAGTAAGACTTCTAAGCACCTCACAAAGCTCGTAACTCGAAACTAGTGTCTATTTTTCCTTCATTATCTCTTCTGCTCTATTTATTATTTCTGTCGGGATTCCCAGCATTTTGGATATTTTTAATGCATCCTTGGGAACATCGGAATTTGCTTCTACTTCTATTAATGTATAGTCCATATGCTCAGCTATGTGTTGGGGTGAATTTATCATGTCCTCACTCAGATTTCTGAGTCCGTTGACCTGCAGATGCTTTGTATCCTCTCTTACCAAACCGTCATAATGCGTCGTAATAACAGTCAGGCAGCTTCTTTTCAACAGGTATTCTATAATGGCACAGGATATTGCGTAGCCTTCATGGGGATTAGTGCCTCTTGCAAGTTCATCTACCAACACCAATCCTCTCTTTTCCGTTTGAAGCAGCATTTCCTTCATACCCTTCATCTCTGCACCGAAGGTGCTTAAGCCCAAATCAATGGACTGTTCATCTCCAGCCGACATGAATATGAAATCAAATAACGGCAGCTCCATATATTCAGCCGGTACCAGCAGGCCATAATGTGCCATAAGTGTAAGAAGCCCTATCATTTTGAGAGATACTGTTTTACCTCCCATGTTGGCACCTGTAATCAGGGTTACCAGCTTATCCAGCCTTACGCTTATGGGCTTATAGCTTTTGCCTCTTTTTCTCAGCTCTGACTCTACTACGGGATGCCTTCCACTGCTTATTATAATGCTCCTGTTATCTGTCAAAACTGGTTTTACTGCCTTATGCGCAATAGCCATATATGCCTTGGCCAACAGAAGATCGAATTCTCCAATTGCATTCATGTTGTCAAGCAGCTCTTTGCCGTGTGCAGCAATTTTTGCTGACAGCAGCTCCAATACCCTGCATTCCTCTGTGGCTTCCTCTGATTTTACCTTTTCAAGCTGCATCGATATATTATTGATATTCTCATCCGAAACCAGTCTGAAGGTAGTACTTACGTACGTCTCATTGACTGGCTGAAGCTTGGGATGTGTCCTTAATTTCTCAATCAGCTGTGTATTGCTTTTGTTTACGGCTATTTCCCCCGTAATCCTTATTGGTAAAGAAAGCTCCTCCTCAATTGCCTTTATAAGCATTTTCCTGCTATCGTCAAGCTGCTTCTCCAGCTGCTGCTTTTCATTCCTTATCCGGCTCAGCTCCTGTGAATAGCTGTCATACAGATAAAAGGTCTTTATGCCCGTATGCTCGGGATCTAAAAGCTCATCTAACCAGAACAGCTCATGCACTCTGTATTTTACCGGCAGCTTCCATTGAAGCTTCAGCTGGCTTTCAGACAGGCTCTTCATAATAGCACCAAGGTTTTTTAGCTCAAACAGCTCTACAGTAGTCAGCGATATTCCCTGCATGCTTCTTTCCACCGAACGGCTTACATCCTTGACCTGTCTCAACAGGGACTTAATTTCCAGAAAAAGCGAGCCTTGTACTCCAATAAGCTCTTTCACCTTCCATACTCTTTCCAGTTCGTCTTCCAGGAGCTGCTTATCCTTTTGCTCAAAGCATCTGATGCCTTTTTTATACCTTTGCCCAAACGGAGTAACAGGGTGCAGCTCTGCAAGCACCCTATCAAAGTCAAGTAGCTTTTTTGTCCTCTCTTCTATCAGCATGGCATCATCCTCCCTGCACAACATCAAAAGCAGGCACTGAAGGTATTTCTCGCCTGATTCTCCTTAAGAATTCTGAAGGTTCAAAGTAATATCCTTCAGGAGAATATGGGTTTATGGTTACTGCTATTATATTAACCCTGTCAGCCACCCTCATATCCATACCCAGCTTTTGCAGATGCAGCATTTCTGAAGAAGGAATGAATATTCTGGTAGCATCCTTTACAACTATTTTGAAAGCACTTCTTTTGTTCAATAGAATTGTCTTTATTGAATCAGCCGTAGCAGAGCCGCTTAGCACCACGTACTCAGTAGCTTCACTCAGATTCTCCGATATCAGTTCACCGCACTGCAGTGATGTAGGGGTCTCAATATATCTTACGGAGCCATCCGCATCAACCAACGCTGTTCTGCCATTATCAATAATATCCAGTACAATATCTCCCAAATATCCCTCTTCCAGCTTGGGTACCGAATAGGTTCTGACTATATGTGCAGTCTTTTCTAGTACTGCATCCATACTCCTGGCCAGAGAAGCTCCGGTGGCAAGTATGGTGCCGTCTGATACATATGGCGCTGCGGAAGCTCTTCTATCCAGTGAGCCGTCAATAAGTATCAACTGAGCCCCAAAGGCCAGCATTTCATCGCACATATGCTTTATTGTAGCAGCAGACCGGGGTCCTGATATTTCTACGTATCCGTCACTCATCACCCGTCCCAGCACTACCCTTCCCATTGGCGTATTGTAGCCCGTTACCGAGAGTATTTCTACACCGGCACGCTCTTTTCTGTCTCCGCTGTCAATCACGCTCTCTACGGTTGTAATGACAGTGCCCTTTCGTACAAATATTGCAGGCTTTTCTGTATCAGTAAGCACATCTCTTCGTTCACCGTCTCTGCCGGTAGATATAAGTCCAAGTACAATACCCTTGCCGTCGGCTTGAGCAATAATCTCATTCAGGGTAACTGTCTTACCGGCATTTTTTGCTGTACCTACTATGGATACTATTCGGTTTTGGGGATAAATCAACTCAAACAAATTCATGGGGAACTCCTTATATTGTTGCGGGTTACGGGTTGCGGGTTACGAGCTTTTTCTCAAAACTCGAAACTCGTGTCTCGCAACTGAGAGGTAAACTAGTGTTTACCTCTTTCTTTTCTTAGAAGCTTTGTGGGTTCCAGGCTCAGTTCATTGCCTTCCAACAGTCCTGCCACACCTGACAGCTTATCCTCTCTTTGCTTTGTACAAACAGGACAGCTGCAAGGCTCTTCGATGTATTCAGGCTCCGTATATGTGGTTATAACACCTTCAAAGTTTCTGAGTATGGTCTTTTGCTTGCTTTGTGATATTATATACTGCGGCATTACAGGAGTCTTACCGCCTCCTCCAGGTGCATCAACAACAAAGGTTGGTACACAGAAGCCTGATGTATGCCCTCTTAAGCCTTCTATAATCTCAATACCTTTTGATACAGTAGTTCTAAAGTGCTCTATACCCATAGACAGGTCGCATTGATATATATAATATGGTCTGACTCTCATTTTAACCAGGTTATGCACAAGGTCTCTCATAATGTGAACACAGTCGTTTACACCTCGTAAAAGCACTGACTGATTTCCGAGAGGAACTCCCGCATTGGCCAGCCTTTCACATGCAAGCTTTGCCTCAGGTGTAATTTCCTTTGAATGATTAAAATGTGTGTTCAGCCATATTGGATGATATTTCTTGAGCATATTAACAAAGTCTTCTGTTATTCTTTGAGGAAGTACTACAGGAGTTCTTGAGCCGAGTCGCACTATCTCCACATGCTCTATTTTCCTTAAATTGCTGATAATATATTCCAGAACATCATCATTGACCAAAAGACTGTCTCCGCCCGAAAGCAGTACATCTCTTATGACCGGTGTGTTTCTTATGTATTCTATGGCTTTGTCTATTCTTGCCATAGGCATCTGGTCATCATGCTGTCCCGCGAATCTTCTCCTAGTGCAATGCCTGCAGTACATTGAGCATTGATCTGTAATAAGCAGCAGTGCCCTGTCTGGATATCTGTGGGTCAAGCCGGGTACAGGTGAATCTTCGTCCTCATGTAGTGGGTCAAGCATATCTGCACAGGATTTATGAAGCTCATGAGAAGTTGGAACAGCCTGTTTTCTTATTGGACAATGCGGGTCATTGGGATCCATGAGCAGCGCATAGTATGGTGTAATTGCCATTCTGAGCGTTTTCAGGCATTCATGAATGCCTTCTTCTTCTTCGGGTGTTATATTTATTACCTTTTTCAGCTGGTCAACAGTGGTTATTCTGTTGGAAACCTGCCACTTCCAGTCTTTCCATTGCTCTTCAGTAACATCCTTCCAGAGCTCAATATCCTTGTAACTTCTCAAAACATATACCTCCTAAAAAATCTTCGATTTTTTACAGCTTCTGGCTTCTAGCTACTGGCTAGCAAAAAATTCTTCGAAGACATAACTCATACTAGAAGCTAGTGGCTTGTAGCTAGTGGCCGTGCTTTATGCTACGCATAAAGCTCAGTAAACAATTCCCTTATTTCCTTGCTTTCTCTGAGTATTTCAAGTGTTATTTCAGCGTGGCCTCTTGTGTAGCCGTTTCCTATGATCATTGTTACGTCACTGCCTACGCCTTCTGCACCCAGTGCAGCCTTAGTGAAGCTTGTTGCCATACTGAAGAAGTATACCAGGCCGGTGTTTTTAGTGCAGAGTACGCTTGTCATTTCAGTATCGGGAACATTAACATTGTTTATAGTTATGTCAGCCATTTCACCCTTTGTTATTTCTTCCATCTTCTTAAGTACTTCTACCGGCTTTGTAGCATCTGCTACAAACACTACATCGCAGAAGCCAAGCTTTTGAAGCCTGTCAGCGCTCTTCTGGCTGTGGCAGAGTCCTATTACCTTACCTGTTACACCCGCTCTTCTTTTTGCTTCATAGCAGCAAAGTGTGCCTGATTTGCCTGCAGCACCTATAATAAGTACTGTATCTCCGGGCTTTACAAGCTTGGCTGTCTGTGCAGGTGCACCTGCTACGTCCAAGGCTGACAGCACGAGCTTCTCAGGCATATCAGCAGGTATCTTTGCATATATACCGCTTTCGAAAAGTATTGCTTTACCTTTTATGTCAACCTGATCAATATTCTTTCTGATTTCCTTTATTTCATCTATTCTGAGAGGTGTCAGAGAAAGTGATACGAGAGTTGCTATCTTATCTCCCACCTGAAGGTCTGTTTTACCTTCAAGTGCTGAGCCTATCTTCTCAATAGTACCTATAAGCATTCCGCCTGAGCCTGTTACAGGGTTTTGATGTTTTCCGCGCTCAGCTACTATGCCCTTCATTATTTCTGCTATTTTGACTTCATCTCCGCCAGCCTGCTCCTTTATTTGTGTAAAGCTTGCTGAGTCCACATTAAGAGTATGTACGTCTATCAATATTTCATTATCATACAGCTCATCCATATTGTTGTCTATTTTCTTTGCTGGCTGAGGTAATACTCCAACCGGCTCAATAACTCTGTGCGTTCCAAACTTGCATCCCTTTTTCATTTATTATAATGCCTCCCTAAAATAAAAATTTATCCGGAAAATAAATATGCAAAACCCGTGCCAATGCTTCACATTGACACGGGTTTTGCATATGAGCCGCCAATTACTAGCTTCTAGCCTCTAGTTTTAAGAAGTTCTTCATAGTATTGCCCCAATATAGCAGTTAGTGACTAGTAGCTAGTGACTGACCCGTAAGCTTCTCTCTAGGCTCGCGCACTGCCTATTTTTCGGCATCTATATTTATTCCATGTTTCATTATCTTGTATTGCAGGGTTTGCCGGGGGAGCTGGAGCAGCTCTGCTGCATGTGATATATTTCCGTGGGTCTTTCTCAGTGCTGTTAAAAGCATGGAACGCTCAAAATCCGACAGCATATCCTTTAAAGGCTTTATGTCCCTGCTCTCAGTCTTATTTTCCGATTTCTTAAATATTTCAGCCAGGTAATAAGGTAAGCTTCTGCTGTTTATTATGCCTCCATCCGCAATGTTCATGGCACCTTCTACTGCATGCTCAAGCTCGCGTACATTACCCGGCCAGGAATAGCTCATGAAAAAGCTTTCCACATCGGGTGCAACACCTTTAAACTTTTTCCCGAGAATTCTATTGTACTTTTCAATAAAATATCTGATCATATGTGATACATCGTCATATCTTTCTCTAAGTGAAGGCATTTTCAAAGATATTACACTAAGCCTGTAGAACAGGTCATCTCTGATACTTTTTTCCTCCAGGGCCTGCATGGGACTTATATTAATCGCCGTCATTATCCTAACGTCCACATGGGTAACCTTGGAGTCTCCTATCCTTCTTACGTTGCCGTCCTGAATTACCCGTAAAAGCTTTGCTTGAAGTGTTAAAGGCATTGAATTTATTTCATCCAGAAAGAGGGTACCGCCGTGTGCAATCTCAAACAGTCCCGGTCTTGTCTCTGCTCCCGTAAAGCTTCCTCTCACTGTACCGAACAATATGCTTTCAAGCAATGTCTCAGGCAGTGCAGCACAGTTCTGTGCAATAAACGGCTTATCTCTTCTGTCGCTGGCATTATGTATGGAGTGGATAAGCAGCTCCTTGCCTGTACCCGTTTCTCCATACACCATTACAGGTGAGGGAGAAGCTGATACCGCAACAGCATCCTTCTTCAGCCTCAGCATTATATCAGAGGTGCCGATAATATCTGCAAAGGTATATACAGCCCTGTTTGCTTCTGTTTTCTTATCTGTTTTCCTGTCCTTCAACAGCTCAGCCTGCAAGTCCACAACCTTTTCCGATAGCTTTTTTATTTCAGTTATGTTTTTGGAGATTTCAACTGCGCCAATGACTTTCTTACCCGATTTTATGGGTATCGTAGAGTTAAGAGTCGTAATCCTAAGCCCTCTGTAGTTTTTAAAGGTCTGCTGATAACCAAGTATGGGTCTCCCTGTTTTCAATACCTGCAGTATGGTACTTGTTTCTTCGGTAAGGGAGGGATAAATCTCCAGAATATGTCTTCCTATGGCTTCAGCAGGATTGATATTGTCAAGATCAGCAGCAAACTTGTTATAGTATACTATTCTTCCGGAGCTGTCAACGATATGAATGCCTTCATCTATTATATTATCAAGTATTTCTTCTATGTTCTCCTTGAAAATAGAATTAATCACGCCTTTCCCCTTTCCTCAGGCTGATGCCTGATACAGTTCTCAAGCACATGCCGAATTATCGGCATATACTGCATTTTTAATGGCAGACCTTTATTTAAATGTATCTGCCATGAATGATCAATACTTAAAATACAAAGCAAGCTCATTGATATATCTGCTGCTTTCAGCAAAGCTCATAATATATTTCAATTTGATGCTTGATTCTCTACCTTCCATTATATCAATATCTATCTTATTAGTTAATATATTTATTTCAAAATTTCCGTATTGAGTCTCATATCTGTTGCTTGTGCTTATACCTTCCTGAAATACCAGTCGGGAATTTATACTTCCGAATCTTATTAGTGTCACAGAATCCTTATCTGCTCTTACAGAGGTAGTAGTACCTTCCATGCCTGTAATTTCAGTCTCCTTGTAGCATATATATAGAGAATGCTCCTTGATAAAAAGCTTTCCCTCTGCATAGAATTCCATTTTATCCGTATTGCCGTCAATGTCGGTTTGGGAGGATACAATATATAGCTTTATTTGCTTTTCCATGTTTTTATTCTGCTCCTAATACAGATATTTTAAGCATTTAGCAGCTACTACTTTTTGCCACCGGCGACCTGCCTCCAGCCAACGGCATTTAGCAAGTCCTTGCAGCTTACTATATTTTAATAGCGTTTGTCTTTATTATAATTGTAGGGTATAGCCACTGGCTATACCCTACAGTAAATATACATAAACTATATTTTTTATAGCCTTCGGCTACTGTATAAACCTGTCTATCAATCCCACAAGATTGCCGATTTCGGGTTTTGTTATCTGAGCATCTGCTCCAAGGCTTTCGCCTTTTCTTCTCATTTCTTCATTTATGAGAGATGAGAAGATGATTACAGGAAGCTTTTTAAGAGCATCATCAGACTTAATCATCTTTGTGAGTCTGTGACCATCCATCTGCGGCATTTCTATATCTGTTATCACGCAGGACACCTGTTCCTCCAGCTTGACAGACTTGTTTTCCTTATATTTCTCCAGCATATCCCATGCTTCCTGACCGTTTGTAGTGGTAGTAATTTTGCTGTAGCCGGCTTTATGAAGTGCTTCAAGAAGCATTCTGGTAAGCAGCTCGGAGTCCTCTGCAATAAGTATAGGCTTGCTCACTCTCTTTACAGGTGCCATCTTTTCTATTTCTGATATCTGTATGCCTGTTTGAGGGCTTATTTCTGCCATTATTTTTTCAAAGTCAAGAATTATAATCAGCTTATCCTTAAGCTTCACTATACCTGTAGCAAGGCCTTCCCTGCCGCCGTACAGAGTTGAGTCCGGCTTTTCTATTTCTGTCCATGAAATTCTGTGTATTCCTACAACCGTGTGTACCTGGAATGCCATGTAAAGCTTGTTAAAATTAGCAATAATAAACAGGTCCTTAGTCTCATCTACTGAAGGTTTCAAATTCAAATAACGAGGTAAATCAATTACTGTCATTACAGCGTCTCTAGGCTTGAAAATACCCTTTATGCAAGGATGAGAGTTCGGTACTGCAGTGACCTTTGAATACTGCATTATCTCTCTAACCTTTGCCACATTAATGCCAAAGGTATTGTCACCAATGGTAAACTCAACTATTTCCAGTTCATTAGTCCCGCTCTCCAAAAGTATGCCTTTGTTTTTTTCCATTTTGATTCCCCCTTAATCTTATTGTATGAATACAAGAATTAATGAGTATTGTGTTACGGCTTAAATAAGAAAATCCTTTAAATCGTCATCATTCATAGGAGATACTGTAACATATTTATGCTCAGTGTCGTTCCTTTTTTTATATTTTACCACAATATTTTTATTTTCTCTACCCTTACTATACCTTGCTGTTATTCCTGCAGCAAATTTTATATCATTTTCTGTCGGTTCATGCCCTTTTTTGGTAATAACAAGCACAGTGGAACCATGATAATCTGCTGCATTGAATATGACGTGCCCGTCCTTTATAAGGCTTCTGAGTCTCATGTATTCCTCCTGAGTTCTGGTACTAATTACCTTAACCTTATCTGAAAGCCTAAAATGTCTACCCAGCTTTAAAAGCTCTATATCAACAGGATCTATATCCTCCTTATCGACTGCAAACACATCTCTCAGTCTGTCGGAAAACTGCGGCTCAGTGAGCAGGCAGCCTCCAGCAGGTGTGGGATAATTCTCTATACCAAGCTGTTTTGCAAGCTCCATCTGTGTCCTTCTGGATTTACCGGATATACCCATAAGCTTACTTCTATCCACCAGACCGGATTTTTCCATCTCCGTTTCAGGAAGGTTTAAAGCACAAAGGGGTCTTAGTATTCTTCCTTTGTAGCCTGATTCTTCAAGTACTATATCCAGTGCTCTTCTGTTTTGTGACATGGGTCTCTGGTTAAGCACTTCTCCGGTTACCAAAAAATCTGCTTCAAGCTCCTTCATCATTCTTCCTGCATGCCTGAACATCATTGCATGGCAGTCTATGCAAGGGTTCATGTTCTTGCCATAGCCATTTTTAGGGTTTTTGACCATTTGCAAATGCTCTTCGGTGAAATCCACAACTATCAGCTTCAGTCCGATTTGTTGTGCCATATTTTCGGCATTTGCAGAACCAAAAAAAGCTGATTTGAAGCATATGCCTATTACTTCTATGTTCTGCTGCTCAATCAGCTTTGCAGCCAATATGCTGTCAAGTCCTCCTGAAGTCAGCGCCAGTGCTCTAGTCATAAATATTCTCCCTTCAGTCGATTACAACTACTGACAAATGTCAGCGGTCAGTTGTCGGTGGTCAGTGATTAGTTATTCTAATCTATTATTCTTTGCCATTTCAGCTTGTTATCCTCAAAGCTCATTTTCAGCATACCACTGTCAGTCATAAAAGATAGATATGCAGATACAGACGCTACTGTAAGATAGTATTGGGGAACTGTGAGCTTGATTTTATATTTTTCTATGATTCTTGAGACTATTCTATCCCTGTCTGCAGGTATAGTACAGAATTTCAATACTTCCTTTTCGACATCGTTTACAGCCTTTATATTTGCTTCTACAAGGTCTGATATATTGTCCACAAGCTCTCCGTGGCAGGGTATATAATAATCGTACTTCATACTCTTCATATATTCAAGAGTACTTAACGCACTTTTAACATCATATAAATATACAAGCCCGTATTTATTAATTATATCCTCTGAAAAAACGGCATCGCCCACAAAAAAAACACCATCAGTGCTTGCTATGCCCATCATACCGGGAGTATGTCCCTGAAGACTTATAACCGATAATTCAATATCATCGATTTTTAAGCTCCCGGGCTCCAGTATATGTGATACAGCTGAGGGCTTGGCCTTCAGAAATTTGACGTCCAGCTCCTTCATGGGAGCTGCCGAAAACAGATAAAAAGGCTCAAGCTCAGGATGCTCTATTATAGCCTTTTCCAAGCTGCCTGCATATATTGACGCATCTGTCCTGCTTTTTATAAAGCTGTTGCCGCCGCAATGATCAGCATGGGAGTGCGTATTAATAATACTTCCTACACTCATACCGTTATCATTGAGCAGCTTAAGAATCTTTCTTCCTGAATCATCATCCAGACCTGAGTCAATTATTATACTTTTTTCTGGGTTTTTCTCATTTTTAATAACCCCGATGTTGACTGCACCGGGAATGTAGTAGGTATTGCCTTTAATATGGACTAACATCGACATAGGTGCCTCCTGTATACTTCTTTTGTATTGCCGCCGGCTATTTGATACTAGCATTGAGCTGCTAGCTTCTAGCTACTAGCTTCAGTTAAGCTTCGCAGCATTTCTCAAATTCTAGTGGCTAGTGACTAGCAGCTAGTGACTGCGCAAATAATCGAAGATTATTTACGCTCATTGTATCTCTCTATCGCCAACTCAATCAGTCTGTCTATCAGTTCACTATAGCTAACTCCCGCTGCCTCCCACAGCTTTGGGTACATGCTTATTTTTGTGAAGCCCGGAATAGTGTTTATTTCATTTAAAAATATTTCTCCCGTGTCCTTATCCATAAACATATCCACTCTTGCCATTCCACAGCAGTCTATTGCCTTAAAGGCTTTAACAGCCAGTGCTCTGATTTCCTCTGACTTATCCTCGGGGAGCTGTGCCGGAATAACCAGCTTTGAGTTATCTCCGTCATAATATTTAGCCACATAATCATAAAACTCGTGGCTGGGTATGATTTCACCTACACAGGCAGCCTCAGGCTCATTATTCCCAAGTACTGAGCATTCCAGTTCCCTGGCATTTATGAAGGCTTCTATAATGACTTTTCTGTCGTATTTACAAGCTTCTATAAGACCCATAACCAGCTCTGACCTGTCATGGGCTTTCGTAATGCCAACACTGGAGCCCATGTTTACAGGCTTTATGAATATGGGATATTCAAAGCTCTGCTCAATATCCTTTACAACAGCTTGCACATTACCGTTAATATTATGCTTATAGTATACCTTATATGGTCCTACAGGTATGCCTGCAGCCTTAAACAGTATCTTGGAAAACTCCTTGTCCATTCCTAAGGCCGAACCCATAACTCCGCAGCCTACATAAGGTATATCCAAGACTTCAAAAAGTCCCTGTATAGTACCGTCCTCGCCGTAAGGCCCGTGGAGTACCGGAAAAACTACATCAATAGAGCTTTTCCCTGAATTATTCAGCATACTTGTAAAAAACAAATCCAAGAGCGGGTTACCGACAGACCCTTTAGCATGCTTCTCCCAGCTTCCGTCCTGAATACACTCAACAGGGCCGTCATACTGCATCCATACCCCATCCTTGGTTATTCCTATCATAAATACATCGTATTTTTGCTTATCCATAGCATTTATCACATTTGTAGCTGACATAAGAGATACTTCATGCTCTCCGGATTTTCCTCCGAATATAATAGCTACGTTAAGTTTATTGCCCATCTGATTCCGCCCTTTCATAATTCCAGATAATATCGCACTAACCTGCAAAAATGGCCGCCAGACACCAGCCTCCTGCCACCGGCATTGAGTCGGGCGTCGAAGGCGGCATTTTGCTTATAATATAATAATATTCTACTCTTATAGTTTTTATTATACAATAGGCTCGGCGAAACCAATTGGCAGGCAGAATTGGTATGAAGTGGCTGCGGGTTGCGAGTGCCGCTTTTGCAAAGCGGGCAAGTTGAAAGAAAAGGCCGCCATCCACCGGCTGAGATAACAAAAAGACCGGAATGCTCCGGTCTTCTTTGTTATCTTTTTTATCTCTGATTTGACAAGCTTCTTTCTGCTATTTCTATGGCTTTTTTTACTATGTTGCCGCAATCTCTGGAGGAAACTCCTCCCCAGCCTTCGGATCTGACAATCTGATCAACACCAAGCTCTCTAGCTATTTCATATTTCAGGGTATCTGACATTAGTCCTCTATGTCTTGACATTCTTCAAAACCTCCCTTACTGAAACTTTGAGCTGAGCAGCTATAAATAAATTATATCTGCACTTTTATTATCTGCATTTCGGGATAGTATATATCAAACAATTTTTGGGCTGCCAGATATTATTGCGTCAGAATACCGTTTTCAGCTTTAATTATCCTTAATATTCGTTCTTCGTTTCCATTTTCTGCGTTTATATAAATAAAATAATCATAATCCTTATATTTTCCTTTAAACTCATAACAAAGCTGTTCCTTGTTGCCCGGCATAGGTATCACTGCAAGCTTTATTCTTTCTATTTTAACTCTTTCAGAAACCTTCTTCTTTGCCTCTTCCTCGGTAATCGCAGGCTTCAGATTATCTCTGTTCTTAGGAGCCATAAGGTACTGATAAGCATCAAAGCCCACTATTTCTCCGTTATCCAGTGCAACCTTCACCTTAAGCAAATCAGGATAAATAAGCACTCCGTCCCTTTCACCCACATAGGTTATGACAGTTGTATTATCATTTTTCAGAAAATATGTTTCCTGAAGATTCCCAAAGCCTTGCTTTTTCAAAAACTCCTTTGCCTTTTCACTGGCCTGCTGATCTGTAAGCTTCTTTTCGGGAACCTCTCTTGGATTAAGCATCCAGAGCACATGTCCTCCCTTTTTTGTTATATCTATACTGATGTTTCTGTCTTCATTGCCTTTAGTGACAAGCTCCAATCCGTAGGTTTCGATAACTCCCTTTCCTGAGCTTATTTGATTTACCCTGGAAACTTCGTTTTCACCAATGAATTTTTTCGCCAGCTCCTTTGCTTGCTCCAGGTTTACTTTTTCACCTGTCAGCCCTTTTGGCTTTCCTTCCACCACATTATCAGAGAATGGTCCGTCATATATCATGGTTGGGTATTCGGCGAATTTATCCTCCAATGCTCCGAACTTCATGTCAACAGTATTTTTTGATGTCCTCTTAAGTACAAGTCTTCCTTTGTTTCTCAGCTCACCGAATCGCATTCTGCCATCATTGACATCACCTTCAAGCTTGTGCAGTTCATCTAAAAGTGTTGCTGCATATGAATTAAGCTTGGAAATTTTGTCCAGCTCATTCTCATCCATCAGCTTGTTTGCCGCGTTTTGCCTTGATATTGCATAGCAATAATCACTAAGCTGGTTTAGGTACTTCTCAGTTTTACTTAAAGAAGTATGAGTTATAGGCAGTTGACCCAGATTGTCAGCTGCTGAAGACGCCTGTCTCCATACCTGTGTCATAAGACTGTTGCTGTTTGAAGTCGATGCTGTTACCTCAGCCTTATCCAGCAGTATCTTTATATTCTCTACATTATTTACCATTTCTCTGAAGGATTTCTGGTAGGAGTTCTGTAGGAAGATCTGATACTGCTTCTTCTCAGAGTATGTATTGTATGCGAAGAAGCCAGTCAGTATCAATGCGGCAGCCAGTATTACAGAAACCTGATGATACTGCTTTCTGGAAAGCTGCATTTTAAATAATTTCATCATTTAACCTCCCTACTTACAAAAATAGTGTTTGCCGATAACTTTTATTATTGGTCTAGACCATATCCATTTATTGGTAGTCTTTGCCGGATTGTAGTAATACAGGGCTCCTCCGGAAGGGTCCCAACCATTCAGCGCATCTCTTGCGGCCCTCAATGCAGAATCATTGGGACGCATAAACATCTGTCCGTCAGCAACTGCCGTAAAAGCTCCCGGCTGAAATATAACACCGCTGATAGTATTTGGAAATCTTGGGTCATCTACTCTGTTGAGTACCACGGCTCCCACTGCCACCTGACCGGTGTAGGATTCTCCTCTTGCTTCACCATGGATACATTGCGCCAGAGTATAAACCTCGTTTTCTCTTGCCCCGCCTCCACCTCTGGTTGCAGCTGCAGCCACCCTCATACCGAGTGCTTTTGCAGTAGCGCTGCCTACAACTCCGTCCGCCCGCAAGCCGTTTTTCCTTTGAAACTTGACCACGGCTTCTCTTGTTCTCCATCCATACACACCGTCTACACTGCCATTATAGTAGCCCCATCTTTTGAGCTTTGTCTGAACAGTCTTTACCTGCTCACCTCTGGAGCCGTATTTGAGCAATATTGATCCGGCATCCTCCAGCTCATCTATGGTTGAAAGGTTGTTTATCATAAAAAGACCAAACATGGCATAAACTACAACTAATGCAATGTACGACAGCTTTCTTTTTCGGTTATGCTCTGA
Organism: Bacillota bacterium; assembly: GCA_049322695.1. Lineage (GTDB taxonomy): Bacteria > Bacillota > Clostridia > Lutisporales > Lutisporaceae > CALGKJ01. The sequence goes on along the minus strand of JBMORW010000009.1, from coordinate 67,879 downwards.
CAATAAAAACACCTCCTGCAACTATTTTTTGTAGCAGGAGGATATTTATACTGTAAAGTTATTTCAGTCCGAAGCTGTTTTTTAAAGCCTCACCAAATTCTACTATTTTTAAATTCAAGCTTTTTGCAATCTCAAGTATTTTGAATTTCAGCTTTACAGGTATTTCTTGTTCTGTTTCTGCAGACAGCAAAAGCTCATATTCTTCATCGGTCAATGATTCTCTAAGTCTGCTCATTGTTTCCTGAGGTACAACTCCATGGGCTATATCAATAAAGCATAAAGGCGGGAACATCACACACCACCAGTTATTGCCTTCGGCATTTCCTATTTTTATGTTCAAAGCCTGATATGTGCCTGCCGGCAGCGTAAGGCTGCCATACTGTTTAGTAGGAAAATCAAAATCACCCAGCTCAGCCTTTACACTGTAGCTTTTGCCGTTCTTCACTATCACTTCCTGAGCTATGCTTTCTATTTCTGAAAGACTGTCAGCAATCAATTGTTTGACTTCTTCAATGCTTTTAAGGCTTTCAAATCTCGGAGACACCCTGTCAATAACTTCATCTCTGACCTTGCGCTTCAGCTCCTGGTCCTCCGGAGAATCACTATTGGCCACTACATGCAATCTTATTAGCTTGGACGGCACATCTGCAAGAACCTTATCTGTGTTTATGTAAATATTACACAGTATTCCGAAAACACTAAAGGTTATAAGTAAAAAACCAAGAATTTTTGATTTCATAATTTCACAGTCCTTTCAACGATAAGCTACGGGTTTCGGGTTACGGGTTAAGGGTTCTCGCCCTTTGGTCGAGCTCTTGGAGTTTCTTTCAGAAAACATTCACTGCTTCGTATGTCTTTCTCGCAACTCGCAGCTCGACCACTTTGCATAAGCAGTACTCGCAACAAATTCCATTTCATGGTAAACTTGTACACTTTTTTATTGCTGTCAATTTACAAGCTGTTATCATAATTATTAACATTAAAGATAGGTTTTATTCAACTTAGAAAAAATCTGAGTTGAGATATCTAAGCTCAGATTTATGTCACTGGTTTCTAGTCACTGGTTACCGGATTCTGTATCTCTCTTTTGTAAAATACCAGTGACTAGTGACCTTGTTATTCTATTATTCCAACCCTTCTTACCTTTACATCGGCTGTAACATTTATTTCTATATCCCTGACGAATCTTATATCGTAATCCTTCTCAACTGCTTCATATATGTCCGGCTGGTATTTGCTCAGGTAATCGCGGACACCTATAAGGTCTACGCCAAATTCTTCCTTAAATCTCTTTATGGCTCTATTGGTCTCTTCTTCTATTTTCTTTTCCAGCTCCTTTTCTAAAGTCAAGATGACTTCCTCTTCCAGCATATCTTTATCCCATATATATTCAAGAACGCTTCCTTCCGTTTCCATGCTGTAGGTAAGCTGAATCTTTGTATCCTGAACCCTGTCAAGCTTTATATTGGTTTTGAACTCATTGTATCTAAAAGGAACGGCTATCCCCTTATGATATATCTCAATAAGCCCTGAATTAGCTTTATTTCGCAGCCAGTTAACAGGCAGGTATTCCTCACCGTCCAGATAACCTATGAGCTTATAATTTTTTATGATTCCCACACCTTTTATCGTTACTTCATCCTTGCTGGGAATCAATCTCGGTATTAGTGTATTTCCGTTAGAATTAAGCAGTTCATTATACATTTCATAAGCTGCCTGCTTTGATATTCTATCGGAATACCTTTGATTATCCGCAATTCCCGTTACATACATAGCCAGCAGCTTTTCATACTTGGGCTTTATTTCAAAGACTTCCTCTGCTCTGCCGGGCACAACAAAAACATACATGCTTTTGTGAAGCTCGTGAGACCTTCCCATGGCATCAAGCACTTCTTTGAAGATACCTTCCTCCTTCAAAAGCTCCTCTCCAAATACTATGGTTCTTGTATGTTCAAAGGACAATCTTTTGGCAAAGCGTGAATACAGATTGTTCAGGCATATTGTAAAAATCTCTCCTGTGGTCTTGTAGGTATGGTAAGTACTTTCGCCGCCGCCCTCCTGCAGTGCACCTACTATGGGCGAAACAAAGGATACAAGATACCTGTCCTTGGGCAAGCTTTTTTCTTCATCTTCAATCTTATCAACTCCAAGAGCAAGAACAAAAAGGCGCTGTTCAATCTCCACTTTGTCCCAGCAGCCGGTCAGTAATGAACAAGTAAGCAGCATTGCTATAAACATGCTAAGCCTTTTCATTTTCTGTCACCCCCAGCTTTCGAATTGATGCTATCAGCAGCAGCAGTATAGGTATCACATACATGAACACTCCACTGACATACTTGAATACATAGTTTCCCCATTGGTACAGCTGTGCCAACCCATCCGGCTGTAAGGCCAGATAATATATTATGATTACCAGAGGAATTGCATACTGTTTTTGCTCCTTTGTACCCATTATTTTGGATAAGGAATATGATGCTATAAAATATCCTGTAGCCAGTGTAGTAAATACAGTAACAACCCATATTGTCAGAGTTACGCCATCCAGACGCTCTATTAAAAGTCCCGGTATGTTTATATTCCTTATGTAGCTAAGTAAAGGCCATATATGCTTCGGTGCAGCTTCCTCACCGAAAGCTGACAAACAGATCAGTGTTGTCAATGAATAAAAAAGTGTAACAAACATTAGTCCTAATGCTACCGGCTTATATGCCTTCTTTGGGTTTCTCATAAAGCCTATATAGAACAATATATACTCAGTTCTAAAAAAAGCATGGGGAATATCAGGCATTATTCTTACTGCATCCTCCGTCATATTTCGGAATAGCGGCAGAGTATTGCTTAAATCAAGTGCAGGAAGACCAGGTATCAGTATGAGAACAAATGGTATAAAAAGCAGCGGAAAGGTTATTTCAACTACTCTGGCTACACATTCCACTCCTCCTCGCACAACATATATGCAGGTCAAAATCAAAGCCAGCATTATGATTTCTGCAGGTGTATTTGGAAGGAGAAACATCTTCGTCACTTCTGTAAACTCTCTTATTTCATAGGACAGTCCTAGCAAAACATAAGAAACAAAGGCTATTGTTATGATTTTTCCAGGTATTACTCCGATAATTTCCTGAATGTATTCGGGAAAGGTTTTTCCCGGGAATCTCCTGTTAAGTGAAACCAAAAGCCATGCCGCAGCTATATTCAGTATTCCATATATTATAATCAGCAGCCAGCTGTTTTTGCCGCTGCTGCTGATTGCCTCATTGACAAAACGGAAGGCACTGACACCAATAAGAGTCATGATTATAATCATTGAGAGCTGGTATGATGATATTGCATCATTGTTTTTTATCATCTTTTGCCCATGCCCAGCATTTCGCACAAATCATTATGGCAGAAATGCATGGGCTCGGTACCTCCTTTATTATTTATTACTTATTTCTTTCAACCTTTTTGCCTCCCTTTTGAGAGCTGTTCTGCTCTCCTGCCTGATTTATAAGGCGTCTGTTGTTTTTCATCCTTATTTTGTCTACTGCCGTATTCAGAGGCCTTTTCCTCATCATAAAAATCGGCGCTCTCGGGATAGTATCCTTATAATCGCTGACGGCAAAGGATACATAAGGCGATAGATATGGCACTCCAAAGCTCTTCAGCTTTACCAGGTGGCCTATTATCAGAAGCAGCAGAAGTACGATGCCGTATAAGCCCAATACTCCGGATGCAATTATCAGAAGGAATCTTAACAATCTGAATGCATTTGAAAATGCATAGTCGGGTATGGAAAAAGACGATATGGCCGTTACGGCCACTATGATAACCATTATGGGACTCACTATACCTGCTTCCACCGCTGCCTGACCTATGACCAAACCTCCGACTATACCCACTATCCCTCCGATAAGTACGGGCAGCCTTACGCCAGCTTCTCTTAAAAGCTCAAAGGTAAGCTCCATAATAAGGGCTTCAACCAATGCCGGAAAGGGCACCCCTTCTCTGGCAGCCGCAATGGACAGCACAAGCTGTGTTGGAAGCAGGCTGGGATGATATGCCGTAACAGCAATGTATAAAGCCGGTGTTACCAAAGACAGTGTCCCTGCAATATATCTCAGCACCCTCAATACCGAAGCCGGAATCCATCTTATGTAATGGTCCTCTGATGCATGGAAAAAGCTGTTAAGGGTAACCGGTACTATTATTACAAATGGCGAATTATCCACAAGTATTGCTACCCTCCCTTCCAGAAGTGCAGCTGCAACCTTATCGGGTCTTTCTGTGCTTTTTACCTGAGGAAAAAGTGAATATGGATTGTCTTCTATCATTTCCTCTATATATCCGCTTTCCAATATGGCATCTATATCTATGGTTTTTAATCTTCTTTCTACCTCTTCCACCATTACTTTCATTGCTATATCTTCTATGTACATTATTCCTATATCAGTGCAGCTTCTTCGCCCTACTTGCATTTGCTTCAGCTTCAGCTTAGGGTCCCTGATTCTTCTTCTTATAAGGGCAGTATTGAATCTATAGGTTTCGGTAAAGCCGTCTCTTGGTCCCTTTATTACAGACTCCGTAGAAGGCTCTGATACACCTCTTCCGGGCCAGCCCTTGGCACCTATGGCAATAAGCTTAGCTACTCCGTCTATAAATAACACGGCATCCCCTGTCAAAATAGCCAATACCGCATCATCCAGATTGTTTATTTCCTTGAGCTCCAGTGACGGTATGGAGCCGTATCTCACAAGCTCAAAAAGCTTTTCCTTATCCTTGGGAGCTTCAGGCGGTATCTCCCTGGCATATATCATCAGCTCTCCCATGACTGACTCGTTGATAAAGCCCCTGTCTATCATTCCGTCTGTATAAACAAGCATAAAATCCATGTCTTGTTCCGCACCGACTCTGAAATCCTTATAAACAACATCATCACAGTCCTTAAGAAGCTTTTTCAGCAGTTCTTTGTTTTCATCCAGGCTTTTGGAGGCTTCAAGCTTTTGCTTGACATCTCCTGAATCCTCTGCATTTTTTCTTCTCTTGAATAATCCCATAATATCCCTCCGTTATGCTAAAGCTTGGTAATTATAAGCAAAATAAATGGCAGTACCAATAAAGAAACACCGATAAACAGAGTGACAGCTGCATCTTTATTGAATTTCAAATATCTGAAATACGAATAATCCGCCAAAATGGCATAGGCACCAAGCAGCAGCATGGAGAAAAATATTGTAGTATCAAAGAAGCCTCTTATGTTGTCGGCTATGATTCTTAGCATTATATCAACTCCCCAATACTAATCTTTTCATATAACGTTCATCTTTGTATTTTTTACAAATAACCTTCATTTATGCAAAAAAAATAGAACCTAACTAATCAAAGTTAAGTTCATAAGAATTTTTTTGATGTCACTGGTCGCTGTTTTACACTAGAATAATGTCCTCGAAGCTATACTTAACCTAGTGACTAGTGACTAGTAGCCAGTAACCTGAAATTTATTACATAAATTTTAATATATACTCCACATCCTCGGGCTTGTCTATGTCGTTTCCTATTTCAGGATAGCTTGATATTATTACTTCTCCTCTTATACCTAGAAGCTTTTCGCATTTTTGCTGCACTGCCTTTATTGTCAGCATTCCAAGTACAAGCTTTATAAGAAAGCCAAATCCCAGTACCTTGGCCATTTTTGCAGGGCTCTTCCTGTATTCCAGCATCTTTTCCATAAAATTCTTGCACCTGTCTGTAACTGCCGGATTAAACATAAATACATTTCCGCCTGTAAACTGGCCTTCTCTCAGTCTGGCATATGTACGCCTGATGCCTGGAAATCTTTTATCATTTACTCTTTTATCTACAACAGAATAGTATAAATCCGCGTTATTTTGTCTTGCCTGACTTATGAAATCCTCAACTGCTTCTACTGTAATCATGGGGATATCCGAAGTTGATATAAGTACTTCCTTATCAGTCTTGAAATACTCAAGTGCAAGCAGCGTATTATCAACAATGGAATCTGTTCCCTCTACTATATAATCAACCTTATTTCCGATTACTGGCTCCAGCTTATCCTTTGGTCCCACAACTGCAATTTTTTCAATGCTGCTGCAGCCTTTGAGCACATCAATAACATATTCTATCATATATTTATCTTTTATTCTTATCAGAGCTTTATTATCAACCTGGTCAGAAAGGTAGCTGCCTGTGTTTTCTGCATCATTATTCTTTCTTTTTTTATCTCCTGCAAGTACTATAGCATTCAATATATATTACCTCTTTCCTACAATACTAAGCTTGTGAAGATGCGGACTTATCCATCATCTTCAAGATATAGTTTTCAGCATTTTCAATATGCTTTCTTGCAAGCTTCTCAGCAAGATCTATATCTCTTTTCGAAATTGCATCTGCAATTTCATAATGCTCATCTGCAAGTTCCTTTGACTTGTTGCCCTTAGAAATATATATTTCCCTGAACCTCTGCACCTGCTCTCTCAGGTTGTTGGAAAGCTGTATAAGCTTCTCATTTCTGGTAGCTTTGAAGATAATCTCATGAAACTCTATATCTCTTTCAATCATTACTTCAAAATTGTCATTTTCTATCGCCTTATGAAACCTTACTGCAGTAGTCTCCAGATCTTCTATTTCTTCATCGCTTATTCTCATTGCCGCAAGCCCTGCAGCCAGCCCCTCCAATGCCGCTCTGATTTCAAGCACATCTGTAATATCCTTTATGGATAAATCAGCTACATATGCTCCCTTCCGAGGAAGCATAACTACCAGTCCTTCCAGCTCCAGCTTCCGTATCGCCTCTCTTATAGGCGTTCTGCTTACACCCAGCCTTTCTGCCATCTGGACCTCCATCAGCCTTTCGCCAGGCTTGAGAGTTCCGCTGATAATCGCATTCCTAATAGACTCAAACACAACCTCCCTTAACGGCTTATACTGATCCAACTTCAACTCAAAAATATTATTATCCATTAATCGTCACCCCTATCAGCAGTTTTCACCACAAATATTTCCCTTACCATATCTTTAATGCTGTCATAGGCTTTATATGCAGCATTCATATCCTCAAACAAACCGAAAACTGTAGGACCACTGCCGCTCATAAGACTTCCCAGCGCTCCATAGTCAAGCAGCTTTTGCTTAATAGTTTCAATCTCGGGACACATTTTTATTGTTACAGTCTCAAGGACATTGCATAAGTTCTCTGCAATCCTGTATATATTCCCATCCTGTATAGCAGCTGTCATACCCTTTGTATCAGGCTTTTTTACTACGGCATCCAACCTGAAATTCTGATAGACCTCCCTGGTGGATATGCTTGCCTCAGGTTTTGCCAGAAGAATATGACAGTCAGGCATGCTCTTCATTGGTGTAAGCTTTTCACCAAGTCCTTCAGCCAATGCTGTTCCGCCCTGCAAGCAGAAGGTTACGTCAGCTCCAAGCTTCCTCGCTGCTTCAAGAAGCTCATTTCTGGTAAGCTTCAAATCCCATGCCTTATCCAAAAGCTTCAGAGCAGCTGCTGCATCTGTACTTCCTCCAGCCAATCCTGCAGCAACGGGTATATTTTTTTCTATATGGATAGCAGCGCCGCCCTTGACATTATACTTTGACTTTAAATATTCTGCGGCTTTATATACAATATTTGTTTTATTCAGCGGTATATTTGATGCATTTGATGTAAGCTTTATTTCATCCCTGTTAGCTTTTACTGTCAAGATATCATATAGTGCTACGCTCTGCATTATCATCATTACATCGTGATAGCCGTCGGGTCTTTTTCTCAGCACATCCAGCGTAAGATTTATCTTTGCAGCTCCTTTACCTGTATAAGGCATATCATCAACTCCTGACGGGCTGTATGTTTATTATACCATTTTTACCCTCATACTTGTCTCCTATACAATTTTAGTATATTTTTACACAAAATAAAAGTGGCAAAATTTTGCCACTTTTATTTTGTGTCGGTCACTAGTCGCTGGTTGTAAGAAGCTCTTCGGAGCATACTTTAAGCCAGCGACCATTACATCCCCCTCATTTTTTCACAAATACAATATTTTATTTCCCAACTCTTATGTTTTTGAGCACCATAATCTGCATACCCTGATGTATTTTACTGGGGTTATCAATATTGTTCAGTTTTACCAGGGCATCTACGGTAGTATTATATCTCTTGGCTATACTCCACATTGTATCTCCCTTTTGGGCTATATAAATTGTCACAGCAGGAATTCTGCTGGGATCGAATGCAACTCCTTCTACTTCCTCGATACGGTCTACTATTTTCTTTTCTGTCTTCTTCCAAATGTCTGCATAAATGCTGATAACCACTCTTAATTCTATCATCTCACTGTTCATCAGAGAATAAGAGGCATCATCAACCTCACACTTGACATTATTCAGCATTCCAAGCTTTGTTCCGGGTATATCAACATAGTGTTTGAAAGGAATCTGGTCATTCATACCGCACATCGGTTCAGCACTGTATGAGGTCATATATATTGCCGTACAGTCCAGCATACCCTCAATTACCACCTTGTCATCCATGAGCCTTACTTCGTTTATCATAGGCTTTGCAGTAACACTGCAGATTTTCTCTATTTCAGGGTCGCCATGCTGGATCTGCATGCTTTCCTTGACTACCGTATTAGAATGACCCTTACCTACAAACTCATTCATATCATATATTTCTTTGCCCATCTCGATTTTGTTTGTAGGGCTGTATGCGTCGGAGACAACATCCTCTTCAGTAACTGCAACTACTTTGGCTGTCACATTCATTACAGCATTGAGCTTCAGTTTCCTTCTTTCACCCGCTTCGTTCTCATCAATCTCAAGATAGTACTGGCTGATACCGGCATCGGTAATGCTTTCCATATTCCTGTCTGCCTCAGGGATTTCTATGTATTGAGTATATGGCATTTCAAACTCAATGAAATCAACAGAGTTTTCTTCATCTAAGGAAGTATACAATACATTTATGCAAAGCGCTCCGCTTATCTCTACTCTACCGTCAAGTACCTTGTCATCTTTAGCTATTATTCTGTAATCAGATCTCAATATTCTGTTTATTTCTGCCTTTTCCGCAGGCAGTTCGAATGCATTGACAAGCTCATACTGATCCCTGTTGTATCCTGCCAGTTGTTTGAAAATACATGGCTCCCTCAGTATCTGGATATCTGATAAACCTCTGACATCGGCAGCTAATTCAAGCTCATATATTTCCTCTACCTTGCATTTGATATCCATTATGACTCTTATACTGAGTTTTCTGGAATTTATTATTGCACATTCTATATGTTGTATAACTATATTCACCTGTTCTTTCATTCTTGGTCTGACACCGGGTATTTCTATGCTTTGGGAAAAATTGGTCGATATATCTATACTGCTGAGTGGTTTACCTTCTAAGTCAGCTGAATATAAAACATTTATCAGTACTTGACCATTAACCAGAACTTTATCTGTAAGAACCTCACAATCCTTAAGCAGTACAACTGCTCCGGGAGACAGTATCTTATATACATCAGGATTGACATCAGGCACGTTTATATCTTCTTCAACCACTGTACTGAACACATTCTCTCCAATTATTCTGCAAACCTTATAAGGGCTTTTTACTAGTTCAACCGGCATTAGTTTCTCCCTCCTAATATGTGATATGATAGAGCTTTTTTACTATCTATTTATATGAGACGAGAAAGAAAATATGACAAATAAATAGAAGAGCGCTGAAACACTCTTCCATTTATTTGTCATATTTTCAGTTGCGGGTTTAGAGTTATGGGTTGCGAGAATCATAGTAATGCTTCGAAGCGTTCAAAAAACACTAACAACTCGCACGCTCAGAATGAGCAACCGCTTATACTAAGCGATTCTCGCAACAAAAAAATAACTGCCAATGGCAGCTATTTTTTATATGGTATTCTCTTAGCCGGCTCGAAGGCACATCTGCCTTCTTTTAAAATATCCTTGTAAACCCCTACATTTCTGTCTTCAATATGGTCGAATATCATAGGAGTTTTTGCTCCATAGGTTACATGTCTTATAGGATCCGGGTCAAGCCTTACTGATATGATCTCCTCTGTTCCTCTTGCCTGCGCAAGCTTCTGCGCTATAGGGCTGACAATCATGCTGTTACCGAAATAGTAGTAATTGCCTGCATCTGGACCTATGGAGTTTACGGCAATCATATATACATGATTATCATAGGCTCTTGCCAGATTTGTCAGCTCCCATATGTCATAGCTTCTTAAAAGTGCTGCAGGCCTTGTTATTATTTCAGCCCCGTTTAATGCCAAAACTCTGGACAGCTCAGGGAAATCCCCGTCATAGCATATTATCATACCTATCTTTCCCAGTCTGGTATCGATTACGGGAGCTTCTGTTCCGGGAGTTGTCCAGCCGCCGCCTTCCTTACGTTCGGTAGGAAAAGGATGAGTTTTGCGATATATTCCCAGTATGTCACCATTATCATCTATAAGCACCGAGGAGTTGTATATCGTATTTTTCTCCACACCCTTCTCATACATAGGAAGAACTACGTGCACTCCCAGCTTTTTTGCAGCCTTTGATACCTCTTCTGTTTCATAACCCGGTACAGAGCCGATGATATCGTAGAACTCTTCTACGGGCATATTGGGAGTGAAACCCGTAGTCACAGTTTCAGGAAACACGACAAGCTCAGCCTCATGCTCCCTGCGCGCCAGCTCCATCCAATGGCACACCTTCTCAGTGTTATATTTTACATCATTAGGCTTAACAGCAATCTGTATTGCAGATGCAATAAAATTTTTCATAATATCACTCCGTAAAAGCTACAGGCTACTAGCTACTAGCTGCTAATTATTTTAGTATAGCTTTGAAGCCATACTAAAAGCTAGTGGTTAGTGGCTAGTGGCCATTTTCTATTTATCATCAAATGCCACTATACGGCACATTGCGGATTCTCCACCTTGGAATTTAATTGGGAAACAACCTATTATAAGACGTCTGTTAATAACCTTGTCTATATCTCCGCCAACGTTTTCTGCATGAATAATCTCATGTGGCTTCGGGAATACGTGTATATGCATAGCTTGGTAAACATCCGGCCATGGATATATATCATCCAGACCCTTTCCGTATTTTTGTCTCATGTATGCGTCACATTTCTTTGCTTCGCCTGGTTCCCAGTCACGAATCTTTGTATTCATAGGATGGTCTGCAGATCCGCAGTCAACACCAATCCATTTTATTTCCATTTCCTTTACCCAGTCAACAAAATCCATTGATGGTCCCGGATGCCTCAGCATATATCTTCTTTCATCAGCCTGAGGCTGGTCCCAGCCATATCTATGATAACCGGTATTTATGATAAGTATATCGCCCTTCTTTACTTCCACTCTATCCATTATGTCCTGTGGAGTATAAATGCTGAAGTCTTCAGTGATATCAGAAAGGTCTACAACAACTCCCGGTCCGCACAGCTTTTCCATTTCCAAAGCCGCTATATCTCTTCCCGCTGTATCAAAGTGCAGAGGACCGTCCAAATGGGTTCCAACGTGGTTGGAGGTTGTTATTACCTGACCATTGGCTCCATTTGGTGAAAGTCTCTTGAAAAACTTTACCTGCAGAGGCTCATAGGTTGGCCATGGTGGTGTCAAATGACTTAAGTTTTGCGTCAGATCATAGATTTTTACATTTTTCCAGAATTCCATTAATACATACCTCCTAATTTTACATTTCAGTCATTAGGTACAGGTCACTAGTCACTAGAATAAAGAATAACTTTGCAGCTCGTCGAAACCCCCAGTGACCAGTGACCAGAGACTAGCGACCATATTATTTCACTACCTTCTTCTCCTTCAGACTGTTGATTTCCTCTATATTCATACCTAAAAAGTCTGATAATATAGCTTCAGTATGCTCTCCTATTGAGGGAGCCGGATCCTTTGGTATCTCCTCCTCCAAGCCGGTAAGCTTAACGGGATTGCCTGCCACCTTCAGCTTTCCTGCACCGGGCTGTTCTACCTCTACAAGCATTTTTCTGGCTTCCACCTGAGGGTCCGAGAATAGTTTATCTACAGTATTGATAGGGCTGCAGGGCACACCTTTTTTGTTCAGATAATCATCCCATTCAGCTGTTTTTTTGTCAGATAATATATCATCAATGTATCCTTTCAGCATATCCGCATTCTGAGTCCTTAAGGCATTTGTCTTGAACTCTTCCTTTTCCAGAAGGTCTTCCCTGCCCACTGCATTGCAGAAGGTCTCCCACAGCGAATCATTGCCGCAAGCCATTATGAGATAGCCATCCTTTGTCTTGAAGGCTCCGAAGGGCGCTATGGACGGATGTCTTGAACCCAATGGTTTTGGCACTTCACCCATGGAAGTGTATCTTGCAATAGCATTTTCAAGAATTGCAAGCTGCCCGTCAAACATGGCAACATCAACCATTCTGCCTTTACCCGTAATACCTCTGTCAACTAAAGCGGTAACTATGCCGTAAGCTCCAAACATACCGGCTGTTATGTCTCCGATGGAGGTACCGACTCTTACAGGTTCGCCGCCAGGATGGCCGGTAATACTCATAATACCTCCCATTGCTTGCACTATCATATCATAGGCAGGCCTCCTGGAGTATGGTCCTGATTGCCCGAAGCCCGACATTGTTGCATAAATAAGCCCTGGGTTTATCTCCTTCAGGACATCATAACCCAAACCCAGCTTCTCCATAGTTCCAGGTCTGAAGTTTTCTGCAACCACATCCACCTTCTTGACCAGTTCTTTTATCAGTTCTATTCCTTCTTTTGACTTCAAATCTACTGCTATGCTTTTTTTGCCTCTGTTGATACTTATAAAATAAGCGCTCTGGCCGTTAATAAAAGGCCCAAAATCTCTGGAGTCATCACCTGTGTCAGGTCTTTCAACCTTTATAATTTCTGCCCCCATATTTGCCAGCATCATTGTGCAGTAAGGACCTGCCAGCACTCTGGTAAAATCCAATACCTTAATATGCTCCAAAGGTTTTCTTTCCATAATTATCTCCTTCCATTTTGCTAATGGGTATTCCTTACAAGTTCGCTACTAGCTGCTGGCTACTGGCTACTAGGTTAAGCAAAAGCTTCGAAGTAATTCGTAAGGCTAGTAGCTAGCGGTTAGTGGTTAGTGGCTGGGAGTAATATAGTGAAACTAAATTACTCCCTCCTTCTCCATCTCTGCTACAAATGCTTCCAATGCGTCCTCGTAACATTTCAGAGGAGGATTTACCAGTCCTGCTCCTACCTGCCCCACACCGGCTTCCTTATGTGCTATACCGGTATTTATTATTGGCATTATTCCGGTTTCTATAACCTTTCTGATGTCTATACCGGTGGGAGTCCCTCTGAAGTTTAGGAATGGAATAACATAAGCCTTGTTTTCCGCATGTGTTATTTCATACATGCTGGTGGTATAGTTTACAGCATCCTTAGGAGTCCCTCCAACAAACTGTACTATTGCTGGAGCGCCGGCCATTGCAAAGCCTCCTATACCGGCGGTCTCTGTTATGACACTATCACCGATATCAGGGTTTGCATCCTTTTCAGAGAAGCCTGGAAAGTACAGACCTCTTATCATATTTGCGGGTGCAGTGAACCATCTTTCTCCAAGACCGCTCACTCTGATACCGAACTCTGTACCATTTCTTGCCTGCGCAACTACTATCGTACTGTATTTTACTCCCATGGCTGCATCCAAGGCGCACTTACATGCCGGCATAGTAAGGTTCAGGAAGAAGTGATCATTGCTGTGCATGAACTTAAGTACAGCAGCCTTGTCATCCTCACTGAAGCCTGTCTTTATTATGTAAGGTGCCAATTCTCTTATGAGAAGTGAAGTACCCGCCTTATTCCTGTTATGACCTTCATCGCCCATTTGTATAGCTTGAGCTATCATGGTCTTCAGGTCAACAGGACCATGAAGCTCAAGAGCTTCTTTAAGCACAGGAGCCAGGGTGTTTTCCATCCATTTAAGCCTGTCTATTACTTCACTGCTGAAGGCTCCATACCTGAGTACTTTTCCCAAACCTTCATTAAGTGTACAATATGCTTTATTGCCGTAGCTCTTATTTTCCAGTATCCATACAGGCATTGAAGCAGATACTGCACCGGCCATAGGACCTACCGCACTGTGATGATGGCACGGATCATACTTTATTTCTCCTGATGCAGCCAGTTTTTCAGCTGCCTCCGGATTATCTGCCAAGCCCTCGTATATTAGTGCCCCTATAACTGCACCTCTCAGGGGACCGCTCATCTTCTCCCATGTTATGGGAGGACCTGCATGCAGTATGGTTTTCTTGGTCATTCCCGGTACAACTTCTCCGGCTACACCAATTCCCAAAAGCACGGGATGAGCATTTTGTATAATTTCCAGCACTTTATCATTTGCATCCTGTATAAGTTTTTCAATCAAGATTTTAACCTCCTTTTGCTCTGGTTTCAGGTTTCGAGTGTATAAGATGAGCTTCGAAGTGCTCCTTAAACTCTCGCAACTCGCAGCTACTTCTTGTCCCTGAGCCTGCCAAGAAGCTCTATCATTCTCTGATTGCCTCCTGCAGGCGGTCTCCAATCCACATGTAGTACAGCAACCTTTTGCTTTTTTAAATCCTCTGCAAAGGATTTTAATCCCATATTTACAATCTTAAGCTCCTGTTTAAAAAGCTCATTAACCTTTGACATTAAAGCACCTCCCTGATAACCCTGATAGCAAACCTTACAGCCTGAGCGTTACTTGGAAGTACAACCACACCTGCATCCTTAAGTGTTTTTACCTGCAGGTCATAATCCTGAGGGTCTCCTGAAGTACCGCATATGCCTGCTACCACAGATATATACTGTCCTCTTTGTGAGAATTTTTCTTTTAATGCCTTTATCTGTTTTACGAGGCTGCCGGCAGGATCCTCATTAGAGCCGTATCCAAGTACTACATCCAGCAAAAGAACAGCTGCTTCTTCATCATGAGCAAGCTTCATAATCATCTGCTGTCTCGTATAAGAATCAATCATAGGATGAGGTCTTCCCACTGTATATTCATCATCTCCAAGGTCTATGGCACAATGTTTAAAATTATCCAAACCATCAGGCAGCTTCAGCTCAGGCTTTAAAGGTATGTTGGAGTATATATCTCCTACTTCCTTTGAAAAGAGCTTAAGTGCTTCATCACAGATAGTTCCGCCTGAATAAAGACCCTTGAGATATTTTTGCTTGGCCGTAAGCTTTCCAGCTTCGCCCTTTACCAGCCTTTCTATATAAGCAGTATCCTCGGTAAAATCCGGCATCCTTAGTTTCAGTACAGCATCTGCTGTATGACTGCAAAGCATTACAGCCTTATAAGCAGCTTCCTCCAGGGTCGCTGCTGGAATAAACCCATTATCCAATACCAGCTTCTCATCACCGCCGATAAAATCAACAACTGCCTTTTTACCGGCGCTTTTCAGAACTCCCAGTACCTTTTCTGCAACTTCCTTTGCAGGCGGTTTTGAAACCAGAACTATTACCTCTGTAGCTTCATCAGCTGCCAATGCTTGAATTCCTTGAATCATCATCAAGCCGCCTATTTCAGCCTTCAGATCTCTGCCACCCGTACCGATAACCTGAGAAACTCCTCCGCCGAATTTTTCTATCTGAACCATTATTTCCTGAGTACCTGTACCTGACGCTCCTACAATGCCTATACAGCCTTTTTTCACGACATTTGCAAAAGCCAGTGGTATATTGTTAATACATGCTGTGCCGCAGTCAGGCCCCATCATCAGAAGACCCCTTTCAACAGCAAGCAGCTTTAATTCCTTTTCCTGCTCTATAGTAACATTATCACTGAATAATAGAACATGTTTATTGGCATACAATGCTTTTTTTGCTTCAGCTGCAGCATATTGGCCGGGCAGTGAAATAACCACTAGATTTGAATCAGGCATATGACGTATGGCACTGTCAAAGGTAGGAGGGCAGTAATCCTCTCCATTTTCGGTTTTCTTCTTATTCAGCAGCTCATCTACCTTTTGTACAATACCTTCAAATATTTTGTCATCCTCCAGCTTAACAGCAATTATCAAATCATTGGGAGATGCTGCTGAGGTTTCCGGATTAAGTAAGCCAACGTTGCTTAAAAGCTCCTTGTTGTGCTCTGTTCCCATTACTACAACTGCATTCAAGACTCCCTCTACAGCTTCAATCTCCTTGGTAATAATCATCAAGGTAACCGAATCATAGTAGGAGTTCTTTTTTATCAGACATTTAGAACCCATTTTATACCTCCTTCTCCAACAGTTTCTGGTATCCGTATAATATTCCTGCAGCCATATCAGCCCCGCTGCTGCTGCCTATATCAAGAACTCTATGAAATGCATCTGCCGTATGCTTGCTTTTCAGCAGAGCTATGTTGAAATCTCTGACAGCCTGGTTGAACTCACCTTTTATGCACGAACGGAGCATATTATAGCTGATGATAGTGGTTTTGTGCTTTGCTTCCAGTGATAGCAGCTCTGCTGCTTTTTGCACTCCTTCAACACAAAGCTGCTTGAAATTGCAGTAGTAAAACATGGAAGAAAGAAAACCATAGACAAAATCATCGCCTGAGGGTGTAAGACCTTGCCCCAGACCTATTATTCCGCTCAAAAATCCAGCAAGCCTTTCTCCATTATTAACGGATACATCAAAATCAACAGCTTTTAATTTTACTCTCAGCAGCTCTGTATAAAGGTTGTCATACCCAAGTAAAAAGGGTGCAAAACCTTCATTATCCTGTGCTTTAAGCTCTGAAATACAAGCAGCTATGTTTTCGGATATACAGTACTCTTCAGTATATGTCATACTGTCGGGTATGCTTAGATCCACAACATCACAGCTGCTGTACGAAAGCATAGCATCAGGTACAATCCTGTCCCCGCTGCTGCCAAACTCATTGGCAAGTCTCGCAAAGTCCCTATTTGACACAATTACTGCCTGATTGCTAAAGCTCAATCCCTCAGGCATAATTGTAATAAGATAGTCATCACTGAACATTAAGTTAACAGCATTGGCAAACATCGAGTGAAGTATCCCTGACTTCTCCCGGGACAGTATCCTATAGGCTGTCGAACCCAGCTGCAGTACATTTGCCGTACTCTCTGAAGCACGGGGTTTTTTGCACATATAATACACTTCCCAAATAAGCTGTTATTATAAATATTCTAACTTCAACATGCGATTCCTTTGTGTATTATACACAAAAGAATTGATGATACGTTAATATATTATGTATATTATGCACAGATGCTATGTGTTATCCCCAATCATACTCATTATCTTCAAGCTTATTTCCAGATTGAGTCTGCTGTTTGAATCCGAGAGATCTATACCTGTGATTTGCTGTATCTTTTGGATTCTATAAAGAATAGTATTATAATGTATATACATCTGCTTACATACCTTTTTCAGATTCCCGCCGCATTCAAAATAAGTTCTGAGCGTCTTGACAAGCTCTCCATCCTTGTTTTTGTCATATTCCAACAGCGGCATTACTGTTTCCTGGCAGAACTTCCTTATTTCCTGTTCCTGATGCTCAAGGCATAAAAGCCTGAAGATTCCAAGCTCATCATAATGTATGACTTTGGAGTTTTTGAATATCATACTGAAGGACAGAGCCTTCCTTGCTTCCTCATTTCTCTTGCAGAGCTCGTGCAGTTTTGTGCTGCTGCGGCTGATTCCTATGCAGCAGAATATATTCTTGCCGTTTCTTTCTATTACCTCAAACACTTTGCTTGCCAGCTGATGACTTTTCTCCTTAACCGATATCTCCGTCTCGCTTCCGGTAAAGCCTATAAGTATTGTTATATTGTCTCCTCTGCTGCCTATCAGCACCTTGTGCTTATTACTTTCAATTTCCTTTTCCAGAGAATTGATAAGCTTGCTTTTGAACCATGAAGCCTTGTTGTGCCCTTCCGTTCCATCCTTCAACCTCATTTCTTCTCTTACATTCATGGCAAATATTATATATCTGCTGTTTTCCTGCAGCCCGAACACATCTACTCTTTCAATTGCCGCAGAATGGATTGATTCATCGCAGGACAGCAGTTCTTCCATAAACTCATTTCTATGTCTGCTTTCCACTTCGAATATAGTCATCTGCTTCATAATCTCCAAAGCAATGATGGCACAGGTATACTGTACCGCCCTTATATCTACCTGATTTATCTTCCTTCTGCTGCCAATAATCTGTATCTCGCCGTATACTCTCTGTCCGGCGGCAATTGGGAAAATGAACTTGTCAGCAAATTTATTCTCTTCATTAAGCTTCTCTTCAACAAATAAGTAAGGAATCTTCAAATCCAACGTTTTTTCTTCAAAGCTGTTGTCATCATTTTGGATGCTCTTAAATATACGCCTGATATCATTATCTTCCTTGATTCCCTGTATTTTTACAGTTCTGCCGAATACATAATCCTTTACAAGAAGAGGATTTTCAATAATTCCCTGGAGCATCTCGGATATTTCCTTCAAGCCGCCGCCTGACAGAACAACACTCATCAGCTTCTGGTGGATCTCTTCCATTCTCCTGAGTATTTTTGCCTGCCTGTCGAAAATTTCTCTCAGTATTACATTTGTTATATCAGAAAAAGCCAGCTCCACAGGAAGTTCTATGATCGGAAACCCAAGTTTATTACTTATTTCCACAACCTCAGAAGGTATATCATCTATGTATCTCTTTGTTTTTATGGCTATACCGGCCAGCCCTTTTTTGTGTAGCCCGGATATTAGCTCCACCAATGCATTCTTATCGTCCCTGAGTGAATATGCGGTTGTCAGCAGCAGCTCACCGCTTTTCACCCAATTGATTATGTCCGGGACTTCCATTATGCTAACACCTGTTATTACATTGCCCAACCCGTTTAAACCCGAGACAACCCTTGCGTCCTTCAAGAGCTCAATCTCAAGAGCCTGTTTTATTGATACTCCTCTTTCAGTTAACATTTATACTCCTCCATAACTGTTGGATAAGCATTGTTTTTTCGCAGGTTGTCAAGATATAACAGTGCCTCCAATACTCCTCCCCCTATTGATCTGGCTTTGTCCGATATTGTGCAGCAATAAGATTTGTCTCCTCTTGGATCTATATCTCCTATTTTCATATTTTTGCAGACTCTGATGCCATTATGTATAATGCCCCGCAGTATTCCGCTTATTTCAGCTCTTACAGGCAAACCGTCCACTGTGCAAACAATGTCGCCTGAGCTTATATAATCCCCTATCTCAAACCTATTCTCAACCGTACCGTCACAAACTGCCCTCAGCACCCTTTCCAATGCAAAACCGCCGATATCACCCGGAATGCTTGAATCACTGCAGGCACTTCCGGTTAATATAACCTTTCCAAGATTGTGTCCTCTGTTGCTCTCTACAACTGCATGCACATCACGGCCTGCTTCAAAGCCGGGTCCTACACCGATTACGATAGGTGCCATCTTTAATCTTGTTCCTATATTCTTTTTTGCCAGTATACAGTCAATAACTGCAAGGGGCTTGAGATGTGAAATATACTCTCCTTCAGGATCAATTATAACCGGTATAATCCCATTCCTTATATACTCGTTCACGTCCTCAATGCTTTTTGCCAGTCTTGAGCTTATACCCTCAACTGTCGCTTCTACTTCAAAAACTGCATTTGCAAAAGCCACATTTCTTCTGATTGCAGTCGGGCACGGAAGCTCCAGCAGCACTAAATTAAAACCACTCATTCTCAATCTGTGCGCCACCCCTGTGGCAATATCGCCGCCCCCACGCAAAATTATCAGGTTTTTCATATGCATCACCTCAAATTACTAAGACTGTCTCCGGACTTTTTATTGTTAAACTTAATAATCTCTGCAAGAATGCTGACTGCTATTTCCTCCGGAGTCTCGGCTCCTATATCCAGCCCTACCGGAGCAAAAACGTTTTGTAAATCCTCCTCAGAGACACCTTCGCTTCTAAGCTGTTCAAACACCTCAGCTACCTTACGCCTGCTGCCGATCATACCTATATAGCCTGCTCCTCTGCCTATAACCTTTCTTAGTACTGACATATCATGATCCTTTGTCAGAATCACCACACAGGTCGATTCATCCAGCTCCATACCCGCCACAGTTTTTACATCTCCATCTCTATAAATCATCCTTGCATCCGGAAACCTCTCTTCAGTACTATACTCGGGCCTTTCCTCCACAACAGAATAATCCCAGCCGAGAAGTCTTACAGCTTTGGACAGTGCATAGCCTACATGTCCCCCTCCTACTATAACAACATTAGGCAGTCTGCCATATACATCTATAAAAACATCCATGTCTCCCCCGCAGAGCATGTTGATACCATCCTGGGACTTACTGTTGAGCCTGTATTTCAGCAGCTTTGGTTTTCCTTCTTTAATGGCTTTCACTGCTTCTTCTATGACCATAGCTTCTACCAGTCCCCCGCCTATGGTATCGAATATGCTTCCATCCGAAACCACCAGCATCTTTGATGCTGCCGAACGGGGAGTAGAGCCCTTGGATGCCACAACTGTAACAAATGCAAAGGGAACTCTGCTTTTAATAAGCTCCGATGCTTTTTCCATAATATTCATAATCAAACCCCTCCTACGCTTTTCCAAAAGAACATTTCGGATAGGTGCACGGATTGCAGTTCATACACAGACCGCCATACCCAAGTACTGCAATATCCTTTTCTTCCAGTTTTTCTCCTGCCAGAATCCTCACAAAAACCAGATCAAAAATGGTTGTTCTATGATACATGCCACATGCAGGCATACCCATAATAGGAATATCATTCCTATAAGCGAGCATAAACATTGCACCGGGCAAAACAGGTGCTCCATAGCTAACAACTTCAGTAGCGCAGCTTCTTATTCCCTCAGGCGTAACATCGTCGGGATCTACAGACATTCCTCCTGCAGTCACAATAGCTTCAGCTCCCACTGATATAAGCTTCATTATAGAATCCTTAATGACTGACGCATCATCAGGAGCATAAATGATATCTACCAATTCACATGCATAGTGCTTCATCTTTTCTCTAAGTACAGGAGCAAATTTGTCCTCTATTCTTCCATAAAACACTTCATTACCAGTAATTACTACCCCCACCTTCATACTTTCAAAAGGCTTTACACTTATCAAATGACCATTTGCACGACAAATTTCCTCAACCATTTCTATATTGCTTACTTCAGTGACCAGAGGGATTATTCTCGTTCCGGCTACTAGCTGTCCCTGTCTCACCTCGGTATTGTTATGAAGTGTTGCCAGACTCACATGCTCTACACTGTTAACCAGCTCAAGCACTTCCCTGCTTACCTTCAGCAATCCGTTCCATTGTGCAGTGAAGTTAACCTTCCCTTCATGGGGTGCAGCAAGATCAATACCTTTACCTGCAGCAGCCAGTGCTATCCTCACTGCTGCTTCGTTTTCATGAATCTGATCGGGACCAAGCTCCAAAATGAATATATGGTCTTTACCCATGCTTTTAAGCACATCAATATCCTCAGGCTTTATAATATCTCCCTTTTTAAAAGCTGCTCCCTTGAATTCTCCGGGTATTATTTTGGTCAGATCATGCCCCAATACCATTCCTACAGCATCCTCTGTTCTTACCTTTTTCATATTTTACCTCCGGTCCATTAAACATCACATTTTTTGTATTTATATTCTTTGTATATTAATTACAAATAATCCAACTAAGTAGAAATGTAATTATGTATATTCTCTACATGAATCAATTATCCTTCTTGCAAATTCAGAATCTTCTAGAAAAAAATAGGTATGAAACATTTAAACATTTCATACCTGATTAAATATATAGTATTGTAAGTGATACCATCATTAAAGCTTTGTAATATCCTCTACATCTATACCCGCTTGTACTATGCCCGGTATATCCTTTCTGGAAGTTGCAACAAATTTATAGTACTTGTTGTCTATATCCCTCATCATAAAGTTTTGACACACCTTCAGGGTCTTATCCTTTAGTATCTTTCTGAACTCATAGGCCTGAGTATTCTTGTCCTCAGGGAATCTGAAGCCAATGCCTGCAGGGTTGTTTGACAGCACTGTCACACCATCCTGGTCCGTAATATAGAATTCTGAAATGCCGCTGCTTTTTGCATATTCCGTCAGTTTTGCATTGTCACATTTGCCTGCAGCCAAAAGGTCAGCTACCTTATTGCAGTGTTCGATCATCTTTTCTGCAATTATATCCTCGAACTTCTGGGTAAAGCTCAGGAAACCACTGATCATACTGGACATATCCTTACAGTTTTTCATATTGTTCGCTTCCAATGTGCATTGACTTTCCACCTCGCCGGAAATCACATCGGCTTTGTTTACAAACTGAGAGAAAAATGATGACACATTGTCATTTATAGCCGCTATTTGCTCGGTGCCTTGTGCCTGTTCATGTATTCTCTTTGAAAAACCATGTACCACATCAACAGTATTGTTCATGAATTTGTTAATATTTTCGAAATAATCCTTTATGGAGCCTGCAGAATGCTTGCTATCCTTGCTTAAATCCGCAAGATCACTTATTGACTTCATTACACTGTCCATTCTTATTCTGATATCATCCATTTGCTGCTTGATATTTTTTGAATGCAGAGAGCTTGCATCTGCCAGCTTGCCTACTTCAGTAGCAACTACGGCAAAGCCTCTTCCGCTCTCTCCGGCTCTTGCCGCCTCTATGGAAGCATTAAGAGCCAGAAGGTTGATATTGCCGGATAGTCCGTTAATAACCTCTGCCATTTCCTGTACCTTGCTTGTAAAGGTCGAAAGACTGGAAACATCATTTATTAGCTTATCCATTGACAAGCTCATCTCTTCAAGGTTTGATACAGCGCGCTCTACATTGGATTGTCCATCCTTTATGCTTTGCTCTGTCCTCTTTATACCGTTAATGGTCTCCTCTGACAATGCAGCCAACTCCTGCTCTCCGGCACACATCTGCTGGGAAAGCTCGGCAGCCTCCTTCAGCTTTTCAAAGGCATCATATGCCTTCTGATTGAAATCCTTTATGCTGGATCCGATATCATATGCCATTGATTGGGATTCCTGACAGGAATCAGTAATCTTGTCAAGCTGGTCCACTACTATAACCGAAGAACTGACCATGCTTTTTACCCATAGGAGGAGCATTTTTGACATCCTTCCAAATCCGTCTGCAACGCTGCCCTTAAGTCTGGGCTTATAAGTAAGGTTGCCTCTGAGTATTTCTTCAATTGCTTTCTCGTATTCTTTGCTGTTTGTACGGGCTGCACTCAGCTGAATAATCAAAAAAAACAATAGAATAAGTGATATTGCTGCAAATATAACCCATAGCCAGTCCATAATCATCTCTCCCAGCATCAAAAGTATTTTATATGAACTTATTTCGTCAAATCCTATTAAAATCCTTTATTTAATTTTTACAAAATATTAAACTATTATTACTTTTGTGTTAAATTGAAAAGCGCCGGTATTACCGGCGCTTGATTTATAAATATTACTTGTCTTCAGGTAAAATAGCATTTAGAACTATACCAACTATAGCGCCCATTGCCATACCGGAGAACTGCATTATACCAAGATCAAACACTTTTCCACCGATACCAAGAACAAGTATAACCGCACTGATTATAAGATTTCTTGCTAAGCTGAAGTCAACCTTGTTTTCAACAACTGTACGGACACCTATGCTGGAGATCATACCGAAGAGTATTATGGAAATACCTCCAACAACAGCTACAGGTATTGTTGATATAACAGCTCCAAGCTTAGGTATAAGTGAAAGTAAAACAGCAAATATTGCTGCTATTCTCATTACCCATGGATCAAATACCTTTGTAAGCGCGAGAACTCCAGTGTTTTCGGAGTAAGTAGTATTTGCAGGTCCGCCTATCAAAGCCGCAAAAGCTGTAGCAACACCATCACCGATAAGTGTTCTGTGCAAGCCGGGATCATCTACAAAATTGTCCCCTGTAGTTGCACCAACTGCCAGTACGTCGCCTATATGCTCAACCATAGTAACTATACCAACAGGTGCAATTATCATAATCGCTTCCCAGCTGAATTTTGCTATTGTAAACTGAGGCAGTCCGAACCAACCAGCATTTGCGATTGCATCAAAGTTTATGATATCAGGCGCAATGCCTGTAACCTTAAATATAATCGCGCAGATATAACCAACTACAAGTCCTGTCAATACCGGTAAGACTTTAAAGAAGCCTTTTCCAAACACACTGACTATCATTACTGTCAGTAAGCAGATACCAGCCAGCAGCCAGTTACCCTTAGCCATATCAATAGCAACAGGTGCAAGATTGAGACCTATTACCATTATTATTGGTCCTGTAACTATAGGAGGGAATACTTTTCGTATAGCATCTGCTCCTACAAAGTAAACTAACGCAGATAATACCAAATAGGTTAAGCCCGCAATTACTATTCCGCCCAGGGCATATTCCATTCCTAATTTGTCTCTTACCATTATGATTGGTGCAATATAAGCAAAGGAAGAACCAAGGAAAACCGGAACCTTCCACTTAGTAACCAGATGGAAGAACCATGTGCCTATACCTGCAGTAAAGAGTGCAACTGAAATATTAAGACCGGTAAGTATAGGAACTAATACAGTCGCACCAAACATAGTAAAGGTATGCTGTATTCCAAGTATTATCAGCTTGGATAATGGAAGTTCACCCGATCTGATGCCGTTTGGTTTGCTAGTCGCCATTATTATACCTCCTTATTCGCCCAATTGATTTTACAGCTGTCATCAAAATATTCACTGTACATTTGCACTACCATGAGCTTTCCCCGCTCATTTGAATCAAGTACCAGCTGTTAGTAATATGACTTATCACCTATAATAATTCCTTTCTTTTAATCCACCTCCTGAAAAATACTTTACATATTTTATCAAACGGTAACTTGAATGCTACCGGCAGTGCCTTTGCGGCATTTATGGTACTTGTCTGAAATGCCATACTCATATTATACAATAACAATAGATATTTTTAAATATTTAAAAAATTCTATAAGTATGCATTATACCCTTTGTAAAAAATATACAAAACATCATTTCTTATTAATTTTAATTTACTATCAATATTTAGAAAGCCCTCTTGCGAGGGCTTTCTAAATATTATCTGTATATCAGTATTCTGGCTGTGCTTCTGTCAGCACTTTCCTCCAGTACTTTAATTTTTATACCGTAGCATGGTATGTTTCTTCCGGCATCAGGTATTCTGCTGCCTTTGTAGTTTTTGGAATCATCGAATATTGCTGATCTTGCAGTATTGTTATCCCTCATTATCATGCCAAGCAGCTCTCTGTAGTCGAGATACATCGGCTCTGTGCTTGTGGTTCCGAATGCAGCATCATGCACCTGATATCTTGTTGATCCGTACTGCTTATTGTTCCAGGTTATTATATTCTGATCGGCATCTACTACTCCAAGATATCCTTCACCCGGATGTATTCCTGTCCAGTTGTTATCATATTGTCCGTCATAATACCATACAACCATACCCGGATCATAGCTCATAAGACTATTGCCCCTCTTTATATGACCCAAGCCCTGGTCAACACCTGCATGGCTGCGGTATTCGACTAAATAATAATGGTCGAGGTACGCAAATCCGTCAGATATTTCAAATCCGTTTAAAGTAAATGCAAAGCTGTCATCAGCATTATCTGTAACTATAGCTGTACCGTCAGCTGTAACAACTATATCATCAACATAGAAGCCCGGCTCTGATACATAGCCATCTGTCCAGTAATTGAAAAGAAGGTATATGGATTTGCCTGCATATGCAGATAAGTCAAATTGTGCATCAACCCAGCCATTTGAGAATCCTGTTATTCCGTTTCCGGGATTTTGTTCATATGGATCAGAGGTTGTTGTTATGTTTCCTGGCAGAGTAGTCC
The DNA here is from genome assembly GCA_049322695.1 of Bacillota bacterium. Lineage (GTDB taxonomy): Bacteria > Bacillota > Clostridia > Lutisporales > Lutisporaceae > CALGKJ01. The sequence goes on along the minus strand of JBMORW010000009.1, from coordinate 41,958 downwards.
AATGTGCACCATCTTCACTTACCTGTACCGATGCATAATCCCAGTCAGCTTCTATCTGATACCATGTTTTGAAGTTAAGTACTGCACTTGTTTTATCAGTCAGGTCAACAAATGTATACATTGAGTTATCGATATCATTTCCGCTTCCGCTGAAGTATTCATATTTTCCGCTTGCTGGGGTATTTATGTGTTTTTGCTTTTCCGGAAGCTGAATCTTTACTACATCTTCATTAGGTCCCTTTATAGCTGCCTGATCCAATACTACTTCTATACCTTTTTCTGTTATTTCACTGTCATGTATTGTTATACCATGCTGCCAGTTTCCACCCATTGATTTTTGGAAAAACTCTTTAGCCCATGGACTGAAGCCTGTTGGTTCTGTTCCGCCTATCTTGCCTGCCCAGCTTCCACTCGACATTATTGACCAGTAAGCTACAGGTTCACCAACACCGCTGTAAATAGTGTCATATTCATCCGGAAGACCCAAATCATGGCCGTATTCATGTGAAAAAACACCTGCCGCTCCGTCTTCAGGCTGGATTGTGTAATCATAAGCAGCCATATTTCCGCCCCAGTATGGTACCTCTGCAGTTGAGCCCGGAAGCTTTACCACTCCCCCAAGATTCCATCTGTGCGACCATATTGCATCGGTACCCAATGCTCCGCCGCCTGCTTCCTCTCCAACTCCCGCATGTATTACCATCAAGTGGTCAATAAGTCCGTCAGGCTCACGGAGATCCCCGTCACCATCAAGGTCATATCTGTCTTCCTGGTCAAATTCGCCAAGATTTATATTTTGGTCTGCAGCAACAGCCATCAGCGCTTCATAAACCAGATTGCGAGGACGTATGTCATTGCCATCGGCATCTGGATAATTTCCTCCATAGTAAGCTGCCGGTTGGCTTGCAGTATACCAGTCAGTTATAGTTCCTTCTATTGTATAACTGCCGCCTGATTGTTCTTCATAGAACTGCCTCATGGATACAAGATTTTCTCCATTGGGTCCTGTGTAGCCATTTGCCCCAAACAGCATTTCTGCATAATGCTCCTTTGTATACTGCGGATAGTACATGTCTGTCTCTTCAGGAGTTATACTGTTGTGTGGATAGTCCGGGAAATCTATCAATAACACAAGAATCTTATCTTTTCTAACTTCACCATTCCACCCGAATGCTCCGAAGCTTCTCATAAGACTGTATTGACCATTACCCATCTTATTGCCCATGCTGTTTAATATGCTGCTGTCAACTGTATTCTCACTTGGAAGCTCATAATCCTTGGCAATAAGCTCTGCTTTTTCTGCATTTGCCGCTTTTTCCTTCAGATATTGCTTTACGGCTCTTTCGGCATCAACAGGTGTTGCATTGGGAGCTATAGTGCCGTTCGCCTTTAACATTTCTATCAGCTTTTCATCATTTGCAATGGCCAGGTCAAAGGGTCCACCTTTATAAATGCTCTCTTCTGCATTTACCTTTGGTACATTTGGTGTAAATGTCGCAAAGCTGAACACCATGACCATTACCACCAGTAAGCTTAGTACTTTCTTCACTTATACCCCTCCTAAATTTGTAATGTTGCTCAGCCAGTCAACAATTCCTACAATACAACAGCATTTTGTTAGTTTTTGTTAGCTGATGAGCTTGATATTTATATCTATTAAACAACCCTATGTTTAATGACAAAAATAACATCATTTTTTGTACAAACTCAAAAGAATATGCTGTTTTGTAAATCTAATACCTCAAGGCTTTTATTTAGGAAGGGGCGCATGATGAAAAGAGCTTGCCTATAGAACTAAAGGTCATAGATATTTCTATCTATGACCTTTCAGCATATCATTTTTATAGTGTAATAACCGTTCCTGCTTTTCCTTCTAATGCTTCAACTGCCTTGTAAAGCGAGGTTATTATAGCCTTCTTGCCTGGGTTTGCCTTTGCAAACGCAACTGCTGCCTGTACCTTTGGAAGCATGCTTCCAGGTGCAAAGTGTCCTTCCTCTATATACCTTTCAGCTTCAGCCACTGTCATTGTATCAAGATCCTTTTGATCCGGCTTCTTGAAGTTTATTGATACTTTTTCAACCTCTGTAAGTATCATAAGTACATCTGCATTCACATCCTCAGCGAGTCTTTCAGCAGCAAGATCCTTATCTATTACTGCTGCAACACCTTCAAGTGATCCGTCTTCCTTCTCTATTACAGGTATTCCGCCGCCGCCGACAGTTATAACTATTGTAGTATCCCAGAGCTCTTTAACGGCAGAAAGCTCAACTATCCTCTTCGGTACAGGTGAAGCAACAACTCTTCTCCAGCCTCTGCCTGCATCTTCCTTCATAATGTAACCTTTTTCTGCTTCTATCTTCTTTGCTTCTTCTTCTGTATAGAATGGGCCGATAGGCTTAGTGGGCTTCTGGAAAGCAGGGTCATTTTTGTCTACTACTACTTGAGTAACAAGTGATACTACGGGTGTGTTCTTACCTCTTTTTTGAAGAGCAAGTCTCAAGCCCTGTTGAATATGGTACCCGATGTAGCCTTGGCTCATAGCTCCACATACGTCGAACGGCATTGAAGGAGTAACATGTGCTGCAGCTTCTGTTGCAAGCACAATTCTTCCAACCTGTGGTCCGTTGCCGTGAGCTATAGCCAGCTCGTATCCTCTGACACTTAACTCAGCCAGATATTCTGCAGTTTTTCTTACTACCTGAAGCTGAGATTCTGCGGTTGCCGGTAATCCCTTTTCTTCTAATGCGTTTCCGCCTAATGCTACAACAACCTTTGTTGCCGCCATAGTTTCATCCTCCTTATAATTACCTTATGGGTATTCCTCTTGGGAAAGTCACTGGTCTCTAGTCGCTATGCTCAGGTAAGTCTTTGTAGCCTTGCCCTAACCCAGTGACTAGTAACCAGTAACCAGCGACCGGCGATGCTTTATAACGTCGCCACCATTACTGCCTTTATTGTGTGCATTCTGTTTTCTGCTTCGTCAAATACTACAGAGTGTCTGCTTCTGAATACTTCATCAGTTACCTCTCTGATATCATAGCCTTGTTCCTTCATTTCCTTGGCAAGCTTTGTCTCGAAATCATGGAATGCAGGCAGACAGTGCATGAATATTACATCAGGATTTTCTGTCTTTTGAAGCAATTCCATTGTAACCTTATATGGTGTAAGAAGCCTTACTCTCTCAGGAATTTGATCTTCTTCTCCCATTGAAGCCCATACATCTGTGTATATAACATCTGCACCCTTAACAGCTTCTGCATCTGAAGAGTATTCTATAACAGCACCTGTCTGCTTTGCAACTTCTTGTACCTTTGCAAGTATTTCCGGGCTAGGAGCAAGCTCCTTTGGTCCAAATGCCACAAAGTGCATTCCCATCTTTGCACAGCCGTACATCCACGCATAAGCCATGTTATTTCTTGTGTCACCGGCAAATACAACCTTAACCTTGTTAAGCGGCTTAGCAACGTGCTCTTCTATAGTCATCATGTCGGCAAGTATTTGAGTCGGATGGTCAACGTCTGTCAAACCGTTCCATACAGGTACTCCAGAATACTTTGCAAGATCCTCTACAACTGACTGCTTATAACCTCTGTACTCGATACCGTCATAGTATCTTCCAAGTACCTTAGCTGTATCTTCCAAGGACTCCTTTTTACCCATTTGTGAGCTTCCCTGGTCAAGATATGTAACGTGTGCACCTTCTTCAAGAGCCGCTACTTCAAAAGCACATCTAGTCCTTGTGGATGTCTTTTCGAACAATAGAACTATGTTCTTGCCCTTGAGCATATAGTTGTATATGCCCGCTCTCTTCTTTGCCTTCAGATCATGTGAAAGATCCAGCATGTATCTGATTTCTGTTGGTGTAAAATCCATTAATGTAAGAAAACTTCTTCCTTTTAGATTAACTGCCATTTTTATACACACTCCTTAATTTTTAAAATATTTCATATTATAGTTTCAAGTTGCGAGAATGTTTGACATTTCTACAAAGCCCTTCTTGACCTCGAAACTCGCAACCGTATTATATTTCCTCTCTAACAAGCGGCATGCTCATGCATCTTGGGCCACCTCTTCCTCTTACAAGCTCCGAGCCGTCAATTTCCACTACCTCGACTCCGTTCTTTCTGAGAACTTCGTTTGAGGCTTCATTTCTGCTGTAGGTTACAACAACGCCCGGTGCTATTGCCAATGTGTTAGTGCTGTCATTCCACTGCTCTCTGGCTGCAGTTATTGCATCTCCGCCTCCGCTTTGTATAAGGTTGATGGCAGGAAGCTTGAGACTTCTCTTAAGTGTTTCCAACAAATCGTCCTCTACCTTAACCTTTATACCTTTACCTCCGCTGTTTGTAAGACTGAATACTCTCACCTTGTCCTGAATTCCCGGATAAATAGTGAACTTGTCTCTATCCACCATGGTAAATACCGTGTCCAGATGCATAAATGCTCTCACTGGTGGTATTTGCACTGCCAGAACCTCTTTCAGACTATCATTTGAAGCAAACAGATTCTTAGCAAGTAGTTCTATTGCGCTTGCTGAGGTTCTCTGGCTGCAGCCTATTGCTATAACCTCTTTGCTCAATACAAGTATGTCTCCCCCTTCTATGCTGTGTGGTATTGTATAGTTATACCACAGTGGGGAATAATCCATTTTAAACAACGGGTTAAAGTCATATATGTACTTGATTATCATAGGCTCTCTTCTTCTGGCATCAGTATGCATGGAGTTTATACTGATTCCATTGCCTATTATTGCAGCAGGATCCCGCATAAAGTACAAATTGGGTATGGGATTCAAATATAACGGATAATCCTTTTTTACATAGTCAACAAGGCTATAATCCCTTTTATCAGAGGGCACTTCGTTCTTACCGAGTCCTGATATTGCTATTTGAGCAACTTCTCTGGCGCCCTTGTCAAATATAAAATTGAACAATATTTCATCCAGTTCCTCGCTGTTATCATTACAGCCCTGCAGCAGATCCTTTACAAAATTCCTTTTAACTTCTACATTTTCAAGCACTTCTGTCAGCAGGTCCTCAACATAATAAACCTGCGTTCCCTTTGCTCTTAATACATCAGCAAATTCATCATGCTCCTCCCTCATTTTTCTAAGCCAAGGTATATCATCGAACAACAGCTCACTAAGGTATTCGGGAGTAAGCTTTTCCAGCTCTCTGCCGGGCTTATGCAGCAGGACGGCTTGCAGCTTGCCTATCTCTGATGTCACGTTCAAAAAAGGTCCTCTGTTATCAGCACACATTTATCCAGGCTCCTTTCATGCTTTTCTATACTAATAAAAAAACGCAACATAAAGCTATACTATGTCAAACAATGAATGCAACAGTATCAAGAACTCTATTGCGCTATATGAACAATTTTAGTATATACTTTAAATATCTACAGTACAAGTATAAAAAAAACAGCCGCCGGCGTTGATAACCCTTAGCTTTTTTTATTTTTGCATAATAATTCAGAATATCTGTTTTGTAGCTTCAATTATTATTTTACCGGAGGTCTTTTTTATACCTCTAATATCTATAAGCAAGATGAAAGCTTCTGACATAACGTTTATACATTCATTGCATAAAATTGAGCATTATAGAATAAAAATTTTTTTGAAATTTCGCAAAAAAATGAAAGAACCCATATCAGGGTTCTGTTACTTATCCATATATTACATGCAACCTATTTTTGCATTGCTCTTACAAACAAAGAGTTCAATTGATTTGGTTAAAATGTCTGAATAGCTGAAGGAAACTGTTCTGCCTGTATCCTCGGTAACCTCTGCATCCATTCTTATTACAAATATATTTGGATAAGTTCTTTCGATTATACCTTCCTTTATACTAATTTTCTTTCGACCCTTGTTAGCTTTTAGTACAACTCTTTCCCCAACATAGTTGTCTAAATTACTCTTGATGAGGGATAGGGTATTTTTTGAAGCCATATTAAAAAACCACCTGCCTTCCCACATCTAAATTCTATCACATCCTATATTATATGTCAATTGAAATAAAATATTATAACAATTTGTAAAAAAGAAGTCAATTTTTTTTTGATACTTTTTTTAACAATTTCTTATCAAAAGGAAAAAACCGACAATTATGCCGGTTAATTCATTTTGTTAAAAAGTACTTCTTTACTGCCTCATACAAAGCGTTTGCTGCTTCTTTCCTGAATTCTCTGTCTGCAAGCCTCTGTTCATCCTGCGGATTGGTAATATAGAGAAGCTGAACTATGACTGAAGATGCTTTGACTTCTCTTAAGAGATAGAATTCAGCAGTTCTCACTCCTCTGTTCTTGGTATTCAGCCTGGCAACTATTTCATCCATCATAATTCTCGCAAGCTTTTCACTTTCCTTATCTCCTCTGAAGTAGTATATCTCTGTTCCAGAAACCCCAGGGCTTGCAAAGGTGTTTTGCAGTACAGATATGAAAAAGTCCGGCTTTATGCTGTTTGATACCATTGCTCTATCAAACATCGGAAGATTAATATCCTTATCTCTTGTCAAATGTACCTTTGCTCCGTCCTTTTCCAGCTTTGCAGCCAGCTCCAGCACAATTTCCAGATTAATATCCTTTTCACGAAGCCCTGTCGGCCCTTTGCCGTCACTGCAATCTTCACCGCCATAGCCTGCATCTATTACCAGCAGCCTTCCTTTTAAAGGCTTACTTGCGTCAGGCATTTGCATTTCTTCAAGCTTTATGCCGGTATAATAATAGTTCAGTATTTCATCATAAAGCTTGCCCTGCTTAGCCATCTCATTTGCTCCGCATTGACACAGTCCCATTCCATGACCTGTTCCTATTGCTCTAAACAAAAATCTAACCGGTGTATAGTTGAAACGTGTAGAATTAAGGTTAAGCAGCTTCATAACATCAATACCTTTCAGCACTTTGTTTCCGATTTTGATGCTTTTTATTCTGCCCTGCTCATCCTTCTCAATATCTTCAAAGATACCTTTAATAGAAAAATGCATATCCTCCTGCTTAAGCATTTTTGTATCCAGCAGTTGTTCAAGCTCGTCAATATTGAAATATTTCATGTCATTATGATCCGAAATTACTCCGCAAAAGGAACACAATACCTTTCTCAGATATGTTATTTTTCTTCCCATGACATTTTCCGAGTTCTCCGTTGCACCACCGCATCTGTAATGGAAATACGGCTTAATGGGCTTGCCTTCGTAAGTTATAATGAGGTTTTTTGTCACTTCGGCTGCTCTTGAAATTGCAGCTGGTACATATCCGTTCATAAAATCCGTACTAATGCAATGTCCAGGATCAGTGCACAAATCATAGCCCTTATGATTTTCACAGCCGCTTCCTCCATATATATCCAGGCGTTTTGCAAGCTCAGTCCTAGCCATAACAGTAAAGGCTTTTATAGCCTCTGCCTCACAGCTTTCAGAAACAAAAGCCGATGTTATTCTTGCTACCAGTTCGTCTATATCCATGGGTCTTCCTTTTGCAGTTGCACTATCATAGACATTTAGCTCCATTAAAATCCCCCCTATAACTTGTCGTTCAGGGTCTTTGGCATACCATCCCTGTATTTTCCTCTTGTCTGTATTCCTCCTACACCCTTAATACCGCTTATGGTATTTCCAAGCAGCTGCTGTAAAGGAGCAATTTTATCTATGGGTGTGTAAGCAATTATCTTGCATATCATGACAGGATCAAGTGCATGAATAAGAATCCTGTCAGGTGAGCTGGCAAAATTTGCACCGGCTTGCATAATCCCCTCGAAAAAAGACTGACATGCCCCGGCAAATATTACCAGATCGTCAAGTGACGGCTCATGCTTCCGCGCTTCTTTGACGGCTTCAATATAATATCTGGAATTTCTGTAGTTTCCGATGGAATCAGCACTTTTGGAGCTTGTGCTGCTCTTTAGCTTTGAATCATGTCCTGTCAGCACCAAAATATCAGGATTATACTGAATAAGAAGCTCTGTTACCCTTTTTGGCTGTTCAGCTTCTGAAATATTTCTGCCGTAAGCCTCTATGCCATACTCCTTGTAAGACTTCATACACATATCAAGATAACTGTTGTCTCCGTCAAGGTGCAGTATTTTACCGGGTCTTTTGAACATATTATTGTCAACTCTGGCTGCAAAAGCCTTTCCCGCTCTTTCATCTGCCCTTCTGCATAGCTTCCTTATACGTTCATCCAGCTTGCCTATTCTCTTTTTATAGAAAAGCTCGACATCATTGATTCGGGACTGGGGCAGTTTTACCACATCATCCTCAGGAGCATCGGCAAGTATTCTCAGGCTGACTCCCTTCAATATTATGATAGAGCCATCCCCCTGCCTTAATATATCATGAACCTTGAATGCTATATCACAGTCATAGGATCTTCTGCCAACTATGTCACCGATTTTTATATCCATAAGTACCCCTCCATCCCAGTCTGTCACAGCAGCAAATATACAAATCCTCACACCTGGCAGCTTAATGATTACCAAGTGTTCCGAATGTCATACTATATATTATGTAAAGATAGCCTTGCTGGTGAATGAAAAAAGAGGACGCATGCGCCCTCATATATGTTTTCTGAATTTCTCTGTGAACTCTATTATGTATTCCTTTAGCAGTTCTACATCCTCATACTTATGTCTGAACCTTGAGTCACTCCAATCCGTCTTTTTTTCATAGTATCTCTCAGTCAGCCGCCAAAATCTCTGCGGGAATTCAAAGAGAGACAGCATCATCAAGAGATCATTCCTGCTGACAGTCACTATGCTGTCATAGTCCTCTATTATATTCAATGCAATATCAATATCAAAGTAAAAGCGCTTCAGTACTTTCATGATGAAAGAAGCTAAGTCATATATGGGAAGCTCATGACAGCTGTAATCAAAATCTATAACATTAACAGCACCTTCTTTATCAATTATTATATTATGGTATGTATAATCATGATGGCATATTGTATTTTCTGCCTTTGCCTGTATACATGCATTTTCATATCCTGAACTGCGCAAGGTATCATATGACCTCCACGACATCTGCAGCATAAAATCTACATCTCTCAAAAAAACCCTGTCATAGAAATCCTTCCTTCGTTTTGATGCTGTTTTGCTTTTTATCTCAAGCATGTAATCAATTTTTTTAAGGCTGCTCTTGGTCCATTTGCCTATGTTGTCTCTTTTTGCCGCCCCTGTTGCCGGAACATAGCCTTTACCTGCTTTGTGCAGTTCGGCTAAAGCTTTTACTGCACTTTCTCTGTCAAATGGATTTGTAAAGCAGCATTCACGTCCGGGTATGAACTCCTCCATGACAAAAATCCTATCCTCATAAATAACAAAAGGCAGCCCGGAATTCGAAGGCAAATATCTGTCAAGATTTTTGAAGCCTCTGTCAAATAAGTATTCCTTAAGACCGTGTATATATAAAAGCTTATCAGGATCTCTGCTGGCTTCCTTAATAATCATAGCTCCCCTGTCAGTATCAGCAATATAAACTGCCCTAAGAGGCTTAATACTGTGAACTCTGCATCCGAATTCTCTGCCTACAGATTCAATCTGCATCAATTTCACCTCACATCTGCGTCCAAAACATTAATTATATATATGAGAAGCCATCTAAACATATTCAATGTCTATAGTATTATTGTCCTATTTTTTATTCACAGGAATATACATATTATCCACAGGTTATCCACAAGCTGTGTATAATATAAACAATTCTGAATTTTTGAAATGTTCCAAAATTAAAAGGCGGCTAATGCCGCACAAAAAAAGAGCGTCTTTTTCACAGCTTCCTTGCAAACTCATCAATAAACCTTTTTCTTAAGCTTGCATATTCAATCTTTCTGCTTACTTTCTCCATATATTCGCTGCTGTCACACTTGGTTAAATCCTTGCAGTACTGTTTTGTAAGCTGCCAAAAATCCTGCGGAAATAGAAGGAAGGGGACTAGAAGCTTCAGTTCGTCTCTTGATAAAGGCTTCTTATCATTGTAGCAATCTATAATATGGAAGGCCTTGTCAACATCCCAATTACTTTTTTTCATGCATCTCAATATAAAGCTTCCCAAATCATGAATCCTCAAGTCCAATACACAGAAATCCAAGTCCTGCAAATATGTCCTTCCGTCAAAGGTATGAATTATGTTGTTGTGCCCAAAATCATGATGTATGAAGCTTTTTTGCCTGCGAGCAGCATCAACTGCCTGCTGGTATACATCAACATCTATCAGAGAAACTGCCTCCTCTGCTTCAGAGATTATTGACTCCACATTCCTTATATATTCTCGTTTAAAGCTGCTTTCAGTGCACCTACCCAATATTGTCTGCTTTATATCCATGATTTCAAACAGCTTCAACTTGAAGCTTTCTATCCACTTGCCAAGATAGTCCCTGTTTTCAGGCAGATTATCAGGCACAAACCCGCAGCTGCAATTATGAAACTGAACCAGAGTATCCACAGCCATGTATAAATCCATGGGATTTAAAAAATCATTCTCTTTTCCGTCAATCCACTGTGTAAGATAGTATTTATCATGGTTGAACTCATATAAAAAGCTTCCGTCATCCTGCCATATTATATCAAACACACAGTCAAAGCCATTGTTTTTCAGATGCTCTGCTGCCTGGATAACAAAATTCATTTCCTCCAGTTTGAAACGCAGCTTTTTCAAACAGAACATTCCCTTATCAGTTGTAATTCTGTAAGATGTTCTGCCGGGTACAATTTGTCTGATTTCCAAACCCAAGGCTTCAAACAGCCTGACATCAAGCCTGTAGCTTGCCAGAAAATCCTTTTCCCACAGCCTGTCTCCATGTGCATATAAATCCAATTCCAAAAAAGGTCACTTCCTTAATCAGGCCATACCTTTTTATGGCCAGTAATTTTCCAGAAACTCTATCATTGAGTCCTTTCTCGCTTCTCTCTTGACACTTCTTTCAAGTTTATGTAGAAGCTCTGATTCTGTATAATTTTTTCTCTTTCCATAGCTTCTGTCTGCCGACTTATAAAATCTCTTTGGCTGAAGTAAAAAGGCTTGAATTATCTTTACAGACTTTCTGTCCAGTTTATTCACACTTGAATAGCCCTCCAACGCGGCTTTTGCTAGCTCTGTCTTCCTGTTCCCCGAAAGGCTTTCTATGAGATCTGCAATATCCACTTCAGGTATGTCGTAGGCACAATCCTCCATACTACATATAAAAAGCTCCCCTTGTTCACTAATAATCATGGAATGTCTTCTAAACTGCTTATGTGTAAGCTGGTTATGCTTCATTGACAGCTGCACCTTCTCAAGATAGCCAAAGTTTTTGAGTATCAGATACGCTCTGTACATCCTGTCGCAATAATTGTCCGCGTGTTTAAGAAATACCTTATCCAGCTTGCTCTTGGAGTTTGAGTCTTCAACGCTTTCTTTGAATCTCTTAAGATTATAGGAGTATGACTTAAACTTCTCCATCCATTTGCCCCAATCCACCCTTGCATGACAGCCTGCTTCCGGGACAAAGCCTGCTCCTGCACGGTGCAGCTCAGCAAGCAGCCTTCCTGCTCTCGCTGCCTCTTCATCGGTCCTAATGTTAAAAATCCTCCCGGCAGAAAAGTCCTGAAGTATAAACAGGCGATTTTCATAATTCACCCAGCAGCATCCGTTTGATGTCCTGTTGATTACGCTTATGTTTTTAAAGCCTTTAGCTCTTATATACTCATATGCAGATACCGCAAACATAAGCTTTGCTTCATCCCTCTTACAGCCTTTCAAGAGCTTGGTTCCGCCGGTCGTAAATAAAACAATGCCCTTATCCCCTTCATGCATATCTTTAACCTTTATTCCATATTCCTTTTCCACCAATTCCTTAAGCTCCTGCCTTTTAAGCTTCACATACTTCTTTGCCATAAAACCACCCTTCCCATAAGCTCATATATTGGCTGCACAGCTGCTGATTCAGGCTCTGTATCTATTCTTAGTGATGTCTGTGCCTTCTCTTCCCCTTTTTTTCCATTATCCTCCTTCTTTCTTTTTCCAGCTTCTCTATTTTCTCTCTCTGTTTCTCAATCTTTTTAAGATGCTTGATCTCTTCCTTCATTTGTTCTATATAGTTTTCCAGCTGCTCTATTTTAGCCTCAGGAGTCAAACTGCACTCATCGAGCAATAATTCACAGTCTTCTGTCTTTTTGCTGCTCACTTCCTACACCTCCTATAACAATAGAAACTCATCTAAAAAGCTTTGTCTCATTAGCTTGTCATCAACTACCCGAGTTAATCTCATTAAAAAATAATCCATTGTCCAGGGCTGTTTCTCTACGTAATATTGAAGCCCTACCTGCCAGAAGTCCTGAGGGAAGGTAATGAATGCCTTCATCACCCGCAGCTCCTTATCTGTCACGGTATAATGCCTGCTGTACTCCTCAATTATCATATAAGCTTTACTGATGTTCCACACTCCATATCTCATGTTTCTGATAATCAGACTGCACAGGTCATGAAGTCTTGTATCCATGATGCAGTAGTCAAAATCAATCAAATAGACTTTATCCTCAGGTGTTATAAGAAAGTTATGATTTGCCATATCATGATGGCAGAATTCGCCCTTGTTTCTACTTTCCTCAGATATTTCACCATAGGGACTTCTTTTCAGCAGCTCTATGCTTTCTCTTGCCTGATTCCAAAAGTATGGCAGGTCCTTGGCATATATTTCATCAAACTCATCGATGCTGGCCTTTTCTTCTATTGCTTTGCTGAAAGCCAGCAGTTCAATGCATTTTGCATTAAACTTATCTATCCATCTGTTATAATAAACTCTTGGTTTTGCTCCCTGGGGAGGCTTATAGCCTATGGCCGCCTTATGCAGCTCTGCTGCCGTCTTTATAGCCATATTCAGCTCATTTTGCCTTTTGAACTTACACTCTCTGCTTTCTATCCAATCCACTACATAATAAATATATTTATCATCCTGCAAGCATATTCTCCCGTCGATGGTATCATTATAGGGCATTACCCCTTCAAATCCATTGTTTTTCAGATGTTTTACCGCAGAATACAAAAAGTGAAAAAAAGCCGGACTCATATGTGCTTTTTTAATGCATTTAATACCTTTATCTGTCTCCGTACGGCAGATGTTTTTTATTTTTTCATAGCTCTTTATTTTAAAACCGTATGCTTCTTCCAAAAGCCTGATTTCCAAATTACACACCTCCCGTAGAAACTAACAGCAGCGGAAATTTCCGCAAAGCAGTCATTTTATACTTTTATTATATGTATTGAGGCAGGATGTGTGATAATTTCCGTCAACATTTACAAGCTGTCGTTAATATAATATACTACTACTTTTTTGAGGTGAAATTCATGCACATATGTGTTGATACAAGAGGTGCCAAGCTGTACTCAGGAACAGGCATAGGCACTTATACTGCAAGGCTGATGGAAAATATAATCTCCATCGATTTGAGTAATAGATATACATTTTTCTGGCCGGAGGGCGGCTACCGGTTCTTAATGAATAGAAGCAATATAGATATCACATTGTTTGGTGAAAAGAATAAAAGATTTTGGGATGAAGTGTATTTGCCTGTACAGGTCATGAGCATTGGCTCTGATGTATTTCATCTGCCCCAAAACGGCTTAGGGCTTCCGACATCAAAATACTGCTCCTATGTAGTAACCGTTCATGATCTTATTCCTTATACAATGCCGGAAACCTGCGGCAAGAGTTATCTGGACAGGTTTCTAGAGCAAATGCCGTACATACTTGAGGCAGCTGACAGAATAATAACCGTATCTGAGTATTCAAAGCAGGATATTATAAGATTCTTCAAAACGCCCGCAGATAAAATAAAAGTGACTCACCTTGCAGCCGACAGCAGATTTAAGCTGATGAACAAGGACGCTGCCTGGAGTGTCTTGAAAGAAAAGTACAGCTATGATAATAAGTACATTCTGTATATAGGGGGCTTCAGTCCCAGAAAAAATGTAGAAGGCCTTTTGGATGCCTATAAACGCATATGCGGGGAGCTGCCTGAGAAATATGACCTGGTAATGCTTGGTGCCTCAAAAGATAATCACTACGAGCTCAATAAAAGAATATGTGATCTGGGTCTGGAAGACAGAGTTGTGCTGACAGGTTATGTACCCTATGAGCATCTTCCCTACTTTTATAACTGTGCAGATCTGTTTGTGTATCCTTCTTTCTATGAAGGGTTTGGGCTGCCTCCTTTAGAAGCCATGACCTGTGGAACACCTGTTATTACAAGCAATGTCACATCAATACCAGAAATCGTAGGGGATGGTGCTGTTACTATTGACCCATATGATAATGAGCTTCTTTCAGAAACTATGTATAATGTCCTTACTGATGCTGAAAAGAAAAATAAGCTTATAGAAAATGCACTGCGCAGGGCATATAATTTTTCCTGGAAGAAAACAGCAATAGAAACAATAAAAGTATATGAGGAATTAAAAAGGTGATATATTTGCAGGACCTGATTTGTCAACAGCCCTACATATCAGCTGCTGACAATATCAGTATCCTGTTAATTCTATATCACCATTTTATATATATTTAATATTTACTTCGTCATTTCCAAGACTTTTTAAAAGATTCTTTATATCCTGATCTCTTTCTTTCTTGCAGACAAGTATAACATCGTCTGTTTCCACAATTATAAGATCTTCAACTCCAACAGCTGCAATGAGTCTCTTATCGCTGTACAGAAGGCAGTTATGAGTATCCAACAAAGCAGTTTTTCCCCTGGTGGAGTTCATGTTTTCATCTATATCCAAATATCTCTCCAATGCAGTCCAGCTTCCGATATCATCCCATTTGAAATTGCTTTCCATTACATATACATCCCAAGTTTTTTCCAGTATTCCATAGTCTATGGATATTCCGTCTATATTCATATATTCTCTCTCAACAATTAGCTCCTCTGCAGCGGTCCCCAGTGCAGGTATCATGTTGCAGAGGCATTCGTACATATCAGGTAAGAATCTCTCGTACTGGCGCATCAGCACTGAAGCTTTCCAAATGAACATTCCGCTGTTCCAAAGGTATGTCCCTTTTTCAATAAACTCCTGTGCCTTCTCCTTGTTGGGCTTTTCCGTAAAGCGTTTCACCTTGTAGGTGGGTACCCTGTAGGAGCCTTCCATAATTTTTCCTGTTTCTATATACCCGTAGGCAGTTTCCGCCCTGGTGGGCTTTATACCCATTGTAACAAGGCAGCTGTTGTGCGCTGCTATATCCAACCCCTGCCTAAGCGTCTCATTCAGTTCATCTTCATCCTGGATGTAATGGTCTGACGGAAGAACAATCATAACAGCCTCAGGATCCTTTTTTAAGAGCTTCACAGCCGAATATCCAATACATGCCGCAGTTTCCTTAATCATCGGCTCAATGATGATATTTTCGGCTGATATTTCCGGCACCTGTTCCATAATTGTTTCTACATAGCATTTATTAGTAACCATATATATATTTTCAATAGGGATAAACTTCCTGACTCTGTCTACAGTTGATTGAATCATTGTCCTCTCCCCGACAGTCTTCAAGAACTGTTTGGGATAAGCTCTTCTGCTTTTCGGCCAAAACCTGCTTCCTGACCCGCCGCACATTATCACTGCATAATTCATAAATACACCTGCCCAAAAAAAATTAGTTACATAGATGGTGCATGTTTTATTTTATTAAAGTACTATACAAATATAATATGCAGTGTTTATAGATATCGTGAATATTAAGACTTCATTATGGCTTGATATGCATTCTGAACCTTTCAAGTGTGGCTTCTTCAACACCAAAAGCTTTTCCAAGCTTACCTTCATCTGGAGTTTCAAATTCAACTTCATCAGGCTGCAATCTTTCAACAGCAGCTTTGAAAAAATCCATAGCTTCATCTGTATCAGAATAGCCTTTAAGAATCGTTATATCCAGCACGAATTTTCCCATATACTGCTTCCTGAATACTTCCATATTGCTGATGTGCTGCTGCAGGGTAAATCCCCTCACAGGTCTGCACAGTGATTGGAAATCAGCCTCAGTGGATGCCATCAACTCACCTATTACGACATCAAACCGGTTGAGTACAGTAAAAAAGTCCATATAACCAAACATATACCCGTTTGATATTATGACAGCCTTGCAGTTGTGCTTTTTTATGACCTCCACTATTTCGTTAATCTGAATGTTTGCTAGTGCCTCTCCTGCCGCACTTACAAAGACAGCTTCAATATTTTCATTTTGTATTGCAATATCAAGCTTTTTAATAAAATCATCCGTTTCTTTGAAAACTGCCGCCTTGTCTGTTTTTTCAGCAGTTCTTTCATCCATAGGACAAAATACACAGTCAAATGTGCAGACCTTTCCCGGCAGCGGGTTTATACTTATAGTCCTACCATGAGCTCCTATATATGATTCACTTATATAAAATCCCTTCAAACTATCAACTCCTTTATTTAATGTAATTTCTACTAATCTAAACTCCTGGCCAATTCTATGATATCATACTCTATACTCGCAGTTAATAGCATTGATTATTTTCTAATTAACAAATATTCATAATTAATAATTATTTTACAACATTTCAAATATTACAACTTATTGATTTTACTCACTTTTTTCTTTTCTTACTTATATTAACCATGTATAATGGTATTAAATTCAATTCTGCTTAATTTCACTTATTTCACATTTTATATGCAGCTATTATATTAAAATTACTTTTATAGTTATTCTTTTACACTATTTTATCACCAGGATTTGCTTGTCGAATTTTTGTCGAAATATATCTAATTTTGACGATTTGGTGTATAATTGATTTATATTTTTTTATAGGTGGTAATTTGAAAAAGCTTAGTTCTATCAAAAAGAGAATAATTCTATGTGCTATGACAGCTATATTTTTTGCTGCACTTGTTGATATAATAGTCGCATACTGTGATATAATCCCTGCGGGCTTTAACAAAGCTGCAGTCGGATCCAGAGCATCCTCCGGAAACTATTTGTTACATTACGCAGCTATAGCTGTTTTTGTAATGCTAATATTTATTTGCTACATTATTATAAAAGGCAAAATAACAGATTCGTTGAAAATAGGCAATTCGATATTCAATATCAATAATCTCAGAGGTACCTTCCATAACATAGGCAGCGGTCTTATAGTAACTGATAAAAAGGGAATGGTTATTTTTATAAACCCTGCAGCAGAAAAAATTACAGGCTATCATAAAAGCGAAGCTAACGGCAGATTAGTCACCGAGGTATTAAAGCTTATCCGATTTGGCGAAGCACAAATAGATTTGCCTGCAGAGGATGTACTTAAGGACCAGCTTCTATCTGATACGATTATATTAACCAAACACAGCAGCATAAGCAACATTTCTGCCACAGTCAGCAGCATATACAACAATGATAACATGCATATCGGCTTTATTTTTGTTATCCATGATATATCAGCCAGTAAAAAGGAAGAGGCTGTGCTTCGCAAGAATGAAGAAAAATATAGGAAGCTTTATCACCAGGCTGAACATGCCATGATACTGATTGAGAATGGCATAGTAATTGATTGCAGCTCAAAAGCATCAGAATTGTTCAGACATAGCAAGAAAGACATTATCGGGAAGTCTATATATGACCTGATATCCGGTAAGAACGAAGACAACAATCTATTTAATAATCAGCTTTCAATACGCATGGCAGATACTCTTAAGGGTATTCCCCAATTTTTTGAATGGATATTTAACTGTGGTGAAGATTTATATATACCTGTAGAAATCAGTCTGAAGCATGTTTCGCTGGATAATCTGGATATGGTCCAGGCTACTATTTATGATTTGTCAGATGAAAATCGTATAATTGACAGCAGCCAGCTTCGAACCGATTATGACAACCTGACGAAGCTTCCCAGCAGACAGCACTTTTACAGCCATTTAAACCTTACTATCGAAGATACTCCCTTTGTTGGCTACAAGCTTGCCGTACTTTTTATTGACCTCGATCTGTTTAAAAACATTAATGATACTTTAGGACACGACGTAGGTGATGCATTATTGCAGCAAGCCGCCAGTAGAATTGTAGAGTGTTGCAATGCTTCAACAGACATTGTTGCAAGAATGGGCGGGGATGAGTTTGCTATACTCCTGACATCCATTAGCTGTGAAGAAGATGCAACTTCTATAGCAAAGAAGGTGCTTAGCAGATTATCAACACCTTTCAACATAGAGGAACACGAGCTCTTGATTTCTGCAAGTATAGGAATAGCTCTTTATCCTGGACATGGAAGAGATACTCATGAGGTACTTAAAAATGCCGGTTCATCGATGTATAAAGCGAAGTCTCAGGGAAGAAACAGTTACCAGATATATACGCCGGATATTAACGAGAATACCATGGAAAAGTTTACTATGCAGAAAAGCTTGCGAAGGGCACTAGAAAGAAATGAGCTTCTGCTTCATTATCAGCCAAAGGTTGACGGCAGGACAGGAAAGCTTGTTGGCATTGAAGCTTTGGTACGGTGGGAACATCCGCACCGTGGATTGATATATCCTGCTGAGTTCATTCCGTTGGCCGAAGAGACAGGCTATATAAAGCAAATAGATGAGTGGGTACTCAGAACAGCATGTAATCAATTAAAAAGCTGGATAAACAAGGGTCATAAATCACTTAGACTTGCAGTTAATCTATCCGCATGGCAGTTCAAAGAACAGCACCTGGCTGAGATAGTTGCAAGTGTTCTTGAGGAAACTGGAATTGCTCCCAATGATCTGGAGCTTGAAATAACTGAAACCGCAGCCATGGAAAATTTGAACTTTACTGTTAATACTCTTGGAAAGCTTATGTCTATGGGTGTGAATATCTCTATAGATGATTTTGGTACCGGATATTCATCACTGAACTATTTAAAGCATTTCCCTATAAATTTCTTAAAGATTGACAAAACCTTTGTAGCTGACATACTGGAAGATAAAAACACATGTGCTATAGTGAAGGCTATTATTGAAGTAGCACATACTCTTAATCTCAAGGTAATAGCTGAAGGCGTGGAAACCCAGGAGCAGCTGAGTTTGCTGCAGGAGCTGGGCTGCGATGAGATACAGGGCTTTTATATCAGTAAGCCCTTAACCGTTGAGGAGATAGAAAACAAGTTTAAATAAAACCCTATCATTCTACTGATAGGGTTTTATTATTGTTTTAAAATCTGCCTGAGGCTCCACCGCCGCCGGATCTTCCTCCGCCGCCGAAGTTACCGCCGCCTCCCCAGCCTCCGCCGGATCTGCCTCCGCCTCTTCTTCCATTGAGAATAAGCATCTTAAGTATGAAGCCGAATATTCTGCCTCTGTTAAATATTAGGTCCAGGAATAAAAGCACTATGAATATTCCTATGGCAATAGGATTCTCAAGCAGGAAATTTATAAAGTCTTCGCCATTACCTTGATAATTGTTATCCTGCCTTCTGGTTTCTGCATATTCAACCTCTTGTCCTGACACTATTCTGCAGATATCGGTATAGGTTTCCAATACACCTCTGTCTATACCCTTTTCACTTGCTGCAGCTGTAAACTTTTCCAGCAGCTTGTAGCTTTGTATATCAGTTAGTATACCCTCATAACCATAGCCTACCTCTATTCTGGATTCCCTTTCACCCATGCTTAGAATGAACAGAATACCCTTATCAGCTTTACCTATTTTCCACTTGTTGAACAAGGCGTTTGCATATTCTTCTATGGTATATCCATCAAGTGAAGCTATGCTGACAAATACTACCTGCCCTCCGTCAGTATCTCTGAAAATTCTTTCACCAAGCTCCACAATTACAGCTTCTTCATTTTTGTCCAGCACATCTGCGAAATCATTGCAGTAGAACTCATAAGTAGGCTGAGGTACATTTGGGTCAGATGCTGCTTCGACTGCCTGAGAGCTTATTATCAAAAGCATTATAACTATGCTCAGAATAATTTGCAGTTTATTTCTTATAATCATTTATATTCCCCCTGTGGAGACTATTTAAATCGAATACCAGCTGCAGGTTACGAGTAGCCGGTAATGGCCACCAGCCGTGGCCTCCAGCCATCGGCATATTACAGGACTTCGTGGCTATTTCAAATACCAGTGTTCAGTATCAAGCATCCAGTATATTTTCCTGTTATATGTTATTAGTTTTGTAATTAGTTTCCAAAGTCTACCTTCGGAGCGTTTTCTGCACCCTCAGCTGCCTTTATGTAAGGCAACGGCTCATAGCCCATCAGGCCGGCTACTATGTTTGTTGGAAACACCTTTACCTTTTTGTTGTACACTACTACTTTATCGTTATAATATTTGCGTGCAACAGCTATTCTGTTTTCTGTACCCTCCAGTTCTATTCTCAAATCCTGGAAGCCCTGGCTCTGTTGAAGCTGAGGATAATTCTCCACTATTACAAGCAATCTGCCTAGTGCTGATGTAATCTGTTCATTGGCATTTATTTTATCCTCTATGCTGCTTGCACCTGCAAGCTTTGACCTAGCATCTGCAATCTGTGTGAAGATCTCTTGTTCTTTAATTGCTTGAGCTTTTACCGTTTCAACTAGATTCGGAATGAGATCTGCTCTTCGTTGGTATTGAACCTCAATATCTCCCCATGCTGCATTAACATCCTCACTTAGGTTGACCAATCCTCTTTGCGTTGAAATGGCATATGCGCCCAATAAAACAATAATTACCAGGATTACTAAAAGTGATTTGTTTCTCATTTTTTTACCTCTTTTCTTGAATACTCATATAATATACGTACTTTTCTGCAGAATGTCTGATATAAAACTTCAGAGTCGCATGGCACTTTACAAGTATATACATATAGCATCCGCCAGTATAATATATATTTTTATATAAAGTTTTATTACAAGGAGCACAACTATGAAGCTTAAAAGCACTCTTCAATGGCAAATCGGTGCCGCCTTCATCGGTACAATAATAGGTGCCGGATTTGCTTCCGGTCAGGAGATAATGTTCTTTTTTACACAATACGGTCTGCCCGGCTCAATATGCATGCTGCTGACAGGACTTGTTTTCTCGCTTCTGAGCTACGCTGTCATTTACTGTTCTGCATACTTTTCCGCCCATAATTACAATGACCTCATCAATAGACTATGCGGCAAAAGGCTTGCTCTGGTATATGACATTATCATAAGCAGCTTTCTTTTCTTAGGTGTATCGATTATGTTTTCCGGCAGCGGTGCAGTTTTCAAAGAGAATCTTGGACTTCCTTCCTTTGTGGGTATTTCCTTAATCGCCGTATTCACACTGCTTGTTGTTTTCAGCTCGGTAAAAGGAATATTAAGGCTGAACACTGTAATAGTACCTATACTTATTGGTATCATAGTGCTTATTTTCTGTCAAAGCATAGGAAAATTATCTGTGACAGATATAGTCAGCCATATGAATCAGATTAAGCCTGAGAGTGTTCATAAGCCGTTTTTTTCCTTTTTGTTTTATTGCTCTTATAATGTTGTACTATCCATAGGTGTACTTAGTGCATTCAGCGAAAACATAAAGGACATAGGCATATTGAAAAAAGGTGCATTAATCGGCGGTGCAGGCTTGATGCTTTTGGGCTCGCTGCAAAATATCTGTATAGCAATCAATGCACCCAATGTGTTCAGGTACTCTATCCCTATGCTGTATGTAATCAAACAATACAATGTTTATTTCAAATACCTGGTTACCATTTGCATTTGGTGTGCAGTTTTTACAACTGCAGTATCCAACCTGTTCAGCATAGTAAAAAGGATCTCAAGAGGTCAAGACAGCAGTTATAAGCTTACTGCTGCTATAATAACTGCCTCTTGTATTCCCTTATCCCTTTATGATTTTAAGAAGCTTGTGTCATTTTTCTATCCGCTGTTCGGCGCTCTTTCCATTTTACTGATTGCTATACTGCTGATTACTTTTATCAGACTGAGATTTTCTGCCGCAAATAGCATTGTAAGGAAAAACTCTATTGTTCAAGGGCATCCGCCTTCAAAGCTTCATCCTCGTTGAAGCCGTTGTCTTCCTGTTCATATCTGTCAAAGTGCTTTTTTGATTTAATCGTATAAATAATACTCGCAGCTGCAAACAGCGCCAAGACAGCCTCTACTATAACATTGCTTACTCCAAGACCCGGCAGTACAACAGCAGGGAAATTAACAGCCGTATGTGCCAATATTGAACACAGCAAGAACACAGGTCTTTTTGTCTTTATACCATATAAGACCATTACAGAGAACGCTATATGCATACATATAGCCATTACTCTTTCTATGCCCGCTAAAGCAAACATATAAGAAGGAGTGTCCACCAACGTGCTCTTAACTATATTCATTGTTGCCTCTGTCATCTGTGCACTGAATGCTTTATCAAACAGACCGCTATTGATCATGAAGCTCATGATTATATTGGCAATAAATGATATACCTACAAGTAATAAAGCTTCAATTCCTCCATGGCCTATTCCGAAGGCAATGCCGTTGCTCCAGGTATGCTTGTTTTTCAAAAGCAGCTTATACATGATGTATCTGCCTGTTTCTTCAAATATGCCTGCAGTGCCTGCCAGGAACAGCGCTGCAACATATAAGTTCGACATGATGCCCTTGTACCATTCCATACCTGCAAGTACGCTTAACAGAGGAATGCGTGTCACTAGCTGAAAAATCGTAAATGTCAATGCACCAATAAATATAGCACTTATTTTGTATTTATACTTCCTATACATGACAACTGACAATATAAGAGGAAATAATACTATAAGTAGCAAGGATAGAATCATTAAAAAAATTGATAATCCGCTAACCATTTTTATACCTCCCGTTACTTGATACATCAATAAAACGATGTTCAGAAGAAAAAGTTCTGATATTTGCCATTTATTTATTAACACTTGTTTGCAATGCGTGTTTCTTTATAGTGTCACTATGTAACAACACTAGTTATTGCTTTATTAATAATGTTGCTTGTGCATCAGTGTGTCACTTTTTAGCATCATATTTCGATTTACATCAGGCTAAAAAACAAGGGCACCTGATTTCAGATGCCCTTGTTTACTATAGTTTGTATATTGCCTTGTATTTATTCTCCAGGTACTCAACCAGATACTCCGGATTGATTTCTTCCCCTGTAACGGTTCTTAGTATTTCCTCAGGGGTAAGCAGCTTACCATGCTTATGTACTTTTTCGACCAACCATTCTTTTATCTTCAACATATCACCGCTGCTTATATGCTCATCGAAATCCGGCATATCTCTCCTTATGGCATTGTACAGCTGTGCTGAATAAATATTTCCTAATGTATAGGATGGGAAGTAACCAAAGCTTCCGCCGGACCAATGAACATCCTGAAGCACACCCTTAGCATCATCCGGAGGAACCACCCCAAGGTATTCTTCCATTTTCTCATTCCATATCTGAGGTAAGTTCTCAACCTTGATTTGTTGGTTAATCAGTGCCTTTTCAATCTCATATCTTATCATTACATGCAGATTGTATGTCAGTTCATCTGCTTCCACTCTTATAAGTGAAGGCTCAACCTTGTTTATTGCATTATAAAACTGCTCCAGGCTAATTCCTTCAAACTGCTCCGGAAATACCTTCAGAAGCTCCTTATAATAGCACTTCCAGAAGTTATAGCTCCTGCCTATTATATTTTCCCAGAATCTTGACTGTGACTCATGTATTCCCATTGATGTACCGGTACAAAGTACTGTTCCGCTCAGGTCCATGCTGATGTTTTGCTCGTACAGTGCGTGTCCGCCCTCATGTATCGAGCTGAATAATGCACTGCTGAACAGGTTGGGATAATAGTGGGTAGTTATTCTCACATCGCCGGGTGTTATTCCCATAGTAAACGGGTGTTCACTTTCATCCAGCCTTCCTGCCTCAAAATCATAACCCATTTTTTCCAGTATATAAATGCTGAACTCCTCTTGCTTCTTGATATCAAAGTGCTTTTTGAAAACAGAATCATCCGGCTGATATTCTGAGTCCTTTATTTTAAGCACCAATGGAACAATCTTTTCTCTTAAATGTTTGAATATCTTATCCAGCTTTTCTACAGTCATTCCAGGCTCGTAGTAATCCAACAGGGTATTATATTTATTGTCCTTATAGCCCCAAATATCTATAAAATCAATATTGAACTTGACTATCTTCTCCAGATATGGACTGAACATTGCAAAGTCATTGCTGTTCTTTGCCTCTTCCCAAACAGATTCTGCTTCAGAAGTAAGCACAACGTATTCCTTGTACATTTCCTGAGGGATTTTTTTGAATCTGTCAAACTCTTTCTTATATTCAGCAGTTAAAGCCCTCATGATGCCGTCCAGCTTGTCATTTATCTCAGAACTGCTAAAGTACTCAAGATACTCCTCCATCTGCTTTGAAGTAGACATCTTAAACACCTCTGTGGACAACATACCTATTACCTCTGCCCTTTCAGGAACTCCTTTTTTGGGCGCACCCGTCCTTAAGTCCCAGTAAAGAATTCCTATGGCGTCATTGTACTGCTTTATTGTCTTTATGAACTCCTTAAAATCCTTTATCATATTGTCAAGATTTCTCTCCATATGGAATCGCCTCCCAATTATAAGATACAGAATAATTTTATTATATTTTTTGATGCAAGTCAAAACTTGTTTTACACAAATATAATTTTATATATATCAAATGTAAAACAAAAAAAATAAAAGCCTAGAGCTTCCGGATAAACAGGTTTTTGGATTTAAATCCTGTAAACCTGCAAACATCGTAACACAATAGGGTATAATATGTGGGGGGAAAAGTTGATTACCGGGTTAGGGGGTCGAAGCTCTAGGATCATATTAACTTTTTAAGAAAACTCTATTTTGCCATTGCTTATTGATTTTATTATGGCAAGCGATTCTAGTCTGACACTGCTTTGTTCTAATACTGCTCTGCCTTTCTGGAAGCCTTTCTCTATTACAATACCCACTCCGGCAAGCTTTGCGCCTGACTGGGCTACTATATCCGCTAATCCTGCTGCAGCGCTTCCGTTGGCAAGAAAATCATCTATTATGAGCACATTATCCACAGGTGTAATGTATTTTTTTGATACTCTGATTTTGTATGCCTTATTCTTAGTGAAGGAGAAAACCTCACTCTGATAAGTATCATTATCTATATTCAATGCTTCATGTTTTTTGGCAAATACTACAGGAACTTCAAAGTATGATGCCGTTATACAGGCCACTGCAATTCCTGACGCTTCGATGGTCAGTATCCTGGTTATTCCGCAGCTCTCAAATCTGCGCTTAAACTCTTTACCTATTTCATGGAACAGTTTAATATCTATCTGATGATTCAAGAAACCGTCTACCTTGATTATGTTATTGCCTATTGCGGTTCCTTCGTTAATTATCTTTTGTTTTAACAGCTCCATAAAATACCTCGAATAAAATAATAAACTCCCTGTTTCGCAACAGGGAGTTTATACGCTCATAATATGCATAAAAATTGCACAAATTCGTACAAACAACCTGTAGTCAGGCAATTTACGGCTGCCCGGTAGAAACGTTTAGACCATATCTCTAAACTTATACAAGCTGTACTATTCGTATTCATATATTGATATTCTATTACATAATGTAATAAAAAGCAAGAAATATATTTCAATAAAATGTTGAAATGCTAAATAAAAATTGTATATATTAATGCTTAGTCAATCTCAGATTATTACAATATATTCATGCTGTTATAATTTATGACTTCTATAAAAGGCCTTTATAGTACTTGGAGTATTCTTCCTTCTCACCTGAATTTTCAATCAGTCCAAAATAGTCTGCAATTTCTATCGCAAAATCTACAAATGCGTTGCCGACTGCTGTTATTACATTCCTATCTCTTACTACCTTTTCATTTACGAAATTATTTCTTGGAAAGAAATCGGGAGACCCTATCTCCTTTAGGTAATTCTCAGTCAAGGTGGTTGTATATCTGCGATTCTCCAATATTCCTGCTTTTGCAAGGTATTCAGGTGCTGCACATATGGCAGCTATTAACTTGCTCTCACTGTTTAACATGTGCAAAAGCTCTTTCAGCTCATCTCTAAATATTCTGTTCCAGCCTCCGGGAATTATTATCCCCTCCACGTCATCAAGTCCTAAAGCTTCACTTGCTGTCACTGCAGGATAGTAGGAAACTCCCGGCTTACTGGTAACAACAGCCTTTTCATAAGCCGTCAGAACGATTTCCTTGCCGGAAATCCCAAGAATATGAGCAGCAAGAGTCATTTCAAAGTCTGCCATTTCATCATAAACAAAAAACAATATTTTTCCCATTTTTTAACCCCCAATCATTAATTTGGATTACTATGCTATAAAGCGTCGGATATATTTTTAGTTATTAGTAATGCAACATAAAAGGTAGTCCCTTCCCCGTAAATGCTCTCAAACCAAACCCTTCCCTTATGAAGCTCTATTATCTTTTTCACAATAGCCAGGCCAAGCCCTGTACTGCTTTCATTTCCTGTAGGCCTTGTGCTTATTTTTGAAAATGGCTCAAAAACCTTGTACTGCTCATCTTCTCTGATGCCTTTACCTTTATCTGCAACTGATATTATTATCTCATTCCTGTTCATACTGTTTATATACATCTTTAAGGAAATACTGGAATCTTTATAAGAATATTTAACTGCATTACTCAAAAGGTTGTCAAGCACCTGCATTATCCTGTTGGAATCAATCTCTGCTTCAGGGAGGTCATGATCTATATCAATTTCAATACTAATATCTTTATGTAGCATATCAATATTATTTCGACAGATGCTTTCTTTAACAAGCTCTGTTATATTGCATTTTCTGAATTCAATATGAAGCTCTCCTGCCTCTGCTTTGAATATATCAAGCATATTTTTAACAATATTGAGCATAAGCTTGCCTGAGGTGTTAATCATTCTAATAAAATTCAACTGCTTCGGATTAAGTGCCTCTACGTCCTCCATCATAAGCTCGCTAAGACTCAGTATTCCGTTTAAAGGATTTCTCAGGTCATGGGATGCCATGCCGATGAACAAATCCTTCTGACTGTTTAGCTTGTCCAACTCATTATTCTTTTTAATCAGCTCCCTCTGTAAAGCAACAAGCTCATTATTCAGTGACATCAGTTCATTATAAGCATATGTCTCTTTGATAATTCTGTCATCCTTCGCTTTATTGCCCTTAGTGAGCATCCTTATTTCGTTGGATTGTTCATTATTTATTTTTGATAACTCCTCATAACAGAAAAGCATTTCACTGTAGGATTGTGCACCTATTACTAAAATATCGCCCTCATACATAAGCCCAAACATGTATAAACAACGATGTCAGTACCAGCCTGAAAGTTGATATCCCAATCCATCGCTGTACCTTTTTCCTTTATCTCTCTGATAAAGTTTATGGCCTTTGCTATGCTTAGTTTTTCCACTACAGATGCCAGGCTCCCATAAGTAAGCTCAGTATTAATTATGTTTATGCTGTCACTAATCACTTCTTTTATATTGCCTTCAACATCACATCGCAAAGCCAGTGCATATTTTCTCCGCCAAGGTTTACCATATTACCTCTCCTTTATTAAAAGCCTGTCCGCTGTTATAAGTGCATCTAAAGCATTCCCGGAACAAGCATCGGCTCCGATGCTCTTCCATAAGTCAGGAATGTTGTTGAAGGGATATCCTCCTAACAAAATAACTATATCTCCGCCTGCCTGAGAACGTATTTTGGCTATCAACTGCTCTGCTGAAGCAAGGTTAAAGGACATTGTAACAGAAATACCTATCATATGCGGTTTTACATTTTCTATGAAGCTTATAATGCTTTGAACAGGTGTATTTGCCCCTAAATAGTGGCTGTCCCAGCCATCCATTTCAAAGAAATCAGCTACCATTCTTGCTCCTATTTCATGAAGCTCCCCTGCTATACTTGCAAACACTGCTCTCTTACCGTTTTTGCCGGTACTGAAGATTTTTGGATATAATTGGGACATTATTAATTGAGTTGCAGCTGTACAATAATGCTCCTGTGCAACACTTATTTTGTTCAGATGCCATAGAACACCCAGCCTTTTCTGAGATTCCTGGAACACATCCATATAAATATCCTTAACACAAATCCCACCTTCAACTGCATCAAGTACAAGCTTAGATGCATTATATCTGTCATTGTTCAGAAGCAGTGTCAAATATCTCTCGGCAAGCTCATTTAAGCCGGTTTCTTCAGGTCCCGTTATATAATCAGATTTGCTTAGCTCCGATACTGCTTCTTCCAAATATTCTTTGACAACTTCATAAGAAGCTGAGTCAAGTCTTTTCTTTAGCTCATCTTCGATACAACCGAAATTAACAATAAGATTTTTTATGGGTATACCATACTGCGGCAGTGTCTGTTTCAGCCACTTAACGTACTCTGTAAACAAAGCAGGCTGTCCAAGGCGTATGGATTCAGAAAGATAGGATAAATGGTACCTTACATCCTGCAGACATTTCTGGTGCATGACATATCGTACTTCCATTTCAGTTTAGGTTCTTTTGCATAATGATTGTCAACAACGGATTCTGCTATACTAAAGCTGTCCAAGCTAATTTTTTCTGCTGCTGTACTTTTGCCTACGGTCAATGTCATACCCACCTTTCTGTATTAATACTGATTCTTTGGATCTATCTTGCTTACATAGTGTACTGCTGAATTAATTATACTACATATTTTCGACATAATCTTTCAAATTGTGTTAATTTCTGCAGTTGATTTATCGGCAGGACTATTTTGATTATTAATTAAAATCCCCTGCCGGAAGGTTATCCGACAGGGGTATAAATCTATTCTACAGGCTTCAATTTTGCAGTAAAGTGCCTAAGTACCTTTGGCTCATATACTATTTCAAGGCCCTTCAGAGTATGTGCTCTTTTATTGATGGCTATCAATGCATCAGCTATGTAATCCATATGGTTATCGGTATAAACTCTTCTCGGTATGGTCAATCTCAAAAGCTCCATTGGTGATTCAAGCTGTTTTCCTGTCTCCATATCTTTGCCCAAAAGGAATGAGCCTATTTCAACACCTCTTACACCACCTTCAAGATATAGCTCATTTGCAAGCACCTGAGCCGGAAACTGGTTATAGGGTATATGCGGAAGCATCTTTTTGGCATCTACAAATACTGCGTGGCCACCTGTAGGTGTCTGTATAGGCACTCCACCCTCCATAAGCCTTTTTCCCAGGTACTCTATCTGGCCTATTCTGTATTCTAGATAGGATTCCTCAATTCCCTCCTGCAGGCCTACGGCAAGAGCCTCTATATCTCTGCCGGATAATCCTCCGTATGTCGGGAAGCCTTCAAAAGGAACCAGCATAGACCTTAGCTGTGTGTAAAGCTCCTCATCTTCCTTTACACCAAGCAGACCTCCTATGTTTACCAGGCCGTCCTTCTTGGCGCTCATGGTGAAGCCTTCTGCGTATGAGAACATTTCCTTTACTATTTCTTTGATAGCCTTATTTTCATAACCTTTTTCTCTTTTCTTGATAAAATATGCATTCTCAGCATATCTTGCTGCATCTATAAACACTCTAATGCCATGCTTTCTGCATATTTCGCTTACAGCCTTCATATTTTCCATTGATACGGGCTGTCCACCGGCGCTGTTGCAGGTAATAGTGATAACACATACTGCTATATTTTCAGCGCCTCTTGCCTTTATGTGGTTTTCAAGCTTCTCAAGGTCAAAATCACCCTTGAAAGGATGAGGGGTTTGTGTATCAAAAGCTCTGTCATGTACGAGATTTACTGCCCTTCCGCCTGCCAGCTCTATATGAGCCATAGTAGTATCAAAATGCATATTGCCTATTACATCCTGTCCCTTTTTCACTACTAACGGAAAAAATACCTGCTCTGCACCTCTTCCTTGATGAGTAGGAATAATATACTTATAGCCTATTATATCCTGTGCGGATTTTTCAAGCTTATAAAAGCTTCTGCTGCCGGCATAGGACTCATCTCCCATCATAATAGCAGCCCATTGTCTGTCACTCATTGCTCCCGTTCCGCTGTCAGTCAAAATATCGATAAATATTTCTTCAGCTCTGAGAGAAAACACGTTGTAGCCGGCTCTTACAAGAGCCTTTTCTCTTTCTTCCTTCGAAATGAGATTGATAGGTTCCACCATTTTGATTTTGAACGGTTCAGCCTTCCTCATTGCTACCCCTCCTGCAAATTTTCCTATTTTGCCGTACCAGCACACAGCTTATATTATACTACTCTTAAAAAAAATCCGCAATGCTTACAAAAGTATTGTAATATTGCGGATTGTCTATATATTTGCACTATTCGTACAATTCGCATTTCCCGGGAAATATTTTGTCGAAAATTACGCATTCTCCACAAAAACACTGCTTCCTTTGCCATCTCTTGTCGGAGCCTCAACTATAAGTCTCCTGGATATTCTGCTTTTCAACTCGGGAACGTGGCTTATCAGACCTATAACTCTTCTTGTGCTGCTCAGCCTTTCCAGTGAATCTATGACAGTATCCAGAAGATTGCTGTCTAGCGTGCCGAAGCCTTCATCCAGAAAGAAAAACTCTAGCGGGCTCTGCCCCTTCAGCTGAAGCTGTGAAGACAGGGCTAATGCCAGTGATAAGGATGTCAAAAAGGTTTCTCCTCCGGACAGTGTAGACACCATCCTCAAAACCCCTCCATTTGCATTGTCTCTTATCATAAAACCGTTTTCCGTGTCCAGCTCCAGAGCGTACCTATGCTTTGTCAATACCCCTAAGGTTTCAGTTGCTTCCTTGGCTATGTACCTGAGCCTTTCCTCAGCAATGAATTCTATAAAACCATTGCCCTTTAAAAGCTTCTGCACCTGCTCCAGCATCTCTCTTTTTTTGACTATAACCTTCATTTCTCTGTCAATTACAACCCATTTTTCATAGTTCTGTTTTATCATCGTAAAGCTGTTTTTCGAATTCTCAAACTCAATGATGCTTTGCTCTCTTTCTTTCTGAGCAGCTTCAAAGCTCTGTAGCTGCATTAGCCATTCTTCTTCCGTAATCCTTCTGCCTTCCAGCTTACTGTCAAACAGTGACTTTTTTACCTCAAGATTCAGCTTTCTTTCCTCAAACTCTTTAATAATGTCCAGTTCCCTCTGCAGCTGTCCTTCAGGCATAATAGCGCTTTCTGCTTCCGCAATATCTGAGAAACCTTTTTCTGAAAGCTCATGCTGAAGTCTTTTATTCTCTCTGTTATAGCTGTCACTATATATTCTTTTTTGGTTCTGCAGACTTTTTATTGATGCAGAGGCTCTAATGACTGCCTCTTTTACAGTACCCCATTTTTCCTCTGCAGCCTTTGCCATTTGCTGAAGCTCCTCTATCTCTCTGTCAACACTCAGTATTTCACTTTTCAAATCCTTTTCTCCCAACACACCGGAAACCTTTTTATGCAGTTCCTCATGCTGTGCTTTTATCCCTCTGCCCTCTGCTTCAATCTCTGCCAATCTGCTCTGATAGGAGCTTCGCGTGTTATTCAGACTATCCAGCTCCATTCTCAGACTTTTTTCTTCTGCCTGCAGCTTTTCAATCTCACCATGCAACCTCTCAATTTCTTCCTCCGACTTATACAGCTTTTCCAGCATTTCTCTGGGATTGGTTATATTCTTATCTGATATATAATCATCAAAGGCCTGCTTACATTTTACATGCTGCTCTGATGCAGTCTGCAGTTCGAGAGTTGCTTTAGTCAAGGCATCTTTACCTATATCTATTTGAGCCGCCAATGCACTGTTGATAAGTTTGAGCTCTCCTATCCTCTCCACTGCAGCTTCCTTTGCTGCGAGCATGGTTTTTTCTGTGTTTTCCCATATTTCCAGCTGCTTATGAAGCTCACTGCTTTTTTCTATAAGCCTTTGAAGCTCATTTAAAAGACTGCTTGCTTTCATATCTCTTAGTTGATCCGGGAGCTCACTCTGTATGCTTTTTATTTCATTTTCCTTAGCTGCCAGCTCTTCTCTCATGCGAGCTTCTGTATCAGCAAGTGAAGACAGTCTGGCATCTGACTTAAAAAATGCGTTTTCACTGTTTTTTATCTTTATTTCCAGCTGCTGTCTTTCAGCTCTTAGCTTCTCAGATACTATATCATTTTCATGCTCTTCTTTTTTCTTTGTTCCCCCGCCAGGCATAGGATGTTCTGTTGATCCGCATACCGGACATGGCTTGCCATTCTCCAATTTGCTTGCAAGTATATTAATACTGTAAATATCTAAACTATACTTCTCCAGCTCTTCATCAATTTCAGCCAACATTTGCGTATACCTTGTCTTCTCTTCTGAATAACTCTGTCTTAGTTTTATCTCCTGTTCTGTTAAATTGATTATCTCCTCAAGCTTCAAACAAACCGCGGACATATCCCTTTGCTTCACAACAAGCTGTTCCGCCATGAACTTTAGTTTAAGATGCTCAGCTTCCATGATTGCGAGCTCATTTCTTTCGACGGGCTTATTTTCATAGTGTTTTTTCATTAACTCTTCAATATTTTTTATGTTATTTGCCTCAAGCTCTACTTTCTTTGACAGCTCCTCCAGCTCAAATGTCAATTTTTCATAACTCTTTTCCGCTTCTTCATGTTTCTGCTTCAGCAAGTATACATTTGCCTCTGACTTATCTGCTTCTTCTAAAAACTCCACTGCCTTCAAAACGGCTTTCTTATAATCAGGTGCAACCTTACTGCTTTCTATTGCCATGCGGCAGCTTTTGGTCTCATTCCCTATTTCTTCAAGCTTTTGCTTATGCTCATTTATTTTTTTGTCGTACTTATCAGCTTCTGTCTTTAAAAATACATACTTTTCTCTGAGATCCTTCAAAGATACATCCAAGCTGCTTATTCTGCCAACAACCTCTTCCAGCTCTGACAGCTTGGTTTTATACTCTATAAGACCTGGAAGCTTTTGCTTCAAGCTGCTGTTTTTATTGTTAAAATCTATCTCAGATATCATAAGCTCCTGCTCGACGGCTTTATATTCAGCTTCCATTGCATTCAGCTCTTTCTCCGTATCTCTTAGCCTTTTTTCCGATTCACAAAAGTCCCTTATAACTACAGCCAGCTGATTGGCCTTCTGCGCCCTGCTGCAGATCTCTCTTTTTTGCATTATGTGCTGCTCTTCGGCAAGGCACTTTTGCAGCTTCTCTTCTACATCATTATATTGCAGCGTGATCTCCCATATGCCTTTTGCATGCTGGTATTGCTCTTCCAAGGCCTTGAACTCCATATCCAGCCTTTGTTTTTTCGCAAGTGAATCCTTCATTTTGTGCTCTGCGCTAATCAATGCCTCTGCCGATAAATCACCCAAAGCTGATAAAGCACCCTCCAGCCTTGACTGCTTATGCTTCACTATCGATGTTTTTCTGTTGAGCTTCTCAGAAAGCAGTTTGCCGTATTCCTCAAGATAAAATATTCTTTCCAGCATTTTTGTCTTGTCTGCTTTAGGTGAAAGAAGGAATTCCTGAAACTTATTTTGAGGGAGCACAACAGACCTGGTGAAATCATCAAACTGCAATCCTATAAGGTCAATTATCTGAGTATTTACATCACCCAGCTTGTCAGACATTATCTGCTCACCACAGTCCACTACTTCAAAAAGCCTTACAAGCTTAGTCTCTATGGAAATGTCAGAATCCTTTTTTCTCCTGAATACTCTTTCAACCCTGTAGGTTTTACGTTTTCCTTCCTTTTGCAAATCAAATGTAAAGGCTACACGCATGTCATTTAAGGCAGTATTCATTATTCCCTGTGTTCTGTTGCTGGCTCTCTGAACTGTACCGTAAAGCGCAAGGGTTAATGCATCAAGTATAGTTGACTTGCCGCTTCCCGTAGGTCCAAATATTCCAAACAGCCCCATTTCTCCCAGCCGGTCGAAATCCACCTGCTGCAGCTCCATGAAGCTCTGAAGTCCCTCTATCTCAAGATATCTTGGTCTCAAGCTCTTCACCTCTTATTACTTGCTCCAGGTCTTCATCATCCTGATTGATTATTTCCAGAAATACATCCATGAACTCTTCTGCTGCCTCCATACCTGTCTTTTGCTTGAAATAATCTCTGAACAGCTCATCAATCCTTCTGCTTTCCCTGTTCTGGTATGTAATTTTTTCTGTATTATCCGTAAGCAATACGGGTCTTATATTTATTATTCCCGGATTTAAATCCCTGAGCTGCTTTTGTTCGTCAGGTGTAATTATCCTGTCAGTATATATTTCCAGGTCTATCCAGCAGTTGCTATCTCTTTTATCTTCACACCAGCTGATAGCTTCTGCAATACCATTCCTTGCCTTCCACTGCTTCAGCTGCTTCCCTGATTTCAGATATATCTCACTTACTTCAGCAGTCTTACCGGGCTCTGCATCCACAACAAATACTGCCTTGGAATAATCCGTCTCCGAGAAGCTGTATGCCAGGGGGGAGCCTGAATAATATGCAGGTACCGGTGCAGCTTTTATTCTTTGAGGCCTGTGCAAGTGTCCCAATGCCGCATACTGTGCATTCGGCGGCAGCGCATCGGAATCGACTACAAACGCCCCTCCCAGCTGCCTTTCAGAATCAGACAGCTTACCGTCCCGCAGATAAATATGGCTCACTACCAGATTTATGGTATCATCTCTGAAATTGACACTCAGATTTCTGAGTATCCTTTTAATCTTATCTGAATATACCTCCTGAAGGCTCTTTTCATCTGCATTCTTGCAGAGTACCTCCTCCAGCCTTGATTCGGAAGGATACGGCAGGGTCAGGATAACTGCACTTTGGCCACAGCTCCTTATATACAGCTCCAGCCAGCCCTCTCCGGAGGCCGTGACTCTTATATTATCACTTTCACATTTGAATATGCCTGCATCACTGGAAGGGTAACCAAGCAGGAAAATACCGTTCTTGTATGCAAGAGGACTGGCAGCACATAGCCTGTCCGGACTGTCATGATTGCCGGCAATAATTAATACCGCTCTTCTCCCTTTTGCATTGAGCCTGTCTACAGCCTCATAAAATAACTCCTCTGCTGCAGCAGATGGATTATAGGTGTCAAAAACATCTCCGGCTATCAGTATGATATCAATTTTTTCTCTTTCTACGATTTCGCATAGTTCATCTATAAACTGCCTTTGTTCTTCAATTCTGCTTATGTTCTCCAAAAACTTGCCCAAATGCCAATCAGATGTATGAAGTACTCGCATATATTTTCCTCCGGTATGTAAATATGGTATTCTAACATTCTAAGTATTAGCAGCTATCAATATTTTATCCTATTTTACCAAGGTTTACAATTTAAACAACAAAGGCGGCTGTGTGTTTACAACCGCCTTTATTGTTATATACCTGCATTTTACTCTGTGCTTTCCATGGCCCTGCTTAGAGGAAGCTCGATTATGAAGCAGGTTCCCTCTCCATACTCTGTCTTGAAAGTAATATTTCCATTATGCCTTTGAATTATCTTATATACAATAGACAGCCCCAGACCCGTACCGACCCCGACACCCTTTGTGGTAAAGCCCGGTTCAAATACTCTGGACTTGTTTTCCTCCTTTATGCCTGTTCCATTATCTTCAATTATAATAAAAGCTTTATTGTTTTCGACCTTTGTAGTAATTTTGATCTTGCCGGATATATCTTTTTCCTGAATTGCCTGTATTGAGTTTACCAGCAGATTAAGAAATACCTGATTCAATAACTGAGGATAGCATGCAATTGCAGGAAGCTCCCCGTAATTTTTTATTATTTCTATCCGGTCCTTAAGCTGGCTGCCAAGTATCAAAAGAGTACTGTCTATTCCGCCATGTATATCCGCAAGCTGCTGTTCTGACTCGTCCAGACGTGCGAAGTTTTTTAAATTTTTTACAATATCTATTATCCTTTTTAAAGCTATGCTGTTTACACTGCTAATATTGGCCACTCTCTTTTTAAAGGCAGCTACTTCTTCATCAGTATCCTTAAGCCTGTCCAAAAGCATGTTCAAAGAATCAGCGTTTGATTTTATTGAAGCAAGCGGAGTATTTATCTCATGAGCTACTCCTGCAACCAGCTGCCCTATAACTGCCATTTTTTCAGCAATAATAAGGTGCTCCTGCGTTTCCTTCAACTCTTCGTAAGCCTTCTCCAACTGAGACCCTTTTGCTTCCAGCTCAAGCTTTGCCTCTGTCAGCTTTTTGTTTTGTCCTTCTACATATCGTATAATATAAGATACACCGTATATGAATATATAATAAATGGTTATCATTAAAAGCTGCATGGATGCTTCACCTACAAAGTAATGCATTAACTTGGCATTGTAGAATGAAATATAAAGCTTGGCTGCTAATAGCATAAAATTAAGCAGGTATATCAGCAGCGCAAAAACATTTCTAAACCTTGCGCCGAAGGCCTCTGAGCTCAAAACGTCTATGACAAGCACCAGATAGTATATGGAAAAGTTACCCAGATTATCAAAATATAATAATCCCAATATAACTACAGCATCTAATGCTAATGTTAAAATGCATTTTTTGATGAGTTTGTTTGATTTATACAGGTAGAACCTTCTATAGCTGATAGAGGCTGTCAGTATAAAAAATAAACATATTAAACCTATCCTGTTTTCCCAGCTTGAAATCAGCTGAAATAAGAGCGTTGCAGCCAGCACAATATAAAGGATTATATTGGTTAACACTTTAGTGGTTTTATCCATAACTTATCCCCCCTATTCAATACCCCTATTATTTATCCTACTCTATAAGTTGACTAATTTCAATCAACTGTAAAGCAGAAAAAAAGCATCACAAATATTGAGATGCTTCATATGTAAATACTGTTCATCATTCTTTTTTACCTTTTCCATTACCGCCCTCATCAGATTTATCCTCATCAAGCTCATCACTGCTGTTATCCTCTTTACCTTTTTCATTCGAATTATTATTGCCCTTGCCAGGGTTGTCCTCCTCGGGCTTATCCTCCTCGGAGTCATCCTTTTCAGAGTTATCCTCTTTAGGGCTGTCTCCTTTGTTGCCGTTCTTATTATCATTTTTGTCATCATTCTTATCGTCATTCTTGTTATCGTTCTTGGAGTTTTTATTATCTTCCTTGTCATCCTGCTTTTTATCTTTGTCATTTTCACTTTCATCATCATTTTCTCTATCTGACTCATCATCAGCAGAAGCCCCAGAACCGGAGCTATCTGTTCCGGTTCCGCTGCTGCTTGTATTATCTTTTCCCTTACCCTTATCGCTATCCTTGTCTTTATCTTTACCTTTTTCTGATTCCTTATCTTCTATTTCGTCTTTATCGTCATTAGCCTTATCGCTAATATCTTTATCCTTATCATCCTTGTCTTCATCGTCTTCATTGTTTTTCTTGGTATTGCCGTTCTTGTTACCCTTTGATTTGCTAGACGCTTTATCTTCTTTTTTTACACTGCCTTTAAAATCATCTTTATTTTTTATTTCAGCCTTTTTCTCATCGTCATCCTGTTTATTTTCTGCATTCCTCTTATCATCTTCATCCTTATCGTCGTCATCTTCATCTTCTTCATCTTTCTTGTTTTCATTACGGCCTTTATTTACATTCTCTTCATCCTCTTTATTGCCGGCAGTCTTAGCTCCTTTGTTCTCCTCACCCTTGTTCCTGATAATTTCTATTGCCTGACTTACAGACATATCCTTTACACTTTCATTTTTGAAAGCAGGGTTGACTTCTTTAATTTTATCTGCAAGTATGAGCTTGCCAGGGGAGATTTTCTCGCTCACAGCCTGCTTGTACTCCTTAACGTCTGTTTTTTCAAGTACTACGTTATATGTGCTGCTGATGCTTGAAAGCTTATGGGCTGAAGTCTTGCCCAGCTCAGTCAGCAGCTTTTCCTCTTCCTTCTTGTCTTTTGTAGAAACAACAAGCATAACACTGTTTTCAGAATCCTTCTTCAGGTATCCGCTTTCATAAGCTTTATTTAGTATTTCTTCCACAGCCTTTTCAATATCTGTGTTCTTTATATGAGCTGTACTGCTTATCAAGCTTTCTGCCTCAGCATTTAAAGCATCTACACCTATTACTATGTCGAATATGTTCACAGTCAACCCGAGACTTGGGTTTATATCAACACTTACATAGCTGTATGGTGTGTTGTAAGCATATACTCCGGTAACAAGCATAGCAAGCAGTATAAAGGATGCGGCAATTGCTGTAAGCTGCCTTCTAAAGTGTACAGGGCTCTGCTTTGATATTAGTATTTCATCTCCGACCTTGTATCCCTTAAGAAGCCTTTGCTTTACAAAGTCTCCTTTTTCAGTAATCACTATCATCTGTTTTTCATCTATTTCTGCAATTATGCCCTTCACTTCTGCCACCCCCAATCTATAAACTCTCTTATGCAGTAATAGTCGCCTGTAAGTATTATCACTGCTGCTATTACATAATTTCGTGACCTCTCTATAGTTTTTCGGGGTATTTTAGTGCCCGCTTCAATTTCTGCAATAGGAAGATACATTTTTGCTTTTATGGTTTTTACTATGGTATTGTTCTCGATAATATATTTCACTATGTCCAGATATAGCTTCTTTGTGCCTTTATGCTTAGGTGAGCTTTTTGCTATATCGTTAAAGGAAAGATCGTATTTTTTCAGTTCTTCCTTCAGCTGTACAAGCTCCAGGCGTCTCAATTCGTTTATTTCCTGCTCCTGATACTTTGCCTGAGCCTGTTCACCTGTTATAATATAATCATAGACCTCATCATTATCCTCACTGTCATTAATAGAATCATTGATGTATACAATGTTCTGGTGTCTTTTCTCTTTTCTGTAATAATCAATAAGCCTTCTTTTTATTACTGTATTTGCAAAAGCCAGAAAACTGCCCTTGGAAGGCTCGTACTGCCGAATTGCCTCTTCAAAGGCTATTAATCCTATACTAAGCTCATCATCATAGCCATATACAACGTATCTTCCGATACACTTCTCTACAGATGCTGCGATGAAAGGCTTATAATCCTGAATAAAACTGTTTTTTTCATCTGCATTGAATTTTATTCTAACAACTTTGTCATTCAATGCTTCCTTAAAGTTATCCAAGATTTTTCCCCCTTTCACATAATTTTGAAATATTACCCCAAAAATCATATAATAATATTCGAATAGTATAGAATAAATATTTGGGTACTGGCAGTAAGAAATTATTACATAGTTCACAATAATTATACATGAAAATGTTTTTTTATTTAAGTACTACCTTATGGTAATTTTGGACTATTTATTTTCGAGGAGGAGATGAAAATGACAGTTAGAAATTGTCCCCTTTGCGGAAGAGTGTTTGAGTATAGTGAAGTTCATACTGTTTGTACAAGCTGTTGGCAAAAAAATGAAAACGATTTTAGGATTATTAAAGAGTATTTATATGAGAATCCCAACAAGAATATAGTTGAAGTTGCAGAGGCAACAGGCTTTTCTATAGAAAAAATAAGGGCCTATCTGAGAGAAGGCAGACTCATTGCAGTGGATAATCATAGTGCCTCTGTTTTAAGCTGTCAGAAGTGTGGAGCTGCTATACAGACAGGAAATTACTGTGACAGCTGCAAAAGACAGGTGGAGGCTGAGCTGGCAAAGGCTGCAGTTTCTAATTCGGGCAGATACAGAGATGTAAAAATGCATACAAGACGCTCCTCATATGGCAGAAGATAAAAAGCGATGCACTTCATGAAAAGTGCATCGCTTTTAACTTACTCAAGCTTGAACTTTGTAACAGTTTTGCCTAAATCGTCAATTCGAGCTATAAGGTCTTGTATTTCATCAATTGTCTCCGTAAGCAAACTTTCCTGATTCTCTGTAGCAGCACTCACTTCCTCAGTAGCAGCAGCGGAGTTTTCCGATATTTCTGAAATATTCTGCATTATTCTGTTCATCTGAATCTTATCCTTGTCTATAGATGACATCTGCTCATAGACTTTTCTGAGACTGTCCACTATCTCTTTGATGTTTTTGTGTATATCCTTAAAGTCAGAGGTTATTTCTGAGTTCACTTCCTTCTTCCTTGTATCCAGTTCAATAGACTTATCTTTAACAGTATCAAAGTTCTGCACCTCAGCTTTTACTGTCTCGACTAGAACTTCAATTTCCTTTGCAGCTTTCGAGGACTCGTCTGCAAGCTTTCTTACCTGCTCGGCAACTACCGCAAAGCCCTTTCCCATTTCTCCTGCTCTTGCCGCTTCTATTGCCGCATTCAGTGCAAGCATATTTGTTTGGTCAGCTATATTGGATATTACTGCCGTCATATTGTTGATTCCTGAAGCACTATGATTAAAGGCTTCTATAATCTCATAGGTTTTGGCTGCCTGCTGGCTTACCTCACCTTCGATTGCATGAAGAACCCCCAGCTTGCTTAAACCTTCATCAACACTTTTTATAGCATGGTCGGAATTATTGTTTATTTCTGTCACCTTTTGGACTACATCATCTATTTTCGATGTGAAGCTTTCCAAAAACTCCTTTGCAGTATTAATGTTCCCCTTAAGCTCCATGGCTTCAGCAGCTATCTGCTCTGTTGCTCCCGATATTTCAGTGGAAATAGTCTTTACATTACCTGTAATCTGTATTACATGCTTTGTTTTTTCTTTGGTAGCCTGAGAGGTTTCATATATTCCACCCACTATGTTCTTAAGGTCATCCGTCATATCATTAAAGCTTTTTCCAAGCTGTCCTATTTCATCCTTTGATTTGATATCAACCTTTTTGGTAAGATCTCCATTGGCTATATGCTGTGTATGCTGCTTAAGCTTCAATATCGGATTAATAAAGCCGTTAACTCTGAAGACTGTGTACAATATGGCCGTAAGCAGAGAGAGGACTATAGCCAGCCCAAATCCTGAAACCAATGCTTGCAGCGGCTTTCTGAACTCATCCACCGGAACAATAAATGCAAATGTCCAGCCGGCGCTTTCTATTGGTGAGGAAATAAAGTATTTTTCTTTGCCGTCATAATCCTTAAATACTTCCGTTATGTTTTTTTGCTTTGCAAGCTTATCAGCCAGCGCTTTATACTTTCCATCGTCTACTGCACCCAGGTTTTTCAAATCTTCATCCTTATTTGGCTTATATCCGTCATGCAGGTGTACTATGAAGTTATTGTTCGCATCAAGCAAAACAGCATAGCTTTTATTTGCACTCTTATCAAAACCCTTTATTTCTGCTGCTTGTACTATATCAGTCAATACATTGACAAATATGTCGGCAGCCGCCACTCCTATTATGGTACCGTTTCTTTTCACTGCCCTGGAAATAGTGATAACCATGTTTCCTGTGGTAGCATCAACATATGGATCAGTATATACAACACCAGCTGTCTCAAGCGCTGCGGTATACCAAGGCCTGGTTGTGACATCATAATCAGGATCTGGTATCCAGCCGTCTCCAAATACCGCACTCTTGTCACTGAAGCCTATATAAAAGCAGTATATATGGGGGCTTGGTTTTTGCTTGCCCAAAAAATACTTGTAAAGAAAGTCAGTATCATAATTGTTAAAGTGCTCCAAGTCATTTACCATTTCGTCAATGATCTCTCCCTGGGCTAAAAGCCAGCCATTCAGCTTTTCAGAGTAGCTGTAAGAAGCCATTATGGTTTTTTGCTTTGCCTCCTCCAATACAACATTATATGATATGAAATAGCTAATTCCTCCGGATATAAGAAGGCATGCCACACAAAGTACCGAGACAATTACAATAAATTTGGTTTTTAGTTTCTTCATGACATCAATCCCCCTTTTACACAATTTGTGGTACCTTATTAATATTTTAGAATAATGCGATATTTGTGTCAATTATGAATAATCTGTCTTTTTTTATGAATAAAGGCAGGATATACAAATATATCCTGCCTTTATTCATAAATCAGGTTAATGACAAAGCACTAAATTGGAGATTTTCCATTTTAGTGCTTTAATTTTCCAGTATTTTAGACAATAAGGAAATTTTATACTTAGAAATTCAATATATTGGGAATATGTACCATATTTGA
>JBMORW010000008.1:0-20802 GCA_049322695.1 Bacillota bacterium | reverse complement strand
GTCTTAGTGTTAACTTAGAGCTTCTTAGTTGCAGTTGACTTAAATTATTGTTAATTCTTACACTGTTTAGTTTTCAAGGACCATGTCGCAAACTTTAGTTTGCTTAATGCCGAACAAGTTCGGCGCTTCGTGGGTCAGGTTTACCATTTGTTTGCCAACAATGGCGCCGACCTTTACTATGTTAACACAATTTTTATACCATGTCAACATAACAGTTCTTGCTAGTTTTACTATTATTTATGTCCGTTTTGCGAGGACAAGTATTAGTTTATCATAAAGCTTTTTATTAGTAAAGTTGAAGATTATGGTACTTCTCTGCTTTCGTTTCATTATATAAACAATAAACTTCTTCATAATAAGCTTACATATAATTAGTCTAGTCATTTTTGATGATTTTATTAATTATATTATCTGCTCTCTTTGCATTAATCAAAGTATAAAGCTTTTCACTGATTTTTTTCTCACAATCTTTGACTTTAAGTTTTTCAGTTCTTGATTCGATTACTTTATATGTACACCAACTATATGTATACCAATGTTCATTTAGTTTTCTTCCCCCATCATAAATAGATACCAAAAGCTTTTCATGAAGTTTGTTCAGTGAAATTTCAAAGCATTTTTTCTCGATTGAACACAGCTCTCTCAAAAGTCCTGTTTCTATGTGAGTATTTTGTTGAAGCAAATCATATATAAGCTGCTGTTCAGTTGTATTTCGAGTCTTTTCGCCAATTATACTTTTAATGCACCAATACATTTCTATAGATATAAATGTAAGTTTATTGTCTATCAGTCTTGAGCTGACAGCTTGTCCTCTTTGTATAAGCTCAAAAATACTCTTATAATCATATCCACATCCATAAACACTTGGAATACTGCTCTTATTCAGGTGAAAAAAACCAAATCTATTAAGCTCTGACAGTAAATCGTCCATTCTATCATCTCCTTAATGCTTTAATAATATAATAGTAGTAAAACTTAATAAAGTCCATTCTATATCTGAATGGACTTTATTTGACTTACATTCTTGTATTTTCGCCGTCATTAAGATTGAAGATTGTGCTGTCGCCGTTAAAAACAAACAGGTTTATTAGCTGATTATCCTGACCAAACATTTCTTCTATTTTATCACATATTATTTGCTGCTCTCTTTCTGAAACACTGTTTATTGACAGAAAAAAAATGTCCTTATATGTTTCAGTATATCCAATCACGACATTTCCATTATATCCTGCCAATCCTTCACCATCATCATAGGTCAGGTATCTTATCTCTACATTATCGTATTTTTCCGGATTTGAAATTATTATTCTATCCTTACCCAGTTCTCTGCCTATATCCATTAAACTCTCTCCTGTTTTTTGTTTACATTATTGTTCTAAGCCTCTCCAC
Source organism: Bacillota bacterium (assembly GCA_049322695.1). Lineage (GTDB taxonomy): Bacteria > Bacillota > Clostridia > Lutisporales > Lutisporaceae > CALGKJ01. Next base: position 19,413 of record JBMORW010000008.1, on the reverse strand, counting down.
ACCTTTTTAAAAGATCCTCCCACTTCTGGTCAACATTTCTTTGAATCTCTTCCAGCAGATGCTCATAGCCCTTTGTGAAAAGATGCCTGAATCTTCCTTGAGGTTTCAGATACTCTTCTATTGGAAGCTTTTTTTTCGGTTTGTAGTTTAGTTTCCAGACACCCTCCTCAACCTCGTATACGGGCCAAATGCAGGTATCCATGGCAAGCTTGCAGATTCTCATAAGGTCCGGTGTGTCATATCTCCAGCCCCTTGGACATGGGGCCAATACATTGAGGAAAGCTGGTCCTTTCTTATAGATAGCTTTTTCTGCCTTTTCATGTATATCCTTAAAGTTACCCGTAAGTGTGGTTTGAGCTACGTATGGTATATTATGAGCAGCCATTACATATGTCAAATCCTTCTTGTACTGCTGCTTGCCGGGTATTTCCGTCCCCTGCGGACTGGTTGTTGTATCGGCATATTTCGGAGTACTTGAGGATCTCTGTATTCCTGTATTCATGTAGGCTTCATTGTCATAACAGACATATACCATGTCGTGACCTCTCTCCATAGCACCTGAAAGAGATTGCAGTCCTATGTCATAAGTACCTCCATCACCGCCAAATGCAATGAACTTGTATGTATCGTCCATCTTACCCTTTCTCTTCCATGCAGTATAGGCCGCTTCTGCTCCACTTATTGTTGCCCCTGCATTTTCAAAGGCACTGTGTATAAAGGAGTCCCTCCAAGCTGTATATGGATAGAGAAAGGTTGATACTTCCAGGCAGCCCGTAGCCGCTCCGCATACTGCATGATCCTCCGGCTTCAGAGCCCTGAGGATGGCTCTTACTGCTACAGGAGCACCACAGCCTGCGCACATTCTATGACCTCCTGTCAGTCTTTCAGGTCTATTCATTATTTCCTTTAAGTTATAAGCCATAATATCGCTTCTTATATAGAAGCGTTCACCTCCTTTCTATTCTCTTACTCCTATATATCTGTAGGTCTCGCCTATATTACCTGTTTTTTGGATTTCTTGCAGTGACTTGTAAACATTCTCTATATCATCTGCTTTAACATCTCTTCCGCCTAAACCATAAATGTAGTTTATTACCTTGATTCCATCAGCTTTACCATAAAGAGCAGCTTTTATCTCAGCAAACAGAGGACCGCCAACTGCGGAAAAGCTCTCTGCCTTATCCATTACAGCTAAAGCCTTTATATGCTTTAATGCTGCTGCAATCTCCTCTGAGGGGAAGGGTCTGAAAACTCTTATTTTTAAAAGACCTGCTTTAACTCCGCTTTCTCTGAGCTTATCTACAACCGTTTTTGCAGTTCCTGCAGTTGAATTTATGATTACTATGGCAGTTTCTGCATCACTCAGCTTATATTCCTCAAAAAGCCCGTACTTTCTGCCGGAAAGCTTCTCAAAATCTGACGATACATCCAAAATGATCTTCTTTGCCCTTTTCATTGCTTCTGCCTGCTGTCTCTTATGCTCAAAATAATAAGCTGGTAAATCCAATGGTCCAACCCCTATCGGTTCCTTTGGGTTCATCATATAGTGCTCAGGCTGGTACTCTCCTATAAAGCTTTTTACCTTTTCATCCTCCAGAAGCTCTATATTCTCTACTGCATGGCTTGTGATAAACCCGTCCTGACACACCATGACCGGAAGCATTATGTCTTTATGCTCACCTATTCTAAGTGCTTGTAGCATATTATCATATGCCTCCTGGTTATTCTCACTGTAAAGCTGTATCCAGCCTGAGTCTCTTGCTCCCATTGAATCGCTGTGATCATTATGTATGTTAATAGGTCCCGACAAAGCTCTGTTTACACATGCCATGGTTATGGGCAGTCGTGAAGAAGCAGCAATATACAGCATCTCCCACATCAGAGCCAAGCCGTTTGCTGAGGTTGCAGTCATAGCCCTTCCTCCGGCAGCAGCTGCACCTATACATGCCGACATTGCACTGTGCTCCGATTCGACAGCCACAAACTCTGTATCTACCTGTCCGTTAGAGACGAACTGCGAAAAGTATTGCGGTATTTCTGTAGATGGAGTTATAGGAAATGCAGCAACTACATCCGGGTTTATCTGTCTCATGGCTACAGCCATAGCTTCATTACCTGATAATCTTTCTCTAATAGCCATTTTATCCCTCCTAATCCTCTTCTTTTACAAAATCTATTGCATCAAATGGACATATTTCATAGCATACACCGCAGCCCTTACAGTGATCGTAATCATAATCCAGTCTCTTGCTGTCTTTCACAGGTATTGCAGTATCAGGGCATGTGGGAGGACATAGCATACACTGTGTGCATTTCTCAATAATCCATATAGGCTTCATTGCCCTCCAATCCCCCGTTTTGAAATCATCGGCATTACCAGCATCAAATATCATTCCGCCAGGTGTGATTTCTTTCCAATTCACATCAGGCGTCATTGGTTTTTCATTTTTGTTTCTCATGCTCCATGAACCTCCTGCATAGCTCTCTCAATAGCCTTAATGTTACCCTCAATAACTTCAGGCTTGGTTGCAAACTTATGTGCAAAGGATGACCTTGCATCCTCCATAAATTCTCCTTCTTCCATTACTCCGCTTATCTTTACTACAGCTCCCAGCATTGGTGTGTTTGGAAAGTATTTGCCCAGAGCCTCCTCTGATATTTTTCTTGCATCTACTGTACACACCTTGCCTTTGTATCCTTTTAGATATTTTTTTACCTGCTCGGGGGTTTTCTCAGTATTGATTATTATTGCTCCGCTTTCTTTTAAGCCCGATGTCACATCTACCGATGTAAGCAGTGTCTCATCAACTACCACAACGTAATCAGGCTCGTAGATATTTGAATGTATCAAGATTTTTTCATCGCTTATTCTGTTGTATGCAGTAATGGGAGCACCCATCCTTTCCGGTCCGTATTCCGGAAAGCCTTGAATATACTTACCTGTATTGAATGCTGCATCCGCCAGAAGCAGTGCTGCAGTCTTAGTCCCCTGTCCGCCTCTGCCATGCCAGCGAATTTCTACTAAATTTCCCATTTGTTATCCTCCCTCCATTGCTTCAACTTGTATCTCATATATTTTGTACAAATAAAGGCAAGAATATTACATGCAAAAAATCAAACAACACCAAAAATTAATTTGGTGCTGTTAAATCCCATACTTACAATCTAAAATATAATCCATTGCCGACCTTAAGTTTGCAGCCTGACGTGATGTAAGGCATTTTTTCTTATGAAAAATGCTGCATCATTTGTTGATGCAGCATTTTAAAATTTATTGTTCAGCCATTTTCTTGTAGGTCTCGTATTTTTCCTTAGCTTCTCTTTCAGCCTTTGCAAACAGTTCTTCAGCTTCTGCAGGGAATGCCTTCATAAGTGAAGTATATCTAACTTGACCCATCAGGAAGTTTCTGAAGCTTTCTGTAGGCTCTTTGGAATCCAATACAAAAGGATTCTTGCCTTCTTCCTTAAGCATTGGGTTATATCTCCACAGGTGCCAATAACCGCACTTAACTGCCTGTTCTGTGTTGGCCTGTGTTCTTCCCATTCCTTCCTTCAAGCCGTGAGCTATACATGGTGCATAAGCGATTATCAGTGAAGGACCATCATACTTTTCAGCTTCCTGTATAGCCTTGAGGAACTGGTTCTTATCTGCTCCCATACCAACTTGTGCAACGTATACATAACCGTATGTTGCAGCAATCATTCCAAGGTCTTTCTTCTTTATCTTCTTACCGGAAGCAGCAAACTGTGCAACAGCACCCGTAGGAGTAGACTTTGAGGATTGTCCGCCTGTATTGGAGTAAACTTCTGTATCAAATACCAGTACGTTTACGTTTTCGCCGGAAGCAAGCACGTGATCTAAGCCGCCGTAGCCGATGTCATATGCCCAGCCGTCTCCGCCAACGATCCATACTGACTTCTTTACGAGATAATCTTTCTTTTCTTTGATTTCCTTAAGTATAGCTTTTGCTCTGTCACACTTAGCATCAGCATCAAGTAATGGAAGTATCATTGCTGTAGCTTCTTTGCTCGCATCAGCATCTTCCTTGCCGTCAAGCCATGCTTTGAAAGCAGCCTTGAAGTTTTCCGGAATATCAAGAGTAAGAGCTTCTGTCATTATGTCTGCAAGTCTGTTTCTCATTTGCTTTGTTGCTATAGCCATACCAAAGCCGTATTCAGCATTATCCTCGAACAATGAGTTAGCCCATGCAGGACCTTTGCCTTCAGCATTCTTACAGTATGGTGTTGCAGGTGCCGATGCTCCCCAGATTGATGAACAGCCTGTAGCGTTTGCAATCATCATTCTATCTCCAAACAGCTGGGTTATAACCTTTGCATAAGGAGTTTCTCCACAGCCTGCGCACGCTCCTGAGAACTCTAAAAGCGGCTGTGCAAACTGGCTGCCTTTTACTGTTGAAAGGGCCATTAACTTATCTCTTACAGGAAGTGCCATTGCATAATCCCAGTTTGGTATTTCTACTTCTGTCTGAGTTTCAGTTGGTTTCATTATAAGAGCCTTTTCCTTGGAAGGACAGATGTCTGCGCAGTTTCCGCAGCCTGTACAATCCATAGTACTTACTTGTATTTTATAGTTCATTCCCTCAAGCCCTTTACCGATAGCCTTCTTAGTCTTGAAGCCGGCTGGAGCTTTTGCAGCTTCTTCATCTGTAGCAAGTATTGGTCTTATTGCTGCATGAGGACATACAAATGCACATTGGTTACATTGTATACATTTATCAGCTTGCCATTCAGGTACATATACTGCTATACCACGCTTTTCATATGCTGATGTTCCCATTGGGAATGTACCGTCTTCTATTCCATTGAATGTGCTAACTGGTAATACTTCACCTGCTTGTCTATTCATAGGAACAACTACATTCTTTATGAAGTCAGGCATTGCAGCTGTAGCTGCAGCTTCATCAGCCGCACTTGACCATGCTGCAGGAACATCAATCTTAACAAGAGCTGTTATACCCTTATCTACCGCTTCATAATTCATCTTAACTATCTTTTCACCCTTTAACCCGTAGGAGTGATCGATAGCTTCCTTCAGATATCTTACTGCATCATTAATGTCTATAACCTTAGCCAGCTTAAAGAAGGCAGACTGCATTATCATGTTGATTCTGTTTCCTAGACCTATTTCAAAAGCTATGTCAGTAGCATTAATTGTGTAGAACTCTATATTGTTATCAGCTATATATTTCTTCATTGCAGCTGGCAGCTTTTCATTAAGCTCTTCAGCTGACCACTTGCAGTTAAGAACGAAGGTTCCACCCTTCTTAAGACCCTTAAGAAGATCATACTGATTAACATATGCTTGGTTGTGGCAAGCTACGTAGTCAGCTTCATCTATCAGATAAGTTGACTTTATAGGCTTTTTACCAAATCTCAAGTGAGAAATAGTTACGCCGCCTGACTTCTTGGAATCATAGGAGAAATAGCCCTGTGCATAAAGATCCGTTTCATCACCTATGATCTTTATGGCATTTTTGTTGGCTCCAACAGTACCGTCCGAGCCTAAGCCCCAGAACTTGCATCTGATTGTTCCTTCAGGAGCAGCATTGATGTATTCTTTTATGTCAAGTGAAAGATTAGTTACATCATCAACTATACCTACTGTGAAGCCATCCTTTGGATTAGCTGACTTAAGGTTGTCAAATACAGCTTTAATTTGTGATGGAGTAGTATCCTTGGAGCCTAATCCATATCTACCGCCAATAATCATTGGAGCATTTTCCTTATTGTAGAACATTGAACGGATGTCAAGGTATAGTGGCTCACCAAGTGCTCCAGGCTCTTTAGTTCTGTCAAGAACGGCAATTCTCTTTACTGTCTTTGGAAGTACGTCGAAGAAGTACTTTTCGGAGAATGGTCTGTATAAGTGAACCTTAACAATACCAACCTTTTCTCCTCTAGCATTCAGATAATCTATTGTTTCTTCTATAGTTTCAGTTACTGAACCCATAGCTATTATTATGTTCTCTGCATCTGGAGCTCCATAATAGTTGAAAGGCTTGTACTCTCTGCCTGTAAGCCTGCTTATTTCCTTCATGTAGTCTGCAACTATATCAGGTACTCTGTCATAGAACTTGTTGCTTGCCTCTCTACCTTGGAAATATATGTCAGGGTTTTGAGCTGTACCTCTTGTTACAGGGTGCTCAGGATTTAATGATCTGCTTCTGAACTCATTTAATGCTTCGTAGTCAAGCAGTTTAGCAAAGTCTTCATATTCAATGACATCGATTTTTTGAACTTCATGAGAAGTTCTGAAGCCGTCAAAGAAGTGCAGGAATGGCACTCTTGCTTTTATAGCCGCAAGATGAGCTATGCCGCCAATGTCCATAACCTCTTGTACTGAACCGGATGCAAGCATTGCAAAGCCAGTTTGTCTTGTAGCCATTACGTCTTGATGATCCCCATAAATTGATAGAGCATGTGCCGCTACTGCACGAGCTGATACGTGGAATACTCCGGGCAGCAGTTCGCCGGCAATTTTATACATATTAGGTATCATAAGAAGTAAGCCTTGTGATGCTGTAAAGGTAGTTGTCAATGCGCCAGCTTGTAATGAACCATGAACCGCACCTGCTGCTCCGGCTTCTGACTGCATTTCTACAACCTTTACCTGCTGTCCAAAGATATTCTTCATACCGTTGGCTGCCCATTCGTCAACGTTTTGTGCCATGTTTGACGATGGAGTGATAGGATATATCGCAGCTACATCTGTAAATGCATAGGAGACATAACTTGCTGCGTTATTCCCATCCATAGTTTTCATTTTTTTCGCCATGATGAGACCTCCCATTAATATTAAAATAAAATATTAACAATTTATCATATCTAGTATAGTAGACATTGGCTTCATTGTCAATTTTTCTGCATATTCAAATAAAATAAATACCCCGCTATATACGTTGAAAATAGCGGAGTTGCAAATATTATTACATTATAATTGTGGTTAAACCTGTTTTTTTGACTAATATTTAACAATCATTTAACACAATGCTTTCGTATACTGCTATAAAAACAGCTTGATAAACAAAAGCAGCAATATTCCCGGAATACCTAAAAAACCGGCAATCAAGGCCGTTATCGGATTGATCCCAATACTAAAATTAAAATATGCTCCCACAAAATTGATTGCGAAAAGAGCAGCTGCTCCTATAATTCCATTGATTATAAGCTTCACAATCAACTTGACAGGTAAAACCAAAAGCATACCTACGATATAAACAGCGCCAATAGCCAGAAACACAGCCAGAATAGTGAAAATGTCCACCTGCGGCAATAAAATCCCCTCCCGGAAGTCTTTGGAAGACTTAAGCTCTTGCGTATTTTTATGTTTTGACTCAAAAGCAGTCCATTAGGTTGGACTTTTCTATATTATATTACTGCTTTTTTGTGAATATTACCGGACAATTTGCTAAAAATTTATGCGTGCTCCATTATCCTTTGCCTTTTTTAACAGGAAGGCATATTTGGATTTTGCCGCCTCCATTCTGAATATTGCATGGTCAATCAGCTCAGGATCAGTAACATTATCAAAAAAGTTTTGTGCATCCTGCATTTCCTGGCTGGCCTTCTCTATAATATATATAAGATCGTTTTCTTTGTTGTCGTTCATTTTAAAGGTAGTCTGCAGCAGCGTAGTGAGTATATTGTTTGAGTCCTTTGTTTTTTTTGTATTTCTCGGCACAAGATTTGTAGCCATCATAACACCTCCGGTATATCTGAAATCGACAAACTGTCTAGTGATAATCTTGCCTGTTTAGATGCAAAATATACCGAAGCTGTAAATATATATTCAAAAAAACAAAGGCATATGCCAATAAAATTAGTCATATGCCTGCTAAATTATATACCAATACTAACTTCTCCGAATGTTATATTTCTCGTCTTCCTTCCAAAGCTTTCATCAAGGTAACCTCATCTGCATATTCCAAATCGCCGCCCACAGGTATGCCGTGCGCTATTCTTGTTACCTTAATAACCAGAGGCTTAACAAGTCTTGAAATGTACATAGCAGTGGCTTCACCCTCTATGTTTGGGTTTGTTGCCAGTATTATTTCATTGATTTCCTCACTGCCTAACCGCTTTAAGAGCTCTTTTATTCTGATTTCCTCGGGTCCTATTCCCTCCATGGGAGATATTGCTCCATGGAGTACATGATATAACCCTTTAAACTCTCTGGTTTTTTCCATTGCTACCACATCACGTGCATCTTCTACAACACAAATTGTTGCCGCATCCCTTTTATCACTGGCGCATATGCTGCATAAATCATGCTCGGTAATATTGCAGCATTTAACACAATATTTGATGCTTCGCTTTGCATGCACTATTGAACGGGCAAGCTGTTCTACCTCTGCTGCCGGCATATCAAGTAAATGAAATGCAAGTCTTTGTGCAGTCTTGTTTCCAACTCCCGGGAGCTTGGACAGCTCTTCAATCAATTTGGCAATGGGAGCTGCATAGTAATTCATTAAAACAGCCCTCCAGGCAAGTTCAATCCACCTGTGATTTTACCCATTTCCTTACTTACCATTTCTTCAGCCATTCTGATTGCTTCATTTACTGCAGCCATGACAAGATCTTGAAGCATTTCAACATCATCAGGATCAACTACTTCAGGCTTTATAGTTATTGAACGTATTTCTTTTTTCCCGGTTGCAACTACTATAACAGCCCCGCCGCCTGCACTTGCCTCAACCTCTCTTTGCTCTATTTCTTCCTGAAGCTTCATCATATCCTTCTGCATCTTCTGAACCTGCTTCATCATATTATTCATGTTACCCATTCCACCTGGGAATCCACCCTTTGGCATATTATTTTCCTCCTTTATATCTGTTTCCAGTGCGTTCTGACGAACGCTTGAATTTCGGGCTACGGGTATTTGTGCTGGTCTGCAAAGGTTTTCTCGCAACTCGCAGCTCGTGACTCGTAACTATGCTTGATTTCATCAAGCATATTATACTATTATTCTTCTACTACTTCAACTTTGTCTTGACCTGCCAGCTCCATTGCTGCCTTTACTATGTCTATCTCTTCTGCTTCAGAGTCAATATCAGGGCTTTCATTTTCAAATATACATTTGACCCTTATGCTCCTTCCAAAGTATTCGGAAGCTGCTGTTTCCACGTCAGCCTTGACAGCAGGCATCTCTATTGCCTCCTTGCAGTAAATATCTTCCTTTGTATACGAAAGCACTATTATATCATTTTCAAATCTCACCGGCTTTGCTAGAACCAAATATGTGCGCAGCTTTATTTTCCCCCTGTTTTTAAGCTCTTGTATAAATCCGCTCCATTTGTGCAGTATTTCCGATATGCTGTTCACTTGCTCCCGGGGCTTTGATTTCTTTATCTGTAGAGGCTTGCTCTCAGTCTTTGGTAGACTTAATTCTGCTGTTACCAATGGTTCGTCGCTGTCAACCGTGAACTGTCCCCTTGTCACAGCTGTCTCAAGCTTGGATAGTCTGGCAAGCAGCCCTTCATAGCTGCTGTCATTTATTAGCTTGCACATCTTTACAACTGCCACCTCAAGCAGAATTCTGGGATGGGAAGACCATTTTGCTTCACTCTCCAGCTCTGACAATATGTTTATACATCTTATGATATTATCCTTATCATACTCCTGTGCATGCTTCTTTAGAAGTTCAATGCCTTCCATGGACATATCTATTACATCTTCAGTCTTATCAACTACTTTTGTCATAAGAAGGTTTCTATAGTGAAGTGTAAGATCCCTGATGAATTGATTTATGTCCTTACCTCCCGAAGCCAGTTCATTTATCAGCAAAACAGCTTTTGAAGCATCTCCAAAAAGTACTGCTTCTCCAATGCTGAAAAGGAACTCGTTATTTACAATGCCCAGTACTTCTAAAACCTCATCATACAATATTCTTTTATTGCTGAAAACAGAACATTGATCCAGTATGCTTAATGCATCCCTCATAGCCCCGTCAGAGTTTCTGGCTATAAGCCTTATTGCTGAATCCTCTATATCAATTTTTTCTTTATCGCATACATATCTGAGTCTTTCTATTATGTTTTCAACACTTATTCTCTTAAAATCGAACCTTTGGCATCTTGACAGTATTGTTGCCGGAAGCTTATGGGGCTCAGTGGTTGCAAGTATAAAAAGCACATATTCCGGGGGCTCTTCAAGAGTCTTCAGCAGTGCGTTAAAGGCTTCATTAGTAAGCATATGAACCTCATCTATTATATAAACCTTATACTTGCCTAATGTAGGAGTGAACTTAATAGCTTCTCTGAGGTTTCTGATATCATCTATACCTCTGTTGGAAGCTGCATCTATTTCGAATACATCTATAGAATTACCGTCATTTATGCTCACACAGCTCTCACACTCGTCACAGGGATTATAGCCCCTCGGCGACCTGCAATTAACAGCTTTCGCCAATAGCTTTGCGGAAGTTGTCTTTCCTGTTCCTCTGGTTCCGCAAAACAGGTATGCATGTGATATTTTATTATTGAGTATTTCATTTTTCAAAGTAATGGTCACTTGCTCCTGACCATATACATCATCGAAGCTTCTTGGTCGCCACTTTCTGTATAATGCAGTGTACATCTATTCACCTCCAATAAAGAAGTTAATTTCTTTTTAACAGCTAAAAGAAATTAACTTCGTCATTATTATATATCTTTTCAATAATCTGTGACTTCATAAGGAATGCTCTTTCAAATACATCTACAACCTTAGGGTCAAACTGCATTCCTCTGTTAATAACTATTTCATTAATACCCTGTCTTATGGATTTCGCTTTTTTGTATGATCTTTCAGAGGTTATTGCATCAAAAGCATCTGCTATGCTTATGATAGCCGCCATGACGGAAATATTTGAGCCTTGCAGTCCTTCCGGATAACCTTTTCCGTCATATCTTTCATGATGGTATTTAACTGCTTCCAATATTTCACTTTTTAAGCCTATTTTAGATATTATCTTATGTGATATTCCCGGATGCTGCTTTATAAGCTCATATTCTTCTACTGTTAGTTTTTCCTTTTTGTTAAGTATTGAATCACTTATGCCTATTTTCCCTATGTCGTGTAAAACCCCTGCAACCCAGATATCCTCAATAAAGCTCTTGGAGAAGCCCATCTCTGCTGCAATAAAGCATGAATACTTTGCAACTCTGATGGAATGGCTCTCTGTATACACATCCTTAGCTTCCACAGCGCTTATAAGACTTTGTACAGTCTTCAGGTATGAATGCTTCAGGTGCTCATATGCTTTGGCATTATCTATAGCAAGGGCAACTCCGTTGGCGAGTGAGGTAATAAGCTCCGTCTGTTCATAGGATGGTTTAGACCTTGTTATGGTAGTCATTACGCCTATGGTGTTCCCCTGAACAACAAGAGGGTTGAATACCACAAACCTTGCATTTTCACTTAAATAAAGCTGCTTCAGATAATCATTGGGAAGCTCTTCAAGAATAAGCTCCAAGGATAAGCTCTGCTTTCTTGCAGTTATTCTGCCCATTAGCTCCTTGCTGATAACTATATCTTCGACATTGAAATTGCTTATTCTTATTCCTTCAATGGCATTAAGTATAAGTATATCGTCTGATTCCATTTCCTTCAGCCTTATAGAGCAAACCAAAGCATCCGTTATATCTATAACCTGATTGACGATAGTATGCAGTATCACCTTCAAATCAAGGGTATTTGCTATGGCTCTGTTTACCCTGTTTAAGACCTGCAGCTCGTTATATCTCTTTGCAAGCTGCTGTTCCATAAGCTTTCTTTGAGTTATATCTCTTGCAATTGCCTGGATACCTGTTATGATACCATCCTCTTCTATTGCCTGAGCACTTCCCTCTATAGTAATGCTGCTTCCATCTTTTTTAATCATTTCATGCTGGTACTCAATATATTTCTGTATCAGCGCAGCTTCAAAGGGATTTTTGTCGGAGCTGCCGCCAAACAGCACACTTACAGACCTTCCAATGAGCTCTGATTCTCCATAGCCCAGTACACTCTGAAGCTTGCTGTTGATGTACATTATTTCATTATCCGTATTAACAACCAGAATCATATCGGATATATTGCTCATCAGCTTTCTATACTTTTCTTCAGATTCGTTAAGCTGGCTCATTGCAGCTCCCAGCTGCTGGTAAGAAGCCTCCAGCTCTGCATTGATCTCCTGAAGATACTTATTATTGTCGAAGAGCTCATTTGTTCTGTTAAAAAGCTCATCATAGGTCTTTTGCAGATTGGAAGACATTTCATTAAAGGCTGTTGCAAGCTCACTTATCTCATCATGTCCGACAACCTCCATCTTATAATTGAGGTGCCCCAAAGATAGTGCCTTAGCACCGTCTCTCAGCTTTAAAAGCGGCTTTGTTATTGAACCTGATAGTACTGTAGCAAAGCCTGCTGCAAGAAAAACAGCCAGAACTGCGAGCAGAGTAAAATAATCATATATGCCCTTATTTAAAGAACCGACACTATTTCTGAATCTGTCAGTATCCAACAGTGAAACTACCTTCCAGTTATTTGACTTAATACTCGAAAAAATGCAAAACCAGTTCTTATTCTCATAAGCTACCTCATGACTGCCTTCCGATTGATGTTGTAAATCTTTATACACCGAATTGAGGATAAAGCTGCTGTCAGAAATGTTAACAGAATCACTGTACTTATCCTCTGAATCATATTTCACATAGCCTTCTTTGTTTATCAGAATCATCCTTACATCAGGCATATATTTTGCCCCAGCCAGCATTTTTCCAAAGGATTCTATAGTCATGGTACCTATAAGAACACCCTTTTCATTACCTGCACTATCCGATAAAGGCAAAGAAATTCCAATGCATCTCTCACTGCTTATTACATCGGTATACGGCTCAAGCCATACCAACTCATTACTCTTTTTTGCATTGATATATAAGTGTGTATGTGTTAAATCCATATCAGGAATTGAAACATTCCTATCATCTACATATACTTTCCCGTCATTCATGATAATATAGAGGTTTCTGAACTGATTGTTAATTTTTATCTGTTGACTTAAAAAATCAGTGATTGTTTTCTCGTATGAAATGGATTCATAGGTATTATTTCCCATAAAAACGTAAGAATACGCCTCAGAAATTGACTTTATTATATTCTCTTGCTGACTGAACATTTCATCAATCTTGTTAATCTGATTTTGGACATACATTTTATTCATATCAGCTAAGTCCTTCTGGAGCTTATTGTCTATGATTTGATAAATGGAAAGCCATGATATAAGAAAAGGAATTATTGCAGCTATGGCAAAATATATTAAGATTCGCAGCTTAAAATTTAGTTTGTTCAAGGAAAGTCCCTCCAAAACAATATATGCTAGTCCATATTATATATATAGATATTTGCAGCGAATAATATAGCAATAAAAGCAAAACAGCTTGAATCATACACCCGGATGAGTTTTCTGAATTTCTATTCTATTATACTATAATTAATTCTTTATGTAATCAGATTTTTCCTGCATGGCCGTATAGGATAATTGTGGTCGAATATGCAAAAAAACTTGTTTCTCAACAAGTTTAAATTAAATGGCCGTGCACCTTCCTTCGACACATACCTACAAGCGTTACCCGGGCAGTTAGCTCCAATCAGGCAACCCTACGGCACACGAAAGTGTTCACTTACCGTTGCTTCCTTCCGGACCTGGCGGGGTTTATGAATTTCCGTTGCGTAGGACCCAATCATCTTCACCACTTACACGAGGCAGGCCTCACAAGCATGGGCCTCAGCAAAGGAATTCGACCCTGCTATTGCGGATTGCAGGTTACAGGGCACCGCAGTCTCCCCATCTAGCACGACCAAGATTATATAGTTTATTTTTTCATTGCTAATATAGTATAATACTATTTGCACACAATGTCAACGTATCAAATCAAGCATTAAATTCCACAAAATGTATCAAGCAGACTTTAATCACTCAAATACAATTTACGATACAGGGTGGATCTCCCACTTTTGCCTGCAGTATGCAGTACATTCATTTTCTTAAGGCAGTAGGTTATTTTTGTTGCTTTTTTGATTGATATATTAAGCTTTGATGCCAGCTGCTTATTGGTAAACGGCTGATCAATATCATTAGGCAGCATACAAAGATAATCCTGTGGACAATTCAATGATTTTGTTGCCACAACTTCGCGGAGTCTCTTTTCTATAATGCTTGCACCCTTTCTTCTCCAGCTTCCCTTTCCGTCATCGCACCTGTACTCATCAATTTTAATAAACAATATTTCCATGCTAAAATTTTTCTGCCGTATAATATGCGGAATTCTAATAAGCTCGTTAAACACGTCTGCCAAAGTACCTTTGGCAGGTGACTTTTTTTTGCTGATTACTGAATCCTGTGTACCGGAAAGCTTAATAATGTTTTTTTCCAGGTATACAGGATAAAGCAAGCGAACTTTGTGATTTTCAACAAGCTTGCCTAGTTTTTTGCTTATTGCGGAAAAATTAGCAGTCTGTATCTCTATAAGCAGTTCATCCCTCACAATATCCACAATATATCCGTCAACCTTAGACTCAAGCCGATCATTGGGCTTAGCATACCATTGCTTCAGCTGTGAATGAAGCATTCCCTCATTGTACATGTTTATTCCTTGCTCTTCAGCAATCATTTCGCAGCCTTCCCAGTTCATTATTATCCCCTACCTTACCTGCCAGTCTCATTATATGAAATATAATATATCATTTTTCACTGAAAATCAAACAAGCTGACACTTCCAAATCACTCTGTTCAATCCTTTGTGTCAAGTGAATTGCAAGAATGTTATACATGAGCAGGGCCTGATTATAGCAATTCAGTAATAACCAGGCTTTTCAGGAATAAATTACGCCTTCACATTCAATCGACATTTTTCGACAATCCTTATATAATAATTTTGAGCATTGCTCAGGAGGTGAAAATATGAAAAGTAAAAAAATTGTCATAACTCTGCTTATTATATCCATGCTTTCATTGTCGTATGGGGTTGTATTCGCAAACAGTATCAGCACGGCTGCTTCAGCAGTAATCAGCAAATTCGGCGTCATGCTTGATTCCTTGGGAATAAGCTTGACTTCATCCTCTGAAACAGAGATGAGTAATACTGCACAGAATACTAAGCAGGAAATTGATAATATTATTAATTCTTCTAAAACAGAGATTGAAAACGAGCTAGAAGAATACAAGAATGCTCAGCTTGAGAAAAAGAATGCAGAAATAGATAATTTAATCAATCAGTTACAGACTTCCATAAACACTAAGAAGTCGGAAAAACTGGATGAGTACAAGCAAAAAATAGATGAAGCGATAAATAAGGAGTTTGATAAGCTCTTAAAGGACCTAAGCAAGCAATAGATAAACTTATCACAAGCACACATAAATAAGGTAACTGCCATGTTACCTTATTTATATAACTATTCTTGTCGTGCTTATATCATTCCATGGGAATAAAGCATACAGGTTTCATATGCAGCTTCAGCTGCCTTTGTTCTCTGTCTGCACCATCTTAACCAGCATTTTTGCCAATACCTTTCTATCCGAATCATCCCCTACCCTCCAGAGCTCTTGAAGCAGCCTCTGCTCTCTATTCTCAGGATCAACATTGGCTGCAAGCATATTGCCTATCTTTACACCAATATTCTCTATGGTGTTTTCTGAAAGTCCTGCAGTTTCACCCAGGTTTACAGCTTTGCCTATGTTTTCTTTCCATTTATTCCAATCTGTAAATCCGTCTATTTTGTTTATTTCCATAACTATACCTCCATGTTCATTTATAATTATGTTTTCCAACAGTAAAAACTTTATGTGTTATCTGCTTGCATGTCTCTGAATTACTTTCAAAATATTAGCAAGACATGCAACGTTTTAAAAAATATGAAATAGAATAAAATATGGAGGTTGGTTTTATGGCAGTATATGTTATTAGTTACAATCTTGGCAACAGTGAAGAGAAGTTTCAATCTGTTAATAAGACTATAAAGGAATGTTGTTATAATGAGACGTGGATGCACTATATCGACAATACATGGATAATAAAATCCAGGCTTAGCGCAGACGAAATAGGAAAACGACTAAGCGCTGCTTCAAGCGACGAAGACTCCTTCATTGTTGTTGAAGCAACAAATCATTTTGCAGGCTGGCTTCCAAAAGAGGCCTTTGACTACTTATATACAAAAATATACCGATAAGGAACAAAAAATAAAAGCAGCATCAATAAATGATTTTTTATCTTATGATGCTGCTTTTATTTTCTATTTGCCATAAGGCTCTATTCTTTTAAGCACTTCTATATCATTTTTCAGGTAGTGGGATGGATTAAGGCTTATATTATACTCCATATCCTCCCCGTGATCAGGACATCTGGGGATTGTAAGCACATCACCAAGCAGCGCTAAAGTAAGCATACGCTCGTTGTACCTTTGGTACTCATCCTCCAAGGCGCATAGAATCCTATATGAGTTTTCCAAAGCAGTTATGGAAAGGTTATACACCGCTTCCTTTGTCGTACCTGTTAGAAAAGTGGGATAAGCATAGGGAAGTATAAGATTCACTGAGGGTAGGAGGTTCCTTTTTGGGTATATTCCTCTCCAAACAGCGTCACCCCCTATAAATGGATACATATCACTTTCATTAAACCAGGCCTTCAGTTTTGGGATGTAGTACGCACAATCGACCTCAAGCCCCATAATATTTGCCAGATCCTTTCCTCTGTTGGACAATATGCCTACAATTACCTTCTCTACTCTAATTTTTTGATTTGAAAGCATTGGCTCCAACGCCTTTAGCCTATAACCCTTATTCAGCAGGTCATCTACTAATATGATCGGTTTATTAAATGAAGAAACCATTTTGAACTGTGTTTCCAGGTCAAGATAATACGGGAAGGCCCCAATGCTGTATTGCCTCAGACCCGGTTCAAAGTACTTCTCAGTATGTAGAGATTTTGTAATGGTATTTGGAACTATATATTTATGAAGAATATTTCCATAGGGAACACATAGCTTCGAACCGAGCTTGCCATCTCCAGCTTGTGTTGATACCTGATTCACTCCACAAATCTTTTTTACCAGATTGTCATAAAGCATTCCTCTGTCAAAGGATAATACCAACTTACCCGGATACAATTCTACCAGCGCTTTCATCAGGCTCTTCCTGGTATCTCCTATTACCTTCTGCATGATATCACTGCTTCTGTACGGCTCCTTAAGTACATTTCTTATATCCATGTATAAAGTACACGGACTGCTCATGTCAACTGCAAATATGACTTTATCGCACCCTTCTGCATTTATTCGCATAAATCCGAAATTTCCAAGCAGTTCCATAAAGGAAGCACTGACACCAGCCTCTGTTTTATCGCAATATATGCAGTATTCGTATTCATTAGCCAGACAGTAGGATAAAGTCTCTGTAAGCACCATCTGATCCAGCTTATGATACCCTGTATTTTCCCTTATGAAAATTCCGTCTATCAGGACTATATTGCCTGATGCATTATCATATATATAATTAGCTGCTTCGATACTGCCAAACTCATCATATACCTCACCGCTATTCAGTTTATGAAACACGGAAAAACCAAGCACCACGTTTCCTCTCTTAATACTCTGGAGAAGTAGAAGTTTGCTTCCCGGCCTGGCAGCAAGCCTTTCCAGCCTTTCAAAAGAAGCTCTGCTGATGCCGAAGGATGATAGAATTGCTCTTACAGCTTCACTATCGTATTTTTCCAGTACTTCCGATTCCAGGGAAATAGACTTTATCTGAGACTTCAAGAGGGGCTCTGCCTTGTACATACCAAATTCCTTGATAAATCTTCTGGCTAGAGGGTCCACATCAGTTAAAGCGTTTACTTTCTCAGCAGATTCCTGTTGCACACTTTCTTCTTCATGCAGCTTGCCGATCTCAAGCAGCTGCAGCTTCAACACCTTGTCTCCAACTCCATGCAGCAGCTTATTCAGCTTATTATCCTCGTCTGTGAATATATGCGGACTTTTCCTATCCAGCAGAATATAGCATAGCCCGTCTATATTCTTTTTAATCAGTCTTCGGCAGCCCGAGAGAAGCTCAACGCTGTCCAAAACTATATATACCTCACAGCCCGGGAATGCTTTGAGCAATCTTTGCACATCCCTGCTGTTGTCAGTGTTAAGGGGAAAATCCTCAGGAAACAGATACATATTGAACTCATCGGCAATAGACATATTTATTATGCTTCTTCTGATAAGATTGGGCATCGATCTTCTTTCCCATGCAAACTCATCAACAGATAGATGTACTTCAAAGCCCATATCACGTATTTGCCTTGCTATTTCCTTATGATAGACAGTAAATGGATCGAAGATGCCATTGTATATGGCAATCTTGTCTGCTTTCTCTATTCTGATTTCACCAATATTCAACTTATATTCGTTTATAAATCTGTATATATGGTTGAAGGTTGAGGAATTACTGAGAAATTGAAGCTCCTGCTCCTTTACATCTGTAATAAGTGTAATAGCTTTTTTAGCTATAAGTGCAAATATGCCGTACTTCTGCTCAAGGGTAAGCTGCTTTGAACCGAATATATCCTTTCCCAGCAGTGCAAATGCTGCCTGTTTTATTTGCTGGTTAAAATCAGCAAGGGAGTTAAGCACAAGCAAAATCATCCTTTTCAGAACTACGCTCTCTGAAGTGCTGACATCTGACAGAGAAGAGTGTTTCTTCAAGAAGCTCACTATATATATACCTGCAGTCCTTAAGAGAAGGGAATTCAGCTGTGGATTTGAGTGCTTGATTTTCTCAAGCATATCATCTATGAACTCCTCCAGTTCCACCTTTGATAAATAAAGCATTACCTGTCCCAAATAATACGGGATATAGCTTGCATATTGATAACCATCCAATTCCAGCGCCCGCAGCAGCTCAACAGCTATATCATTTATCTGGTCAGAGGTGAGCACAGGCATAAGCTTAAGCAGAGCAGCACCTGCAGAATTCCTGACAGCTTCTGTACCGCTTACCTTCAATAGGTTGCAAAAATGCATGGCTGTATGAAATCCTTCAGTAATATGGTTATTAAGAGCATTATTAAGGAGTATTTCTATCTGAAGTCTTTTTACTACCCAATGAGTGTTTGTCTTCAAGTTTTGCAGGAACATTTCCGATATCTCAGCATCAGTATACATATAGTAATCGTCATGTATTTTAGGTACTAATCCAGATTTTGAAAGCTTATAGAACAAAAATCTTTCAAGCTTGCTGCTCATACCCTCTGTATCCTTGGCTGCAAGCTTATCTTGTATAATGCTCAATGCGCCTGCTGAGGTATTATTCAGATACAGTATACGCAGAAGCTCCAGGGCAGAGATTCTTATGCTGCTGCTGCGGATTGTCAGTATATCATTTATATATCCTAT
>JBMORW010000007.1:0-22517 GCA_049322695.1 Bacillota bacterium | reverse complement strand
TATACTCCTTCAAAAGGTCATTGCTGAAGCCGTCATATACATATCTGTTGATGTCTTTTCTGAGCTTAAGAGGGTTGATTATATTCCTCTCCTGCTGCTTTATGTGTCCGTAGGCGTTGCCGTTGCCTTTGCTGTTATTGCTTCCATTTCCGTTACCGTTCTGTTTTTCTTCCTTTTTCTGCTGTCCAGGTGCATTCTCAGAGTTACCCGGACTTTCCTTCTTCTCTGGCATTTCCAGCTTGTAGAAGGCTTCTTCCCTGTAGCTCTTTCTTCCAAAGGCATCATAGCCGTACAGTACATAGGTTTCGTCACTGAACTGCACCTTCTTTAGCTTGTTGTCAGCCGTATAGTAATAGGTTATGGTCTCTTCTCCTCTGGTCACTGACACCATGTTGCCGTTTGCATCATAGCTGTAGCTGGCCTTGCCGTCAGACAGCAGTCTGTTGGCGGCATCATAGCTGTATACTGTGGTGCCCCAGTCTGTAGTCATGCTTGTTCTGTTGCCTGTAGCATCATAGGTATAGTAGACTTCTGAAGTGGGCTCCACCAGATAATCAGGCTGCTCCTGATAGGTCATGTAACCCAATATGATGTCTTCCTGTGCAAGCTCCGTCCACCAGGGCTCATTTTTATCCTTCAACTGCTTGTCCTCGCCTTTGCCGTTGCCTCTACCGTTGCCCTTGCCGTTATCCTTATCCTTTCCCTTACCATTACCATTGTCTTTATCTTTTCCATTTCCTTTACCGTTTCCGTTGCCATTGTCTTTATCTTTGTCATTGTTTCCATTTCCGTTTCCATTGCCACCGGCATTTCCATTTCCATTTCCATTGCCGTTGTTTCCGTCATTTCCTCCACCGTTCCCGTTGCCATTGCAATTTCCGCCGCTGTTTCCTCCACCGTTGCCATTGCCATCGGCATTTCCGTTTCCATTACCGTTATTGCTGTTATCATTGCCTCCTGAACTGCCGTTACCGTTACCTCCGCCATTATCATTTCCGCCGGAGCTTCCTCCGCTACCACCGCTGCTATTACCGCCGCCGTTATTGCTGTTATCATTTCCGCCGGAGCTTCCGCCACTGTTGTCTCCACCTCCGCTGTTTCCGCTGCCTCCGCCGTTTCCGTTACCTCCGCCGTTTCCGTTGCCGCCAGCTGTAAACAGCATGCCAATTACCTTGTAGTAGAAGGCTTTTACTCCTTCAAAGAAGCCTCCAATGCCCTTTGATGAATTTACCGGCTCTACATTCTTATTGTCCTCATTGTTTTGCTCTTCTATCTGAGTATCTTCCTGTGCATTCTGCTGCAGGTACAGCTCCTCTGCTCCTTCGGGAAGGGGTCTGTATCTTTCAGGGCGCTTCAGATAGCTGTCCCTTATCCCTACTATCTTATCCACCGGATAAGTGATATGTGTCAGTCTGTTGAGGGCATCATATTCAAAGGTGGTTACTGCACCATCCTCCTCTGTTTGCCTTATTTTGTTGCCTGACTCATCATACTCATAGCTGTAGGAGGATATTATTCCTGCTGTATTGCTGTTAGTTATTTCTAAAAGCTTTCCATCCTCTGAATAGACTCTTTCGGTCAGCATTCCGTTGGGCATTGTCCTGAGTATTTCTCTGCCCAGCTCATCATACTCAAAGGTGGTGGTTGCTCCATCAGGATCTGTCATGGTCTTTATGTTGTTTCTTTCATCATAGGTATAGCTTACTGTCCTGTCCTCAGCATCTGTTATTCTTGTTCTGTTGCCTGCTGTATCATAACCAAAGATGGTTGTCTTATTGAGCTTGCCGTCTGTCTGGCTTATGAGTCTGCCTGTCTGGTCATAGCCGTACTGCAGTGACGAGTATTTGGACATGGCTGAGGTAAGCCTTCCTAAAAGGTCATAGCCGAAGCTCGCAAAATCTTCTCCGCTGTAGTCTATATTGGTTACTTCGCCTCTTTGGTTGTAGGTGTAGGCAGTTATTTGTCCTTTTGGATTCTGTATCCTTGACAGCCTGCCTGCACTGTCATAGCTGTAGTTTGTGGTATAGCCCAACGGGTCTGTTTCTTTTTCCAGCTCTCCTGCTTCATTGTATTCAAAGGCTGTGGAATAGCCTCTTGCGTCCGTTATTTTGCTCAGGTTGCCCGACAGGTCATATTCATAGGAGGTGCTTCCTCCCAGTGCATCAGTTACTTTGGTCAGCTGTCCTGCTGCATCATAGCCATATTCCGTAATCTTGCCCATGGGGTCTGTGACCTTTGTGAGATTGCCTGCAGCATCGTACTGATAGCCTGTTTTATGACCCTTTGGTGTCTGCTCCTCTATGAGTCTGTTGAGCTCATCATAGCTGTAACTCCAGGTGCTGCCCTTTGCATCCTCGTATTCTGTCAGATTACCTGCGGGGTCATAGCTGTAGCTGCTTTTGAAGCCCAGTGCATCCTCCGCTTCCTTGAGTCTTCCAAGTGCGTCATAGCTGTAGCTTACTGCTCTTCCCATAGGGTCAGTCAGCTTTACAGGCTGTGCCGCTTCATCATAGTCTGTTGTGTATACTGCTCCCAGCGGATCAGTGGATTTTGTCATTCTGCCCGCAGCATCGTATTCATAGCTCCATACTCCGCCCATTGCATCGGTTTGTGCTATGACCCTGCCCAGCACGTCATAGCTGTACTGTGTAACGGCTCCCAAGGGGTCTGTTATTGATGTGATTCTGCTTAGCTCGTCATAGTCATATGTTGTTTTGCTGCCCGACGGGTCTGTCATTTCAGTTATGTTGCCCAGTATATCATAGCCATAGGATATTTTCCTGCCCAGCGGTCCCAATATTTCTGACACTTGTCCGTTTGGCGTATAGGCATATTGTGTCTTTGCTCCTCTCGGGTCTATGAAGGCTCTTAATCTTCCTGCTTCATCGTACTCGTAGCTTGTCTTTCTTCCCAGAGGATCAAGCTGTTCTGTAACGTTGCCCAGAGCATCATACTGCCACTGTGTTTTCCTGCTGTTTTCATCTAGCATGGCTGTCATTCTTCCAAGACTGTCATATTCCAGCTGTTTTTTGCCTCCTGCAGGGTTTATGATTTCTATGAGTCTTCCTGCTACATCATAGCTGTAAGAGGTTGTTCTTCCCAGCGGGTCAGTTTCTTTTATGAGCTTTCCTGTAGGGTCATACTCGTAGCTTGTTTTTGAGTTGTCAGCATTTGTCACAGCTGTCAGCTGTCCTGCCCCATCATAGGCATAGCTTGTTGCATTGCCTTTCTTGTCTGTCTGCTTTATGAGCCTGCCTAATGCATCATATTCAAACGCAGTGCTATAGCCCAGAGGGTCCTTTACGGTGGTTATTCTTCCTGCACTGTCATACTCTATGAAGGTTGAGCTGCCTGCTGCATCCGTTTCCTGTCTTACTCTTCCCATGGCATCATATATGTACCTGTATGTGCCTCCTTTGACATCTGTTATTTCTGCGAGCCTTCCCAATGCATCATATGAATATTTTGTTTCATAGCCCTTTGCATTTATTGTGCGGCTTACCTTTCCAAGCTCATTGTATTGATAGCTGGTGACAGCTCCCTCAGGATTTGTTATACTCAGCAGTCTGCCTTCCTCATCATAGCTGTAGCTTGTTTCTGCCCCTTTGGGATCTATTGCTTTTATGAGTCTGCCTGTGTTGTCATATTGGTATTGTGCTGCATGTCCCAGAGGGTTTATGCTTTTTATGACTCTACCCAGCGCATCGTACTCCATTTTCCATTTGTCTGTTTCGGATACAGATATTTCAGCAGGTGCTCCGAAGGGTGTGTAGGTGTAGCTTGTCTTTTGTCCGTTTGGTGCTGTTATGGCCTTGAGTCTGCCTGAGGGTGAATATATCAGCTCCGTTGAAGCTCCCTTGGCATCAATTATTTTTGATATGCTGCCAAGGCTGTTGTAAAGGTATCTGGTTACTGCTCCATTGGGTGCCTTTGTTTCCTTAACTCTTCCCATGGTGTCGTAGCTCAGGGCTGTACTGTTGCCCAGTGCATCTGTTGTTTTTATGAGCCTGCCTGTATTGTCATATTCAAAGCTTGTGGCTGCTCCCTTTTGATCTATCTGCTTTATGAGCCTGCCCATGAGGTCATACTCCCACTTCATTGAGCTGCCCAGCGGGTCTGTAACCTTTGCTTTTCTGCCTGCTTCGTCATATTCTACGGTTGATTTGTGTCCCATGGCATCTGTGATGGCTATCAGCCTGTCCATGGCGTCATAGGTGTAGGTGTATTCTAATTCCCCGGGAAGTCTGACCTTTGATATGTTTGCTTCCATGTCGTATTGCCAGGTGGTGATTCTTTTTGTTCTGTCAGTATGTCTTATGAGCCTGTTGTAGCGGTCATAGCCGAAGTATTGACTGTTTTTTGCGTTGTCTGTTATTTTTGTTACTCTTCCTGCACTGTCGTAGGCATATTCTGTGGTTTCTCCAGCAGGATTCGTTGTGGCTGTGAGCTGCCCTATTGCGTCATAGGTGTACTCTGTTATTCCTCCGTTGGGGTCATATAGCTTTACGAGACTGCCCTTAAGGTCATATTCAAAGGATGTAAGGTTGCCGTCAGGGTCCTTCATGGTTTTCAACTGTCCGCCGGGGTAGTAGGTTACTTCTATTGTTCCTCCGCCCTGGTTTGTTTTCTTTATTACTCTGTTGTCCGCGTCATATTCCATAGTTATTGACGTATGGTCGGGATGTTTAACTTTAATTATTTGCCCCGATAAGCTGTATTCATAGCTGTAGCTTGCTCCATCAGGTCCTGTTTCCTTTATTCTCCTGCCCAGAAGGTCATATTCAAAGGAGGTTGTGTTGCCTTCCGCATCTATTTTGGCTGTTACTCTGCCTGCCGCATCGTATTCCAGCGTTGTTACCCTTCCCAGCTTGTCCGTGATTGATACTAGCTGGTTCTTGTCATTGTAACCATAGGTGTATTCCTCCAGTGGGGTTGTTACCTTTGCAAGTCCCGCAGGACCGTATTGGTACTGTATGGTTTTGCTGCCTGGAAGCACTGTTTTTGTGACCCTGCCCAGTGAATCTCTTGTAAATTCCACAGAAATGCCTTTTGAATCATATATTCTGCTTACCCTTTGCATAGGATCGTATTCTATGTAATATTCACGCTCCAGGCTGTCTTTAAAGCTCACCGCATTGCCTGCCGCATTGTACTGATATCTGAAGCTTTCTCCCAGGGCATTGGTTATTGTGAGCATCCTTCCTGCAGCATCATAGGTATAGTGCGAGGAATATCCCAATGGATCCGTAGTTCTTGTGAGTCTTCCCATAAGATCATATTCTGCCTTGCTTGCTGCTCCATTGGGAGCTGTGGTCTCTGTTATTCTGCCGAAGCTGTCATATTTGTAGACTGTAACATCTCCTGCAGCTGTGGTCTTTTTTATGAGGTTTCCATAGCTGTCATATTCAAAGCTTACAGTCTTGTTATCAAAGCTTGCTGACATCAGGTTTCCCCTACTGTCATAGGTATAGGTGGATTTACTGCCCATGGCATCTGTCTTTTCTATGAGGTTTCCTATGCTGTCATAGCTGTAGGCTGTTACTGCCCCTCCGGGATGGGTTTCTTTTGTTGGGTAGCCCCATACAGGGTGGTACTCTGTCTGTATTATGCTTCCGTCCGGCTGTGTTATTTTTACGGGACTTCCCTTTTCATCATATTCTGTGTTTGTTGTTCCCAAAGGTGAGGTTTTTGATGTCAGCTGCTTGTTGTGGTTGTAGGTGTAGGTTGTTATCTGTCCTATCGGGTCTGTTTCTTTTATAAGAAGCTTGTCGCTGTTGAACTCATATATCCAGCTGCTGCCCAGTGCATCTGTCATGGTGGTGGTATTCTGCCCATAGGTAAAGCTGTATTGCGTCACTCCCAGCTGATTTCTGACTTCTATTGCCCTTCCTTCACTGTCATAGGTGTAGATTATGCTTCCGTTCATGGGGTCGGTTATGCTTGTTAGTCTGTGGCTGCTGTCGTAGGTGTAGCTTATCTCCGTATTATCCGGGTTTGTAATTTTTACAAGGCGGAAGTCGCTGTCATAGCCGTAGCTCATGCTCCAGCCCCCCGGCGCTGTTATGGAGGCTATTACATCACCGTTCCAGCCTATGTGAATTTCTCTTCCGGCCGTATCTGTAAGCTTTGATATTTTGCCGTTTTCATTATACTCAAAGCTCTGCGTGTTTCCGTAGCGGTTCGCGTGCTTAATGACCCGGCCGGCTGTAGCAGGCTGATTTGTTCTCCAGGGCGCCGTGTAGCCTCTGTAGGTGGTCTTGCTGCCATCCACATGGGTTACTATGTATTCTTCTGCATTTATTCTCTGCAGTACAGCTCCATTTGAAGAAGGCTCATAGTGACCCTTGCTCAGGTCATAGTTTATGAGGTTGTCCCCGTCATAGCTTAGTACAAATGCGTTGGGGTCATCCTGTACGAACTTGTAGGTAGTTATACTTCCATCAGCCTTGAACTCCGCCATATCAAACTCGCTGTACATGCGGAGATATGAGCCGATGTTGCTGCTCCAGCCTCTTCCGAATACATTGATATCCGATATCATGCTGGAATAGTTTCTCTCTATGCTGAGTCCCATTCCATTGCCGGGAAGGGTCAAATCCTTGTTCTCCAGCCTGACTGTCCCTGTGGCGGGAGCTATGTGGTGCTCAAAGGGCTTTCCCGGCGGCGGCTCAGGCAGTGATACTGAAAGCGGCGCCGAAGCAGGCATAGTATTATCCATAGCCCCCTGAGGCATGCCAGGCAGTATTCCCTGTGAAGGATTGGGTATGCCTACGGGGTCTCCTCCCAGCTGAGGTATACTCTGAAGCAGTGACTCCGGCGTCTGATACTCGGGAGTGTCTCCCCAGCCTGAGTAGTCATAGGTGCTTTGGCTTGCAGTTACCGGCATTACTATCGAGTTAAGCAGCATTACCAGTGTAAGCAGCCATAAACCGGCTTTTTTGAATACTTTTCTTTTGTTTGTTTTCATTACCTTTCCCCCTTATGTGTTCAAAAGAGCATGGACACAAAAAAATACCCTCATACGAAAAAGGTATGAAGGTATCGTTGCTTCTAATTTCCCGGCGGCCCGGCTATCGTGGTATATGCATTTAAATTGCATACACTTTAGACCCGCAGCTTTGTGTCCTTACCTTTCGATAAGTTTACCTTTATCAGTTAGGTATTCAGTTGTAGTCCAAATAGTTAGTTATTACTACCCTGTAGGTAAATTTTACTATTTGGTAACATGATTTTACATGATAAGCTAAAGTTTGTAAACCCTTTCGACAAAGCTTCTTATTTTTCGACACGAGTTTTTTACATAGCCAGCGGAAAAAAGGTCTGAAAACAAAATCGTCTTCAGACCTTTAAAACTACATGGTTGATATTTCTGCCAAGGTATTGAGTATTATCCTGCCATATGCCTCTATATTCATTTCTTCATCTGCCTTCAGCCAGTCAAACTTATTTTCTTCCTTTTCAGTGCTTCCAAAGTATATGGCTGCTCTTCCTACTGCATAAAAGTCTCTCATTGTAGACGAATCTGCCTTTATCCTGTCATAGGCCATACCGTACCTCTTGCTCAGTTGCTTAAAGCATTTTATCACGCTTTGTCCAAGCTGATCTCTTGCGCTGGTTTTGGTTGCATCCAAGCCTATGTTCCCGTACTCGGCTGCATTCAGATCTCCTATTTCCACATATGTGAGATTTTCTACTCTGGCGAAGCTATATTGCCTAATAAAGCTTTCCGTACCTCTTCCCGAGGTACCGTTGCCTCCCCAAAACGCAAATACAATGGTTCTTTTGGGCTTTATCCCGTTTTGTATCATACTTTTTGCAAGCTCCAATCCCAGTAGAGCTGCCTTTGAAGGAGTTTTCTCTTTATCACTGTGTCTGCCGAACTCATGCAAATTAGTTCCCAGTACAATAAAATCATTCTTAAGCTGCTCATCAGTACCTGGTATGCAACCTATTATATTCACATCCATAGTTTTATTACTCGAATCTATGCTGATTCTGGGGTTATCTGACAGCTTGAGTATATCATCTCCATGATCTGAAAACACTGTTATCACCAATGAAGTACTGTACTTGCTGGTAATATATCTCTGCATTCCTGCTTTGCTGTCCCATTTGTCTATGAATATTATGCAGTTGTTCCCCAGCCTTTCTTCCAGCAAAGGCACTATATCATCACTATTATAAGTGCTTTTTCTGAGGTCCGCTATAAGAGCCTTATCCTCTGACTGTTTAAAATCCTCCGGAGTCATTTCCAACAGTACCTCTGCAGTTATGACCTCCAGAGGAAGTGTAACGCTGGAAAAATTGTGCTTCAGAAGTGCAAAGTCATGAATATACTCCAGCCTAAGCCTGAAATTATCATCCTCCAGGCTCAGCTTTACCTTCTCATTCTCCGAAGGAGCAAAATCAACGTTTATTTCCTGTAGATAACTGCTTCCCAGAGGCTGTATGCCGTATTTTTTAAATACGTCTATAAAAGTGCTGATTTTTATACCAGCATCTTCAGGTCTATCAACAGTTGCGGATGTATTTTTAATATTATCGCCTGCGTTTGCTTCCATACTGAATACATATTTGCTTTGTGGTTTTGGAAACAGCAGCATTACTGCCACAAGAGCACAAGCTGTCAGCTTTATTGCTATTTCCCTCTTGTATTGTGTGAAATTTTTCAGCTCATAAACAAACCTTAGAGGTGATAAATAGGATGGTATTCCTTTAATAAATGTAATAACCTTTGAGGTTCTTTTCTCAAACTCCATTCGCAAGCCTTCACCAAGCATGTTGAAGCCTATTATACTTAAGGAAAATGCTATGGTAGGAGCAAGTACGATCCAGTATTGGCGCACTGCCAGAAAGACATTGGCACCTCTAAGCATCGAAGCCCAGTCAAAATCATCGGGAGTTGTTACAAAACCTTCATCATCATAAAATTGCCTTGTAGCCACTGCATCAAGAATACCTACCTGCACTGTATTAAGCAGCACAATGGCTGCTTCAAGGAAAAACATGACAACAACGGAAGACAGCAGATGTGGAATTACATTCTGCAGTGCAATTTCCAGCTTGCTCTTTCCAATGGCAATTTCTCCCTCTATAAAATCACTGCTCAATATTTCCTCCACCTTGCTCATTATGTGGTGAGCAAGCTTACCCCAGCCCAGCAATACCAAAAGAAATGCAACAAGCATGCTTCTTGTTTCAAAATTTCTGGCAATAAAGCCTATCTTGGATAGAAACACCACTGCAAGTACAGCAGGAAAGGCCCCAAAAACAACATTAAACTGTTTTATTATATATTTACAGACTTCACTCTTATATGCTGCCGCTATACCTAAAGGCAGCGCTATAAACATTCTGAGGATAGCTGCCAATAGTGCCAGCCCTATGGTTTGCCCGCAGCCGTAAACAAGCAGGGCTCTAATATCTCTGCCCTTTCTGTCAGTTCCCCAGGGAAACTCCTTACACGGAGGAATTGGAGGTGCTGCTATAACCATTTTCTCGCTTAGCATGACATATTCCAGTTTTTGTATGCCGTATGGATCTGTAGGAACAACCTCCTCAGGAAATAAGCTGACGGCAAGTATTATCAATAAGATTACCAAACCCATTAAGAGCGGTACATTCAGCCTCTTCATGCAAGCTCACCTCTTTTCATGCCTGCAGCAGCTTTCATAATATACAGCAGAATGTTCAATAATGCATAAATTATACCTATGGCAATTATTGAGGCTATCATTATATTTTCATTTGACTTCTGTAATGCCTGCATCAGCTGTGTAGCAAGTCCTCTATAATTAAACAAATATTCCACTATTACAAGATTGCTTACTATCAAAGGAATTATCTCTTTAAAGCTTTCCGCAATAATATACATAGAATTTCTCATTACATGATTATAAAGTATTCTGATATTGGAACATCCCTTAGCAGCTGCCATCATTATAAAATCCTGCTTATAGAAGCTTTCAATAGACATGGTAGTCACCCTTGCAATATAGCATGCAGGCAGTATGGAAAGCGCAATGCTTGGCAGCAGCACGTGATTCAGAGCCCCTGTACCTGCAACCTTGAAAACAGTGATTCCACGATTTATCAGCCATATAGCAGCAATCTGAAGAACCGTAATAACCAACGCTTCAGGAAAGGACATTGGAATCAAAGTCAATAATACCTTTATCCATGGCTTTTTTTCACTTTTTTTACTGCTGTCAAATATTCCTTTGGCTATACCCAATATAATCCCCAAAAAGACTCCTGCAGAAAGCAAACCTACAGAATACTTGAATTTGCTCATAATAAACAGCTTTATATCACCCAATGACCTATCCTTTCCAAAATCCAGCTGTAAAATATTTATAACCTTCTTGCAAGCTCTTATATGAGCCCCTTCAATAACTGCTCCGGCTGTTCCGTAATATCCTCCATCAGGCAGATAGCATATTAAAGCAGCAATATATATGAATATTAAAAAAAATACTATACCTTTATTTATATCCTTCATAACTGCTCTTAAAAGCTTCAATTTCCCCACCTCCACATGCTCAATAAAATAATTATACTTCACGATTGTAAATATAAATTTTATCAATTGTAACGATAATGTAACAAAAAAAGAACGCAGACTACGTTCCATGTTCTACATATAAAACCAGTATCTTAGAATGCTGGTATTATCTTCCTCTGACCATATACAGCTCTCAAATACACCGCCGTTTTTTTCTATGATTTTTTTTGAGGCAAGATTATCAGAGCTGCAGGTCAGCAGTATTTGAGACAATCCCAGTATCCTGGCCTTCATAAGTCCAAGTCTGAGTATGCTGCAGCCATACCCTGCCTGTCTCTTTGATGGTCTTATATCGTATCCTATATTGCCTCCGTATTTCAGAAGCCTTTCATTTAAACTATGCCTTATGGAAATTCTGCCTATATACTCTCCTTCATCAATAAGCCACAGGATTGTTTCAGGAACTCTTCCAGTATATTTACTATCTTCTCTTTCTCTTAATTCAACAATAAAGGCTGCAAAATCATTTCGCAGCTCATCGATATCATATTTCAGGTACAAGCCTTCAGCCTGATACTCTTTTAAGGCTTCAAGATAGCTGTACTTATAGTATTCTCTTGGTCTGCTCAAAAACATTTTTTCCTCCGCAGCAGTACGTTTTTCATTTTTCTACCAGAGTACTGTCTATTTCTTCCACTCCACTGTCAAGCTTCCCTATGCCGTTATTTAGGCACTGGATGGAGGCTCTTATATCATCAATGGAGGGTAAAGCATTCTCTTCATCATTTCTAATCCTTAGCACCTCATTAACCACTTCTATGACCTTGACTTCATCAACGGGCTTCAGTATATAATGCTTTGCACCTGATCTTATGGCCTTAACAACAAGATTCTTTTGCGCCAATGCACTTACCATGATAATATTTGCAGCCGGATCAAATTCAGTTATTCTTTTGACTCCCTCGACACCGTCAATATCAGGCATAGTTATGTCCATTGTAACCAAATCAGGTTTATATGCAATATATTTCTTTAATGCTTCTTCCCCATTTGAAGCTTCAGCCACTATCTTGTGCCCTGCATTCACAAGTATCGACTTAATGACAGATCTCATGAAAACTGCATCATCCACTACCATCACTCGTGCCATAAAACACCTTCATCTTACAGATTCTATCTAGGATAATAATATATTTTATTACAAAATATGTCAATATTCTTCGAAAAATTTAATCAAGTTCGAACATTCACGAAATTCCATAATTTTGGATGCAGAGTATACAATATCTGGATTTGATACATGTCCAACAAAGTATTATAATTAAAATATATATAATCTTCTCAATATTCTGAATAGGAGGTGCTAATATGAAAAGTATTAAAACCAAGTTGCTTATTCCAGTTATAATAGTAGTAATCATAGGTATAGTTACATTATCAGTTTTTCAATATATGCAGGCAAAGTCCATGCATTATGAAGCTACAAAAAGTCTTGCAATGGAAAAGGTAACAAAGCTCACTCTAACTGTTGAAGATAAGCTGAAGACATGGCAATCAGAAGTAGAAGTGCTTGCATCCAGTGATGTTGTCCGTTCTTTGGACTGGAGCAAAATAAACCAATATATAGCAGATAACAAGGAAATATATGACGGTTATGAAATGTTATATGTGGCTGATGCCACCGGCAACTTCAATACATCCACCGGAGCTTCGGGAAGCATTGCCGACAGGCCATATTTCAAGGAAGTTATGTCCGGAAAGAAGGTTATCACTGATCCCATAGTTTCAAAGGCTTCAGGAAAGGTAATAATAGTTGTGGCAGTGCCAATCTATAATCATCAGAAAAATGTAATCGGACTAATGGGCTCCACTATCGAAACAACATCGATTTCTGAGATAATAAACAGTGAAAGGCTTGGCGCAACAGGCTATGCATTTATGATAAACAAAGCAGGCCTTGTCATAGCCCATGACAATACAGAGCAAATATTCAAGCTGAATATACTGGAAGATAAAACCAGCTCGATATCAAACGTGGCGCAAAAAATGGTTGAAGGTATCTCTGGCATATCTTCCTATGAGTTTGAAGGTGTCAGGAAAATAGCTGCTTATGCGCCCGTAAAATCCACAGGCTGGTCCATAGCCATGACAACTACGGAGAATGAGCTGCAGGGTGCGATCGTTGATTTTGGATACAAGACTCTATTTGCAGGTATGTTTATGCTTGTTCCAATAATTGCGATAGTTATACTCTCAGTAGGCATCACAATAAAGCCAATCAGAAAAATGAGTGAGCTTACAAAGAAAATATCAGAAGGCAATCTCAATATTAGTCTGGATACAAAGAGTAACGATGAAATCGGGAGACTGGCAAGGGATTTTAATAATATGATTGATAACTTTAATACACTGCTGAATGATGTAAAAAAGCTGTCTGGTACAGTAACATCCTCGGCTCAACAGATGTCAGCATCCTCTACGGAAATTGGGAAGGCGGCAGAACTTGTTTCTTCAACTGTCATCGAACTTGCTACAAGTGCTGCAGAACAATCAAAATCAGCTGACAGCGGGTATGAGTTGGTGTCCAGCGTTGCTGAAGGCCTTAATGAAATTCATCAGGATGCAGCTAAATCTGCATTGATGATGTCAAAAACAAAGGAAATGACAGACGAAGGGCAAAACGCCATAAAGCAGCAAAAGGTGAAAATGAGTGAAAGTAAAAATGCATTCGGCATGCTGGAAGGCTCAATTAATACGCTGTCAGAAAAATCAAGCCAAATTGGAAACATTGTAGAAGTTATCAGCGGTATTGCCAGTCAGACCAATCTTCTTGCTCTTAATGCAGCTATTGAAGCCGCAAGAGCGGGAGAACAGGGCAAAGGTTTTGCTGTGGTTGCAGCAGAGGTAAGAAAGCTTGCTGAGCAGTCAGAAAACTCTACACAAAAGATAAACCAGCTGATAAATGAAATACAACATAACATTATTGAAGTAGTTGAGATGATAAATAAATCCGAAGCCATAGTTGCAGATCAGGAATCTGCAGTCAACCAAACCTCAAAGGCCTTTGAGGGC
This sequence comes from Bacillota bacterium, assembly GCA_049322695.1. Classification (GTDB taxonomy): domain Bacteria; phylum Bacillota; class Clostridia; order Lutisporales; family Lutisporaceae; genus CALGKJ01. The sequence continues at coordinate 8,941 of JBMORW010000007.1, read as the reverse complement.
ATTGTAGGTTCAGTAGCCTCTGCAAATGATCAGATTAACAGAGTGTCTGAGCTTTCATCTGCTATAACAAGCAATGCGGCTACGGCACAAAAAGCAATCAGTAAAATTACTGAACTAATCAAGCAAAATGCTGCTAGCACTCAGGAGGTTGCATCCTCTGCAGAGGAGCAGACAGCATCCATCGAGGAAATCGCTGCATCTTCGGATCACCTGGCTTCTCTGGCTGAGAAGCTTGAAGCCACAATCAACAGATTCAAACTGAAAAGCTAAGAGGTGGGATTTTTCCCACCTCTTTTTTTACTCTACATTTATTTTGCTGTCTTGCTTGTCGTTTTTGTTAAGCTTTAATATATCCATAAGATCTACACCTGTCAAAGCATTAACTGTTTCAGGCAACGTCGAAAGTATATCTGTTACATAGCCGGAAACCTTTGCAGCTCCCTTGCTTTGTCCGCTGCTGGAATCAACAACAACTATCTTTTCAGTTTTAGCCAGCGGCTCGGCTATAGCCTTTGCAAGCTCAGGAAGCTTTTCTATGATCATCTGTGTAATAGCAGCATCATTATACTGCTTATATGCTTCTGCCTTTTTAAGCATTGCTTCAGCTTCAGCCATACCCTTTTCTCTGATGATTTCTACTTCAGCCATACCTTCTACTCGCTTTGCTTCTGCCATAGCATTACCTCTGAGCTTTATAGCTTCTGCTTCTGCCATAGCATCCTGGATCTCTCTGAACTTGTCAGCTTCTGCTCTCTTTTCCACACTGTACTTATCTGCTTCTGCTTTCTTTTCCACATTGTACTTATCAGCATTGGCCATCTTTATGACATTTGCCTCAAGCTCTTGTTCCTTACGCAGTGCTTCCTGCTGAGCTATTTCGATTTCCTTTTGCTTTCTGACTATCTGGATTTTCATTTCTTCTTCCGCAAGCTCTATTTCTTTTTGTTTTCTAACTATCTGAACCTGCATTTTTTCTTTTTCAACTTCCTGCTGTACCTTGCTGGCCTCTATTTCATATGCAAGGTCGGCCTTTGCCTTTTCTGTTTCCTGCTCTTTTCTGTAAGCCTGAACCTTTAACTCCTTTTCCTTGGTTGATTCGGCTATTTGGGTTTCTGCAATAAGTCTTGCTGCTTCACCTTCTCTGGTTGCATCAGCAGTTCTTATTTTTGTTTCTTTTTCTGCTTCGGCTTCTGCTATCTGAGCATCTCTTTTGACTTCAGCTATACGCTTTTTACCAAGGGCTTGCAGATAACCGTTGTTGTCACCGATGTCTCTTATTGTAAAGGCTTTTATCTCAAGACCCATTTCAGCAAGGTCAAGAGCCGCGACCTCCTGAACCTGGGAAGCAAACTTTTCTCTATCCTTATATATTTCTTCAACAGTCATTTTGGATATTATTTCTCTGAGCTTACCTTCCAGAACGTCTTTGGCAGTATCCTTTATAACTACTATGGTTTCCTTTTCTCTTCCTGTATTGAATTGCTCAACAGCTGCAAGTATGGATTCCTTATCGGACTTAACCTTAATAACTGCCACGCCATCAGCCATTATGTCAACACCCTGCTCTGTCAAAGCACCGTCAGTTCTGACTTCGATTTTCATATTTTCCAGGGATATCGTGTCTGTTCTTTCAAGAAGTGGTATTACGAGACCTCCACCACCTGATATGACACGCTTCTTAAGACCTGTTACAACCAAAGCCTTATCCTGGGATACCTTTCTCCACATTGTCAACAGCATTATCAGCAGTAAAAATATGACTGCCAATATCCCGGCTACATAGTAAATTACATCCATCTAATTACCCCCTTTGATTTTTTTCACCAAGAATGTGTTTTTCTCAATGTCTATAATAACTACGTTTGCTCCATTTTCAATATCCGTATTGTCTACAGACCTGGCAGGAGCAGTGTAGGTATTACCGTTAACCTTATACAGAATCTTTCCGTATGAGCTGCCTTTTATAGTCAGTGTAACCTTTGCAAGTCCTCCCTTAAGCTCTTTCCTTGATACTGTACTGGTATTTTGTGCTCTATAGAGTGGGACTACTATAAACCTGAAAATGCAATACGAAATCAGCGCAGCCAGGGCTAGAGCTGCTGCAAATGCCATCAGCATCGTAAATCCTTTTTTGATGCAGATTATGCCTACTCCACCGAAAACTGTTATAAAGGAAGCAATGACTATCGGCTTTATTGGAGACACTGTAACATTAGGCAGCTCAGCTCCTGCTGTCATTTCAACAGTCGAAGCCATATCGGCACTTGCATCCAAGTCCATATCAAGATCAACATCCAGATCCATATCTATGACGGCATCCGTTTCTCCTCCTCCGCCTCCAGCAAACTCAAAGATTTGACCAAGCACAAAGGATATCACCGTATAGAAAAGTCCGGTAAAAAAGCACACCTGAAACAGCTTTAGCATTTTACACCTCCATCTGCAGCATGCTGCATATTCATATCCTATAAAGCTTATTTTTTCCAGTCTTAAAATATTACAATTATAATACTTAAGCTGCTCTATAGTATAAACGTACTACTTCCGGAATAGTTTCGCCGAGAAATGCATTACATTGAGTTTTTGGGAAACCCGTCATAAATGTAATGGTTTCTTAGCTACAAGGATAATAATACCATAATACCTTATTTTCTTCAAATTAAGCGAAGGCGAAAAAAAAGAAGGGGTATTTATACCTCCTCAAGCATGTTTCCTAAACTTAAACATATAAGTATTTTGAGTTCAAGCTCTTAATTGCTTTGTCTTTCTATGGATTACGTTTATTTGACTGCCGTAAGCACCAAAGGCTGTTCCTTTGTAACAATTACTGTGTGTTCAAACTGCGCTCCGGCACTACCGTCAGGTGTTTTCAATACCCAGCCCTTAGGATCCTCTATTACATAGTTCGCTCGGGCGCAAATAAAGGTTTCGATGGCAATTACCTGTCCAAGAATCAGAGTTTCATTATCCCATATATCATAGTAATTCAATATATGCTCCGGCTTTTCGTGCAGTTTCTTGCCAACACCATGACCGCTCAGATTCCTGATAATCTGAAAACCGTACTCCTTTGCCTTATTAAAAATCACCCTGCCTATGTTATTTATAGGCGCTTCAGCCCTAACCACAGCAACAGCCTCTTCCACAGCTTTCTTTGCACATTCACACAATAACAGCTTCTCTATAGTTCCTTTTCCCGCAACAACGGAGGCACCCGTATCGGCATAATAGCCGTCAAGCTCTGCGGATACATCGATATTCACAATGTCACCTTCTCTTATTACCCTATGTCCGGGAATCCCATGGGCTATTTCATCGTTTATGCTGATGCAGGTTGCACCTGGAAAACCATAGTCCTTAATGGGTGCCGACCTTGCATTATATGATTCCAGCAGTCTTTCGCCTATTCTGTCCAACTCCTTTGTGGTAATTCCCGGTCTGACGGCACTTAGCATTTTATCGCGGGTCAGGGCTACTATTCTTCCAATTCTTTTCAGAGCCTCTATGTCATAGTCAGTTTCAACTACCATAATGCTTACTCCTTATTTATTGATGTATCTACATAGTATGCCCTTGGCTCCGGTTGGTGATTAATCAGCAGCCGAATGCTATATTATAGTAAATGACAATTTTCATAAAGCTTCTTTTTCCGGCTTGTATGATATCACCGTCCCTCAGCTTGGCATAACCTGCATCAAAGACCTTTTCTCCGTTTATTTTTATACCACCCTGTTCTATCAATCTTCTGACTTCACTTTTTGATTTTCCAGAATTTGCAGCAACAATGCTTACTATGTCCTGCCTATCTATATCATCACTGGAAATAATCAGTTCTTCTATTTCATCCGGCAGCAGCTTTTGCTGAAACACCCTGATAAAATGTTCTTCTGCTGCTTCAGCTGCAGCTTCACCATGGTACAATCTCACAAGCTCTCTTGCCAGCTTCATTTTCAGGTCTCTCGGATTTACTCTGCACTCTTTCATGGCTTTTCTCATCTCTTCAAGCTCATCCGGATGGATATCAGTTGCAAGCTCAAAATACTTTACAATCATTTCATCTGGAATTGACATAGCCTTACCGTACATATTCTCAGGCTCCTCATCAATACCAATGTAATTTCCCAGACTCTTGCTCATTTTTTGTACACCGTCTATACCCTCCAATAAAGGCATCAAAAGCGCTATCTGCTTTTCCTGACCGAATTCCTTCTGTAGTGTTCTTCCCATCAATATGTTAAACTTCTGGTCTGTACCTCCAAGCTCAATATCAGCCTTGATTGCCACCGAATCATAACCCTGCACAAGAGGGTATAAGAACTCATGTATGGATATTGACAGATGCTGTTCAAACCTGTTCTTGAAGTCTTCCCTCTCCAGCATTCTTGTTACGGTATACTTAGAAGCCAGTTCTATAACCTCCTTGAACTCCAGCTTGGAAAGCCATTCCCCATTGAAGCGTATTTCTGTCTTTTCCGTATCCAATACTTTAAAAAGCTGCTGCTTATAGGTTTCTGCATTTTCCATAACCTCTTCCTTAGTAAGCTGCTTTCTGGTTTTAGACTTTCCTGTAGGATCACCTATCATTCCTGTATAATCACCAAGTATGATAACTGCTTTATGTCCCAGGTCCTGAAGCTGGCGAACCTTTCTAAGCACTACCGTATGTCCCAGATGCAAATCAGGAGCAGTAGGGTCCAGACCCAGCTTAATAATCAGTTGTCTACCCTCTTCATAAGCTTTATTAAGCTTTTCCTCTAGTTCCTTCTGCTCGATTACCTCAGCAGCTCCCTTTGTAATGATTTTAATCTGCTCGTTGATGTTTTTCATCGTTTTCCCTCCTATATATTAACTTAAGCTGAGCTGCAAGAGGACACAGGCTGCTGGTACAGCATCTGAGAAAATAAAAATCCCGTCCTTTGAAATTCAAAGGACGGGATATCACCCGTGTTACCACCTTCATTTATTGATATCTCACGATATCAACCTCTTCAGGTACATTACATCATCTCGATGATTGTAGAACAACTTTCATACTTCTTAATATTTCTAAGCAGTATGAACAACTTGATAAGTTGTTCCAAGCAATCTTCGGTTGCAAGATACCCTAGCACTATAACGTGTGCAAGGAACCGTCTGCAGCCTACTCCCCCAATCTCAGGGTTTTGGTGAGAAGCTCAAGGATGTATTCAAAATGCCTGTTTCGCTCCATCACACCAATAGGAGCTCTCTTGGGAAACCAATGCATTTCTACTCTTTCCTGTCTCAGCTTTTTATTATTTATATTATTTTAGCACAATTGATTTGCTTTATACAAGAGCTACGACAATAAAGGTTAAAGATTAATTTCAACTATCAAGTTGAAAGGGATTAGCAATAATATCAGGTAAAAAACTACGAACAATATCAGATAACCTTCATATATTGGTAATGCAAATTTACAATTTGGTGTAGATATGTATTATTTGTGATGTATAGTAGATTTAAATGATACCATATGTAATAAAATGTAAAATATGCTTGTAAATATTTGTAAAATAGTGTATAATGTAACTTAATATAACATTTCTACATAATAGTATCAAAATACTATAACTGCTTTTCATTATAATCCTTTACTGCATGCCATTCAAAAGAAAAGTTTTACTGCAGCTGAATACTGACTGCGAGTTTAAAGCTTTAATATCAGGACAAGCTGGTTTTTTAACTTTCTTATTTATTCTCTCATGATACTTATAGATTAAACTACGCTATTTAGTCATTCTTATCAACATATTGTACATATTTTGAGGAGGTGATACCCTTGTACATTTTTTATAGGTTCTATATCTGAAATATTACAAATTTTAGGAGGAGAAGTAAAATGAAAAGAAATTTAAAAATGTTGATTTGCTTAGTATTGTCAATTACTCTTTTGGTATCAGGCATGCTGATCTTCGCCGACAATGGTATGCAAAAGGAAGACCCCAGAACTGCTGCCAAATCAGAGGATGATTTCAAGGTTGTACCTATATGCGAAGAGGATCCGAAGGGCTTTGAACAAAATATCGACAAGAACAAAGACAAGGTGTTCGATAATCTTGAAAAGAAAATGCAGGAGAAAAGCGATAGCGAGCTTATTCCTGTAGTAGTGATGTTCACTGAGCAGCCTGATGACATAAAGAAGACAAAAGTAAAAGATATAGTCAGGCATGGAAAAACAAAGCATGAGTTTCAGATTATACCCGGTATGTCTGCAGAGCTTACAAAGCAGCAGATAAAAGAGCTTTCCAAGCTGGATTATGTCATGCAAATAGAATATGATATGCCTGTATATGCATTTAATGATGAAGCAGCTTATTGGTTTGGTGCAAGAAAAGCAGTTGATGATTTCGGTGTTGACGGTGATAGAGACGGCAATCCAAGATCCTATACCGCAGAAGATATAGTTATTGCCGTTATCGACACAGGTATAGATGCGAATCACGTTGATCTTGACGGCGGCAAGGTTATAGGCTGGAAAGATTATGTAAACAATAGGACAACACCATATGATGATAACGGGCACGGGACACATTGTGCAAGTACAGCTGCCGGTGAAGGTGACGGCAATTCCAATTATAAAGGAGTTGCTCCCGGAGCAGCACTGGTTGGCGTAAAAGTATTGGACAGGAATGGCAGCGGTTATATGAGTGATGTCACAGCAGGTATAGACTGGGCAATAGCAAATAAGAACACATACGGAATAGAGATAATAAGCCTTAGCCTGGGAACTAGTTCAAGCTCAGACGGGACTGACTCAACCTCCCTGGCCGTAAACAGAGCCTTCGACAACGGCATTGTTGTAATGGTTGCTGCCGGAAATTCTGGTCCTGCAAGGTATACTATAGGCTCACCGGGAGCTGCCGAAAAGGCAATAACAGTTGGTGCTATGGGAGATGTAGGAGAAGCCGGCTTCAATCTCACATATTTCTCAAGCAGAGGTCCTACAGCAGACGGAAGAATCAAGCCGGATATTGCAGCACCAGGCTATAACATAACTGCTGCTAAGGCCAATACTTCATCAAGCTATGTGTCCTACAGCGGAACCAGTATGGCAACACCTTTCACAGCAGGTACTGCTGCCCTTATGCTGGATGCAAACCCAGGCCTTACCCCCTCGCAAATAAGAGATAAGTTAACAGCTACGGCTTTGGATTGGGGTCCTTCAGGCAAGGAAGTGGACTATGGCTTCGGTAGATTGGATGCATATGCAGCCGTTAAATCGGCAGGAGGCTTTAGCGGAACAAACATCGCAGTTCCCGATCATATGTACACCTCACAAAGCCTTTCCGCACGCAGAAAATCCGATTATTGGGAGTTCAATGTTACGAATACCTCCTACCCAATAGCCATTACATTCATTATGCCTGACTGGTCAGGCAGCAGTAAGCCTGATTTTGATATCTATCTCTATAACCCTAATGGAACTAAAGTGGCCAGCGCCTTAGGAACAAAAAGACAGGAAACCATTAATTATACCCCGACCATGCCAGGCACCTATACCATCAGGGTATATTCTTATGCAGGCTCAGGCAGTTACTACTTCGACTTAAGCACCGGCGGAAACAGCCTGGTACTGACCGACAACGATATATAAAGAATATAGACAAAAAAAATTGATTATTTTTAAAATAATCAATAAAGTAAAAATATAAACATTTAGCTGTAAACAGGGTGTTAATATTAATTAGCATCCTGTTTACTTATTATAATATTATTTTGTGCTGCAAATATCAATAAAGATTTAGTTTATAATAATAGTATGCTATTAAAATGCATGAAGCTTAATATGTTTAGGAGGTCTATATGGATTGTTTAGTCAAGGGAGCAAATATTGAATATCAAGTCTACGGTACAGGAAGACCTGTATTAATTCTGCACAGGGCAATGGAAAACCATCTGGAGCCGATTTTTAACACTAACAATGATTTCAGAAGAATATATGTAAACTATCCCGGCATAGGCAGATCAGAAATATGCGAATGGATGATTTCTGCAGATGACTTACTGGAGGTGCTGATAGAATTTATAGACCAGATTATTGGCAAAGAAGCTTTTCTGATAATGGGCTTTTCATACTCCTGTTATCTGGCCAGGGGAATTTTATTGAAATGCTTCGAGCAAGTCGGCGGCATAGCTTTGCTGTGTCCTGTGATTGAACCGGTATTCAGCAAGCGAACAATACCAGAAACGAGGCTTGCCTTCAGGGATGACCTGTTCTACTCTGCTTTGAAAGGTAACGCTGCTTCGGAAATCGACATGTTTGCAATACAGGATGAAAATACATATAAGCAAACCCTTGCTTTAAATGACAGCAGCATTACTATGAACACGGACTTTTTCAATAAGATGAAGGCAGAAGGCAAGTATAGCTTTTCATTTGATGTGGACGAGCTTACTCCTGTTTTTACAAAGCCAGCTCTGATACTGACCGGAAAAAATGACTACGTGGTAGGCTATAAGGATTCTCTAAAGCTCATTGACAAATACCCCAGAGCAACCTTTTCGATTCTGGATATGGCAGGCCACGGTATGCAGTATGAGCAAAAGCACATGATTGACAACCTTGTCATTGATTGGCTAAACAGAGTAAAAAGGTCAGAATGCTTGGTTGAGATAAATTTATAGCGTAATCCACGCTCCCGAGTAGGGAGCGACCCAGAGATAGGTAAAGACAAAGCATGGCTAGAGATTTCAATCCACGCTCCCGAGTAGGGAGCGACACCCTTTCCATATTCATTATGCTGTAATGGATTCTATTTCAATCCACGCTCCCGAGTAGGGAGCGACGTTTTGTTGTAGTTTCAATTAGTTTCTCATTGTTTATTTCAATCCACGCTCCCGAGTAGGGAGCGACTATATTGTATATTCATATTTTAAAACATCTTTTCATTTCAATCCACGCTCCCGAGTAGGGAGCGAC
>JBMORW010000006.1:0-1748 GCA_049322695.1 Bacillota bacterium | reverse complement strand
TTTTCTGTAAGGCCATTATACTATATTTTTATCACTTAATATACAGTTCAAACCCAGACAATATCGAATTTAGTCTTACATTATTGAAACTTTCTTTTCACTGGAATTTAACTTTTCAATCAACGATAATCCTCCAACCGCTTTCTTTTTTATTTCATAACTCTTTCAACTATATAGCCTTTTTCAATCAGCTGATTTACAATACCTGATTCAAGCAGCATGTGTCCTGCACCAACAACAACGAAATAATCGTTTTCGCTGTCTCCGGTCAGCATTTCTTCAACCTTTTCAGACATATTATTATTTCTTGTAATGAAAAGCTTCTCATTAAATTCCTTATCAATATCAGAAGCTGATTCACTAAGGGTCAGTATTTCTTCAAGGGCTTCCATATCTCCTTCCTTCCATATGGAGACAAGTTCGCCCATTGAGCTTTCAGTTTCTGCTTCCCCGGAAGCAAGTACGCCTGATAAATACTGCTCTTGCAATTCGGCTGAGAAGGAATCAAACATATCAAGCTGAAATCTTATGCTTTCCAGCTCAACTATCGGCTTTTGGTACATAGCCTTTGAGAGGAAGAACATATCTATGCCAAGAGAAGCCTGATAAGTTGTATTCGACATTTGCATGGATTGAAGAAGCATTGCTGCATACCACGGTTTGATTTTATTATACATTTCAGGCGGAAAGCCATAGGCCTGAACTGCTTCAACATATGCCGCATAGGTTTCAGCTGAGATCAGCTGGTCTATAGTAGCATCTCCCTCAAGCATAATAATTTTTTGTATATATTCTATATCAGGCTGCATATTCAGTATATTGGCCTCAACTGCAAGTATTTCTGATTCTTCAAAAGCAGTCATTATGGATTTGCTTAGAGGATATACGCTTCCATCCGTTATGTGTACTGAACCAAGAAGGTATACAGTATTGTCTCCGTCTGACACCTTCCAGAATGCACCCTTTGCTTCCAGGCCCAGCTCATAGATAAGAGTTTCATAAACACGCTTGGCAAATATAAGAAGCTCCTGCTTTGTACATACCTGATCCAGTGCGTTTCCGTTACCTCTGCCTTTGAGTATGCCCTTTTCTATAAAATAAGCCTCTGCATTATCTCCTGCTGAAGCATTTTCCATTTTTATACTTAGCACATTTTTTAACACTTCAAATAGACCTTTCACAACAGCTTCTCTGTTTTGCAAGCCTTCATCAAACTTAACATCCTTGTCTGTTATTTCAAAAGAACTATATAAGCTTGCTTCTATTGCGTCTATATCTATATCTGCAGCAGCATCTGCATAACCTGTATAGTTATTGGCTCCTCCCAGCTTGTAAACTGTAGCCATTTGAATATCAAAGGCTGCCCAATCACTTGGAATGTCAGGCTGTGCAGTATTGGCCTGTGCAGCTGCCGTGTCATCAGCAAATGTGAGTTGTACCAATACAAGCATTAATACTAGAATTGTACTCAGTAATACTTTAGTTGTTTTACTTGATTTCATCTTTTCACTCCTTATATATTGTTGTTTTTTTCACAATAATAATAATTTAGCTTATATTAAGCAAGTTAGTCAAGTTAATAATTTTGAAATCACCAAAGAAATTGGTATAAAGTCATTTTGCGTTGATTGAAAAGTTAAATTCCAGTGAAAAGAAAGTTTCAATAATGTAAGACTAAATTCGATATTGTCTGGGTTTGAACTGTATATTAAGTGATAAAAATATAGTATAATGGCCTTACAGAAAAT
>JBMORW010000005.1:0-24432 GCA_049322695.1 Bacillota bacterium | reverse complement strand
CTCATAGAAAAACTCCTTTCACTGCGGATAGGGAACTCAATCTCATCGTAAAGGAATTCTGGAATTTAAGAAAGACTAAATTCTACATTAAATCTTATAAACTGGAATTTAGTTTTTCATTCAACAGCTGAAGTAAACAGCAATCAATAGTGTAGTAAAGTCACGCTGCTTTTGGTATAATATTCATTGTTATTAATTACGAAAGGATGATAATGTGAATAAGAATCCTATAGCTACAATAGAGATGGAAAGCGGTAAAAAGATAGTTGTGGAGCTCTATCCGCACATAGCACCAATTACAGTGAAAAACTTCATATCCCTGGCAAATAAGGGTTTTTACAACGGTCTCATTTTTCACAGGGTTATACCTGATTTTGTTATCCAGGGTGGATGTCCGGAGGGAACAGGAATGGGTGGTCCCGGCTACTGTATCAAGGGTGAGTTCAATGATAACGGAGTCAAGAATGAGCTTTCACATGAAAGAGGAGTTATTTCTATGGCAAGAGCTATGCCACATGATTCAGCAGGCTCACAGTTCTTTATTATGCATGACGATGTAAACCGTCTGGATGGCAAATATGCAGCCTTCGGAAGAGTTATAGATGGTATGGAAGAGGTTGACAGAATTGCCAACGTGCAAAGAAACTCCATGGATAAACCTTATGAGCCGCAGGCTATGAAGTCTGTGACAGTTGAAACCTTTGGAATAGAATACGGAGATATAGAAAAGCTTCCTGAGCTGGAATAATTAAAAGCAAGGTTTTATCCCTTGCTTTTAATTATTCCCTTTTTTCATATGCTCGGGAGTCTTTGTTCGCCCCGTAAGCTCATCGTATATTACCCTTATATTGTTTTTATGCATAGTTCTTGCATCTCCCAGTTTTATCTGATCCATATCCTTTGTGCAATCCTCAATTCTGACATCTTTATAAACATCTGCCAGAGTTCCGCCGTTATTAATAATTTTTTTAGTCAGTTTTATTGCGTTCTCCAGATATCTTATATTCCTGTCTACTAACCTTACAGGGTCAATTATATTGCCATGTCCGGGAATTATTACATCGTATTTTTCTCTTTTGATTTTATTCAAACTGTTTAGCAGGTCCTGAGATGTATCACAATCCAGCATGCCCGGTAGAAAGTTTGAGTATAATACGTCCCCGGAGGCTAATATATTTTCATTCACCAATTCTACACTAATATGCCCGCCCCTGTATGTGCTGTGCCCTGGTGTTGCAATTATCTTGAAAACTCTGTGCCCCATATTGATTATCTGTCCGTCTTTTGTGTTATTTGGTGCAAATACCTCAGGCTCCTGCCCGTTTTCTATATGTCTGTTATTGAAATACTTATAGCCCAAAAAATGGTCTGAATCATTATGCGTAAAGAATACATACCTTACAGTAAGGTTGTGATCCTTAATATAATCCGTCAGAATATATATACCCTTATTATCCTCTTCATTGAAAAATGATACAAAGCCTGTATCTATCACAGCAGCTTCATTGCCTGAAATAACCAGCGTCATATTTTCTGAAACCAAGCCCCTGCTTATAATTACTCCTTCAGCTACTTCAGCCCAGCGTTCCTTAGCCAAATCATGCACTACTTTTACCGGTTTATCACCGCTGTCTGCATAATAAGAACTATAAATACCTATCGCCATAAAAAAGATCATAAACAGAGTAATAATTGCTGCTTTCACTACTTTTAGCCTTGTATACATAAACATAGCTGCTTCCACTCCTTTTGCTTTTGCTCTAATATATCAAAAGAGTATTGCAAAAAAGCAGTTGAAATGTATCAAAATTGTAAATAAAGCAAAAACAAGGGATTGACCCTTGCTTTTAAACTATTTTGGTTGTCCACCCTTCAGCATTCCATACCTCGTCAATCCAATCCTCATAGAAATCCGGCTCGTGACTGACTAATACAATTGTTCCTTTAAACTCCATAAGAGCTTTCTTAAGCTCAGCTTTCGCGTCCACATCAAGATGGTTCGTAGGCTCATCCAGTACCAGCCAATTAACATCCTTAAGCATCAGCTTGCATAGCCTTACCTTCGCATTTTCTCCTCCGCTCAGTACCATCATCTGGCTTTCTATATGTTCTGTTGTCAGACCGCATTTAGCAAGTGCTTGACGCACCTGATAGTTGGATAAGGCAGGAAACTCGTTCCATATTTCCTCCATGGCCGTATTTGAGTTATCACGGCTTGATTCCTGTTCAAAATATCCCGGGTGCAGGTATGGATCCAGTAAAACCTCCCCAGACAAAGGAGGAAGTATGCCTAATAGAGTTTTCAAAAGTGTACTTTTACCTATTCCGTTTGCCCCTGTAATAGCAATTTTTTTACCTCTTTCAAGCTTCAGATAAAGAGGTTTTGTAAGAGGGCTGCCGTAGCCGATAATCAGGTGTTCAGTCTGGAAAATAAGCTTTCCTGGCACCCTTGCTTCAGAGAACCTGAATGTAGGCTTTATTTTTTCGCGGGGCTTTTCCAATACTTCCATTCTATCCAATTGTTTCTGTCTGCTTTTAGCACGTCCTGTTGTGGATATTCTGGCTTTGTTTCTGGCAATAAAATCTTCAAGCCGCTCTATTTCCTTCTGTTGCTTTTCATATTCATTCTGCTGCTGTCTTTTCTTAAGCTCATACATTTGCATAAAATTGTCATAGTTACCTACATATCTGGTCAAAGTCGCATTTTCCATGTGGTATATTACATTTACCACATCATTTAGGAAGGATACCTCATGGGAAACAAGTACAAAGCTGTTTTCATAGTTAATCAGGAATCTTTTCAGCCATTCTATATGCTCTGCATCCAAATAATTTGTAGGTTCATCCAAAATCAATATCATAGGATTCATCAGAAGCAGCTTTGTAAGAAGCACCTTTGATCTCTGACCTCCGCTGAGGTCTTCCACATCCCTGTCCAAGCCTATCTCCCTTAATCCCAATCCGTTTGCAACCTCCTCTATCTTGGAGTCCAGTGTATAGAAGCCGCTGCTGTCCAGAATGGTTTGTATCTCTCCGACATCCTCCATGGCTTTAGTCATTTCTTCTTCAGATAATTCGCCCATTTTCTCATATATCTGCAGCATCTCCGCCTCAAGATCAAACATATTCTTAAAGGCTTCTCTCAAAACATCTCTTATAGTCTTACCTTTTGTCAAAGCCGAATGCTGATCCAGATAGCCTACAGTTACTCTATTACACCACTCAATGTTTCCTTCATCTGGCATAAGCCTGTCAGTGATAATATTCAGAAAGGTTGATTTTCCTTCTCCGTTTGCACCTACCAGTCCAACATGTTCACCCTTCAACAGACGGAAGGAGACATTCTCAAGTATCTTCCTTGCTCCAAAGCCATGATTTACATTTGTTACCGTTAATATACTCATTTTTCTCTCCCCATATTAAGAATATCAGATATATTATAATACAAAGATAACGAACTTCAAAACAAATGTTTTGAAGTTCGTATAAAAAGCTGTTAGTTGCACAAAAGGCTGTATGCCCTGATTTTCATCATTGTCACATTAGTCACCGAAAGATACTCCTATACTCCTTGCAGCTTGAACCAATTCACCCTCAGGATCAACCAGCTTGTTTTGTCCTATGACATTTTCCAGATGCTCATATGACATTACATCGCCCTTTAAGCATACCATGTTTCCAAACTTACCCTTGTTAATCAACTCAACTGCAGCTACACCATATCTTGTGGATAATATTCTATCGAAGGTTGAAGCATTGCCGCCTCTTTGTATATGCCCTAATACGGTATTTCTTATTTCGTGGTCATCAATCAGTTTTTCCAAATCGGCTGCGAGCTTATTGCCAATTCCACCCAGCCTGATGGGATCCGGACTGTTTTCTACAATCTTACTCACAACAACTTCCCCATCCTTTGGCTTAGCACCTTCTGCAACAACTATTATACTGAAAGGCTTCCCGTTATTACCTCTTGAGGTAATTTTATCAACTATTTTGTTTATGTCATAAGGAATCTCAGGTATCAAAATAACATCAGCAGAGCCTGCCAAGCCTGACTGCAGAGCAATCCAACCTGCATTTCTTCCCATTACCTCCAGTATCATGACTCTGTGATGAGATTCAGCAGTTGTATGGAGTCTGTCAAGAGCTTCAGTAGCAACATCAAGCGCCGAGTAAAAACCGAATGTTGTATCTGTTGATGCAAGATCATTATCGATAGTCTTTGGCACTCCGATTATCTTTACGCCTTTTCTGGCAAAATCCCTTGCACTGGTAAGAGTTCCGTCTCCTCCGATAACAACAAGCACGTCTACTCCATCCTTCTTCAGATTTTCAACGGCTACATCAGAGACATCCTTTCTGACAAGCTTGCCGTTTTCTTCCACCTGATAATCAAAAAGATTATCCTTATTGGAGCTGTATAGTATAGTTCCACCCTTGTGCAGTATCCCTGATACTGTATCAAGAGTCATAGGTATGATGTCGTTATTATAGAGACCTTTATATCCGTATTTATATCCTATGACCTCATATCCATACTTCAATATTGCTGTACGCGTAACAGCTCTTATAACCGCATTGAGACCGGGACAGTCTCCTCCTCCTGTAAGAAGGCCGATTTTCTTAATACCATTTCCCATAATTTTCTTCCTTTCACATATAACGTTTATGAATAAGCCACCCGTACGGGTGGCTTTATTATTTGTTCGTAAGCTCCTTTAGCTCACTGCTAAGATCCTTAATTTTCTCTACTGCATCAACAATCTCAAATATTTTGCCGTTTTGATCCTCAGTTGAAGCAAGTATCTGCTGTGTTGTGGCTGCATGCTCTTCCGATATTGCCGCTATCCCTTCAAGCTGCTGCTGTACCTTCTTAAAAGCAAGTGTGATTCCATCAATCATTTCATCCTCACGCAGCACGTTTTTGTTCAAGCCTTCAAAGGACTGCTTCATACGTCCAAAGCTTTCATGTACCTGTTTCACAATGGCACTACCCATTTCAACTGCGGCATTACCTGCCTGGGCTTTTTCAAGGGCTGCCTTTGATTTTTCCTGAGTGCTGCGAATAATGACGTTTATTTCCTCAACGGTTTTTGCACTTTGCTCTGCAAGCTTTCTTACCTCATCAGCAACCACCGCAAAGCCCTTTCCTGCTTCACCAGCTCTAGCTGCTTCAATAGCTGCATTCAAAGCAAGCAGATTTGTTTGCTCAGCAATCTGTGTTATGCCTGCCAGGAACTGATTGATGTTGTTCATAATGTTCTGAAGCTCAGATACAGTTGAAAGAGCTGAGCCTACTGAACTCCTTATGGTATCCATCTGCCCGTTCATTTTAAGCATTTCACTTGAACCGGCGACCACTATTTCATTAATATTTACCGAAATATCCTTTACCTCATTGGATAGGACTTCTACTTCTGCAACTGCAGCTGCTGCATTACTCATATTATGAGCAATTTCAGTAACCCCGTTTGCTTCCTCCTCAACCCCTCTTGCTATTTCATTAATAGAGCTTGTAATAGTCATACTGGAGGCTTTAATATCCTGCAGGTTGCTATCAGTCTTTATCATACTGCTGTTAAGAACTAACAAGCCATTTTCCAGCTTTTCCATGGTAATGCTTAGCTTTTCAAGCAGTTCCTTTGCTTCCGCTTCCTTTTTAAAGGCAGAATGAATATATTCGTTGCCCCATTTTGTAAGCACATACACAACCAGCATTACACAGTTTATTATTACATATCTCGCTATAAATTCTCTTATATCCCCATTTACTCCCATTACACTTACCGGTGATACTATATAAAATACTAATAGCACAATATTAACTATTATACTGTAAGCAACAAGTATGTTTCTTCTGAAATAAAGAGCTGCCATGCATATTGTTGCAGCTATGGCAAGAAAAACACGTGCAGAGCTTTCCCCGTTCTGAATATAAAGCAGGATGGAGCTTGTAAATAACGGAGCCGAGCAAGTAGCTACTCCCGATATGAAAATATTCAGGATACCCTTCTTATGCAGGAAGTATACCAGCAAATTAAGAAGGAATGCCGAATAAGTTACTATGGCGATTGTCTTCCCGTAATCAAGTCCCCTGGCTACAGCAGCTTGTCCGGTAATCATTGTACAAAAAGCGAACATAAGTATTAAATTGAATTTGTTTACACGATTACCATCATAGTTTTGCATTGAATCCTTTGACAAAATAACACCCCCATGAGATTTTGCATTTGAATATTTATTTTATATATACCCTTAAAATAATTATACATGACAAAAGGAGTTGTGTCGAATATTATCGTTTCTTGTAATACAACCATTTTTTACAAGAATTATTACTCTTGCATAACTTACCAAAAATACTATATTTTATACAAATTATAACAGAAATCCTTTTAGATTAAAAATACTTTTTCATTTTTTGCATACTTTTAACAGCTTATTATCAATCTATTGATAATTATTATGAAATATAGAAAAAATCGAAGCTTTACTTCGATTTTTTCTTGAGCTTAGACTCATCCTCAGCTGTCTGATCCAGATTATTTTCCCATAAATACTTCTTTGTCTCGGAAACAATGATTCCGCTCAGCAATAATAGAGATACAAGATTAGGAATAGCCATCATTGCATTCATTGCATCTGCCAAATCCCATACAAGCGGAAGTGCAGCAATAGAACCAACAAATACTGCAATTACCCATAGCAGTCTGTACGGCATGATTGCCTTCTTACCCAGGAGATATTCTACCGCCTTTTCTCCATAATAGGACCAGCCCAATATTGTAGAAAACACAAATGTCAGGAGCCCTACTGTAAGTATAATGGGTCCCACAACAGGTATCAAAGCAAATGCCGACTTAGTAAGGGCTGCTCCCTTTAAGCCCTCCAGCCCTGCAGGATCTCTCAGTATGCTGCTTACTACTACAAGTCCTGTAACTGCACAAACAACAACTGTATCCCAAAAAGTACCTGTAGAGGATACAAGTGCCTGCCTTACCGGATTCTTTGTCTGCGCTGCTGCTGCAACAATAGGAGCAGAGCCCAGACCTGATTCATTGGAGAACAAGCCTCTTGCTATACCGTATCTGGCGGCTATGATCACTGTTGCACCCACAAAGCCGCCTCCTGCAGCTCTTGCCGTAAATGCACTTCCAAAAATAAGCCTGATAGCAGGGACAACATAGCTGCTATTTAAAACAAGAATTATAATACAGCCGATTACATAAAAGATTGCCATAAAAGGAACCAGCATTTCACATACCCTTGAGATTGATTTCACACCGCCCAGAATGACTATTGCAGTAAGTATAGCCATTATTACTCCAGTGATATAGGGTGAAATATTAAAGGTTTCCGTAACCATTGATGATATGGAGTTCGCTTGAACCATATTACCTATGCCAAAGGCTGCAATAGAAGTGAAAATACAGAAAAGCACTGCCAGCCATTTTGCATTCAAGCCGTTTTCCAATGCATACATAGGTCCTCCCAACATAGTACCATCAGAGGTCTTAACTCTGTATTTTACGGACAGCAGGGCTTCAGCATATTTTGTGGCTATTCCGAAAACCCCGGTAAGCCAGGTCCATAGAACAGCACCGGGACCGCCCAGTGCAACAGCTGTAGCCACCCCTACTATATTTCCCGTACCTATGGTAGCTGCAAGAGCAGTAGTCAAAGCACCGAACTGGCTTACATCACCATCTTCTGTAGTATCTCTGCTTACAGAAAGCTTTATAGCGAGAGGTGTATATTTTTGTATGAATCTAAGCCTCACTGTCAGGTACAAATGTGTTCCAAACAAAAGTATAAGCATTGGCGGTCCCCATAAGTAACCGTTAAGCCAAATTACAAAATCATGAAAACTATTCATATAATCCTCCTAAAACAAAATTTAGACATATGAATAGTATTTGCACATTTTTTATGTTTAATCACAGCATATGCTTCTTAAGATATTACATTTTTTGCATACTTAAAAGCATACTTACATTTATAGCATATTATTTGCATCATAAAAAAAATAGAAAACATAAAAATATAATATGAGAGCATTAGCATGTGACTGACATATTAATGTCTCAATCACACGAGCTTTTCAGGAGGATTTATGAAAGTAAAAATATTGTCTGTACTGCTTATAGTACTAATGCTGACTGTTATGCCTGCCGCAGCTCAGCCAATAACCTACACGATACAGCCAGGTGACACTCTCTGGAAAATAGCGGTAAAGTATGAAGTAGGCTTAAGTGAACTCATAGCGCAAAACCCTCAGTTTAAAAACCCTGCTCTCATATATCCCGGTCAGAAAGCCACAATACCTAATATTTCTGATGTAAAGACTCTGGAAAACGAAGTAATAAGGCTGGTTAATGCTGAACGAAGCAGGAGGGGATTGCAGCTGCTAAAGGGAAACTGGCAGCTATCAAGATGTGCGAGATACAAATCTCAAGACATGATTAATCATAATTATTTTGCTCATAATTCACCTACTTACGGTACACCCTTTGATATGATGAAAGCCTTTGGTCTAAACTACTCCGCAGCAGGCGAAAACATAGCCAAGGGACAGAGAACTCCACAGGAAGTCATGAATGCATGGATGAATTCACCTGGACACAGATCCAACATACTGAGTCCTGCATACCTGGAAATTGGAGTAGGCCTGGCTAAAGACAAGGCAGGCAGAATGTATTGGACACAAATGTTTATGAAACCTATCAGATAAATCAGGGCTGAATATTATTTCAGCCCTATCCTCATGAAACCTGCCTTTAAATTTATACGTCAAATACATATGAATAAATTATAGTAGGTGAGAAATATGAAACATTTTACTTTGCTATTGGTTATTACAGCTCTGCTGGCTATGTTTTCAGGCTGTAATACATCCGATGTGAATCCAGACATGACTCCAACTCCAACACCCGGACAGAATACGAACAGTCCCTCAACCCCTCCCCAGGGTATAACTGTAAATGATATCAGCTTTAAGCTCCTGGATTATAAAAGCTTGTCTTCAGAAAAGCTGAAAACCATCGAAGCATTGAAGGAGAATAGAGGTTATATTTACTGGGAAGAGGATAATGCTTATATCATTGCCATTTTTAGCGGCATGCAAGGCTCGGCAGGGCACGATATCATAGTGAGATCCATTCAGGATAATGAAGGTAAAACTGTAATAACAGTCGAAGAAAAAGCTCCTTCAGATAGTGCAGCAACAGTAATTACCCATCCTCTGACTGTTGTAAGGGCAGCCGGAATAACAAATAATTTCGTTATTACAAATACAAACGGAGTAAGCTTTGAAGCACTTATGGAGCAGCAAATACCAGATGCTCAAACAATCAAAGCCTCCGGTATTTATACCGGCAGAGTAGACACAAATTCTATAGAAGTGAAGCTTGATAATGGAGACATTAAGGTTTTCGTTATAACTGACATTATCCATGAAATTGACAGCCTGACAGAAGGCTCCAGAATACAATTCCTGTATTACACCAATGCATATGGCCAGAACATTATAGCGAGAATATTGAAATAGTGTTCATATTCAGAAAAATTGAAAAATTTACATCTTTTCTCTATTCATACAACCTGTCTTATTTTATAATTGTATTGTAATTATATTATAGGAGGGATACTGATGGATAGAGTTAGTTTTATACAGCACAAAGGCAAGAAGATACTCCAGATTGATTTTACCGACTGCCATAAGGATGAAGTTCTGAAAGTAATCGAGATGGCTAAAAAAACCATAAGCCATGAACCTAAAAACTCAGTGCTTACCCTCACAAAAGTAGCAAATACAAAGTATGACACAAATACTTCAGAAGCCCTGAAGGAGTATACCAATCACAACAAGCCTTATGTTAAGGCTGCTGCAGTCATTGGACTGTCAGGACTGCAAAAAGTGTTATATATGACCATAGTCAGATTCACCGGAAGAAATCTGCAGCTGTTTGATGATGATACAACTGCTAAGGATTGGCTCTGTACCCAGTAATTCAGAAGACCAAATCAGATATATCTCCTGATTTGGTCTTTTTAGTCTACCTGTCATAGCCAGACTATGATTTCATTTAGTGCCTGCTTTCCTCATCATCCTTCTTATAGGCAATAAGAACAACATCTCCGCCTATTTCTTTTCCCATTTCATTTTCCAGCTCTGTCAGCTTTTGAATGGCCTTATTATTTTGCTTCATATCTGCCAAGTGATAGCGATTGTCCATATATAAACCCTCCTTATGCTATTTAATATTATTATCTGTAGTATGAAAGGTTTTATGAGACCATATTCTTCAAGTGTAAATATACTTGAATATACTCCTCTGCAGATTTTTTCCATGAAAAGTCTTGGAGCATGCCATTTCTAATGATTTTATTCCATACTTCCTTCTGATTATAAAAGTATATGGCTCTTTTTACAGTATATAACATATCATGAGCATTATAATTTGAAAATGTAAATCCATTTCCAAAGCCCGTATTTTCATCATAGGGTTTTATTGTGTCATTTAGTCCCCCTGTTTCTCTCACAATGGGGACAGTGCCATATCTCAAGCTGAAAAGCTGACTTAAGCCACAAGGCTCAAACAAGGATGGCATGAGAAAAATATCAGAACCCGCATAAATCCTTTGTGCCAAAGTACTGTCATATTTCAGATTGGCAGATACCTTATGAGGATATGCTGCTGCTGCCCACTTGAACATTTCCTCATATTTATACTCACCGGTTCCTAAAACAACCATCTGTATATCCAGTTCCAGAAGCTCAACAAAGACTCTTGCTATAAGATCAAAGCCCTTCTGGTCTACCAGTCGTGATACTATGCCTATTATGGGAACATCCTCCCTTTCTGACAGGTTAAGATCTCTCTGAAGCATTTTTTTGTTGATATATTTGCCCTCAAGCATATCACTGTTGTAGTTGGCATAAAGTCTTACATCTGTCTCTGGATTGTTTTCAACATAATCAATACCGTTAAGTATTCCATACAGATTATCAGCCTTACTGTTGATTACACCGTTCAGACCTTCTCCAAAGAAGTCATGCTTGATTTCATCAGCATAGGTCCTGCTGACAGTTGTTATTATATCCGAATATACCAGACCTGCCTTCATAAAATTTACACAGTCGTTGTATTCAATTTTATCTGAGGTGAAATATTCCCAACCTAATCCAAGTATATCCGGCAGGACAGATTTTGAGAATATGCCCTGATACTTAAGATTATGTATAGTAAATACTGTCTTGATATTTTTGTAATAATCATCATTCTTGAAATGGGAATTTAAGAACAGGCTTGTTACACCTGTCTGCCAATCATTGCAATTAATTATATCCGGCTGAAAATTTATAAACGGCAATATCTGAAGAACTGCTTTGCTAAAAAATGCAAACTGTTCAGCTTCATCAAAATGCCCGTACAAGGTTTCTCTTTTGAAATAATACTCATTATCAATAAAATAAACAGTAAGCTCATCATGCTGAAGCTTATGCACACCGCAGTATTGGTGGCGCCATCCCAAATCAACATAAACATGCCCTACATATTCCATTTTCTCCACTAACTGCTTTGGAATTGAGTTATACTTGGGCATTACAAGCCTTACGTCATGTCCAAGTCTGCACAACTCCTTAGGAAGAGTACCTGCAACATCTGCAAGTCCTCCTGTTTTGGCAAAGGGGACAGCCTCTGAGGCAGCAAATAGTATTCTTAATCTTTCCATACCCATCCTCCCAAATAATCTAGCTCTCACTATTTTTCAGATTTGATGCTGATTTATTCTCCTCAGAAAGCATCAAAGCTTGACTATTATATAGCTATAAATAAGGGCACCAGTATTGGTACCAATAGAGATAAAACTACCCCTGTAATGAAAGAAATTACAGCTGTGTTTCCATCTGTAGCTCTGGAAATCACCGGAAGCGATGTATCCATTGCTGTTGCTCCTGCGGGAGCAATGCTTTCAAACTTGCCAATGTACTTTGCAATATAAGGTATGGACATAAGTGCTATGATTTCCCTGCATACATTTGTTATAAATGCCAGTGCAGAGGTTTGTGCATTGTATTTTGCCAGTTCTATTGCAGACAGACTATACCAGCCAAAGCCGGCTCCTATGGCACTTGATTCATTTACCGGTAGCCCCACTATAAATCCTGCAGCCACACTTCCGGTAATACTTCCTAAAGCAACCATCAATGGAACCAGTAAAACCTTGACACCGTTTATTTTAATCTGTTTCAGCACATCTTTGTTTCTGCCAATATCCATACCAACAAAAAAAAGAAGAAGACATAAACCAAAATCTATAATAATACCAATATACTCAGACAATTCTACCGGAAAAATAAATAATCCAAAACCCAGCCCTGCAATAACCGCTATTATTATGTTGATGCTCATTGCTTTCCATCCTCCGCTTTTTGCACCAGGCCCTTTGAAACAAGCTTAACTCCTGCTACGCTGAATATTATGGAAAAGACAGAAAGTAATAACGCTTGAATGCCCAGCTTATGGAATGTTCCTATAATTTCCCTGTTAATGCCTATATTGACTCCCATGATAAAAAGTAAAAGCAGCAGACTCATGAATTGCAGCTTTGAAAGCTTTCCGGCAACCTTTTCAGGTAATCTGCCTGAATATCCCAGCCAAGCTCCTGTTAATATAATCAGAATATACAGCAGTATCCTCATCTAACCCCATCCTTTTATTCAAAAAATTAAAGCCACTTTTCCAGCTTCTTGTACATCTCCTCAGCATTAATTGGCTTTGACAGATAATCATCCATTCCCAATGCCAGACATTTCTCAACATCTTCCTTCATGGCATACGCTGTAAGCGCAATTATTATTACATGACCGCCATTGAACTTTTCTTTCTCTCTTATTTTCTTTGTTGCAGTATAACCATCCATAACGGGCATTTGTAAATCCATCATAATCAAGTCGTATTTACTGCTCTCCAACAAAGCTAATGCGGTTTCTCCGTTCTCAGCTGCTGTAATTATATAACCCTTTTTTTCTAATAGCAAGATCCCCACTTCTCTGCTTATTTCATTATCTTCCACCAGCAGTATCTTGTTTTTCCTGTTTTCATTGCTGTTTTGCATATCAGTTATCAATACGTTATCCGTATTAGCCTCCCCTTCCATATTAATTTATAGACATATAAGAAAATATATATAAATCATTAACTCTTTATTATGAAAAAAAATTGTTATTATTTGTTATTATTATACATTAAAGCTTTATACTGCACAATTGTTTAATATTTACAGAAAATCGGGCTCCTTATCAAAGAATACTCTTTCCGAGGTTTCCTGAGCTTTTGATATTTCATCCTGCACCTTTTTTAACTCTCTCAGAATCTCATCCACCCCGGTTTGTGGAACATTATAATAAAGATACAAATCTTCAAAGCGCTTCAGGATTACATTCAGCTCTTTTGCAATGGCTATAAATGATCTGATATTTTTACTCTTTGAAGCATTTTTAAACTGCTTGATATCAATCTCTATAATCTTTACTATGTCTGATTCGGTGTCATATTCTTTTACGGGAAGCTTATAGGGCTTTATCCTTTCCAGGAAATATTTGTTTTTTGTGTTGAGATTATATACATATTCTATATCAATCCCATCCACTTCAAACCTCACATAGCACATTTTGCTGTTAATTTGCTCAACCCTTGCTCCCATCTGTATAAGCTTCATTTGATCCATATCGGCCTTTGCATTCAAATAATTTTTCATCATATTTCACCCCATTCTAAATATAAAATAGTATCAGATATACTGCTGCAATAGCTATGGAAACCAGCATTATGGGAAATGCTGTTTTCATATAAGTGAAAAATCCAATTTTGTAACCATGCTTCTCCAGCATACCATTAGCAATGACATTGGCTGAAGCGCCAATAATAGTACCGTTTCCTCCAAGGCATGCCCCAAGAGATAGTGCCCACCACAGTGAAGTAACATCAATTCCTGAAAGCTCCCCCATACTATGAATAAGAGGTATCATTGTTGCAACAAAAGGAATGTTATCGAGAAATGCTGATAAAATCGCAGATATCCAAAGTATAAGCATTGTCATTAAAAACAGGTCACTGTTTGTCAGTGCAATCAGCTTTACTGCAATATTGTTTATAATACCGACTTCCTCCAATGCTCCTACAAGTATAAAAAGTCCGGTAAAAAAGAAAATTGTTGTCCATTCAATTTCAACCAGTATATCTTCAGGCTCAACGCCGCTTATTAAAAGAAGCAGAACAGCCCCAAGCAGCGCAATTGTTGCTGACTCAAGCATTAGGAACTGATGCAGCACAAACCCAATTATTGTCAAAGCTAATATTATTAGTGATTTCACCAAGAGTCTTCTGTCTTGTATCGCTTTTGTTTCATCCAGTTCAGTAATTTTGATTTTTAATTCTTCTGAAGTATTCAAAGACTTTCCGTAACCAAACTTTAAAAGAAAAATCGTTACAATGAAAATCACAATTACTACCGGCGTTAAATTTAACACGAAATCCATAAAGCCAAGGCCAGTAGCTCCTCCAATCATTATATTTGGAGGGTCACCAATAAGGGTTGCCGTACCTCCTATATTTGCAGCTAATATTTCAGAAAACAAAAAAGGTATGGGGTTGATATTAAGTGTATCGGTTATTACAAGGGTTACAGGTGCTACTAATAGAATAGTAGTCACGTTGTCAAGAAATGCAGATGCCGATGCAGTAATAACAGATAGAAGCACAAGTATTCTCCAGGGTTCCCCTTTAGCAGCCTTGGCTGCCCTAATTGCAATATATTGGAATATACCTGTCCTTTTCAATATAATTACAATAATCATCATTCCAACAAGCAATCCTATAGTGTTGAAATCAATGCTTGCAAAGGCATGCTCCTGTGATATTACGGAAAAGATTATCATAATTAAAGCTCCCAGCAGCGCAATAAGCGTTCTGTTAAGCTTTTCAGTGACTATTGCAACATATGTAAGCAAGAAAATTATTGCTGCCTGTAATACGTGATTGTGCAATATTCTCACTCCTTCCTTATGTATGCTGTATTATGCAATCTTTTCAATTTTATTATACAATTTATATCTCATATGACAAAGGTCTTACTCTCTGTTATCGGCAGACAAATATATAGACAACAATACTGCCGACATGATTTACATGCCTGCAGTATTGTTAGATCTTAATGCTGCTTATTCAGTTGTTACAATCATTATGTCAGTTTTTATTTTTGTACTCTGCTTCAGCACGTTTTTTCAGGCCTCTGAGCATTACCGGCTGCTGAATAAGAGGACCGCCGACCTCGGATATAATATTCATAATAATCCCGGAAAAGCCCTCTGATAATTTTAAGTTCTTCCACCTTGTTATGAGTCTGGTAGTATCAGTATCTATTTCTTCAAGCTGGAATAACCAGGTTACTGTAGTTTTACCATCCTCAGCAGCAGCCATAAGCATATGCCCCTTATCCTCCAGCTCAATTACTGGGAAGCCTACATATGGATTAATATGTATTGTGTCTCCTGCCTTCAGATCCTGAAGCTCAGGTATTATTCTGTCTGCAGATTTACCTCCCTCATAGAAGAAATCCTTTACCGCTAAACCGTTTATCCAGTCTATATTGTACCATCCTGCCTTCTTATATCCCACCTGTTTTAAATATGCCCATACTATATCCTTCGGAGCATCTATTGTAATAGCCTGAGTATATTGAAAATCCGCCTTCTCTATAAGCTCATCACCATGAAGCGTCATGTTCAGTTCCTCAGCTGTGGCTCCCATTTTAAGAGACCATGGCCTAAGTATAGTTACATACAATGCAAGGAATATAAGGGCAGCTCCTATACCTGCAAAAAAAAGTCTCATTAATATTTTAAAAAACCTCATATAATAACCCCCTTTATTTATCATATGTAGATACGTAACAAAACACAGAATGTTTTATCTATTATATTTTATATCCACATGTTTTTAAACAGATGTTTTGTAAATGCTCTCAAATCCTTCTCTATATTCACTGCACATTGCAAAAGCTTCTCTTTAAGGCCTCTCAGTCATTCCGGCTCCTGAGTAAAGCTTCTTAAGAGCTCGGAGGCTATACCACTGGGGTCTTCTATCTTATTTTTCAGCTTCATCATTACTGTTTATCTCTTTTGCCAGTTACCGAATATTTTCTCTTTCTATTCATGTTAATTTCAAATTGTCTATGCTTTTTACTTAACCTGCTGAGCTCTTCAAGCTGCTTCTTATAGCTGTCCAGCCGTTCACGGCTTATTTTCCCTTCTTCGACAGCGTTCCTCACGGCGCAGCAGGGCTCAACAGCATGAGTACAGTCCTTATATTTGCATTTCTCTGCCAGTTCAGTAATGTCCTCAAAGCTATCAGCTAAGGCATCCTCCTCACCCCAAAGCTGCAGCTCTCTTAGGCCTGGCGTATCTATAATCATTCCGCCGTTATTATAGAAGAACAGCTCCCTGCATGTTGTGGTGTGCCTGCCTTTACCGCTGTAGCTGCTGGTTGTTTTCGTCTTCTGCATTTCAGAATTCAGCAGATAATTTGTTATGGTTGATTTACCAACCCCGGAGGAGCCAATAAAGACAGCTGTCTGACCGCTATTGAGATAATTATCAAATACCTCCATGCCTGCTCCCGTATAAGCACTTATGCAGTGTATCGGGAGCCTTATTGCAGCTTTTCTTACCATATCAATATACAATGCCGGGTCAGGACAAATATCCAGCTTGTTTAATATGATTACTGGATTAGCCCCGCTATTGAAGGCCAGTGTAATGTATCTCTCGATTCTCTGCAAGTTAAAATTGTCATCAAGTCCTGATACTATAAAAACTGTATCAATATTTGATGCAATTACCTGCTCCTCAGTCACCCCACCATCAATAATGCCATTTTTCAGTTTTCTGCCGCCGGATATGGGAAGCTTACGGACAAAGCATGTGCTTCTGGGCAATATTGAGTGTATCAGCACTCCATCGCTTCCAGGGATATTTTGAACAGCCACCCAGTCTCCTACTGCCGGATAATCCTTTTTCAATACCACTTCATGTAAGAATCTACCGGAAACCCTTCCTTTCACCATGTTCTGGCCATCATAAAGCATGTAGCTGTTCTTATTTTGTAAAACCACTCTGGCTGCCGTCATCCTTCTCTCCTCGTAGGGCTTGAATAATGCACTTAATTCCTCTGTCCATCCTAATGCCTTCAGATCCATAAATATCTCCTTTCATACTTCAACGAATCTGCAAAGTCCTATTAAACATACAGAGGTCGGGCTATAATTAAATAGAAAAATCCCACACAGGAATAACCTTTGCGGGATTAGCAATTATACTGGATTGTAATATTTTCATAAAACCGGAAGGTTATATTGTTTGCACAAAAGACAGCACAAAAAAGCGGCATAAAAACCGCACAAAACAGCCAATTGTACATATTAAATTATCTTTGCATCACCTCTGTATATGCGTAAAACATTATAACACTCCCTTCAAACTCCTATTGAACTTATGCACTTATATTATAGTTGTAATTTTTTCCAAGGTCAACCTGAATAAGTTATCGTTTCAAATAAAATGCTTTAAG
The DNA here is from genome assembly GCA_049322695.1 of Bacillota bacterium. Classification (GTDB taxonomy): domain Bacteria; phylum Bacillota; class Clostridia; order Lutisporales; family Lutisporaceae; genus CALGKJ01. The sequence goes on along the minus strand of JBMORW010000005.1, from coordinate 6,799 downwards.
CTCTATCCAAAATATGGCTAAACAGAATATGCAATAAAAAAAAGCTTTATACATAATATAATATAGAAAATCTGATTGCTTGGGCTAATTAATTGTTGCTTATATCATATTACAAATGATTGGAGGATAATGAATGCAAAGACTTGTTGGGAATAAAGCACCTGATTTTACTATGAAAGCCGTAACAGGTGACGGCAGAGACTTCATAAGTGTCAGTCTGGAGAGCTACAAAGGCAAATGGTTGGTTATGTTTTTTTATCCCCTTGATTTCACCTTTGTATGTCCCACCGAAATAACTGGCTTCAGCAAAAGATTAGATGATTATAAGAAAGAAGGAGCAGAGATACTTGCAGTCAGCTGTGACAGCGTATACTCACATCAGGCCTGGATCAAAAACGGACTTGGAAATGTCAGCTTCCCTATAGCTTCAGATATTACTCGCAGTGTTTCCAGGGAGTATGGAATCCTTATAGAAGAAGAAGGCATATCATTAAGAGGTCTGTTCATAATTGATCCCAGCGGCAATGTCAAATATTCGGTGGTACATGATCTTAACGTAGGACGAAGTGTAGATGAGACTTTAAGAGTATTGAAAGCCTTCAAAAGTGGTGGCTTGTGCCCTATAGACTGGCATGAAGGCGATCCGAATTTGTAAGGAGGATTATAATGTCAAAGGTAGATATATATACTAGCGATACCTGCCATTACTGTCATCTGGCAAAGGACTTCCTTGACAAGAACAATGTGGATTACACCGAGCATAGTGTAACTAAGGATATAGAGGCTAGAAAAATACTGATGAAAAAAGGAGTAATGTCTGTTCCATATATTGTAATAGACGGAGATGAAATTCAGGGCTTTGATGAGGATTTTCTCAAACAAAAACTGAATGTTTAGTTGAAATTACTGTCCGAAGTTTGTTAACATATTGACAGCAGCATTGCCAGGTGATAAAATGTTATTGAAACTGAATATAATCTTCAGGGCAGGGTGTAAATCCCGATCGGCGGTAATACGGTAACGCGTTAGCCCGCGAGCTGCAAAACGAAGTTTTGCTGGCAGTTATTTATGAAACTGCCGCTACGTAGTATTTGTTTGGTGGCAGACTTGGTGAGATTCCAAGGCCGACAGTAACGTACTCTTTAATAATTGCAGTATTATTAAAGATTTTGTACGAAGTCTGGATGGAAGAAGAATAATGTTGTTAGACATTTATGTTCCCTGAGATTATTATTTCAGGGAACTTTTATATTATAGGGAGAGGTTAAAAATGAAATCAAACGTAAACAAAATGGTAAAGCTTGCTATGTTATCAGCATTATCGGTTATATTTATGGTCCTAATCAAGTTCCCGCTTATTCCTTCTGCACCATTCCTAATCTATGAGCCGGGCGACATACCCGCATTGGTAGCAGCCTTCATTTTCGGACCTGTATCGGGCTTTATAGTAATAGTCATTGTATCTCTTATTCAATGGCTGTTCTTTGATACCAACGGCTGGGTAGGCGCAATGATGCATATAATAGCATCAGGCTCAATGGTTATAGTTGCCGGCTTAATCTACAAAAGAATGCACAATTTCAAGGGTGCAATGTTCGCACTGCTGGCAGGCACAATCACTATGACTGTTGTAATGATACCTTTAAATCTTTTGGTAACACCGATATTCTTCGGAGTGCCTGTAAAGGCTGTTGTGGCAATGCTGGTACCAGCAATAATACCCTTCAATCTGCTGAAGGCAGGCATTAACTCAGTAATCACTGCAGTAGTTTATAAATCAGTAAGTAAAGCTCTTAAGGTTGAACCCCTAAGTGTTGCAAAAGAAATAGAATAGTAAAGTAATAAGCCGCCTTTTCTTCTGGCGGCTTATTACTTTTAACAGCTTGCTCTTCTGATTAATCGACAGTGAAATAGCTGTAAAATGATATGTTACCTGTTCTTGACTTCACGTATTCTTCCAGAGACACCTGTTATCATAAAAATACTGACTGCAGAAAATGCAATGCCTATTCCAGTCAGAAACCCTCTGGTGAACTCGTATATGTGACTTCCTTCACTCATAACAGCATTTGCCAGTATTATCGGTAAAATGCCTATAGGAATCAGTAAAGTTGAAAACAACGCTAAAACTCTATTATACTTCTGTATTTTTGATTCTATGTCAGAAAAAATCTCCGGAGCTTCGTCACCCTCGTATTCCTTTCTGTAATACTGCCAGTTGTTTAACTGTCCTATGTATTCCCAGCCTGCATCAGTAAAAATATGCATATATTTTTCCTTCTCCGCCTGAGATGCCTGATAATCAAGACAGTACCTTACCTTTTTAGGTTCTCCCTTCATGAAGGTATAGGTTCCGAACTTAGTAGTATCTACAAAGTGAAAGCCTTTCATAGCCATGCTTTCCAGCCATGTTTCCTCCAGTTCATCCTGCCATGCCCAGAATATCTTTCTTACCTTTAATATATTATTTGTTTCCACACAGATTCCCTCCATATTCCAATCCATTATTGTATAATTCCTTAAGCCTCTCTATCTCCATGCTCAAAAGTCTTTTCCCCGTTTCAGTAAGCTCATAGTATTTTCTTTTATCCTCTTCCCCAGTTATTCTTATAACCTTCTCTCCTTCCATTTTCGAAAGTACTCCGTACATTGTGCCAGGTCCTATTTTCAGTCTCCCTTCAGTTATCTTCTCTACATGCTGCATGATAGAATACCCGTGTCTTCCTTCAACCAAGGACAAAAGTATATAATAGGTTGCTTCTGTCATCGGTAAATAGCTTTTATAAAGCTTTTTTTCATCCATACTGCTCCTCCTTTAATGGATATATGTATCGTACTTCGTCATATCGTTTCTCGCTGTATCGCTACTCGATATATCATCCATCGATATAGTATCATGCAGTAAAAAATATGTCAAGTACAAATTCAACTAGAGTTACATTTTCTGCACAGTATCTTTTTCACTAAAGAACATCACGTGCACGAAATCAAGGTATTTAGTACAAAAAAAATGCATCCATTGATGCATTTTTCTGACTTATTTAAATTGAAAGGGTGCCTTATACTCACTATTTGGCAAATCAAAGCATGCAGTCATATGCTTTGCAAATCTGAACTGAAACGGTATTTCATCTATCTCCAGCCGTTTCAAAAGCTTTCCGTTTGGCGTATCATATAGCTTAAGCCACGGCTCATTTGTTGCAAGCTGTTTAGGCTTCTTATTTACATTGAAAACAGCTTTGAAATTTGTTTCCGCTTGGAGAAGCCTTTTACCTTGTCTTGAATATAAATTTGAACTAACATCAAATTCTCTTGGGATCCCGCCCATGGGCACTCTAAGCTCAAAATATGTCCTTCCGTCCTCTTCCTTGGCTGTTGTTATATGAGTATTGTCCTGCTCGATCATATCAATATCTTGAACTACCTTTGGAAGCCCCCATATCTTTCTTCCCCGCAACTGATTCTCTAAAGATGTAACCGGCATGGAAAACACATAATATCCGAATTTCTTGAACAGGCTGCTCATGACCATAGGCAATGCAGGTATACTTACAACAGGATCGATCAATACCGGTACTGTAATTGCTATTTCATTGTATGGCGGTATTCCCATAACATTTTTATATTCATAGCATGAAAATATCACAATTGCTTTGCCCGGCTTCAGTAGGACAGGCTTCATCTTAGGGTGGGGCATAAGCTCTTTAGCCTTTATGGCAGAACAGGTAAATATACCTATTCCTACCGTAACATCTCCATAAAAGGTGGGAAAGCTATAGGTTTTTTCTGTTTTATCATCCAGCCTGAGGGTATATGGCTTCAGAGTGAATCTTTTATAAAAGGGATCATTAAATAAATGACTGTTATCCAGAATTTTTTCATCATATTGGTTTGTTGCCTTCATGCTATCTCTCCTTATTACATGTATTTCTGCACTCTCTCCCAGACCTTCTCTATGGTTATTGGCTCAAACTCAGGCTTACTGAACTCCTCTCTGCACAGCTCATATACTGCCCTGTTATAAGGAATCTTCAGTCCTGCCTTATCAGCCAGCTTAATAAAGTGGCCATTCAGGGTTTCCAGCTCAGTATCATGTCCCTTTCTCTGCAAAACGTCTTGACCCATACTGCTTAGCACCATCTTGTCAACATTCTTTCTAAACACTCCGTCAGTAATGAAATCAGGAAGGTGCACTGCTGCCCACATTGTTTTCCAGGATGGCATACCTCCAAGCTTGCACTCCTTGAAGCCTGATGCCTTGGCAATTCTTACCCCTTCATAAGTTAAATTGGACAGCACCTTCTTGAAAAGCTTCATAGAAGTTATATCCCTGTAACGTAAACCAATCAATGTAGTAAGCGAATTTGTGAGGTTAATGACCATTTTTGAATGTGCAGCATCCTGAAAATGGTCTGTTGTAATGGTCTCCACACCCATATTGAACAACCGGCATATTTCCTCCATTTCACTTTCAAGCTCCTTATCAAAGGTTCCCAAAATTAAGGGTCCCTTTTTCTGATAGCCTATGACACCCGGCTCGTCAAACCATGCATTATAGCTTATTACCCCGTATATTACCCTTTTAAAATACTTTGGGATAACATTTTGATTTTCTACTCCGTTTTGAAGTGCAACTATAATAGGCTCATTTTTTATACTTTCTTTTATATATCTGCATACATTATCTAAGCTGTAAGTCTTAACACTCAACACCAATACATCAATATATCCGCACTCTGTCAGGCTGTCTGCCGTTTTGACTGTTACATTAACTGCCTTGTCCTTATTTCCCTGCAGATATGTAGTGATGCCCTTGCTTTTCATTGCCTCTGCCGTTGCGCCTTGATCTATGAAATAAATGTTGTCATACATTTCGGCAATCCACGCTCCTACAGAACCTCCTATGGCACCTGCTCCAAATATTACGATTTTCTTGTATGAATTACTCATACTGTTCCTCCCCTTTACTTGATTTTTGTTTAATGACCACTGGTCATTAGATGGTATAATACATGACCGCCGGTCATGCTGATACAAAAAATTAAGAGCTGCATCCAAAAAATCTCTTAAAGATATCTGATAATATTTTTTTAGCCTCTTCAAGGTCTTCCTCGCTGCCTTCCACAACTGCCTTATAGCATATTTCCAATATCATTACTATCAAAGCATGTACATATATATCTATATTTAATATATTATTTTCTCCGTAAAACTTCAGATAGCTTATTATTACCGAGTAAAAAGCATCCACTGTCTTCTCTATATATGGATATTTTTTATATTCAGTAATATTCCTTCTGAGTTCGATCAGGAACATTCTGTTTTCGGTAAAATATTCGATAAGCGAATTGGAAAACAATGCTACCTTATGAATTGACTGATTTTTTACTATAACCTCTTGTATAAATCTGTCTCTGTATTTATCATATACTGAATCCACCAGCTCATCCTTATCTTTAAAGTACAAATAGAAGGTACCCTTTGCAATACCGCATTTTTTAACCAACTCATTTATGGAGGTTAAGCTGACACCCTTTTCATTAAAAAGCTCTATGGCATTTTTCTGGATGGCTTCTCTGCTAATAATCCTTGTATCCATTTGATGTCTCCCATGATTAATATATACCAATATATTATAACAGTATTCCCTATTAATCAAGAAGAAACGTATCATTTTACAGTGTTGTTCTTTTCATTCTCTCACGGACCATTTCCAGAAGCTTCTTTGAAGCAGTTGAATGATGTCTGTTGTTTGAAAATACTAGATTATAAGGATAATGCCAGCTCTTATCCCTTAATTTGACCTGCCTAAGCAGCCCATGCTTCAGCTCAACCTTCACAGTAGAAGCCGGTATTGCAGAAATCCCAAGGTCAAGCTCAACAGCCTGCTTTATTGCATCTATATGTCCAAGAGTCATTACTATATTTGAAGGCAGCTGAAGCTCATGAAGTATCTTGTCAATAAGATTGTATAATCTTGAGTTTTTCTCATGTACAACAAACTTCATATCAACAAGATCATCTCTTTCTGCATAGTCTAAAGCTGCAAGCTTATTCATGGGTGAGCACACAAAAATAAGTTCATCCTCGAACAGCCTTTCGACCTGCACATCTCCGTCCACTACTTCTTCACCACCGATAATGGCAAAGTCAATTTTGTTATCCAGCACCATACGTTCAATCTCATAAGTATTACTTATGTGGAGGTTTACTACAACATCTGTATATATTTCTTTAAACTCTCCAATAACTCCCGGAAGCAAATAAGTTCCCGGAGCGTTACTGGCGCCTATTTCCACTATACCTTTGATACAGTCGCTTTTATTGCATAGTATTGTATCTACTTCGTCAACCAGTTCAAATATTTTTCTCGTATACTGATATAGTATTTTCCCATTGTCAGTAAGGCTTATATGTTTTCCTTCTCTTTCAAAAAGCTTCAGACCTAAATCCTCTTCAAGCTTCTTTATCTGCATGGATACTGCAGGCTGACTTATATACAGAAGACTGGCAGCCTTAGAAAAACTCAGCTCCTCTGCTAAAGTATTGAATAATTTCAGATAACTCAGATTCATATGAATTATTGCCTCCAATGTGCAGCATTTTACCGAACAATAGCATTATATCACATCATACATTCTTTTCAATAGCATACTGGTTAACCTATTCAGCAATGTTGAATGAAAAACTAAATTCCAGTTTATAAGATTTAATGTAGAATTTAGTCTTTCTTAAATTCCAGAATTCCTTTACGATGAGATTGAGTTCCCTATCCGCAGTGAAAGGAGTTTTTCTATGA
>JBMORW010000004.1:0-1815 GCA_049322695.1 Bacillota bacterium | reverse complement strand
ATTAGACCTGTGCAGTAAATTGTAAAACTTTATGCAGCTAACCCTAATTTGGTAATAGCAGCATTTAGACTTACCCCTTTTTCTGCACAAGAGTATACAAACTTAGCAATACAGACCAAATATTGTTCCCGGAAATACCCTATGGTATCTCCCAAGTTCTGAAGCTTTAAGGTGCTTTTGCTCGAAACCCTGAAAAGCTCCAGGAATGTATAAGTCATAAAGACCATACTCCAGAATCGTTTGATTGAGGTTAAGGATTCTACCTGGTATTCATCAAACCCAAGTGAATTCTTATGATACCGGTAGCTAACCTCGATATCCCAGCGATTCTGGTAATACTCAAGGATCATGGAGGTGGTAAGGCTTACATCAGTACTTACTATAAATGCTGGTTTATCGGATAAATCTTTCTTGCTCCAACATATTAGGATTACGGCATTCTCAAGGTCATTAATTTTGCCTTCATACCTGTATACGTAGTAAGTATCGTCCCCTGCTGTAACTGGGCAGGTTTCGTTCTTGCGTATATGTGTAGCAAACTCTTTGACATTGGTTTTAATGCCGCCTGGATAGATCACCCGGTTGGATTTTATCCTTCCTACAGTGTGATAACCCTTCCTAAGAGCATGAAGCATTAGTTTACCTGATGTATACCAAGCATCTACCAGTAAGTATGTGATTTCTGTAGCCGGTGCAAACTCGTCAATAAGCTGCATGGCAAGCTGGTGTTTATTCTTAAAATGTTTCTTATCCTTCTTGCCAAAGTACTGCTTTCTAAGATAGAGTTTGTAGTTTTGTGGCAAAGAGTACTCGGAAACTTTATAGTGGGATGTAACTACACAGTGGGACCACATGGTTTTACCGTCACTATGGGAATGGTGATAGTCAAGGCCTTCGATTTTCTTAGTGGATTTATCTTTTTTACTCAAAGAGTCGTCCACAATCAGAAAACCAACAGTGCCTTCATCCACATTCCGCTGGACAGTTTTTAGAGAATGTGAAATTCTCTTATAGTCCACGTACTCGTTATTCCACTTGTATTCTCCCAAGAACCTTGAACCACAGCTTCTATCCCGGTTACAAGTAAGCTTTTTATAAATTGCAGAAACAGTTTTATTCCCTTCGGTGGCAATAATGCCTGAAACATAGTCACTCATGTGGCTTCGTAAAGCTCTAGAATAAGGCAGATTTAGAATATTTATATAATTGATTATATCTTGCCCTTGTTCTATTATTATCTCAGGCATAAGATTGACCCCCAGTGGAATGTTTTGTTTCTGGCGATTTAAAACTACCACATTTGGTCTGCTTATGCTTTTATTTTGCTATTTTATTGGTAATACAATTATTTACTTTTTAGTGCACAACACTAATTAATATAAATATAAAAATGATCGAAATGGCCCTTCAATCTTTTAAAACATATGCCATATTCATTCTTTTTAATACTCTCATCCTTAGGAGGTTTTGTTTATGCAATATTCAGCTGATATAGGAGTTTTTGGAGGTTCAGGTTTCTATTCCCTGTTGGAAAATGTCCAGGAAATAGAAATTGACACACCTTATGGAAAGCCAAGTGATAAAATCGCACTTGCTACTTTTGAAGGCAAAAAGATTGCTTTCCTTCCCCGTCATGGCAAGCAGCATCAAATCCCGCCTCATAAAATAAACTACAGGGCTAATTTACATGCCATGAAGCAGCTTGGAGTCAAATTTATCATTGGACCTACAGCCTCAGGAAGCCTCCAGGCAAATATCAAACCGGGTGATTTTGTCGTGACAGATCAATTTGTAGACAGAACCTGGGGTAGAAAC
>JBMORW010000003.1:0-25314 GCA_049322695.1 Bacillota bacterium | reverse complement strand
ATTTGTCTTGGGACAGACAGATAATATTGATGAGATAAGAGCTCTGTGCAGTAAATACAACAATATACAGGGGGCTGATAAAGCCTTTAAGGAAGTTAAGGAATACTGGAAGAAGATACTTGGTGTTATCAGAGTAAGTACACCTGATGAGTCTATGGATAATATGCTTAACGGCTGGCTTCTGTATCAGACCCTCGCCTGCAGAATGTGGGCAAGATCTGCATTGTATCAGTCAGGGGGAGCTTATGGCTTCAGAGACCAGCTGCAGGATTCAATGGCATTGGTATATATATCGCCTGAAACTACAAGAAATCAGATTTTATATCATTCTTCAAGACAATTTTTTGAAGGTGATGTCCAGCATTGGTGGCATCCCGGAACGGATAAGGGCATCAGGACTAAATTTTCTGATGACTTGCTATGGATGCCTTATGTGACAATAGATTATATCAGGATAACAGGTGACTACAGTATACTGGACATGCAAACTCCATACCTTGATGAGGAATGCCTGAAGGATGAAGAGGATGAAAGGTACAACAGGCCATGTGTTTCTGAGGTAAAGGCCAGTCTTTATGAACACTGTATAAAGGCAATAGAGCATTCTCTAAAATTCGGTCAGCATGGAATCCCTCTCATGGGCTCAGGAGACTGGAATGACGGAATGAACACAGTCGGAAACAAGGGCAGGGGAGAGAGCGTATGGCTTGGATGGTTCCTATATTCCATTCTTGTTGAGTTCTCTGTAATATGCAGCCATAGAAAGGACAGCAACAGAGCCGAAAGGTATATGAATATTGCAAAGGAAATAGTAAAGGCAGTAGAGGACAACGCATGGGACGGCAACTGGTACAGAAGAGCTTATTTTGATAATGGCATACCTCTTGGTTCGGCTGAGAACACTGAATGCAGAATAGATTCACTTGCTCAATCCTGGGCGGTTATATCAGGAGCAGGTCGGAAGGATAGAATAAAGGAAGCCTTTGAGGCTGTGGAGCATTATCTTATAAACAAGGATGACGGAATAATACTTCTGCTGACACCTCCCTTTGACGAGGGAGATCTGGAACCTGGATACATAAAAGGTTATTTACCGGGGGTTAGGGAAAACGGAGGCCAGTATACTCACGCAGCAGTTTGGGTAGTGTTGGCATATGCAATGCAGGGTATGGGAGATAAAGCGTGGGAATACTATAATATGCTGAATCCCATAAATCATGCAAAAACAATGATGGAGGTTGCAAGATATAAGGTAGAGCCATATGTAATGGCAGCAGATGTCTATGCTGTTAATCCTCATGCAGGCAGAGGAGGCTGGACCTGGTATACAGGTGCTGCAGGCTGGATGTATAGAGTAGGGATTCAACATATACTTGGCTTTAAAATAGAAGACGGGAAGCTTTCTATAAATCCTTGCATACCAAAAAGCTGGTCAGAATACAGTATAGAGTATCTCTATAAGAAAACCAGCTATAATATTGCAGTAAGGAATCCTTCGAAGGTAAGCACCGGAATAGAAAAGCTGATAATAGACAATATTGAAAGCAAGGAAAATTATATAAAGCTGACAGATGACGGAAAGAAACACTATATAGAGGTTATAATGGGCTGATATGGAGCTGTCTCAATGGTATCGGCCAATCTCCGCAGGCTTGGATTAGTGCTGCTGCCATGAGACAGTTCACAAATATTTCCTTGAAATAACCATGCTCCTATATTAATATTATAATATGAGCAATGCAGGGGGTGAACACATATGACTGGAAACTTTGAAGAAACCATGAAATTTAGTGTAGGTAAGGAAGAGAAGCTGGAAGCTTCAGAAATTCTCCTGTCGGTTTACAACTCCTTGAAGGAGAAGGGCTATAACCCGATAAACCAGATTGTTGGTTACATACTATCCGGAGACCCTACTTACATAACAAGCTACAATAATGCAAGAAGTCTGATAAAAAAGCTTGAAAGGGATGAGCTTCTGGAAGAGCTGGTCAGGTATTATGTGAAGGATAAATAATGACCGGGAGAGATACTTTTGCATAAGAAGAATCCGCTTTTGATTTTTACTTTAATATCTGTGTTTTTTTTGTATTGTATTTTAGGGGTTGGCATGGCCGACAAAGCAGAAAATGGAAGCACGAAATATAATAATAACAAAAAGCTGGTGCTTTTGATTGTTGACGAGCTGGAGCTTGAGGATTTTCAAAGCAACAGCCTGCTAAAATCTTTTATAGATAGCAGCTTTATTGCATTGATGAATATCAGACAAGCCGGAAGGCAGTCTTCCTATAAGTCCAAGCTGACAATAGGTGCTGCCCATAAGCTGGAGATTGAAGCAGATATGCTCAATGCAGTATATATAGAGAACGGAGAGAAACAGGGGCAACTGTTTTATAGTGATATAGACAGGCTTCATGATATAAACTCAGATAATCCCTACAAGAGCTATATTGGCTACATAGGAATGCTGCTGAATAAAGGCAGCTTAAAAACCTGTGTGCTTGGAAGCAGACATTCATTGGATAATGACAGAAGTTCCATGTTACTTGCAATGGATGAAAAGGGATTTGTTGATATGGGCTCTTTGGATTTAAATGGAATAGCGGCTGATTATAATAAGCTGGTAGAATTGTACAAGCAGTTCTTGCCGGCTTGTTCTTTTATGGTGGTGGATATAGCAGATATTAAATATCTTGAAGAATACAGGGTTTATAATAATGCAGCTGAATATGCTTCATTGAGAGATGAAGCACTACTGAAGCTTGGAAAGATAATAGATGATATGTATGCTTATTCTCAGGAAGACTGCATCTTCATGATAGCATCAACATATCCGTCAAAGCGTAGTCTGGAGGCAGGGAACAAGCTGGTACCCGTTGCGGTTTTCAATGGTAAAGGCAGCGGTATGCTTTATTCAGCAGGTACCAGAAGAAAAGGAATAATACTGAACACTGAGCTTGCTGACTTCATATTGAACTTATTAGGAGCAGATGTTAATACTGGAATCTCCTATGTAGAAGAAAGCAGCTCATACAATTCTATTAAAAACATGAATGCTGATATCCTGAGAGTATCAAAGCTGCGCCTGCCTGTACTGACAACCTATGCAGTATATGAGATTATTACTGCATGCATTGTATTCCTATACCTTGTATTCTATAAGCATATGAAGAACAGGTATTTCGAACTAATCTGCAGATATATGCTGCTTTCCAATATGGCTGCTCCGCTGGTGCTGCTGCTTATGTCTGCCTTCAGGATTGATTCTGTACTGCTGAATCTGGCTGTATTTTTCACCTGTATATATTTAATGTCAGTAGTATTGCATACTGTTACAAAAAAAAGTCTGGAATTGTTTTTTCTTCTGTCTGCTGCAATTTACATAGTATTGATTTATGACCTGTTTGCCGGAGCAAATATGATAAAGCATTCGGTTCTGGGCTATGACCCTATTATTGGTGCCAGATTTTATGGAATAGGCAATGAGCTTGCCGGAGTATATATTGGAGGTGCATTAATACTGGCAGGCTGCATGTATGAGACATTAAAAGACAGAATAGACTGCAGTCATATAAGACACTATCTTTTGTTATATTTCGTGGTTTGCACCTTGTTGCTCGGCCTTCCTTCGCTGGGAGCGAACTTCGGTGCTGCAGTATCTGCTGCTGCAGGGTATTTTTTTGCATTTTTATATATGAACAGACTGGATATACGAAAATATTTGATTGCTTTACCCCTTATTATTTGCATGATTATTGCTGTTATTATATTTATTGATATAATAGGTATTAATGATGCATCTCATATCGGAAAGCTGCTGGATGACATAAGACTTAACGGAATAGGGGTGCTGCAGGCTACTATAATAAGAAAGCTGTTAATGAATATTAAGCTCATAAAATATACAATATGGACAAAAGTACTTCTGAGCTTACTGGCTATTCTGCTGGTGATGTTTTTCAGACCTGTGAAAATACTTCGAAGCATATTCACAAAATACAGGTATATGACTGCAGCATGGATAGGTATTTCCGCAGGAGGGATAGCCGGATTGCTGGTAAATGATTCAGGCATAGTAATGGCTGCAACCGCAATGATTTTTATGTGCTATACAATCTTAATGCTGTGCATGGATGAGATGGGGCCGCCGGCAAACTAGATATAGGGGGAAGATATATGGAATACAGGGTTTTGGGGAATACGGGAATTAAGGTTTCCAGACTTTGCTTTGGCAGTCTTACTGTCGGACCTCTTCAAGCAAGGCTTGATATAGCGGAGGGGGCAGCAGTTATCAGAGAAGCTTTGGACAGAGGGGTAAACTTTATTGATACTGCTGAGCTTTATCAGAATTATGATTGCATTAAAATGGCTGTTAAAGGTATCAGAGATAATATCATAATATCAACAAAATGTTACGCCTATACTGCAGAGAGTGCTGAAGAAAGTCTTATGAAAGCCCTTAAGGAACTTAACACTGACTATATAGATGTGTTTTCACTGCATGAGCAGGAAAACGAGATGACAATAAAGGGACATTATGACGCTCTTGAGTATTTCGTAAAAGCGAAGAAAAAAGGAATAATAAGAAGCATAGGCATATCAACTCACGCAACAGCAGCTGTGAAGGCAGCTTTAAAATTCAGTGAAATTGAGGTGATTCATCCAATAATAAACAAAAATGGTCTTGGGATAATAGACGGCACACTGCATGATATGCTTTCTGCCGTAGAAGAAGCCTGGAGTTCAGGTAAGGGTATATACTCCATGAAGGCTCTTGGCGGAGGCAACCTTATAGCAAGTGCACAGGAATGCTTTGATTTTGTACTTTCAAAGCCCTTCATACATTCTGTTGCAGTGGGCATGCAAAGTAAAGCTGAGGTTATGAATAACATTTTAATTTTTGAAGGAAGCTCTGTACCACCGGAATTAAGTTCAGAAATAAACAGTAGAAAACGCGGACTGCATATTGATTACTGGTGCACGGGCTGTGGAAACTGTGTTGGTGTCTGTGGTCAGAATGCATTAACTCTGAAGGAAGGCAAGGCTGTAGTGAACAGAGAAAAATGTGTGCTTTGCGGCTATTGCAGTGCTTACTGTAAGGATTTCTGCATAAAGATAGTATAAAATATCATTAACTGCTGATGGTGAACTCTAATAATAGGCGGGGTTTGGATTTAAAAGATTTTTAAATGCTTTTGAAGGGAAGTGGGGTTATGAAAAAAAATTTTACATTAATGCTGCTGTTTATCATTATTTTTACATCACTGTCTTTTGCAGAGGCAGAGGCGTATACTGCGACCGTTGCAAAATTCAGGATAACGTTGAACGGCGTGGAGCTTAAGCATCAGAGCAGTATTTATCCTATATTGGTATACAAAAATATCACTTATTTTCCAATGACATATTATTATATGGAGCGTTTAGGATTAGATAGCCAGTTCAGCTTGAAGGAAGGACTTGTATTAACAAGCGGAAATCCGATAAGATCTAATTATTTGGAGCCTTTAGAGGGCGAAATACATCCGGAAAAGCTGATGCTGCAGCTGCCAAGCTATAAAGTATCAATCAACGGAAAGGTAATTGATAACAGTAAGGAGGAATATCCTGTTTTAAATTATGCGGGCATTACATATTTTCCTCTAACGTGGAGTTTTGCACATGACGAGTTCAATTGGAGGCTGTACTTTGATAAGGTAAATGGCCTGACTATATGGACCATAACAAATATAAAGAACATACTGTGGGAAGACTCGGATTATTACTATTTTGCATTGTCCTATGATGATGCTTCACCTGATACTGCCTTTCTTTCAAATCACAGTTCATTAATTATGAAAACTGATAAAAGTCTTTCTGGTCCATGGATAAAATGCAGTACTGAAGAAATAGCTGCTATCTCCAACCAGCAGCCATATTACACAGCACATTTCATTGAAGACAATGAAAAAAATATCAGCCTTAATCATGAGGCTTTGAAAGCTCAAGGAATTGAGCCAGTAAAGGATTTTGATCCCACCAGAATAGAATTGAAGGGCAATAGTATTTATAAGGATGGAAAAGAAGCGGTCGTGCTTGATGAGTATATTACTGTCAACGAAGAGTACAGCAAAAACAGTGATGAAATATACAGTATATATGTACAGGGAGGAGACAAGCTTGGCAATGAACTTGAGTATACTGCCCTTACAGTTTATTATAATCTGGACATCCCTGCTCCTTATACCTCTAGAAACAATTTACTTTTGCTGGATTTTAAAGGAAAAACTATTGTAATTCCGCATTCTACTTTACTCAATAGACTTCGCTTTCTAAGAGATGAGGATGGAGGATGGTATATTGTTGAGCTTCCCGTAAAATACGGAAGACATCTTTATTATTTCGGCAATATACATTATCTAAGCCCGGAAGGAGTATTGACAAACCTGGAGGAAGAGATTCAAGTGCAATTTGGTATAGAAAGCTTTTTTCCGAAACTTCTTAAGGTGACTGAAAACGGTGAAATGTACATCAGCGGATATGTAACAGATTTCTTCTATCAAAGCAAACCTGGCAATGGACTGTTTAAGGTCAAGGGTGGCACATTAGAAAGTATAATAGCATCTACAACTGAATACAAGGATTTTTATATAAATGAGTCAATGGAAATAATATATATCAATAAGCATAATGAAATTAAGAAATCGGAATTGACTATTGACAATAATCAGCCAAAGCATTAGTATGAATATGAAAATAAATATTGTCCGCTAGGGGGGCGTAAGCTGAGATAGTATGCATTTGCATGCTGACCCTTTGAACCTGTTGGATAATTCTTACGGAGGGAAGCGGTTTGAGTGAAGGATTCACTGCCGCAGCTTTTTGTTGCGGCATTTATATTTTACTCCCTGGACAAATTAGGAGGTGCTTGTTAAGAATATAGCATTTATTCCATGTTAAGCTCTGAAAAAATAAGGGGGTAATAAAATGAACAGTTCAAGAACAAGAATGTTGGTGGAAGCAGGCTTAATGCTTGCACTGGCACAAGGGCTCAGTTACATAAAGGTTTTCCAGATGCCTCAGGGAGGCTCGATTACAGCGGCAAGCATGGTGCCGCTAGTTATATTTGCACTTCGCTGGGGCTTTAAGTCAGGACTGTTAGCAGGAGTTGCATACGGCATACTTCAGCTTATACTTGGAGGAGAAGTATACAGCGTACATCCTGCATCAATACTACTAGATTATGTACTTGCTTTTGGAGCTTTGTCACTGGCTGGGATTTTCCACGGTAGAAACAGCAGTCTAGTAAAGGTTATGTTTGGAGCAGTTCTTGCTGCACTGGGAAGATTTGTGTTTCATCTGCTTTCCGGCGTGTTTGTTTTCGGTATGTATGCTCCTGAAGGTACAAATCCTTGGGTATACTCGCTAATATATAATGGCTCATATATGGGAGTTGAAGCTGCAGTTACAGTACTTATGGTTGCACTATTATATGTACCTGTAATCAAAAACAAACTCGAAAGAATATAATTTTCAGCAAATGGGGTCAAGCTTGAATAAACAAGCCTGGCCCCATTTGCATACATCATTCAAATATTGTACAATATAAACTTAATAGATAGAGAAAACAAAAGAGGAGATAAGCTATGAGAATAATGGGTCTTGATGTGGGAGATGCAACCATAGGTGTTGCCGTTAGTGACGAGCTTGGTATGATTGCTCATGGAGTAACTACAATTCGAAGGAAAAAATTGGATATTGATATTAGTAGTTTAAAAATCATAATAACGGAGAAAAATATTAGCAAAATAGTAGTCGGACTCCCCAAAAACATGAACAACACAATTGGTCCCAGGGGAGAAATAACTATTAAGTTTGCTGAAGAGCTTAGGTCAAGATTTGAGGGTATTGAAATAGTAATGTGGGATGAAAGGCTTACAACCAGTGCTGCTGAAAGGACACTGCTGGAGGCTGACGTAAGCAGGAAGAAGAGGAAGCAGGTTATTGATAAGCTTGCTGCTGTGTTGATACTTCAGAATTATCTTGACTCTCAGAGCCGCCACTGATAAGAAAAATGTGTCGAGTGGTAATATTTGTTTATATTGACACATATATGATAGTGGTATACAATTACTTTATTGACAGCGAGCCTTTACGGTAAGTTTTCAATAGGGAGCTTTTATTAACAGTCAGGCTTTCTATAATATGAAATGAGGTGAACATTGATGAGTGAAGAAATGGATGTAATACTTCTCTATGATGAGGATGGAAATGAATCTGAATTTGAAGTTGTTGCTACATTAGAAGTAGATGAAAACGAGTATGCTATATTGCTTCCAAAGGATGAAGATAGGGATCCGGACGTAGAAGAGGTTGAAGAAGCTTATATCCTTAGAATTGAACAGGACGAAAACGGAGAAGATGTTCTTGTTGGTATAGAGGATGAAGAAGAGCTCAATATGGTTATTGAGGCATACGAAGAATTAGTAAAAGAAGAATCAAATTAGATAAAAGCTTTGGGGTCAGGCCTGAGTAATTCACTTAAAAGTGAGCTGCTCAGGCCTGACCCCTTATTCCTATTCCAGACCTTTTGCCTTTCTATACGCCTTGATGCCCTCAGAAAGTATATGCATTGCTTTTTTAAGATTGTCTTCATTAAGAATATAAGCTATTCTTATTTCATCCTTGCCAAGCCCCGGAGTTGCATAGAAGCCGGCTCCCGGAGCAACCATGGTGGTCTCGTTGTTTACATTGAAATCTGTAAGCATCCACTTTGCAAACTCATCTGCATCATCGATTGGAAGCTTAGCCATAACATAAAAGGCACCTGTCGGCTTTTCACATACAACACCAGGGATTTCTCTTAAAGCGCTGAATACTATATCTCTCCTCTTCTGGTATTCATGGTGAACTTCGTCAAAGTATTCCTTTGCTGTATGTACCAGTGCAGTTGCACCTATCATTTCGAGAGTTGGAACACAAAGTCTGGCTTGTGCCATCTTCATTACTGCAGACATAAGATCCTTATTCTTGGAGCAAAGACAGCCTATTCTTGCACCGCATGCGCTGTATCTCTTGGAGATACTGTCAATTATTATAACTCTGTCTTCAATGCCCGGTATTTCTGTAAGACTTGTAAATTTAAGTCCGTCATATACGAACTCTCTATATACTTCATCTCCGATGAGGAATAAATCATATTTCTTAGCAAGCTCACCAAGCATTATAAGCTCATCTCTGGTGTATACCGCGCCCGTAGGATTACCGGGGTTGGATATTGCAATAGCTCTTGTTTTAGGGGTAATGTGTTTTTCAACCTCTTCCATAGATGGAAGGTGGAAGCCGTTTTCTGCCTTTGTAGTTATAGGCATAACCTTCATTCCCGCTTGAGTTGCAAAGCCATTGTAGTTGGCATAGAATGGCTCTGGAACAAGCACCTCATCTCCCGGATCTCCGATAACAGAGTAAGCCATGATTATTGCTTCACTGCCGCCGTTTGTGATAATTATCTCATCCTCTTTAAAATCAACGCCCCATTTCTTGTAATACTCTCTGAAGGAATTGATAAGATCAATATTTCCTTGTGACAGAGCATATTCCAACACAGGCGTATCAAACTTTCTGATTGATTCAAAGAAGAGCTCAGGAGTCTTTATATCCGGCTGACCTATATTCAAATGATAAACCTTCACTCCACGTTTTTTTGCTTCTTGTGCAAATGGAACAAGCTTTCTTATTGGTGATGCAGGCATTTCGTCTGCTCTTTTTGATAAGCGGATCAAGTATATTACCTCCCAAAATTAAATTGTTTCCAATACAATAATATCATATCCATTTAAAAATAAATATATTTTTATCAAACTTTATGGATGGTATTGACAATCATTTTCAGTAGGCATAAAATAGAATTAAGCGATTGCATTTTTTTAATATGTATATATGAGAATGGTTATCATTAACAATGTTGGAGGGGCTACTATGACTTTAGATAAAGTAAGAAGAGGCAGCAGAATTAGAATTTTGAGTATCAACGATGAAAAGATAAAGCCTCAGGCTATACGAATTGGCTTATATGAGGGTGCTGAGTTTTTGTGCAGTGAGAAGCTTCCCGGTGGTCCAGTAATATTACAGAGCAGACTGCAGGAAATTGCCATAGGCAGAAGGCTTGCAAAGGGTATAGTAATAGAGGGGGCAAAATAATGGGACATTGCCATGATAACAGTATAGATATAAAGGTTAAAGAGGGTCAGAAAAAACTGGTGCTTGCAGGCAACCCAAATGTAGGCAAATCAGTTTTTTTTAATGCCCTGACCGGGTTATACGTAGATGTATCAAATTTTCCTGGAACTACTGTGGACATAAGCCACGGAAGGTATAAGGATTATATAGTAATGGACACCCCGGGAGTATATGGAGTATCTTCCTTTAACGAAGAGGAAATGGTGGCACGTGATGTTATTCTCTTTGGTGACATAATACTGAATGTTGTTGATGCACTTCACCTGGACAGAGATTTGTTTTTGACAAAGCAGCTTATAGATATGGGTAAGCCTATGATTATAGCCTTGAATCTGATGGATGATGTGAGAAGGAACGGCATTGAGATAAATGTGAACAAGCTTGAAGAAATACTGGGAGTTCCTGTTATTCCAACTGCGGCAGTAAGGAATGAAGGGTTAGATGTTGTACTTGCCTCACTCGACAAAGCCCGCGTCGGAAACAGAAATGCTGAGCTTACGGAAATGCTTTCAAAGTTTAAGGATAAGGTAGATACAGAATCAGAAGCACTGCTTGTATGTGAAGATGATGAAATAGTAGCTGAGAGACACGGACTGAAAATCCCGGGTACCAGAGATATTATATACAAAAACAGAAGAAAAGAAGTGGATAGTATTGTAGCCCAGGTCATACACGAATCTGACAGGGGTGCATCCTTCAGAGTCAAGCTTGGAAGGTGGATGCTGCGACCTATAACAGGTATACCAGTTTTGGCATTTACAATGTATATAATGTATAAAATCATGGGGGTATTTATTGCAGGAGATATCGTAGGCTTCACAGAAGGAACCGTAATGGATGGAGTTTACAGACCTTTTATAGAAGGACTGGTTTCCAAGGCTATAGGGCCGGAAACCTTTTTAGGCTATACTCTTATAGGTGAGTTCGGAATACTTACTATGGCTCCGGTATATATTCTAGGTTTGCTTATGCCGTTGGTGGTAGGCTTTTACTTTCTGATGGCGGTGCTTGAGGACAGCGGCTACTTGCCAAGAATAGCTGCTTTGGTGGACAGATCGCTGACAGCACTGGGCTTGAACGGTAAGGCCATCATACCGATAATACTTGGCTTTGGCTGCGTTACTATGGCTACAATCACAACCAGAATACTTGGCTCAAAAAGAGAGAAGATAATAGCAACCTTTTTACTTGGTCTGGCAATACCCTGTTCTGCACAATTGGGAGTAATAGCCGGGCTTATTACGCAGCTAGAAGCAAAATTTGTACTTATATATGTTTTGTCAATTTTCGTAGTGTTTGTAATAACGGGGACAATACTAAACAAGGTAATGAAGGGCGAATCCTCAGTGCTGCTGATAGATTTGCCGCCTATAAGAATACCTCAGCTTAGAAATGTTATTATGAAAACCGTACAAAAGACCTGGATGTTTCTAAAGGAAGCTACCCCTCTTTTTATACTCGGTGCACTTATTATAAGTGTGATGGAGTTCACAGGTGTGCTTGAATCAATACAGAACTCATTGTCTCCTCTGACAGTAGGGCTTCTAAAGCTGCCGGCTGAAACATCAACGGCATTCATTATGGGAATTATCAGAAGAGATTTCGGAGCTGCCGGTCTAACTTCAATAAATATGACCCAGGCTCAAACCATGATATCCCTTATTGTGATGACTTTATTTGTACCGTGTATAGCAGCCATTATGGTAATATTCAAGGAACGAGGCTATAAGGATGCTCTGATAATTTGGCTGGGAAGTTTTTTTGCAGCTTTTGCTACAGGCGGATTAATAGCATGGCTGTTATAGGAGAAGGGCTATGAAAGAAACAGTAAAATGTCCGAAATGCGGCTATGAAACGGCTAGTGAACTGACTGTAAAATGCCCCAGATGCGGTACTATTGTCACCAGCTGCAGAGGTTGTTCGGGAAACTGTCTGAAATGTGCGGAAGGCAGCAGGAAATAAATAGTTGACAAATTTATGTAAATAATTATAGACTGTTAATATGAAAATATGACTTCGCTTGTCTTGGGCAATTACCGGAACTCATCCTATTATTGTCGACAGCAGCGAAGCAAATTTCGCTGAAAAACCGGGTAGACCGCCTTTTCATGCAGGCAATATATCAATTATGAAAGAAGATGGATGCTTTGGCACACGTTTTATGTGAACTGATTGAAAAGCTGAAGGAAAAGGGCTTTAAGCTTACGGCTCAGAGAAAATCTGTAGTAGATATTATTCTGGAGAATGAGGGTAAGCATCTTAGCGCTGAAGAAATATATGATCTGGTTAAGATAAAATCTCCTGATATAGGTCTTGCAACGGTATATAGGACTATGCAGATTCTTGATGAAATCGGGCTAGTATACAAGCATAATTTTGATGATGGCAGAAGCAGATATGAGGTTACAAGCAACGAGGATCATCAGCATCATCATTTGGTATGTACAAAATGTGGAAAAGTTATTGAAGTAGAAGAAGATCTTTTGGAGCAGCTTGAAAATCAGGTTGAAAACAAATATGGTTTTACTATAACTAATCACATTGTGAAATTTCTTGGTTATTGTGAAAGATGCAAATAGGTATTGCATTTATGCATTACCTATTTATTTTTTATGTGCAAGTTGTTTGTCTGTATGGTTTATTATGAGTCTAAATAGAAATAATAAATAATATGAATGTACGCCATGAATCTACAGCTGTTTGTGAGACAATCATAAGCATTGAATATCGGGCTGCTTCTTATACAGACAACAACTTATTGCACAGATAATAAAAAATAAAGTATAATAAATGAAAAGAAGAGAACGGAAAAACTAGAAAGGACTGAAAATTAAAGTGGCAAAAGGAAAAAACAAATTAAAGCTTATTCCGCTGGGAGGCTTGCAGGAGATCGGAAAGAACATGACTGCAGTGGAATATAAGGACACAATTGTAGTTATTGATTGCGGGTTGATGTTCCCCGATGAGGAGATGCTGGGAATAGACCTCGTAATTCCTGACATTACTTATTTGCTTAAGAATAAGGAGAAGGTTCAGGCAATAGTACTGACCCACGGACATGAAGATCACATAGGGGCGTTGCCATACATATTGAGACAACTCAATGTTCCTGTTTATGGGACTAAACTGACGCTTGGCCTTGTAAGCAATAAGCTGAAGGAGCATAATTTGCTGTCTATAGTCAAACTGGAGACAGTAAAGCCGAAGGATAAGATAAAAATAGGAGATTTTGAAATCGAGTTTATAAAGACCAGCCATAGTATTGCTGATGCTGTAGCAATAGCAATGCATACGCCTGTAGGGGTCATTGTTCATACAGGTGATTTCAAGGTGGATTATCATCCTATTGATGGAGAGATAATGGACCTTCACAGATTTGCAGAGCTTGGCAAACATGGTGTATTGGTCATGCTTTCGGACAGTACAAATGTTGAAAGACCCGGATATACTATGTCTGAGAGCACGGTAGGAGCAACCTTTATTGATATGTTCAAGAATGCAAAGGGACGTATCATTGTTGCTTCCTTCGCTTCAAACATACACAGAATACAACAGGTTATAAATGCTGCGGTACTATATGGGAGAAAGGTTGCAATATGCGGCAGAAGCATTGTCAATGTAATAGGTGTTGCAGTTGAACTTGGTTATGTAACTATTCCTGAAGGAGCGCTGATAGACATAGACCAAATAGACAAATACCCACCTGATAAAATAACCATAGTCACTACCGGCAGCCAGGGAGAACCAATGTCAGCGTTGGCCAGGATGTCAACCTCAGAGCATAGGAAGGTGAATATAGTACCCGGAGACATGGTTATAATATCTGCAACTCCAATACCGGGTAATGAAAAAATGGTAACAAGAGTAATAAATCAGCTGTTTAAAAAGGGTGCTGATGTAATATACGAATCACTGGCAGATATACATGTTTCCGGACACGCCTGTCAAGAAGAGCTCAAGCTTTTACAGGTGCTTCTAAAACCGAAGTTCTTTGTACCGGTACATGGTGAATACAGACATTTGAAGCAGCATGCACAGCTGGCTGAAAAAATGGGTGTGGCCAGAGAGAATATTTTTATAGCAGATAACGGAACTGTAATGGAGTTTACAAAGGATACAGGTAGAATAGCAGGTACCGTAATGGCAGGCAAGGTGCTGGTTGACGGTCTTGGAGTAGGTGACGTAGGCAACATAGTGCTAAGAGACAGAAAGCATCTGTCACAGGACGGTCTCATTGTTGTAGTAGTTACTATCAGCAAGGAAGCAGGTGTTGTTGTCGCAGGACCTGACATAATATCCAGAGGCTTTGTATATGTAAGAGAGTCAGAGGATTTAATGGAGGAAGCTAGGAATATAATCAAGGATACACTCATAAAATGTGAGGAAAAGCAGCTAACAGAATGGGGAACAATCAAATCCCAGGTAAAGGAAAGCTTAAGAGAATTTATATATCAGAAAACAAAGAGAAATCCGATGATATTGCCTATAATAATGGAAATTTGACCTGAAGTTAAATTTCCTGCTACTAACTGTTAGCTGCTATGCCTCTGAAGGACTTAAGAGGCAGGCTTAAGTTAGAGGTTAGAAGTTATAAGATTTACAGGAGGAAAATCGATGTACGTATATGATAAGGCTCATGAGTTAGCCAAAGCTTTGGCCGTTTGCTCCGAGTATAAGGAGTTTAAAGAGGCTAAAGAAAAAGTAGACTCTATCCCAAAAGCTAAGGAAATGCTTAATGACTTTAAGAAGAAGCAGTTTGAGCTTCATAACCTTCAGCTGATGGGGCAGAATGTGAATGAACAGCAAATGCAGCAGATTCAAGCATTGTATCAGGTTATAATTCTCAATCCCGACATAGCACAATATCTTTCTGCTGAAATAAAATTCAGTCAGATGTTCTCAGATGTATATAAAATTATCACTGAAGCAGTAGATTTGAATCTGAACTTTTTAAAGTAAACCAAAAAAAAGATGTATGTTTTTATACATCTTTTTATAGTATGTTGTAAAGCAAACAGCTTAAATGGGGGGTCTTTATGGAGTATAAGATGCTTGCAGTGGTCAACCCTGCTTCAGCCGGCAAGGCTACAGGCAAGGAGTGGCCGGACTTTGAGAGACGTCTGAGGGAGCTAGGCTTTAAGTTCGATGCACAATACACTGAGCGTAAAGAGCATGCAATAGAAATAACCAGGGAAGCTCTCAAGAACGGATACAATTATATTATTTCCGTTGGCGGAGACGGTACTATGAACGAGGTACTAAACGGTTTTTTTGAAGAGGGTGTGCAAATAAATCCGGATGCCAGGCTGGCAGTGTTTTCCAGAGGAACAGGCTGCGATTTTATAAAAAGCATAGGAATCAAAAAGGGCTTTGATGACTTTGTGCAGCTGCTTCATAGAGACCAATGCAAACGTCTTGATATAGGAATAGTAACATACAAGGATTATGAAAAGGGCGTTGTAAGCAGATACTTCCTGAATATTTCAGATCTGGGATTAGGCGGAGATACTACCAATAGAATAAACAAAACGGCAAAATCTCTGAAGGGCTTTCTTTCCTTTGCAATAAATGCCATATTATCCATATTGCTTTTCAGGAACAAGCATTATACTATCTCTATAGACGATAATCTGGTAGTCAGTGAGAGGTTAAACAGTGTCATAGTAGCCAACGGCAGGTATTTTGGAAGTGGTATGGAGGTTGCGCCCCTGGCTAAAATGGATGACGGCATATTTGACATAGTCGTTTTGGGTGACCTTAATACCTTTGAGCTAATAAAGAGCTTTCCTTCAATTTATAAGGGACAGCATCTGAAAAATCCAAAAGTAAAGGTTTATAACGGTAAGAAGGTAAAGGTAAGCTCAGAGCCTTATGCTTTGTTGGATATAGACGGAGAACAGCCGGGTATGACGGAAGCAGAATTTGAAATAATACCGAATTCCATAAATGTTATGGTATAATTTACACACTTACTGTTGAACAATATATATATAATATGTATAATTGATAGGTGTTTGAAAATATGTCGGATACCTATCAATTTTTTTAAGGAAGGTTTTGTATGAGTACTATAAATACCAGAGAAGATATAAGAAATATTGCTATAATAGCTCACGTTGACCATGGCAAGACAACTCTTGTGGACTGTCTGTTAAAGCAGAGCGGTACATTCAGAGCAAATGAAAATGTAGCTGAACGGGTAATGGACAGTAATGATCTTGAACGTGAAAGAGGCATTACAATACTTGCCAAAAACACAGCCGTAAACTATAAAGGAATAAAGATAAACATAGTTGATACTCCGGGCCATGCCGATTTTGGCGGTGAGGTGGAGAGGGTACTCAAAATGGTGGACAGTGTTCTGCTTATAGTTGATGCGGCAGAGGGTCCCATGCCACAGACGAGATTTGTATTGAAAAAAGCCTTGGACCTGCATTTGAGGCCTATAGTGGTAGTAAATAAAATAGACAGGCCTGATTCAAGAATCAACGAAGTGATTGATGAAATACTGGACCTTTTCATTGAATTGGGTGCAGATGATGAACAGCTGGAGTTTCCTATTATTTATACCTCAGCAAAAGCAGGCTTTGCCAAGTATGATTTAGAAGATGATTCAGACAGCATGCAGCCGCTTTTTGAGACTATCATCAAAAAGGTGGAAGCGCCAAAGGGCTATATGAATGAGCCGCTGCAAATGCTGGTTACTACCATTGAGTATGATGAGTATGTAGGAAGAATAGCTGTAGGCAGAATAGTTAGAGGAAGCATCAGGTACAACCAGAATGCAGTGCTATGCAAAAGAGATGAAACCTTCCAGAATGTAAAAATAGGAAGGATTTATGAGTTTGCGGGTCTTAAGAGGACAGAGGTCGAGACTGCGATGATAGGAGATATAATAGCAATTTCCGGTATAGAGGATATCAATATCGGAGAGACTGTATGCGATACGCAGCAGCCTGAAGCACTTCCATTTGTGGATATTGAAGAACCAACCATTTCCATGACCTTCAGTGTCAACAACAGTCCCTTTGCAGGCAGAGAGGGAGAGTATGTAACCTCCAGACATTTGAGAGCGAGACTGATGAAGGAGCTTGAGACCAATGTGGCACTGAGAGTACATGAAACTGACAGTCCCGATACCTTTGAGGTTGCAGGAAGAGGAGAGCTCCACCTTTCGATATTGATTGAGACTATGAGAAGACAGGGATATGAGTTCCAGGTATCCAAGCCTACAGTTATATTCAGAGATATGCATGGAGTAAAGGAAGAGCCTATAGAATATCTTATAATAGATATTCCGGAGGAGTTTATGGGTGTAGTAATGGATAAGCTTGGAACAAGAAAGGCAGAAATGGTAAACATGAGTACCAACAGTGACGGTTATCTTCGCCTTGAGTTTAAGATACCTGCCAGAGGCTTAATCGGCTACAGGTCTCAGTTTATGACAGATACAAAGGGTAACGGGGTTATGCATCATATATTCTTTGGCTATGAGCCCTACAAGGGAGAAGTACCCGAGAGAACGAGAGGTTCTTTGGTTGCTTTTGAATCGGGAGAAACCACAACCTACGGACTCTATAATGCTCAGGAAAGAGGGGAGCTGTTTATAGGGGCAGGAATATCTGTATATGAGGGCATGATAGTTGGTGAGAACGCAAAATCCGGCGATATAGATGTAAACGTATGCAAGAAAAAGCATGTAACCAATATGAGGGCATCAGGCTCAGATGAGGCATTAAGACTGTCTCCTCCGATAGATATGAGTCTGGAAAACTGCCTTGAATTCATAGCAGCTGACGAGCTGGTAGAAGTAACTCCTAAATCCATAAGGCTGAGAAAGAGGATTCTTGACAGCGGATTAAGGGCAAGGGCAGGGAGAAAGAATGCTTAAAGGCTGCCACCGGCATTTGGCTGGTCAATTCAGCCATATCTGTATATAAAAATTAGAACAAGTACATAGCTTTGTGTACTTGTTTTTGCTTGTCAAAATATGTAGTTACATTATATAATATATTAGAATATGGTTAAGGCAGCTACGATTTGTCATATTTTTGCAGTTGTTCATTCAACTGCTGCTTTGAGCACTACATATAAAAGAAAGTGGTGTTAAGATGGAAAAAAGAAAGAAATCAAGCTTTGGAAGGGCAATATTCGGGTTTTTTACATTGCTGCTTTTTTTATTTTTAATAGCAGCGGCGGCCGGGTATTTTTATTACAGCAATAATCTTCAGCCTGCTACATCCGGTTCACGGGAAATAGAAATAGATATTCCAAAGGGTACAGGTGTCAAGGGTATTGCAGCGATATTGGAAAGCAAGGGTGTCATAAAGGACGATATGAGCTTCTGGATTTACTGTAGGCTGAACAATAAGGATTCCAAATTTCAGGCAGGCAGATATGTACTTGACAGTTCTTTGAGTGTTGATGAAATAATCAATAAGCTTACGTCCGGACAGGCTAAAATAGAAACTGTAAAGTTCACCATACCTGAGGGATATGAGCTGAGACTTATAGCAGACAAGCTGTCTGAACAAGGCTTGGTTGATAGAGCTGTTTTTGAGGAAGCGCTTAAGGAAGACATATATGACTATGATTTTTTATCGGAAATAGGGGACAGAGAAAACAAGCTTGAAGGGTATTTGTTTCCCGATACCTATGAAGTGTATAAGAATGTAAAATCGGAAGATATTATAAATAAGATGCTTTCAAGATTCAACCAGATATATACCGAAGAGTTCAGAAGCAGAGCAAGGGAGCTTAATATGACCACTGACCAGGTAATTACCCTGGCCTCAATCATAGAGAGGGAAGCAAAGGTTGAAGAAGAAAGAAAGCTTGTATCAGCTGTTTTTCACAACAGGCTGAAAATCAATATGATGCTTCAATCCTGTGCTACTGTTCAATATTTGCTAAAGGAAAGAAAGGATGTTCTTACTTACAAGGACTTGGAAATAGACTCTCCATACAACACCTACAAGTATGCAGGACTTCCTCCGGGGCCCATTGCTTCACCAGGGTTGAAGTCCATAGAAGCAGCTTTATATCCTGCGGATGTTGACTATTTGTATTTTGTAGCAAAGGAAGACGGCTCACATATATTCAGTAAGACCTACCAGGAGCATTTGAATGCCCAAAGAAAGATAAAAAAGTAGAAAATACATGGTTGTATCCATGTATTTTTTAAAGAGCTTGAGGTGATCGGGTGTCCAATATAAATCATGAATACATACAAAATTATCTCTATGGCATTATTCCCGAAAAGGATGGAATACTAAAGGAAATGGAGCAGTATGCCATAGAAAACAATGTCCCCATAGTTACACCTGATGTAGCAGGGTTGATGGCTGTACTTGTGAAGTCAACAGGTGTAAAGACTATACTGGAGGTAGGTACTGCAATAGGTTATTCCTCAATACTAATGGGTACTCACATGAGATATAATTGCGGAGATGATTTTTCCATAGTAACCGTTGAGAAGAACGAGGAATCTGCAGAAATAGCCAGAAGCAATATAGCTAAAGCCGGTATGGGAAAAAACATCAGAGTGCTTACGGGAGATGCCGGTGAGCTTCTTGACAGTATAGAGGGCTGCTTTGATATGATATTTGTTGATGCAGCAAAGGGTCAGTATATGGATTTTTTCAGGCAAAGCATAGGTAAGTTGAAGACAGGAGGCTTGTTTGTCTGTGACAATGTACTTTTCAGAGGTATGGTGGCGGAAAGAAGTCTTTTGAAAAGGAGAAAAATCACTATTGTAAAGCGATTGAAAAAGTTCCTAGAGTTCATTTCCAGCAATGAAAGCTTACAGACCACCATCGTACCAATGGGTGACGGTGTCTCTATAAGCTGTAAGCTTAAGGAGGTTTGTTTTAATGATTAAGCCTGAATTACTTGCACCTGCAGGCAATATGGAAAAATTGAAAATGGCTCTTATATATGGTGCAGACGCAGTTTATATAGGAGGAGAAAGGTTCGGGTTGAGAGCGGCGGCTGGAAACTTCGATATGGAAGAAATAAAAGAAGCCGTAAGGTTTACCCATGAGCTTGGCAGAAAAATATATGTAACAGTGAATATTATACCTCATAATGAGGATTTGATAGAGCTTCCTGAGTATTTGAAACAGTTGGAGGAAGCAGGAGTCGATGCTATAATAATCTCTGACCCGGGAGTGCTTATGATAGCCAGGGAGACAGTGCCGGATATGGAGCTGCACCTGAGCACCCAGGCCAACAACACCAATTATAAAAGTGCTCATTTCTGGCACAAGCAGGGAATATCCAGAATAGTACTTGCCAGGGAGCTTAGCTTTGAGGAAATAAAAGAGATTACGGAAAAAGCACCTGAAGGAATGGAGTTTGAAGCATTTGTACACGGCTCCATGTGCATTTCCTACTCGGGCAGATGCCTTCTAAGCAACTATATGGTAGGCAGAGATGCAAACAAGGGGGAATGTGCTCATCCTTGCAGATACAAATACTATGTGGTGGAGGAAAGAAGACCGGGCCAGTACATGTATGTTGACGAAGATGAAAGAGGTACGTATATATTTAATTCAAAGGATCTGTGTATGATAGAATACTTGCCAGAGATAATTAATGCAGGCATAAGGAGTCTGAAAATAGAAGGAAGGATGAAGAGCTCATACTATGTTGCTACCGTAGTAAGGGCATATAGAATGGCTATTGACAGCTATATGAGCAGCCCTGAAGCTTATGAGTTCAAGAAAGAGTGGTTTGAAGAGGTAAATAAGGCAAGCCATCACGAGTTCAGTACAGGCTTTTTCAGAGGGAAGCCGGATAAATCAGGTCAGATATATGATACAAGTGCATATGTAAGAGATTATATGTTTGTAGGTATTGTACTTGATTATGATGATAGCACAGGTATTGCCACCATTGAGCAGAGAAACAAAATGGTAGTCGGTGATGAAATAGAAATAATAGGACCTGAGAGGGAGCTTTTCAGACAGGTTATAGAAGGCATGTGGAATGAGGAAGGACAGGAAATAGAGTCTGCACCTCATCCGCAACAGATTTTGACTATGAAAATGAAATACCCTGTTGCAAAATATGATATGTTGAGAAGGGAGAGAAAAGATGGTGAGTGAGGCAAACCATACAGCAAAAAGACAGAGGAATATACCGGATAAGAATGACAGACCTTTAATAATAGGAATAACCGGAGGTACAGGTTCAGGAAAGAGCACGATTGCAAGAGCAATATTTGAGAGTATTCCTGAAGCCAATGTGGCTATAATAGAACAGGATTGCTATTATAAGGATCAAAGCAATGTTCCGGCTGAAGAAAGGGTAAAGGTTAACTATGACCATCCTCTGGCTTTTGATACAGACCTTCTGATTGAACATATCAAATGTCTGTTAGATGGACAGGCTATAGATAAACCACAGTATGATTTTACAGTACACAACAGAATGAAGGAGAAAATCAGGGTAGAACCAAAGGATATAATAATTGTTGAGGGAATACTGGTTCTGGATTGTCCGAAGCTTAGAGAGCTTATGGATATAAAGATATTTGTTGATACTGATATGGACGTAAGAATCATAAGAAGAATAATGAGGGATATGAGTGAGAGAGGTAGAACCCTTGAGTCAGTCATAGAGCAATATCTGAACGTAGTAAAGCCAATGCACTTTGAGTTTGTTGAACCAACAAAGCGTTATGCAGACATAATCATACCCGAAGGCGGTCATAACTACGTAGCCATAGATATAATGGTTGCCAAAATCAAGTCTATACTAGAACAGAAGAAATAGAATAAAGCAGAATATTTTTCCTTAATATGACAACAATAAAGAGAAGGACGCTTTAAGCGGGACCTTCTCTTTTTTATTTATTGCACATGCCGGAGTCTTTTGCAGAAAAGGCTTGTATGCGACAAACTAAAGCATGACATATGGAGGTATGACATGAGTGAGGAAAAATTCTGGATAAATGAGCTTAGGAAGCAGCGAAAAAAAAAGAATCTACACCTTAGGATACAGTCAAGAAGATTTAAGTATCTGGCAGTTGCATATATGCTAATATTCATTATGCTGATATTAAGGCTGTTTTATATTCAAGTGCTAAAAAGTGATGATTTCAGTCAAAGGGCTGTACAGCAGAGGATGATTACTATACCGCTTTCTGTAGCGCGTGGGGGAATATATGACAGGAATCTCATACCCTTTACTGACAGGGAGGTTAAAAAGGTTGTGATAGCATATCCTGAGTATATATTTGATAAAGCATCTGCTGTTGAAGTGATTTCCAGGGCATGCGGCATAGAACCTGACAAAGTGAGAAGCAGATTGGATACAGATGCAGGTGCGGTGGAATTTATTTCCACAAACAGCTCCGGTGAGCAGCTTTCTGTAATAGAAAGCGGCAGAATAAACGGAGTACTGGCAGTAGAAAAAAAGGTAAGGTATGCAGAAAAACCTATAGCAGCTCATGTAATTGGCTTTATTAATAAAAGTGATAAAAAGGGGCAAATGGGCTTGGAGAAGAGTATGAACAGCTTCCTTGCCGGTGCAGGAGCAGACAGCATTGTTGCCGTAGTGGACAGCAGTAAGAACATAATACCTGGCCTGGGTTTTCGCAAGGTTGATGCATC
Source organism: Bacillota bacterium (assembly GCA_049322695.1). Lineage (GTDB taxonomy): Bacteria > Bacillota > Clostridia > Lutisporales > Lutisporaceae > CALGKJ01. Next base: position 2,485 of record JBMORW010000003.1, on the reverse strand, counting down.
AGATAACGGAGAAAGCTATAGTATAAAGCTTACATTGGACTATTATATTCAGGCCATAGCGGAAGAGGTTCTGGAAAAAAATAAAATAAACGGGGCAGCAGTGGTAATGGATATTAAGAACGGCGATATACTTGCAATGGCAAGCTCGCCGGAATTTGACCAGAATGACTTGGGTAAATATATGCAGAATGAAGGAAGCGAACTGATAAACAAAGCCGTTTGGCAGTTTGATCTTGGCTCCATTTTCAAAACGGTGGTAGCAGCAGCGGCGCTTGAAAGCGGTTTGATTGATTCGGATGCTACATATATATGTAAAGGAAGTATAGAAATCGGAAACTCTGTTATAAAATGCTCAACACATAAAACACATGAAAATGTTGAGATAAATATGGCAGATGCTTTTGCACTATCCTGTAATACTTCCTTTGTAAATATCGGAACACAGATAGGTGCGGAAAACATACTTAAGATGGCAGAAAAGCTTGGTTTTGGACAAAAGCAGTGCCATATGCTGCCAGAAGAAAAATCCGGCTATCTCCCTACTGTGCTGGAGGATGGTATAGGAAACATATCTATAGGTCAGGGTAAAATACAGGTAACACCCCTTCAGGTTGCAAATATGATGGCAACAATAGCAAATGGAGGAATTATGCATGAGCCACGATTGGTGGATGAACTGGTAGACAGTGAAGGAAGTACTGTAAAGAGAATGGATAGAACAAAGCCAACAGTTGTATTATCCTACAGAACTGTTACAAAGCTGAGGGAAATGCTGGCAATGGTAACTGACATCGGTACCGGCATGCAGGCAAACATGGATGAATATGGAGGCAGCAGCGGAAAGACCAGTTCTGCAGAGACAGGGATAAGGAGCGGGGAAGTTGTTCACGGTTGGTTTGCAGGCTATGTGCCAAGCAATAATCCACAGTACTCCATAGCTGTATTTGTATATGACGGTCAGTCAGGCGGTAAATCGGCAGCACCGATTTTCAGAGAAATAGCATCTTCAATATTGAATAAGTACAAAAGATAAACTCTTTGTACTTATTTTTTTATACAGGCACATATTTTGAAAGAAAACATATTATTTATTGAGATGCTATTTCTCTATGCAGAAGCATACATAGTGCGGTCAAAAAATCTGGAGGTGTAAACATGTTTTTGATGCTGACATCAATAATAGCCTCTACAATCAAGGATCTGGTTTTACTTTTCGGATATGTACAAAATGTCAATTCATTTCCTCAGCCACTTAGTGCTGAAGAAGAGCAGCATTACCTTGAAGAATACAGAAAGGGCAGTGAAGATGCCAAGAACATATTGGTTGAAAGAAACCTAAGGCTTGTGGCTCATATAGTAAAGAAATATACCAATACCGGCAGAGATATTGATGATTTGATATCCATTGGGACAATCGGATTGATAAAAGCTATCATTACTTTTAACGAGGAAAAGGGTACAAGACTGGCAACCTATGCTGCAAGGTGTATTGATAATGAAATACTTATGACAATACGTGCAGCAAAGAAAACCAAGACTGAAGTGTCACTCCACGACCCTATAGGCATCGATAAGGAAGGTAATGAGATAAGTCTTATAGATATACTGGGAAGTGATACTGACTCAATACTGGATGAGGTTGAGCTGCGAATACAGTCAAAAAAGCTGTACCAGCACATGACAAGGATACTTAAGAAAAGGGAAAGAGTTGTATTGGAGCTCAGATACGGCCTTTCAAACGGTATAATAAAAACCCAGAGAGAGATTGCAGAAATGCTTGGAATATCCAGGTCATATGTTTCCAGAATAGAGAAAAGGGCAATAAAGAAGCTCTATAAGGTGCTTTTTAATGAAAACTGCTGACTGCTGCCGGGCCGCTTCACTATTTTTTTGTATGCTGTCCGGCATTAGTCTGTCTGTATACAAGTGATTACCCGCTCAATTATATGGAGATAAGGATGCGTTTCGTTGTAAAATACTGTATAATATTGTGCTTAAAAGGCAAATTGTGAGCAAAAACTAATGAAAATGTAGAAATTTTTGTATTTCCCCAGCAATAATAGGTACAAACCCTTGAAGCTGCGATATTTATTATATATTTGATATTTAATAATGAATAATACAAGAAGGGTTTAACATATTATAGAATATAAAATATGTTGGGGGTGAGCCTGCAGAACAATCTTATTTTTAATCGGGAAGTATGAAGAAATAATTGAGAAACTGAAAAAGGGAAAGGTAGACGACTTATTTTTTCTACTACTGAACGATGAGGAATTTGAAAGCTGTTTTAATAAAGCAAAAAAAGAAGCAGAAAATCTAAGATAAAGCATCAGGTTATTAACTGATGCTTTATCTTCAGGTTAATGACAAAGCACTAAATTGGAGATTTTCCATTTTAGTGCTTTAATTTTCCAGTATTTTAGACAATAAGGAAATTTTATACTTAGAAATTCAATATATTGGGAATATGTACCATATTTGA
>JBMORW010000002.1:0-25619 GCA_049322695.1 Bacillota bacterium | reverse complement strand
GCCGTAAGACTTTTGCAGTTTTTCTACCCTCAAAATAGTACTCACCTGATTCCCTCCTATTTGTTCAACTACAAAAAATATATCACCAAACAAAAGCCTGGTGACATAGTGGAGGGTTATTATTTTTTTATCGTTTAACAAGCTATTCTATCCCAAGCCATTTCAGCAAGGGCATATCTGTATGAATATTTTCCGATGCAGTCTTGAAATCTTCACTAACCCTAAGCTTGCTGAGTTCTTCCATAAGCGCATCAAGCTCTATGTTTCTTCTCTCTTCTGCAAGCTCATTCTGCAGCATACGCCTAATGGTCTCCCTGGTTGTATAACCGCACATCTGCCCGGTTTCCAGTAAAAATATACTATCTTCACTACCCTTGAGAAGTGACATTGCACTAAACTCTATGGGCATTACTCTTCCTCTCAGCAAACCATAGTAGCTGTTTCCCATGTTCATCCTCCTTGTATGGATTGTATTTATATAACTGGCATAATATTATTGACTGACATTACTATGATACTATCATAAAATGCATATTTGTCAATAATAGCTAATTTAAAAAGTAAGAGCACAAGCCCTTACTTTATATCAGTTTTCATCATATGCTTTTTTGATTAAACCTAATACTTCTGATGTAATGTCCCTGCCGCTTCTTATTCCAAGCTGCTTGTTTATTCTATCTGAGCCGCCCAAGCCCTTTGCCTTAGTCAATAATGTACTGTCTGACTCTCCATTTAATGCCATACCTATATAAAGTAAATCTCCCTCAGGCTTTACTATGAGAAATTGCTTATTCCTGTAAAAAGGCACATAAGTCTTGCACGGCTTCACTTTAATATCGCTTCCCAGCTTCATTACCTCTTTACTGACCGTCTCATACAGTTCGTATAAGCCCTCGTTTTCACAGCTGAACAATTCACTTACCAGCTTTTCTTCCTGCTCATACTCATTATTATTGTTGTTTTCCAGCCTTCTGATAACTACTTGAGCCTGTCCATGCCCTAATCCCATTGATGTCTTTAGCCAAGTCAGCAGCTCCTTTTTGCTTGCAGGGCCGCTTTCTATGCACATTTTCATCCATTCTTCAAGGGATTTACCTGTTTTTTCTGGCAAATTCCTTATTATTGCATTTTCCATTTCCTTTGGTGATAATGCCATACCACAACCTCCATTTATTTACTTTTTCGTTATTCCATCAAACAGTACATACATAATAGAATCAACAACCGTGGAATCATTAAGCAGCTCCTGCTGACTGACATATATTGATGCCGCACCCACCAATGCTCCCCAAAATATCTGCATCATCCTGAAGGCATCCATATCTATAAGCTGCCCTGCTTCTTTGGCTTCATTAACCACTCCCAGTATTACCGAGAAATTTTTGGTTTGGTAATTTGTCAATATATCTGCAGCTTCCTCACCAAATATTACGGCAATATCCTCATACATATTCTTGTAGTACTTGAAGAGCAGCGGCTGCTTAGCTATTGCCAGTATCTGATATCTGAAGAAGCTCTTAAGTCTGGTCAAGGGTCCCCCTGTACCATCAGTATGTCTTCAATGGTTTTGATTGAATCCTCCATACTGAGCCTTATTACATCCTTCATAAGCTCATACTTGTTTTTATAGTAGTGATATACAGTACCCCTTCCCACTTCGGCTCTCTGCGCTACATCTCCCATTTCCATCGCATGTACTCCCTTTTCCAGATACACTTCCATACCGGCCTTTAATATCTGGGACTTTCTCATGCTTCTTATGGCTTCGTTTTGCTCCTTTGTCTTAGGTGACACATTCAACACCTCCGTTTTTGACATTCATGTATGTCAATATAAGATTTCACTTTTTCCCTCTGATGTCAACGCCTGAAAAAAAAGCTGCAGCCGTAACTACAGCACATGTGCCTTTTATGAATGTCATGATGAAGTTCTGACACCGGCAGTTACATAAGCTATTTCTCTATTGACGTATCTAACGCAAACTATGTCAAAGCGGATACAGCACGCTATATAGTTATAGCTTGTGTGTCAAATAATAAAAGTATAAGCTTTCCTTCTTACTTTATCTGAATTGACAAACAGATTTTTATTATGCATAATTGACCTGTAGACAAGTTCTAAAGGGAGGTAATTAAGTGAAATCAACCGTAAAAGCATTAGTATCGCTATCATTGGTTATAGTATTTATATCCGGGTTTGTCTTGTCTGATACAATAAAAGAAGCAATAGAGGTATACAGGAACTATATCAGAATAACCGTAAACGGTTCCCCCGTAACTTCTGACAATTTTCTTTACAACAATACCACCTATGTTCCTCTGAAATCTGTTGCACAAATGCTCGGAGTGCAGGTGGGATGGGATCAGAACACCAAAACTGCATTATTAACCTCCAATACAGGCAATGATTACGTTGACATCAAAATCAGTACTTTAGTAAGCCCGTATAATGTGAAAATAAATCTATCCGAGCTCGGAATAAGCACTGAACAGATTGAAGGCTATAAGCTTGAGCAAAATAACGTAATGATTAATAAAGATATAGCTTTTAAAGACGGATACGTAACTATTCTCGGTAAATACTCCGATGTTGCAGGGCATTCAATAGATCTTAACAGCTCTTATACCCTTAAGCTGCATACAAGCAGCGGCTCAAAATATAAACTGAGCTTTATTACATCAGGACTTCCAAAAATAGCCGAAGGGGAAGAAAGACAGCTGATATTGGTACCTGCAATGCCTGAGAAAGGATTTCACTGGCCATATTATATAGCCATACCGAGTAACCAATATAAATCGGAAAATAAGTATGACAAAAGATATATGCTGGTTGATACGACCAACAACGGTGTGACTGAGAGCTTTGACGTGTGCCTGAACAGCACTTATGATACAGTAAATACTAGAAGCCAGTATTCTCTTTCTGTAGCTGAATACTTGAATACACCTGCTCTTATGCCTGTTTTTCCAAGACCAAATGTTTGGTATGAAAGCAGTGAGGACGGGTGGGGCGGCTTTTACACTCATGCATTGGACAGAGACACAGCAACACTTCATTTGAAAATGGAGGATCCGGCGTTGTCGGCAATGCTTGATGAAAGCTTTGCTGAGCTGAAATTTGATATTGACCAGCTTAAGCAGCTCGATTGCCAGCTGGAAGCAATGATAGAGCATGCCATAGATTACCTTAACAGCAATGGCTTCAAGCTTGAAGAAAAAGTGTTTATGTGCGGTTACTCAGCTTCAGGCACCTTTACTGACAGGTTTACAAATCTGCATCCCGACAAAGTCAAAGCTGTAGCTTCGGGAGGTACACTGGATGATATGATGCTCCCTCTTGACAGATATCAAAATGAGAATCTTATTTTCCCAATAGGCAATTATGACTACAAGGAAATTACAGGACGCAGCTTTGACATTAACGCTCATAATCAGGTAGCCCGACTTATATTCATGGGTGAAGACGATACAAATAACGTAGTTCCTTATAGCGACTGCTATGGAGACAGAGAACGTGCTGTCATAATAAAGCTCTGGGGAGAAGAAGTCTTACCGCGGGCAAGCTCACTTATCAAGCTGTATGGAGAGGCAGGAGGAAAAGGAATATTTATTCTGGATAATGGAGTAGGTCATAGCTTTTCAAATGAAATGAGTGAATACATTCTTGAGTTCTTCAGAGCAAATATTGACTCCCATAAGCCTCAATACCCAATACCGAAAAACAGCAAGCAACTAAAATATACACTGTACGAATAATAAGACACTTAGCCCAGTAAGCAAACAGGCTTGGATTTATCCTATATACACATGGTGACTATGGGATGCATCCAAGCCTGTTTTTATTAGTTGCAATAAAATTTTAAGTATTTCACAAAATACACTGATTTTTTATTTTCAGTTTACAATATTGTTTTTTTATTATATTATATAAAAATATATGTAGAAGGTGAGGTGACACGTGTATGCCATTCGTGAACATAGCTAATAATCTTTTTGAAAAGGAAGAAAAGAAGGAAACAAGCAAAAAAGGCAATAAGGACACAAAGAAAAATGATTGACGGTGACATTATTAAATGGCCAGCATCCCTCAGAATATAGGAGATGTTGGCCATTTAATATTTTCTGCCTTAATTTGAAATGCGGCTATCGCTTATGCTCCGGTAATACTGATATCTGAAAGTCTGACTGAATAGGGCCCTAAAAAGCCGTCATCCTGCTGCTGCTCCTTAGAAAGCTGCATATTGCCATGGGACTTAAGTATATTACCGGAAATAGAACCGCCTGTTACTGGTATGGTAGTATTTCCGTCATGATACCAACCGAATCTTATTTCTCCTGCAAAATCCCCTGTCAGGTTATTAACATTGAAAGCAGAAAAAGCCAGTATCTCAAGGTATGGGTCTTTTTTGAGCTCAGCAATAGATTTGCTGCCTCCCTGAACCTCTATGTTGTTGATGTTTCCGGTAGGCTCAACACCGATGTAGTGACAATATCTGCTGCTGCCCCAGTATCTTTTCAGTATTCCATCTTCATAAAGATTTATATCATGCAATGGAAGGCCGTCCTCATCATAAGGCACGGATTTTGTGGAGCCTTTGATATACCGCTTAAGCGCTATATTGATTAAATCTCCTTTAACGGCATCTCCCTGTATCCTTTCACCAAGCTTGAAAACAGAAGTCTTATTATAAACCGCGCTGGCTTCAGCCTGAACACAATAGTACTTAAGAAGCTCCTTAGCTGCCTCATCAGATAAAATGACTGTACCGCTTCCGATTTCAGGTGTCTTTTGAGCTTGTGCCTTATACTTCGCCCGTACCATTAAATCATCCACCTTATTTTTCAGATATTCCGGATCAAAATCTGAAAAATGTAAATCCTTGCTTAATTCAACCTCTTCACTGTCATCCTTCCAGGTCACAACAAACTCCACTCTTCCATGATAGTCTGTATAATCAACATCCACACCCTCTGAATTCAATATTCTTGTATTATTTTTATCTAAAAATATCTCAAAGGAGTTTAACTTTCCATTCTGATATTTATCCGCCTGAAATACTGCAGCTGCAATAGCAGTTATATGTTCCTCCAAAGCCCCCTGGTCAAAGCTTGATTTCGCAGACTCAGCAACAATGTCCTTAGGCTTTACCAACGGGAAGTATTCGTTCTTTGACAGAGAAGCAGCAAGCAAAGATGCATCTACAGCCTTTTCTATCTCTATCTCATTGAAGCTTGGATGGATTTCCAAGGTAGACAAACCTCTGTACCTGGCTCCATTCTCTTCAAAGTCCTTGTAAACAGTAAGCTTTAAATGCTCGACATCTTTACAACGACTCATATCAATTGATCTTCCTATAAAGAACAGCTCCTGTGATTTAGTAGTGGTATATTTAATCCTCCAGCCTGAAAGGTCAGCCCTGCTGTTTAAGTAAGTCTTTAGAGTGTTAATCATTAACCCAACCTCGCTTTCAACTTCATATAAGGTCCGCCGTCACTGGTCTTTGCGCGCTCCTTATGTCCTTTTCCGCAAGCACCGTTTCCGAATAACTCAAAATCGTCTGATACCATTGTTATTGACTGCAAAACATCAGGAACATATCCTGTCATTATTACAGGTGATACTACTTTTCCCGTAAGCTTTCCGTTCTTTATTTCCAAACCCTTTGTTATTATACATTGAATACCCCAGTTCTTGGGATCCTCCATGCCGCTTTCCATTCCTTTTAGCAGAAATCCGTATTCTATAGAGCTTATCATATCCTCCAGCTTATCTTTTCCCGGTCCAAAGAATGTGTTGGTCATTCTGCTGTATGCCTTTCTCTCAAAGGACTCCCTTTTTCCGTTGCCTGTTGCCGGGATATTAAGCTTCATAGCTGACATTAAATCATTGATTCCTGTTTTCAATATTCCATTATCAATAATTACAGTATCACTTGCCATACTGCCCTCGTCATCAAACAGATAAGTGGATACATGCTTGGCAGCAGCTGCTCCATCATGCATTCTTACCAGAGGAGAAGCTACAGGCTTTCCTAAATACTCTGCTGCTTTTGCTCTGTTCTTAACAAACATATCCATTTCAACACCATGCCCAAAAGCTTCATGGGCAATAAGTCCTGCCACTTCAGGCGAGCATATGACATCGTACTCTCCGGGTACTACAGGCTTCGAATCCAGAAGTTCAATAGCCTCCTGAACTACTTCCTCAATGTCTTTTTCCATATCAGCAAGCAGTTGAATAGACTTGAGTCCTGAGTAGCCTCTTACGGCATACTTCACAGTCTTATCTCTTTTTGCTATTGCTACAAGATAGCCTTCGCTCCAAATATAAGACTGCTCCAAGTCCTTTTTATTTGAAAGGAATATCTTTGATACATGCACTTCCTTATAGGATACCATTGCATCTATTAACAACTCTGACTTTTTCAGCATATTATCCTTAAGGCTCTCCATGCGCTCAAGCTTGTCTTTATAGCTCAGGCCTTCATAATTATCCTCAATGCTTCCATAGTAGAACTGGCTTATTTGCTCTTCCTCCATTACAGGATACTCATTCAAATGAATGCCTGAAGCTTTAACAGCCTTAAACTGATTTTGAACACTTGATTTTATTTCTTCAAGCTTTTCCTCCAGATTGTCCTCATTAATGTTGTTTATGGAGAACTCCGAATAAAAAGCTCCGTTATACAGCCTGAATACATAGCCCCTTTCATTCCAGAAGGTATCGCTAATTTCTTCACCTGTTCTCCGTACAGTAAAGGTTTTCCCTGCTGTATCCGTACCTAAAACGGAAACATATTCAAAATCCTCTGCAAGCCTGTTGACCATTTTTCTGAGTAACGGCTTGCTTTCCAGCAAGTACTGTGACATTTTTACCTTCATTTACGCATCACCCCTTAATAAAATTCCCTATACTCATAACAAAACGCATACAATTTGCTATAAGTCAGATATACTTAATAAAACTCAAAAGTGTACTGACACTGCCAATTTTATCATATTTTAGCCGAAAGATGCAAAAAAGAAACAGCTTTATATAAAGCTTACTGCCCTATAACTAAATACCTGTTGACAAACTGAAAAAAGCTCCGGAATCTATGAGATGCCGGAGCAGAATGCTCAGAATACTATTTCATAAGTTTTTCGAAATATGCTTTGGTATCTCCCTCTGTCTTACCGTTGAATATTACAAAGGTATCCGGCAGCTTTACTACTATATAGGGAGGGTTGTTTTTGTTGATATAGAGATGGCAGTTACCATACTCTTTTATATGGTATTTACCGATACTGTATTTAGCTGTTCCGGCTCCGTTTGCAAGCATCATCAAGCATCAGGGACGGTTCTTTTTGCTTTTCAAAGACAAACACAGACACCGCAAATCATTGCGGTGTCTGTGTTTAGCGGTGCACATATCAGAAGCCGGTCCGTATCACAACAGAGTTTGTTAACAGAATCATGAGGACATGCCGCTGCCTCTTTTCCATTATATACTCAATTATTTTGCTTATTTCAGTGCCGTCTCCACTGCTTTCAACAGTGCTTTGCTTGTTGTCGTGGCTCCTGCTACCACATCCACATCAGTCATCTGCTCCTCAATAACTTTAAGGACTACGGCCTCAGCTCTTTTCGCATAATCCGTCTTACCGTTTTCCAGTATTTTTATGTCCTCGATCCTATGATTCTTTACAATTACTTCTACCCGGCAAACCGTTTTACTGTATTTGAACTCCCCTACATAGCTGCCGTCAGCCACCCGGCTCAGATCAATATTTTGTATTTCTGTATTTCTCACTTCGTTCAAAATTTTGTTCGACGGTACGATATAGGCAAAGTAGAAAATAGAAAATCCAATTAGTAATACACAAAACAATACGCCAACCGTAATGAACATTTTTTTCTTCATAATGCTCCCCCTTCCAATTCATTCTGCTTCTACTTATATTACGCACTATTTATCCATATGTCTGAGAAAAGCTCTATATAAATATAAACAGCCGCAAGCTTAATGCCAGCAGCTGCTGCATCCATCCGTGTTAATTCTGTCCCTTCATTTAATAGCAGCGTTAGCAGCAGAAGTCGCCTCCACTGCTTTTTTGATGTAACCTGAACTCTATTATTCAACAACTGTCTAGCTGTCGTTTCTGGTATCTATTAACAATAGTTTAAACTTTTCCACTGCCTGCACCCTGTTTTTGGCTTTCAGCTTACTATATATACTGTTTATGTGCTTTTTGACAGTGCATGTTGATATATAAAGCTTTTCTGCAATTTTCTTATTGGATAAACCTGCTGATACCAGCCTTATTACATCAGTTTCCCTTTTACTTAATGCTTCATTGTAAATTTCACAGGTATCTTTCTTCTTGTACTTATATCCGTTAGCAATTTCTATCACATTAATTCTTTTATATTGGCTTACTTCTGGTAATGCATTTTGGAATAGAGCTTCTTTTTCTTCTGTATGTCCCATACTTTGGTTAGTAATTTGGGTCAAAGCATCCGATTCATCAGCCAAAATAAATATACACTCAACAAGGCCGCCAGGTAAGTATTTAAACCCTACTTTTAAGCCCTGCTCAATATTAATATTAATAACAGGCATCTGCATCACCACCTCTTCCCTTTTCCTTGGTGCTGTATTAAGTCATTTCCTCATTCCTGATAAGAAAAGGTATTTCTTTGAATGTGACTCATACAACTGAGAACTAATACTTATATTCTGTTGTAGTTGATTGCCTGATTACTTGCACAAAACAATATAACCACACTACAAGCTCATGGCAAGATACCCGTCTCCTTATCCCTCTACTTTTTCGATAGTAAATAATACATAAAAGCAGAAACACTTCCTATAGAAAGTATAGTACCGATAATATGAACAACCCGGATTATATGATATGGAGCTTTTCCAAGGCTTAAAAGAGCCCCCGAAATGAAAAGAGCTAAAATCGACAGTATGAAAGCTATAATAGTTATATATAAAATTGCTTTGCCGTCAAAACTTTTTATTATTGTACGAAAATATAAAAATGCAAATACGGCTGCTCCAAGTGCAGTCAGCTTATGTAATGTGAAAACAATCCCATTATATGGTTTCCCTTTAATACTCAGTAAAATTCCCATTCCTATAGTTATTGCAAGTAATATACCTGATTTTATCATTTCATGAATCGCAATCATTTCCCTACCTCCTTTTCTCCTATAAAAACATATCTTGCAGCTTTACATCCGGGTGATGGTACCTTTTTCTTCCTGTTGTTTTTTTGCCATACTGTATTGCCTCTTCAGGGCACCATTGGAGACATGCAAAGCATTGTTCACAATGATGATTCCATATGGGTCTCCCGTTATCCATCCGAATGTTATTCACCGGACAGACCTTCGCACAGGTACTGCAATGCTTGCATTTATTATCACAGTAAAAGCCATGGTCCATTAACTGTATGCTCTCTTGAAAAGTCAGTTCTGTACTGCCACCAAATCCGGCAACCTTCAACCAAGCAGCTTTTTGCATCGTATCTCTCAAATTCAAATAATCTATTAAATTTTCGACTGCTTTTAACTTAGTTTCCAGCACACCTTCTTTTCGAGCATTTATATATCCACTGATAAACTCTAACTTTTTGTTACATTCAATGAACATCTTTTGCTGATCCTCAAGGGGTACTTCCCTAAGTGTGAAGGAACCGAAGAAATCTTTTATCGTTAAAGTGGGAGATATATAGTTATAGGGCATTTTTATGGCAAAGCCTGCGGCAAGCCTGCCTTTTTTCAGCTTTAGTATATTGTCCAGATATTCAAGAGCAATGCACGGATTGCCTCCGTATGTGCAGATACCAAATATATACTTACTTCCCGGGTCCTCTATTTTCTCAGCAAATCGCCTGATAATCAACGGAATCCCGTGATTGTATACCGGGAAAACTATACCAATTACATCTGCATCACTTTCTATGCAGCTTTTTTCAATGACGGTTGATACAGGTATCAGCATTCCATTGGTTTTTTCTGCCAAATATCTTGCAACAGCCAGGGAATTGCCTGTACCCGAAAAATAATAAACCTCAGACTTGCTCATTACTAACCCTCCTCCAATACCTATTGAACTGCAATTCCATATAGCACCAATCTGATAAGCTCATCACATTCCTCAGACAGAGTATTCGCCTGTTCACCTGAAAAACCGCCGCTGTCAGAAAGCAAGGGAGCATATTTGCTTTCTATTACGTTTAGAACCATTATTATTATACTAAGAGCCATTTCACGCTTCACACCTTCCTTAAGCTGTATTTTTTCAAAACAGCTTATAAGAATGCTCTCAGCCAGGTTGTTCAGCTCAGTTGTTTTTTCTTCAATTTCTGACCTTAGCTCTTTTGGAGCTGCATTTATCGCCTGCATCAGCATTTTGTAATGCATTGGATGTTTTTTAAAAAAATTAAATCTGTGCTGATAGTACGCTGATAAAGATTTTATGAAGTCTTCATCTTTTACAGATAACGACTTAAAAAACATCAGTATATCATCAATGCATTTTTCCACTACACTTATATAGAGATTTTGCTTGGATCCGAAATGATGAAATATTAACCCTTTTGACACATTCGCCGCTTTGCAGATTCTATTCGTATTTGCCTTTTCATATCCGTGCTCTGCAAACTCCTTCATAGCATTATCTATTATTTCTGCTCTTTTTAAATAGTCTATAAATACCACCTGCTTTCACAAACTCATACAAAACCGACCCAAGGGTCAGTTTTATCGTAACACAAAACTGACCCTTGGGTCAAGAAAAGATTTTTACCTTTTTTCACAATATCAAATATTTTTTCCGTTGATGACAAAAAACTATACAAAAATAAGAGTCAAACCTGCGACACAGCAAAATGGGCACATATCAAGCGCTTCCCCCGCAATGTCCCATCTCCATAGTGATTTAACGTTGATTTTTTTTGCCATTTATATGTATAATTTATCTATAATATTGATATCCTTCATATTGATGTGAGGGTATATTGATTAACAATTTTGATGGGAGAAAAACTATGATAGAAGCTACAGATATGAAACTGGCAGTTCTTATTGATGCAGAAAATGTACCTTATAAAAATATTAAGGGTATATTAGAAGAAGTAGCAAAATACGGTACTCCAACTATAAAAAGAATATATGCAGATTGGACTAACTCTACCTTATCAGGCTGGAAAAGCGCTTTGCTGGAAAGTGCAATTACTCCTATACAGCAATACAGCTATACATCAGGTAAAAACTCCTCAGATTCAGCCATGATTATTGATGCAATGGACATATTGTACTCTGAGAAGGTTGATGGTTTTTGCATTGTATCAAGTGACAGCGATTTCACCAGGTTAGCTACCAGGCTTCGCGAGGCTGGCATGAAGGTAATCGGTATAGGTGAGCGTAAAACCCCTAACTCCTTCATTGTTGCCTGTGACAAGTTCATTTATATTGAAATCATTAACAGACCGACAAAGGACGCAGTTGAGCATGAGCCGTCAAATATACCTGTAAGAATTGGAAAGGATATCATTAATCTGATAACCACATCAGTAAATGATGTAGCTGATGAAGAAGGCTGGGCTTTCCTTGCTGATGTGGGAAATCTCATTTCCAAAAAACAGCCTGATTTTGATGCCAGAAACTATGGATATACGAAGCTTACACCTTTGGTGAAGAGCCTGAAGGAGTTTGAGATAGAGGAAAGAGAATCAAGTAATTATAAGATAAAGCATATATACATCAGGAATAAAAGCAAATAAGAGAAGCAAACCATAAGTGTTATTATACGAATATAAAGAAATGGAGTAATCTGTTTGATTACTCCATTTCTTTATATTGCAGGCTACTTATTGCATATATCCATTTTAGCGCACTCTGAGATACCCTTATCCATCATTTTTGCGCATTGGGCAATGTGCATTCCACCCTTTTCAACTGCCATGTTTGACACTGCATTATCAGCAAAGACAAACATGGAAGAAGCGGACATTATGGCAAAGGCAATAACTAGTGTTATAATTTTTTTCATTTTGCTCCTCCTATATTTTATAGTTTTATGTTAACCACAACACTATAATACAGGATTCCTGTGAAGATATTATGAAGCTTTGTAAATATACTTATAAACTCGATGTCTGGCATTTTTTGATGCAATAGAAACGGTTACTTTTTTATGTCAAAAAAATAAATACCCAAAACTATTACGATGTCTTTCTTAGAAATACATCCAACTAGAATCAAGCTTGAAGTCCAACACGATTTTTAGATAGTCATATGGGCAATGCAGCTTTCCCCAGTGATATATATGTTCATTGCATGTATTTCTATACTTACATTTGAGTCAATAACTATCGGCAAGTAAACCTTAAGCAAAAATAGCCATCCCTGGTGTTTTATAGCAAAAATAATTGTATTGAAAGTAAATATAAACCGGGTATTTAACCTGCTTGATAAAATCTGTTTCTAATAAAACATATTAATAGGAACTCCATAACTTTAAAGATATTTCTTCTGCGCTGAGATATCATTTACTGTTGCATAAGGATGAGGATATCTGCCATTTTGGGTAGTATAAGATTTCACACCATGAATATCTTTTACCTGAACAGATTGCTTCGGACAATAATTAACGCAGGCATAACACATATAGCATAATACATCCTTCTGCCAAACAGGCTTTTTATCTACAATTTTGATTTTTTCTGACAGACATACATTTTGGCATATACCACAGCCGTTACATTTACTATCACAATAGAAATAGTTGACTCCTCCGATATATTCAGAAATATTCATTAAAAAAACAACTATTTGCTCAATTAAAAAACCAATTATAGGATTTGTTGAGCTTTCAACAATAATACTTTTATCCTTTTCAGCAAATGAACTTTGATTTTTTACAATATTGCTGATTTCATCAATTTTCTGTAGAGCAGCAGCTTCTATTTCAAGAATATCTGACTTTGAAGGAACAACATAATTTTTATCACTTCGTGGTGCCTCGTTATGGCACATGTTAAGTATAAACTGTGAATTTAGCTGCTTATTTTTTTTCTTTAGCTGTTTTGATATAGGACTAAATCCTTTAAATGCAGTTCCATACCGTGTTGCAACTGCAAAAATGTATTCTGCTGATTGCACATCAAGCTTTTTAATAAAATGTTTCAATGCAATAGGAATTGTCAAAGCATGGCATGGGAAGACAATACCTATTGTTTTTCCGTTGGTTTTAATAGTATCTTTATGCAAAAGACTTATGATTGGAATTATGAGTGAATCAGGCAACTTTTTCTGGAGTTCTCTTGCAACAAATAACGAGTTTCCTGTTCCTGAAAAATAATATATTTCCGTACTCATAATAACTACCTCCATTATTATATAACTGATACACCATTGTTAAAGCTAGTCATGGGTAGCGCTTTCCAATAGTCTTAGGCTTCTGGCTTCACAGTCAATCTCAGCTAAAATGCCATATGGTATAATTCCAATAGGCTGAGTATGTCCAAAATTCAGATTATAGAGAATGGGAAGATGTTCTAAGCCTTCTTCATCCCTAACTACCTGCAAAATTGCTTGCTTATATTCCTCGTAATATATTCCCAAATAGGGCTTTCCCACAAGAATTCCGTTTATCACCTTTAATATTCCTTGTGCAGCAAGATTTCTGAATGTCCATTTCACATAGTCGGGAGAAGGCTTTTCTTCGCTGGTTTCTAAGAACAGCAGAGAACCCTTCCATTGGTCGATTGAAGGCCAAATGCTGGTGCCATTATAAAGCATTAAGGCATCTAGACAGCCTCCAAACAAGAAGCCTTGAACATGCCCTTTTCCTTGAAGAACTTCATATCCATTTTCTTCCTTGACTAGGCTCTTACGTACGTTCATATTGGCTTCATTCCATTCAACATGATCCTTAGACCAAAATGGACTTGATTTTATCTCGTAATTCATACTGTCTTTGAAAAGGATATCGTAAATGGCTTCTATAGTATACTCGAACATGGAGACATATTCACCGAATTCACACATAATAGAAGGACCATAGAATGAAGCTACTCCAGCCTTATACATCATAAAATGATTTGCGGTGGAGTCTGAATATCCCATAAAAATCTTAGGATTGCTTCTGATTATGTTATAGTCAATGTAAGGCAGCAATCGAATAGTATCATCTCCGCCAATTGCACAGAATATTGCTTTTATGGATGGTTCTTTAAATGCATCCATTAAGTCCTTGGCCCTCAATTCGGGATGTTTCGCTAAAAACTCTGCGCCTTTTAAGGCATGGGGCATTGTATGTACCTCAAGACCAAATAAATTTTCAAGTCGTTCTTTGGCTATGTAGTACTTATGCCGAAAAGCGTCATCACCCAGTCCTCCCCATGATAGACTTACAATAGCAATTTTATCTCCTTTTTTAAGTCTTGCCGGCTTGATCATATATATCACACCTATCTTTAGCTTATTTTGATCTCAACTAATAGTAGTAACTATATTAGTTAAGTTTTGCAGCTTCAGCTACAATCTTAAACTGTATTTGCATCCAAGTACAGACAAAATTAAACATGTTTAAATTTAGTACAATAATAGCATAACCTAGAAAATAGTGTCATATAGAAGTAGTATAATGCAGTAGGAACGGTCACTTTTTCTATGTTAAAATAATACCATACTAAAGCCGCCTGCTTTTCCATCTTCTGATAATAAGCATAGTCCAACAGCTTGCCATTATAGCACAGCGAGAAGTAAAAGGCTTCTCTTTGATCACAAATCATTTTTTATAGAAAACTTATAGGTAGTCCTGCTTTCAAATACCTCCCCCGTTTTAAGGATCCTTTTGGGAAAGTTATTGTTCATGCAATCAGTATACCATTGAGTTTCCAGGCAAATACCATCAAAATCCTTTGAGCGTACCCCTTCCTTGAACATCAGTTTACTGCCTATGTAACCCCCAGAATAAAATACAATACAAGGTTCTGTTGTTTCAATAACCAGCTGTCTTCCACTGATTTCGTCACATAATATAGCAGCAGGAGAGCCATCTAATATGAAGGGATGATCATACCCCTTTCCATGCCTTAACTGTACATTTTCAAAATCAATGGATTCCTCAAGCACCCTTGGTTTTCTTAAATCAAATGGAGAATCTTCAACACTTTGGACTTCTATGGGTATTATATAAGGATCAACATTTATATATTTTGATGCATTGATCTGCAGCTTCTGTGTCAGCGCACTTCTTTTAACATTCCCCGAAAGATTGAAGTAGCTATGGTTTGTTAGATTAACAAGCGTATCCTTGTCTGAGCTGCATTTATAATCTATGCTCAAACTGTTTTGCTCATCAATGGTGTACGTTACCTCAACATCAAGATTCCCAGGAAAACCTTCCTCCATGTCTGGACTTCTATAGCACATTACGATACCTGCTGCTTTTTCCGACAGGAACTCCTTTGCTGCCCATACTATTCTTGAAAAGCACTTTTCACCTCCATGGAGATTATTTCCTCTGTCATTTGGATGTAAATCATATCTTTTTCCATTTAGCTGAAAAGTCGCATTGGAGATTCTCCCCGACGTTCTTCCAACAATAGCACCAAAATAAGCAGGATTGTCTATGTATATATCCAAATTATCAAAGCCTAAAACAACATTTTCGTGTATACCTTTACTATCAGGAGCTAGTATCTCAGTTATAATTCCCCCGTAATTCAGTACCTTTACCTTAAAGCCAGAGCTATTGGAAAGCTCATATTCATATACATCTTCCCCGCCTGGAAGCCTACCGAAATATTTTTTCTCAATGTTCATTCATTACCCACCTTTACTGCTTCTTTCCAATAACAACTATTTCTGACAAACCAATTTCTCGACTGTCTCCTGATGCACCAAGCTCAATCCTCACCCATTTGACTTCCATCTCCTCAAAGCATGCTGTGGCTGCTGCTCCCGGCTCTTGGGGAAAGTCCAGCTTGCTTACAACATAACCGTTACTGAATACAAGCTTGCAACTGTTCAATTTCGTGTTTATGAGAGCGCTATTATATATAAGCACGCCTGACATTTTTTGATTCTTGTCCCATTCCATTTTAATCCACACAGAGCCCTTATCAGTTGTACCTACCCATTGATTTTCGCCGAATTTTGCATATATGCCTATTTCCCCATCGATGAGGAAGTCTTTTTTAAAGCCTTCCTTCTCTGAGCTTGTTGTTATGACAGAGGTCTTTGCAATATTCGTATATTCCATAGCACCAGATGGCATAAGCTGCTGAGTAACTGAGGGACCGTTTACATATATACTTCCATCTTTACGAAAACCCATACGGTCTATAAATATCTGTCTGTTGCCACCACCCTCCTTGGGGTTGGTATGAGTATGATACACTATAAAGAGCTCTGAGCCGTCAGGAGAAGCAGCAATACTGTTATGGCCGGGTCCTGATACATGCTTCCAAGTTATCTCCGATTCTAAAATAGGGTTATTCTCATATTTCTCATATTTGCCTAATGGGCTGTCAGAGGTCGCATAACCAATGGAGTACATTTTGCTTGCATAAAAATTGGCTGAATACATCAAGTAATACTTACCATTGCGCTTAAAAACAGTTGGGCCTTCATTCCATCTCCAGTCATTTCCAGAGTATTTTTCCCACCCTTGATCCGGCCTGGTGAGCAAAACCGGTTCTCCTTTAACGGATATCATATCATCATTAAGTTCGATGCCATATATGTGACTTTCATGTTTTCCATCCACTATGTTTTCAGAACAATCCCTAGAATAATACATAAACTTTTTGCCGTCTTCATCAATAAGTATATTAGCGTCAATGACTGCATAGCCAAAATCAAACATAGGATGATCATATACATCCTTAAATGGACCCTTAGGTGAATCACTTACAGCAACACCTATCCTAAGGCTCTTGTTTTCTTTCCAGCGGGCAGTATAATACATATAATATCTGCCGTTATATTCAACAACCTCAGGAGCCCAGAAATCCAATGTTCCCCAAGATGTATACCCTTTATAAACCGGTCCAATATCATACCAGTTCACCATATCAGCTGATTCCCAAGCTTTAAAGCCCATATTCCAGGAGGTAGGATAGCAATAGTACTTGCCATCTGACGCCTTCAAAACAAAAGGGTCACCTATATTGAATATATTGCCTACAGGATTTTGATAAAACCTGTCCCCCACATCCTTATCACTCAGCAGCTTAAGCTCTTTTTCCTCCATGCCATCAGCCCTCCAAAGACCGCAGCAGCTTAACACAGCGGCTATTAACATTAATAATATGATTATACTACTTTTTTTTGATTTTCCCATACCCATAACCTCACTTATATGCTTTTATATACGGCCAAAATCCCTATATAAAGGAAAACAGGCCAATGATATCCTCCTATATAGGGTGTTTACCCTTACTTAGCATATCATTAACCATGTATATTTCTATGACTGTTTATATTTCCGGCTTCCATTTGCCTTCATTTATCAAACGTATAATATCCGGATCTGCCTTTGGTATTCGGTCAAAAGTCATAAGACCATTGATTTCCTGCTCAACATCTGCTATTTGAGTGTAAACAAAGCCTTGCACCTTAGGAGACTCAAGTATAGCAGACACTATATGATAATAACGCAGTATGAAGTCCTCCTCTGATTCTGCAGATGAGTATCCCCAACCTTTCCAGCTGCCCTTTTCAAATGAAATACCTCCCATCTCCGAAACTACAACAGGTTCACCCTGATAGCTCCAGCCCTGGGCATACATCCCTCTTCCGGAGTGTCTGCTTTTCAGTATATTCTGAATGCTACAGTATCTTTCCTTCAAAATATCCTTCTTCCATTCATAATCATGAATAGTAAGCAAATCGGATTTTGTATGATCCCAGCCATCATTAGATATAACCAATCTTGTCTGGTCTATGGACTTTGTCAGCCAATACATTGATGTGGAATGAGCCTGCTCATCACTGTTATTCATTATACAATCCACTCCCCAGGACTCATTAAGAGGAGTCCATACCACTATGCACGGATGGTTGTAATCTCTTTCTATTGCTTCAATCCACTCTGTAGTCATTCGCTTAACATATTTTCTCGAATACGTATAAGCACTTGGCATTTCTCCCCAAACAAGAAAGCCCATTTTATCAGCCCAATATAGGAACCTTGGGTCCTCTACCTTCTGATGCTTGCGGACTCCGTTGAATCCCATACGTTTGCCCATCTCGATATCTTTAACAAAAGCCTCATCACTAGGGGCAGTTAATAAAGAATCTTCCCAGTAGCCTTGGTCCAAAAGCATTTTCTGATAGTACGGACGGTTATTTAGCATGAAAACGCCATCAACTACCGACACCTTTCTCATGCCAAAATATGAGTAAACCTCGTCCAGCTCAGCACCATTTCGAATAAGTCTGAATCTTATATCAAATAATATCGGAGTTTCAGGAGTCCAAACCCAGGTTTCCTGATGATTCCAGTCAAGTGTTATCTCCTGATCCAGCCAGAATTCCCTTTTCCCTCTATTATTCAGCATGTTCAAGCTGTCATCTACCAGTACCTTGTCACCAAGCTTTATTTCAACGTTCATTCTAACGCCCTTGCAGCTTCCATCCACTTCATACTCCACACAAACTTTCTTTTTATCAATATCCGTTGTAATCCAAACCTTCTTAAGATAGGTCTCTGCAACGCCTTCCAGCCATACAGTCTGCCATATGCCAGTGGTACGCGTATAAAATATATTATGATTAATGGTGTCCGGTGATTTTTTCCAGTACTGCTTTCCTCTCGGAAGCTCGAGATCAGTACAAAAATCTTCTGCCCTTACTATTATCGTATTATCCTTCTCTTTTACTACATTTGTAATTTCTACGCTGAAGGGTGTATGGCCTCCCTCATGCATGGCCAGATGCTCGCCATTGACCCATATATCGGCTGTGTAATCAACTGCTCCAAAATGCAGAATTACTCTTTTACCGCCAAAGGTAGGTGGAAGATCAAAATTCTTGCTGTACCACACTATATCATGAACATCCTTATCGTTAACTCCCGAAAGTTCACTGTGATATGTAAAAGGTACTGTTATTGCTTGATTAAAATTTGATTTCTTATACCATCTGTCCTTTATTCCTATATTATCATCATCAAAAGAAAAACCCCATTGACCGTTTAGATTGAACCAGCATTCCCTTTCAAACTGTGGACGAGGGTACTCCGGTCTTGGAAGTTGCTTTTTCATCTTAATTCCTCCTAGTAAAGTTACTCTGTCAATTGTAAATTATTAAGCTATCCTTTTACACCTGAAGACAGTGATATTCCTTTCATAAAGAACTTCTGTGCAAACAAATATAAAATGAAGGTTGGTAAAATCGATATAATAGCAGAAGCCATTAAATGTGCTCTTTCAATGTCATAAACCCCTTGAAGCAGCCTTAGCCCAGGAGTAAGGGGCATTTTTTCTATACTGTTCATTACAATGGAAGGCCATAGGAAATCGTTCCATGAACCTGTAAAGGCAAACAGAGCTACAACTGTAAGTGCGGGTTTTGATAAAGGAACAATAACACGTGTAAAAATCTGCCACTCATTGGCCCCATCTATTCTTGCTGCCTCACTGAGCTCCTTGGGTATTCCCAGCATAAACTGACGAACGAGGTAAATGTTGAATACTCCACCAAGTCCAGGAACTATAACAGCCAAAGGGTTATCTACCCAGCCAAGTGCCTGAACTATCTTATATAGGGGTATAAGATTTATAACTGAAGGAAACATCATAGTAGTCATAAGAGACCAGAAAATAAAGTTTTTGCCCTTGAATTCCAGCTTGGCATATGCATATGCAGACGTTGAAACTATTATCAGCGCTAAAACTGTATGAGTTGTAGATATAAGAACGGAGTTTAAAAACCATCTTGCAATAGGAGCCGATGATGTATTTGAAATCGCATCCTTATAATTCTCCAGAGTCCATTTAACAGGGAAGAACCTATACCCCAATGTTTGGATTTCAATCTCCGCCTTAAAGGATGTCAACAGCGTCCATAACAAAGGGACTAAAAATATGATACCGAATCCCGCCAAAAAAACAAATGCTGCAAGCTTTGGCAAATCTTTCTTAGATATTCTCATGTTCTTCTCCCCTTCTATTAATCCATTTTGCGTGAAAATGAAAATTGTATAATAGAAACCGCCAAAATGCATAAACCAAGTACTACTGCCATTGCCGATGCCAAGCCCGCAATAGATTCTCCCGTTCCGAATGCAAGCTCTCTTATATACATCATAAGCACTCTTGTTGATTCACCGGGGGCGCCCTTAGAGAACATTAGCGGTTGTCCGTAGACGTTGAACTGTGCTATTGTAGTTAATACCAATGTGTAAACCAGTTGATTCTTCAAACCGGGAATTGTCACATTAAAAAACTTTTGTATTGTGTTTGCTCCATCTATCTCTGCAGCTTCATATAGAGTTTTTTCTATCCCGTTCAGCCCGGCAAGGTATATAACCATGTTTCCGCCTATACCCCACCATAGTGTTATGATTACAATAGCTATCCAGGTAAAGGGTTGTTCTCCGAACCAGTTTACGTTTATACCCAGAATATTGTTTATTGGACCAAGATTTCTATGAAACATGAATATCCATGTGAGTATAACAGTAGATATGGACAGCAGAGTGGGCATATAAAATAAGGATTGGAAGAACTTGCTTCCATAAGTTTTAGTATTTAGAGCTACTGCCAGAAGCAAAGGTATTATAATGAAAAACGGCACAGTAAAAAGTGTAAACTTCATTGTGTTGAACAAGCCGTTGTAAAGCTGGTGATAGAAGGTTGAGTCGCTATTAATAAGTATCTCATAGTAGTTTTTTAATCCTATCCACTGAGGTGTTGAGTACAGATTCCATTTCGTAAATGATATGTATATACCCGTCACTGCAGGTATTGCAAAAAAAATAATGAATATCATCAAGTGCGGGAAAATGAACAAGTATGGAATAAGCTTGTCGAAATTAAATCCTTTCTTAGTGCCTCTGCTGTATCGAGTGACAGCTGCAGAACTTAGGACTTGTTGACTTTTCATACTTTCACCTCTTTTTAAAAGTGGAACGACACGTATGTGCTGTTCCACCTATTTTTAAGGGGCTGATATACAGCCTTAGTATATAATTATATAAAAGAAGCTATTTATTAGCAATTCTGTCTAGAACTTCTTTTTGAGCTTTTTCAAGTGCAGCTTTTGTCTCCATTCTGCCAAAAGGAACTTCCCAAACTATTTTATCAAGAGCCTCTACTGCATAACCAAAGTATGTATAATCGAATATCTTTAAGGAATCAGCATCATCCAACAGGAAGGATTGCTTCATGTTCTTAAATTCAGGATTCTTCGTTATGCTTAGGCATGCTGGCACTTGACCTGCCTTTGCCCATTCCAGCGAGTTCTCGCCAATCCAAGCTATGAAGTCCATGACAGCTGCCGCTCTTTCTGAATTCATATCAGGATTTTTGAACATTACCATCTGATGTGAAGATGTCCAGTTTGACTTTTTTGCAGGATCAAAGGTAATCATATGAGTCATTCCAAAATCAAGTGTACTGATTTCTTCAAAGGAATTTTTCATCCATATACCTTCCGGAAGGAATATAACTTGACCTGCTCTAAACATTTGAACAGGGTCTTCACCGTCAACATTAGTGTAGCCTGTATCATGAAGTTCCTTAACTGTATTCAGTACTTTTTCTCCCTTTTCATTTGCAAAGCTTGGATTTGTTCCATCTTCTGAAAGTACTCCGCCAAGTTGGTCAAACCAGGACAGGAACTTAACACGCATCCAGGTAATACCCATTGATATTATCTTATCCTTCTTTGCCGCCTCTCCTGCTTTCTTAACTTCGTCAAAGGTAACAACTCCATCGTCCAAAGCTGTTGGAGCATATTTAGCAACTAAATCTTTATTATAGTATGTAACAAAGGAGTGAACATCCAGTGGAACGCTGTAGTGCTTTCCATCTACATCCCCTCTTTCCCATGCTGATTTAACATAATTATCTGCTTTTATTTTACCGTTTTGAGCTATGTAGTCATCTATAGGCTGAAGTAATCCGTTATCCACGAAGCCTCGTATTCTTTCTACGTGTACGATTGAAAGGTCAGGTACACTTTGTCCTGATTGAACTGCTGTAGGAATTTTTTGATATAGCTCGTCAGCTTGAATCGGTACGTGCTTTACCTTAATCTTAGGATTTGTTTTGTTATACTCGTCAATCATCTTAACCATGTTCTCGCCGTCAGGACCTGTGAAAACCGTCCAAAATTCGATTTCTTTTGCCGGCTCGGCGTTAGCCGCCGCTGTAGGAGTTGCCCCGGTATCAGTATTAGCCGCAGGCTCTGTTGTGCATGCTGCCATAGAAAGCAGTATTGCAAAGACGCACATCAATGCTAACACCTTTGATAATTTTTTATACATAGATTCCCCTCCCATAATTGATTCATAGTTTTATTAGAACATAAAGCAGCCGATTATCGATCATTATCAGCCGCAAGCTCTCACGCAGCTTCAGGAACTTGCTAAAGCAAGCAACTCGTGGATAAGCACTGCTGGATTATACTATACATTAATAACATATTTTATGATTTATAATATTTTTTTTGTTTGTATTGATAAAAAAAAGAGATGATATATATTACATAATTATTGAATTATAACATAAATTTTGTTTGTATTCGCATTTTTATTTTATCAACATTTAGCATCCCTGTCAAGAAGAAAAGTTGCTTATTAAAAAATGCCGCCAGATATTTGCTAATAATCTATTCTCATAACAATATGCTGCTCGTAATCCCCGAACTTGTCACCAAATATATTGATACCGCCTACATTTTTAGCATCATCCTTAATTCCAATTCTTACGGTAATATAGTCGTTAGCTTCCAGGCCCAGCATTGAGATATTGATATTGGCACTTTTCTTTTCATCTATAAAAGCACCCTCTTTATTGACTCTCCAAGTCTTTAGCTTTCCGAACTGCGTTGATCCGTCTGACCACCAAGTCGGATTGAGTTTTCCCCTTCTTCCCCCAAAGTCACCGGGGCTGGTCCAGGTCCCGCAGTCAAATCCGTTAATCCACATTGTGATATCCGATGGCCAGTTATTCTGATAATTCGGTGCTTCTGAACAAAGCTCCAAAGACACTTCTATCAGCTTTGCCTTTGCTTTTTCCAAAACAGTATTGGGAAATCTATATTCCAGATAACCCTTGTGAAACCATATCAGTTGTGCATGCAGCCTGTTAGAATTATAAAACCCTCTTGGATCATCCTCTGTGTCTATATATCCTTTCTCACTGACAAGACCGCAGGTAGGCGTTGCTTTACAGTCCACATAGCTTCCTATGGGCATGTTGATGAAGTGAGAGTTGTCATGGGAATGGTTTGTTGACTTTAGGACTATCTTAATAACATCTCTCTTCCTGCTGCAAAGTTTCATGGAGCCGCGGGCACCCGGCTGCAGCTCTGTATGTATAAGCCCTGCCTCCTCAAGGATCTTTACATTAACTGCCGCAGTTGATGCAGGTATATCAAGGTACTCTGAAATTTCGTTAACATTTAAGCTGTTGTAATTAAGCAGTTTTATTATTTCTATCCGTACTTCCGACGCCAATGCTTTGGCAATGGAATATAAATCATCAGGTTTTTCAATACTCAATTCCATCTCCTTAGACATAAAAATGCCTCCATTCATAACATTTGTAACAGTTTTATTGTTTTATATCAAGTATAATGTAATTTTATTATATGTATATCATCTATGTCAATCTAACCCATTGGATTCTAGGTGCCAGGAGCAGAGGTTATTAGGTTATTCTATACCTCATACCTATCCAGCATGTTTTTTACTGACGCAGCAGTCATTCCTATATGCTTCGTCTCCTATTGCATTTAACCTACTGTAATCTGCATATTCCACTTCTTCCATAAACTCTTTATGCTTAACTATTGCTGCTTGTTTGTCTTCATCCAGCATTTTTAATATCATATCAATTCTAATAAAGCTGCTTATATTTTTCCCATAATATATATCGCTGCTCCATTTGTACAGTTCTGCCTTCTTTATAATACCTTCCCTTACGGGGTTTTGATGAATATACCTTACTAGTTTCAATATGTACCTCTCATCCTGAACAAGTATAGCTTTATACCTTCCTTGAAAATGTACTCTTTATTATTGCCTCTGGCAATTACATGATATATTCCGCCCTTGTACTCCATCCTCCAGGCTCTTGCCATAATAAAATACCCCTTGCGGCAAAATAATTATACATATTTTGCCGCAAGGGATATTCCACATCAACAACCTAATAACCTTTGCACCTGGCACATATTTATTTCGGAGGTTTCCCTGGCACATATCCTCCTCCGTACCTCGTATCGTCTCCCTTTAGTTAAGACTTTCTTGCCCATATAATTGCACGATTCCCAATAGCCTTTTCATCTACTAGTTGTCTCTCATATCCTCCATAAAGATACTCAATATTCCATCCTGCTTTTTCAAGCCAAAGCTTTACTTGAGCTAAGTCTGGAAAATGCTTTACTACTGTACGTTCGAATGAAAACATCTCCCCATATTTAGGATAAATCTCAAAGCGACGATAGCTTGTATCAATGTGCGTCTGACTATTGTAATCCCCGCTAATAAAAATGAACTTGCCGTAGGTATCCAAGTCGTCAGTTCCTTCAAAGCAAACCCATTCATTTCTTTTAACAGATACCTGCACTGATCTGTCATAGCAATCAAAATCCAGATACAAGTATCCATTTGTCTTGACACTGTTAGCAGCCTTTTTTATGAAAAGTTCTTGCGCTTGCCTATAATCCATTTCCGACTCAATATTTAAGAGAATGTTACCTGCTAAAACAACAACATCAAAGTCTTTGCCCCAATCCTGTATTACAGCATCAGACTTGTAATATGTTAGGTTTGTAAGACCTTTGGCTTTATGTGGAATCCTTTCCAGCATATATTCATCAAAATCAAATCCCGTTACAGAATGACCTGCATGAGCAAGAGGTACAGAAATCCTTCCTCCTCCGCAAGCGACTTCTAAAATATTCTTAGGTTCATTGCCAACTATGGAAAGTATAAAGTTGACCTCGTCTGCTTGTATGACCTGCTGCTCATACATATAAGCATACCAATGCTTTACTATAGAATCCTTGTTCAAAATACATTCCTCCATATAATAGGAGGGTTAAAGTATAGTTTCCCTCCTTCTATTATAACAACTAGAAATTCTTTTTATATATTTCATATGATATCACCCTTCCAAATAGATTCTTTAATCATACTGCCTTAACTGCAATATTAAAGTGTATGTTCAATATACCAGAAATTATATACAGGGACATAGGGGACAGGTTCCTTGTCCCTAAATCCTGCCTATTACACTCTTTGCCGTTCCAGTTACTCTCGAAATCTGTCTTATTGTTACTCCTTCCACTGCTTTCAGCTTATTGATGATTTCTTGCCTTTTCCCTTTTTCCATCTGCTTTATTTCAGTTGGATTTGAAATACCTAATTTAACTAT
>JBMORW010000001.1:0-1970 GCA_049322695.1 Bacillota bacterium | reverse complement strand
TGGGAACAGATCAGGAACCACTCATAGTCGACGGAGTATATGGAGGCAATACAAAATCAGCAGTAGCAGAGCTGCAAAAGGAGTTCGGCATTACAGCTGACGGCGCAGTGGGAATAGAGACATATTCCAATCTGCTGCATGCTATTAATGTGAAGAATGGCGGTAGCATACCGCCTGCTAAGCAGAGTGATGTATCATATTCTACTCAATATGAGCTTTATGGTGAAGGTAAGTACATAGCTAGCCAGCTGTCGAAGGAAAATGGCACC
This sequence comes from Bacillota bacterium, assembly GCA_049322695.1. GTDB lineage: Bacteria > Bacillota > Clostridia > Lutisporales > Lutisporaceae > CALGKJ01. Next base: position 1,701 of record JBMORW010000001.1, on the reverse strand, counting down.
GGTAATACAGATAAGTACGGCAATCCTATATTATATGACAGAAATGGTAATCGGATTGACCCTGATGTAGTTTATCTTATATATAATTCGCCATTTTCAGATGGATTTGCACATGGTATGTTTGGTTCTTCAACAGATTTAGTAGATATGAGTCAGTATCCAGAAGAATGGATGAAAGACTTATTCGATGAAGGGTATGCATGGGGAGAAGTTGGTGGAGCTTACTTGGTAGTGTTTGCAGGTGCAGCAAGTGACTGGAGTTCTGTAAAGAAGAAAGACTCATTCTATAAGGATGATTTTTATGCCATAGAAGAAGGTTTATCTGGAATAGAAGCTGCAAAGGCAAATAGTGGAATTGTTAATGGGGGAACGCCTAATACTAAACCATATACTAAGTCTAGTTTAAAAATGGGTCAGGAGAAGCATAAAGCTTATAAAGCTGACATTGCAGATAATATTACGAAATTTAAAGAATTTAGACTACCAAGTGGTAAGCGAATAGACTATATTGATTTTGAAACAAAGACAATTTATGAACTAAAGCCGTATAATCCCAATGGAATTAAATCGGGTACAAAGCAATTAGATGGATATTTAAAGGAAGTTGAGAGCATATATGGTGACGGATGGAAAACTGTATTGGACACTTATTAGGAGGTATTATGGATAAAAAAGAGTTTAAAAAAGCATTAACAAAAGTATTATCTGAATATGGATTTGAAATTAAAGGAAATATTTTTAGGGCAGAAACTAACGAATTAATTATTGTAGTAGCAACACAAAAGTCCAACTATGAAAATAGCTACTATATAAACTTTGGGTTTCTCATAAAGTCACTAAATCCAGACATAATAAATCCAAAAGATAATCAATGTGATGTATTTGGAAGATTTACACTAGATATTTTGGGTAAAGTATACACCAGCATTAATTATGAAGCAATAAATATAGGTGAGTTTTGTGATGCTTTTAGTAATAGTATAAATGATAAAATTAAACCTGTACTTGAGTTTGGTTTAAAAAAATACTTTGAGGTTAATCCGTTAGCAATCAATACGGCAACACTTAAAGCTAAACAATATCTTAGTGTACAGAATTAGAAGGAAAAGGTCACACAGTTTCGGCTGATGTGACCTTTCTTCTTATCACACAAGTAGACATAAAATCAGTATAAAGCAACCATACAAAAGAGATACAAAAGAGATAGGTGTCAGGCACCGGAGTTATCCAGTTATTGACCGAATATGAGCCTTCTGGTAATATTAGGATATTGGTATTGTCAGGAGGCTTTTTATATGGAAAGCCATGGAGAGAAGAATACTATGGCTGGATATATCATGTAATCGTTAGAGGAAACAATAAGTAGTATATATTCAAAGAAAATATAGATAAAAAGCGATTTCATAAGGCAGCTTAAAGAGCATAGTTCCATAATGGGTTATACAGTATATGCATATGTGTTTACAGACAGCAACTATCATACACTGATACAACTACGGATAAGAAGCTTCAAAAGGATATGTTGGATAGGCTGATAGAATAACTGGATAACTTTGGTGCCTGGCACATATCCCCCGATGATATAGAGAAGAGCAAGAACAAGCTGCTGCAAAAGCAGATAAACAGCCTTATGGGAACAGATCAGGAACCACTCATAGTCGACGGAGTATATGGAGGCAATACAAAATCAGCAGTAGCAGA